>CAWDEV010000006.1:0-377130 GCA_963801385.1 uncultured Chloroflexia bacterium
TCGCCATCGGCTCGGCGGTATCGGCTGACAGACAGATCGTACTTGTTGGCTTTCACCTGCTCCTTTGTTACCCAGAACTGGCGCGTGACGTTCATGTTCGGATTGAGGCAAAGATTTGAAAAATCGAGAGTTGAGAGAAGTTGTTTGCAGGCAGATAAATCAGAAGCGGCCTTGCCGTCGGCAGAAGAATCAATGGCATGTTCGAAGGTGAGACGATTGATATTTGCATGAAGTTTTAACCGTTCCTCCTTCAACGGGGTCAATTGCTTGTGCAACTCCACAATTCTCCTCTCTCTCTGCTCTCTATGAACTCCTTATCATCCATTTTCTTCCAACAATCTACCAAATCCGGGATGTCGTTCTCCGCCACGGGCGTGCGTTTATCGTCCAGCGAGAAACCATCGTGGGCCATGTCGTAGAACCAGATGCGCCCGGTGCGCCCGCCACGCGTCAGGAACAGGATGGCGGTGCTGACGCCGGCATAGGGTTTGAAGACGCCGGAGGGCATCGAGATGACGCCATCCAGGCAATTCTCCTCGATGATCTTTTTACGGGTCTCGACGTGCGCCCGGCTGGAGCCAAAGAGCACTCCATCCGGCACGATGACGGCGCGCGGCCGCACCCATATCCAAGGCGCGCAAGACCAGGTGCAGGAAGAGCAGCTCGCTCTTGGTGGTGTTGTCAGGCAGGGTCGGATTAACATCGTTTTTATCGACCGCGCCCTTGAAGGGCGGGTTCATCAGGATCAGGTCGTAATCTTTGGACTGCTCGAAATCCTTCGAGAGCGTGTCCATGTAAAAGAACTGGGGCGAGGCGAGCCCGTGCAGCATCAGGTTCATCGAGCCGATGCGCAGCATGGTCATGCCGAAGTCGTTGTCGAAACCGCGCAAAGCCTTGGGGGACTGAAGCGACTGGGCCTCTTCCTTGGTCAATTTGATCGCCGATCAGGTGGTGCGGGAAACCGGTCTCATCGTATTCCAGGATCCCGGAGGAGGTATGCAACTCGAGCATGTACTGGTAGGCATTGACCAGGAATCCGCCCGTGCCGGCGGCCAGGTCGCCGATGCGCTCGTGCGGCTGGGGAGAAGTCATCTGCACCATCATGCGGATGATGTGACGGGGTGTGCGGAACTGGCCGTTGCGCCCGGAAATGTTCAGATGGTTGAGCATGTACTCGAAGATATCACCCTGGACGTCCTGGTTCTGGCCGGATATGTCCATCTGGTCGATCAGCTTGCAGGCCTCGATCAACAGGGAGGGCTTGCTGATCTTGCACTCGGCGTTGCGCATGTACTGGGCGAACGAGCTCTGCTCCGCCGCCAGGTTGACGATGTTGGGGAAGACTTCCTTCTTGAGATGGGCTAAGGGGCTTCAGCCGGCAATTGAGTTCCAGTAGCTCCAGCGCATTTCCTTGGGGAGCTTAGATTGGTAGGCTGTGCCACGCCGTTTAGCCTGGCGTTCGGCGGCGTTCTCACGGTCCTCAAGCTGCTTGAGGAAGAGCAGATACGAGAACTGCTCTATGGCATCCAGAGGATTGGCGAGGCCGCCAGTCCAGAATTTATCCCAGAGGGAGTTGACTTGGGAGCGGAGTTTGGGGTCGGTGAGCATGGGTTATCCTTTTTTACTCTATAACAAACTTTTTCCAATTCAAGCCCTTGTTTTGCAATTCCCTAAGAACAACCTCCAAGCCCACCCGCCAAATTCTCTGGTCTGTAAATAAGGTATTCCATCCCCAAAGATATAGCAAGGCCCAAATTTGCTCTTGCATAAGAACTTCAATCTCTTTGTCATGACTAATAACGCAAGGTCGGAAATCGTAAAGAGCTGAGCAGAAGCCAATTCATTACGATACCGTCCTGACCATATTTTTCCACAACCTGTTTTCTTACTAAAAATGCTATATAGCGTGGTTTCAACTTTCAAAATAGGATGGTCCTTATATTCAGCAGGTATTTTTTCCCAAAGATCTGATTTATTATATTCTTTGCTGATATGAGTGTTGCCATCGTTCTTGTTTGGAGGGGGGATGAGCCCAGATGTTGGTTTGGATTCAACCACATTTGATGGAATCATGGATTTGATTCTCTGGATTATAGATGCCATTCGCACTCTTAATAATTCGTCAAATTGACCTAGCTTCCAATATTGTGGATTGGGGGGTATTAAATGAATTCGCAAATATGATGTCCTTTCATTTTCGCCCCAGGCTTTGATCCACTCGCTCAATTCTTTGGCACGCTTTTCATCACGATTTGTGCCAATATCCAATAATTGGAAATTAGCGATGGAATGAATCTTTTCAGGTGAAACTCCTTTTTTCTCCAACAAGGAGCGTGGCTGAATGTGATCAATATCTCGCCCCAACATCGATTTGCATCCATACATTAAGTAAAAGGCAAAGCCCCTATCCCAACTAGAAATATGGTCATCAGATATTTTTATACTAAAGACCAGAGGATATGTTTCATACAGCCTATATAATTCCCCGGCTGGGAAAAAAGTATTTTTGTACTGTTTTGTAATTTCCAAGATCCGTCGGATACCTGTGCGGTAAGGAATCCAACCACACCCTCGACTAAACACACCATTGAGAATAGATAAATAAAGCCATGCTTTGATATTGGTAAAGTCAGGGTTATTGGTATCATAGTTGACATACAAATTATTAAGATTACCGTTCTTGTGAAAAATATGATAAGCCACAATATAAAGTGGGATAACTGATTTTCCCCCATCGCTATAATATTCGTAAAGATTTGCATCTTTGAGCAATTGTTGAAGGATCTGTAGAGTTTTAATAATTCTTTCTTTATTGGCAATTGCATATTCTGCATCTTCTTTTTTAATATCTGTCACTTCCTTGTGATAATCGTTTCGTAAGAGAAACAACAATTTGATGACTTCGTCTTGATGAAATCCAATATCATAGAATTGGGTTATTTCAGTCCTGAGAAAACTTTCAAGCCGATAATCAAACCCTTTCAACCTAGATGCTACCAAATCCAATGCTGATAAAACCGTACCTCCACTATTCAACCGGCGGAAGAGTTCCACCATCCGCATCCGTTCCTCTTCTATTTTGCTCTTATTCACCGTCACCTGAGAAATGCCGACAGTATCGTATACAAAAACCGACTTGTCGAAGCGGGCAATATTGTTCTGGATTAAGGATTTTTGTTTTTCGTTTTCTATTTGAAAATGGGCAATGATTTCTTGAGCGACCTGAAGATCATCATTTACTTTAGCAAGTCGTGAGTAGAGTTCTCTTAATGGATACCATAGCTTTTCTTTTTCGTCTTCACCCAATAAACTTTTATTCTTTGGCAACTCAACTTCCTGAAACGCAAACTTGAAATCATAATCTTGTTCACTCAAGAGATTGAAATAGAGTTTCTTGCCCTTGAGACTGCCTTTCAGCCCCATAAAAAATGCCTGAAGTCTTTGTTGACCGTCAATAATCAATAAAATAGTTTTATCCAAACGCTCTTTTAATTCTGAGGCAAGCAATTCCCCATCCCTAGAAAATTGGCGGTAAGCAAAAAGTGGTTGGTTTCCTTTTTCATCCTCCAATGCCATAATTCCGCCAAAGGAGTTTCCCTTAAGGAGCGAATCAAAAAGCAATTCAATCTTTTCTTCATCCCAAACCAGGTTTCTCTGGATCACAGGGAGAACTATTTGATCATCATCTATGCTTTGAACAACTTCTTTTACAGTTCTATGTTCCCAAGTAGCCATATGTGATTCCCTTCTTTCACTATTCTTAGGAGAATAAGTTTATGATTTTTTCTTAAATTATAAGACGGTTTGTAAATGCAACGATCTCATCCACATCTTTTTCGCTAAACCACCTATCGACCGCATCCGCTCCAAAATTTGTCAGCGGCGGCTCGTATAAATCCGCTGTTTCCAACTTTCGCTTTTCCAAGAATACACTCTGTACGGCACGCAAAAAGCGGATCTGGTCGGCGTTGTATTGGTGCCGGGTAATGTAGCCTTCAAACTGCCTCTGCACCACCTCCTGGTAATCGGGCAGGGAGTCCAGTTCCAGCACCTGGCGGGCAAAAGCCAGGAAACTATCCACCTTGAGCCCGCCGAAGGCTTTGCGGATGTTCTCGGGTGAGACTTCCAGGTCGCCTTCGCCGAGTTCCCGGTGAAGGGTACGCTCGAGATCGAGCAGTTGCTCATCACTCACACTCTCGTTGCGTTGGATGGCCTGCACGGTGGGGTGCGTGGCTACCAGCTCCAGGATGCGCTGCTCCACCAGCCGGCGATATTCCTCCACGTACATCTGCTCGCCGCGCCGTGTCAACATAATGTAGCCGCGCACGGCAATGAAATCACGCAGGTAGTCGATCACCAGCGGGTCTTCGCGGCTGGATTTGTTCTTCATCTCGCCCGCAAGGCCATCACGGATTTCGTTCAGTTCGTCGAAACTTGAAGTTTCAAGGGTTGGTGGAATGCACTTACGACGCAGGTCGACCTGACGGTGGTCGAGAATGTTCTCGGAGAGTCGCATGGCATCTTCGGCGATGGATTGCGTAATGTCGCTCACGTTCTTGCCGGTACGGTGGGCCAGCTTCAGGCGCTCCATTTTACTAATGAATGTCTCGGCGGCAACATCTACATCGGCGGCGTAACGCAGGTGCGGGCTGACCTTCTCGCGTAGTTTCTTGAGGCCGCTCGGCAGGAGATAATTCCAGAAGGTTTCCTGCCAGACCTCTTCAATCTCCGGCATGGCACGTTTCACCAAAAGCGATTCAGTAGGGATGCGGGCGATCATGAGGCGCAAGTCCCGGATCACACCCTGGCAATCGGGGTTGTGCTGGTCATCCAGGTAGGTCTCCAGCAAGTTCAAGCGCGTGTTGAAGACCCGCACCATCACGGGCGTGGTGTTATCGGGCGCTTCTTTGGCGTCCCGGCTGAAATTGTTGTCCCAGAAATCGATGATGAGGAATTCCTTCTTCTCGAAATCCGGCAATAAATCCAGCATCCGGCAGGCGGCCTGGGAACGCGTGCCGCGCCCAATCATCTGCTGCAGCTTGATGGGTGACTGCACCGGCTTCATGAAGACCAGGTTGGTCACTTCCGGGATATCCACGCCGGTATCGAGCATATCCACCGAGATGGCGATGCGCGGCTGGGCGGTTTTCTTGAAAGCCTTGAGAGTTGTGCTGCGGTAATTGGATTTGTAGGTGATGACACGCGCCATGCCGGGGAACTGCGGGAAGACCTGGTTGAAGGCTTCCTCCAGGCGCAGGGCATGTTTCTGCGTCATGGCAAAGACGATGGTCTTGCCGGGATACTGTCCCGAAGCATCCTTGTAGACTACGTCCATGATCTCCTGCCACTGGCGGCGCAGCATATCGGTGACGGTCACTTTCTCTTCGAGTTCCGTGCCCTCGTAATTGATCTCGTCCGGGTCAAGTCCGTGCTGGATAAGCAGGTTGCGCTCTTCTTCGGTCAGGTTGGCGGCATGCAGGCCCTCCCTTTGGAACCTCGTCTGGGCGGCATACAGGTTGTAGTCCACCAGGTATTTCTCTTTGACAGCCTGTTCGTAGGTATAAAGGTAAGTGGGCTTATCGTCATGACAGTCAAAGGCTTCGAAGGTATCCCGGTCGATGTAACTGGCAGGCGTGGCGGTCAGGCCGATCATGCGGCCGTCGAAATATTGCAGGATTTCACTGTAGCGGTTGAAGATCGAGCGATGGACTTCGTCAAAGATGATCAAGTCGAAGAAGGCGGGCGAGAACTGCTCGAAGATATTGCTGAGCGTCTGCAATGTCACGGCATAGAGGCGCTTGGTTTTATCCACATCCCAACTGTACAGGCGCGTGCAGGGTTCGTCCGGCAGGAACTCCTCGAAGCCATCCGATTTGGCCTGCTCCACCAGGGCGTCGCGGTCGGCGACAAACAAGATGCGGCGGGCCTGGTTGGCGCGCATGAACACATCGATCAGGGCCATGATGGCGCGGGTCTTGCCGGTCCCGGTGGCCATGACGAGCAGAGCCTTGCGCCTGCCCTTTTCAAAGGCTTCGCTCACCCGCCGGATGGCTTCGTGCTGATAGGCGCGGTCGACGATGGATGGGCTGATGGACGTGTCACCAAGCTTGAGTCCATTCTGGCGGATGAAGAGCAGGTTTTCCAGGTCTTCACGGGTAAAGAAGCCATTCACCAAGCGTTTTGACGAAAGGCCTGTTTCCACGAAATAGATGTCATACCCGTTGGCTAAAAATCCAAACGGGCGGAGGGATTGGTGTTTCTCGATCTCTTTGACGTAATATTCAAGCTGGGCTTCTGCCAGGCGCACATCGATGGAAGTCTTCTTGGCTTCCACCACTGCCAGCACTTCCCCGTTCTCGCGATACAGGCAGTAATCGGTCACGCCGTTCCAGGGCTCGGCGTCATAACCATCCACCGGGATTTCGATCTTGACTTTGGCGTGGTCGCGCAGATACCAGCCCGCCTTTTCGAGCTGGGGATCGATCATTTCCTTGCGGGTGCGTTCTTCGGAAATCCGGCGCAACCTGACCACTCCTTTTACCCACGCATGAAAAGTATACAACAAATCCGGTTTTTGTGCTTATGAAATGAGATAGGCAAGAATGCTCCCTCTGTAGGGGACGCGCGCGGCCGAACAACCTCCGCAAGAAGAACGTCCCGAAGGTTTGTGCAACAGAGGATGGCCATTCGATAAAACCTTCGGGACGATCCAGCCGCCAGGGTTTCCCCGGCGGTGTTGCGCAATTCAGCGGGTAAGGATAAGATAGGCAGGAAAGGAAACCCTTAATGCACGCCAAGTTCCCGGTCACCGTCCACATGTTCTTCCTGCGCGGAAACAAGATCCTGCTCATGCGCCGTTACCAGACCGGCTACATGGACGGGCATTACAGCGTCCCGGCCGGGCACCTGGACGGAAACGAGCCAGTCCGCCTGGCGGCAGTGCGCGAGGCGCAGGAAGAGATCGGGGTGCGGGTCGACCCGGCAGAGGTCCGCTTTGCCGGGGTGTTCCATCGTTCCGAAGGCGACGAGCGGGTGGATTTTTTTGTGCACGTGCAGAGCTGGAACGGCGAACCGGTCAACGCCGAGCCGGAGAAATGCGACGAAATCCGCTGGCGTGGATATCGACGATCTGCCGGAGAATACGATCCCTTACATCCGGCGGGCGATCGGGAATTTCCAGGCGGGTGTGCCGTTCGAGGAGTTTGGCTGGGGGAAAAGAATCTAAACACGAAGGTCACGAAGTACACGACGGAAGAAAAAGGGAATATATCCTTTTTTATTATTGAGAAACCTTCGTGTCCGTAGTGTCCGTTGTGTTTAAAGTATTTTACGGCTGGGGGGTTGCAGCGGGATTGGTGTAGAGCGCCTGTCCCAGGTTCTCATTCCAATAACCGTCGTGGGCGCGGTCGGCCATCTCGGCCACGGCTGCCAGCGGGACAAGGCGTCCGGCCGGCCCCTGGCCCGGATAAGCATAGGTTCCGATCTGGGCCCAATCGGTGGGCTGGGTATTCGCCGGGTTATCCGGGAAATCCAGCATGGCGCCCGGAGTGGGCGTCAGGATGGCATCCCCCAGGGAGCCCATCCCGCTGTTCTGGAACAACTGCTCCACGTAGCTGCGGTCGGGATTCAAGCGCACCCATAGCCTGGCTTCGATGCGGAACCCCTGGTAAAGCTGGTGGATATGCGGCTTGTCCTGTGCCACCTGGGCATGCTCATCTTGCGCGAACACCAACATCACTTTCATGTTTTGAACAATCTCGTCGTTTTGCATGGCAGCGAAAAGCCCCGGGGTCTGGCGGACCTGCCAGGCCTGGGTGGCCTCTTGCGGCGTAGCCAGGTCAGCCGGCCAGGTATCCAGGGAGAGCGCACCATTGGACAGGAGAGCATTCGTCAGGGCGGTGGAATAATACCGTTTTCCAAACATGACCGGTATTTGCCCATCGAAGACAAAGTCGCTTGACCCCAGACTGCCGTTGCCATCCAGGTCCAGGTAGGGACTTCCGGCAGTCCCCGAGGTACTGCCAACATGGACCGGGTCCCAGCGCAAGTTGGTATAGTTCAGGGTCAAGGCCGTGCTGCTGTAACTGGATGGATAAACATAAAAAGGATTATAGACCGGCCGGCCGGCACCGTCATAATGGCCGAGTTCCATGCAAGCAATGGTATCCACCGTGGGGATTTCGCGGCCGACGAAATATCCCAGGCCCTGCAGCTGGGCGCCATACAGCGAGAACGCCCGGATGGCAGTGATACCGGCATCCGAAAAGGCATACACGCCCACTTCTCCAACCAGCGGCGGCACGGAGGTCATGGAGACAATGTAACGACCATTTGCATCAGCCTGGCGGTTTCCGGCAAAACGGATCACATCCTGCAGGATCCTGACGGATTGTTCACCGCCATAATCAAATGTGCCGCTGCTCCTGGCCTTGGTCCGGGCGTCAGTTTCCCCGGGCCACAAGTAGCTGACCTGGATCAGCCCGAGCGAGGTGAGATCGGGATCAGTTTGAAAGCCGTCCGCTTCGGAAAAAATCGGCGAGGCCACCACCACCACCCCTGCGCCTTCCGCATACCGGGGTACCTGCGGCGAGGCGACCATCACGGCGATCTCCAGGCCCTGGGAACGGATGGTTGTGGTCTTAACCCGCCCGGGGAAAGGCGCGGCAGTGCCTGCGGGTGGGGATTGGCCTGTGGCGGCGGTGCCACAGGAGGCCAGCAGGAAAATACCGGCCAGGCTCAGGATCCAGAATCGTTTCATTTGCGTCCTCTGCAGGGCATGTAATTACTCACTCCAGCCTTGCGAAGGTTGGTTTTCCAGCATAATTTGGGACCTGGTCAGGATTTCGCTGAAAAGTAATGCCCGGATATTGCCAAACCTTCGCAAAGTTGATTGGATTTTTTTGTGGTCTGCAGGGCATTGTAGCATAAATACAAACCTGACAGGTGTCATGCCCAGAGTGGGCCATTTGCGGGTTGTCCTACAACATAAATTGAGGTAAGATAACACTGCCATGCTCTGGATTTTGAACCTATTCATTCTGCCTGGCAATGATACGTCAGCGCGAGCCTGACAGGTCAATCGTACCTGCCAGGCTTTTTATTTGAATACCTAATCTACCAATCTAAGGAGAAAGCATGCAGACACCCTGGGAATACCGCTTTGCAAATCGGACAAAACGGATGGGCAGTTCCGTCATCCGCGAACTGCTCAAGCTGACCGAGCAACCGGACATCATTTCCTTCGGGGGCGGGCTTCCGGCGCCGGAAGTATTCCCGATCAAGGAATTCCAGGCCGCCTGTAACCATGTACTCGAAAACCAGGGGCATCAGGCGCTGCAATACAGCGCCACCGAAGGCTACCGGCCGCTGCGGGAGATGATTGCCGAACGCACTGCCCGGTATGCTGTCTCGGTCACGCCGGAAAACATCCTGATCACCTCCGGCTCCCAGCAGGCACTCGACTTCATCGGGCGGGTCTTTATCAACCAGGGTGATCATATCGTGACCAATCTTCCACCTATCTGGGCGCCTTGCAGGCCTGGAATGCCTACGGGGCGCAGTACATCTCCGTGCCCTCGGACGAGAACGGCATGATCACGGATGAACTGGAGAAGGCGCTGCGCATCGGGCCCAAATTCATCTATATCCTGCCAAACTTCCAGAACCCCGGGGGGAGCACGCTCTGCATGGACCGGCGCCAGCGCCTGGTCGAGCTGGCGGACCAGTACGGGGTGCCGATCGTGGAGGATGACCCCTACGGGCAGCTGCGCTTCGATGGCGAGCACTTGCCCTCGGTCGTCTCGCTCGACAGCGAGTTCCGCGGCGACGATGGTTGCTATACCGGCAACGTCATTTATCTCAGCACGTTCTCCAAGCTGCTGGCACCCGGCATCCGCCTGGCCTGGGTGATCGCCCCGGAGCAGGTCATCCGCAAGCTGGTACACGCCAAGCAGGCCGCCGACCTGAGCACGGCTGCCTTCAACCAGATGGTGGCTTACGAGGTCAGCAGGAACGGTTTCCTGGATGAGCACGTCAAGCTGATCCGCGCCACCTACAAGGAACGCCGGGATGTGATGCTGGAAATGATGGAAGAGATGTTCCCACCCGAAGTGCACTGGACGCACCCGCAGGGAGGCATGTTCCTGTGGGGCATCCTGCCGGAGGACATGGACGCGGCTGAGGTGCTCAAGGTCGCCATCCAGCGCAAGGTGGCCTTTGTGCCGGGCGAGAGCTTCCACCCCAATGGCGGAGGCAAGAACACCATGCGGCTCAACTTCTCTTACTGCAACCCGGATACCATCCGGGAGGGGATTACCCGCCTGGGGACGGTCTTAAAGGAACTGGTGGCAAAGAAGTCGTAGGTTCCATCCCAAAGTTGTGGCGAAAGTTCGCACTTTGAGTGTGTTTAGCTCGGTCGCACACACTCAAAGTGCGTCGCATTTTAATCGTGCAGGTAGGGGACGTATTCCGAGCGCGCCAGGCCCTGTTCGATCGCTTTCGAGGCAACAGCCCGCGCGACCGCCTGGTGGAGTTTCTTATCCAGCGGGTAGGGGACCAGTTGATCTTCGGGGGTTTGATCGGCAATTGCCATGGCGGCAGCGACCAGCATCTCGTGCGTGATACGCGGTGTCCAGGTATCCACCGCCCCCCGGAAGAATTCCCGGAAACCCCAGGACATTATTGACTGATCTGCCATCGGCTGCGAAAGCCGCGCCATGTTGGAGCGCCAGTTCAGGATCGATTTCGGGATTTGGGTTGGAGAGGGCCAGGATGATCTGTCCCTTCTGCACCATTTCAGGCTTGATCAGGCCGGGGGCTCCCGTCGTGGCAACCACGATATCACAGTCGGACATGATCTCCTTCAAAGTGGCCCTCCTGCCGCCGTTGGCCTCGTGCCGAACAAGCGCATCTTCGTTGAGATCCGTACCCAGGACGGGATTGCCGGTGATCTGCATCAACATTTTTGCGATGGCATTGCCGGCTGCGCCCAGGCCAACCTGGCCAATGACCGCCTTGCTCAAATCGCGGCCGGTCTTGCGGCTGGCAACCGTCAGGGCGGCGGTCGTGACTACCGCCGTCCCATGCTGGTCATCGTGCAGGACCGGGATATCAACGTTTTCCTGGATCTCTTTTTCAATCCGGAAACAGCGCGGGGCGGAGATGTCTTCGAGCTGGATCGCGGCGAAGGTAAGCGAGATGGCTGTAACAATTTCGATGATCTTGTCCGGGTCCTTGGTATTCAGCAGGATCGGCACACCCGAAAGCCCCACCAGCGACTCCATCAGCATGGCCTTGCCTTCCATGACCGGCATCCCGGCCAGGGGGCCGATGTCGCCCAGCCCCAGCACGGCCGTCCCATCGGTGACGATGGCAACCAGGTGGCTGGTGGAAGTATACATGTGCGCCAGCTTCGGGTCCCTGGCAATCTTCAGGCAGACTTCAGCCACACCCGGCGTGTAAACCCGCCTCAGGGTTGCCAGGGAATCGATCGGATAGCGGCTGTGAATGGCGATTTTCCCTTTCAAGTGCATGGCCAGGATGTCGTCGCGCACGTCCAACAGGCGCGTGCCGCGATTATTGCGGATCGCCTCCAGGATCTGCTCCAGATTGACCTCGTCATCGGCATACACCGTGATGTCCCGCACCACTTGAAGGGAAGTCTCATTCAATAATTCGATTCCCCCAACATTCCCCCCGGCGTCGGTGATGGCCGCCAGCAGCCGGACCAGCGTGCCCGCTTCCTGGCTGTTCACGACCCGCACCGTACGGCTGATCTTTGTCTCCCAGCTCATACGAACCTCCTTTGAATCTGCTAGCCTCCGATCTCGCTCATCCCGCGATTGAGCGGGATCTCACCGGCGGCCAGCCCATGCCCCCAGGGTTTTTCCCAGAGTGCATCCAGGACGATTTTCCGCATTTCCTTCGGCGAGGCGCCCCGCCGCAGGGGGGTGAGTAGATCTGTTTCGTGTTCACGCAGCAGGCAGGTGCGCAGGATGCCATCTGGAGTGAGGCGCGCCCGCGTGCAGGAAGTGCAAAATGGCACCGTCACGGATGAAATGAAGCCGATTGCGCCTTGCGCTCCGGAAAGGTGGAAGATACGCGCTTCGCCATCCATTTCGCCGCCATTCGCTGTCTCCAGCGGACCGAGGGCCTGTTCGATGCGTTCGCGGATCTCCATCTCTGTCACCCGCTGTCCCATCTGCAAATCGGTCTCCCCTGCAAAAGGCATCATTTCGATGAATCGCACCTGCCAGGGGTGGTCCAGGGTCAGGCGCGCCAGATCCGGCGTGCCGGCTTCGTTATAGCCGCGCACCACCACTGCATTGAGCTTGATCGGCGTCAGCCCGGCCTGTTCAGCGGCCAGGATGCCTTTCCAGGCCTGCTCCAGGTCGCCCCATCGGGTAATGCGTTTGTACGCGGCCGGATCGAGCGTGTCGAGGCTGACGTTGACGCGCTTCAGCCCGGCAGCAGCCAGGGGTCCGGCCAGTTTCGAGAGCAGGATGCCGTTCGTCGTCATGGACAGGGAGCGGATCCCCGCGATCCCGGCGATGCCCCGCACGATATCGACGATATTCGCCCGCACGCTGGGTTCCCCGCCCGTCAGGCGGATCTTGTCAAAGCCCAGGTCTGCAAACAGGCGCACAAGCTGCAGGATCTCGTCATCCTGCATCATTTCGGCATTGGGCCGGAAGGTCATATCTTCCGCCATGCAATACACGCAGCGCAGGTTGCAGTGGTCTGTCAGGCTGATACGCAGGTAATGGATGTTTCGTCCGAAACGGTCTATAGCCATATCTTTCTACCGGTAATGGAAATGGTGGGGGGATTATACCTCCACCCGATTTTTTTATTCGATTGACGGCGACTACCAAGGGTGCTATTATAACCACATTTATTATCCAATTTATTCATCAGGAGTTATTTATAATGAGCGCTGACCTTATTTTTCGTATTCTTGGCATGGCTGTCTTTTCCGTCCTGGGGGCATTTGCAGGCAAGGGTTTGTCATCCTACTACAATCCCAGCCAGCAAATAATTTTTATGATCATCACCGGCCTGGTGGGCGCCCTCTTCGGCCTGTTGGTGACCCCCTATCTGACCACGCGCCCGGTCCGCCGCCTGCCGCGCCATACTGGCCCACCTGTCTGCGGAGACGCTCTTCTCCGGGCTGGTCGGGCTGCTGGCCGGCCTCTTGACCGCTGCCCTGCTGGCTTTTCCGCTCTCCCTGCTCCCGTCCCCCTATGGAAAGATCCTGCCATTCCTGGGCATGCTGCTCTTCGGCTATTTTGGCGTGGCCATCTTTGTCATGCGCCAGGCTGACATTGTCGACCTGCTGGGCGGCCTGCCCGCGTGGCGTGACGAAGGCTCCCCGGCCGGCCGCGGGCAGGCGAGCCGCACCATCCTGCTGGATACCAGTGTCATCATTGACGGGCGCATCGCCGATATCGCCAAGACCGGTTTCCTGTCGGGCACGCTGCTTATCCCGCGCTTTGTCCTGAACGAGCTGCAGTACATTGCGGATTTCCCGGACAGCTTGCGCCGGGCACGCGGCCGGCGCGGCATGGAGGTGCTCGCTGAACTGCAGAAGGCCAGCTCGGTGGTCGTGCGCATCAGCGACATCGACGTGGACGGCGTGCGCGAAGTGGATGATAAACTGGTCATCCTGGCGCGCCAGATGAAATGTCCCATCCTCACCAATGACTATAATTTGAACCGCATCGCCGAGCTGCAGGGCGTGCTCATTCTCAATATCAACGAACTTGCCAATGCGATCAAGTCCGTGGTCCTGCCAGGCGAGCTCATGGAGGTCAACGTGATCCAGGAGGGCAAGGAGGTCAACCAGGGCGTCGGCTACATGGAGGACGGCACCATGGTGGTGGTGGAAAACGGCAACCGCTACTTGAACCAGATCATCCATGTCACCGTGACCAAGGTCCTGCAGACCGCGGCCGGCAGGATGATCTTTGCCCGCCCGGAAGGAAAAGAATAGATCCCGGGATTGGATTCGCAATGAAAACCAAACCTGTCATTGCAATTTTCCTCTTTTTAGCCGGGGTGGTGCTGCTTTGGTCACAGGTGCCAGCCGCGGCCTCCCCGGCGCTGCAGGTGGCCTATCCGTCCCCAACCCCGGGCCCGGATGGACGGATCATATATATCGTCAAGGCCGGTGAAACCTGCAGCCAGATCTCGCTGTTGTACGGCGTTTCGGTCGAATACATCCGCACGACCAACCTGCTGGACGAGAACTGCACCCTGCGGGAAGGGCAGAATTTAATGATCGGCGTCGGCGGTCCTTCCATTCCCTCCCCGACCCCCAACCCGGAGGCCACGGCGACGCCAGTGACACCCACACCCACCCCGGAAGTGGGCGGCAGCGGGCAGGTCTGCGTGCTCGTTTACAATGATGTCAACGGCGATGCCATGCGCCAGGAAACCGAGGGCGCCATCGCCGGAGCAGCCATCAGCCTGACCAGCCCGGACGGGAATTTTTCCCAAACCCTGACGAGCGTGATCAACCCGGATGCGACCGCCTACCAGGGCATGTGCTTTCCAAACGTCCCCCCGGGAAAATACAGCGTCAGCGCAGCCGTGCCGGAGGGGTACAACGCCACGATCAACCTGACCACCAGCGTGGATGTCATCCCCGGTGACCTGATCTATGTGGACTTTGGCGCACAGGCCAGGGAGACAACCGGGCCAGCCGTCGCTCCCGTCACAGGTCCTTCGCCCCTGCTGGGCCTGGCCGGGGCGGCATTCCTGCTGGTCGGGATCGGGCTGGGAATATATTCCTGGCGCATTATCAGGAAAAAGTAGCCAACATGCCGAAATCCCGCTCGAAAGCGCCCGCGAATACCAAAAAGAAATCCAAACGTCCGGCCAGCCGCAGCGGCCTGAGCCGCAGCCCGCAGCCCTCACGCCCGGCCTCCACGCGTTCCAAACAGCCAGCCCGTCCCACCCCCCGGCAAAGTCAACCGCCGCCTCCGTCGCTGCTGGAGAGCATCTCGCCCGAGCGCAGGATCGACATCCTCGGCCTGGTCATGGCATTGGTGGGCCTGTTGACCATGCTCAGCCTCTTTTCCGCCAGGCGCAGCACCCTGAGCGGAACCTGGGTGGGGCTGCTGGCACAGGTCTTCGGCTGGGGCGGCTACATCCTGCCGGTCGGGCTGATCGTGCTGGGTCTCTGGCTGGTGGCCCGCAACGTGAAGCGCCTGCCGGTGCTTTCGCTGGAACGCATGGTCGGCATGCTGCTGCTCTTCGTGGGCTTGCTGGTCAGCTTTCACGGGCTCACAGGCCCGGCGTCGGACGCCCTGCAGCGCGCCCAGGCTGGCACCGGCGGGGGCTATATCGGCGCCCTGCTCCAGCGCGGACTGGTCAGCGCCCTGGGCAATGCCGGGACGATCATCCTGGTGGTTGCCTGGCTGCTGATCGCCCTGGCGATGACCCTCGACCTCTCGCTGCAGGAGATGTTCCAGTGGACCGGTCCCCTGGCGGCCCGCTTCAAAAACCGGCTTCAGCGCAGGAAGGAACAGGCTGCCGGCCAGTCAGCCAGACCGGAAGCCCCGCCGGACCAATTCACCCCCATCCGGCAGCCGCTCAACCCGCCCGCCCCGCCCCAGCCAACCGGCGTGACCGTCAGGACCAACCTCAGCGCGGCGCCCGCCCACCTGTGGGTGCTGCCCAAGGTGAGCGAGATCCTGGAGCCGCCCCAGGCCCCGGTGATCGACGATGAATTCGTCGAGAAGAGGGCCCGCCTGATCGAGGAGACGCTGGCCTCCTTCGGCGCGCCCGCAAAGGTGATCGAGACAAGCCGCGGACCCACGGTTACCATGTTCGGCGTGGAGCCGCTCTTCGTCGAATCGCGCGGCGGGCAGATGCGCGTGCGCGTGGCAAAGATCGCTTCGCTGGCGGACGACCTGGCCCTGGCGCTGGCTGCCCCGCGCATCCGCATCCAGGCCCCGGTCCCCGGACATGGCTACGTGGGCATCGAAGTGCCCAACGACGAGATGGCCCTGGTGGCGCTGCGCGAAGTGGTGGAGAGCGAAATCTTCGCGCGCTCCAGGTCGCCCCTGCGCTTCGCCCTCGGCAAGGACGTGGCCGGGCACCCCAAGGCCGCCAACCTGGACAGCATGCCGCACCTGCTCATCGCCGGGACGACCGGCTCGGGCAAGTCGGTGTGCGTCAACGCCATCCTGAGCTGCCTGTTGCTGAACAACACCCCGGACGACCTGCGCCTGATCCTGGTGGACCCCAAGCGGGTTGAGCTGACCGGCTACAACGGCGTCCCGCACCTGCTGGCCCCGGTGGTGGTCGAGATCGAGCGCGTCATTGGCGCCTTGCAGTGGATGACGCGCGAGATGGATAACCGCTACCACAAGTTCGCCGCGATCGGGGCGCGCAACATTGCCGATTTCAACCAGCGCCAGGCTTCCCAGGGCGGCAGGAAACTGCCCTACCTGCTGGTGGTGATCGACGAGCTGGCCGACCTGATGATGATCGCCCCGGACGAGACCGAGCGCACCATCACCCGCCTGGCGCAGCTGGCGCGCGCCACCGGCATCCACATGATCCTGGCCACCCAGCGCCCCTCCGTGGACGTGGTGACCGGCTTGATCAAGGCCAACTTCCCGGCCCGCATCGCCTTTGCCGTAGCCTCCAACACCGACAGCCGCGTGATCCTGGACCAGCCCGGGGCGGAACGCCTGCTGGGACGCGGCGACATGCTCTTCCAGGCCCCGGACGCGCCCGCCCCGGTGCGCCTGCAGGGCGTGTTCGTCTCGGACGTGGAGATCACCCGCCTGGTGGACTACTGGCGCCAGCAGGCCGGGGCTGCCAGCCCGTACGCCGCGGCCGGCGGCCCGGGAGTGCCCGGGGATATCCTGCCCTCGGGAGCGCCGCTCTCGCCCCCAGGCTATGGGGGCAGGGCTCCAGACTATGAGGGCAAGCAGGTGCCCATGTTCGAGGACATCACCGCCACCCAGGGCGACCCGCTGTTGAAGGATGCCATCGACACCGTCCGGCGCGAAGGCCGGGCCTCCGTCTCGATGCTGCAGCGCCGCATGCGCATCGGCTACACCCGCGCCGCCCGCCTGGTGGACAGCATGGAAGAGAAAGGCATCGTCGGCCCGCCCGCCTCGGGCACCGGGGTACGCGAGGTGCTGGATTATGGGGAGGCCGGCCCGCCGAAAGAAGAATGACCTCGTAGGGGCGACCCATGGGTCGCCCCTACTCTTGTGGTCGCCCCCGGACTCAACGTCTCCAGACGTTGGCCGAAGTCGGAGACTTCGGACTCCGCATACGATTTTGAGGGGAAGAACGCAATCCACCAATCCACGCGAATGACCGCAAAAGATGACAATGGACGTTGGACGATCCACCATGGTCGATCCCGCTGAAGACGGGACAGGTCGTCCGTGGTCAATGGTCAGTTTCCCATAACACGTGACACTGCCAAAAATTGTATTACATATCCTCCATTGACTTACATTAAGGACAGTAGTATTATCCCATTGACGAAAGGATACTAACAATATGGAGACTTACACAACCGTGAAAGGCCAGATCGTCATCCCTGCCGCACTGCGGAGAAAATACGGGATCAAGAAAGGCACCAAGATCATTGTCACCGACGGCGGCGATTCGATCATCCTTAAACCGCTCACGGAACAATACCTGCGGAACCTGCAGGGTTCTCTGAAAGGGAAAGGAGCTCTCCAGGCCCTCGTGGATGGGCGGCGTGAAGATCAGGAGAGGGAATGATGTCCACCAGGGTGCTGGATGCCTATGCACTGATGGCTTTTTTTGAAGATGAACCCGGCGCGGACCTGGTGCGCGGCTTGCTGCAAAAAGCGGAGGCAAGCGACCTGAAATTGCTGATGAGCGTGGTAAATCTCGGGGAGGTCTGGTATTCCATCGCGCGTGCCACCAGCCCGGAAACCGCGGACCGTTATGTGAATGAGATCCGGGCGATGAATATTGATATCGTGGACGCAGATTGGCCGTTGACCCGCCAGGCAGCCGTCTTCAAAGTCAAAGGGAATATCGCCTATGGAGATTGTTTTGCTGCCGCCCTGGCCAGCCTCCACCAGGCGGGGTTGGTCACGGGAGATTCGGAGTTCCAGGCCGGCCTGGAGGGGGAAGTCAAGCTGGAGTGGTTAAGCAAAGAAAAGTGAAGGAAAGGGGAAATGAAAACCATGAACCATGGTCCATCGTCCGTGGTCCATTTGCATTATTCGATCATTCGTAAAATTCGCGTTGAATGGTTTCCGGACATTGACAGGGATATCCGCGCTGGGTATACTGACCGCGTCATCAGTAGTAGGTCACGTATTTTACGTGACGGTAGGTCACGTATTTTACGTGACGGTTGAACTGACGAATTGCAAAATCCCACCGGGTGGTTGGCTCACCGCAGCATTTCCATCCCAATGACGCACGTCCACCGCTCGAGGCTGGCGTGCGTTTTGTTTTGCACGCTTCGTGCTCACGAGAGGAGGCAGAAATGGTAGGATTGATCGGGCAGCAAGGTGTTTGCGATATCTGCAATGGCGGCGTCATGAGCCCGTACGGCCATTTGCTCACCACCCAACAGGTGGTCAGCTCGCCCATGTATTGGCTGCATTACTATGAAACCCATAAAGGGGAATTCCAGGCTTTTGGCATCGCCTCCTTTGACCAGTTCCGTCAGAATTCCATGCTGCGGGAAATGTGCGCCAACGCGTTGGCCGGCCAGAAAACCCCCTGGATGGTGTGCGAAGCATGCATCCTCAAGTTCAATGTGGATCGTGCCCAAACGCAAGGGTATGCCAGGCAGTATTGGGGCAGCGGAAAGCTGTTCCAGCCGCCCGGCAACGGCCCGGCTCCGCTTTCTGCCGTGGACATGGGAAAGGTGGGGGTAATTCCCACCTATTTGGGACACCCGTCCCGCCTCCGGTTCTACACCTGCTGTGGTGAGCACCCCGCCCGTCCCCGCGAGCGCACCTGTTAAAATTGTGATCCCCACCACCAGGGCCAGGCCCGGGCTCGAAACCCTGCTGGTCAAACGGATCCTGCTGGGGATCGCGCTGCTCGGATTCGTGGTTGTGTTTTTTACCGTGGATACGATCTTTGCCAAGGCGTTTGTTCTGATCGCGGCCGGCGTGGTGATCCTGGTGGGCAGGCCCATCTTGAGAGGAAAATGAGGGCAAAGAGCAGGGGATAGGGGGGATGGTGACACGGAGACGCGGAGACGCGGGGACGTGGGGACACCTGACACAGGAACACGTGACACGGAAACACTGTCACACACTTTTTCCCCATTCCGGAGCGGGGGCAGAGGGCGGGAGGCGGGAGGCGAAAGAATTTATCCGCTAATCATCACGAATGGACGCGAAAAAGAAAGCGCAGGGAGGGGGAAGAATTTTTTTAATGGTTAAAAATTCGGTACAAAACAGTCTCACTACCTGCTATGGATTTTGTTGTATACTATGTTCATGCCTCATTGAGGCGGGGAACATTGATATAACAAAAGTTTCTCTATCGTGTTGGCGGATATCGACATGGATAATCCTTTCTTCAGTCATCCTATCCTTTACTCCCCATACGAATACCCTGCACGGCATTGGGAACTCGATAAGGATGGCCAACCCACCCAGCAGATCCTCGAACGCCGCCGCAGCGCGGAGTTCATCACCCCCATCCCGAAACCACGCAGGCGCCGGCAAACCCGTAATCAGGCCGGAACCCAAATGGAAATGGTGCTGGATGAGGGCATGGGCCTTTCTACCAGCCAGCAGCAGTATGACATCACCGGCAATATCAACCTGATCAGAAGCTACGTGGACAAGTGGCGGATGATCCCGGATCCCAATGATTGGAAGGTAACGCCTGAAACCGCCCGGCTGTTGCAGCATTGGCGGCGGCATCCTTTCGCGGCTATCCGGCCTTCTTCTGCCAGATCGAGGCGGCGGAAACGCTGATCTGGCTGACAGAAGTAGCGCCCAAAGGGGGAAAAAGTGAGAAAGAGATCCTGGAAAGACTGGAAAACGCCAGCCACGAGGCCAATCCCAATCTTTCCCGTATTGCACTGAAGATGGCGACCGGCGCGGGGAAGACGACCGTGATGGCGATGATCATCGCCTGGCAGACCATCAATGCTTTGCGCTATCCCACCAGCAACAGGTTCACGCGCGGCTTCCTGGTGGTAACCCCCGGCATCACCATCCGCGACCGTCTGCGGGTGCTGCAGCCCAACGACCCGGACAGTTATTATGCCGACAGGGAGCTGGTGCCAACGGATATGCTGCCAGAACTTGGCAAGGCCAAGATCGTCATCACCAATTACCACGCCTTCATGTTGCGGGAACGCCTCCCGCTCTCCAAGGGCGGACGATCCTTGTTACAGGGACGCGGCGAAGAGTTGAATACGCTGGAAACCGAAGGACAGATGCTGCAGCGGGTGATGCCGATACTGATGGGGATCAAAAACATTCTGGCGATCAATGACGAAGGGCATCATTGCTACCGCGAAAAACCTGAAGAGGAAGATGAACAATTCACCGGCGAGGACCGTGCCGAAGCCGAGGCAAATAACGAGGCCGCGCGTGTATGGATCAACGGCCTGGAAATCGTCAGTGAAAAACTTGGTTTGCAAAAGGTGATCGATCTTTCGGCAACTCCTTTCTTCCTGAAGGGATCGGGCTACGAAGAAGGGTCCATCTTCCCCTGGACAATGAGTGATTTTTCCCTGATGGATGCCATTGAATGTGGGATTGTCAAATTGCCGCGTGTGCCGGTGGCGGATAACATCCCGGGCGGGGATATGCCCAAGTTCCGCAATATCTGGGAACACGTGCGCAGCAAGATGCCTAGGAAGGGACGCGGCAAATCCAAGGATCTAGACCCGCTCAGCTTACCGGTGGAACTGCAAACGGCGCTGGATGCGTTATACGGTCATTATGAAAAAACTTTTAATCTCTGGCAGCAGGCGGGCATTACAACGCCGCCCTGCTTTATCATTGTCTGCCAGAACACCTCCATCTCAAAGCTGGTATATGACTTCATTTCCGGGTTCCAGCGGGAAAACGATGATGGCACATCGGAACTGGTACAGGGCCGGTTGGAGTTATTCCGCAATTACGATGAGTATGGCAACCCGCTGGCGCGTCCTAACACGCTCCTGATCGACAGCGAGCAGTTGGAGTTGGGCGAAGCACTCGACTCGAATTTTCGCCAGATGGCGGCGCCCGAAATTGAACGCTTCCGGCGCGAGATCCTCCAGCGCAGCGGCGACCAGCGCCAGGCGGATAACATCACGGACCAGGACCTGCTGCGGGAAGTGATGAACACGGTCGGCAAGGTGGACCGGCTGGGGGGCTCGATCCGCTGCGTGGTCTCGGTCTCGATGCTGACCGAGGGCTGGGATGCCAGCACGGTCACCCACATCCTGGGTATTCGCGCCTTTGGCACGCAGTTGCTATGCGAGCAGGTGGTCGGACGCGCCCTGCGGCGGCAATCCTATGACCTGAACGAGGAAGGATTGTTCGACGTCGAATATGCTGACATCCTGGGCATTCCCTTTGACTTCACCGCCAAGCCGGTTATTTCGCAGCCGCAGACGCCACGTGAGAGCGTGCACGTACACGCCATGCGACCGGAACGGGATGCGCTCGAGATCCAGTTCCCGCGTGGTGCAGGGTTACCGCGTGGAACTGCCGGACGAACGCCTGGAGGCCAGCTTCAACCCGGATTCGACCCTGGTATTGACCCCCGACCTGGTGGGGCCTTCCATCACCAATAATGCCGGCATCATCGGCGAGGATGTTGACCTGAGCCTGAAGCACCTCGAAGATGTGCGCCAATCAACGCTCTTGTTCCGGCTTACCCAGCGGCTGCTATACACGCACTACCGCGACCCGGACAGGGAACCGGAACTGCATTTGTTCGGGCAGCTCAAGCGCATCACCAAGCAGTGGCTGGATAATTACCTGGTCTGCAAGGGCGGGACCTACCCGGCGCAGTTGATCTACCAGGAACTGGCGGATATGGCCTGTTCCCGCATCCATGCCGCCATCACGCGCCGCTTCGAGGGCGAACAGCCCATCCGGGCCGTGCTGGACCCGTACAACCCGACTGGTTCCAGCCTGCACGTCAACTTCTATACCTCCAAGGCCAGCCGCTGGCAGACCGACTCGCGCAAGTGCCATGTCAACTGGGTGGTGCTGGACAGCGATTGGGAAGCTGAATTGTGCCGGGCCGTGGAATCGCATCTGCGCGTGCGGGCCTATATCAAGAACCAGGGGCTCGGGCTGGAAGTGCCCTTACCGGTACGGTTCCATCACACGCAAGTATTTTCCCGATTTCATCGTCCAGGTGGAGGATGGGCATGCCGATCCATTGAACCTGGTGGTGGAGATCAAAGGCTACCGTGGCGAAGACGCCAAGGAAAAGAAAGCCACCATGGAAACCTACTGGGTCCCTGGCGTGAATCACCTGGGCACCTACGGACGCTGGGCATTCCTGGAATTCACCGATGTCTACCTGATCCAGAAGCAATTTGCAGCCAAAGTCGAAGAAGCTCTTGAAAAAGATCGGTGAAATCGTCACGACAGGAGGATAAGCCATGAATAAAGCAAGTGCGAATGTTTTTGGTGCAATAATGATTGTCTCATTGACCATATTGGCTTGTGGTTTCCAAACAATCCCAACGACGCAACAGCCACCAGCAACGCTGGGCCAGATCAACAACCCCACCGAAACGCCAACTGCAACCAATGCACCAGCGCATGAATTTTATGCCGGATATACCCAAAATACCACCTATCCTTATATATTGATCCATCGCAGCGGGGAGAGATTAATCTCCGTTCAAGAGAATGGCTCGTCCACCTTTACCGGGGTGATTTGGACTTCTACAGGTGGAGAATCAATTGTCATCCATGCGGGTGAGGATGGTAAACCGGAAAGTACGGTAGTTGGACAGGAAGTCATCCTGTATTCCAACTATAACAATGACACGGTGGACCTGACCATCGTCCATGCAGATGGAAGCCATGAATCGGGACAGGGTAAATTAAAATATAGATATTCTAAACAAGATCATGTCCTATAAACCCAACTCTTCCGAACTGATCTCATACCAAAATCCCATTTCAAAGCTATCCTCCTGGGATATTGAGGCGGCAAAAATAATGCTGTATATGTTGGAATTCGGCAGTATGCGTGTCTTCGATTTTTACTGGAATTATTTTGGGTGATGCCTGCGCCAGTGCCATTCTGACGACATTAATCGATGTTGGTAAGATTGCCAATCTGGATGTGGGAACGTTGGAGGAATTATCAAAAGATTTGGCTATCCTCAAATGCTCTGTTGGGGATTTGGAAGGTTGTGTAAAGGTCTTTATCAAATCAGCAGAGGAACAGGAAAAAATTGCCGAGCAGCAAAAAAGGATCGCCAGGCAACAACTTGGCTATATGGGGTGGATAAAAGTGAATAGTCCCACCACCAATAGTCTTTATGACATATCCATGGTTTCCCCTTCGGATGGGTGGGCGGTAGGTCAAAACGGCACCATAATCCATTGGGACGGGAACAAATGGGTGCTGGTGAACAGTCCCACTCCCAAGGATTTATACTGTGTTTCGATGGTGCCGGGAACCGGCGGCCAGGATGGTTGGATAGGAGGAATAGAAGCTAATCTTTTACGTTGGAACGCCAGCGTATGGGTACAGTTCAACAGTGGTTGGGCCACCAACCATTATTTCCCATCCTGTTCAATGGTCTCATCAAATTTGGGATGGCTGTCAGCCCCGGGCGGTGGGAAAATCGCCAAATGGGATGGCAATGCGTGGATTCAAGATGAACATCAATACAATGCGGTGACGGAATCTGGCTTTCCCGGCCTTTGGATGAATAACATCAAAATGGAATCGGCTTCAGCAGGCTGGGCGGTTGGAAATAACGGGGAGATCATCCGCTGGGATGGCAATGAGTGGTCATTTGTCACAAGTCCAATGAAAAATAATGAGACCACACTTTTGAGCATAGCGATGGTGCCAGGCAGCAAAGATACAGACGGATGGGCGGTTGGTGCCGGTGGTACTTTGGCACACTGGGATGGCAGTAAATGGACTATCGGCAGTTCTCCAACCACGAAAGATATTCTTGAAATCTCGACGATTTCCTCCAGCCAAAGCTGGGCAGTTGGGGCAAATGGAACGATTCTTCATTGGGACGGAACTACGTGGTCTCTGATGAATTGTCCGGTATCCCAGAATATAAATTCAATTGAGATGGTCTCAAGCATGGATGGATGGGCAGTGGGTGATAACGGAATCATATTACGCTATCAAGAGTTACCTTAAATTCCGAGAATAAAGAAAAAGCCCCAAAACCTATCCCGTTATGAAAGCAATTTGCCTTCAGGTGGAAGAGAATGGAAAAGCGCACTGCTCGTTGCTCAGAATCAAGGAATAAAAATGGCCAGAACAAACCACAAATCCCAAAAATCCGTTGAATCCATCAAGCACAAGGAAGCCTCGCGGAAGCACATCCCCACCGCCGAGTTCCAATCGGTCTTGAGCGAGGAACAACAAGACTCCGATCCAGGTGGCGTATGAGCGCCGCAACCCCGACCTGGACCCGCAGCTGGTCTGGCGCGGCAAGGATCTGCAGGATTGGTCCGACCTGGTGGTGCAGGCCCCGCCGCTCTACATCCAGGAGAAGATCCATCCCAAGGTCTTGATCGACGACCTGCGCCAGCAAACCGAAGAACAGGAAAAAGCCGGAAAGCCCCAGCAGATCGACATGTTCGCCGATTTCAACGGCTTGCCCAGCGAAGCCGCCAAGACCGAGTTTTACCAGCACGAGGCCAACTGGAGCAACCGCATGATCCTGGGCGACAGCCTGCAGGTGATGGCCTCACTGGCGGAACGCGAAGGCCTGCGCGGCAAGGTGCAGTGCATTTACATCGACCCACCCTATGGAATCAAATTCAACTCCAATTTTCAATGGTCTACTACTAGTCGAGATGTTAAAGATGGCAAAGCTGATCATATCACCCGCGAACCAGAACAGGTAAAAGCTTTTCGCGATACTTGGCGAGATGGTATTCATACTTACCTGACTTATTTACGTGATCGCTTGACTGTTGCTCGTGATCTACTTACCGATAGTGGTTCAATTTTTGTTCAAATAGGAGATGAAAATGTTCATCGAGTACGCGTCTGCTAATGGATGAAGTTTTTGGAGATGAATAATTTATTGTAGTCAAATTAGCTTTCAGAAAACAAGCAATGCCAATCTATGCGACATCTAATTGTCACCTGTTTGTGACTTCATTTTATGGTATGCCAAAGATCAAAGCCAAGTTGAAGTATCGAACGTTATTTCAGAGACAAATCTTTAGATGAAGAAGGTGACAACTCATATAAATTGAATCGAATTACCTATCGGATAGCAAAGTCGATCACTTACATAGGAAGAACTGTGATAAATCGGATTAGTTCCTGATGATACGGTCATTTTCAGTCCTGATCACCGCTTGTTTCAGAAAGTGCAGCTGTCTGACAATCAGCCGTATAAATTTTATGGCAAAGAATATAATCCACCGCAAGCGAGCACTGGAAAACCAATCGTAGATGGGATTGAACGCTTAGCATAATGCTAATCGCTTAATTCGTTAATGGAAATACTCTATGATATCGAAGTTATTACGAAGATTATCCTTTTCACCGTATACAAACTATTGGGATGATACTTATGACGGGGCTTTCAGAGACTAAAGTTTATGTTGTTCAAACTAGCACAGAAGTTATTGCAACGTTGTATTCTTATGACTACTGATCCTGGCGATCTTGTTCTCGATCCAACTTGTGGTTCTGGTACAACTGCTTATGTAGCTGAAGCAATGGGGACGACGTTGGATCACGATTGATACATCCCGCGTGGCACTGGCATTGGCACGTGCTGCGTATTATGGGAGCGCGTTACCCTTTTTATCTTTTAAAAGACAGTCGTGATGGACAGTTGAAAGAAGCTGAACTTACTCGAACAATTCCATCCAACGAATCCAACTTATGGCAATATTCGCCAGGGATTTGTTTATGAGCGTGTACCGCATATCACGCTAAAATCCATTGCCAATAATGCCGAGATTGATGTAATTTATGACGAATATCAAGGAAAAATGGAACCTCTGCGTGAACAACTTAACAATGTAGTTGAAAACAACATGGGAAGAATGGGAAATTCCACGCGAAGCAGAAAAGAGTTGGTCCGACAGAAGCCAAGAGCTTGCATGAAAAATGGTGGCAATTGCGCATCGCCCGCCAGAAAGAGATCGACGCATCCATCGCTGCCAAAGCCGAGTACGAATACCTGTACGACAAACCCTACGAAGACAACAAGAAAGTGCGCGTGGCCGGGCCGTTCACGGTCGAGAGCCTCTCGCCGCACCGCGTCCTGGGCGTGGATGAAAATGATGAATTGATCGACCAGGTGGCCGAAGGCAAGGCCGGGTATGCCCCCGGGCAGAGCTTCGAGCAGATGATCCTCGAAAATCTCAAGACCGCCGGGGTGCAGCAGGCCCATAAGGAAGACAAGATCAATTTCTTCTCGCTCGCCCCCTGGCCAGGGAATTACATCTGCGCCGAAGGGCGCTACTTCGAGGGCGGCGAAGAACAGGGCCGCGAACGGCGGGCGGGTATCTTCATCGGGCCGGAGTTCGGCACGGTGGGGCGTCCTGACCTGGTGGCCGCGGCGCGCGAGGCGGGCGATGCCGGGTTCGATGTGCTGGTGGCCTGCGCCTTCAACTACGATGCCCGTTCGACCGAGTTCAGCAAGCTGGGCGCCATCCCGGTGCTCAAGGCGCGCATGAACGCCGACCTGCACATGGCCGATGATTTGAAGAACACCGGCAAGGGCAACCTGTTCGTCATCTTCGGCGAGCCGGATATCGACCATCCTGGATGCCAAAGACGGGCAGATCCAGGTCAAGATCAACGGGGTGGATGTCTTCCATCCCGACACCGGCGAGGTGCGCAGCGACGGCGCCGAAGGCATCGCCTGCTGGTTCATCGATACCGACTACAACGAAGAAAGCTTCTTCGTCCGCCACGCCTATTTCCTGGGCGCCAACGATCCCTACTCGGCGCTCAAGACCACCCTCAAGGCCGAGATCAACGAGGAAGCCTGGGAATCGCTGCACAGCGATACCTCCCGGCCCTTCGATAAACCTGCCTCCGGCCGCATCGCGGTCAAGGTGATCAACCATCTCGGGGATGAGGTGATGAAAGTATTCAAGGTGCGCTGATGGAATTCCGCATCGCAGACACCTTTGTCGACAGCCTGGCCAAACTGAGCAACCAGGAACAGAAAGCGGTCAAGACCACCGTCTTCGACCTGCAGGTCAACCCGGCCAGTCCCGGCATGAGCTTTCACAAGCTCGACCGCGCCCAGGATCCCAATTTTGCCTCGGTGCGCGTCAGCAGCGATATCCGCCTGATCGTGCACCAGGCGCCGGGCAACCTGCTGATCTGTTATGTGGGTCACCATGACGATGCCTATCGCTGGGCAGAACGGCGCAAGCTCGAAACCCACCCCACCACGGGTGCGGCGCAGTTGGTCGAGATCCGTGAGACCGTCCAGGAAATTGTCATCCCCACCTACGTGACCGAAGCAAGACCCAAGCCGCGTCTGTTTGCCGGTAGATCGGATGAGGAACTGCTTGGCTACGGCGTCCCGCCCGAATGGCTGGCGGATGTGCGCGCTGCGACCGAAGATACCTACCTCGAACTGGCCGACCACCTGCCCGCGGAAGCTGCCGAAGCGCTGCTTGAACTGGCGGTGGGCGGCACGCCTCAAACCGTGCCCGTGCCTGCCCCCGTTATCGATCCCTTCGACCATCCGGATGCCCTGCGCCGCTTCCGCGTCATGGGTGACATGGATGAACTGCTGCGCGCCCTCGAGTATCCCTGGGAAAAATGGATCGTCTTCCTGCACCCCGAACAGCGCCGCTTCGCCACCGGGAATTACAGCGGTCCGGCGCGCGTCTCCGGTTCTGCCGGAACGGGCAAAACCGTCGTGGCCCTGCATCGCGCCGTCCACCTGGCAAAGACGAATCCCGAAGCGAGAGTTCTTCTGGCAACTTTTTCCGAGACACTGGCCAATTCTCTGAAAACCAAATTGCGCATGCTGATCCAAAACCAGCCGCACCTGGGCGACCAGATCGAAGTCTATGCCATGAACGCCCTCGGCGAGCGCCTGTACGGGCTGAACCTGGGCAAAGTACGCCTCGCCTCCCCTGAAACCATCCAGGCATTGCTGTCCGAATCCGCCGCAAAGGTGAGTGGGCATTCCTTCAGCCGACACTTCCTGGTTACCGAATGGGAACAGGTGGTGGATGCCTGGCAGTTGGATAGTTGGGAGGCCTACCGGGATGTTCCCCGCCTGGGTCGCAAAACCCGCCTGACGGAGAACCACAGGCAAGATCTTGTGGTCTATCTTCGAGCCGGTTAAGTCTGCGCTCAAAGAACAGGGACTGATCACCTACGCAGGCATGTTCAGCCAACTGGCTGCGCATTATGCAGCCGGTCAGCGTGCGCCTTTTGATTTCATCGTGGTGGATGAAGCCCAGGATGTCAACATTCCGCAGCTCAAACTGTTGGCGGCGCTGGCTGGGGACCGTCCGAACGGCCTGTTCTTCGCCGGGGACCTGGGTCAGCGCATTTTCCAACAGCCCTTCTCATGGAAGTCGCTGGGAGTGGATGTGCGTGGCCGCTCGAAAACCCTGCGCATCAATTACCGCACCTCGCACCAGATCCGCATGCAGGCCGATAAACTGCTCGGTCCCGAAATGGCCGACGTGGATGGCATCACCGAAACGCGCAGCGGTACGATCTCGGTCTTCAATGGACCAGCCCCAACCATTGAAACCTTCGATAGCCAGGAATCCGAAATCGAGGCGGTGGCAGTCTGGCTCAAAGAGCGCCTTGATAATGGGTTGCAGCCCGAAGAAATCGGGGTTTTTGTACGCTCCGAAGCGCAGATCCCCAGGGCAAAAGCCGCCCTGGAAGCTGCCGGACTGGCATACAAAGTGCTCGATCAGAAGGTGGAGACCACCGTTGGCAGCGCTTCGCTGTGCACCATGCACCTGGCCAAAGGCCTGGAGTTCCGCGCCGTGGCCGTGATGGCCTGTGATGATGAGATCATCCCCTTGCAGGAGCGCATCGAAACCGTGACCGACACCTCCGACCTGGAAGAAGTCTACAACACCGAGCGGCATTTGCTCTATGTGGCCTGCACCCGTGCTCGCGATCATTTGCTGGTTACCAGTGTGGAACCGGCATCGGAGTTTTTGGATGATATGAGGATGTGAAATGCGAATTTCACCAAATGCCATTTACCATGCAGATTGCCTGTTATTACTTGAGAGATTGGAAAGCAACTCTGCTAAATTGGTATACCTTGACCCCCCATTCTTCACAGGAGATGACATTTTCACATTAGAAAGCGAAAACCACCAAAGCCGAGAAGTTGATTTTGATGGGTATTTAGATTGGTTAGCACAAATAATAAGTCATGCTTATCGGATTGCGGATCCGACAGGAAATATTATCATACACACTGAGCCAAGAATAAACAGTTATCTACGACTAATTGCAGAAGATTTATTCGACAAAATTGAATTCACAGAAGTTATTTTACGAAAGCCAAAGCGGTTTGCATCCAGCCTTAAACCATTGGATGAGCATGAAACTTTACTTGTTTGCCGAAAATCAAACGAATCTATCTGGAATCCAATTACACGCCCATTAGACTCAAAAGAGGTTAATGCACGATTTAGGTTGACAGATTTACATGGGCAATTCACGACGCTTGATTTAACTCAACCTGTAGACCGTCCCAAACTCCAGTACTCTTGGAGAGGCATAACTCCTCCGGCGGGACGCTCCTGGAGATTTTCAAAAGAAAAGATGGAGCGTCTAAATTCAGAAGAACGTATTCACATTTCTGCCGATAGCAAACGGCTATATCTCAAAAGTTACGCGGATGAATTCGCAGGAACACCCATTGGGGCAAATTGGGATGATTTACAGCCCCTGGTTTTATCCTCGTCAAAAGAAAAGACAGGTTATGCTGCACAGCAAACTCTGGCTTTAATGGAAAGAGTTGTACAAATTTCAACTAATGACGGCGATTTAATTGTTGACCCGTTCTTTGGCTCAGGAACTTTACTGGTAGCAGCGCAAATATTAGGCAGAAAATGGATAGGAAGCGACATAAACGACGCGGCGCAAGAAATAACAAAGAAACGGCTCGAAAATATCGGGATAAACTGTCCAGAGTATTATGTCTCCGGTAATGAGCAAGATTTAAAGCGCTACAACGTCATACAAGATTCAAAGTCTGTTGGTTTTATAAATATCCTACATCATCGAAATACGCAATTCATATTAGATGAAAAAATACATGTTGAAGAAACACGCCACTATGAATTTAAGGAAGTTATTGGAAACAATCCTGTAAGAGCCATAGAAAATACTGCTGATGAATACGCAGTGGCATTCTTAAATAGTGAAGGTGGAAGAATTTATTGGGGTGTTAGAAATGAGGATGGTATTATCGTAGGTGTTTCTTTGGATTATCGCCAAAGAGATGAGGTCGGGAAATCAATAAACGCTAAGTTAAGCCAAATCCAACCTCCCACAGCTCCATCATCGTGGCACCTTGAGTTACATAAGGTTTATAAAAAAAGAAAACCTGTTGAAGATGTTTTTGTCGTAGAATTAATTGTGCCTCGCTCGCCTAATCCTAATTTACTTTATGCAACTGGTAAGGGTGAAGTCTTTGTCAAAACAGATTCCGGAAAAAAACGATTATCTTTCATGGAAATGCAGGCAGAGTTAGCAAAAAGGATAACTGCAGGCGAGTTTTAAATGATAAAGGCATGCAACCAAACCGTGCAGATTCAACCAACTCTTGATCGCCCAAGGCGCGTTACCCGAGAGGGGATAATGATTGTGTTGTTTCGTCGATGCCGCCGCTGCCGTTTTATGGCTTAGTCACGTTTTTTCTGTTCTTTGTAAGAATATGTGAAACCAATGACTAGCAGAATAAAAATACCAGAACCTGAACTAAAAATTCTCTTTGCCAAATCGGGAAACTTATGTGCTTTTCCTGGTTGTAAAACGCCGATTATTGCCAGCGAAGGGGATGAAAACAAGCCTCTGGCAGAGATGGCACATATCATTGCATATGAAGATAATGGCCCTCGCTCTGACCCCAATCTACCTATAGATGAAAGAAATAAGGCATCGAACCTTGTTCTTTTTTGCCCCACTCATCACGCAATCGTTGACAAATTCGAATATCAATACAATGTTCACGTGCTTCGAGAAATGAAGCGGTTACATGAAGAAAGATTTGGCCCTCTAAAAGAAGACTCTAAAGAGCCAGAGCAAAAAAGCGAATTTCTATTTGCTTCGTTTTTGCCTATATCGCACTTACCCCGATTTGTCTTTTCGGCGGAAACTTCATATAGGAAAAGCAATATCCTTGAATTATTTAATGTACTAAATACCCAAGAACACAAGGAAGTTCTTTATGCATTCGAATTAAGAGATCAAAGAATCTATACCTTCTTTGATTTACGAGATCCAATTAATCCTTTCAGGGGAGCATACGAACAATCTACTGTTTCGCTATTAAAAGCGACCGATTTATGGGATAAGCCTGATTCTCACAGGTTGTATATTACACTTCTCAACAGGTCATTGACCAGTTTCTTAAAAAAGCGTGGGGTAGCTTATGATTCTGAACATTTTAGGCATTATTTTCTACCAGACAAATTGACTGTTGAGAGAAAGTTTACCTATACAAGTTTAGCAGGTAAGAGTACGCCAAAATCAATCGTGCATCACCCTATCACGAAAGCAACAGGACAGCCAAAATCATATTGGATACACCTTGCAGCTAATCTGTCTTTTCAGCAGGTGGCTCAACGGCAATGGGTTTTAACAATTCGCCCAGAGCGTCATTTGACCAAAGATGGATACGAACCTTACACGCATTTTTCAATCGGAAGCAAAATCACGAAGATAAAATCGAGAATGTATAATTGGGAATACCTGCAAGAGATTCAACTCTGGCGTGAATTTCTAACCGGAGCGAAACCACGGCTATATTTGACTTTTGGTAAGCAAGCTATCGTTATAGAAAATTCACTCGTAAAGGAGAGCATTAAGTGGATTGGTGTACCAAATGACGAAAAAGATTTTGTTTCGCAGGAACACCCTGAAGATTTATTTAGCTTTGCCGATATTCAGCTTCTAGAAACCGCAGAAGATGATTTTGAAAGTGATTTGTTCTTAGGTGAATACGAAGATGACCTATAACAACCGCACTAATCAAAAAAAGCCATTTCTTGGTAAACCCCAAATGACACTCAATTGGCTTGAAGAGCCAAGACTGTCCTTTAGTGATGGGCAAACACATACCAACCCTAAAATCGGTATCCCGCTATTCGGTCCTAAATCGCTAAATACGCCTAGACACAAGACACAAGTACATGTTGGTTTTGTTGGGGAACCTGACGCCATCGAAAAAGTCAAGCAATTTATTGTAGAGTGTTCTAAAGGTGTAATGGCTGTAGACATAGAGAACGGCTCGCTGTCCTTTCCTGGTATCTCCGCAGAACAAGGTTATAAGTTTGAGATTATATTTTCGGACGCTTTAGTTCAAAAAATAACCTCATCAGAAAAAGAGCTTTTATCAAAAAGCACTTCTTTGGAAAAACAATTTGTCGCAACTTTAGATCTCATCGAAGATAAGGTTGGTATCCTTTGCGAGCAAGACCACCCTCTCGATTATATTTTTATTGTTCTAACCGAAGATGTTTATAACAACCTAAAGGTTGTAGAAACACTTGATCCTCTGTCAGGAAAAGGACAGGTAAATAGAAATTTTCGACGCGCTCTTAAGGCGCGTCTTATGAAATACAATAAGCCCACTCAAATTATTCGAGAATCGACAACTGGTAATACAAGCGATGAGCGCAACTTGCAGGATATGGCCACTCGTGCATGGAATATCATAACAGGGATGTACTTCAAGGTAGGTGGGCTCCCTTGGGGACCGGTGGGGCTACAACCAGCAACCTGTTTTGTTGGAATAAGTTTTTTCCATCCTTTTGGCGAACCAAGTTATATGCGAGCCAGCATTGCCCAAGCATTTAATGAGTATGGGGAAGGATTAGTTTTACGTGGGCAGAAATTTAAGTGGGACGATGAACTTGGCAAATCACCCCACTTGACGCAGAGTTTGAGCAACCAGCTTGTTTCAGAAGTGATGCATCGTTATGAGATTGAATGCAAGCAAAAACCACGTCGAGTAGTAATTTACAAATCTTCGCGTTTTGAACCCGATGAGAGAGAAGGCTTTAAAAATGCGCTATCTGAGATTGCTGAATATGATTTAGTTACCGTAGGGACATCAGGGAATTTTCGCTTATTTAGGTCTGGCGAATATCCGCCTTTGAGGGGAACAGTAATGAATATTGGAGATAATTATTTTCTCTACACGACAGGCTATGTTCCAGAACTAAGAAAATACCCACATGGTCATGTTCCTGCTCCGCTACGGATTGTTGACCATTATGGAGATACGTCTAAAAATCAATTGATTAGTGAACTCTTCGTTCTCACCAAAATGAATTGGAATTCAGCCAATGTGGATGGTGCTTTTCCTATAACGCTCCAATTTGCCCGATTGGTTGGGGAAATTCTGAAGGAATTTCCAGAGAGCGAGACGCCGAATCCTAAATATATTTATTACATGTAATGATACCGGAATTGATGTAAAAGATTACCTTTAAGAGAAGTTGATAAAATAAGCACTGCTCCATACCCACCCCGTTGGGAACTTAAGATAAACTTAAGCGATAAACAGCGCATCTTTGAGTCAAACATATTAATAACCTTGCACTTTTTGGACAAAAAGAAAAGGAGGCAATTATGTTTCTTGTCGATGACTTACTAAATAAAGCTTTAGAGGCCATAAAAGATGAAATTGTACACCGAAGAGACGTCAGTCAAGAGGCGGTCGCCCATGCTAGAGAGGCAATGTACAGATTAGCCGCTTCTCTGTCAGAAACCGTTGAATACCTTGAAGGAGGGTTACACAACCTAAAAAAAACCGAAGGTGATATAGATCTATTTTCACAAGCTTTGTCAAATCTTGTTGATCAAGAACATTTACAAAGAAATTGCAGCGAAGCCGGTGTCTGCAGGGACCTTCGGATAGCACAGGATGAGCTTCTTCAATTACAAAAAGAAATAAGAAAGCCAAGAAGTAAGAAGACAATCAATGACCTGATGTATCAAATTGATGGTTATGAACAAGTATTTGTTAGAGCAATACGAGAGTTCCTGGGAACTTCTCGAGTATTTGATATAGAGGCATTGCAAAACAGAAAAGAGCTTGATCCAGAGCTTGTTGTCGAAGTGTTGAGTGAAAGAACAGGAAAATTAAGAATGATCGTTAATAAGATTGAAGATTTATTGTACGATCTGAGAAATAATTCTGTGCAAATCCTCCAATAATTTGGATTTTCGACTTTGTTGTTTTATAGATTATTGCATGAGTCGCTTCATAGAGGACCGTATCACTGGATACTAATTGACTTGTTATTCTAATATATCTACATGGTGGAAAGAATCAACCGCCAAGGGGACGAAAGGATTTATCAGCCCAAAATCCACAGCAGCCTAATTCATGAGATTTATAAAATCAGAGAGATGACCGGCCTGCCAATGATCGTGATCGTTGACCAGGCAATCAGGGAATATTTGGGGAAATATGAAGCAGGTAGCGCTCACGATGCCAATGTGAGTGATCAAATCAAATGATTGAAATTCCAGATATCGCAAAATCAGGGGTGTTAATTGACCCTGTCGATCCGCAGCCGGAAGTGCGGAAGAACGCGGAGATGGCTCGGGATTGGGATGGTAAATGGTGCGCCTCCCTGCCGCTGCTCCCGCCAGCCGCCGCGACGGATGGACGGTGGACGAGCGATTTTTGATTGTTGATATTTGATTGTAGATTGGGGAAAATGGATAATGGGTGATGGACCATAAACGATGGACCGAAGAAATTTCTCCACCGAGAACACGAAGAAACACGAAAATGCTTTGTTTTCTTTCCTTCGTGTCCCTTTGTGACCTTTGTGGTTAAACTTCGCCTCCTTCCGCGGCCGCCCCAAAACCCTTGACAAACCAGAAAATATGTTCTATGTTTATAGTATGCCTCGCCCCCTGCCCTCCGAGAAGCTTGTCACCCGTATCTCCGTTTCCGCGTTTGAACTTGAGGACAAATCCAAAATCAAATCGTGATCGGTCAAAATCTCAACGTTTGCTCCCGTCTCCGAGTCTCCGTTTCCCCGTATTCCGTTTCCCTTCTTTCTGTGTCTCTGTTTTCTCGTGTCCCCTTCCCCGTCTCACGGCCAACCGTCCACCGTCCAGAAAATGCCTTCATTTCTCGAAAACGAATACCGTTTTTACCCCCCATATCTACCCTGCCTCCGGGACAAGCAATCCCCGCACCCCCACATATGGTGGCAAAAATAGTCGTTCCTCCGTCGTTCCGCGGAACGACTACCCGTCATCCCCCGTCTCCCCATCCCCCCGTCTCCTCGATCCCCCCGTCTCCCCATCTTCCCCGTCACCACATCCTCTAGTCGCCCCGTCTCCGAACCGTGCCTCCCGTTCAATCCATCCATAGCCCACCGGTGGCTTCCATCCAATCCGCGATCTTCTCCACCGCCTGCGGGATGTCATTGTCCGAGATATCCAGCTCCAGCCGGGTCAGCCACGACTCGCCCACCAGGCGCTGCATCAATTCCTGCTCCTAACAAAGACCGACAGGTCATTGTACTGGTCCGGCTTCCCGGAAACTTTCAAGCGCTCGCTGCGCGCCGCCGCGAAGGACTCCGGCGAGCGTGTCAGGAACACCAGGCGGAAGTTGAGCGGCAGCAGGCGCTGCTCCAGCCAGCCGAAATCGTAATCTTTGCCGTAGGTCTGCAGTTGGTAGGCGCGTGTCGAGATATGGAAGCGGTCGATGATCCAGGAATAGTAGCGCTGCAGCTCGAACAGGCGCAGCCAGGTGGCGTAGGTCTCCATCGCCTGGGCTTCTTCCTGCGGCTCGAAGTTGATCGGCCCCCGTCCCCAGGGATAGTTGGTGAAGGCGCACCACTCGGCCGAGATCAGCGGGGAATGGTAGCGGTACTTGCGCGGCCCCACGATGCGGGCGTGCTCGTTGAGGGCAAAGGCGATCTCGGTCTTGAACGTCAGCCGTGTGCCTTCCAGGATGATCTTGGGGGTGAGCTTGTTGCCCATGGTCTTGCTCCTGATACGTGGAGATCTTCCGAAGTCTTCCGGAGTCTCCGGAGACTTCGGAGTCCGAGATTCTTACAATAGGTTTAGATTATACGCCGGAATTCTATGGTATGATTTGCGCCCTATGGACGACAAGATCACCATCATCGAAGGACCGCCCCCCGTATTTGAGCCCGTCCAGGATGGCTGGGCGCTGGGTCTCGGCGAAGGGCCGCGCCTGCCCCTCACCCTGCTCACCCGCCTGCGCACGTTCAACGGGCCGGCGCTGGTGGAGCGCTGTTACCGCCGCTGGCGCCTCAACCAACCCATCCACCTGGAATACCGCAACGATATGGGCCTGGAGGAGATGGCGCCCATCGTGGCCGCCCGTGCAGTTGACACCGACGACGGGCATGTGCTCCTGCTCTGGGTCCAGCTGGACCCGCAAAAGGTGCGCATCGAGCTTGACCCGGGAGAGGATGAAGAGCCGGGCGATGAGGGTGATCCCTCATAAGCAAAGACCAAGTGGACTCCGAAGTCTCCGACTTCGGAATCTCCGACTTCGGAATCTCCAACTTCGAAGTCTCCGCTTTCATCTCCCCTTCGCTTGTGCACTTTGTCACATTAGTCATGGGGAAGGGTGGTATTCGTCATATTGACTCCCGGCGTTAAATCGTGTACCTTTAAGTTGTTAGACAACTGAGCCGAAATTGCCTATGCAGAAATTTACCACATAAAAAAGCTCAAAGAAGCGGGCCTCTTGTCTGGGGTGCCCGCTTATCTTTTTGTACTATCATCAATCCTAAAAGGAGAATCACATGTCAGGAATTAATGAGTTTGAAATGGCCCAGAAGCAGTTCGACCGTGTCGCCGCCCAGTTGAACCTGGACCCGGAGATCGCCGAGGTGCTGCGCTGGCCGCTGCGGGAATTCACCTTCCGCATCCCGGTGCGCATGGACGATGGCACCCTCAGGGTCTTCACCGGCTTCCGCGTCCAGCATAACGATGCGCGCGGTCCCAACAAGGGCGGCTTGCGCTTCCACCCCGCCGAGACGCTCGACACCGTGCGCGGTCTGTCCATGTGGATGACCTGGAAATGCGCCGTGGCCGACATCCCCCTGGGCGGCGGCAAGGGCGGCGTCATCGTCGACCCGGCTACCCTCTCGACCGCCGAGAAGGAACGCCTGTGCCGCGGCTGGATCAAGCAGATGTGGCGCAACATCGGCCCGCGCCAGGATGTCCCCGCGCCGGACGTGTACACCACCCCCCAGATGATGGGCTGGATGATGGATGAATATTCAAAGCAGGTCGGCCAGTTCACTCCCGGCGTGGTCACCGGCAAACCCCTCGGGGGCGGCGGCTCGTTGGGACGCACCGAGGCCACCGGCTACGGCGTCATCTATACCGTGCGCGAGGCCATGAAACACCTGGGCATTGATCCGAAGACGTGCGTGGCTGCCTTGCAGGGCTTTGGCAACGTATCCCAATATGCCGCCATTGGCTTCATCGAAATGCTCGGCGGCAAGATCGCCTGTGTCTCCTGCTGGGATCACTTCGACAAGAAGTCCTACACCTACAGCCATCCCAACGGCGTGGATCCGCACTTCCTGATGACCATCGTCAACGAATATAACGAGATCAACCGGGAAAAGGCCATCCAGGCCGGTTATGTCGTCGAAGACGGCGATGCCTGGATCACGAAGGATGTGGATGTGCTCATCCCGGCCGCCCTCGGCGGGCAGATCAACGCCGAGAATGTCGGCAAGATCTCCAAGCGCGTCCGGATCGTGGCCGAGGGCGCCAACGGCCCGACCACCCCGGAAGCCGACGAATATTTCAAGCAGAACAACATCTTCGACATCCCGGATTTCCTGTGCAATGCCGGCGGCGTGACCTGCAGCTACTTCGAAAGCGTTCAGAACGATATGAACTTCTACTGGACGAAGCAGGAAGTGCTGGAAAAACTGGATACCAAGATGACCCAGGCCTTCAACGGCGTCCTGGACATGTCCATCAAGCAGAACGTGTACATGCGCGACGCCGCTTACATGGTCGCCATTGACCGCGTGGTCAAGGCCATGCAGCTGCGTGGCTGGGTATAAACTCCCCTAATCGGCCCTAACAGCAGGGACGCCAGGCATGTGCTGGTGTCCCTGTTGTTGTATAATAAGCGCGTGGACAGGAGAGCGAGTTGGCAGGCATGAATTATCCCGACGAACAACCCGGACAAGCAGAGCCTTCCCCTGCGGAAGAAAACCCATCCTCGGAATTTACTTTCCCTGAAGATCCCATCCTGCCGGAAGGTTTCACACCGCTGGATGCGCATGCGCGCCTGCCGCGGGCGCGCCGCAGGCGGGCGCACCGCTTGCTGGCCCCGCCCGGTTCAGAAGAACGTGCGGCCCTGCTGGACAGCCTGGCCCAACGGGCTTCCCCATCCTTTGAATTTTTCGTGCTCGCCCTGTTTTGCGGGGCTGTCCTGGGTGCCGCATACCTGCTGGATTCTCCGGCCCTGCTCCTGCTGGGTCTCGTGCTGGCTCCGCTGTTGACGCCCTGGGTGGGCCTGACACTTTCGATCATGACCGGCTCCTGGCGCTTCTTCTTCCTGAGCTTCGGCGGGCTGCTGGTTGCCAGCCTGCTGGTCTTCCTGACCGGGGCGCTGGCCGGTGGGGCCGGGCGTCTCTGGATGCCCCTGCGGCTTCTGCATGCCGGTATCCATTCGCACCTGTGGTGGCCGGATCTATTGGTCGTGGCGCTGGGTGCAGCCGTGCTGACCATCTCGTTCGTCCGTTCCGAACAGAAGCCGATCCTGCCGAGCATCATGCTGGCATACGGGCTGTTTCTGCCGCTCAGCGCGGGCGCCGTTGGGCTGGGGCTTGGCGTTCAACCCCTTTGGCCGAACGGCATGCTGGTCTTCCTGGCCCACCTTGCGCTGGCCATCCTGGTCGGATGTCTCACCCTGGCTGCCCTGCGTTTCAAGCCGGCGAGAGCGGGCGGTTATTTGCTCCCCATCCTGCTTGGCCTGCTCTGCCTGGCCGCCCTGGTCTCTTTAACTGGATTGACAAATGTTATCCGGGATGGCATCATCGCCACCCGCCGGTCCGTCCCAACACCCACCCTCCAGGTCCTGCCTTCCAGCGTGCCGACCATGACGCTGGCGCTGACGCAGACCCCGACCCCGCTGCCGTCCTCCACGCCTGTCCCGAGTGATACGCCCACAGTACCTCCAACCCCTGCGCCAACCCCCTCCTATGCCATCATCACTGCTGACCCGCAGTACGGCGGTGCCGTGGTCCGTACCGAGCCGGCCGTTGGGACAGGGATTGCCATCCTGGCAAACGGGAGCGTCGTCCAGGTGCTGCCCGAGACCGTGAGCGTCAATGGCGTCGTCTGGGCACACATCCGCATGGAAGATACCAGGGAAGGCTGGGTGCTTCAGGGTGTGCTCACTCCGACCACGCGCACGCCTTGACCGGCTTCCACGCTTATTCCTGCGCTGCCCCCCTGGCGTTAATTCTCTACTTGGAGTTTATTCATGACCATTCATTTTGGCACGGACGGCTGGCGCGCCGTCATCTCGGACACGTTTACTTTCACCAATTTGCGCATGCTCAGCCAGGCCATTGCCGATGCGGTGGCTTCCGAGAGTTGGGACAAATCCGGGAATGGCGGCCCTGCTCCGGACCCCAGGAAAGTCGTGGTTGGCTTCGATACCCGCTTCCTCTCCGACCGTTACGCCGGGGAGGTGGCCCGCGTCCTGGCTGCCAACGGCTTCCTGGTCTACCTGGCCCAATCAGACGCGCCCACACCGTCCATCTCGTACGCGGTAAAAAACCTGAATGCCATCGCGGGAGTGATGATCACCGCCTCGCATAATGCCCCGCGTTATAACGGCGTCAAGCTCAAGGCTGCTTATGGTGGATCGGCCCTGTCCGAGCAGTGCCGCCGGGTGGAGGTTTACCTCAATGACAATGAAGAGCGTGCCCGCGGCCCGAACTTGATGGACTTCGACGTGGCGCGCGCACAGGGTCTCATCCAAAGGTTCAACCCACTGCCGGCCTATTTCGACCATTTGCGTACGCTGATCAACTGCGACGTGATCGCTGAAAATCCTCAACATTTCATTGTGGATTCCATGTATGGTTCCGGGCGGGGCGTGATCAAATCCTTCCTGCAGGGGACAGGTTGTGAAATTACCGAGATACGCGGCGAGATGAACCCGGGCTTCGGCAACATCCACCCCGAACCGATTGCCAAATACCTGGGCGCGCTGGCCGGCGCGATCGGTGCGGGGATGGGGAGTTATGGCGTGACCACGGATGGCGACGCCGATCGCATTGGTGCCATGGACGAGCACAGCCTCTTCGTGGATCCGCACAAGATCATGGCGCTCGCCCTGCGCTACCTGGTGGAGAAACGCGGCTGGAGCGGCGCAGTGGTCAGGACGGTCTCGACCACGCGCATGATCGACCGGTTGTGCCAGCGCTATGGCTTGAAGCTCTACGAGACACCGGTTGGCTTCAACCACATCGCCGACTACATGATGACCCAGGATGTGCTCATCGGCGGCGAAGAGTCGGGCGGCATTTCCTTTAAGGGTCACATCCCCGAAGGGGATGGCCCGATCATGGGGCTGCTACTGGTCGAGATCATCGCCAACGCCCACAAATCCCTGCACGACCTGGTGGAAGAATTATTGAAAGATGTCGGTCCGGCCTTCTACGAACGCATTGACCTGCGCCTGCACCACCCGGTTGCCAAATCCGAAATAACAGATTTCCTGATCAAGAAGGCTCCGGCGGAGATTGGTGAACAGAAAGTGGCCGTGGTCAGCAATGTCGACGGCGTCAAGTACATCATGGCGGATAACTCATGGCTGCTCATCCGGCCTTCCGGCACCGAACCAGTGCTGCGCGTCTATGCCGAAGGCCGCAGCCGGGAAATGGTCAAGTCCCTGCTCAGTTATGGTGAAACGGTGGCTGCCAGCGTAACATAATTCCAGTTTTATACGCCTTGGGGGGTATACGGAACCATCCGCCAGGTTTATGGGTTGGGTGTATGATTGGGGTATGACTACCTTGGCAAGCGTTTTGGACCGGATGACTGCCCCGGGGGAATTGGCGCAAGCCCTGCCGGATGGCTCCATCCGCTGCACCGCCTGTGCGCACCGCTGCTTGATCCGGGAGGGACGGCGCGGTATCTGCCAGGTGCGTTTCAATCGGGGTGGAGAGTTGCGCATACCCTGGGGGTATGTGGCCGCGCTCAACGCCGACCCGGTCGAAAAGAAGCCCTTTTACCACCTCCTGCCTGGCGCCACAGCCCTGACCTTTGGCATGCTCGGCTGTGACTTCCACTGCGGGTACTGCCAGAACTGGCTGACATCCCAGGTCCTGCGTGACCCGGCCGCGGACCAGGCGTCTGGTTTCGTAAGACGCATTTCTCCGGAACAGGTCGTGGAGGTGGCACGCCGCACTGGCGCGGAAGTGATTGCCTCGTCCTACAACGAGCCGCTCATCACCAGCGAGTGGGCCGTGGCGATCTTTAAACAGGCCGTTCAAGCCGGATTGAAGTGTGTCTATGTTTCGAACGGCAATGCCACGCCCGAAGTCCTCGAATACCTGCGGCCTTACCTGACCGGAATGAAGATTGACCTGAAGTCCATGCAGGACAAAAATTACCGGCAGTTGGGCGGGGTGCTGAAGAATGTGCTGGATACGATCAAAAAGGTCAAGGAGATGGGACTCTGGCTGGAGATCGTGACGCTGGTCGTCCCGGGCTTTAACGACAGCATTGCCGAGTTGTGGGAGATGGCCCGCTTCCTTGCGGGTGTATCGCCAGACATCCCCTGGCATGTGACCGCCTTCCACTCGGACTATAAAATGAGCGACACCGACAACACACCGGCACGTACGCTGCTGCGCGCGGCTGAAATCGGCCGCGAGGCCGGGCTGCATTATGTCTACGCCGGGAACCTGCCGGGGCGTGTGGATGAATACGAGACAACCTTCTGCCCAAAATGCAACACCGCCCTGGTGAAGCGGACGGGGTATTCCATTCACCAGGTAACTGTCACCACCCAGGGAACCTGCCCACAGTGTGGGACGGCGATCGCCGGGATCTGGGCCTAGAAGCATCTTGAATCGCGACCCCAAATATTGTACAATCTCAGCAGGGATAGTGCCCCTTTCAATGCTCGTTCGCTCAGCTCAAGGGAGAAACACTATGGATATAATCAAGGTGTCCGCAACCTCCCGCACCTCCGCCGTCGCTGGGGCAATTGCAGGCGTTATCCGTGAACACAAGCGAGCGGAAGTGCAGGCCATTGGAGCGGGGGCGGTCAACCAGGCCGTCAAAGCGCTCATCCTGGCAACCGGTTACCTCAAGGGTGATGAAATTTTTGTGGTGTGTGTGCCGGAGTTCGTAGACGTGGAAATCGAGGACAAAGTCCGTACAGCCATAAAACTGGTGGTTGAACCCCGCTAGTCTTCGGAATAAGGGACGTAAATATCTGCAAAAGAGATAAGCATGGGTTGTTTATCTATTGTGTTATCATTGCAGGGAGGCGATCATTCCAGTTATGTTGCGCGACAAAAGATTCCTTGTGCGTATTTTTATCATGGTGCTCCTGGCTGGCGGTTTGCTGGGTGCGGTAGTGGGCAGCAGTGTGCACGCCGCGCCGGTGAAGAATCCCGCACAGCAGCAGGGTACGCCGCCAACGGATACACCCACCGCCTCGCCCACGATACCATTAACGCCATCTGACACGGTGACAAGTACAAGTAGTCCAACCGATACGTCAGTGATTACATTGTCGCCGACCTTTACACCGACGTCAACGGATACCGTCGCCCCATCTCCCATAATCTCCTCCACCCGCACACGTCCCCCCACGCGTACGCGCACGCCCACACGGACACCCACACCCACACGCACAATGACGCTAACACCCACAATTACCAATACCGGCACACTCCCAACCCCCACTCCCAAAGCGCCGGCTCACATCGTTATCAGCGAATTCCGCACACTTGGCCCATTGGGTGCAGAGGACGAATTCATCGAACTCTATAATCCCACCGGGTTGTCTGTCAATATTGGATATTGGACGATCAACAAGTCGGCTGGATGCGGCTCCACGATTTCCACACTGGTTACCATCTATTATGGCACTGTCCTAAAACCCGGCCAACATTACCTGGTGGCTGCTTTTGCCTCTTCATCCAGTATTGCCAACGCAGATCAGAGATTTTCCCCTGGCATCGCCAATAACGGCGGCCTGGCCGTGGTTACGTCTGGCGGTTCGTTGGTAGACCAGGTCGGGATGTGCGCTGATACGTATTATGGCGAAGGGAGGTCCCTACCGCCCCTTCCGGTTGCACCGCTTGCGGGAACACCCACACCCTTACCAGGAACATCCGACCAGAGTTACGAGCGTAAGCCAGGCGGTGATACCGCCTGCTACGACACCGGAGATAATGTCAAGGACTTTACCCTCATTTCTCCGGCCAACCCGCAGTACACGGCCAACGGCATTAAATTGTGCGCCGGGGTGGTGATCACCAGCCCGACGCCCTCACTTACCCCCACCATAACACCCACACGCACGGCCACGCGCGCACCCACCGCGATACCAGCCGCGGCTGTGCTGAATGAGTTTCTACCACACCCACAGACCGACTGGAATGCCGACGGCACTGCCAATGTTGGCGACGAGTACATCGAGATCATCAACCTGAGTCCCGTTGCGCTTAGTGTGACAGGCTGGAAACTGGATACTGGCGTGGACAGTCCAACGGAATTCACCCTGCCAGACTTGACTTTACAGCCGCGTCAAATCGCCACTTTCTTTGGTTCACAGACCGGCCTTTCGCTGAGCGATGGCGGCGGCACAGTCCGCCTGGTGAATACGAGTGGGCGCATCGTGGACGCGCGTTCCTATCCAATCGTTGAACTGCCTGAACGGACCTGGTGCCGGCTTCCTGATGGGAGCGCGTTCTGGGGGTTTGCCTGCCGTCCGACCCCGAATCAGCCCAATATTTCAGTTAAAGTCTCATTATCGGAGGCTGGTTCCGGCGTGGGTGGGGCATCCACTTGTCCCCAGGAGAATGTTGCCCCGCAAGCGCTGGTCATTGCGGAATGTGGCGGCTTTGGCGCCGGGATTGCGAATACCCTCGGGGAAGGAACTTTCTGGCTGCAAAGCCGCTGGAAGTGGGATGTGTTCCTGGAATAAACAAAAATCCCCGGTCTGCCGGGGATTTTTGTTTCTTAATCGCAGGCCGCGCGGGCCACTTCCGCCGGGTCAAAGATAACTTCCTCTTTGCCGGTCAGTTTTTCCTGCACTTTGCTTACAATCAGTTCCAGATGGCCTGGATGTGCCACGTAATCAACATCATCAGCCGGGATGGTCAGCACGGGGCAGAGGGTGAAATTTGAAATCCAGGTTTCATACAGATCATTCAAGCTGGCCAGGTAATCCGCCGGGATGGTGCGTTCGTAATCGCGCCCGCGCCGGCCGATACGCTGGATCAGGGTTGGCACAGAGGCATGCAGGTATATAACCAGGTCGGGTGGAGGTAGAAACTCGACCAAAGTCAGGTAAAGTTCACGGTATGTCTGGTAATCGCGCGGGCGGATATGTCCTTGCAGGAACAGGTTGTGGGCAAAAATTTCAGCATCCTCGTAAACCGAACGATCCTGGATGGCAGAAGAGGGGTATTGCGCCAGTTGATGGTGAGCGCGCAGACGGTGGGTCAGGAAGAAAATCTGCGAATGGAAAGCCCAGGTCTGCATATCCCGGTAGAAATCGGCAAGGTAAGGATTCTCAGCCACCGGCTCAAAAAACGGCGTCCACTCCAATTTTGCGCATAGCATTTCAACCAGCGTGGATTTACCAACGCCAATATTCCCTGCAATGGCTATAAATTTTTTCATAATTCTTTACTCCCGTGAACACGCCCCATTGGACTGTTCTCAAGGTTAAGGTTTTTTAGCCAGTTCTTCGTCAATCACTGTTTTAAATTCTGAGAACGGGAGTGCCCCAATTAGAACTCTGCCATTGACAACAAAAGATGGCGTGCCGCTGATGCCAACACTGCCTGCATCCCTGGCATCAGCCTCTATCTCAGCTTGATAACGATGGCTATCGAGACAGGCAGCAAAGGCCGTGGCATCCAAGCCCAGGTCAGCAGCATAGTGCTCGTAAGCGGCGCGATCGAGGCCATATTGCTGTTCAAAAAGAACATCGTGGTATTTCCAAAAGGCGCCTTGTTCATTCGCACATTCTGCAGCCTCAGCAGCTGGTACCGCCTCAGGATGCATGGGCAGAGGCAGGTCCCGGTATACGAGGCGTATCTGGGTCGGATAACTTGCCAACAATTGCTTGTAGACTTGTTTGTACCATACTCCGCAATAAGGGCATTGGAAGTCGCTGAACTCGATGATGGTTACCGGGGCGTTCTCTGGCCCGATGGATGGATCGTCATCTGTCGAGACTTCCACACGCTGTATCGTATTTGTATCGGCTGCAGCCGAGGGTTGGTTACCACCCCAAAGCAAATATCCTCCTCCCAGTCCAAGGAAGAAAGCAATTGGGATGAACATGTATACGAGCGGGGAAATCGACGGACGCTTGGGGTTCAAAGGGTTGTTAGGCATGGCGGCATTATACTGCTTCTTGGATGAATCCGGATAGCACCTGGGCATTTACGCAGTACCCGTACTGCCGCTTGGATGAATCCGGATAGCGCCTGGACATTTACGCAGTACCCGTACTGCCGCTTGGATGAATCCGGATAGCGCCTGGACATTTGCGCAGTACACGTACTGCCGCTTGGATGAATCCGGATAGCGCCTGGACATTTACGCAGTACACGTACTGCTTCTTGAATGAAGCCATCTGGCGCGACCGCCTTGGTGATAACGGCGATCGCGCCAGATGCTGAAAAGAAAACGAACAGCTTCCGATTATGACGGAACCAGTACAACCCTGTGACCAGCAAGATCATCACAGCGCCGGTGAGCGTACCATTTCCAGGAGCCACCTCTGTAACGATGTGGTGATCGTGCTTAACAGACTAGCGATGGATTGGGCAGTGGTCCTTTTTCGATTTTCTCCTGTGTCTTCTGACGAGAATGATCAGGATAATCCCAAGAATAATCAGGATAAGATACAGGGCGAGGCAGACCAGGGACGTGAATGTGATATTGCCTGGGATGACCAAATGAGCTGTTGGCGGAGTGGAGAAACTGGCATTGAAATCCGCATCGCCTGCATATGTGGCGACAAGGTATTTCAGGCCGGCTGATGTAAAAGTGATGGAACAACTTCCTGCCGCGACGCTGCCAGTACAACTATGGATGCCGTCCGAAACTGTCACATTACCGTTGGGCGTCCCATTTCCCGGAACAGTCGCTGCAACCCTGTAACGAATCGTCACCGGCTGGCCAACCATGGATGGATCAGGCCGATCAGATGTGATGGTTGTCGTGGTGCCATTTTTCACGGTATGGCTTTCAGTATCCGCACTGGGTGTATAGTTCCCATCGCCGCCATACGTGGCCGTCAGGGTTTTGGCGCCAATGAAGTTGAAGGCCACGTTACAACTGCCAGTTCCTGCTGCGAGTGTGAGGCTGCAATTGGTGTCCGCACCGGTGATAGCCACCGCTCCAGTCGGGGTTGCACCAGTCCCGCTCACCGTAACACTCACGGCAACCGGTTGGCCGGGTATGGATGGATCCGGATTATCCGCCGTGATGACCGTTGTACTGCTCAGAGCCGGGCTCTGGGATACGCCGTGGCTCTCGGTGTCCGAACTACTGGCATAGGTTGAATTGCCGCTGTACATGGCCAAAAGAGTTCTTGTCTCCATCGGTATTGAAAACTACAGTGCAGCTGCCGCTTCCTCCTGCAAGTGTGATGCTGCAGTTGGTGTCCGCACCGGAAATGGTCACCGTCCCGGTCGGGGTTGCACCAGTCCCGCTCACCGTAACGCTCACGACCACCGGTTGATCAGGTATGGATGGATCCGGATCGTCTGCCGTGATGACCGTTGTACTGCTCAGAGCCGGGGTCTGGGATACGCCGTGGCTCTCGGTGTCCGAACTACTGGCATAGGTTGAATCACCACTGTACATGGCCAGAAGAGTCTTGTCGCCACGGTATTGAAGACTACAGTGCAGCTGCCGCTTCCTCCTGCAAGTGTGATGCTGCAGTTGGTGTCCGCACCGGAAATGGTCACCGTCCCGGTCGGGGTTGCACCAGTCCCACTCACCGCAACGCTCACGACCACCGGTTGATCAGGTATGGATGGATCCGGATCGTCTGCCGTGATGACCGTTGTACTGCTCAGAGCCGGGGTCTGGGACACGCCGTGGCTCTCTGTGTCCGAACTACTGGCGTAGGTTGAATCACCACTGTACATGGCCAGAAGAGTTCTTGTCGCCATCGGTATTGAAAACTACAGTGCAGCTGCCGCTTCCTCCTGCAAGTATGATGCTGCAGTTGGTGTCCGCACCGGAAATGGTCACCGTCCCGGTCGGGGTTGCACCAGTCCCACTCACGCTAACGCTCACGGCAACCGGTTGGCCGGGTATGGATGGATCCGGATCGTCTTCCGTGATGACCGTTGTACTGCTCAGAGCCGGGGTCTGGGATACGCCGTGGCTCTCGGTGTCCGAACTACTGGCATAGGTTGAATCACCACTGTACATGGCCAGAAGAGTCTTGTCGCCAGGAGTATCGAAGACCACATTACAGCTGCCGCTTCCTCCTGCAAGTGTGATGCTGCAGTTGGTGTCCGCACCGGAAATGGCTACAGTCCCGGTCGGGGTTGCACCAGTCCCACTCACCGTAACACTCACGGCAACCGGTTGGCCGGGTATGGATGGATCTGGATTATCCGCCGTGATGACCGTTGTACTGCTCAGAGCCGGGCTCTGGGATACGCCGTGGCTCTCGGTGTCCGAACTACTGGCATAGGTTGAATCACCACTGTACATGGCCAGAAGAGTCTTGTCGCCAGGAGTATCGAAGACCACATTACAGCTGCCGCTTCCTCCTGCAAGTGTGATGCTGCAATTGGTGTTTGCACCGGAAATAGCTACAGTCCCGGTCGGGGTTGCACCAGTCCCGCTAACGCTAACGCTCACGGCAACCGGTTGGCCGGGTATGGATGGATCCGGATCGTCTTCCGTGATGACCGTAGTGCTGCGGGAAGCCGGGCCATGGGATACGTTGTGCTTTTCGGTATCCGAACTACTGGCATAAGTTGAATCGCCGCTGTACATGGCCAGAAGAGTCCTATCGCCAGGAGTATTGAAGACCGCATTACAGCTGCCGATTCCTCCTACGAGTGTGATGCTGCAGTTGGTATCCGCGCCGGTAATGGCCACTGTCCCGGTTGGGGTTGCACCAGTCCCACTCACGCTAACGCTCACGACCACCGGATCGCCAGTTCTGGAGGGATCCGGATCGTCCCCCATGATGACTGTCGTACTGCTGGTAGTCAGGACCATGGACACAGCATGGATTTCGGTGTCAGAACTGCTGCCATAGTTTGAATCCCCGCTGTACGTAGCCAGGATGGTGTAAATACCTTTGTTGTTGAAAACCACAGTGCAACTGCCGCTTCCGTCTATGAGTTTGATGGTGCAGGCAGAAGGCACGCCGTTAATGCTAACGCCTACGTTTCCGGTTGGCACAGCACCGGCTCCGGTCACCGTAACGGATACTATGACCTCTTGATAAATCATGGATGGATCAGGTAAGTCCGCGGTAATGGTTGTCGTAGAAATGCCCTTGTTCACGGTGTGGCTTGCAGTTGCCGAACTTCCCAGGTGGTTTCCATCGCCGTTATAGGTCGCTGTGAGAATCTTGTTGCCTGCAGTATTGAAGACCACGTCACAGCTGCCGATTCCGTTTGTGAGTGTGATGCTGCAATTGGTGTCCGCTCCGGTCATGGCTACCATCCCAGTCGGGATTGGGTCAGGACCACTCACGCGAACGCTCACGGCAACCGGTTGGCCAGGTGTGGAAGGATTTGGGTAATTCGCCGTGATGACCGTCGTACTTCCGGAAGTTGGGACCGGATTTACGCTGTGGTTTTCGGTGTCCATACTGCCAGAATAATTGGAGTCGCCGCTGTACGTGGCAGTGAGAATCTTGTCGCCGACGCTATTGAATACCACACTGCAGCTACCGGTCCCTCCTGCGAGTGTGAGGGTGCAATTGGTGTCCGCGCCTGTAATGGCCACTGTTCCAGTCGGATCTACACCTGTCCCACCGACAGTAACAGTCACGGCGACCGACTGGCCAAGCATGGATGGATCCGGCGAGTCAGATGTGATGGTTGTGGTGGAATTGACCGGATTGACTTTATGAGGGGTTGCCGGAGTGGAGGTACTGCCGTTGAATTTCTTATCACCCGCATACGTGGCGGTAAGGGCTTTTTCACCGGCTGTTTCAAAGGCGATGGAACAACTTCCAGCGTCCACGCTGCCGGTACAACTTTGCACGCCATCTGTCACCGTTACATCGCCTTTGAGCTTTCCTTTTCCAGGAGCAACCACGGCGACGCTGTACTGGATCGTGACCGACTGACCGACCTCGGATGGATCAGGCAGGTCTGACGTGATTGTCGTGGTGGTATCGGCTGCCTTGACCTTATGGATTGTTGGCGGATGGGAGGCGCTGCCGTTGAAAAACGCATCGCCTGAATACGTGGCGGTAAGGGCTTTTTCACCCTCTGTTTCAAAGGCGATGGAACAACCACCCGCAGCAACGCTGGCGGTACAACTTTGCACACCATCCGTCACAATAACATCACCTGTGGGAATTGCACTTCCCTTGGCGACCACGGCAACACTGTAGTTGACCATGACTTCTTGACCAACCACCGATGGATCTGTCAGGCCAGATGTTATTGTCGTAGTGGTATCGGTGGTGTCGGCCCGCTGGACATTATGCGCCGTGGCAGGGAAGGAGGCACTGCCATTGAAATTCGCATCGCCTGCATATGTGGCGGTAAGGTCCTTTACACCAGATGTTTCAAAGACAATGGAACAACTTCCCGCAGTGATGTCATCTGTACAACTTTGGACGCCATCCGAAACAGTCACATTTCCGGTGGGTATTCCACTGCCCGGAGCGACCGCAGCAACGCTGTACTGGATTGTGACCGCTTGACCGACTGTTGATGGATTGGGTAGATCAGCAGTGATCTTTGTAATGGTATCGGCTTTATTTACCGAATGGACCGTTGCCGGGGATGTGCTGCCATTGAAGCTCGCATCGCCTGCATAGGTGGCGATCAGAGTTTTTTCGCCTGCGGTTGCAAAGGTAATGGAACAATTTCCTGCTGTGGAATCACCAGTACAACTTTGCACGCCATCCGAAACAGTCACATTTCCAGTGGGCGTGCCGCTTCCCGGTGCCACCACGGTAACACTATACTGGATCGTGACCGCCTGGCCTACTACGGATGGAGCGGGCAGATCAGACGTGATGGTTGTGATGGTATCGACAAGAGGAGCGGGATTGACCGGATGAATCGTTGCAGGGGAAACACTGCCATTGAAGTTCGCATCGCCCACATACGTGGCGGTAAGAGCTTTTTCACCAGGGGTTGTAAATGTGATGGAACAACTACCTGCGGCAATGTCGCCTGTACAACTTTGTACGCCATCCGTGACTGTCACATCACCATTCGGCATGCCGCTTCCCGGAGCGACCGCGTCAACGCTGTACTGGATTGTGACCGTTTGACCAACCACGGATGGAGAAGGCAGGTCAGAGGTGATATTCGTCGCAGTTTCGGCCTTAGTCACCGCATGAACAGTTTCCGGAGAGGTGCTGCCATTGAAGTTCCCATCGCCTGCGTAGGTGGCGGTAAGGTTCTTTAAGCCGGATAATGCAAAGGCAATCGAACAACTTCCAACCGTGGCATCAGAAGTACAACTCTGTGTGCCATCCGTGACCGTCACCTCCCCAGTGGGCGTGCCGCTGCCCGGAGCGGCTACAATAACACTGTACTGGATCGTGACGGCCTGACCGACCACTGATGGAGCAGGCAGATCTGACGTGATGGTTGTGACGGTATCGGCGGTATCGACCATGAGAGCAGTTACCGGGGTGGAGACACTATCATTAAAGTTTGCATCGCCTGCATAGGTGGCAGTAAGTGTTTTTGCACCAGGTGTTGTGAAGGCGATTGAACAACCGCCTGCCGCAACGTCGCCGGTACAACTTTGCGTACCGTCCGAAACAGTCACGCTGCCAGTAGGCGTGCCGCTTCCCGGAGCAACCACGGCAACACTGTAATTGATCATGACCGGTTGACCGACCACAGAAGAAACGACCGCCAAAGGACCGATCAGGTCAGATGCAATGGCAATCGTCGTCGTGGTATCAGCTTTATGCACCGTATGGACCGTTGCCGGAGAGGTGCTGCCGTTGAAGTCCGCGTTGCCTGCATAGGTGGCAATCAGAGCTTTTTCGCCAACAGTTGCAAAGGTGATGGAACAACTTCCTGCTGCGGCATCACCAGTGCAACTCTGTGTGCCATCCGAAACAGTCACATTTCCGGTGGGTATTCCACTTCCTGGTGCCACCACGGCAACGCTGTACTGGATCGTAACCGCTTCACCAACCACCGATGGATTTGGCATGTCAGATGTTATGCTCGTCGTGGTATCGGCAGGATTGGCTGGGTTGACCGGATGAACCGCTGCAGGGGAAACACTGCCATTGAAGTTCGCATCGCCCACATACGTGGCGACAAGGGTTTTTTCGCCAGCGGTTGCAAAGGCGATGAAGCAACTTCCTGCAGCTATGCTGCCGGTACAACTTTGCACACCATCCGTCACCAGCACATCACCATTCGGCATACCGCTTCCCGGAGCAACCGCGGCAACGCTGTACTGGATCGTGACCGCTTCACCAACCAGCGATGGAGCGCTCAGGTCAGAGGTGATGTTCGTCGCGGTATCGGCCTTATCCACCGTATGAACCGCTGCCGGGGAACTGCTGCCATTGAAGCCCGGATCGCCTGCGTAAGTGGCGGTAAGGTTCTTTACGCCGGATAACGCAAAGGCAATCGAACAACTTCCAACCGTGGCGTCAGCGGTGCAACTCTGTGTGCCATCCGTGACTGTCACCTCGCCAGTGGGCGTGCCGCTGCCTGGAGCGACTACGGCAACACTAAACTGGATCGTAACCTCCTGACCAACCACCGATGGATTTGGCATGTCAGATGTTATGCTCGTCGTAGTATCGACAGGAAGGGCTGGAATGACCGTATGAGCCACTGCCGTGGAGATACTGCCGTTGAAATTCGTATCACCCACGTACGTGGCGGTAAGGGTTTTTTCGCCAGCGGTTGAAAAAGCGATGGAACAACTTCCTGCAGCGATGCTGCCAGTACAACTTTGCACACCATCCGTCACTGTAACATCGCCATTCGGGGCGCCAATGCCCGGAGCCAACACCGCAACGCTGTACTGGATCGTGACCGCTTGACCAACCTCCGATGGATTGGGCTGATCAGAGTTGATCGTTATGGTGGTATTGGCTTTATTTACAGTATGAACCGCTACCGGGGAGGTGCTGCCATTGAAGCCCGCATCGCCTGCGTAAGTGGCGGAAAGGTTCTTTAGACCGGATAATGCAAAGGCAATCGAACAACTTCCAACCGTGGCATCAGCGGTGCAACTCTGTGTGCCATCCGTGACCGTCACCTCGCCAGTGGGCGTTCCGCTTCCTGGAGCGACTACGACGACACTAAACTGGATCGTGACCGCCTGACCGACCACGGATGGATTGGGCAGGTCAGACATGATGCTCGTGGTGGTATCGACAGGAAGGGCTGGAATGACCGTATGAGGCATTGCCGTGGAGATACTGCCGTTGAAATTCGCATCGCCCGCATACGTGGCGGTAAGGGCTTTTTCACCAGCTGTTGAAAAAGCGATGGAACAACCGCCCGCGGCAACATCAGCAGTACAACTCTGTGTGCCATCCGAAACAGTCACATTTCCAGTGGGCGTTCCGCTTCCTGGAGCGACTACGACAACGCTGTATTGGATGGTGACCGCTTCACCAACCACGGATGGATCGGGCAGATCAGATGTGACACTGGTCGTGGTATCGGCTTGCAGAACATTATGGGCCATTTCCGGCGTGGAGATACTGCCGTTGAAATTCGGATCGCCCAGATAAGTGGCGTTAAGTTTTTTATTGCCACGAGTTGCAAAGGCAATGGAACAACTACCTGTGGCAACGTCGCCAGTACAACTTTGGGTGCCATCAGAAACCGTCACACTGCCTGAAGGCGTCCCACTTCCTGGAACAGCCGCGGTAACACTGTAAAAGAACGTGACCGTTTGCCCGACCACCGATGGGTTGGGGATGTCAGAGGTGATGGATGTGATGGTATCGGTTTTGGTCGGGACAACGGTGGGAGTGAAGGTGGAAGTTGGCGTACTACTCGGTCCAACTGTCGGAGTGCTTGTCGCAGTGGATGTTTGGGTAGGTGTGCTGCTTGGACCAATGGTAGGTGTGCTTGTCACAGTGAATGTTGGGGTAGGTGTATTACTCGGCCCAACTGTAGGAGTATTTGTCGTAGTGAATGTTGGGGTTGGGGTGCTACTTGGTCCAGTTGTAGGTGTGTTTGTTGACGTGGGTGTTCGAGTAGGGGTGGAAGGCGGGACCACTGAACAGTCACCTGTACCTTTATTAAAGGTCTTTGACCATGCCGGAGCAGTCGTACCGGTGTGGTAAAGGCCAACTGTAAAGCAAGATCCATTGACAGTTATTAAACCAAAAGACCTCAGAGTATGACTCGTGTAATCATCATCAATCCGGTTAGGATACATTGTAAAACTGTACGGGTTTCCGGCCGAACTCGTAAAGAACTCTTCATAGGGATGCGTTAGCGTTGATATGCGGGTATTGTCCATGTGAACATGACCCAGGACGTGTTCATGTCCATGGAACGTGGCTGTAATGATTGGGTGTTTGTTGACCAACGTAATAAATGACGACGGCGTACAACTGCTGTCCGCTTTTGCAGTACAGCTGCAGTGGGTACTCTCTACACAATATTCCGGGCCGTGAAAGAAAATGAAAGCATGAACCAATCCCAGGCTTTCTGCATTGGTCAGGCGCTGATCCATAAAGGTATATTGCGCGCTTGTGATCAGACCCGGACCTCCGGGGACATCCACGCCGATAAAACGGGAGTTACCATAATCAAAGGAATAAGTGAGATATGTTGAACTTGCATTCATCGCAACGTAGTTACTGACACCTGCGGGAAGCGGCCGGGTGGCAGAACCGAAATAATTGGTAAAATAATTTTGCCAAAGAGTAGCACTACCTGATACATGATCGTCATGATTCCCCCGTACGATAAACGCTTTCGTGAATAAACCAGCGTTATTGAGTACGGTAGTCATGTCATTCCATTCACTGGTTACCACCCCATCGTTTTCATAATCACCGTTGTGGATGATAAAGTTCGGATTCAATAACCTAAGTTGATTAACGGTTTGCGTAACGTTGGATACCTGATCATGAGTATCGCTTATTGACCCAAAGGAAAAACTACCTGAGGGAGCCGGGGAAGTGCTGCTGGGGGTCGGTGTATTTGTCGCAGAGGATACCGGTGTGCCAGTCCCAGTGGTTGTTTGGGTAGGCGTGGTGGCGGCGTTGTTTGTGCATGTCTGGTGAACATAAGGAAGCGCGGGTTGCAGGTCGGGCCAACTGGAGAGGTCTCCGTCATACCAGGTGGCATCCCAGGTATAGTATCCGAAACCATCCAATGCAGACGTGTTTAGAAATTCGCAGGAATAGGTTTCAAGTTGCGAAAGGGTAAATCGAGTGGTGTACGGCGAATTGTAGGTGAAGGTTTGGATTAGATAAACGAGTTCAACCGTACCATCCAGTCCCGCAGCAGTCAATCTTGTCCGATTGCTGTTAATCATTGCCAGGGCGGAGCTGCTACCAACATCACAACTTCCTTCTGCATTCCCGGCACAATGCTTCCAGACGACAGCCACATCCATAATGCGGGATATTTGACTTGCCGGGAAAGTGCTTTCGCTATAGAGGCTGTTAATGTAATTCCAGACCTTTACATCACCTCTACCTTTCGACAGCGTGTAGGCTTTCAACTTGGTTTTCAGACCAGCCATTTCATCAAAAGACACAGGACAAGTCGTCCATAATGCCTCATGCGCATTGATTATGCCGATAAAATTGGAGTATTGCGTTGCCACGTCGAGTAATGCCGTTACCCTGGAAATGTCACCATTGGTGCTGACAGGGTAGGGAGATTCCCAATTACAGTTACTGCGCGGGTTTGTAGCGGCGCTGGGCCAAATGACAATATTGATCCCCGCATTAAGCGCAGCTTGAAGTTTCGTGCGCCAGGTCGCGGCACTCCCGTCCACGTTGAAGCTCACCACCGCGGTATTAATGCCCCAGCCTGCCAGGGTCGCATAGTCGGCATTATTGGGTACCCGGTCCACCAGGTAGTAATGGGTTGGCCGTGTACTGGCTGCGGTCGTATAGGCCGGTGGGATTGCCAGCACTGCCACCGCAATTGCCAGGCCCACTAGTGCGATAAATAGTCGTCTGATGAGTCTCATAATTTGTCCGCTTTTCTCCTTACCGCACCGGCAAGGTTAATTTGGGTAATCCCGGCAAATCGGATAACCAATCCAAAATATCTGCAAGATAAGTGACGATCATTCGCAGTGCAGGATTGACCATGTTGATGAACACCGTGTCCGAAAATTTGCAGACAAGTAACGGTAATTCATGTGGTTTATATTGAATTTGTAGATTTGGGGCTTTGGGGTGCTTAATAAAAGCCAGTGGGATGGCCATCGGCGAGCTGGCAGCGATCAAATAAGAGACATCAGGCATAATAATTTCTCATCCAACAAAAGAAAGTCAAGCGAAATCGCCATTTCTTGACCTTCAAAACATTATAACTATGGCTGGATTGTTCCAAGAATGGTAGAAATGTGGTTCCGGCGTACCCAAAAACTGGACATTTCCATAAGGGATAGAATTACCACCCCAAGGGGTAAAATTAGATTCCAATTTGATTCTGATATAATGAAATTACCATTTTTGAGTGTTATGCCCATTTTGCCAGGTTCCTGATGGAGATTCAAAATGCACTGTTCTAAAAATACAGCCAGGTTCTTGATGGCCGTTTGCCTGCTCGCCCTGTCTGCCTGCAGTGGAGGCGCGGCCGTTGCGCCCACAGTTGATACGGCACCAATTTATACGAAGATTGCCTCGACCGCTCTCGCTTATCAAACGCAGACCGCACTGGCCCTGCCGACAGCCACCAACACCCCCCAGGCCTCCCCCACCCTGGAAGGCACCAATACCCCGCTTATCACAGATACCCCCTTGCCCGGCACACCCTCGGTCACAGCGCTCGCCTTGAAAACACCGAGGGTCACTTCACAATCGAGTTGCGATAATATGAAATACGTTTCGGATGTGAATTATCCGGATGGTTACGTAGCTGCCCCCGGTGAAGTCATGGACAAGACATGGGAAGTCTTGAATCCTGGCCCATGCACCTGGAATCTGAATTATAGGCTTGTTTTTGGTTGGGGCGGAGTCGGGACAGATTGGCAAAACGCCCAGGTAAATATATATAAAGCTGTTCTGCCGGGTGAAACCATCGATCTTACACTTTCGTTGAAGGCTCCCAAGCTCCAAGGTGATTACAGTGCCGTCTTCGTCTTGCAGAATGACAAGGGCGCCAATTTTCCACCAGGGCAGGTAGTGTCGATTTACATCAAGGTGCAATAAAAAATTCCGTGTCAATCGTCCAAGCTATCAAAAATGAGGCCCGCCGACTGGGTTTTGCGTTGGTGGGCGTCACAACTCCCGACCCGCCGCCCCATTTTTCTGCCTATGAGAACTGGCTGATGCTGGAGCGGCATGGTTCAATGGATTATCTGGCAACTAAGCGCGCCCGTACATGCCGGCGTGACCCCCACACGCTTCTTCCCGGGTGCCGTTCCATCCTTATACTCGGCATGCACCATCCGGACCCAAAGACTGCCCGACCTGACGAAGTAACTGCCCTCAGGGGACAGGTTGCTGCTTATGCCTGGGGCCGGGACTACCACCTGGTTTTACCAGAACGGCTAAAAGCGTTATCCGGGTTTATCGAGCGGCTGGCTGGAACCCCACTACCGCAGCGCTGGTACACCGATACGGGTCCCATTCTGGAACGCGCGCTGGCCCAGCGCGCCGGTCTGGGTTGGGTTGGAAAAAATACCTGTCTCATCAATCCGAAAGCTGGTTCCTATTTCCTGCTGGCTGAAATCCTGCTTGGAATCGAGCTGGAACCCGACCTGCCCTTTACAGCCGATCGCTGTGGGACCTGTTCGCGCTGTATTGAAGCCTGTCCCACCGGTTGCATCCTGCCAGACCGGACAATTGACGCCCGGCGCTGCATTTCGTATCTGACCATCGAAAACAAGGGCGAAATCCCGTCCAACCTGCGACCGCAAATGGGCAAATGGATCTTCGGCTGCGATGTATGCCAGGTGGTCTGCCCATGGAACCGGTTTTCGGCGAATGAGTACGACCAGAGTCTCGCACCATATCCAGGCCTGCCAGGTCCGGTTTTGAGTACCGATCTACTGCTCACACCGCACGAATTCAACCAGAAGTTCAAAGACAGCCCGGTCCAGCGAGCCCGGCGACGCGGCTATCTGCGCAACGTGGCTGTCGCATTGGGAAACTCCGGGAATTCGGCAGGAATCCCGGCCCTTGAAAAGGCGCTGCAGGACGATGAGCCGTTGGTACGCCAACACACCAGCTGGGCACTGGAACAGATCGACAAAAACTGATGAATGACAGACTTAAAAACCATGCAACGTTTACTTATCGCCACCAACAACAAAGGGAAAGTTGTCGAGATAAAAGCCCTTCTGGGCAGCCTGGGACTCATCCTGCTCACTCCAGCCGAGCTCGGCCTGGTGCTTGAAATACCCGAAGATGGCCAGACATATGCCGAAAACGCATCCAAGAAAGCGATCGCTTTTTCGCAGGCCAGCGGGATGATCGCCCTGGGTGATGACTCAGGTCTGGAAGTGGATGCGCTCGGGGGACAGCCCGGTCTGCACTCCCATCGTTTCAGCCCCATGCCTGACGCCACAGACGCCGATCGTCGCAAGTATTTGCTTGAAAAACTTGATGGCTACCGGCGTCCATGGACGGCTCGTTTCCGTGCGACCGTGGCCGTGGCTTCGCCATCAGGCAAGGTACAGCTGGCGACAGGTTTGTGCGAAGGTGAGATCATTCCCAAAGAACTCGGCTCGAACGGGTTTGGATACGACCCGATCTTTTTTATCCCTGAACTTGGCCGCACAATGGCCGAACTTGAAATGGTCGAAAAAAACCGCCTGAGCCACCGGGCGCGGGCGGTGCAGAATGCCATTCCGATTATTAGAGAAGTGTTCGGAAAATGAATTGCCTGACAGCCACCCATAAATCACTTTTTTGTTCCTGGAAAGGACCAGGAGATTTATGCCCCCGGAATGTAGGGTATGGTCGCCATAAAAACGTTTATCAGTTTCGCCAGGCGGCCCGGCTGCTCAATCAAGAGCATATGCCCTGCTCCTTCCACCGTCTGTAAAGCTGCGCCTGGGATCTTGCTGGAGAGGAATTGGGAAAAACGCAATGGGGTTAGTTTATCCCCGGTACCGCAAACCACCAGAACCGGCACCCGGATGGCATTGAGACGGTCGGCCACGTTGAACCTGTCACAGGCCAGCAGATCATCCAGCAGGACCGTCTGCCTGGTTTCGGTCAATCGATTGGAAACAATCTTTTTCAGGTTTTCCGGGGTTTGGGAGCCAAGCAATATTTCAAGGAAATTCTTAATGGCCAGCGGGAGGGTGGATAGATTGGCGGCATTTTCGATAACCGGCGAGGGGATTGGCAATGTCGGACCGGTTGATATTAATCCAATCCCGGCGACACGGTCGGAGTAATCAAGAGCAAGAGTCAGCGAGATGGCGCCACCCATACCGTGCCCGACGAACACTGCCCGGGAAAGGCCGACAATATCGATGAAATCTATGATATCGCGAGCATAATCCTGGACAGATTGGCAGCCCGGCCCAGCTGTTTTACCGTGCCCGGGCAAATCGGGTGTAATAACACGAAATCCTGGCAGACGGCGCAATTCCGGTGGCCAGGATAAATGGTCGCCGCCAGCACTGTGAATGAGCACCAGAGGAGGTTTCATTCCGCTGCCCCCCTCATGTAAAAAGTAATGGAAGCCGGCAGCTGTTGGCATTTTTTCGGGTCAGGGGATACGAATTCGCTTCAAATTATGGTTTATCATTCCAAATGAGCTTCGTACTTGCATTCTGCAACAGATAAATCGATGCCATTTGCGGATTATTTCTATTGTCGCTGAGCAGGACGATAAAGGCACGTTCTCCTCCGCTCAGTTCCGCCTTCAATGCCGGTGTTCTGGGTATCATATAGCTCGTCGCACCCGTGGGCGTAAGAAAATTAAACGTAAGCGTGTCTTTTTCGTAATAAGGATACAGGATCTCTCCATAGACGATATCCGCACCAGGGTTTTCTTGCGCGGAGATATTCCCTCTGACTGCTTCCACATATGCCTGGTTTCTGGTCGAGGTGGTCAAAACTGGCAGGACAAAATTGGCAATCGGGATCAGGCTGGCCAGAAAAATGATCCCTGCCAGCGAAAATCCTAGTTTACGCCGGTCAGAGATCGACTGTCCTGCACCCGTATCATGGCTGGCAGGCCGGCTTTGCTCCCCACCTGCCAGGACCTTAAGGACAAACCTGACGATCAAAACAATTGCCAATCCGTAATAAAAATAGAGAACCCAATCCATCGGGACGAGATATCTTCCGCCCGAATTCATTGCAGCGCTTAGCGACACAGAATAGGCGATAAAAACAGTCATGGGGATCATCCCTGCCCAGCGGTGATGGATCCAACTGTACCCCAGGCCAATCGCAACCAGGACAAGATTCAGGAAGACCAGCCCAACCTGGACGAAGGGCAAGTCCCCCTGCCATCCCCCTGAATCAGACCAGTAGATACGCCGACTCAAATGGTTTACATCATCATATATCAACGAATCCGGCATGGACAGGACTGAGGTGGATAAGTTATGGAAAAGATGATAAAAGAGGCGATAGGAAATTCCACCCGTATCAGCATTGCCCTTCACTAACGTGTCGCCACTTTTCTGCGCCAGTATGGCTTTTGCATAATCATCAACCACCCGATCCTGGGGGCCGTTGGATTGGATGGGAGCAACTGCTTGCCCGTTCAAATTGACGGTAGCAAGTCCCAATTTAGACAGATTGGAATCCGTATATCCCTGAATGGAGGGTCCGGAGCCTTCATAACGTTGATTGATGACACTGTCCAATTTGATAAACAACCACAGCCTGCCCTGCGAGTCGACACTGCTGAGGATCCAGGGGACAATGAAAATCAAGAAAGCCAGTGTAAAGGTCGCCAGATGACGGAATAAATTTTTCCTACCCGCCGCCCAAAACGCAGGCACGACCAGACAGGCTACTGCTGGAAACAGGAAAAAGGGATTTAATCGGATAAGTGCGGCAGCGCCGATGCACCCACCGCAAAGTAAAGCCTGCCAGATTTCCCGATCCCGAATCCACATGAAAACCAGGTAAGCCAACAATACAATTCCCAGCAAGGTAATTTCTTCGGTCATAAAAAGCTTTGGGTTGACCGAGGAAACCTTATAGGAAAGCACAATGGCATTTCTCTGGCGGAGGATCAATACAATCGACAGGAAGATACCAAAAGCAGTACTGTGGAATTTTTCTCCAAGGAGAAACAGGATGACCGGGATAAGGGCGAGAAAGAGGATTTGCAGCCAGGTCATGAGCGTATAGTTGGAACCGGCAAAGAAATGCAGGACCGCCAGAAAGATCGAATAGAGTGGCAGTCCATAGAAAGAGATCCCATATCCTCGAAGGATGGAAATTGCTCCCAGATCATAGGTGCGTGCGTCAGAATATGGAAAAGGTTGGTAGCTTGGTGCCGCCGGTTCGAGGGAGAAAAAATGTCTGAGCATGGGAGTGAACCCCCATACCAGGACGGCCGCAAGGAAGATAAGGGCGGGGATCAGCCGGTACCTTTTTACGATATTCCAAAAGGGCTGGGCGTTTTCCTGATTGGGCAAAAATGCAATCCACAAGCCTGCCAGGAGCAGGATAAAGAACAATTGAAGGCCGGACAACGGGATTCCCGGAACATTCGAATAAATAAGGCTCGCCAGCAGGCCGAATTTAGTGGAGGCAATGAAAATCCCCAAACCGATCAAGACAACCGCAAAGAGCAGGGTCGGCCGGCAATATTTTTGGATGTCACCTTTGCCTGGGAAAAGTAAACCAAGCCGCCCCCGGGCAAACAAGAAGAAAAGCCAGAACTGGGCCAGGGAGGCTCCCAGTGCAATGGAAAAGGGCTGAATCCGTTCAGAAAAATATATCAGTTTACCAAAAATGTAGGCAGGGCAAAAAAGCGCCAACCAGCCCCAAAGGATCAAGGCAAAAGACAAGGCATAGATGGTTCGCCGGAGGTTTCTACCCTTATGGACCAAATAGGCGGAATCCAACGACGTTTTATTCTTGCGCGCCATAACACCAGCAACAAAGACAAAGATCGCCAGGATCCAGATCCCCACAACCAGCGTCAGTCTTAATGCAGAAAAACCGAATATAAGAGCATTTTTAGGGTCGGGGTTAATCAACAGAGTGACCAACCCTGATAAAAACAATTCAAGAAAGGCCAACAAGGAAAGGATAAACAGGGATTGCGGCTCTTTTTCAGGCGCGATCGTGGAACTCATGACTTCTCCAGATCAAGGATGTCGACTTCTTTCAATTTTCCATCCCGTTGCTGCCGCTCGGGAATAAAATCGCGATCTCTACGCGTAGTGCGGGCCGGAGATGCTTAATTGAGTGGTCGCAACGATTATACTCAAAACTTCTGGACATTCATACCAATCAATATGCCCAAAGGAATCCAGATGATCGGCATGGCCAGGGAATCCTGCGTCAAGCCGAGCACGACGATGGAAAGCCAGGCCATAAGGCTGGCCGTACCCAGGAAAGCCAGTTCTTTCCGTTTTGAGCGCAGCAGCTTCAATATCTTGCCGAGCGCAAGTAAATACAATGAAATAAAAGCCCAGAATCCCAGGATGCCAGTTTCGGATAAAAGGCGGATATACAAATTCTTGGTATTTGGATAAACCTGATTATCCGGTGAAAGAAGTTGTGCGACATCAGGATTATTAAAATGTGCCCAATCTGGCAAGGCCCTGGCAAGATAAAGGCCCACCGCGCCCAACCCCACCCCGCTCCAGGGGTGCTGCTCAAAAACGTTCCAACCAGCCCAGGAGTAAGCCAGGCGAGGCCCGGCATAGATATCAACAAAGTAACTTGTCAGATTGGTTTTTCTTGATTGCCAAATCTGGGCAAAATATCGATTCCGGGACAAAATATACGCCCCGCCCGCCAGGCCGGCTAGAATTGCCATCATGACCATAATCCTCAGGCTGACTTCCAGTAATTTGTTTCGGAAAAGCCGTTTCCAATGCAAGGGGGAGATAAACCATCTCCAGGCTTGCTGAATCCGCTCCCTGCCTGCAATGATAAATGTCAGGATGACCGTCCCTATGGTGATCAGGATTCCGCTACGCGAATAAGTAAAAATTAGCAGGACAGCACAGGCCGCCAGAATGACGCCCTCCAGCCAGCGACGACCGCCCCAGTCATAATCCTTCAAAAAAGAAGCAAAAGCCCATGGCAAATAGATGGTCATAACCTGGGCCGCCAGCCAGGATGGCTCCAATGCCAACCCGGAAATGCGGCCATTGGGTGGCAATCCTGCCATCATCACGGTTCTTTGGATGCTATCCAGCGGAAAAAGACGGATCAAGTAAATATTGGAAATCTGTAACAGGGACCAGACTACCTCCGGTATTAAACCCACATAAATCCATTTGATCGTGAATCTTAGATCCCGTTCATCCTGATTCATGCACATTGAAATAACCAGGAAAACCAGGCCGACCCCGAAAGAGAGCCAGGCTCGTAGAATCCGGCTTGAATAAGTAGAAGAAAGCAAATTCACGGGCGCATAAAAGAAACCCACCATGCTGGAGATGACTGCAACCAGGATAAATACCAATAAAGGCTGGAAATTACCGCTCCAGAAGATCAAACGGCGTTCCAGCACACATCGGAATCCGAGTACGAACAGGAGCAGGACAGCCGGGATGAGAGATAGCGGTCGAACTTGAGTATCAGTCCCCATGAAGGGCAAGAATCTAAAGCTGGTTACCGGCAATGCCACCAGTGTAGCCGCCCAAAGAAAACGTTCAATCCGTTTAAGCTGTTCCAGAGTGACCTGTGGCATGTCAGGGATTCTTCCGGTCAAAGAAAAGCAGGAAAAGCGCCAGCGAGGAAATCCCCAAAAGTGCTCCACCGAACACATATATCCCCAACGAAACAGTCCTGCTGATTGGCAGATCCTTTTGCTGGGTGAAATTGATTTCAAGCAGCGGGCTGATTCCGGCCGGTTTTGATTGGAGTTCCTCCACGAAAGCCCGCGCCCAGGCCGTGGCGAGAGCAGAAGCATTCACAGGATCCGGCGCGTCGGCCAGGAAATGCCAGCCTCCGTCGCTTGGCTGGCTCAAATGCAGGCGACCATCCCGCAACCCGGCAACAGGCAGGCCTGTTTGAGCGGTAACGTATGAGAGAGTTTGGTCTGACCAGGCAATTTCGACTAATTTATCTGTCTCCCGCTGGAGATAAGTATACTTGCGCAAATCTGTTTTTTCTTTAGGGATCACCTGTTCAACATTCTGATCCACCAGGACAGTAGCTTGAGCGCGATAGGAAGGCGGGACAAGCAGATACACGATCGTTGCGACAGCCGCCCCCAAAAAAGCGCCGCCGATCCAAACCCGCCAGGCAGCCAGGAGATGCAATAAATCATCATAAGCAGGTGGTTTCAACATCAACTTCTTCATTCGCTTTCCTTCGATTTATGCATGGAGAATCCTTGTTTTTTCATTCCATTAAGTATAGCGCTGTTATTGACCTGTGGACGCTGATCTGTTTTGAAGCGCCTGTCGATAGACAGGCGAAGTATAGAAATGAAATGCACTTTCAACATGCCAGAGCAAATGGCGGAAATTCCTGGAGCTGGCACGTTGGGCGTCATGCTGAATAAGGACATGAGTATCAACAAGCAGTTTCAAGCCCATCAGGCGTGCCCGGGTGCAAAGATCGACATCCTCGAAATAAAGACGGTAGCTTTCATCAAAACCTTTCAGCTTGCGATAGGTCTCGCTCTTCAGAAACAGGAACATTCCCGCCATCCAATCCGGCCTGACAAGGCCATCGGCGTCTGCGGGAATTGGAGCCGGGTGGTACCCCGGGATTTTTCGCCGAATAATTTCCAGCGGAGTGGGGAGAGTCCGAAATGAATCCTGGACGACAGCGCTCGAGTCAACAATAAGCGGGGCAACAATGCCTGCCTTACCAGTTTCCAGGAGAGCGATCAAGCGTCCGAAAACTGCCTGCACGAAGAGAATGTCAGGGTTCAAAATGCAGAAATATTTTGTTTTTACCAATCGAAAGGCCTGGTTGTGGTTCCAGCCATATCCACGCGGCTGATGATTGCGAAGCATTTCAAATGATATCCCCGCCAGATTGTCAAATGATGGCAGGTTGTCTCCCAGGTTGTCTGTGAGGATCACCTGGAATTGGCTGTTCAGTTCACAGGTTTGCAGGCTGTTCAGCAGGCGCCCAATTTTTTCCGCATCCCCGTGGCTGACGATTGATAATGTCACCAAGGGCTGGTTGGAGGGCAGAGCAGGCTGGACCATCTCAGCGTTCCTCTGAAAAGCGCCGTTGTTGCACTTTAAACTTGATCGGAGCAAGCCAATTGCGCTCCATTAAACGGTAGAGTGACCTCACCGGGACGCGTCGCTGGTGTTGAATTTCTTTTCGTTTGCGCAGCATGCGGCCAAGCCCGCGCAACCCATCCCTTTTGGCACGCCAAATGGCCTTGCTTTGTCCCTTGAGCGAGAAATAAAGTAAAAAGACCAGGTTCATCAGCAAATGGAATGGGAGATACGACCAGAACAACACTGGGGGCATATTTTTTACATAATTCCAAACCAGATTGCGATGCCCATGATAAATGGCAAAAGCGCTTGCTTTTCCATAACTGGCCGAGCCAATATGGTGTACAACAGCCTCCGGCACATACAAACATCTGAAACCTTGCAGCCGCAAGCGGAAGCCCAGGTCCACATCTTCATGGTAGCTGAAAAAATCCTCGTCAAATCCGCCCACATCCAGGAACGCCTGGCGTGGATACAGGGCCGCCGCTGCACAGGGGCTGAAGACCTCCTCCATCTTCAAACCGAATTGGCTGGATGGCCATCCGGCATACCGGCGCCAGGCCACGCCGCTGATGTGAAAAGCATCTCCGGCACCGTCGAGAAGATGAGTGGCATTGGTTTGAAGTTGGCGGGAGGCAAAGAAGGAAAATGCTGGATCATTCCCGGCCGCACCAAGCAATTTTTCCAGCCAGTCCGGTTCAGGAAAAGCATCCGGATTGAGCAAAGCCAGCCATTGTCCGCGTGCCAGGCGCGCCCCGAGGTTGCTGGCGGCAGCAAATCCTTTGTTTTCACCCAACCGTTCGAGGCGGATCTTTAGAAGAGACGTATAGTTCTTCACCAAACCCAGGCAGTCATCTGTGGAGCCGTTATCGATGAGCACGACTTCAAAATCCTTAAATACCTGTGCCGCCAGGGCATCCAGGCAACCAGAAAGGTACTGGATGCTGTTCCAGGTTACTATTATCACTGAAACTGAAGGTGGATCATTCACTTTATGTAAAATCAAGCTGGCCTGCTCAAAAGAATTGGATTGGAACCGCTTTTAAGGCTGCAACGGCATCCTAATATCGGGCGATGGAGGAGTTGGCCTCTCGATCAAGCTAACAAAAAACTTTCCGGTTATATCAGCGCCAATTCCAGGGCTTTATCCCAGACTGGCAGACACAAATCAAAAGTCTGCTTAAACTTCCGGCATTCCAGTGCCGAGAAAAGTGGACGTTGAGCCGGGGTGGAGAAATCCGAGCTTCGGGCGGGAAGCAGTTGTTTCACCTTCTGCTCCGGCTGTGCGGGATCAAGCCTGAGGATCTCGCGCGCCCAGGCATAGCGGCTTGCGTAACCGTCTCCAGCCAGGTGGTATAGGCCGGTGCGCTCCCGCAGGTAGCCATGCCCACGGGCAAGAACCTGTGCAGTCGCCTCCGCCAACATGCGCGCCCAGGTGGGGTTACTTACCTGGTCATCCACCACTCGAAGGACCTCATTATTTCGCGCCCATCCCAATACCTTGGAAACAAAACTATCACGGCGCAGGCTGTAAACCCAGGCCGTACGGAATATCAAGTAATCCCCACCCACGGATTGGATGGCCTGCTCCCCGGCCAGTTTACTCTTCCCATACACATTGACAGGATGGGGTAGATCGGCCTCGCTATACGGGGCACCTTTTGTGCCATCAAAAACATAGTCGGTTGAGTAATGGATCAGGACGGCATTCAATTTACGGGCTTCTTCTGCCAGCAAGCCTGGCCCCGTGCCATTAATCGCTTCAGCAAGTTCCGGTTCGCTCTCAGCCTTGTCCACGGCAGTATATGCCGTTGCATTGACGATCACATCCGGGTGGCAATCCCGAACCATGTTCCGAATGCTGGCTGAATCTGCAAGGTTGACCTCAGGGAAATCGCACGCGTTAACCACCCCAAGGGGCTGCAGGGTGCGCTGCAATTCCCAGCCCAGCTGGCCTTTATCGCCTAAAAGGATTAATTTCATTAAATTCCTGACTCGGTCAACCGAAACAGGTACTCACCATAGCCATTATTCTTGTATGAACGGGCAATTTCAACCAATGCATCCCGGGAGATGAAACCTTTTCGATAGGCAATTTCCTCCGGACAGGAGATCATAATACCCTGTCGCTCCTGAACTGTCTGGATAAAATTGGCTGCCTGCAGCAGCAATTCATGTGTGCCGGCATCCAGCCAGGCAATGCCGCGCCCCAATGGTTGTACCTGCAACTGGCCCATTTCAAGATAGACTTTATTCAAGTCGGTGATTTCGATCTCACCACGCGCCGAAGGCTTGAGCGCCCTGGCAAAGGACACCACGCGCTGATCGTAGAAATACAATCCCGGGACTGCATAATTCGAACGCGGCCGATCCGGTTTTTCTTCCAGGCTAATGGCGCGCCCCTGGTCATCGAACTCAATCACGCCATAGCGCTGCGGGTCACGTACCGCATAGGCAAAAACCTGCGCTCCTGATTCCAGCGCCGCAGCAGCCCGCATTTGATCAGCCAGCCCGTGGCCGAAGAAAATATTATCTCCAAGGATCAGGCAGGCCGGATTTTCACCCACAAACTGCTCTCCAACGATAAAAGCATCCGCCAGGCCGCGCGGCTCGGCTTGCTCAGCATAACTGAATTGCAGGCCCCACTGCTGACCGCTGCCCAGTAAACGCCGGAAAAGCGGTAGATCCTCCGGGGAGCTGATGACCAGGACCTCACGCATTCCGGCCAGCATCAGCATCGAAAGCGGATAATAGATCATGGGTTTATCATACACCGGCAGGAGCTGCTTGCTGACTGCCAGGGTGAGTGGATGCAGACGCGTCCCCTTACCACCCGCCAGGATAATTCCTTTCATTTCCGGCCCTCCACACGTTCGGTGTAGTTCTTGTCAAGCCAGGACTGGTATTCTTCCTGCCTGTGAATGGCCTGGATCCAATCGCCATGTTCCAAATACCAATTAACTGTTTTCAAGAGGCCTTCCCTCAAAGCATATTTTGGCTGCCAACCCAGCTCCAGTTCAATTTTCCTGGTATTCATCGCATAGCGCCGATCATGCCCCGGCCGGTCAACCACATGTTTCTTCAGATCGGCATAAGGTAAGTGATGTGATGCAGGCCTCAACTCATCCAGAATTTCACAGATCGTATCCACGATTTCCATATTGGTGGGCTGGTTATTGCCACCTACATTGTAACTCTCACCAATCCGCCCATGCTGCAGAACCTGCCAGATGGCCTCGCAGTGATCCTCCACATACAGCCAGTCGCGAATCTGTTTCCCATCGCCATAGATGGGCAGGGATTTTCCCTCCAGGGCGTTTAAGATCATCAGAGGAATGAGTTTTTCCGGGAACTGGTATGGTCCATAATTATTCGAACAGTTGGTGAGCGTGATTGGCAGGCCGTACGTGTGCGAATAAGCACGTACCAGGTGATCACTGCTGGCCTTGGAAGCCGCATAGGGAGAATTCGGGGAATAGTGGGTACTTTCTTCAAAAGCCGGGGCATCCACGCTCAGCGAACCGAAGACTTCATCAGTGGAAATATGATGAAAGCGGACCTCTTTTGCCTCCGCTTTGTTTTCATCCAACCAGACCTTGCGCGCTGCCTCCAGAAGGGAAAACGTGCCAACAACATTGGTTTGCACAAAAGCAGCCGGGCCGTAGATGGACCGATCAACGTGCGTCTCTGCGGCGAAATGAACGATGGCGTCAAGCTTATACTGCCGCAGGATGGCCTCAACCAACGCCTGGTTGCAAATATCACCATTTTTAAATTCGTATCTTTGCGGGGATGGCAAATTCTTCAGGTTTTCCAGGCTGCCGGCGTAAGTCAGCAGGTCCAGGTTGACGATAAAAACGTCAGGCTGGGTATGTAAAACGTAACGGACAAAATTGGAGCCAATAAACCCTGCACCGCCGGTAACCAGTATATTCCTCATTATGCCAATCCTATTCGAACAGATCCGCCTCCGATAATAATTTCCCGCGGGCGTCTTTTTCCGAGAGAACCGGTGCGCGACCATTCAACAACGGCCATTTGACCCCCAGGGCCGGATCGTTCCACAGCAACGTCCGTTCCCACTCGGGACCATAGTAATCAGTTACTTTGTAAACCACTTCCGCCCAATCACTTAAGACATAAAAACCATGTGCAAACCCTTTCGGAACCCACACTTGCTGTTTGTTTTCTGCAGAAAGAAAGACACCCACCCAGCGGCCAAAAGTCGCCGAACTGCGCCGCAGGTCGACGGCGACATCAAAGATCTCTCCGACAACTACACGCACAAGTTTTCCCTGGGTTTGGCGGATCTGATAATGCAGCCCGCGTAGAATGCCTTGCTGGGAGCCTGATTGATTATCCTGAACGAAAGCTTCGGCAATTCCCGCGTTGGCGAATCCATCCGTACGATAGGTTTCCACGTTGAAACCCCTTTTATCCCCAAAGACCTTGGGCTTGACGATCAACACCTCGGGAATATCTGTTTGTTCGAACAGCATAGGTCCTCAGCTTTCCCTTTCCCGATAGGCGCGAATGACCTGGGCAGGCTCACCGATCGCTTTTAGCGCCCCATGATCCAGCCAGGCCGCACGCTGGCACATTTCCTCGATCATGGTCATATTATGAGAGACCAACAAAATGGCTGCGCCGCGCTTGCGGAAGGCCTCGATACGCGCCTCACATTTCCTTTGGAAGGCCTCGTCCCCGACGGATAGTACCTCGTCCACAATCAACACATCCGGTTCGCTGGCCGTGGCAACCGAAAAACCCAGGCGTGCAAACATACCGGAAGAATAGGTTCTAATAGGAGCATTGATAAATTCACCAAGCTCCGAAAACTCAACTATCTGGTCATACTTTTTTTGCATTTCGCGACGGCTGTAGCCCAACAAAGCCCCATTAAGGAAGATATTCTCTTCTCCGGTCAACTCCTGATGGAACCCTGCCCCCAATTCCAACAAGGGTGCCACCCTGCCTCTCACGATCACCCGGCCCTTGGTGGGACGCAATACACGCGCAACCACTTTGAGCAGTGTGCTCTTCCCGGCCCCGTTCACCCCCACCAGTCCAAAAACTTCACCCGGGTAGACATTCAGGGCGACATCCTGCAGCGCCCAGAACGTTCGCATCTTAACCTGGCCTTTCAGGCGGCGAATAAAGTATTCTTTAAAAGTTCCGACGCGTTCGCTGGGTACGCGATAACGCACTGAAACAGCCTCGAGATGAACCGCCTCTTCCAGATTAGTCACAGGTTCCACAGCAATTTCCTTAAACGCGATAGGCAAATTCATCGGATTTTGCGGTGAAGATGAGCCACCCCACCAACAACATCCCGATCGCCATCAGCGCAGCCGGCCAGATCTCACCCCAGGTGGGCCAGAGCCCATCATACAGGGGCAGGCGCCAGAGTTTGACCAGGTAGTAGAAGGGGTTCAGACGCAGGATTAATTGATATTTGGCCGGAAAGATCGTCTCGGGATAAATGATCGGGGTCAGGTACATCCAGGCGGTCAGGATGATCTGGTACATCTCGGCTACGTCGGGAAAATAGACCGCGATGGTTGAAATCATCAGGCCCATGCCGAGGGTAAAGCAAGCCAGGAGCAAGAGAGAAACCGGCAGGAAGACCACCGTAATCCGGACCGGTACCCCCGTGAGGGCCATCACGATGACAAGTGGTACAAAAGCCAGGGCCAGGTTAACCACGCCCGAGCCGATGGCAGAAATTCCAAAAGAGGCCCGTGGGATATAAATGCGCTGCAGCAATCCTCCCCCCCAGACCAGGCTGCTGATCGCACTCATGGTACTCTGCGAAAAGAAATTCCAGGCCATCAGGCCGCATAGGATATAGGCGGGGTATGCATGGATTTGGCCAAATAATTGTGAAAAAACAAAGCTGAGCACGAGCATGATGCCGAGAGGGCTGAGCATGGTCCAGGCAACGCCCAGAAAGGAACGCTTATAACGGGTGAGAATATCGCGTCGCACCAGTTGAAAAAGCAGGTTACGGTAACGCACTGCTTCCTTGAGTTCCTGGAGGGCATGCGGTACTAATTGGCCGGAATCATAAACAGGTGTTGGTTGCATTATTTCCAGATCATGCTGCAATAAGTCTGGAGGATTTTACCATGGAACGATAAGCGGGCAGCCAACCAGAGATCGACAGACGGCGGGCGATCCATTTTTGGAAAGCCCGCCGCACCCACTTAAGAATTAGTCCAGCAGGAATTACCCCCTTAGCGGAAACCCCGCATGACCGTAAAAACTATTCCGCCGGGACAATCTCGAGGCGCATTTCGGCCTGAGTTCGTGACAAAGTGAACAGCATATTCTTGATGGTGGTCTGTTGTTGGCCCGAAACCGGTACTTTGGCGTAATTTTCAGCCAGCCAGGGCAGGAGAGACACCTGGACATCCAGCGGCAGGATGGCAGCAAACAGGACGCCGGCCACGGCAACACCCTGGTCGACCGTCTCTTGTTGATCCGTGTAGGGAGCAATGACTACGATCTTGCTCAAATTGCATTGGTCACCTATGAATTGGGCGGAAAAGCCGTTCGCTATCGCTCCAAAAGCGGACGCTCCCGCCGAAGCGAGAGTGGCGGTGGTGGCAGGCTGACCATCCACAGTCCCGTCTGTGAAGGTAAACTGTCCGGTCGCCTGGAGCACCGTTTTGACGCGATCCGAGCCGATCCCCAGGCCGCCCGAAGTCGGGGTGGCTGTACAGGTGCTGGAACTCTGCTGCGCCGCGAGTGTTTCGATCATCCCCTGCGCAGTCGGAACGTTGGTCAATAGGGCAGGCAGCTGTGTGGTGGCTGCGTTCTGAATCTGCTGTACTCCAGAGAGCAGTCCACAACCCAAAAGGAAGAGCAAAAGAAATGGTAAAACAAGCCAGCGGATATTACGCATATTATTTCTCCTTTTCTTTATATATTTTATCGCAATTCTCTATTTATTTCCAGGAAATGCAAGGGGAATCACTGAAGTCGGGAATCACCATGATTGAGCCTGTTCTACCCGGTGATCGGCACACCCGGTTGGAGTTTTTGCTTCTCCTGCCCCTTTCGCAGGATCCATGCATCCCCTCGAACCAGCTGCGTTTTCCTTCCATCAATTTGAACGCAGGCACCGTCTGCCAGCATCACGACCGAATTATCATGAAAGACATGGTATTCGCTCAACCAATCATCCCGGATGGCACGGGTATATTCATCCTGCGGATAATGGCTGTTGAAGTTTAGCGGGGCCAAATTCAGGCCCGTGAAATGGGGGGTTCCAACCATGTTGAGGTCATTGCTGGTGAGGATGTTCGGTCCGCACAGGACTGTCCCGGCGCTGAAGGCAACTAGTGGCAGACCTGCCATCACTTTCTTGCGCAGATAATCCATGAGATTGCTGAGGTGGAGGCGATGATTGAGCAGGAAAGTGTTCCCGCCGGGAATGTACATCAGGGCAGCGCTGCGCAGGATCGCTTCCATTTCAGCTAAGGTCATCAGCTCGGTATTGATTGTCTGGATGCGCGCCAGACCGCGGAAAGCTTTTTCGGTGAATTCCTGGTACGTGTCACCCAGGGAAGCTGCCGGAAGATAGGCGACAACCGGATCGTTCTTCCCCTCCAGGTACGCACGGCTGGCATCCAGGATATCGCGGATATCGTCCCTGCCAGGCGTGGAAAAAAGGTGGATATTCATTTTGTTAGCATTTTTTCAATGTTCGCGCGGTGTTCGGAAAAGTGACCGGTTGTATTTCCAAGCACCCAGTTCAAAAGAGGCTGCTTCTCAGGATCATCAGCGTGACGCGGTTTCATCAACTCATCAAAGGAGGTGGATGCCAACCTGGCGACCACTTCGGCATGGACCCGCTTGAGTTCATCCAGAACTTCTCCGGAGGAACGGAGACGGTAGCGCTCCAATAAAACCTTATTCAACACATCCATATCCCATTCTTCGGTCACCTCGGGGGCTACACCCACGACCTCAAAAGGGGGACGTTTATCCATGTGGTAGCCCACCAGGATCTTCAGCCATTCGGTCAGATGGGCCAGGTTGTCCTTCGGCGACCAGCCGCCCGCATCCAATGTGGTCATTTGTTCTGGGGTGAGCTGGTCCACCACGTGCATGAGCGCGGACCATTCATGGTCAATATCATCAATCAGTTCTGAAGTATTTCTGGGAAGGGTTATTTCAAACATCGGTTCTCCTTCATCCCACTTTCTTCGTACATTCGCGGCAACATCAGTTAGAAAAAGTGTACGACAACATTACATAAAAAGCAAGAAAAACGCCCTTCCAAGGAAGGGCTCAAAAGATTTTTTTATTACTTGGGGATTGAAATTGTCTCGTTCAGACCTGCTTCTTCAGAATTGCATCCCTCAGTGCTTCCTGCACTAGTTCCCACGGCTGGGAGGCATCCACGCGCACCCAACGGCCGGGTTCCTGCTTTGCCAACTCCAGGTAGCCTGTGCGGACCCGTTGGTGGAACTCGAGCTGATAGGCGTCCAGGCGGTTCCATTCCCCGCCGCTCTTCTGCCGCCGGCTCAAACCTGTTTCCACGTCCACATCCAGCAGCAGCGTCAGGTCCGGGACCAGGCCACCGGTGGCATAATGCACCAGCGTCCGCACTTCATCCATGTTTTGCTGGTGACCATAGCCCTGGTAGGCCAGGGTGGAATCAGCATAGCGGTCACACAGCACGATCCAGCCTTCCGCCAGTTTTGGACGCAGCACCTGTTCTACAATCTGAGCCCTGGCCGCCTGGTAAAGCAGGGTTTCGGTATGCGGGTGCATCTCAGTGTTCTTTAGATCATGAATGATATCGCGGATCTGCTCGCTGATGAGCGTTCCTCCGGGTTCGCGCGCGGTGTAGACGCGGTAGCCCCAGCCTTCCAGCCATTCAGCCAGGGGCTGCATGTGGGAGGTTTTTCCGGAACCGTCGGGACCTTCAAGGGTGATGAACATGGTTTTTTGAGAGCAGAGAGAAGAGAGTAGAAAACAGTGAACAGGAAATAGTATAGACTACTCTCTATTCTCTGATCATCTATTCTCTGAAAATTCTAACGTGTCTGCGGGGTTCTTTGCCATAGGAATGCGAGACCAGCTCGGCATCCCGGGCCAGCTCGTGCTGCAGGCGCCGCTCGGTGGCTGGACCGGGCGGCAGGTCGACCCAACGCTCCCCGTTCAACACAGCAGCAATAGCCGCTTGCGTCTGCATCTTGACCGCGTCCAGCTCAACTGTCCCTGGCATTATCTCCGAAAGATTAAACAGATCGCTCAGGAATTGTTCCATCTGGCTGACCGTATTGGCCCGCAGCACAAAAATCGGCATGCCGCGATGCTCGGCCTGCATAACCGCCTGCTGGCGATCGCGGTAATAGGAACGCAAGGTCACCATCACATCTGCTTCACCGGCATCCTTGGCGATCAGTGCCGGGACGCCCAGGCGCTTGGCGGCCTGGATCAAGCGGTCACGCGCCACCCCGTAGGGATAGACGCGCACCGCCTGGAGTGGAGTGCGGCGGGATTCAGCCGGGGGATTGAATTCCGTCCGCTCGACCGGATTCAAAACAGGCCCGGGAGTGGGCTGCATTCCCTGGGTCCGGCGCGGACCAGTGGTGTTCCCATTTTCGATGCGAAATTCCGACTCAGGCCTGGCCTTCGGATTGGTTTTGACTTTCTCGATCTGGATCTTGCCCTGCGAATCACGCGAGCGGATTTCCGGAGGGAGCGGGTATCCGCGCAGCAGGCTGTCAACCGAGGCGGCAATATCCATGTGGACGGCGAAGCGGTCGCGCTGCTGGATTTCGACCAGCACGTCGAAGGTGGGCGGGGCACGCCGCTCGAGCACCGTTTTCTGGGTGCCGCGCCGGCGCGCTTCCTCATCCGACAGGGTAACGGCTTCGATCCCGCCGATCAGGTCAGAAAGGGTCGGGTTGAGCAGCAGGTTGTCAATGGTCTGGCCATGCGCGGTGCCAATCAACTGGACGCCGCGCTCAGCGATGGTACGGGCAGCCGCCGCTTCCAATTCACGCCCGATCTCATCAATCACGATGACTTCGGGATTATGGTTCTCGACAGCCTCGATCATCACCTCGTGCTGGAGCATGGGCTCGCGGACTTGCATCCGGCGCGCCTTGCCGACCGCAGGATGCGGTACGTCACCATCCCCACCGATCTCGTTGGAAGTGTCCACCACGATGACCCGCTTGGTCTCTGCCAGGATGCGGGCGGCTTCGCGCAGTAACGTGGTCTTCCCCACGCCCGGCCGGCCCAGAATGAGCAGGGATTTGCCCGATTCCACGATGTCCTGGATGATATCCACCGTACCATATACAGCGCGCCCAACCCGGCAGGTCAACCCGACAATGTGCCCGCGCCGGTTGCGCAGGCAGGAGATGCGGTGCAGGGTGCGCTCGAGACCGGCGCGGTTGTCAGCGTCGAACTCGCCAATACGCTCGACCACGTGGTCCAGCTCGGCACGCGCGATTTCCTTATTGATCAGGACTGTTTCCCCCTGGACATAGCGCGCGGTTGGAACGCGCCCCAAATCAAGGATGATCTCAAGCAGGTTATCGTAATCGTTGGCTTTATGGACGGCTTCGACAATATTGCCGGGTAATACCCCCAGCAGGGCATCGAGATCGTCAGTTATTTTAAGTTGCGTCATATATGCTTTATATCACTTTTTCGGCGGAATTTCCGGGTTTATTACCGCTCGCGCTACTGGCGCAGTAGGTTTGACCAGGACTTTATCCATGGCGGAAACCTTTTCTTCAACCTTCTGGAGCTTTGCCAGCCGCTTGACCATGACTGCCTGGCGCGGACCAGGCTCCGCACCCAGGTCTTCCAACACGGACTCGAGCCAGGCCTGATAAGAACGTACACAGACATAGAGGCGCCGTGCGTGCCGGTCAGACAAAGTCTGGGTGAGCCCGGCCAACTGCTCGGAGACACAATCAGAATCAGGCGGAACGATCGGCTGGATCCAGATCCCTTTTGGCCCACTTTTCAACGTAACGTAGGCCTGCAGGTTCCCTTGCGAGCATACCAGGCCCATGACCTGCTTCGGTAAAGTTTCCACCGGGTGAAGCAAAGCCGGGACAATCTGCCCGTACAGCGACTGGACAGCCGGCCAATCTGTCTCGGCTGCCTGCCGCCAGGGATCTTTCTTCCCGGCCGGGCCGGAGTCGGGTAGTTTCCAGATGCGCTGCCAGGCGTACATGGCAAAGCCGGCCTGTCGGAGCAGCCGGAAGGCCGCACAATCCTCATCCACTTCGGCCAGCAGGTGGAACGCGCCCCATTCCCCCACCTGGGCTACCAGATGCTCCAGCAGAGGCAGGGTTAATCCGTTCAGATCTTCCGCCGGAGCCAGGAAAGTCAGGCGGGCAGAGGTTTCTTCCTCGTGCAATGTCACCTGCCCCATTAAAGAACTGCCGTTATCGTTAGCGACAGCAGTATAGATGTGGTGGCGAGGATCCAGGTAGGATAGTAACGCGGCTGCGCCCAATGGGTCGCCGCGCGTCAGGATTCGGGCACTATCCAGCGAAAGCATATCCCGGCGGTAACGGGAAAGCAGGGGCAGGTCGAGGACGTCAAGAGAACGAACGATCATGGCAGATATAAGTATACACGTAAACAGGTAGACATGTTTACCTGTTTACGTGTTTACTTGTGTACACATTGTAGTTTAATCAGCGACCCGGCAACGTAAGAAAATATTCGTGGAATTGTACATCCCCGGTCAACTCCGGATGAAAAGATGTGGCCAGCATTTTTCCCTGTTGGGCGGCGACAATCCTGCCATCGGATAATGTGGAAAGAACTCTCGCGGATCCCTGAACCGAGTCGATAATCGGGGCCCGGATAAAGATGGCGTGATAGGGACCGCCTTCGCCCAGTTCAGGGATGGCAAGGTCGGCTTCAAATGAGTCCACCTGGCGGCCAAAGCCATTGCGCTTAACCGTGATATCCATGAGGCCCAGCAAGGGTTGGTTCCGGTGGGCATCCTTCGAGAGGAAAATGGCCCCGGCACAGGTCCCCCACAGGGCGTGCGTTTTGCCGAATTCACGCAACGGCTCCAACAGGTCAAAGTCCACAGCCAATTTGCCAATGGTGGTGGATTCGCCTCCCGGCATGATCAGGCCATCCAGCCCGGTGAGGTGTGCGGGCAGCCGTACTTCAGCCGTCTCCACGCCCAGGCGTTTGAGCATGAGGATGTGTTCGGCAAAATCGCCTTGTATTGCTAGGACACCGATCTTCATAATTTAGACCATGGACCATGGACGATCGACGATGGACGATGGACGACAACCACATGGTCTGTGGTCCAAGGTCCATGGTCGGATATCTACCATCCTCTTCCAGCTATCTTTTCGCCTTCCGGCATCTGGGAGATGTTGCGCCCCACCATCGGCTCACCGAGAGCTTTGCTGACCTCAGCCAGAATGGAGGCATCTTTGTAATGAGTCACAGACTTGACAATGGCCGCGGCCCGTTTGGCCGGATCGCCGGACTTGAAGATACCCGAGCCAACGAACACGCCGTCCACACCCAACTGCATCATCAGGGCTGCATCCGCGGGAGTGGCCACGCCGCCTGCGGCGAAATTGACCACCGGCATACGGCCCAGCTGCTTGGTTTCCTTGACCAGTTCGTAGGGCGCGCCAATTTCCTTGGCATAATGCATCAGCTCCTCATCCGCCATGCTGCCCAGCCGGCGAATCTCGCCGAGGACGGTGCGGGCATGCCGGACAGCCTCGACCACGTCACCGGTCCCGGCCTCGCCCTTGGTGCGGATCATGGCGGCGCCTTCGCCGATGCGGCGCAGAGCCTCGCCCAGGTTGCGGCAGCCGCACACAAATGGAACCGTGAAATTGTGCTTCAGGATATGGTTCTCCTCATCTGCGGAAGTCAAAACCTCGGACTCGTCGATGTAATCGACCCCAATGGCCTCCAGAATTTGCGCTTCGACAAAATGACCGATACGACATTTGGCCATGACCGGAATCGTAACCGTGTCCATGATCTTAAGGATCAGGTCGGGGTCCGACATGCGCGCCACGCCGCCCTGGGCGCGGATATCCGCCGGGACACGTTCCAATGCCATGACCGCACACGCGCCGGCATCCTCGGCAATCTTCGCATGTTCGGGGGTGACAACATCCATGATGACGCCGCCTTTGAGCATTTGTGCCAGCCCTTTTTTGACGGCAAAAGTACCAGTTTGTTCTTCCATGATTCTCTCCTGATTCGAAATGAGATGGTTTAGTAGTTTTTAGTCCATCAACCAAATAGTCACAACAAAAGAAATTAATTCTTAATAGATTACCAATCAAGTTCATATTCTAGGTTAAAATTGGTATATGTCAAGAGCCAATGATTTCAAAAATATACCCATCCAATTTAATGGATTGATGCCAATATTTGCGAATTGGCTCTATTACACAGGCGGATGAAGTGATATATTAACCACACCAATGTACCTGGAGATAAGCCATGCGCATCCCATTGGACCGTCAAAGTAGCACACCCCTTTACCAGCAGATCAAAGAACATTTGCGCCAGGGGATTCTTTCGGGCAGTCTGGCCCCCGAAACACGCCTGCCGGCCTGCCGCCAGCTGGCGCGTGACCTGGGCGTCAACCGCATCACCGTGGAGAACGCCTATTCCGAGCTGGAGGCGGATGGGCTGGTATTCTCCCGGATGGGCAGCGGCACCTATGTCCTGACGCCCAATCCGCTCCCACCGGTTCCCAAGAGCAACGCCGGGGCCTCCTGGCCGCTCTGGCAGCAGGGTCTGCCAGCCAGGAACGCAGTTACCAAACTCGCCGCGACTGAAGAGTTGCTCAAAGCGGCCGGCCATCCGGATCCGGTCAACTTTGCCAGCGGGATCAGCGATTCACGCCAGTTCCCCGCTGATGAATTCCGTAAAACCATCCAGGCCGTCATGCGGCGGGATGGCATCGCAGCCATGGATTATGGCGAACGCAACGGGTATACGCCCCTGCGCGCAGGGATCACGCATATCCTGGCCAGCCAGGGCCTGCAGACGCGCCCCGAAAACGTCCTCATCACCGCCGGCTCGCAACAGGCGATTTCGCTGGTATGCCAGGCCCTTTTGAAACCGGAGGACGTCATCCTGGTGGAAAGTCCCACCTATTCCATTGCCATGGAATTGTTCCGCACGCTCGGGTTTCGACTGGTCGTGATCCCCATGGATCATCAAGGGATGCAGGTGGAAAAGCTGGAGACACTTCTGCAGCAGCACCATCCCAAACTGATCTACACCATTCCCAACTTCCACAACCCGACCGGTACCTGCCTGAACAGCTCCCGCCGCCGTCAATTGATCGTCCTGGCGGATCGTTATAACATTCCAATCCTGGAAGATGACTTTGTCGGCGACCTGCGCTACGATGGTCGTGCGCAGCCCTCGCTCAAGGCCATGGATCCGGGCGGCCAGGTGATCTACGTGAGCACCTTCTCAAAAATGCTGATGCCCGGCCTGCGGGTGGGTTTCCTGGTGGCAGATGGCCCGGTGTACGACAGCTTGTTGGGACTCAAACGTCTCAGCGACCTGTCCACCTCCACCCTGATCCAAAGGGCCCTGGAAGCCTACGTAACCGTCGGGCGCTACCAGGCTTACCTGCGGCGTTCCTGCCAGGTCTTCCGCAAGCGCCGGGATGCCATGGTGACGGCCATTAATCGTTACCTGCCGGCTGGCGTTTCCTTTGAGCCACCCCAGGGCGGTTTGCATCTCTGGTTGCGCCTGCCCGAAGGCATATCATCGGACGAGCTGCTGCCCCTGGCCTGCCAGGAGGGCGTGGCTTTCGCACCCGGCAGCAGCTACTTCCCGGAGGGTTGCACAGAGCAGGGCTGGATGCGGCTTAATTTCGTGGCTTCATCGGAGGAAGAGATCGAGGTGGGCATCCAGAGGCTGGGAGAGGCAATTAGACGAATGCGTTCCAATTCGTAGAGGAAGGAATCAGAAAAAAAGGCTGCGGGGTGCAAAGCACCCCGCAGCCTTTTTTTACCTCACAACCCTTGACAAATCTGAAAAACAGCATACAATTAGTACAATGATACAATTATACAATGCGACAATGATACAATCCGTCCGATGAACCTCGAAATCGACTTCCGTTCCGGTATCCCGATCTATCTCCAGGTGGTGGAGCGCATCAAGGAGCGCCTGGCGGCAGGGTTGTTGAAACCCGGCGACCAGCTGCCCACCGTGCGTGCCCTGGCCCTGGATCTGCGCGTGAACTTCAACACGATCGCGCGTGCCTACCGCATCATGGACGAGGCCGGCATCATTTCCACGCAGCAGGGACGCGGAACCTATATTCTGGAAAGTCCCTCGCCGCAGGTGATCGGGAGCATCCGGGCTAAAGCCCTGGAGGATCTGACCCAGCGCTATATTGCAGATGCTGAACGGCTGGGAATTGCTCCAGACGAGTTGAAAAGAGTCTTGAATGAACATGTCACCCGGCAGGGAGAAACCGACAGCCTGCCACGGGCACAATTTGAAAAGGAGAATAAAACATGAACAAGTACGGAAAGCTGATATCTTTAACCACCCTCCTCCTGGTCCTCCTGGCGACCAGCGGCTGCTCAGCCCCCAATCCGGCCGGCCTGACCGACCAGCAGGTCGCCGGCGCCACGGAAAATATCTTGAAAGCCCTGGACGCCAAAGATTATCAGAAATTCAACCAGGATTTCAGTGACAAAATGAAAGCCGCCTTTCCACAGGCTCAATTCGACAGCCTGGGCAAGTTGCTGCAGAGCGCCAGCGGGAGCTACGTCTCCCTCGGCACTCCCAGCCTGTCAAACAACCAAGGCTACGCTGTTTATCGCTTCCCGGCTAAATATACCAACGAGACCGTCTATGTCACGATCACCTTCCTGGAGGGAGGGCAAAAAGTCGAGGGACTGTTCTTCGACTCGTCAGCTCTGCGCAAGGCCAGCCAGTAACGAAGGATGCAATCGCACTGAAAACGAATGTCATTCGTAAAATTGGATGAAATCGTCCCATTCTTGATAAAAACCGGTCTGGTGGCAAATCTACTCTGCTTTTAGAAAAGGAGAATATCATGGCCCTATCAAATGTTTCCAAAACCCTGCGATCACAGGGACGTTTGAAAGCTGACCAGCACATTTCCGGAGTGGCGGGAGCGATCTTCGCCATTTGCATGTTGATAGCCTTCCTGGGCGTCCTCTTGATGACCTCGAATGGCATAACCAGTGACGCCTTGATCGGTACATGGGTGGTTGTCTGGCTGGTCATTGGCTGCATCTTTTTGTACTGGTTGAAGGTGGCCTCGCAGTGGGAGAAGGCCATTGTCCTGCGCCTGGGCAAGTTCCATAAACTCGCCGGTCCGGGGGCCTTCATGCTGCTGCCATTCATTGATACGCTGGCCAACTGGATCGACCACCGCGTGATGGTCACGCCTTTCTCGGCCGAGAAAACGCTGACAAAAGATACCGTCCCGGTGGATGTGGATGCCGTGCTCTTCTGGGTCGTGTGGGATGCTGAAAAGGCTGCCCTGGAGGTGGCCGATTACCGCGCCGCCATCGCCTGGGCCGCCCAAACCGCCCTGCGCGAGATCATCGGGCAGATGAGCCTGGCAGATATCCTGGTGGGACGGGCGAAGATGGACGCCGAACTCCAGAAGATCATCGACGAGCGTACCACCCCGTGGGGGATTTCAGTCCAGTCCGTGGAAATAAGGGATGTGATCATTCCTCAAGGCCTGGAAGACGCCATGTCGCAGCAAGCGCAGGCCGAGCGTGAACGCCAGTCACGGGTGATTCTGGGTGAGGCCGAAATGCAGGTGGCTGGCAGCTTCGCGGAAGCCTCCAAGGCTTACGTGGATAACCCGACCGCGCTGCACCTGCGCGCCATGAACATGCTCTTTGAAGGCCTGAAAGAGAAGGGCGCACTGGTGATCGTCCCCAGCAGCGCCGTTGACACGATGAACTTGGGCGGGATGAGCGGCATGGTCTCGCTGGCACAGCAGAATCTGCCAAAGAAAGGATAAAGAACAGTCCTGTCATTGCAAGGAGCGCTCTTTGCGACGAACGCGAAGCGTGCTGTGCAAGCAATCTCCGGATGGCATGGGATTGCTTCGCAAAAAACGCTCGCAATGACATAAATTAGTTGCCCCTGTAGAGGCCCAGGTTAAAAATAGCCCCGCTTTCCAGAGCATTTTGAGGAGATAAAAATGTCCGAGACAATCCAATGGGAATACCGAGTGCTCACCATCGGCAGCTCGTTTGGCACCAAAGATGAGCAAATTGAAGCCACCCTGAACGAATGGGCCCAGGAAGGCTGGGAAGCCACCCATGTATATACCCCCAGCTCGAGTGGAAAAGTCACCATCGTCGCCAGGCGCCCGCTGACTGCATCTGCCCGCCGCCAATATTCCTGGCCCGGTCAATAGGAATTTACAAAAAAACCTTGCGAAAATTTTGTTGTAACCAGGCGTATCGCTTATGTATTATTCCTGGTTACATCCAAAATCTTGCCAGGTATGGAACCTTCGCAAGATTGGTTTCCCGGACAAAACAAAAGGAGACTCTAAATGGAAATCATCAAACAATATCTACCCCTGCTGATCCCGGTCGTGCTGATCGAGCTGGCCCTGCTGATCACCGCCCTGGTGGACCTGATCCGCCGGAAACAAACGCGCGGGCCGAAATGGGCCTGGGTGCTGGTCATCGTTTTGATCAATTTCATCGGCCCGATCATCTATTTTGTGGCTGGCCGCAAGGAAGAGTAGCACCGCATAAAAGCGGTACAAGGAGCAAGCCGTGAGCAGTGTGCACGTTGAGGCTTTGAAAAAATATTATGGTGCCGTCCACGCCCTGGATGGTCTGGACCTGGAGGTCGCACCGGGGACGATTTTCGGTTTCCTGGGTCCAAATGGAGCCGGGAAAACCACCACCCTGCGCATTCTCACCGGGCTGGCGCGTCCCAACTCCGGCCAGGCGCAGGTGGCTGGCGTGGATGTACTGAAAAATGGAACCGCGCTCGCGCGCCGCATCGGGCATCTGCCGGAGGAACCGGCGTTTTACACCTGGATGACGCCGCGTGAATTCCTGGACTACCTCGGCCGCCTCTACGGCCTATCTTCGAGTGAGCGCGTTTCCCGGACCCGGGAATTGCTCGCCCTGGTGCGGATGGAGGATGTCTCCAGGCGGCGCATTGCCGGCTTTTCACGCGGCATGCGCCAGCGGCTGGGTGTCGCCGCGGCACTCATCCACCGCCCGGAAGTGCTTTTCCTGGACGAACCCGCCAGCGCCCTGGACCCGGCCGGGCGCAAGGAAGTGCTCGACCTGATCGAAAGCCTGCGCGGCCAGTGTACGGTGGTCATGTCCACCCACATCCTGGCGGACGTGGAACGCGTGTGCGACGTGGTCGGAATCATCGCCAAAGGGCGCATGCTGGTGCAGTCGCCGCGCGAGCAGTTACTGGAACATTACGCTGTTCCTGCATTTGAGGTGGAAGGTCAAGATCACAATGCCACCTCGCTCTGGGTCGAGGATTTGCGCCGCCTGCCCTGGGTGATTTCCGTGGCTGCGCGGAATGGGGCATTCCGCATCACTGTCAGGGACGTGCAGGCTGCCAAGCGTGAGCTGCTGGTATCCGCCGTGCATTCCGGGCTGATTCTGAACCGCTACGAAGAGGTCCGGCCATCCCTGGAAGATGTCTTCCTGCAACTGGTCGGAATGGAGAATGTGGCATGAACTTTGGAACTGTTTTTCGCAAAGAAATACAGGAACAGTGGCGGACGTACCGCTTCCTGATTGTGGCGGCAGTCTTTGCGGCTTTCGGGCTGGCTTCCCCCCTGCTCGCTAAATTCACCCCTGAAATGCTCAAGGTCATCCCGGGTGTCACACCCGAGCTGCAGGCTGCCCTTGCCGCCATCCCCGCGCCGACCATCACAGATGCCATCGCCCAGTATGTCAAGAATATGAGCCAGTTTGGCATTTTACTGGCGCTGCTGGTGACGATGGGCGTGGTGGTCCAGGAGAAAGAACGCGGCACAGCCGCTTTCTTCCTGACGCGTCCGGTTTCACGTGAAACATTCTTGTTGGCCAAGTTTACTGCCTTGACCGTCACATTTATCATCAGCTTAATGCTGGCAGCCATCGGGTGCTGGTATTACACCCTGGTGCTATTTGCGCCGCTGGCCTGGGGACCGTTTCTGGCTCTGAACGGTCTGATGCTGGTGGTATTCCTGGTCTACATGGCCCTGGCATTGCTGGCAAGCACGATCGCCCGCAGCAATGGAACGGCTGTCGGCCTGGCGGTTATGGCCCTGGTTCTCATCGGCGGGATCGGAGCTCTCCCGTCCATCGGCGAATATTTACCCGGCCGGCTTTTCAGTTGGGGGACTACCATGATGCTGGGCGGCAAGGCAACGGCGTGGCCGGCTTTTGGGATCAGCCTGGGTATTATCGTGGTTGCCTTGCTGGCTGCCTGCCTGATCTTCCGGCGCCAGGAAGTATAAGCTGGCACATGACTTGTTTCACGTGAAACAATAGACTTTGGAATCAAGCCTTCCGGGATTTTTCCGGAAGGTTTTTCTCGCCATGAAGCCATCCTTTCGGGCTTGTTAATTTAGAACAAATGTTCTTTGTAGATGGGTATTGCCTCACCACTGTTTTCAGACTAAACTATCAAAATATGTTAGCCCTGTTTTATTTGCTCCTGGGTTTCATTCCTCCCCTGGTGGCCGGACCCCTGGCCGGCATTGCCTGCATTGAAATTCTCAAACGCAGGAAGCCATGGTATCAGATCTACTTTTGGGCCTTGCTGCTGGTCTTGAATCTGCTGGTCATGTTCTGGGTCGTCGGTTCATCGGGCAGATGGCTCCCGATCGCCAGTCTCACGACGTTCTTCGGCACGCCGGTTGCCGCCCTCCTCACGGTGCTTGTGATGCGCCATTTCTGGCGCAGACTTGAAGCCACCGATGGGGTTGATGTGGCCCGCACACGCTGGTTCAGCCTCGCTCGCGTTTTGATCCCCGCGCTGCAGCTCGGGACGTTCGCGGTGTTCATCATCTACGCACCATGGATGTGCAAAGTGGGGCTGGTGATCTGCCGGGATTTATAGGTTCTACGGCGCAGCTTTGCGAACAAACGCCAGCGCCTTCCCCACCTCATCATTCATTACCAGCGTTATGGAATAACCCGGTCGGAAATCCTCCACCTTGATCAAGCGCAGGGCGTTAAGCAGCTCTTCATCTGGAGGGACAAAATCAGCAAGGTGGTTGGGGGTTTTATAGAAAAAGCCCCGGTTGAAAAGCGTGCCGTGGTCATCCAGGTTGACATTAAGGGGGTAGATATTTGATTCCACCAGGTCCTGGAAGAAATGCGTGCCGAAGGACGGCTCGAGGTCCGGTGCGACGTCCTTGCCCGTCAGTTCAATCAAGGCGCGCGTGCAGTAGATATCCCCATAAGCAATGCCAACTCCCATGTCAGGGGTGGAGGTCCCCCAGCGCCCTGGCCCGATGCAGATGAATATCTCATCTTTCAGCGCCGCGTTGACAATTCCAATGGCGCGCTCCAACCGGCTGCGATTCGCTGTCGAAGAAAGGGCAAAATAGCCTTCCGGTGGAACAAACAACACCCAGCGGACATCCGTCACGACACCACGCGGTACCATGCGCCGGGTGGAAAAGATGATATCCCTGGGGTCGAGTTTGACAGGTAATTCCACTTCGCGGGCATCGCGCAGATGACTCTGCGGGCGGCATTGGAGTAATGTGATTCGAACTTCCGGGTGGACCGCGTTGGGATCGATCACCTCGGCGGTGAACTCGGTATCGACCGGGGAGTCATAGGTTTTTTCGAGCAGGGAAAGGATATCCGTCATCCGCCTGGCAAAGGGTGTCCTGCGCATCAGCCCGTCGAAGGTGAGCACCAATTGTTTTACATCCACCATGCTGCTGCTCAGGGAACTCAGGTAACCATCCGCATTGACCTGGGCGACGTAACGCAGGAGAGGGTACTGCGCCGTCAGGACATCGCGTACGGGAATAGTCTTGAAAGCATTCTTTTCAAGGTCGATCAAATCCACGGATTGCTGGGAGTGCTTGAGGATCTCTTCGACTGAATCTGCCGGCTGCAACAATGGGTGGCTGAGCGCCACCAGGCGTGGATGCTCATCGCCCAATGCTTCCACCGCCCGCGTCCCCAGCCCCCATACCAGGCGCAGGAAACCATCCTCCTTGCGGATTTTCGGCGACCAGCGGTACAGATTGCGGCTGAAGGCTACACCGGCGGCCTGCGGCATGAAGTAGTGTCCAACCTGCTCTCCTTGCACAAACTGGATCAGGACAGCGATTCGCTCATCGTACTCCACCAACCCCTTGGCATGCCGATAAAGCAGGGCATTCGGGTTCACGCAGGAGGCATACACGCGTGCAATGGCTTCCGTCAAAGCGGCCAGGTTTTCTTCGGGCGCAGCCTGGTTGGGGCAGAAATAGCTGTCGTATTTGCCTGCAAAGGATGTACCAAAGTTATCTTCCAACAGGCTGGACGAGCGGACGATAAGAGGTCGTTTCCCGGCTTCGATCAAGATTTCCCGCAAGCGGTCGAGGATATCATCCGGAAATACCCCCTTGACGAAATCCCGCACGATCCGGGGATATTCGGAACGCATCTGGCTTTCGGTTTTATATTTTTGGTCGGCCCAGTGCACCAGGCTGTTACTCTCCATGAAATCATAGTACATGTCAGATGCCAGGAAGTACGAAACGGGGATATGCACGGATTCCTGGATTTCGGACGGGGCAGCCTCTTTCAGGATGCGGTATGCCAGCATCATCCCGGCTGATTTCCCGCCGATCTTGCCATAGCCGATCTTGCGGAGATAGATATCCTTCAGGTCAGCCACCGTAAACCACTTGCGCGCAATATTCAAATAAGCCAACTGGTCGCTGATCATGGTGCGGATAAGCACCGACTTGATCTCCTGCAAGCGCGCCTCGAAACTTTCACGCTTACCAACAGGCATACGCTCAATTTCCTCTGCCTGCTGGAAGAGCATGTCCTGAGGAGCAAGTTCAGGGTTAAACGTAATCAAATCCGGAGTCTTACCGCGTTCACTGATCGCCTGACGGACGAGTTTCTCAAAATCCTCATACGGCAGGTTGTAAGCATAATAGAAGTCGGTCATGTGATCGCGTACAATCTTTAACCGCTCCGCCCAGGTTTCCGCAGTTTCCTCGCCAACGGGATCATGCAGCCCCTCCCGATATTGGGATTGCATGGCTTTCTGGCGCGCCTCTGAATCAAAAGCTTCGCGCGTGAGGATGCCGCGCGCGAAGAGCTGCCTGCGCATATTGTGCCGGATGCGGGTACTCAAGACCGGATATTCGGTCAGCGTTAAATAAATACTCAGGACGCGGTCGGAGGGCTGGTTATGGGATGGCATGGTTCTTTATGGAATAAAAAGGGCAGGTCATTATGGAAGAAAGAAAAAGGGCAGGTACAAGACCTGCCCCTACGGTTACCCGAGGTGCATAGGCATGATGACGTGCAGGAAATTATCCTCTCCCACCGGGCGGATGACGCCGGGAGCGTTGGCAGCGGAGGTCTCCAATGCCACATTCGGCGACTTGATCACTTCCAGCACCTCACGCATGTACTTGACGTTGAAGGCGATCAACAGTCCCACCCCTTCAATCGTGGCTGCCACAATGGTCTCGTTCGAACCGGTCTCTTCGGATTGGGCTGAGATTTCCACCGCGCCCGGCTCGAGGTCTCCGGCAGACTTGATATCCAGCCGGGCCACATTCGAGCCTTCACGGGCGAAGATTTCAGCCTGCTTGCAGGCCTTGAGCAGGGCCGGGGTCGAGAGGATGGTGCGGGATTTATAGGAACGCGGGATGATCTGCTGGTAATCCGGGAAAGTCCCATCGATCAACTGCGAAACCACTTCCACTTCCTTCATGCGGAAGATGACCTGGCCGCGGCCTTTGGGCATGACCATCGAGATCGTCTCATTGCCATCCGCGGCAACGCGCGCCAGCTCGCCCAGGGCACGCGCCGGGATGATGGCCGTCACCGGCTGGGGGGCAGGCTGCGAGAGCGTGCCTTTACGGACCGACAGGCGGAAACCGTCTGCTGCAGCCATGGTGATGGTATCTGTATCCACCGTTACCAGCACGCCCATCAACACCGGCCGGGCTTCGTCCACCGAGGCAGCAAAGACAACTTGCGAGATCATATCCTTGAAGTCGGCAACATTTAGGAGGATGGCCCCTTCCATGTCCGGGACGGGCAGCGGCGGGAACTCCTGGGCATCGATACACTTGATGTCCGTATTGGAAGATCCGCAGCGCACATTCAAGGTCTGGGTGGCGGTGGCCAGATTCAAGCTGACCTGTTCCTGTGGCAGGGTGGCGACCAGGTCCACAAAGGTGCGGGCCGGGACGGTGGTTGAGCCCTCCTCCTCGATCCTGGCACCGATCCAACAGGTGATACCCAGTTCAAGGTTGGTGGCCGAAAGGCGCAGGCGGCCTTCGTCACTTGCCAGCAGTACATTGGAAAGTACCGGCAGGGTGCTGCGCGGCGAAACCGCGCGGCTGACAATACTCAGTCCATGGGCCAGGCTTTCTTGCAAGACGGTTACTTTCATGGCGAAGTCCTTTCCCTGCGGGTAGTAACGACTTAAGTCGTTACTACAGTCGTTACTACAGTCGTTACATGAAGAGGCGGATTATTTATTATCAAAGTATATACCGATAACCCAAAAGTGAAAAGGCGGTTAACAGCAGTACTTTCGCAAGGTAAAAATTCTTCAACACGAACCCTGCAAAGTGCGCCCTGCAAAGTACGCAGGACAGGCAGGACAGGCAGGACAGGTTTCACGAATGGGCTGAGAGCCGTGTGGCGATAAGCTGAACTATAAGGCTCCTGAGATCGAAGCCCAAGTGATTGAGCTGCGTCGGCAGAATCCTGACTGGGGAAAGGCACGGATCACGCATGAGATGGCCAAGGCCAACAACTGGGTTGCGGTGGTCAGCCCGAACACGGTGAGGCGCATGCTCCAAGACGCAGGTCTATGGCCGGAGAGCGGTTCGGGGGAAAAAAGGCCCTCCAAAAAACGCAGTACGAACCGCTGAACAAGCGGGCCAAGCGATCAACGTGGACTTGTGCTTTGTTCCGGAGCAGCATGTAGCTCAAGAGAAGCTGCCTGCGGTGAGTGGATCTTCGGGTCATCTAGTGATTGAGCGCCTGGCAACTGCAGAAGAACCTGCGACCTGGCCCGGTCAAGTGTTTGCTGAAACAGACCTGGCTTACGAAGAAGCCATGCAGCAGTATGTGCAGGCGACCGAGGACCGCCAGATCCATTCCCGCACTCCCAGGGACCCACAGGTCGAGGCGCCCACCCGCTGGAGGCAATCCTGGGAAGGCAGAGCGGAACGCCATCAGGTTCTGCAGCAACGTAAACAAGAAGATGTGGACTGGAAGACATCCAAGGTTACCTTCCGGCAGGCCAGGTTGGCTTATCGCCAGCTTTCCAAAGAGCAGCGTGACCAGCAGAAGAAAGCCTGGCAGGCAAAGCAAGCGACTTGGAACCAACTGCGGGAACGGTGGCGAAGGCAGCAGCAAGAACGCAATTTGGAGAACCACGCCTGGCATCAACGCAACCAACGCCTCAAAGCAGGTGGTATGCCCGATCCTCCAGATCGTTCTTGGATCGCCATTCTGGTCGTAACCGATAATTGCACTCGACAGTGCTTGGGGCTGCCAGTCTTCCGCACCGGTGCTAAAGTGACCAGTCAGGAAGTGGTGGAAGCCTTGAAATTCATTCTGCCAGCCGAGCTGCAGTTCCTGATCAGCGACCAGGGAAAGCACTTCCGTACAAAATGCATGGCTCAATTGGCGCAGGAAGAAAATTTCGTCCATGTTCTGGTGTATCGTCATCGACCAGAGAGTAACGGTATCGCCGAACGGTTTGTGCTGACTTTCAAGGATTGGTTGCGAAGCCATTCTTGGCAATTCGTGGAAGAGCTGGAAGAATGGGTTCGACGGTTCCAACCCGAGTACAACGATCGTCCCCATCAAGGCTTAAGCATACCAGGATTGTCGCCCAACGAGTTCGCCAAGCGGATTTGGCTCATGTAACTGGGTTGTTAATGTGCAAGATGCTTATGACTAATACAGAATGACACGAATACCTATTGGATTATTATAGACTGCCAGGCTGGACTCCAATGTCTGGAGACATTGGAGTCCGACTGAGTGCAGGCACCCCGAAACCCGGGGCTCCGATGAGAGTGGAATTTAAGCTGCCGGATATTCGTTCCGCGGAACGACGGAGGAACGACTATCAATCTTCCTCCACCGGTATCCTGGCAAGTTCTTCGAGCGCCTGTTCCAGGGTGGTTTGATTGCGGTACATGAAGCGCTGGGCGCGGCTGAGACTCTGGATGCGGTCGAGATAGTTGTTGAGGGCATTCGAGGCGGAGACGACGTCATTCAGGGACATACTTTTGTAGCCTTTCAATAGTTCCGCCAGGCGGGAAGCGTTGGTGCGGGCCAGGGCGATCTCGTCGATGAATTCACCTTCAATATCCTTGTCGAGGCGGCGCATTTCCGCCTTGGTAAAGGATTTCGCGTAGAAGCCGTGGCGCAGGGCATTCCCATTGCCGGGCTGAGCGCCGGGTTTGCGCTTGATCTCAATCGGGATGGATGGGTCAGACATGGAGGTTCCTTTCGGTGATTAGTTGGGTAGTCGAATAGTTTGATAGTCTGATAGTCGGATAGTCTGATAGTTGAGTGGTTGGGTTGTTGATGAGGATGAAGTTATCAGGTATTCGGTAATCGGTAGTCGGTATTGGGTAATCGGTATTCGGTATGAGGGGGGAGGCAGAGGGAGTTAGGGGAAATAACGAAGATTGTCACGGTCTCCGAAAAAATGATCGTAGTCGCCGCCGTCATAGCGGTGATCCATGTCGAGGAGGGGGTCACGGCCGGGGATGATGATGGTTGGGAAGGACAAGTGCCATTCGAGCTGGTCGAGCCTGGCGACGAGAGAATCAGCCAGGATGAAGTCGTCGTGGATGAGTTCGCCATCCGGGCCACGCGTGCCATCCGGGACACCCCAACGCAGGTTTTTCTGGGGGCCGGGCAGGATCTCGCTGACGCAACGGCTGTACTGCAGGCGGACCTCATCGGTATGGACATGGTCACGGAAGCGGCCGGTCTCAATGATGGAGAGGAAGCGCCAGCCAATCTCGGACTTTTCCTGCTGGGTGAACTTGACCGGGATGACACGCGCCGGGAAGGCACGATCCAGAAGGGCCCACAGCCCTTCGCCCACGCCGGTGGCATCGATGACGATGTGCTGCGGGTGCCAGGTTTCGGCCAGGCTCTTGAGCTTGCCGAAAATGGAGAGGTGATTTTCGCCAACCCAACCATGACGGGCAACGACATGATAGGTGGGATGCCCGAGCGTCTCGAGAGAGGCGAGGTCGATCTCGACGATGGAGAGGGTGGTGGAGTCGCGGCCGGGGTTGTTGAGTGGGGCGACGCATGCGTCGCCCCAACGTGCGTCGCCCCAACGTGCGTCGCCCCAACGTGCGTCGCCCCAACGTGACGCCACCCCAACGGCGGATTCGTCCATGCCGGCGACGTCGATGAGGAAGGAACAGGGGGATGCGGAGACGGGGGGACACGGGGAGGGGGAGACAGGGGGAGGGGAGATGATGAGAGCGAGGCGGGCGGGGGTGAACATGCCGGACTGGGCGTCGAGGGTTTCGCCGAAGTACTGGGAACGCACCAGCGGATGGTTGCGACCGTGTGCGGCAAGGATGCGCTGCATATGCAGGTCATAGGAAGGGACCAGGACCCGCACATCGTCAGCGGTGAAGTAGAACAGGCGCTGGATTCCATCCTTTCCCTGGGCCTGCAGGGCGAGGCGGCGCTCGCGTTCGAGCAGGGTGTCGGAAGTCCAGGCGGTGCCCCAAAAGATGCGTGTGGCGTTGGTACTGGCCGTCATCGGGTCAAAGTCCTTGTCAAACTTGGCGACCGAGACGGATTGGGCTTCATCCACAGAGAGCAGCAGGTCGGCGGTGGCGCCCAGGACATTGGCACGCGCTTCACCGGAGAAGAATTGGACCTGGGCCTGACCAAGCTGGTAGAGGTAGCCCTTGGAGGATTTCCACAGGCCGCGCGAGCCAAAACAGGCATTGAGCGAGGTTTTGACGCGCTCCATATTGATCTGGGTCTGGGGCTTGAAGGTGGGGGAGACGGAGACGATGCGCCCGCCAATATGGGAATAGCGGAAAAGGAGCCAGGCGAAGAGGTGCGCCTGGAGCTCGTTCTTGCCGGACTGGCGCGGCAGGATGATGACGAAGGTCAGGCCACGATTGTGCAGGATGGAATCCTTGATGGCGCGGGCGATCTGCACCTGGTAGGGACGGAGTTTTATGTTGCATGCGCGGGCCCAACGAACAGGGGAATAGCGGATGGTGGAGCGGAGCATTTCGATTAAAGTAGACATTTTTCACCACGAAGCAACTGTGTTGTATGTCAAGAGGAAACACAAGGTTTCCAAGGCTGTTGATTGCGGATCATAGCATTCAGAATAGCGAGCAATTTACGCATACAAGCCACAAGTGCGACTTTGAATTCCTTGCCTGCCAGGATCAAGCGCTTGTAAAAAGCACGGATAACAGGATTGAAACGAGTAGCGGTTAAAGCGGCCATGTACAAGACACTGCGGACGGAAGGTCTGCCGCCCTTGATGAAACGTCTGCCGCGTTTCCTGCCGCTATCATGAGGGAAGGGAGCAATGCCGACCAAGGCTGCAATCTGTTTGCGGTCGCAAGTACCGAGTTCAGGTAACTGGGCAGTTAGTGTGGAGGCAGTCACCTTTCCCACTCCTGGAGCTGTAGTCAGGAGATCCCGTTTGTTCTTCAGATCCGGGGTCTGGTTGATGTGGGATTGGATGGCATCGTCCAATTCATCCAGCTGGCTTTGGAGCATGCTCAGACTGTCCTGGATGTATACGAGAACGTCGGAATTGGCATTCTCAAGACGATTGTGCTCAGCCACGAGCATATCCAGCACCTGTTTGCGGCGTTTGACCAGGGCTGCCAGACGTTTTTCGTCTTCACTGGGCAATTGGGTCAGGCGCGGATTGGCCTTTTCACCAAAACGCACCAGTAACCGGGCATCGATCCTATCAGTCTTGGCCAGCCAGTTCATGCCTTGGGCAAACTTGCGTACCCGCCCCGGATTGACCCGTGCGACCGGCAAGCTGGCTGCACACAATGCTTCCACCAGGTGGGCTTCGTATCCACCGGTGGCTTCCACCACGATCAATGTGGGGTTCAGCTTTCCAAGACGCTTGACCAGAGAGGCAATACCTGCAACCGTATTATCCGCTTGCCAGATTTGCTCCTGTGGTCCCACTGCCACATCCAGCTTTGCTTTGGACACATCAATGCCAACATACACTTTTTCTTCTGCCATACGACCGCCTTTCTTGTATAATAAGGGTGCCCGATCTAGCAGAATTCGGTCTCTTAGGACCAGTCAACTGTTCGGGCCACCCCCACTGGGGCACAGCGACCTGCGCTTCGTGACGGTCTCTCGGACCTGAACACAATCGGCCTGCTGTGCCCTTCTGTTTTATCATACTAGAACACGAAGGGGCACGAAGGAGGGAATCAGGCAACCAGGTGATCAGGGATCAGGTGAGGAATAGGAAGTGATCATGAAGGCTCGCAGGAACGATCAGAGATGGCACGGGAAGGCTGCTTAAAGACAGCACGGGAGGGTGTGAGCCTTCCCGTGCTTGCCTATAAACATAGAACACTTTTTCTAATTTGTCAAGGGTTGGAGTGAAAAAAACTTCCGAAGTTTCTGAAACTTCGGAAGTCTCCCGCCATCTTTACAACTTCTTTAGCCCTGGATTGGCTGCCCGGCCAGGCAGCCAGGAGGATAATTCTTTCACATACCCCGATTATTCGGGCAAGCTGATCAGTATGAGCTGGATGTTCATCTTCAATTCAGGAATATCGCGTTCCACTACTGACCAGACGGCCTCGACATCAATGCCAAAATAATGATGGACGAGCAGGTTGCGCATGGCGATAATATCTGCCCAGGGCACATTGGCATGCTCGACCTGAAATTCCTCCGGCAGAGCGCGGCAGGCTTCGCCAATCAGGGCAATATGGTTGACCATCCAATTCTGGATGAGCTCATCCTGAAGGAAGTCGGCTTTGCCTTTCGCGGCATATTTTTCAATCCGCTCGATAGCCTCCAGAATATCCAACAGGCGCTCGCGTTCGCTTCTCATATGGGGCGTGCTTCTTTCAACACCTGCGGTCGCAGGCGCGGGCGCAACCCCGCTTCGGTCACCACGTCCACCGGACAGTTCAACAGGGTTTGCAGCTCACGGTACAGGCGGGCCAGGTCCAAGAGACTACGGTTGGCTTCCAGAGTCACCAGGAAATCCACGTCACTGTCGGGACGGGCCTCGCCGCGCGCTACCGAGCCGAACACGCGCACGTTGGTTGCGCCGTGGCGGGCGGCAATTTGCAAAATTTCCAGGCGTTTGGATTGCAGCAATTGATTTGTGTTCATACTTCACCTGACAAATTATTATACCCCGTCCTTACGAGGCCATGGCTGGTTTTGTTGGAAAAGATGTATCTTATGATAGGAAAAAAACTACTACTCCATGACAACCAGCACAAAATGTGCAATAATGGAGGCATGACAGCGTGGAACCGCTGCATGGGAAGAGGCACAAGATGAAGAAAAACAAGCTCCTGGGCAGCATCCTGATCGTGATTGGGGTGGCGATTCTGATCGGGTCGGCTGCGCTCTGGTATAACACCCTGAAATTCGCCAATCCGCCGGATGTGGGGCAAACGGTGCGGGATTGGATCGCGACCATTACCGGGGTGATCAGCTGCATCATCGGGGTGCTGACGTATTTCAAGAAGGATAAGAAGGGGAAGTGATTTGGGAAGAAGGAGATCAAATGCCCGGAGCAACTTTGCCCCGGGCGTTTCCTTCTTCGAGTTAATGAATGCTGTCTATCCCAAATGCTTCGATGCGTATACCCGCACCTCGCGCTCCAGCCGGCCATCCAACTGGTCTTTCCGGAGTTCCAGATCATAGCGGGCCTGCAGGTTCATCCAGAAATTCTCGGACATCCCGAAATACCGCGACAATCGCAAGGCGGTATCCGCACTGATGGCGCGTTCGCCATGTACGATTTCATTGATGCGGCGCGCCGGCACGGCGATATCCTTGGCCAGGGCATACTGGCTGAGCTTCATCGGCTTCAAGAACTCTTCGAGCAGGATTTCTCCGGGGTGCACCGGTGCAAATTTTTCGCTCATGGTTATCTCCTAATGGTAATCCGTTATCTCGACCTCGTGGGCATTCCTTTCTCGCCATTGAAAGCACCTGTACCTGCGGTACTGGCGCAGGCAAATGCGCCACTGATCGTTAATGCGGATACTATAACGCCTTGATCATCCGCAATGTAATAACGCATTGCGTTATTAATGTCAAGTACAAGTGAGGTGGTGTTAGCGTTTATTAAGTAATGTCCCCTTCGGAGGATTGGAAAGGGGACATTACCTTATCTTCAGACCCATTATCGCTATTCTTTATTCCTTGTAAAACAGATCCAGCCCATCGATCAACTTCTTAAACATCTTGCCAAACTCCTCCTCATCCTTCCACTTCGAAAAGTCCAGGATGTTGTACTCCATGATCTGTTCGCTTTAGCATTAAAGGCCATCTGTACGGTCTTTCCAGGCATCATCCAGCGCCAGCAGGGCACAGTACATTCCTGCCCAGCTCCTGCTCCAATTCCCGTGCCAGCTGCGCTTCGTGCTCGACCCAATCACTCTTGACCGAGTTCTCCGAAAGCAGCAACAGCACGATCGGGTTTTGCCGGATGGCACGATCCACCACCTTCTCCAGCCGTCCGGATGTGGCATCGTGGATATCCCGCCAGAAGCGGATGCCGCTCTTCATCCAGGTGCTTCTCCATCTCATCCACAAACGCACTCATCCTTCTGGCTGTACGAGATAAACAGCGGATTGATCTGAATTAGCCCGATCCTTGCACGCAAGGCATAAATGCGGTAAAGAATATCAAAAACTTCCGTTGTCAGAAAGCCCGGGTTGATACAACTTGGCCGATTCGATCTCCCAATCGCTCAACCCGCAGCCGCGCAGGAACTTCTCCGGGATTTTCTTTTCATTTTACGTTACCCTGGATGAACTGCCTACAGTTTAACTGGTCAGTTTTTTTCTCACCCATAATTTCATACATCCTCCCAAGAGTTGTAAGGCGAGCTCTTACCGGGTCACCAGCGGCGGATAAATATAGTATGTGCCCAACACATCGAAGTTATAAGTTGCCCCACAACCGCGTTGAATGGTATCTGTGCCAATCGTTGACATGGATTCATGCTGAACTTCTGCAAGCCCTTTGGTTCTGCTCAGATCGATATCCCCCAAGACTGTTCTTCCAAATCTAGCTCTGCTGAGATCGGCTCCGTTGAGATCGGCTCCGTTGAGATCAGCTTCCCTGAGATCGGCTTCCATGAGATTTGTTCCCCTAAGGATGGCGCCTCTGAGACTGATTCTGTAGAGATTAGCCCTGGTGAGGTTCGCGCTACTGAGATCAGCATCCGTAAGATCGGCCAGAAGGAGTTCAGCTTCCTGAAGGTCAGCACCCTTTAGATCGGCCTCACAAAGATAAGCAGCATCGAAATAGGCTTTACCGAGCTTGGCTCCAACGAGATTGGCTTTTATGAAATTAACTTTAACTAAAATGGCTCCACTGAGATCAGCTTCCTCAAAATCAGCTTCCTCAAGATCAATCTCTATGAGGGGATTCTTCTTCCGCCACTCATTCCACTCCTGCGCGCCCTGCTTCAACAGCTTGACTTGCTCTTTAATTGCCATCTTCTACCTCTTCTCATAGACCTTATCCATGGTCTCCGGTTCCAACCAAACAAGCATATTTACCACCAGCAATCATTTTATATAATAACGACCAACCCTGCTGCCTACCCCTGATCATCTTTCTGGTCTGGCAGTTCAATCTGCCTCACCCGTTATTCATCGTCCCACAAAGCGGGGATCGAGCAGCGAAGAAAGAATTGCCGCCGCCTTCTCCCGCCTCCCCCAGGCCATAAAGCAGCCAGTCTACTCAACCCGGAGGCAGGTTCCTGACCACCAGCACCGAGCATCCCGAATAGTGAATTAGCTTGCGCGAGACGCTGCCCAGCATCCAGCTCCTGATCGGGGTAAGTCCACGCGATCCGGTGACAAGCAAATCAATATTTTGTTCTTTGGCAACCGCCATGATTTCGGTGGCAGCATCCCCCCTCTTCAGGATGCCCTCGGCAGGCTTGCCCATCGCCTGCAGCACCTCGAGCGTGCTGTCCACCAGTGCCTGCCCCTCCTTATCCTCCTTTATTCTCAGCGCGGCCGCTTCCCCTGAATCTCGGAAGGCGATCGGTACGTCTCCCATGGTCGTTTCCAGGATCATCATGGGTATGGGCGGCGGTGGGAGCACGTGCATCACCCACAAACGGGCGTCCACTGGAAGGGGCAGCCTGCCCAGGAACTGCAGCGCCTGCTGGCTGGAGGCTGAGCCATCTGTCACCAACATAACGCCTCGCAGCCCGTTGTAAGGGGCGCGTACTACCAGAACCGGGCATGGGGCGTATTCCACCACCTGTTGTGCCACACCGCCCACCAGAATGCCCGCCGTGGTCCGCAATCCCTTCGCACCGATGATGATCAGATCGGGCTTTTGTTCTTCGGCATACTTTATGAACTTTTCCGTCGGAAAGCCCAGTATCAGCTCCGGTTTGGCATGCAACCCTTTCTTTCTCAACCGGTTGCAGGTCTGGTTAAGCGCCTCTTCCATCAGTATCACATCCGTTGACTGGGTGGGCGCGAAAGCTCGGAAGACGGTGATGTCCGTTCCTGAGGCAAAGGGCAGATCCTCCAGCAGTGCCACCGCCGCGAGGGCATGCTCCGAGCGGTCATCTCCCAGCAGGATTTTGAAATGTCCGTTGTTCTTTTCAGCCTTCATGAGCCACCTCGTTTCTATCAATTGAAGGCAACCCATCATCTCCCCCTTAACAATACTGTATCACATTTCAGTCTCGATTTCTACCCCCGAAATTGGGAAACGAGAATGTGCTGCTGCTTCTTGCATAAAAACCCAAATTGTAGCAACCAGCCTCTTCCAGACTTTTTCGTATTTATGAATTTTTTCAATGGAATTATAATAAGAATACATCATGAACACTGCAATTTCGGAAGCTGACCAACTGTATTGGAATATTTTTGAAACCGCCAGCGATGGGTTGATCATCTGCGATTTAAAAACCGGTCGCGTGCTTGAGGCCAACCCGGCGGCTTGTGGGATGCACGGTTACGCACGCACAGAATTCATCGGGCTGTTCCCGGCTGCATTCATCCACCCCAGTAGCCAGAAAGTTTTCAGCAAATTCCTGCGGAAGTCTCGATCTGGCAGCGCGATCGACACATGTGTAATACACGTACGCCGGGATGAGAGCACATTTCATGCTGAGTGGCGCGGGACGGCATTCCCCTGGCAGGGTCAGTCGTGCCTGCTGAGCGTCGTCCGGGATGTCAGCCAGCGCATCCAGGCAGAACAGCGCCTCCACCAGCGTATCGAGGATCGCTCACGCGAGCAATCCGCGCTGCTGGAGATCTCGCACATCCTGGCCTCCACGCTGGAACTCCAGCCGGGGCTGATCCTCGACCAACTGCGGCGCATCATCGAATACACACACGCCGGTCTTTTTGGGCTGGCCGAACTCGACCCTGACTGCCCTGGCCGTGCGAATTAGTCCCGGTTCCAGCACGGGGCGAATTAGTCCCGGTTCCAGCACGGGGCGAATTAGTCCCGGTTCCAGCACGGGGCGAATTAGTCCCAGTGCCAGCAACGTCCCAAAAGATCCTGTCGGGGCGGGGAGCAAGCTGCAGCAATATGAACAGGCCAATTCCTTCCAGGTTCATCTGGATGGTCCCGAGATTCTGGCAACTTTGTTCAACGGGCACCGCCCGATCCGTATTGCGGATGTTCGCAGCGACGAACCGGACGCAGTGTTTTTGCGCTCACTCCTGAAAGGGGATGCAGCCGTGTTCCTAAAAGGAGTACACGCCTGGATGTGGGTGCCCCTGGCAGTTAAAAACCGGATCATCGGTGGACTGGGCATCGCACATGCCCGGCGGAATTACTTCACGGCCCACCATGCGGCCCTGGCCCTTTCGATGGCCAATCAGGCTGCGATCACCATGGTCAATGCAGAGTTGTATGAACACGCCCGGGCGCTGGCTGTTCTGAGGGAACGCCACCGCCTGGCCCAGAACCTGCACGATGCCATCAACCAATCACTCTTCTCCGCCGGCCTGATCGCGGAAGTCCTGCCGCGCCTATGGGAAAGTGATCCGGTCATGGCGCGCCAGTCTCTGGATGACCTGCGCCAGCTTACGCGTGGCGCCATGGCCGAGATGCGCGAGCTGCTGGCCGAGCTGCAGCCCTCCATCCTGACCGACAGCAGCCTGGGCGACCTGCTGCGCCAACTGGCCAATGCCTTTACGGGCCGGACGAACGTCCCGGTCAGCCTGAATATCGCCGGGGAACATGTTCTCCCCGTAGAAATCCAGGTGGCGCTCTATCGGATCTGCCAGGAAGCGTTCAACAATATCGCCAAACATGCCGGAGCCAGCCAGGTGGAGGTCGATCTGCAATATGATACCGATGCGGCACAGGCATCTTCGTTCGTTGCATACACCGGCGTACCCCAGGGGATTGTGGTCAAATCTGTGGAACTGCGCATTCGAGATGATGGTCACGGCTTCGACCCTGGAGAACCCATTGCACTCGGCCATTATGGACTGGGCATGATGCGCGAGCGCGCCGAAGCAGTGGACGCACAGTTGAGGGTCACCAGCCAACCGGGTCACGGTACCGAAGTCACGCTGGGCTGGCATAAAACCCCTGCAAAGGAAATCCTATGACAACGACTCCCTCTTCGCGTATCCGGGTACTGGTCGTTGACGATCATACGATGGTACGCCGTGGATTGGCGGCCTTCCTGAAAGTCTTTCATGACCTGGAACTGGTGGGGGAAGCCGCCAGCGGGCAGGCAGCCATTCAACTGTGTGCCCAGCTCCAGCCGGATGTGGTCCTGATGGACATGGCCATGCCGGACATGGATGGAGCCACTGCCACGCGGCTCATACGCAAGCAATCGCCCTTGATCCAGGTGCTTGCGCTGACCAGTTTCAAAGATGAAATCCTGGTACAAAGCGCACTGCAAGCCGGAGTCATCGGCTATTTGCTCAAGAATGTATCCGCGGACGAACTGGCCCAGGCCATCCGCGCGGCGCATGCTGGCCGCGCCACTCTCTCTCCCGAGGCCACCCAGGCGCTGGTGCATGCCGCCTCCCAGCCCCAGGCGCCCGGTTTCGACCTGACCGAGCGCGAGCGGGCCGTGCTGGCCTTGATGGTCGAGGGCTTGAACAACACACAGATTGCCGGAAGACTGACCGTCCAGCTATCCACCGTCAAATCCCACGTCAGTAACATCCTGTCGAAGTTGGGTGTCGCCAGCCGCACGGAAGCCGTCACCCTGGCATTACGCAACCACCTGGTTTCATAGGTACCCTCCCCCAAGTGACGGAGGCAAAAACTCCCCTGCCGAAGGATGTGGCCAGGGGAGTTTTTGTATATGATTATAAAGAAGTAAAGTCGAATTTTTAAAATCCGTATGGATCATGGAATTTGATTGCGCCGAAGAAAAAATTTCATTGCGATCATAGAGGCAAAATTGAAAAAATTCAAATTTCTATCGATATCGCTTGCGTTTGTAGCTATTCTTTCAGCCTGCAGCCTGCCTGGCAGATCCGATTCTCCTACACAAATAACCGACCAAAATCCAGTTGGCTCCATTGCAACTGTGACCTTGCAGGTCAACCCCACCCAGACCGAAATGGTAACCATCATCCCAACATATACTCCGTCATTGACAATAACCTCGACACCGTTCACACCGATCCCATCCAACACTCCGACCTGGTCAGTCTATCATTACACCTGCGAACTTGCTGTTGGCGGCGCCACCATGACGATGAACCTTGCCTGGACTGATCGCTCCAACAGCGAAGAAGGCTATAGAGTCTATCGGGATAAGCAAGTAATCGCAACCCTGGCACCAAATTCAACGACTTATGTTGATGCCGCTTTTGTCGCCACGGGAAGCAGGCTGAGTTATTATGTCGAAGCCTTCACCAAGGATTGGCAATTAAGTACCAGCACGATCACCTATGCTTGCCAGTAACAGATTGTCTCCCCCAAGTGACGGAGGCAAACACTCCCCTGCCGATGGATGCGGTCGGGGAGTCAGCATCGTATAATTTAAAAGAGTATCGAAATAAGAAACCTTTAATCTATTTCGATCCAAACGAAAGGATTTCTTCAATGAATGCTACAACTTTTATAATCATCGGTATTGTTCTGGTATTGGTGATCATTGCCGTCATAATGAGTGTGGTTTCTTCCCGCCGACAACGTTCGAAAGGGTTCCAAAATAAATATGGACCTGAATATGACCGGACGATACAGAGCGCAGGAAACGAGAAGAAAGCACAAGCAGAGCTGGATGAACGGCGGAAGCATGTCGAGACTTTAAACATTCGTCCTCTTTCCGTCAGCGAGCGCGAGCGTTATCAGGCTGAATGGACGGCGATCCAGGCCAAATTTGTCGACCAACCCGGACAGGCGACGGTTGAGGCCGACCACCTGATCCAGGAAGTCATGAAGGTGCGCGCCTATCCGGTATCTGATTTTGAGCAACGGGCGGCGGATATCTCGGTCAATTATTCAGCTTTGGTGAGTAATTACCGCCAGGCGCGCGAGATCGCGCTCAAAAATGAGCAACACTCGGCAAATACTGAAGAATTAAGACAGGCATTTATTTATTACCGGTCCCTATTCGATGAACTCCTCAAAGAAGAGACCGCCGTTCCAGAAAGGAAATAGTGATGAACTTACAGGATTTTGATAAACCCGTTATTTCGTCTGATAATGCCAATCAAACCGAACTAGGAGCGAACGACCCGGTATTAAACCCGGATCCTTTAGCCGACAAAGTGCTGGTGGATGAGGCTCTTACCCATGAGGCGCCTATGGACGGAATCGTTTTTGGCGCTGGCTCGATAGACGAGTCGGTGACCCATGAAGAACCTATCGGCACAAATTCCAGATCATCTGGTGACTCTACTCAACCATGAGGAATCCGGGCTTCTTCGCACACGCTGGTATGAGATCCAGGGCAAGTTTGTGGATGAACCGCGCGCGGCTGTCCAGCAGGCGGATACGCTGGTATCTGAGGTGGTTGAGAAAATCACCCAGATATTTGCCAGCGAACTTAGCTCGTTGAAGGGCCAGTGGAATCAGGGAGATTTCTCAACTGAAGATCTCCGTAAAGCCTTACAGCACTACCGCTCCTTTTTCAATCGTCTGGTGGTTTGAAAGCGTAAGATTTAATAGAAACCACACTTTTTAAACGAGACTGCCAGTATCACTACCTGCGGCTGGGGTTGGTGGCTTCGACCTTCCATGCCTCTTGCATTTGAACTAAATGGACACTCCCCAACCGATAGACGTGGCCGGGGAGTGTTTGTATTTATGTGAATTGTGATCGTGACTAAATATCTGGAAATCTGGCAACAGAAGGGTTGAGTTCAAAAATGATCGTCTATCCTCCCCCAAGTGGTGGAGGCAAACACTCCCCTGCCGATGGATGCGGAAGGGGAGTGTTGATTGTACAATAACATATAAGTTGCATGCGATCGCATGACAAGCAAGTCTTGGTAGACTCATTCTGCAGGTTGTCCGACCCTGCCACACCCGGACCGAATGTCGGACCCCGCGTGAAGATAAATATAGAAAGGTGAAGCAAAGATGAAACTTACACCCCCGAAGGTCATCACCTGGTGGATCGGATTAATCCTTGGCGTGCTTGCTCTCCTCGGACAATTAGGCACTATTGCCGCCCTGGCCAAGTACGATTTCTGGCTCGCCATAGCTGGGCTCGCCTTAATGTTGGTGGCATGCCTCGTTAAAGGCCTCTAGCGGTTAGAGTGCGTGGGCCCTGGAGGTGACAATCGGTCCGGGAGGCCCCGGGGTCCACGCCTCTTCCATTCGGCGTGCTGTTTCCATTGGAGCGGCCAGCGTCTTTATCTTTCAGACCGCACTCCTTGGTTCGGAGTGCTGGTTACTATGCTGTGCGTGTAAGTCAAGGCTGGAAATAGAGTCGTTTTTTCAATGTATTTTACACGGGATAAAGGAGATCTCTAATGAACACGATATATTTAATCATCCCGGTTCTTCTGGTATTGGTAATCTTGGGCGCCGATCTTGCTGTGATTTTTTCCGGCCCCCAACGTTCGAAGCAGCTCCAAAATAAATCTGGGGCTGGGTATGATCGAACCGAACGGAGCGCGGGTAACGAGAAGAAAGTATAAGCAGAGCTGTATTTGGTTCTGAAGGTCAAAGGATCTCATGACTCTCTTTGATGATATTCTGGCGCAATTCCATCCGGATGTTCAAGCGACCGTTCGCAAGATCTGGGATGCCTTGGGACCCACCGAAAAGGCCAGTTTCCAGTCGCTATTATCCGGTTTCCCAACGGATACGAATTTGGTGCGCCGGCTGGTCAAGCTGTCCACAGCCCAGATCCGGCAGGCCTTTGGCCAAAAGCACCGGGTTGCCATCGTTGGCCCGACCAACGTCGGTAAATCCACCCTGTACAACCAGCTGGTCCAGAATAAACACGACCTGGCCAGGGTGGGTCCCCTGCCGGGTACCACAACGGTAAATCAACAGGCCGATGCAGCTCTGTTTACCGTGGTCGATACACCCGGTGCGGATGCAGTCGGGAACGTGGGTGAGAAGGAAAAAGATCTGGCTCTTTCCGCAGCCGGGCAGGCTGATTTCCTGGTGCTGATGTTCGACGCCATCCAGGGGATAAAGAAGACCGAGCAGGAACTATTCAAAGAATTATCGGCCCTGAAAAAGCCTTTCGTGGTGGTGCTGAACAAGATTGACCTGGTACCCCGTAAAGACCTGCAAAGTGTCATATCGAGTGCTGCGCTGAACCTGGGCTTGGAGCCCGATCAGATCGTTCCCATTGCCGCCAAAGACGGCAAGAACCTCAGCAAAGTGCTGTTGGCAGTGGCAGCCACCGAACCGGAGATGGTTGCCGCCCTGGGACAGGCATTACCGGAATATCGCTGGCAGCTCGCCTGGCAGACCACCGTCAGGGCAGCCTCAATCTCGGCCACCATTGCATTGATGCCGCTTACCGGTCATCGATTTTGTTCCCCTGGTGATCACGCAGTCGGTCATGGTGATCAGTATCGCCCGCATCTATAACTACAAAATCACCCCACAGCGTGCCTCCGAGCTGGTTGCCACCTTTGGGCTGGGGTTCCTGGGCCGCACTCTCTTCCAGGAGCTGAGCAAGCTGGGAGGGTTTCCGGGCTGGCTGCTGAGCGCGGCGATCGCCTCATCCACAACCGTTGTGATGGGCTACGCAGCCGTGCGCTGGTTCGATAAAGGTCAAAAGCTTTCGAATGAGGCGCTTAAAAAGCTCACCCAGGCGGTTACCAAGACCCTGCTGGGGAACCTTAAAAGTCTTGGAAAACGCAAGCCGAGCAAAAAAGGGCTTCAACAGCGCGTCGCCCAATCTCTGGAAAACCTGCCTCTGGCCGAAAGCCAGGCAGAACTGGACCGTGAAGCAGGAGAATAAAACTTGAGAACCACTACTGATAAGGAGTTGACACACATGGCAACCAAGACAGGCAAGTCCACCAAGATAAAACCCAAACGATTATCCAAGAGCAAGCGCACGCATGTCAGGCGGCTGAAGCAGGAAGCCCGCAAGACGGCCGACACCACGCACGCATGACCCCACAGCCCTCCCCCAAGTGGTGGAGGCAGACACTCCCCTGTAGATGGATATAGCTGGAGAGTGTTTGTTGTATCATGAATTTATGATCTGTGTAAACCATGTATTCATGGCAGACTCGCATGTTCCAACTATTCACCAAGGAGAAGAATATGATTAACTTTATTATCTGGATCATCGCAGGGGGATTGGTCGGCTGGGTAGCCAGTCTTATCATGCGTACGAATAAACGCCAGGGACCAATAGCCGATGTTATAGTGGGCATTGTGGGCGCCTTCGTAGGAGGCTACTTCCTGACTCCTCTTTTCCATATCAGCACGATCAACCAGGGCAACTTTAGCCTGCCTGCCCTGCTGGTGTCGCTGGGAGGTGCCGTCATCCTGTTGATCATCTTCAAGTTACTCCGCAATGTCGGACTATTCGTGGTGATCCTGCTCGTTGCGCTGATCGTCTACTCATATTTCACCTGCTGGCAACTGGCATCCACCTCACCGTTTTGCACCACCATCCGGGCATTGCCATTCCTGCATTAGTACAGGTGCGGCAGTGTTCGCCGTCGAATGATTTTCTCCTCCCCCAAGTGACGGAGGCAAAAACTCCCCTGCCGGTGGATGCGGCCGGGGAGCCTTTGTTATATGATTAGTTTATGACCCGCGTATTTCTTGCCGATTCTCAGAAAGAAGAGCGCTCTGCCCTTCGCCTGCTCCTGCTTGATTTGAAGATGGAAGTAGTTGGCGAGGCGGCCGATTGGTCCACTACGTTAGCCCAGGCGCCCATCAGCCGCACGGATATGTTGTTGGTGGATTGGGATTTACTTCCTCGATCACCTACGGCGGCTCTTGAAAAACTGCGAAAGGCATGCCCGGCCGCGCTGGTCATAATTCTCATCAGCCATCTGGACGCCCGTCAGCAAGCCGCACTCTCCGCCGGCGCGGATGCATTTATCAGTAAAGGCGAGACGCCTGAGCGTGTGGCCGAACGCTTGCGAACCGTTGCTGCCAGCGTTCCCGTTAACTGATGCCATCTGGCTGATGGGAAGGACTCGAAAGAACCGGCGCATCAACGCTGCCCCGAGCGCCGGCGCCAACTGGGACAGCTTTTTCAAAGGATCCAAAGGAGGATCAAACCATGAACAAGGATATATTCGAAGGTCAATGGAAACAAATCCGAGGCGAGGCCAAAGCCTGGTGGGGCAAACTCACCGACGATGACCTGGATCGGGCCGCCGGAAAGTTCGACGTCCTTGCCGGCTTGCTTCAGGAAAAGTACGGCTACACCCGCCAGCGGGCTGCCGAGGAAATCGATAAGCGCGTGACGGAGTATGAGGCCAGCCTGAAGAAGACTATGCCCGCCGTAAAATGATCGGAGTGGTGTCCCGACCCCTTCTCACGAGAGAAGGGGTTAGGATCAACAAAAAACACACGGTATTCCGTGCAACCTAAACATTCAAATTGGAGAAAAAATGAACATTATTATCTACCTGATCGTTGCTGCAGTAATCGGCTGGATCGCGACCGAGATCATGCATGACCGCTCGAACCTGTTGATCAACATCATTGTGGCCGTCGTGGGCGCATTCCTGGCTGGTTACTTCCTCACCCCCCTGTTCCATGTCAGCACGATCAACCAGGCAACTTCAGCCATCCCTGCCCTGTTGGTGATCGCTGCTGGGTTCCATCATCCTGCTGGCGATTGTCCACTTTTTCACTCACAGACGATAACCCGGTCAAATCTTCACGCGTATAAATTCGACGGGCAGAGGTGCATCACAGCACCTCTGCCAATCACAGAGATGGTTCCATCGCCTTTCAAAAGGGATCGCGCTCAAGGAGATCTAAATGCCACCCAATACAGTATCAGAAGTTCAAACGACACAAAGAGAACCGGAACGCGAACGACGTATTTTTACCTTTAAAGCCACCCAGTTGGTCTGGATATTTCTGGGCATCCTCGAAGCCCTGCTCGCGCTGCGTTTCGTCTTGAAACTGATCGGTGCCAACGAGGCCAGCCCGATCGCCGTATTCGTTTATGGTTTCACCAAGCTCTTCCTGTGGCCGTTTGCAGGGTTGACCGCGACACCGGCAGCGGGCGCCATGGTGTTGGAATTCACAACCCTGATCGCCATGGGGGTGTATGCCTTGATCGGTGGGCAATTGAAAGAATAATCTGGGTGATCTTCTACCGCCCGCGTGGACCCGTCACGGAAACTACCACTACGGATCAGCACACTCAATGAATAAAGAGGGAGTTTTATGGACATTTCAGCTGATACATATCAAATCGGATGGTAAACGATCGGGTCCCTTTTTAGCCGTATTGCGGACCGTTCAGGGCTTTATCAGGCGGCTGATCGGGTTCTTTACACTCACAGAAGAAGAACGGTTGAAGGCCGGCATCTATCGGGGTGGCGGAGGGCGTGACTGACAGACCAGACAGTGGCCATTCGACTTAACAATTCATGCAAATTGTAAAAAGCATTCATCATATTCATCAATCAAGGAGAGCTGACAAAATGGAAAGAAATATTGAGGAACACACATTCGACATTAATGGTCCGAAGAACGTTTTGATCGGCCTGCTGATCGGTAGCGTGGCTGGAGCAATTGCGATGCTGCTTATGGCACCCCAATCGGGGAAAGGGACACGCGCCCAAATTCAGAATAAAACCATAGAATTGCGCGACCAGACAACCAAGAATATTAAAGAAAGCAGTTGCGCAGGTTCGCTCCGAAACGGACAAGCTGACTTCTAAAGTCCAGGATAAGGCCGGGGAACTGAAGCAGCTTGGTCAGGATAAGCTTGTTGAACAGTTGGACCGTGTCTCCACAGCATTGGACGCAGGGAAAGCAGCGGTTGAGGCTGCCTGAGATCATATTAGTGCATCATTCTTAGCGGGTGACAGGGTCACTGGACCCGAGACCCGTCCCTCATTCAGAATAGAAAGGAGTACAACCATGCATATCACCAGAAATATCGGTATGATCCTGCTGGCCGTCTTTCTCATTGCCTGGGGCCTGGTAACACTTCTGGGTATTAGCTAGCGGCCTCGGCGTGATCCTGGCGATCATCGCCATCGCTGCCGGCATCTTCATCCTGCTGGGCCGTTAGGCCCACTGTCACTTGGTCAATCGACCAGGTGGCATTCGATAGATCTTTCAAAAGATCATTCAAAAAGGAGAAATCTCATGTTGTGGACTATCGTTGTAATCCTGGTAATCCTGTGGCTGCTCGGCTTTTTCGGTCGGAACATAAGTTCAAGCTTTCCGCAGACAGGCAGCTGGATCCATGTCCTGATCGTCATCGCCGTCATACTCATCATATTGAAGCTCCTCGGGGTTGTTTCGTTCTGATATCCTTGAGCAGGTCCCTGGTTTAAACCTCTTTTGCTTCGACGATTAAACCAGGTGTGGAGAAGCCGTTAATGGCTTCAGCCTGCTAAACCGCAAAACGATCTGGCTACCCGGCCTTGTAGCCGGGTGGCTTCGATCGTTGGATGGTTTGTTTCTCCGGCAAAGCCGGCAGAGCAATGGGAAACCGCTACTCGGTTCTCTGATAAGTTTTGATTCCTTCCAAGAGAGGAGAATTGTTCCATGAGGAAATGTGAAAAAGTAATGACAACGAAAATCGTTTGCTGCCTGCCAGGTGACACGGTGGTAAAAGCGGCACAATTGATGAAACGTGAGAACGTCGGTGCGATACCCGTGATCGAAAACCAGCAGACTCAAAAGTTGGTCGGTATCGTGACCGATCGTGATCTGGCTTTGAAGATCGTGGCTGCAGGGCGGGATGCCAAATCCACGCAAGTGGGAGCGGTGATGACCCGCAAGGTGGTGACTTGCCATCCTGAAGATGATTTGCAGAAAGCACTGGATGCGATGTCAGAACATCAATTGCGCCGCATTCCAATCGTGGACAAGGATAACAAGATCCTGGGGATTATTGCCCAGGCGGATGTGGCAACGCGCCTTGACAAGCCGGAAAAAACTGCTGAAATGGTCAAGCAAATTTCGCAAGTCACTGAGACTTAATAAGCTTTTCACCGGCCTTGTGGCCGGATGGCTTGGTTAGGGTACTGACAATCAAATCCATGAGCTACCAAATAGCCAATCAGGGATCACCACCCGCATGCCTGATTCAGCGCTTTAGGGGTTGGTGACCTGGAAGGCGCTCTGATATCAAGCATATTCATCTTTCCTGGGCTTTCCAGTGCCTCCCCCAAGTGGCGGAGACAAACACTCCCCTGCCGATGGATGCGGCCGGGGAGGATTTATTGTATGATAAGTATATGCTCGGCCTAAGGAAAGTAGGTGACCAGGCAAACCTGCAGGCCGCACTGACCCAGGAGCAATCCAACGCAGGGAAAGCAGCGGTTGAGGCTGCCTGAGATCATATTAGTGCATCATTCTTAGCGGGTGGCAGGGTCACTGGACCCGAGGCCCGTCCCTCATTCAAAATAGAAAGGAGTACAACCATGCATATCACCAGAAATGTCGGTATGATCCTGCTGGCCATCTTGCTCATCCTCTGGGGCTTGGTTCAACTGGTTCCGGCTCTAGGCGGCTTGGGTATTATCCTGGCGATCCTCGCCATCGCAGCCGGTATCTTCATCCTGCTGGGCCGTTAGGCCCACTGTCACCTGGTCAATCGACCTGGTGGCATCCACCAATAGATCTTTCAATAGATCATTCAAAAGGAGAAGTCTCATGTTGTGGACTATCGTTGTAATCCTGGTAATCCTGTGGCTGCTCGGCTTTTTCGGTCGGAACATAAGTTCAAGCTTTCCGCAGACAGGTAGCTGGATCCATGTCCTGATCGTCATCGCCGTCATACTCATCATATTGAAGCTCCTCGGGGTTGTTTCGTTCTGATATCCCTGAGCAGGTCCCTGGTTTTAACCTCTTTTGCTTCGACGATTAAACCAGGTGTGGAGAAGCCGTTATAGCTTCAGCCTGCTAAACCGCAAAACGATCTGGCTACCCGGCCTTGTAGCCGGGTGGCTTCGATCGTTGGATGGTTTGTTTCTCCGGCAAAGCCGGCAGAGCAATGGGAAACCGCTACTCGGTTCTCTGATAAGTTTTGATTCCTTCCAAGAGAGGAGAATTGTTCCATGAGGAAATGTGAAAAAGTAATGACAACGAAAATCGTTTGCTGCCTGCCAGGTGACACGGTGGTAAAAGCGGCACAATTGATGAAACGTGAGAACGTCGGTGCGATACCCGTGATCGAAAACCAGCAAACTCAAAAGTTGGTCGGTATCGTGACCGACCGTGACCTGGCTTTGAAGATCGTAGCTGCAGGGCGGGATGCCAAATCCACGCAAGTGGGAGCGGTGATGACCCGCAAGGTGGTGACTTGCTACCCTGAAGATGATTTGCAGAAAGCACTGGATGCGATGTCAGAACATCAATTGCGCCGCATTCCAATCGTGGACAAGGATAACAAGATCCTGGGGATTATTGCCCAGGCGGATGTGGCGACGCGCCTTGACAAGCCGGAAAAAACCGCTGAAATGGTCAAGCAAATTTCGCAAGCAAACGTGAAATAAAAAAGCTTGTTCCCGTAAGTTGTTTTAATCTAACCAGCCTATTTTGAAGCCTCCCTTGAAGCCTCCCCTGATATACACTTATATTCCAAGCAATAGTTCACGAAATCACAGTTGTGCGCGGAATGTATAAAATATTCTGCAAAATTAATTACATTCTACCTGGGGGGCTATGATTAGTGACGATTGTTAATCCTGGATCATATAGTTTATCTTTTTGAAGGAGGCTAAGAAAATGGACAAAAGGAAGTTTTTAACAATTTCCATCATCCTGATTTTTGCCCTTGTATTGGTGGGGCCCTACTTCGTGTCTGCACGCCTACTCAATGCCACTGCGCCAGTACTGGGTACGGCAGGAAGCTTCGCAGTCCTGGGCGGCTCGACGGTGACCAATACCGGACCGACCATCGTTAACGGGGATCTCGGCGTCAGCCCCAGTTCAACGATTACAGGGTTCCCTCCGGGGAACGTTATTCTTCCTGGCGTCATGCATGCAGGTGACGCGGTCGCGGGGCAAGCTCAGAGCGATGTCACAACCGCTTACAATGCTCTCGCAGGCCAGGCATGCGACTTCATTTTGACTGGTCAGGATCTGGGTGGACTCACACTCATCCCTGGCGTCTATTGTTTTTCGTCGTCGGCTCAGTTGACGGGGACACTCACTCTCAACGCTCAGGGTGACCCCAATGCAGTCTGGGTTTTCCAGACGGGGAGCACTCTCATCACCGCAACCAACTCGTCTGTTGCCTTTATTAATGGTGGTGCAGGTGTTCCAGGCTGCAATGTGTTTTGGCAGGTTGGCAGTTCCGCGACTCTCGGTACAAACACTGATTTCACAGGAAATATTCTCGCGTTGGCGAGCATCACTATGAATACCAGTGCGAACCTTTATGGGAGCACCCTGGCGCGCAACGGCGCAGTGACACTGGATTCCAACACTATCACCAAATCCTCATGTGCGCCCGTACAGAACAGTCTGGTACTGGCCAAGAGCCTGACGGGTGGCCCGACTGGCTACACCGGCCCGTTCACGATCCACTATAACTGCGGCGGCAGCATTGTTGGTGATAAGTCTGTCTTTGCCGGCGGTTTCGCCACGGTTCCGAATATACCATCCGGCACGAGCTGCACCGTCAGTGAAACCCCACCGACTGCGCCGACCGGTTACAGCTTTGGTACCCCGACCTTCAGTCCATCCGCCACCGTAACCATCCCGTGGCAGCTATCAGGAAGTCCATGACTGGCAGGTCTTCAAGTCGGTCGACCCTGAATCACAGAATGCCTACGCAGGACAGGAAGTCAACTTCACCTGGAAAGTAAATGTTGGTGAGACCGTGCATGGCGAGAACTACCTTGTCACCGGCAAGATCACGGTTGTCAATCCCAATCCGGATGACTCGATGACCATGTCTTTGAATGATACGCTTGACGATGGGGCGGTCGCTACGATTGGTCCCTGCACGGGCGGAACCTGGAGCAGCCCGAATCTGACTGTACCTAAAGGTGGTACGGCGACCTGTAACTACTCGGTCACGCCAAAGGGCGAGTTGAATGCCCTGGCTGCTGCTCTCCCTGATCAAGTAACCTTTAGTGTCCACCATGGCGACAACTCCTATTGGGATGTCACCGTCAGCAAGGACAGCATCCTCGACGGCACGCATGAAGGCTGGTGTGTGGACTTCGATCATGGGATCGATTGGGATACGGACTATATCGCCAATGTCTATTCGAGCTACGAGTCACTGCCGGCAGGTCTGGTCGCACACCCGGAGAACTTCGACCTGGTCAACTGGATCATCAACCAGGACTTTGTCGGCAAATCGGCCGGAGGTAGTCTCGGCATCTACACCATAGCGGATGTCCAGCAAGCCATATGGGAGTTGATCGAGAACCCCAACGATACCTTCCTATCCTTCAACCCGGCGCGCGTCGCCCAGATCATTGCCTTGGCCAAGCAGCATGAAGGGTTTACGCCCACCTGCGGTGATCTTGTGGCGGTGATTCTCCAGCCGGTTGATGGAACGCAGATTTCGATCGCACAGGTGACGTTTGCCAGCCTGGGGGTGGACTGCGCCAATACCAACGTTGTCACTGCCGTGCTGAACAGCAAAAAGTACACGGCATCCGCCGAGATCTTGTGGACCGCCACGCCGGTCAACCCGACTGCCAAGCTGGATGATGACCAGAATCCGGCCTGGCCAATCACTCTTAACAGCGATGCCAGTTTTACCTACAAGGATCCGCAAGGGTACACCTGCCCGTCCAGCGCGTCAGACTACTCCAACGGTCCCATTACCTACGTGGAAAGCAACATGGCTATCCTGACGCTCACCAGCGGCTCAGTTTCATCAACTGCCACAACCAAGGTCACATGTGACCTCTCCGTGCCCAACCTGTCGATCGTCAAGACTGCCACGCCGGAGACCTATACCCAGGTGGGGGACGTGATCAACTACAGCTACCTGGTCAAGAATACCGGGAACATTGACCTCGCCGGTCCCATAACCGTCACCGATGACAAGACGACGGTTACCTGCCCGACTGGCGGGTTGGCGATTGGTAATACGATGACCTGCACGGCCAGTTACCTTATCACTTTGGCAGACCTCGACTATGGTCTGGTGACGAACACTGCCTATGCCACAGCCAATGGTACAAATTCGAACTCCGATGAGGCGACGGTCACTGTCGTCCGGAAGGCAGCGCTCTTGATCACCAAGACTGCCACACCAACCACTTACAGCAAGGTTGGCGACGTGATCAATTACAGTTATGAGGTCAAGAACACTGGAAATGTGACCCTGGCCGGTCCAGTGATCGTGACCGATGACAAGGCAACGGTAACCTGCCCGGCTGGCAGCCTGGCGCCGAACGCGACCTTGACCTGTACAGCCAGCTATGTCATCAAGATGAGCGACCTGATGTTTGGTTCCGTGACCAACTCTGCCCAGGCGTCTGCCGACGGGATCTATTCCAATACGGATTACGAAACGGTCGCTTTCAACGGAACGTTGTTCTGGATGTATCTGCCGTTATTACTGCGGTAAGATGCCAATCGGTGGCGTACCCATCATCTGTGATCCAGAAAGTACACGTACTCAAGGTGGTGATGGAAGCAGTGCCAGAAAAAGCGAAGCAGCACTGAGAGATAATCAAAAATCTCCCGCAACCCAGTTGCGGGAGATTTTTGATCTATTCCTTTCCTTTATCCTGGGGGCGCCAGGCCTCCCCCAAGTGGCGGAGACAAACACTCCCCTGCCGATGGATGCGGCCGGGGAGGATTTATTGTATGATAAGTTTATGCTCGGCCTAAGGAAAGTAGGTGAAACCTCGATGCGCCGTCATTTTTGCATTGCCGCTATTTTGGCATTGATATCGGTGTTCCTGACGCTGGTCGCCTGTGGTGTAATGCTTCCAACAGATACCCCCGCGCCCGGCGTAGTGCTGCTTTTGCCTGTGGAAACAAGTAACCAGGCAAACCTGCAGGCCGCACGGACCCAGGAGCAATCCAACGCAGATAATCAGGCGGTCGCTACCGCAGAAATTATGCGCACCGATGCACAGGCAACCTTGAGTTCGGCCAATGCAACCTTGAGCGCGGCCCAGACCCAGGACCAAAACAATTCCAATATCATCGCCGCTCAAATAGCGGCTACGGCCGAATTCAACCGTGCCATCGCACAAGCTACCCTGGTTGCAGCCAATTCGACCCAGAGTGCCGCTTTGACCCAGGATGCGCTCCGGCAGACCCAGACACAGTACGATCTGCAAGTAACACAGGCAGCCGGGACACAGAGTGCGGAAGCCATGCTGATCCAGCAAAATAAAAACGACCTCGCCGCAAGTACCCAGACGGCCGTTGCCAATGCGATCGCCACCCAAACCCAAGCCGCCGAGGCGACTTCCCAATGGTATGCCGACCAGGATCGCCAGCGCGCAGAGCAAAGGCAAGTTCCACTTACTTTTCTATGGGTGTGGTGCCTCCCGATCTTCTTTGTTGTATTAGCGGGGTTGGTTGTTTGGGGATTCTGGCGCTGGCTGAAGATTCGGCAGTCCAACCAACGGATTCTTGAAAATCCCGTTGGAAAGCTGCCTGCACCAGGGGTCGAAGTCATTGATCTACAACAGGATGATTCGTCGCAGTATTTTGAAGGCGATGGCGTCGAAAAGCGCTATCGGCTCACAAAGCCGTCTGACCAGGTACGCCGGTGGCTTGAGGATGTCAAGCGCAAGCTGCTAAGCAGTGATAAGAAGGATGAGGATGATAACCCAGACAATTGATCCACGTCATTACGATGAAAAAGTTCGGCGGATCAGAGCTCAAGTATCGGCAGTCCTGAAAAGATGGGGATTGCTGCCCCGATTCAAGCGCTGGCGGTTGACACAGGATCCAGGCACCGGAATGATCGTACTGTTTGGCATACTCAATAACAGATATATTGCCACGCATGCCTCAATCCCATTCAGTGATTACTTCGATTCACGTTTATTGCACGATCTTGCCAATGAACTAAAAATGGAAGTGGTGTCCTGCAACAGTGATGGTCTGCGCTATGCCTTCATCCTGAGCCGCGGCCAGCTCGGCAGGTTACCGACACACATAGACTACCCCTTCCTGGATGGCGATAAACTTTTCGTCCGTGTGGTCTACGCCAAAGAGCTGTTACCGGGTTCGGTAGACCCGCAAACCATGCCAGCCCCGCCCATTAAAGTTGAGAGCGTTGATGATCAGACACTGGCTCGCCAAGGTGTGGCACCTTTATTGATAGTTCTTGACAATACGAAACCCGGGGACGAAGCCACCTCGAAACTCTCTGCCCAAAATCCTCCCGATGTTGTGATTATTGATGAGGATGAATTCCTTAAACGAGTTGCAGAGAATAAGGCCCATTTGCAAAGGAACGACCGCACGAGGTGATTATTTAGCAATTCTGTCCTAAGGAAAGCATGGCATTCCATCCACCTGTTCAACAATATAACTGGACATTCCGGCGGGTTGCATCAGCGACTCTTGTCCTGGTTCTAGTCCTGCTTGGTTTCTGGCTGCTTTACCGGTTTTACCAGATCGTTTTCATCTTATTCATCGCCATCGTTATTGGCACAGTGATCAGGCCGCTGGTAACCTGGTTGCATCAGCGTGGACTCCCCCGCATAGCAGGGATCATCCTGGTTTACCTTCTGTTGCTTGTTTTAATCATCAGCTTCGTGCTGTTGTTATTCCCGTTGATTGTCAAACAAGGTACAACCATCGCTGCTGAAGTGCCGGTTTTCTACCAGGCCCTGCGCGGGTCGATGGCAAATAATCCCAATCAATTGATTGTGCGCCTGGGAACATTCCTGCCGGCGACAATCCCGGGCCTGTCTTCAGTACAGCAAACGGGGCCGCAGGTGCTGGCTTCCGCAGGGCAGGCGCTTGGCTATGTGACAAGCGCTGTCAAAGTAATCTTTATAGCCATCGTTTTTCTGTTTTTGGTTTTTTATTGGACCCTGGATGGACCGCGAATCATCAAATCGCTCTTGCTGCTGGTTCCAAGGGATCAGCGTGAGAGCATTGGCGAATTGATTTCGGCCATGGAAAACAAGGTTGTTTTTTTCATTGCCGGACAAGGCCTCCTTTGCCTGGTCATTGGTGTCCTGGCGCTTATAGCCTATCTGCTCATCGGCTTGCCGAATGCCCTGGTGCTGGCATTCGTGGCAGGTGTGTTCGAGGCTGTACCTATGATCGGGCCTTTGCTTGGCGCCGTTGCTGCGGGGCTGGTTGCATTGTCAATTGCGCCTTCCAAGCTGATCTGGGTCATTGTGGCAACAGTTATTATTCAACAGTTGGAAAACATCCTCCTGGTACCGCGCGTCATGCGCAAGGCAGTCGGGGTTAATCCGTTCGTCACATTGCTGGCATTCTTCGCCTTCAGTTCTTTTTTCGGCTTTGCTGGTGCGCTGATGGCGATTCCCATGGCAGCCATCATTCAACTCTTAATGGATCGCTTCGTTTTTCATCCATCAACAATGGAGCCGGAGGTCTCCCCCGGTCGTGATCAAGCCAGCCGTTTGCGCTATGATGCGCAAGACCTTGCCTCGGACCTGCGCAAGCAGGCTCGCCTCACGAAAGGCGGCTCTGATCTTCGTGTCAAACAGATTGACAAGGTAATGGATGAGATTGAGACCATTACAACCGACCTGGATGCTCTGCTGGCCCAGGTCCATACTCCAGGTGCACCATGATGAAGCGGCTGGCTGTGTACGCTCTGGCAGTATTGACCACCTTGCTCGCTCTGGTGCTCCTGTGGCAGTTCCGGATCGCTCTCGTTTACGTTTTGATATCGCTGGCGCTGGCAGCCGCGCTGCGCCCACTGATGCAACGCCTGGTAGGTCGGCGCTGGTGGGTGCGCATGGCCTGGATTCTGCTGTACCTGGTGGTCCTGGGCGGTTTCGGCTTCGTCCTATTCCTGGCCGGGGAGACCGCCATCAACGAAATTCAAAAGCTGGCCCACACAGTGTCGGCGCAGGATGCCTGGACCTTGCCAGTCTGGTTGGAGGGTAGCTCTTTCCAACAGACTGTGATTTCCCGGCTGCCACCACCGAGTAAGCTCTTCGAAGCATTTACCGGCACTCAGGGGCAGCTTGTCATGCCAGCCTTACTTGGCTTCACACAGGGCATTGGCGGGGTTGTAAGCGCTCTGCTCGTCATTCTGCTCTTGAGCCTCTATTGGAGCATCAATCAAATTCATTTTGAACGACTCTGGCTTTCACTGCTTCCATCCGGACAGCGCACACAGGCGCGTGGTATCTGGCGGACGATCGAACCCGATCTGGGCGCTTACATACGCAGCGAGGTGGTCCAAAGCCTCCTGGCCGGGCTGCTGTTGGGCCTGGGTTACTGGCTGCTCGGATCCCCCTACCCAATACTGCTGGCCCTGATCGGCGCCCTGGCCTGGCTGATACCCGTAGTGGGAGCGCCCCTGGCAGTGATCCTGCCATTGACATTGGGACTGCTGACCAGTGTTCAGTTGAGCCTGTTTACGGCTCTCTTTACCCTCGTCGTATTAATTGCCCTGCAAGTTTGGGTGGAGCCGCGCCTTTCCAAGCGCAAGTGGAATAATCCTGTCCTTACCATGGTAATACTCCTGGCCATGGCAAACGCTTTCGGTCTTTTCGGTATGCTGGTTGCGCCGCCATTATCAGTCGTGTGCCAGATCCTGTGGAGTCGATTGGTCATCCACCGCGCTGTTTCAGGAGCTGCGATCCAGGTCTCGGATCTTAAAGAACGGCAGGCGCGCCTGTGGGATACCATCAAGGCAATGGATGAACCACCGGTCGTCATGATCACAAGCAATATGGCGCGGCTCACCCAGCTTATCGAGAAAGCCGAACCAATTCTGCAAGCCGGTTTACAAGACGCCGCTCTCCCAATTGAACAACCCGAAACGTTACTCTCACCTCAACCTGTCCCGGCTGAAGATGGGCCATCTGTATTCACGAGGCCTTGAAGAAACAGACGATGACCGCACCCAGAATGGCTGGAATAATGTCACAGCTTTGGCAGCAGGTTATCCGCAGCGTGCATAGGCTTAATGAGCACACTCACGGCTGGCTGGGGATGTTGGCAGGCGCTGCCAGGGAAGCCTTAAAGCCTGACTCGGCTATCAACGCCGCTGCGATTGCCTATTTTGCGATCTTTTCCCTTTTTCCCCTCACGCTCCTGAGCATTGCGATTGCCAGCTTCAGCCTCGATTCGTTGATGGACCAGCACCTCATCGTACAAAGGTTGGAGTTTATTGTGCCGGCCCTGGGCCAGTTGTTGGGCAAGAATATTGACGAGATCATCCGGGTGCGCGGGCCAGTCACCATTGTTGCCCTGGTTAGCCTGATCTGGTCTGCCTCCACCATTTTTTACTTGCTTACCGGCACCCTGAATAATATATGGGGCAACAAAAGAAATCGCTCGTATTGGAAGCGGCGTGGTCTCTCAATTCTGTTAATCCTGACCTTCGTGGGTCCGGTCCTCTTCCTGGGTTCATTTGCCAGCAGCATGATTGCCAATCTTCGCGCATGGTTGCCCGATCAAATCATTCCAGTCAGTGGAATTCTAGGTTTTGTAGTGGCGATCTTTCTCGATGTTGCCTTATTCATGCTACTCTATATCGTGCTGCCACATGGAGCTTCCACCTGGCGCGAAATTTTACCCGGCGCACTTGGGGCCGGCTTGTTCTGGGAGCTCGCCAAGAAAGTCTTTTTGTTCTTTGTTTCCACCTACCTCAGCGTCTCAAACCTGGTCTATGGTTCAGTGGCAGCCATGATTGCCTTCCTGGCCTGGGCGTGCCTGAGCGGCCAAATTTTTCTCTTTGGCTCTTTCTTGAGCGTCTCTTATTACCAATTCAAACTACAAAAAAAAAGTCAGCCGGCCGCATAAAGTAGATCAGTCTCTTCTCAATAAACAGGGGAGGGATGAATATTCTCCCCAAGGATAGGATCACATGGTTGAAAACAATGACAAGAAACCTTTCTCCACAAAAAAGCACCGCATGCGAGCGAAGTTGATCTTCAATCCCAGTGCAGGGGCAGCCAGGACATCGCCCATAGAGATTGTGGATGTGATCCATGAAATGCAGACCTGGAAGCTCGTACCGGAAGCCTACCTGGTTGAACCGGGCTGTGACTTGCCTGGAGTGGTCCAGGATGCGCTTGCCCAGGGGTTCCGCATGTTCGTCGTATGCGGTGGTGACGGCACCATTTCTGCCGTAGCCAGAACCCTGGCTGGTACTGACGCTACCCTGGGGATCATCCCCATCGGCACGCGGAATAACACTGCCCTTAGTCTGAACATCCCGGATGATATCCCGGCTGCCATCGCCATTTTGCGAACGGGCCGGCGCATCAAAGTGGACATTGGCATGGCCACCTGTGGCAAAACCAGTACACCTTTTCTGGAGGTATGCTCGGTGGGGCTGGTTTCGACCCTCTTCCCGTCTGTCGATGATATCCAGCATGGCAACCTGGCACAGATCGGCAATTTTCTGGCAACGCTGGCCTCGTCCCCACCAGCCGAGATACATCTGTTGCTGGATGACAAACAGGAGATCCACGATCGAGGTCATGTGGTCCTGGTTTCCAATATGCCCTATATTGGTTTCCATTATCAGCTTGGCACCGCAACCTCTTTCAAAGACGGATTGTTGGATGTGCTGTTTTTTTCTGACCTGTCCAAGCTGCAATTGCTGGGCTATGTTCTTCAGGGAGTGGGGGAAAACCATCCGGAAGACTCACGCATCCAGCACTTCCATGTGCGCCGGGTGGAAATTGACACTCACCCGGCCATGCCGGTCATGGCAGATGGGAGCGCATTGGGAGAAGGGTCGGTGCGTATCGAAGTACGGCGGCGTGTCCTGGCGGTGATGGCTGGACCGGCAATTTCTGAGGTGCTGCCAGAGTCTGGCGAAATCCTTGATCAGTAAACAAAGGATTTCCTCCCCATTTGTGGCGAGATGAAAGGAAAATCCATATGATTCTAAGAAGATTTGTTGGCTTTCTTTTAGTTATAGCAGCGGTGGCCGGAATTATTTTCAGCCTGGTTGGCCTGATCGAAGTGTGGCGCTACCGGCCGGTGGTGACAAAAACAGTGATTGATGACCTGGCATTGGGTGGTCAGGCTCTTGGAACCACGCAGGACGTTCTTACCATCGTCGGTCAGGTGGTACAGATCACAACAAGTGACGTTGTTTCCCTGCAGTCAACCACCAAGGCGCTTGCTCTCGCAATCCATAACACGAACCCGATGCTGGATTCCCTGATCGGCCTGACCAGCAAAGATTTCCCGGCTGCCGTCAGCGCTGCCCAAACCTCATTGGCCTCGGCTCAAAGCAGCGCACTACTCATCGACAACGTGCTGGCGGCTCTGACCAGCATTCCTTTTTCACCGGTGGTTGCCTACAAGCCGGATGTTCCCTTGCACACCGCCCTGGCCCAGGTTTCAACGAGCCTGGATACACTGAAACCGTCGCTGGTTATCATCAACACCAGTCTGCTGGATGGCAAGACTAACCTGGGCGTCATGGATGGCGAAATAACCAATATCTCTGAAACTACTCAAGGGATCAGCAGCACGCTTGCCAGGGCGCAGACAGTTATCGACCAATATAAAGCAATCACCACACAACTAAAGGCGGGGGTGGAAACCGCACAACGCGGGGCCCAAACCTGGATCATGGCAATCACCTGGATCCTGAGTTTTGTACTGGGTTGGCTGTTGATTGCCCAACTGGGATTGGGCATACAAGGTCTCGATATGCTGCGGAGTCGCCATAAGGCTGAATAAACCTTGGATTTCCATCCGGTTTCGCAACTGCAGGAGTGAGAGGACTGATGCGATGAGGCTAATGATGCCGCCGATCCATTTGAACCACGAGCAGAACAAAAAGGACGTATGATCCTCGCGTTAAAGAAGGTTCGCCCGGTTGCCTGGCTGGTTTTCCTTACTGCCAGCCTCATTCTGTTCCTGGCATGGATGCCTTCCCAGATGCGGATGATTATTTGGCATGCCCTGGTGGCCCGGGGGATCCTCTCGAGTATGCTGCTGGTTTTCAGTCTATTGGCGGTCTCGCTGGTATGGTCTGTAGGTCAGCGCGTGGACGTCTGGGCTTTCCTGGTCTTTAACCTGCGAGGCTCGCGCCCGGTTTGGTTGGACTGGACCATGCTGGCTTTCACTCAGATAGGCAGCGGCATGGCTGCCCTGGCGATTGGGTTGACTTTGTTTTTGACAAGCCATCACCTGGTGGCATATGAATTCATCCTGGGATCTATAACGTTATGGATGGTGGTGGAGTTGGTAAAAGCTCTGGTGCGAAGATCGCGACCTATTTTCCGGGTGACTCAGGCGCGCATTATCGGCCTCCGGGCCGTTGGGCAATCCTTCCCGAGCGGGCATACCAGCCAGGCCTTTTTCACGGCGACACTGATGGCCCCGTATTTCCACGCCAGCGCCTGGGTGGTGTTTTTGTTGTATGCCATTGCCCTCTTGGTGGGCATCACACGCATGTATGTAGGTGCGCACTACCCTCGGGACGTGCTGGCAGGGGCTATCCTGGGCAGCGCCTGGGGGCTTCTGGGAGTGGTTGTCAACGGGTATGTGTTGAACGGAATTGGTTGAACGACGACCGAAGGCCATCCCCCAACTGACGGAGGCAAATACTCCCCTATCGATGGATGACGCCGGGGAGACTTTATTGTAAGATGATTTTTTTATATTCCCGAAAGCCAATTATTAATCTATATGATAGACGGTGAACAGCAAAAAGGTTTGACGCTTAAGTTACAGCATACCGAAACACAATAATAAACATCATATTCGAACAATGTGGATGCCTCTGAAAGAGTCTGATCCTGGCTCTTCAAGAGGTGATCTTCTAAAGGAGCATAAATGCTGGCGACATCGTTACGGATTCTGCTTGTTTATCCCGAATTCCCCGATACCTTTTGGAGTTTTAAACATGCACTCAAATTTGTTCGTAAAAAGGCTGGTGCACCTCCGTTGGGTCTTTTGACCGTTGCAGCGATGTTGCCTCCTGAGTGGGAAAAACGGCTGGTTGACCTCAACGTAACCAAACTGACCGAAAAAGATCTCAAATGGGCCGATTATGTCTTCGTCAGCGCCATGGTCGTGCAGCGTGAATCAGCGCAGGCTGTCATCCAGCGTTGTAAATCCGTTGGCGCGAAAGTGGTGGCTGGCGGGCCGCTTTTTACCATGGAACCCGAGCAATTTCCGGATGTGGACCACCTTGTGCTGAATGAAGCCGAGGCGACGTTGAAGCCGTTCCTGGATGACCTGGAACATGGTCAGGCTCGACGAGTGTATTCTTCGACTGAATACCCCGATATCCACCAGACCCCGGTGCCGCTTTGGCAGCTGGCAAATCTCAAATATTATGACTCGGTCAGCATCCAGTTCTCTCGCGGTTGTCCCTTCAGTTGTGATTTCTGCAACGTGACAGCCATGTTGGGACATCGCCCGCGCACCAAAACCGCAGCCCAGGTCATTGCCGAGTTGGACAGCCTGTATGCATTGGGCTGGCGCAAGAGCATCTTTTTTGTGGACGATAACTTTATCGGCAACAAGAAACAAATTAAATCCGAAGTACTGCCGGCCTTGATCGAATGGCGCATGGGCAAAATCGGCATGCCGTTCAACACGGAAGCCTCCATCAACCTGGCCGACGATCCCACGCTGCTCAATCTAATGACCCAAGCCGGGTTCGATACGGTATTCGTCGGCATCGAGACACCCAACGAAGACAGCCTGGTTGAATGCAGCAAGAAACAGAACAAAGGCCGCGATCTGGTGGAAAGCGTCAAGCGGCTGCAGCGTGCCGGGCTCCAGGTGCAGGGCGGCTTTATTGTAGGATTTGACAGTGATACTCCATCCATCTTCCAGCAGCAGGTTGATTTCATCCAGAAAAGCGGAATCGTGACAGCCATGGTTGGATTGTTGCAGGCGCCTCAGGGAACCCGCTTGTACGAACGCCTGTCGCGCGAAGGTCGAGTGCTTAACCAATTCTCAGGCGACAATGTGGATGGCTCGACCAACATCATCCCCAAGATGGGCCTGGAACCTCTGCAGGAAGGCTATCGCAAGCTGCTGAGCCAAATCTACGCTCCCAAATTCTATTACGAGCGGGTAATGACTTTTTTACGTGAGTACCATCCGCCAAAGATCCGGATCCACCTGGATCCGCAATATGTCCTGGCTCTGGGACGTTCGATTTACCGGTTGGGCATCCGCGGCGCCGAACGCGTCCACTATTGGCGGCTCTTTTTCTGGACCCTCTTCCGGCGTCCGCGCTCGTTCCCCCTGGCGATCACGCTCGCCATCATGGGTTTCCATTTCAGCCAGGTGGTCGCCCTGCATGTCAGTTGATTTTCCTGGTCCACGTTCCCATCCGGTGAGCCGATTCCGGTGGCACCTTATATGCTGATTTCCAATCATCCAGGCTTTGACACGGAAAGGCGTGCTTCCGTATTCAAAATAAGCAAAGGAGAAATCTTATGAAAAAGCAAGCAGGCTTGTGGGTCGATCATCGCAAGGCCGTGATTGTGATCGTTACAGAGGCAGGGGAAGAGGTCAAGGAAATAACCTCGAATATGGAGAAACATGTCCGCTTTACGGGTGGAACAGGATCCGAAGATGGTTCATCTGAGGACGTGCGTGACCGGCAATTTGGGAACCACCTCAACAGCTTCTATGATGCAGTAGTCGCTGTTCTTCATGATGTAGAAACGATTCAGATATTTGGTCCAGGGGAAGCCAAGGGTGAGCTGGAAAAACGCCTTAAAGATAAAGGGTTCAAAGGGCACATCCTTGCCGTTGAGACCATGGATAAGATGACCGATCGCCAGATTTCAGCGAAAGTGCGCGAACGCTTTCAGACGTAAAGTGTGAAAGGAAGGTTTAGACCAAAATATCCGTCAGAGACGGCAAGTGAATGAAACGTATCAATCATATGAGTAAAAAAAAGAGTTTTCTTTCAAAGGGACTCGATACCAGCACACTAGGAGATAAGAACTATGTTACCAATCGGTGATGATGATAGTTCACGTCGAACAGTTCCAGTGGTCACTTATGTTTTGATCGCCCTGAACGTCCTGTTCTTCTTATTAGAACTAGCCAGCGGCGAAGCTTTTATTGAGAAGTGGGCCTTTGTCCCCAGCCGCTTCCTGGCCAATCCTGTGGCTGATTTTCTGACCCTCTTCAGCTCCATGTTCATGCACGCCGGCTGGGTCCACTTGGGAGGCAACATGCTTTACTTGTGGATCTTCGGCGACAATGTGGAAGACCGTTTTGGACACATCAAGTTCACAATCTTCTACCTGCTCTGTGGGCTTGTGGCGACTTTTGCACAATTGGCGTTTAATACGGGATCAAACTTACCGAATCTGGGAGCCTCAGGAGCAATCGCCGGTGTCCTCGGCGCTTACATTATTTTGTTCCCACAGGGAAAGATCAGAGTATTGCAGGGCACACAAGTGATACAAGTGTCCGCGCTGATTGTCATTGGGCTCTGGATCGTCCTGCAATTCTTTAGCAGTGTCGCTTCTATTGCTTCTACAGTGGATACTGGTGGCGTGGCCTACATGGCACATGTAGGCGGGTTTATTGCAGGGATTGTGCTGGCCTTTTTATTTAGAGGATCTCCGACGCCGCGGCTGACAAGTTAGGTCGCCTTAATACGCGGTTTTAGTACCGCTCTATTTCGGAAGTCTGTCTGCTGCAGCCCTTGACAAACTAGAATTTTTGTTCTAATATTATAGCCAGACACGGGAAGGTCCAAACCTTGCCGTGTTTCTATTTTCATCCTGCCGTGCCTGCATATTTGAAAGGCTCAATCTGTGCCCGCCTCTGCTCATTTCCCAATCCACACTTCCAAAAAAAACTTGCCGGGTTCTAGTCGTTCCTCCGTCGTTCCGCGGAACGACTACCAGCCGGAGCGGCTATTGACACAAGTTCTTTTTTCCCTTCGTGTACTTTGTGGTTAAATCCTTTAGTCCCAGTTTTCTTATGAAACTTTAATGCCACCCGCAGTTTTTCGACTTGACAAACCGACCTGAAACAGATATAGTTCATGCCGCTTAACTAATAAAGGATGTTAATTATGTCGCCAACTATTGTGTTTACAGATGTGATCCGTGAATGGTCCGAAGTCTTCATGCATCGCTCCATGCGCGATTTCAGGAAATTCATGGACGAGACCGGCTTATCGTTCTCGCAGATCAACATCCTGATGCGCCTGCTGCATGGTGGCAATGCCGGCGTCTCCGAGATCGGCGGCCAACTGGGAGTGACCAACGCCGCTGCCAGCCAGGCCGTGGAGCGCATGGTGCAGTTGGGCCTGGTCGAGCGGACAGAGGACCCACAGGACCGGCGCGCCAAAAAGCTGGCGTTGACCCCCAAAGGCCGGGCACTGATCGAGCGCGGCATTGAGATCCGCAGCCAATGGGTCGAGGGCCTCACGGATGCGCTGACACCCGAGCAGCAAAGCATGATCATCTCGGCCCTGACCCTGCTGACCGCCGCCGCGCGCGCCACAAAAGAATAATCACCACATTTGCGACGCACTTTGAAAGTGCGTCGCAAATAGACATCACAAGGAGTACCAGACCTCATGTTACGACTGGCAAAATATCTAAAACCATACCTGCTCTTGATCTTGATCACCATCGCCCTGCTGTTCGTCCAGGCGTTTGCCGACCTGGCGCTGCCGGATTATATGGCAAATATCGTCAACTACGGCATCCAGCAGGGTGGCGTGGTGGAGGCGGTGCCAATGGCCATCCGGCAGAGCGAAATGAACCGGGTGCTGACCTTCATGAACGCCGGCAACCGGCAGGCTGTGCTGGCCAATTACACGCTGGTGAACAAGGACTCTGCCGGGTATGCAGCGGACGTCAAGCTTTACCCTGTCCTGGCCAGTGAGCCGGTTTACGTGCTTAACAAGGTTGACCAGGCCGGGATCGACAAGCTGAGCCCGATCATGGGCAAGGCGCTGGTGGTGGTCTCGGGCATCGAACAGGCCATCAAAGACCCGGCCAAGGTGCAAGGGTTGGACCTCGGCTTCGACCTGTCCAAGATCCCGGCCGGCGTGGATGTGTTCGCCATGCTGCAGAAACTCCCGCCGGCGACCCTGACCAAGATGTCTGACACGATCGATCAGAAATTTGCCGCGCTGGGCGACAAGATGATCGTCCAGATGGCCGCGGCGGCGGTAAAGAGCGAGTACACCGCCCTCGGGATGGATATCGGCAAGCTCCAGACAAACTATATCCTGAACATTGGCGCCCTGATGCTGCTGCTGACGTTGCTCTCGGGGGCCTGCACCATCGCGGTAGGCTACTTTGCGGCGCGCACGGCAGCCGGCCTGGCACGCGACCTGCGCCGGAATGTCTTCGAGCGCGTCGAGAACTTCTCCAGCACCGAATTCGATAAATTTTCGACCGCTTCGTTGATCACGCGTTCCACCAACGATGTCACCCAGATCCAGATGGTGGTCATCATGATGATGCGCATGGTCTTCTATGCCCCCATCATCGGCATCGGCGGCGTGATCCGGGCGATCGGCAGAAGCGCCAACATGTGGTGGATCATCGCGCTGGCAGTGGTTGTCCTGCTCGGTCTGATCTTGACGGTCTTCTCGATCGCCCTTCCGAAATTCAGAGCCATCCAGAACCTGATCGACCGGCTGAACCTGGTCATGCGCGAGAACCTTTCGGGCATGATGGTCATCCGTGCTTTCAACATGCAGAAATTTGAGGAGGACCGGTTCGACACGGCAAACAAGAATCTCACCAGCACGCTGCTGTTCATCAACCGGGTCATGGTGGTGATGATGCCTGTCATGATGCTGGTAATGAACGTGGTGATGGTGACGATCATCTGGGTGGGCGCACACCAGGTGGCAAACTCCACCATCCAGGTCGGTGACATGATGGCGTTCATGCAGTACGCCATGCAGATCCTGTTTGCCTTCCTGATGTTATCCATGATGTTCATCATCCTGCCGCGCGCCTCTGTTTCCGGCGACCGCATTGCGGCCGTGCTGGACACCGAACCGGTGATCAAGGATCCGCAGTCTCCCAGGCAGTTCCCCGAACCCTTCAAAGGAACGATCGAGTTCCGGGATGTAGACTTTGCCTATCCGGGCGCCGAGGAAGATGTGCTGCACGACATCACCTTTACCGCCCAACCGGGACAGACCACGGCCTTCATCGGCACCACCGGCTCGGGTAAATCCACCATCGTCAGCCTGATCCCGCGCTTTTACGAAGTAAGCAAGGGCGCCGTTTATATCGATGGGATTGATATTCGTGAGGTATCGCAGCATGATTTGCATGACCGGATCGGATATGTACCGCAGAAGAGCAACCTGTTCTCAGGCACGATCGAGAGCAATCTGTGTTATGCAGATGCGAATGCCAGCGATGAGGATTTGAAACTGGCCGCGGATATTGCCCAGGCAAGTGAATTCATCACTGCCAAGCCGGAGGGCATGCAGTCGGAGATCGCCCAGGGCGGGATAAACATCTCAGGTGGTCAGAAACAACGCCTCGCCATCGCACGCGCACTGGTCAAGAAGGCGCCCATCTACATTTTCGATGATAGTTTTTCAGCCCTGGACTACAAGACCGATGCGGCCCTGCGCAAGGCGCTCAAGGAGCACACCGGCTCCAGTACCCTGCTGATCGTGACCCAGCGTATTGCAACAATCAAGAACGCCGAACAGATCATCGTCCTGGATGAAGGCCACGTCGTCGGCAAGGGCACACACCACGAACTTATGAAGGACTGCGAAGTATATCGAGGCATCGCCTTGTCGCAGCTCAGCAAGGAGGAATTAGCATGATGCACGGCTCAAGCGCACCCGCCCCGCGTGGCGGCATGATGGGCGGACGCGGACGCGGCCCGATGGGCGGCGGTCCGATGGCCATGATCAAAGGCGAAAAACCGCGCGACTTCAAGGGCACCCTGAACAAGCTGATCAGGTACCTCGACCGCTACCGGGGCGTGATCCTGCTGGTATGGTTTTTTGCGATCGCATCAACTGTCGCCTCCATCGTCGGTCCGAAGATCCTGGGTAAGGCAACCACCAGGCTGTTCGAAGGCGTGATGGCCCAGATCGCCGGCACCGGCACGATCGACTTCACCTATATTGGCCACATCATCGTTGAAGTGCTGCTCCTGTACGTCCTTTCAGCCATGCTCGCCTACGTCCAGGGCTGGATCATGTCCAATGTGGCAATGAACATCACCTATCGCTTCCGCAAGGATATTTCCGAGAAGATCAACCGCATGCCGTTCAAGTATTTTGACGGCACGAACCACGGCGAAATCCTCTCGCGCATCACCAACGATGTGGACACGGTCAGCCAGACGCTCAACCAGAGCCTGACGCAGATCATCACTTCGGTGACCACCGTGATTGGCGTGTTGATCATGATGCTAACGATCAGCTGGCAGATGACCCTGGTGGCAATTGCCATGCTCCCGTTGTCGTTCGGGATCATCGGCTTCATCATCGGCAAGTCGCAGGTCTACTTCAAGCGGCAGCAGGATTACCTGGGCCATATCAACGGCCACGTGGAAGAAATGTATGGAAGCCACATGGTGGTGAAAGCCTTCAACGGCGAGGCCAAAAGCATCGAGCAGTTCGACCAGGTCAACAACGTCCTGTATGACTCGGCCTGGAAAAGCCAGTTCCTGACCGGGCTGTTGTTCCCGATCATGAACTTCGTTGGCAACCTGGGATACGTAGCCATCTGCATCCTGGGCGGATACCTGGTCATCAAAGGCACCATCACTCTGGGCGACATCCAGGCCTTCATCCAGTACGTGCGCAACTTCACCCAGCCAATCACGCAGATCGCCAATATCTCCAACGTGCTCCAGCAGACCATGGCAGCCGCTGAGCGTGTCTTCGAGTTTTTGGCGGAAGAGGAAGAGCTGGCCGATGTGGTCATTCCCCTTGTGCCCGAGAAAATGGACGGCCGCGTGGATTTCAAGGATGTGCACTTCGGCTACAACCCGGACAAGATCATCATCAACGATTTCTCTTTCTACGCTGAGCCAGGGCAGAAGATCGCCATTGTCGGTCCGACCGGCGCCGGCAAGACCACCATGGTCAAACTATTGATGCGTTTCTATGATGTCAACAGCGGTGGCATCCTGGTGGATAACCACGATGTCAAGGAATACAAACGCGACCAACTGCGCTGCATGTTCGGCATGGTCCTGCAGGATACCTGGCTGTTCAATGGCAGCATCATGGAGAATATCCGCTACGGGCGTTCGAGCGCCAGCGATGAGCAGGTCATTGCGGCCGCCAGGGCCGCGCACGCGGACCACTTCATCCGCGCCCTGCCCGGAGGATATGACTTTGTACTCAACGAAGAGACCAGCAACATCTCCCAGGGCCAGATGCAGTTATTGACCATCGCACGCGCCATCCTGCTGGACCCGCTCATGCTTATTCTGGATGAGGCCACCAGCTCGGTGGATACCCATACCGAAGTATTGATTCAAAAGGCCATGCTTGACCTGATGAAAAACCGCACAAGTTTCGTCATCGCCCACCGCCTGTCCACCATTCGTGAGGCAGACTGGATCCTGGTGATGAAGGATGGTGATATTGTGGAACAGGGCAGGCACGAAAAGTTGCTGGCGAAGAACGGTTTCTATGCCGAGCTTTACAACAGCCAGTTTGAAGGCAAAGAAATCTAACCCCGGACTAACACCGGACTCCGAACTCCGAAGTCTCCAGACTTCGGACTCCAGACTTCGAACTCCAGGAACGGAACTATCACCCTCCGTGATGAGCTCCGTTCTTATACATATTTTCAGTGAAAACAAAGGACTTCCACAATGGATACTAATAAGAAGATTCAACTACGGCATCTCGGGAAAACAGACATCCTGGTCACCCCGGTCGGATTAGGCGTGATGGAGCTGTCGGGTGGCGGTGGCCTGCTTGGCTATGCATTCCCGGTCATTCCCCCCGGGGAAAAGAATGCCATCATCAAAGCTGCCCTGGATGGCGGCATTAACTGGTTCGATACGGCGGAAATGTACGGGGCGGGAGTTTCCGAGCAATCCCTGGCGACCGGCTTGAAAGCGGCCGGCAAGTCAGACAAGGAGGTCGTCATTGCAACGAAATGGTTCCCGATCTTCCGAACCGCTGGCAACATCCCGCACAGCATTAAAAACCGTCTGCGCTTCCTGGGCGGGTACAGTATCGGGAATTACATGATCCACAATCCCATGAGCTTTTCCTCGCCCGAGGCAGAAATGAATGCCATGGCTGACTTGGTGGAGGCCGGGAAAATCCGCTCAGCGGGGGTTAGCAACTTCAACCCGGCCCGCATGCGGCGCGCCCATGCCGCACTGGCAAAAAGGGGTCTGCCGCTGGCAGTGAACCAGATGCATTACAGCCTGTTGCACCGGGAGATCGAGACGAATGGTGTTCTGGAAACCGCCAGGGAACTGGGCGTAACCATCACAGCCTACACACCAATCGAGCGCGGCCTGCTTTCGGGCAAATATCACAAGGATCCAGCACTCCTGGAGCGCATATCCGGATGGCGCAAAGTGGGCATGCGGCGCAGCATCGAACGAACCCGGCCGCTGATCAACGTCATGGATGAAATGGCTGCCAGGTATGAAGTCTCCATCGCCCAGGTGGCCTTGAATTGGGTGATCAACTTCAACGGGGAGATCGTTGTTACCATACCGGGCGCGACCCGCGTATGCCAGGCAGAGGAGGCCGCCGGTTCTATGAACTTCCGGCTTTCCGATGAGGATATGGCCCGGCTGGATGAGGTGAGCCGCGGGCTGATGTAAAGAGGTTGCATGCAACCTCTTTACCGCGTAACCCTCGCCCTGACCACAAATTTATCCACCCCACCAAAGCGGTACTTGTAATCTTCATTTCCTCGCATGAAATCGAACTCGCTGCGTTTATGCTCATTGGCCCATTTCAAGAGATAGCCCAGCAGCACCCAACCTGCCGAGAGATCCATGAAACGCCGATCGAGGCCGGAGTTGTAAACCCAGATGCGGTTCAGGTAGTCAAAATTGAGATACCCGGCCGCCTTCTGTCCATCGACTTCCAGGAAGGCCAGCTGCAGCCAGTCATTCTCAAAAGCGGCCCGGCAGGCCAAACGCATCTGTGCGCGCATCGCGGGGGTCAGGAATGCTGCCTTTTCGGGGTCCTCTGCCATCATATTCAGGAAAGCCTCCACCTCAGCCTCGAGTGAAGTGCCTTCCTCGACGATATACCAGCGGACGTTCCTTCCGCAATCCTCAACACGCCGCATTTTCCGCCGGATTTCGTGGCGCTGCTTTTTATCTATACCGGCGAGATAGGTCTCAAAATCGCCCGTCAGCGGGATGGATGGAACGTGGTAGGTCTGTTCCTGGGTGTAAGTCCAACCACGTTTTTCAACCTCAGCTTTCAAGACCGCTAGCGTGGGCGAGGCCTCGGGCAGGTTGTGCCAGTCGAGCAGCCGCCAGTCCAATGATCCGGGCGGCGCAATGAAATCCAGCAACCCGGCCATGAAATGGGACAAATCCGCCGGGCGGGCGATGATATCAAGGTAGTCCGAAATTTCCACGCTGCCAACCAAAAACAGCGTCGGGACGCCGTCACCGTTCCGGGACACGAACAAAGGCGCAATACCAGCCAGGCGTCCGTCCTGGCACGCCGTCACAACGGCCAGATCAAACTCGGGCCATTCGCCTCCGCCGCGCGTCTCCCACCATGCTGAAATGTACTCGTACCGTAAAAATGGGATGTGGGTGACACTTTCGGCCAGGAGCATATTCCAATCAGCAGCCAGTGGTACCAGGCCAGATGCGTTGCGATGCAGGGTGAATTCCATGCGGCGATTTTACCAGTTATAATGGGGGCGTGGTTACCGATCTCGATCTTAATTTACTCCATTTGTATCGCATCCAGGGCCAGGATATGCCAAAAATCCCAGGCTTGCTGGCCGTGATGCCTCCCAAACGCGCCGACCATGCCCGCAAGGACGATCGCCTGCTCGTTTTTCTGACCATCTCAGGCAGCACGGAGTTCCCATCTGCTGAATACAGCCAGATAATAGAGCGGTTGACCCGGCGTTTCTACCAAACGTCCGGATCGCTGACATCTGCCATGCGTACTGTCGCCGGAGAACTTAACCAATCCCTGCTCAAACGCAACTTGGAAACAAACAGCAAGGGTGAATATGTTGCCGGACGATTGATCCTGGGTGCATTGCGCGGCACACAGTTCCTTTTTGCCCAGTGTGGCCCGACGCATGTTTTCCATCTGACTGGCGCTGAAACCCGCCAAATCCATGATGAACAGATTGCGGGGCGCGGCCTCGGAACCAGCCAGGCCACACCGCTCTATTTTGCACAGGTCGATTTGCACGCGGGTGACTTGCTGGTGCTTTGCCCCATTCTGCCCACCGGGTGGGATGCCGCGCTTTCCGGGGGAAAAAACGCATCTTCTGAAACATTGCGCCGTAAACTTGTGGGCAGTTCCAATGAGGATCTTAATGCAGTTCTGTTGGAAGCGCAGGCCGGGAAAGGGAATTGGAACATCCTGAAAGAGACGCCGCCGGCTGTGGAGAAAGTTGCTCCGTCTGCCTCGGCAGCGATCCCGGAGGCCTCGGTCTCGCTGGGACAGCCCTTATCGGTCGGGATATCCGGGCAAGCTCCTGTTCCTGGTGCCATCCAGGCCGCCTCACCGGAAACTGGCACCAGCCCTGCCTCGACGGTCATGCCCTCTTCTCAGGTCCAGAGCGGACGTCCTGCCAGTCGTTTTACCCGCATCCTCTCGGAGGCGGACAGACCGGCGCCTTCGCCCAGCCCTGCCGGCTCCGAGGTTCCGCCGCAAAGTGAGGAGGCCGCGGTTGCGCCGTCCGGGCAGCCGGTCCAGCCCGCAGCCGCACAATCTTACCGCCGCCCTGTTACCGTACCGGTCGCCTCTGCTGATCACCGGGTGAGGCGCTCGGGACACTATGTTTCCCCGCTTTCGGTTGGCGACCTCCCGGAAATCAAACGTCCCGTCTCCTCCCGGCGGCGGGCAATTTTCGGTGGGCTGGTGCGGATCATTCGGGGCGTGCGCGGTGGCTCGCAGAGTGTATCCAGGGGAATTAAGAAATTTACGCCAACCGTTTTGCCCAATTCAGGTGATGATTCTGAAGTTGCCGGCCCAAGCATGGCATTATTTGCCATTGTAATACCAGTCATCATTGTGGCAATTGCGGTCACGGTTTACATTCATTATGGTCGCACTGCGCAATATCAGCAGTATTTTGGCATGGCGGTGGACCAGGCAAGTCAGGCCCGCGGCCAGGCAAACCCGACCGAAGTTCGGCGCGCCTGGGATAGCACCATCTTCTATCTGGATCTGGCTGAGAAAAACCAGAAGACACAGGATTCGAACGCCCTGCGCCAGGAAGCTCAGACCGCCCTCGACAATCTGGATGGCATCCTGCGCCTGGATTTTCGTCAGGCCATCATCGGCGGGTTGGGCCGCAGTGTGCAGATCAGCCACATGGCTGCCACTGATACTGATCTGTACCTGCTGGATGCCTCGCGCGGTAGCGTCATCCGTGCTTCCATAACAAGCCAGGGCTACGAAGTGGATCCATCCTTCAAATGCGATCCGGGACAATATGGCACGATCCTTGTGGAAGCTTTGATAGATCTGGAAGCACTGCCCATGAGCAATTTCTACAACGCCCGCGTCCTCGCAATGGATGGCAAAGGGAATCTGCTCTATTGCGGGCTGGCCAAACCGGAGGCTGTTTCACCCGCCCCGCCTCAACTTGGCTGGCGGAGCATATCCGCATTCTCTTTGGACTCTGATGGAAGGAACCTCTATGTGCTTGATCCGGCAGCCAATGCCGTCTGGCAGTATACCGGGAGCTTCGGACAATTCACGGATTTGCCGAGCTCGTTTTTTGGCGAACAAGTGCCGCAGAACATGAATACCGCCGTTGACCTGGCCGCCAATAATGCAGATCTATTCATGCTTTTCCAGGATGGCCATGTCACATCCTGCCCCCTGACATTCTTCGTCGATGTCACCACGCGGCACTGTACTGACCCGACCACCTTCGTGGATACGCGCCCGGAACGGACCTCCAGCCCGAAGATCAACGATGCCATCTTCACGCAGATGACTTTTGCTTCCGCCCCTGACCCATCCCTCTACCTGCTTGAACCGCTGACGCGCGCAATTTACCGCTTCAGTCCTAGATCCGATTCGCTGGAACTACGCGGCCAGTTTCGGGCCACCTTGGAGCAGAACAACACGTTATTCGGCAGCCCGGCAACGGCGATTACCATCAGTCCCAATCGTTATGCCTTCTTTAGTGTTGGCAATCAGGTATATTTTGCTACTGATGTGCCCTAGGTCGAGTGATGGAGGCAGCTTAAAAAACAGGGACGACAGTCTGATGTCGTCCCTGAAACATGCTAACTGCAGGTTGGATTATTGTTTTTCGTAGACGGCGCCATCCGCTGCTGGTGAATGAACCCCTCCGACCACACCAGCCAGGACAATAATGGTAATGATGTAAGGGGCCATTTGCAGAAATTCAGACGGAATGGGGGTTTTCAATATTTGCATCTTCACCTGCAAGCTGTCGGCAAAGCCGAAGATCAGGGAGGAGCCCAGCGCACCAAGTGGGTTCCAGTTGCCGAAGATCATGGCCGCCAATCCGATGAAGCCTTTGCCGGCAGTCATGAGCTGATCAAATCGACCCACCGAGCCAACTGTGAAATAAGCCCCGCCGATCCCCGCAATCAATCCTCCGTAGATGACATCCACATAGCGGGTCAGGTATACATTGATCCCCAACGTGTCTGCCGCCTTGGGATGTTCCCCCACAGCCCTGGTCCGCAAACCCCAGGGAGTATAAAAGAGCACAATGAATGTAAAGGCCACGAGCAGCAGCATGATATAGACAATGATGTTATTTTCAAAAAGCACCGGTCCCAGGATCGGGATCTTGACCAGCAAGGGAATCGGGATATTGGGGAAAACGCCGGAGTTATTTAACTTATCAATGTTTACCTGCATGTAGCGGCTGTTGATAAAACTGGACAGGCCAGCGCCTACAACATTGATTGCCGTTCCACTGATGATCTGGTCAACCTTGAACTTGATGCACAGGACCGCGTGCAGGGCCGAGATCAGCATTCCGGTCAGGATGGCTGCCAAAAGGCCCAGCCAAAGATTATGCGTGACCGTGCCCATCAGGACTGAAATCATGGCTGCCACGAGCATAGTCCCTTCTATCCCGATATTGATCACGGCGGAGCGTTCACAGGCCACGCCGCACAAAGCCGCCAGCGCGATCGGTGTGGCCCTGACCAGGGAGGTGTTCATCACTCCCACCAGGTCCATCGATTTACCCCTGGCTGCCCAGATCAGAAAGGCACCTACAAAACAGAACGCCACCACCCCGATCATAAGGCCGGTTGAACGAATTCCGCGCGCCAACTGCCAGGCGCCTGCAAAGATTGACAAAAGTGCCAGGATATAAATCGAAGATCGTGCCGGAAGTACCAGGCTCGGGATTGGAATTACCAGTTTATTGCCGGATGGTGTGAGATTGAAGGTGGTATGCAGGCCACTTTCAATATTCCGGGAAAACAGCAGCAGGATAGCCAGACCGACAAAGATCAGGAAAATCCCCAAGCCAAGGCGGGAGCGTAGTCCGGGTTTCTTTACTTTCATATTGGCCAGGTTGGTTGTCATGCAGACCTCACTATCACAATATAGGTTTGTAAGCCGGTCTCCCGACCGTTATTTTCCCCAGCCGCGCGTCAAAACGGCTGTTTCCGTGCGAATGGCGCGGATGCGGTAGATCCAGCGGATGACTGCCGGAGCAGCCACAAAGATAATCACCAATCCCTGGATAATGGATATGAATTCGATCGGAACGCCTGCCAGGGACTGCATGCGGGTGGCTCCGCTGCGCAGCGTACCCCACAAGAAAGCGGACAGGACCACACCCAGCGGATGGCTTTGCCCCAACAAGGCGATGGCAATCGAGTCGAAGCCATACCCTGCCGAAAAGCCCTGGCCGACCCAATGGTCGATCCCCAACACCTGGACCGCTCCAGCCAGGCCCGCCAGCGACCCGCTGATGACCATGGCGATCACAAAATTCTTCACGATGCTCATGCCGGCGTACCGGGCGCCATCCGGGTTTGCCCCAACTGAGCGGATTTCCATCCCGATGGTGGTTTTAAATAAAATCCACCATACAAGGACAGCCACTGCCAGGGCCAGGACAAAGCCCCAGTTAAAGCGCAAGGGGTCCGGGAAGAAGCGCGGCAGCATGGCTGAATTTTCGACGACGGAGGTCAGCGGCCGGTAACCGGGCGCTTTCATCGGGCCGTTCAACAACCAATCGCTCAGGCGGTAGGAAATATAGTTCATCATGATGGTGTTGACCACCTCATGCGCCCCGGTCAGCCCTTTGAGCAGGCCCGGTATTGCCGCCCAGATGGCGCCCCCCAGCGCCCCTGCCAGCAATGCCAATGGTAAATGGACAAACCAGGGCAGCCCCTTGAGACTGTACCCGACAAACGCCGTGCATAAAGCCCCGATACCAAATTGTCCTTCCGCACCGATATTGAAGAGACCGCATTTGAAACCGACTGCAACTGCCAGGCCAGCCAGGATGTATGGGGTGACCGTTGCCAGGCTTTCGGTAAATGGGTAGATTGCCAGAAGGAGAGCCTTGCTCTCTCCGGTTGCAAAATAACTCTGGAAGCCTTTGATGATTTCAGAAAGACTGCCGAAGGATCCGTAGAACAACGCCCCATAAGCGGAGATGACAGCCTTCCATATGGCCGCCACTGCCGCACCTGGTGCATGGAAGAAATTCTTGAGCGCGGCGATGACTGCATCATTGGATAGTGCAATCACGACGGCACCGATGATGAAACCGGTCAATATGGCCAGGGCAGGCACCAGTAATGTTTGCAAGAGCCTTGAGCCTCGCCCGGCGCGCCTTTCAGGTTTGGGGGTTTTCTTCAGATCAGTTGTTTCTGGATTGGTTGGGGTGGCCGTTGCATTCACCTGATGTCCTCCTAAAAAACGCGCTCCACTTCGGCTTCACCGGTAGTGGCCGGCATCGTCTCGCGTGCTTCGGCTGGTTTCACTCCCGCCATCAGCAGGCCCAGGTAGGCTTTGTTGACCTTCGCCGCAGGCACAATTTCCACGATCTGCCCCTTGTACATGACCGCAATCCGGTCAGACAGGGCAATGATCTCATCCAGTTCAGGCGAAACCAGCAGCACCGCTGTACCTTCATCCCGTTTCTCAACAATGCGGCTGTGGATATATTCGATCGAGCCCACGTCCAGGCCGCGCGTCGGTTGGGAAGCGATCAGCAATTTGATCGGCCGCGAGAATTCGCGTGCCACGATCACTTTCTGTTGGTTGCCGCCCGACAAGGTGGAAACCGGCACAAACACATTCGGGGCGCGCACATCGAACTGTTTCACCAATTTCTCAGCCGTTTCAATGATCACCTTTTGCTGCAGCGCTATCCCTTTTGCAAAAGGAGGCTGGTAGTACGTGCACAAGACCATGTTATCGTGGATGGGAAAAGAAAGAATCAGGCCATGTCGCTGCCTGTCCTCCGGGATGTGCGCCACACCCCTTTCCAATACATTGCGCGGGGAAGAATGCCGGACCGGTTTGCCCATCAGGTTGATGGTCCCACTGATCACCGGCGCCAGGCCGGTCAAAGCATATACCAGCTCGGTCTGGCCATTGCCCTGCACTCCGGCAATCCCCAACACTTCGCCCGCATGCACTTCAAACGTGGCACCATTAACTGTTAGATTCTTCCGTTCGTCCTTAACTTGCAGATCATTCACGCTCAGAACCACTTCCTTTGGACTGGCAGGTTTCTTCTTGACCACCAAATTGACCTCGCGTCCCACCATCATGGCAGCCAGTTTCTCCTGGGAGGCGTCTTTTGCACTTACCCCGCCAACCACCCGCCCGCTGCGCAGGACGATGATATCATCCGCGATGGCAAGGACTTCCTTGAGTTTATGCGTGATAAAAATGATGGATTTTCCATCGGCGATCAGGGAGTGCATGATCTTGAAGAGTCCTTCCACCTCCTGGGGAGTCAGGACGGCAGTAGGTTCATCCAGGATCAGGATATCGGCTTGACGATATAAGACCTTGATAATTTCAACACGTTGTTGAGCACCCACCGGGAGGTCCCCAATTTTGGCGTCCGGGTCCACTTCAAGGTTGTACTGTGCAGAGATTTCCTCGATGCGCTTTGCCACCTTGGCCTTGTCCAGGAAAACCCCGTTCCGGACTGGCTCCACGCCCAACATGACATTTTCCGTGGCTGTCATCACTGGCACCAACATGAAATGTTGGTGAACCATGCCGATCCCCCTGGCAATGGCATCGTTTGGCCCGTGTATGCTGACTTCCTCCCCATTGATGAAGATCTGCCCTTTGTCCGGTTTATACAGGCCGTAAAGAATATTCATCAAAGTGGTCTTGCCTGCGCCGTTCTCTCCCAACAGCGCCAGAATCTTCCCCTTTTCCACGGACAAATCAATGGCATCGTTTGCCAGGACACCCGGAAATGATTTAGTGATACCGCGCAATTCCAGTACTGCTGGCATGCGGTTTCCTCCTGGATAAAAACATCATGATTGCAATGGAAGAAGGGCCGGGGCTTTTCCCCGGCCCTTGGTAAAACATGAAATAACTATTTGCCCAAAACGCCGTCAACGGTCACAGCGCCGCTGATGATATCAGCCTTCAATTGAGTCAGTGCGTCCTTAAGGGCCTGTGGCACCTGGCTGTCAAAATTGTGGAAGGGGGCCAGATCCACGCCGCCATCTTTGAGGGCGTAGGTAACAGTCCCGCCGGTGAACTTGCCCTTCACAACGTCGTCGATAGTCTTGTAAACGGCGATATCGATCTTCTTCATGACGCTGCTTAGCTCAACGCTGGCGTATTCATTGGCGGAAACGAACCAGTCGGTATCCACGCCAATCAGCAGGCACTTGCCACTGGTCTGGCAGTAGGCAGCAGAGCCCAATCCCACCGGGCCGGCGACCGGCATGACGATGTCGGCGCCTTCCTGGACCAGGGATTCGGCGAATGATTTGCCGTCATCCGTGGAGTTGAAGTTGCCGGTGAACAGGCCCGTACCGGCTGCATTATCCCAACCCAGCGTCTCAACCTTGGTACCGTTCTTCTCGTTGTAATACTTGACGCCAGCCTGGAAGCCCTTCATGAAGATGGTCACAGTCGGAAGCTGGATGCCACCAAAGGTACCAACCTTGCCGGTCTTGGTCATCCCAGCCGCCAGGTAACCGGCCATCATCCCGGCCTCATCGGTCTGGAAGGCCAGGCCGCGAACGTTCGGCAGATCTGTGGCAGAACCACAGTCCTTGCCTTCAACCGCACCCGGCCAGCAGTCCGGATAGGTATAGTCGACAATGGCGAATTTCATGTCCGGATTGGCCTTGGCAGCCGTGGCGGTATCGACGCCCAGCAGGAAACCGACCGTGATGATCAGGTCATCCTTTTCAGTCAGGAACTGTTGAAGGTTCTTGGCATAATCGGACTGCTGGGTGGACTCCAGGTATTTGCCATCCACCGGCAATGCAGCCATGGCATCTGTCACGCCTTTCCAGGCCGAGGCATTGAAGGACTTGTCATCCACGCCGCCCATGTCGGTTACTTCACCGACTTTAATCTTGGGAACTTCGGTGGGTGGTGGCAGGGTGGGAACCAGAACGGGGACAGCCGGAGCTTGAGTGGCTGGGGCAGGGGCCTGAGTCGCCGGGGCGACAGTGGTGGCAGCCGGTCCGCAAGCGGACAGCAGCATGGCTGCCGCGGCTAAAACGGTGAAAACAATACTGATTTTCTTCATTATCTTTCTTCTCCTTGTATTTTTTTATTTCAAGTTTGGATAAGCAGATACAAACAGGACAGGATACTTCTTACAGCTTTCACCTCCTTTTTTTGTATTAAAGACCACCAAGCATAATTCGCTATCTTAGTATACAGGGATTTTACCATTAAGACAATATGAAGTATGACATTGACATTTATTTCAGCTTTCAGGGATTCGTTATCGATACTCCTGTCTGAGTCTCACCTGAAATCAGGGCCCGATTCAACTCGGTCATGCGCAGTTTCACTTCATCCGGGACGGATGACACCAGATCATGATAGGACGACAACCCAACCTGCCCTTCATAATTGCCACTTGGGAAAACAGAGCTCCCGGCCTGAGCGTCCCTGGCTGTTTTTATTAACTCGATAATCCCTGGGGCGATCAACTTCAATACACTCACGTATAAATGTGGAGCGGCTACCGGTAAAGCGTAGTATTGGTCGGTATCTGCACCGATTGCATAGGCACCGCGTGTCACCGCCGTGATAATTGCATTGTTACCTGTGGCTCCGCCGGCGCCAAAGATGACATCCGCTCCTGAGTCTACCAGCGCATTCGCCGTAGCCGCGCCCCACTCCGGATCGTCAAAGGTCTTATCAAGACCGACGTCATTATGATAAGTGACCGTCGCCTCGACCTCGGGGTTGATATAAGCCGCGCCAGCCAGGAATCCTTCGCCATACCTCTTAAAGGACGTCAATGCATCACTGGCACATACCGCACCAATTTTCCCTGACTCAGACATCAGGGCAGCAAGCGCCCCCGCCAGATAACCAATCTGGTCCTCGGGAAAAACAAGCCCGGTCAAATTCGAACTGAAATCCTGGACGGTCGATTGGTCCTGGTCCAGGCCAATAAAATATAAATCCGGATATTCATTGGCCGCGGCGCGCGTGGCCTCACCCATTGCACTCCCAACAGTCACAATAACATCGTAGCCAGCTTCCGCGAAAACAATGATATTCTCTTCATAATCCCTTGAATCAACCGTTTCAATGGATGCAACCCGGGTGGCAACGCCACCGGTCCTGGCTTGCTGAATGCCCTCCCAGGCCGCCTGGTTATAGGAACGATCATCCCGCTGGCCAACTTCTGTTACCAGGCCAACACAAAACACATCCGGCTGTTTGCAATCAGAGAGCTTGGGCATGCAACCCGGTATCAACAACATGACCGCTGCCAGAAGGATTGCAATAAGGTGTGATTTCTTCATCAAAGAATACTTTTCTGACTGACTCGGTCTTACAATGGGAACCCGCAACCGTTCTCTTTCACTCAATTTTTGCTTCACCGCGCCGGACGCCCCACATGAGCACCAGGGCAATAACCATAAAGATGGGGGCAAACAGCATGATGTTATTGTAGTTTCCGCTGGTAAGCTGGACGATCCAACCATTGACGTTTGGCCCAACGATGGCAGAGAGAGTCGAGAACAGGTAATACAGGCCGGTATAGGTTCCGATGCGTGCCGCGCTGGTCATATCCACCACCATCGGCAGAGAGTTGATGTTTATGAGAGACCATGCAACACCGGCAAACATAAGCAGCACCCCTGCCAGAGTCAACATGCGCGGTCCGCCCTCCACGAGCGGAATCCCCACCAGCGGAAGTTTTGTGACCGGAGCCAGCAGCGTTTCCGGAGGGAAGGCATACATGCAGATGAGAAGTGCAGTCATCAAGATCAGGCCAATGGATATGGTAACCCGCCTCCCGATCTTGCTTGCAAGTATCCCGGATGGGATGGCAAATATGACAAAAAGAAGAGGCAGGACGGAGAGTAAGGTTGCACCATCACCCTCATTCAAGCCGAGGTGCCTTTTCGCATACAGGGTAAAAAATGTCTCGACTGCGGCGTAACCGATGAACCAGAAGAAGATCGCCAGGAACATCCGTAATGCGCTCTTATCCTTGTCGTTCAAAACTTCGCGCAGGCTGGCGAACATATTGGGTTCTTTTTCGGCCTCATCATAATTCTTCGGCTCCCGAATAAAAAGAAAGACCATCAGCGCGGCCAGGATGACCAGGGCAGAGCCCATCCAGAATGGGAAACTGGGGCTGAGTTTGTAGAGCATGCCACCAGTCTGCAGGGCGATAATGCTGCCAATGCCTCCCATAAAGTTGATAATGCCATTGGCCTGCGAGCGTTTACCAGAAGGAGTAATGTCTGGCATGAGAGCAACCACCGGTGTGCGCCAGATTGCCATGCTCAAAATGAGGGTGCTGGTACAGGCAACAAACAACGGCAGGATGCCAGCCAATGGGATGAGACCAAATGCCACAGCGCCCACTGGCGCACCTACCAGGATGAACGGTAGGCGCCGCCCGATTTTTGTTCGCAGACGATCGGACCAGGCCCCAACCGGCGGCTGGATGAATAACGCCGCGATGTTGTCCAATGTCATAAAAAAACCAATCCAGATTGGGGAAAGATGGAATTTATCAGCCAGAAAAATCGGTACAAAGGCATTATATACACCCCAAATGACACTTACTCCAAAAAAGCCAAAGCCAAGCAGGAAAATCTTGCCGTACTTAAACTTCATCAGGTTTCTCCTCTTTGATGATTTTTTCCAGCAATTCTTTGTCTGTTACATCCAGGTCTGCTTTTTCCAGCAAATCCGGGCGATATTTGAGCGTCCGCCGCAGGGATTGTTCGCGCCGCCAGCGTGCGATCCTGGCATGGTTGCCTGAAACCAGGATAGCGGGGACACCCCAGCCGCGAAATTCCGGCGGACGGGTGTAGTGTGGGTACTCGAGCAAGCCCGAAGCGTGGGAGTCGTCGAAAGGACCATCGGGATCACCCAGCACGCCCGGGAGCAGGCGGGAAAGCGCGTCAATCAGAATCAGCGCCGGGAGCTCTCCGCCGGTCAATACATAATCCCCGATCGAGATCTGGTCGGTCACCAGATGTTCGCGGATGCGCTCATCCACGCCTTCGTAGCGCCCACAGATCAAGGCCAGGCGCGCATGCTGGACCAATTCCATCGCCACGACCTGGTTGAAAACGCGTCCCTGGGGAGTGAGCAAAATGATCGGGCAGCCGCCCTCTTTTTGTGGGGCAGAGGCTCCGAGCACACTCTCGACCGCCGCAAAAACCGGTTCCACTTTCATAACCATTCCGCCACCCCCGCCGTATGGTTCATCGTCTGTGACATGGTGCTTGTCTGTGGCCCAGTCACGGATATTATGGACACGGACATCAATCAGCCCGCGTTGGCGGGCGCGTTGAATAATGCTGCTTTCAAGGTAAGAAGGAAATACTTCAGGCAGGAGCGTGAAGACATCGAACTCCATGCATCCATTCTAGCCGCAAGCGGGATGTCTGACAAGAGGATTTGCGGGGATTGACGCCCTTTTACATCAGATGGTAAGATGATTGAATGTACCTGCGAGGTTCGAAATGGAATATGCGCCGCCGGCGACCGAGAACCAACTGGTTCCTGGTCGTCGTCCTGGTTATTTTGATTGCAATCGTCGCTTACCTTGACCGGTTTGTCCTGACTAATGTGCAGACACCCTTCGTGCCAACACCAACCATTACCCGTGACCCAGAGTCTTACGTCACCGAGGCAGAGGGGCTGTTTACCGAAGGGAAACTCCTTCCGGCGATAGATGCCTACATGCAGGCCATACGCATTTCACCGGGTGATCCGGCACTCTATATCGCCGTGGCACGTGTACAGATTTTCGCCGGAAAATACGACGACGCTCTGGTCAATGCGGGAAATTCCTTGCTGCTCAATCCCAACAGTTCAATGGCACAAGCCGTAAGTGGTTGGGCTCTGATCCAGAAAGGCGATTACACTGCAGCAGATGAAGCCCTGCAAAATGCCCTCCGGCTGGATACCAATAACGGCCTGGCGCATGCCTACAACGCTTTCTTATATGGCAAGCTGGCCGAAAACAGTGTTGGAGCGTATGTTAATCCCATCCAGACAGCCATTGACGAATCAAGAACAGCCACCACTCTGGCCCCCGACAGCCTGGAGGCGCACTGGGCGCGCGCTTATGTTTACCAGATCACTGACAACCGCGAGCTGGCAGTTCAAGAATATCTGGCTGCCATTAACATCAACAAGAATATTTCCGAAATCCACCTGCAGCTTGGTGTCACCTATAAGGCCCTTGGAGTGGTTGAACAGGCCATCCAGCAATATACACTGGCCAATACTCTCAATCCATCTGATTACCTGCCCGAACTCTACAGTTCACGCGCCCTGGCGTCCATCGGGCAATATATCCAAGCCGAACAGTACGCGAATGCGGCCGTTCAGGATGCGCCTGCCGATCCTTACCTGCGCGGCAACTGGGGCTATATGCTTTATAAAAATAATGAATGGCCTTCTGCCATTGAACAGCTTGCATTGACCATCGATGGTGGCAAAACGGCAGATGGTCAAACCATCCAACCATTGACCCCGACCAACGATGATACCTGGGTTGCCTTATATTATTACACCTATGCTCTTGTCCTGGCCCAAAGTGACCGCTGCAGCGAGGCTTTGCCTTTGACACAAACCATCCTGGATGCCTTCCGGACAAACGAATATGCCGTATATAACGCTCAATTTGCCCAGGATTTATGTGGAAAAAGCATTGGCACAGCCTCTCCGCAGGCTTCTGCTACACCTGGACCAAGCCCAACCCCATGAAAGTGACCCGCCGCCGGACGTTGTTCTATCAACGTCGGACATCAAACCTGTATCGCCTGTTCATCCTCGCGGTCCTCATCCTTGCCGGGATTTGGTTTACTACGCGGCTGAGTACAGGCATGCTTCGCAATCCCTTTGATCCCACTCCCACCTCCACCCGGACCAGTAATTCTCTGGTTTTGGAAGGAGAAACCCAATTCAAAGCCGGAGCCCTGGATCTTGCCATTGCTGCTTACCAGCAGGCAGCAACCGAGGGAAGTACAGGCGATCCGCATGTCTGGACCGAACTGGCCCGCATCCAGGCTTATTCTTCCCGCCTGCTCTCCAACGATGCCGATCGCCTGAAACGGTTGACGGAGGCGCTGCAATCTGCCGATCAAGCTGTTGCCATCGCCCCAGATGACAGCGACGCTTTTGCCATCCGCTCCTTTGTCCTGGACTGGAATGCCGATGCTGCCCTGGATCCTCTACGTACAGGCGACAAAAAAGCAGCCGATTTCATTTTCGAAGCCGACCAGGATGCTGTCCATGCCCTCAGCCTGAACAGCCAGAACCCTCTGGCGCTGGCATATTATGCTGAAATCCTGGTGGATGAGCAGAAGTGGAACCAGGCTGAACTGTACATCAAGCCCGCACTGGAACTTGGCCCACAGGTGATGGACGTCCATCGCGTCTACGGCTATTATCTCGAATCGACCGCCAATTATCGCCAGGCAATTGATGAATATCAGCGGGCGCTTGAGATTTACCCCAATCTGACTTTCTTGTACATTACCATAGGGCATAACTACCGCACCCTGGCCTTTCTAAGCACCCTCCCAGCTCAGCAGAGCGATCTCTACAATAGCTCACGTGCAAGCTATGCCAAGGCTATTACCATCAACGATCAACTCAAGATCAGTGATCCTTCGCCCTACCTGGCCATTGCGAAGACATATGCCCAGCAAGGTCAATTCTTTGCGGCCGCTTTGAATGCTCAAAAAGCGATCGAACTTGACCCAACCAACGCAGACCTATATGGTCAACTTGGCGACATCTACAAAAGAGGCCGCAATTTTGAGACATCCATCATTGCCTTGAGATGCGCCGTGGAAGGTTGCGATGCCTCAGCATCTTGCCAGGCTGTCCTTGCCGGAAGTGATTGCGTTGGTGTTGAAGTAAAACCATTGGTACTGAACCCCAACAGCGCCACATACTACCTTGACCTCGGTTCTGTACTATCAGCCTTTGCTCCCAATAAGCCGGAATACTGCCCGGAGGTGGTGAGTTTGTTGACCCAGATCAAGGTCGCATATCCCGACAACACCATCATTACCCGAAATGCTGATGTGGGCCTGGCAATTTGTGCCGAAGTCACCGCATCCCTGACGCAAACACCATTCATCACGCCGGGGGCGACTGCAAATCCTGTTCCAGCCACCGCCCAGCCGCAGCCATCTGCACCAGTTGATTACGTGGTAATTTCGGAGCGGATTAATGTGCGGGCAGAACCATCCGGGCTTGCCGCCTGGGTGCGGTATGCAGTGAAAGGTGAAGTGCTGCATATCGTAAAAATTACAAATGGTTGGGCGCAACTATCGGATGGCACGTTTGTGCTTACGGATTACATCAAACTGATAACGCCGAGTACTCCGCTTACGCAGACCCCCACTGCCACACCCACGCCGGGTTATACGCCAGCCCCCTAAGAAATTTATCAGAATTTCATTAATACTCATTTTTTCCTCTTGACTTTCGTCCAGAAGGCATGTATCATACTGTTAGCACTCTAATGCATAGAGTGCTAAAATACTGCGAAAAAATTATTCTGGAGGTAAATATGGCACTTAATCTTAAACCCCTCGGCAGCCGTGTGGTGATCGATCCCATCGAGCAAGAGGATATCACTGCAGGAGGCATCGTGCTTCCCGAAACGGCCAAAGAGAAACCCCAACAGGGCAACATCCTGGCAGTAGGCCCTGGCGACCGTGATGAAGACGGAAAGCGCATCGCCATGGATGTGGCCGTCGGCGACAAAGTCTTGTACGCCAAGTATTCCGGTACCGAAATCAAAGTGGATGGCAAGAAACTGCTCATCCTGCGCGAGAGTGACATCCTCGCCATCGTTAAGTAATTATCAAATTGGAGGAATGAATTATGGCTGCAAAACAACTTGTTTTTTCCGAAGACGCCCGTCGGCGGCTCCAGCAAGGCATTGATGTGGTTGCCAATGCGGTTGGTACCACTCTTGGTCCCAAGGGCCGCAATGTGGCCCTCGACCGGAAGTTTGGCTCACCCACCATCACCCATGACGGTGTGACAGTCGCCAAGGAAATCGAACTGGAAGATCCGTTTGCGAATATGGGCGCACAGCTTCTCAAGGAAGCCGCCACCAAGACCAATGATATCGCTGGTGATGGTACCACCACATCCACCGTCCTGGCGCACGCCATTGTGACCGAAGGCCTGAAGAACCTGGCCGCGGGAGCCAATCCGATGCGTCTGAAACTCGGCATCAGCCGGGGCGTTGAGACAGTGGTTGCCGCCCTGCGCAAAATGTCCCAGAAGATCGATACAAAAGAAGAAATTGCCTCGGTCGCGACCAACTCTGCCGCTGATCCTGAAATCGGGCGTCTGATCGCAGACGTGATGGACAAGGTCGGCAAAGACGGCGTTATCACCGTGGAAGAATCCAAGTCCATGCAATTCGAGACCGAGTACGTTGAAGGCATGCAGTTCGACCGCGGCTACATCTCAGCTTACTTCATCACCGATTCAGAACACATGGAAGCGGTGATTTCTGAACCGTATATCCTCATCTATGACAAGAAAATCTCAGCCGCCCAGGATATTGTCCCGGTGCTGGAAAAACTCGTCCAGATTGGCAAGCGCGACCTGGTCATCATTGCAGAGGATATTGACGGAGAGGCACTTGCAACGCTTGTACTGAACAAACTGCGCGGCATGTTGAACGTGCTGGCCGTCAAAGCCCCCGGCTTCGGCGACCGCCGCAAGGCCATGATGCAGGATATTGCCACCCTGACCGGTGGTCAACTCATCTCTGAAGAGACCGGCCGCAAACTCGAAACCACCACCCTGGAAGATCTCGGCAAGGCTGAGAAAGTCGTCTCCGATAAAGACAACACCACCATCGTTGGTGGCAAGGGTGATGCTGCCCAGATCAAAGGCCGTATCGAGCAGATCCGTGTCGAGATCGACAAGAGCACCAGCGACTACGACAAGGAAAAACTGCAAGAGCGACTGGCCAAGCTTTCCGGCGGCGTTGCCATCATCCGTGTTGGCGCAGCCACTGAGACCGAACTCAAAGAGAAAAAGCATCGCGTCGAAGATGCCCTTTCTGCCACACGTGCCGCCATTGAAGAAGGCATTGTCCCCGGCGGTGAAATCGTCTTCATCAACGCTGTGTCCGCTCTCGACAAAGTTAAAATGGATGGCGAAGATGAAACCATTGGCGTTGCCATTGTCCGCAAGGCTCTTGAAGCCCCCATCCGCAAACTGGCCGAGAATGCCGGGCAGGACGGCGCAGTCATTATCGAGAACGTCCGCCGGCTCGCCAAGGAACAGAACAATAAACATCTCGGCTACAACGTCATCACCGAAGAATACACTGACATGCTCAAGGCCGGCGTCATTGACCCGTTGAAGGTTGTGCGCGGTGCCCTCGAGAATGCTGCCTCCATCGCGGCCATGATCCTGACCACCGAATGTTTGATCACCGACGTGCCCGAGAAGGATAAACCCGCCCCCATGCCCCCCGGCGGCGGAATGGATTACTAAACCACCTGCGTTTCTGCCAGGGGCACGGCCTGCCGTGCCCCTGCTTTATTTAATTGGTATAATCCTTGCCAATGACCAGCCAAAAACGACTGCACAACATCGCCTCATTGACCTTTTTCTTCGTGCTGACTCTCACCGCTTGCGGGGTCCCGGGCAGCTTAAATCTGGTACCTGCCACCCCTACTCCCACACCTTCCCCAACCCCGACTGTCACCCCGATTCCCCTGGCGGTTTCCGTCAATGGGGAAGGCATACCCATCCCCGAATTCGAGGCGGAACTGGCGCGCTACCAGCAGGCCCAAACCGCTTTGGTCAATACCGTCAGCCTGGAAGCGGCCACAAAAGCTGTCAGCAACGAATTCGTTGACATCCTTCTGCTGGCACAGGGTGCAGCCGCCGGCGGTTATCATGTCGACGATGCCGCGTTACAGAGTCGCATGGATAGCCTGGCTGAGCAGGTCGGGGGTCCTGACGCGTTGGCAGCCTGGCAGGCGGATCACGGATATACAGAGGCAGCGTTCAGGTCCGATTTGCGCCGCCAGATGGCCGCCGCCCATATGCGCGACCAAGTCGCAACATCTGTCCCCTCCACCGCCGAACAGGTTCACGTAAAACAGATCTTGCTTTACGATTTAGACTCGGCGCAGAAAGCGCTTGGTTATCTGAAGGCTGGCAAGGATTTCAACGACCTGGCTGCACAGTACGACACGCTCACCAATGGCGAATTGGGCTGGTTCCCTCGAGGCTATCTGTCCGACCCGGCCATTGAGATAGCCGCTTTCGCTCTCCAACCAAGCCAATACAGCGATATTATCGAAACCCAGGCCGGTTGGGATATCCTTTTTGTGGTTGCCCGGGATCCGGCCCGGCCTCTCTCTCCAGATGCTTTGCTGACCCTCCAGGAACGCGCCCTGCAGGATTGGCTGACGAAACAGCGAAACGCGAGCACAATTCTGATTACGCCTTGATATGTCCTGGGAAAGGGATAAAAAAAGCGGCCTCCCAGCCGCTTTTTTTTATCCCTCGAGCGCACATTAGGATCACACTGCTGCGTTCCAGTTGGCATATTTTGGATTGTTCCCGTGCAAGATCTCATCGAATATCTTTCGGAGGGATTCGGCCACCGGTCCCATCACACCCCTGCCAACCGGTCGATGGTCCACTTTTGTTACCACGGCGATCTGGACAGCCGTGCCGGTCATAAAAAACTCGTCGCAGACATAGATTTCCGAGCGATCAATGGATCGTTCCACCACCGTAAGCCCCAGTTCATTTTTTGCCAGTTCCAACACGGAACGGCGGGTAATTCCTTCCAGTATATTATCCGTAACCGGCGGGGTAACCAGTACTCCATCCCGCAACATAAAGATATTCATGGCGCTCCCCTCAACCAGATGACCCTCCTGGGTTAGAACCAGCCCATCATCAAAACCAGACCGGGCTGCGTCTGTTTTTATAAATGCCGAACTGGCATATGCGCCGCTGATTTTGCCGCGCGCCGGAATCACATTGTCATCAATACGCCGCCAGGATGATATGGTTACATGGGCAGCCGTATCATTTTTAATATATTGCTCGAAGGGTAAGGCAAAAATGGTCAACTCATCCTTCAGATTATGCAGGCGGACACCGATCACCTCATCGGCCTTGTACGCCAGCGGGCGGATATAAATATTCTGCTGGTAGGCATCCTGGCGGAGAAGTTCCAGTGTCAGGTCGGTCAGGCTTTCAGGGGTATGCTCAAATTCCATGCACATCATCCGGCATGAATTCAGAAAACGCCGGTAATGATCCAACGGACGAAAGACCAATAGTTTTTTCTTCTCAGCATTCCAATAACCACGCAGGCCCCCAAAAACTGCCGTCCCATAGTTAAATGCGTGTGTGGCTACCCCGACCTTTGCCTCCGAATAGGGGACTATCTTTCCCTCAAAGTAAGCATGTCTTGGTAAATCCACAGAAGCACCTCCAAAACCAGATTTAACGGTTCTTTGACCGCAACGGCATTATACCCTTGACAATCATATGTTTTTTGGCTAAAATTTAATTAGATACTTATCTAATTAGTTTTACGAGGCCATTTGTATGAATGAAGATGAAATGCTTGATTTTGTCAAAGCCCTGGCGGATGCCAACCGCCTGAAAATCGTTGGTCTGCTGGCCCAGCGCGGCTACAGCGTGGAGGAACTGGCCGCGCTTGTAAACCTGAAACCTCCCACCGTCTCGCATCACCTGTCCAGGCTGGCGGAAGCGGGATTGGTGACAGCCCGGGCGGAAGGCTATTACAGCATCTACCAGTTGGATAAGGAGGCGCTCGAAGCAGCCGCACGCAACCTGTTTTCCAGCGAGAAAATGGCTGCAGCGACCGGAGATGTGAACATGGACGCCTATGACAGCAAGGTGCTGGCCAACTTCCTGTTACCGGATGGGCAATTAAAGGAAATCCCGGCACAGCGCAAAAAATTGGAAGTTGTGCTTCGTTATGTGGTTAAACCTTTTAAGCCGGGCATAAAATACAGTGAGAAACAAGTCAACCAGGCTCTGGCCCGCTTTCACGAGGATACGGCTACCCTGCGGCGGGAATTGGTGGGCTATGGATTTATGAAAAGAGAAGCGGGGGGAGGTGATTACTGGGTGGAAGAGATTCAAGCCCAGGAGGAATGAAATTATTGTTATAACGGTTTTTTTGCCGGGAAACCCGGCTTGCGCGGGTACAGTGGAGGCGTCGCCGCGATCTTGTCCACCACCACCAAATAATGTTCTTCGGCCACACCCGGCAATATCACCGGGAGCAGGCTTCGCATCCGTCCGCCAAGCAGCCTGAACGCATTTTCGGCATGATGGACCTCTGCCGGTCCGTTGTGACCTTTCTGGGCCAGCATCCTCCCACCAATCTGCACCAGCGGCAGCAGGTATTCCGATAGGACTGGCAGATGCGCCACAGCGCGTGCCACTGCCCAGTCATAAGACTCGCGCCGTGCGGGTATTTGTCCCACTTCCTCGGCACGCCCAGTTACCACCGTGACAGCCTCCAATTTGAGGATTTCGACTGCGTGGCGGCAGAAATTGGCTTTTTTGCCAACTGACTCGACCAGGGTCAATTCCATGGATGGATAGAGGATTTTAAGGGGAATACCCGGGAAACCCGCACCGGTGCCCACGTCGATCAGTCGTTTGGGTGGGTTTTCCTTCCATGCCAGGACACATGAAAAAGAATCCAGAAAATGCTTGGTGCGAATTCCTTCAACATCTCGAATCGCAGTCAGGTTGAATTTCTCGTTCCAGGCCAAGAGTTCATTTTCAAACGTCAAGAGAGCCACCACCTGCCGCCCCGTCAGGTGGACGCCGAAAAGCTGTTGCGCAGCGTGAACAAGCTTTTCCATATGCAAGATTATAACATCTGGCTTGAGGCATGCCATTAAAGAGGCCGGGCACAGATCATGAATCTGTGCCCGGCTGTGATTTTTTCATCCCGAGCGTACGTGTTATTTTACCTGGGCAGCTTTCCTGGCCTTGCGCCGCCTGATCAGGGCAACGATGCCCCAGATGACCAGAGCTATTGGCCCCAGTACGACAACCAGGATCGGGAGTACGAGTAGCGCAAGGTAAATAGTGAAGTTCACAAACCCTTGCAGGAATTTGACCAACGCCTGGACGGCATCGCGTGCCACGCCGCGGGGTTTCCAACCTCCAATTTCAATCGGCTTGATGGTCTTCTCGGCGACCAGGGTCACATTGATGGCTGATGTTGATGTAGTCTCCTCAATATACTTCATCTGGCCCTTGATCTGCTCAATCTGGCCGCGGATGTTGACGATCTGGTTGTAGACATTCAGGACATCCTGGGTCTTGGTGGTGCTGTCGTTGCCGGGGTTGTTCTTCGCCTCATCCATGATATCCTGGAGATCCTTTTCTGCCATTTCCAGGTTGGTCAGCTGGCTTTGCAGGTCGACATATTGGGAGGTCACATCCTGACCGGAGCGGTTTTCATTCTGGACATCCACCACGCCTGCTTTGATCTGGCTCAGGGCATCCTCCAGCTTCACAGCCGGGACACGGATGGAAATGCTTCCCTGCGGGGCAGTCTCGCCGCTTTGGGTGTAAACCTGTGACATATTCATTGAAATAAGATAACCGCCCAGATCTTTGGCCAACTGGTTAATCGCATCCATCTTTTTCTGCGGGTCGGCAACAACAACGCTCAAATCCACAGTCATGGTAATGAGACGCGCCTGGGCAACCGCGCTGCTGGCAGTCGTCTTGATCGTATTGGAACTGTCCGCAGACGCTCTTGGCGCTTCACCGGCACCATATTGCTCAATGGCCGGAGCCGCCGTTGCTGGCGCAGGGGCGACACCAGCATACATGGGTGCATTGGATTTCGTTGCACAGGCGGCCAGCACCAGGGTAAGGGCAATAAAAACGAAAACGATTTTTTTCTTCATGGCTTCTTCTCCTTGAAAACAGGCGTATGGATGCTTTGTTATCCTAGACGCCCAGCCGCCAATATAAGTTCCTCCCGGCTTTTCCCCAACCGTGAAAACCGTTCCTCAGGTTGTCGCTTACCAGCCTCCGGCCAGCCGCTCAGCATGCCGCGGCGGGAGGCCGGCATCCAGGATACGCTTCTGGACGGATTTGATGTCATACTCCACCCGGTGCGGCTCCCATATCCTGGCTTCGGGATAATAAATAGCGTAGGCCGAGCGGGGATCCCGGTCACGCGGCTGGCCAACCGATCCGGGGTTCAGGATGGCGCGTTCCTGCATCTTATACCGTTCTCCCGCACCAGGCACCTCGATCGACATTTCATCAGTTTCAGCGTGGTACTGGAAAACCGCCTGGAAATGCGAATGTCCCACCAGGCACCATGGCGTTTGAAAGAAATCCAGGTTTGCGCGCGCCACCAGCGTATTCATGACGTATTCCCAGATCGGGTCGCGCGGGCTGCCGTGCACCAGTGTGACACTCCCACATACCTTCGGCTCCTGCGCAAACGTGCGCAGGAATTCCCTGTTCGTATCCGTAACCCTTTCACGTTGCCAGAGCAGTGCTTTTTTGGCGTCATGGTTGAATACTTCCAACTGCATGTTGCCTATGGCAGCATAATCATGATTGCCCATCATGCAGGTGAGGTTTGGTAAAGCCTGGATTCGCTCCATGCACTCATTGGGATCCGGACCATAACCCGCTATGTCACCCAGGCACCAGACCTCATCCACTTTTCCAGCATCGGCCAGGACAGCTTCCAGCGCAGTGATGTTGGCGTGCACGTCGGAAATTACCAGCACATTTGTCATTTGGTCTCCAGAAGCACCGCCAGATGGGCGATGATGGTCTCTGCCACTTCATCCTTGCTCATCAGTGACAGGGGTTGTATCTTTGCATCTGAAAACAGCAGGGTGACACGGTTGGTCTCCACACCAAAGCCGGAATCCGGGGCAGAAATATCATTGGCAACGATCATATCCAGATTCTTGGACTTCAACTTGGCACCGGCATTCTGCAGCAAGTCGCGGCTTTCGGCAGCAAACCCGATGACCACGCGCGGCCTGCGGGCCCCCAACCCTGACACAGCCACAAGGATGTCCGGTGCAACCTCCAATTCAACCTGCGGAATCCCATCCCGTTTCTTGAGCTTGTTTTCTGCGACCTGCCTGGGGCGGAAATCGGCCACTGCCGCAGTCATGATCAGGGCATCTGCTCCAGCAGATTCCGCCAGGACGGTTTTCAGCATCTCTTCCGCAGTCGCGGCAGAGAGCAGACGCGCTCCCACCGGCGGGGTCAGTGCCGTTGGAGCGCTGATCAGAGTGACGGTCCCGCCCGCGTCCAGGGCGGCCTGCGCCAGGGCGTAACCCTGCCTGCCGGAGGATCTGTTCGTCAACACACGCACCGGGTCAAGCGGCTCCTGGGTTCCACCGGCTGTAACAACAATCTTCCTCCCGGCCAATGCACCTGACCTGCCCAGAACCAGGCGGATGGAACCGAGCAGTTCGGCGGGTTCCACAAAGCGGCCTTTGCCCACCAGCCCGGAGGCCATGCGCCCTTCATCAGGTCCGGCAAAAGTAACACCGCGCTCTGAAAGGATGCGGAGGTTATCCTGCGTGGCAGGATGGGTATATATGCCCACGTCCATGGCCGGTGCAACCAGCAACGGGCAGCGGGCGGCCAGTACAGTGATGGCAAGCAGATTATCGGCAATGCCGTGGGCTAATTTCCCCAGCGTGTTGGCGGTGCATGGGGCAATGACCAGCAAATCCGCGCTCTGACCGAGGCCCACGTGCAGGACATGCGCCTGTCCGCCCCACAGGTCGGCATCGGTGAAAGCCTTGCGGCCGGTCACGGATTGGAAAGTGAGCGGAGTGACGAATTTTTCCGCCGCGGGAGTCAGAATCACATCCACCTCGGCCCCGGCCTGGGTCAATTTCGAGGCCAGCTCGACAGCTTTGTAGGCCGCGATGGAGCCGGTAACGCCGAGCAGGATTTGCTTATTTGTGAAAATCATCATATTCGTCGATTATACTGCCAACCAGCAGCTCTCAGGATAAATGCCGGGGAGCCAGCGTGAACTCCAACGTTTCCGAGAGGGGTGATCCCAGCGCCGCTGCTTCCAGTGTCATGATCCGGCTATTGGAAAAGTAATCAAAATTAAAATTTGTGGGGTCGCCGGCCTTTTTGCCGGGGATTGGCATCAAGCGGGCGGTGAGGGGTTTATTCAAGCGCAGCGCCAGGGCAGAGAGATCCAAAAGCAGCGCGGCAATTTGTTTTGAGGCGGTATCGCCCGGCAAGGGGATCGTATCCAACCCGGTACCGCATACAGCGGAATAAAGCAACAGATCCTTGACAGTCAAGCTCCCCTCGGCAGCCCGCCGGGCCAGCACCGCATCCTCCAGCACCGGCAGCATCAAGCCGCTGAACCCGGCCCGGGGAAAGCGGGCGCGCTCGATGATCTCCGTCAGAATTGCCGCGGCCGCCAGTGAACCGTGCAAACCGGCGGCCGGCACACCCATCCGCTCCATGGCCGCGCCGATGGAGGCAGCTTCAGACGGGAAGGGTGCCAGGGAAAAATCAATCCCGCCAAACCGGACCGAAAAACGGTGAGCGAGCTCGTCACCAACCAGGGCCAAATCGCTGGCGCGCTTCTCGATCTCCGCCGCCAGCGTCAATTGACCATCTGCAATCGTCCGCGTGTTGGAAAAAACCTCCACGGCCAGGTCCGCCGCTTCCGTTGCCAGCGAAAACACTGGCTCTTCCTGGCCTGCGTACGCCGCCGGGAAGAAGGGTGAACCCGGACCAACATTCGCCAGCGCGGCGAAACGCAGGTTGGCGAACCCGTCGGGGGTAATCGGGCTGCAGCGGGTGATGACTTCTGCGCAGGCTTGCACAGCAGGAATGGAAATTCCAAAGTGGGCATCGGCCATGATGCCCGAGAAAAAAATGTTCTCAGCGGCAGCAATGGCCTCGGGAATGACAGCAAAACTCTCCAGGACTTCCGGTTGGGCCGGCCCGAGTGCAGCATAGAGGATCCCAAACGATTGGATCGCTTTTGACACCTGCTCTGCCAGCCTGGGCGTTTCGCGGATCTTATCCTCCCCTAGAATTTGCGTGAACGGAATCGTCGCCAGGCGGGTTGTTTGGACATCGAAGCCAACCATCTCATAGGCCGCTTTGGCTTCAGCCAGGAATTTCCCGGCCTGTTCGAGTTTCGACTCGTCAAGCGGCCAACCGGGATTGCAGAAATACGTTATGGAGCGGATTTTCATGTGCCTCCAATGAGTAAGTTCATCCGCTTACAACTTCCTGCACCCGACCAACCTGTCCATCCACCAGGCGGACCTTGATGCCGTGCGGATGCACAGGCGAGCTGGTCAGGATGTCTTTGAGGATGCCCTCAGTCAACTTTCCAGCAGGTTGGTCTTGCTTCAGGATAATCCTGACCCGCAGGCCGGGCTTGAGCTGGGCACGAGATGGAACTGGCATGATTTGCGCTCCAAATTGAACTATCGAATGCATTCGGAAACTCCAGATTCAACCACAGATAAAAGAGATAAACACTGATTCTCACTGCCGAAAAAGCGACTGACCCACAGGGTGCTTCGCGAAGTCGCCACTACAAATCTGCGACTGAAGTCGCCACTACAAATTCATAACCTACTCCAGCAGGCTTTCGGAAAACTTCAAGAATGCCTGTACATCCTCGAAATTGCTGACCAACCCGACCGAGACCCGCACTGCACCGGAGGCTTTGCCGTCGATGCACAGGCGGAAATCATCATAACTCAGGCGTTGTTCGTGGCCGGGACTCGTAAAGCAGACGGCCAGCTCCATCCTGGAGATACCCAGGGCGATCTCGCCCGCCCCGGGATTGCAGAAGCAGCCCGTTCGCAGGGAAATGCTGGAAAGGTTGGCTTTATCCTCGATGAAACGATGATCGATTGGCATATCGTCCTTATTGTAGAAGTTGGCTGTCACGGCGCCGCCGCGCTTGACCGTGTCCAGCGGGCCATAGATGCGCACCAGCGGGACACCGCTGGTATGCTTCATTGCCGACAGGTTATCCAACAGCCAACCGGTTAGACAGCGCACCCGTTCATGGATGGTCTCGTAGCCGATGGATTGAATATGCTTCAATCCGATCTCAACCGCCGGGATGTTGAGGTAATCCAGGGTGCCATCCTCAAAGGCAGCCGGTGCCTCGGCCAGGTAATATTTATCGCCCTGGACCGAGGCGACGGTGATCGTCCCCCCGGCAAACCATGGGCGGTGCAGCTTCTTCACGGTTTCACGGCGAGCCAGGAGGGCACCGATGCCGGTGGGATAGCCGAAGATCTTATAAAAAGAGAGGGCGACGAAATCCGGCTTGTATTTGGAGAGATCCAACTGGCTGGTGGGGGCGAAGGCGGCCGCATCCAGCAGCACATCCCAGCCTTTGGCGTGGGCGCGCTCGATCCACTCCAAGGGATGGATGACGGAAGAAAAATTGGATTGAGCCGGGTAGGCGAACAGGTTATTTCCAGCAGCCCCTCCCTTTTCTCCGCTCCGAGAATGCCCCAAGTCGAGGGAGGTTTCCAGGGATTCCGTATCCACGCGCATATCCGGCAACGCCACCGGGATGTAGGTCACCTCAGCGCCCCTAGCATGGGCAAATTCGCGGATGCCGTTGACGGAGTTGTGGTTGTCGAAGGTCAGCAGGTATTGGGAACCCGGCCCGAACGGATAGGATTCACCGACCAGCTTGAGCGCCCCGCTGGCATTCTGGCTGAAGATGACGGTGTACTCGACGGGATCGGCTTTGAAGAACTGCAGGATGGCCTGGCGCGTGCTCTCGATCAGCCGGGTGGCGACCTGCGATGCGGGGTTGGACGAATGCGGATTGCCGAAAACATGGTCAGCCAGGAGCTTTTGGTGAGAGAGCACCTGCTTCTCCGCATACAAACTGCCGCCGGTGTAGTCCAGGTAGACCTGGCCCAACCGGTCGAGACGGGAATATTCCCGCTCGCGCAGTTCATCGATATCGTGAGTCCCGTCGTAAGCGGGGTATTTGTGTGCAAATTCAGCGTAGTCAGGCATGAAAGCTCCTTAATCTATAACCACAGAAAACACGGATAAAAAGGATTCGTAACCCTTGTAAACTGTTCTTTTCGGGTCAGCCTAGGAGTCCAATATCCCAGACGTTTGCCGAAGCCGGCCCCGCCGGGGTGCTGCGCGAAGACTTCAGTATGCCGGCCAGAAAACCTTCTCGCCGGAATAGCCGCGTTTCTCGGCGGTATAGAGGCGCGCGCTGGATGCCTGGCGGCAGCCGGGTTCATCTTTGATCGTGACCGACAGGGTGCCCGTGTTTTCAGCATAGGGAGGCATGAAATTGACCGGCAGGTAAACATATTCCCCGCCCTGGCAGACCCAGGCAATGACCAGGTAACCGCGATAATCATGTTCGGACATCCCGATCGCTTTCCACGAAACCTGCACTTCGGTTCCCTGCCGGTGGGCGACAGCGCTCGGCGGCTTATACCAGAAGGAATGCGGCAAAGTGGGAAAGGTGACCGGGATGGTTCCAGGATCTCCAGAGTGGAAACTGGCCTGCGCCGTCGGAATCCAGCAGGGATCCCAGCCATGCAGCTCTTCCACCGCGATCCAGGAGCCATCCGGACTGCGCCCGACCACTTCCATCGAAGAACCGGCGGGCAGGCTGGTCTTATAGAGGAAAAAGGCGGCCGGGCCGTACAGGCAGTCGGTGTATTGGGGAAGCACCACCACAGGCAGAGCGGGGCCGGCGGGGGTAACGGTAATGGCAGAGGGGGTTGGAGGAGTTGATGTAGATAATGGGGCCACGGTGGGGGTTCCCGTCGATCCCAACGCCGGCCAGAGGATCTCATGATAGCCAGTGTAACCGTGTTTTTCAACGGCATAAAGACGCGCATTGGAGGGCACATCGCAGCCGGGTTCATCAGTTACCTGGAGCGACATCTCGGGAGCGGTGCTGTTGAGGGCGAAGGAGGCGGGGAAACCGATCGGTTGAAAAACCTGCCGTCCGCCCTGGCAAACCCAGGCTTCGACAAAGTAGCCGCGCGCATCGTCCTCGGTCATATAGACCGGCTGCCAGGAGATGGTGACCACGCTGCCGAGGCGCGTGGCGCTGACCACCGTGGGCGGCTGGTAGAGGACGGAATAGGGGTAGACCATCGACACCACCGGGACATCCTTGATACTCCCGCTGTCGAACCTGACCTGGTCAGTCTGGATCCAGCAGGCGTTGTCGAGCGGGTCATTCTGGGCCTTGATGTTCAGCCAGGTGCCATCGGGGTTGCGCCCCACCACCCTCATCCAGTTCAGGGCAAACAAGCCATATTTCAACAGGTAGTCGGTGCCCGGACCAAACATACACAACGAATGAGCCAGGATGGTGATGTGCGGAGGCTCGGAGGTTGGGGTGAGGGAAGGGAGAGAAGGGGCGATGGGGGGAGTGGGTGAGGGGGTGAGTGGGAGAGTGGGCGTGTAAGTTGCAGCAGGAGTGGCTGTGGGAAGGAGGGTATCGGTGGCGGGCACTTCCGGCGACAGCGAGCCCTTGGGGGTCACCGCGCGGGTTGCCGTGACCGCCTGGAGGCTGGGCGCTGACTCAGGCGTCCTCGGCGCCGGAGAACAGGCGACTCCGACAAAAAGAAGCAAAAAAGCAAACCCAAAACCTTTAAAATAGTTCGCAGAGATAAGATGTTTATTCATGGTTCGACCAATTGTAGCACTGGTTTAAGGCGGGGATGGAAGAAATCCAGGAAGGAGGGTGGGGACAGGATTTGATATTTGAATTTAAAAAAAGAAGAGAGGAGAGGGGAGAATAGAGAATAGAAAAAAGGAAACAAGAAATTGATATTTGGAGGGGTTTTTTATTGATTTTCATGGCTTTATATTAATATTTCGACATCTTTAGCAAACTGAAGTACCAGAGGGATTTGATTTGGATTTATTCCTCAAAAACAAATACAGCTACATGGATAACCAGACGGGGTGCTGCGCGAAGACTTCGGACTCCGAATAGCATGTCAATCTTCCTCAAACGGAATGTCGGAAAGTTCCTGGAGGGCATCCTCGATGGAAGTATGTTTATAGTAAAGGAGCTTTTGCGACATATAGAGGCCGCGCATGGTTTCGAAGGCATGGCTGATGCCACGCAAGGTCGCCAGGCACTCCCCAAGGGTGGGATGTTCAATTTCTGCAAAAACATTAATGGTGATATCGGCCTGATTGCGTAATGCGTCGATTTCATCGGATATGTCGCCTTTCATATCGTTGGTGAAACGGGAAAGAACTTCGGGCTTGATGAGGTAGAAGCCATGCTTAACGGCATTGTGGTTACCGAGGGGGGCGCCGCGGGGGCGTTTGGGCTTTATAGCAGAAGGTTCGGGCATGGGAGGATCCTTTCGGGGGGGGGGTTAGGGGAAATAATGATGATTGTCACGCTCTCCGAAAAAATGATCGTAATCCCCGCCGTCATAGTTGTGATCCATGTCGAGGAGGGGGTCACGGGCAGGAATGGTGATGGTTGGGAAGGAAATGTACCATTCAAGCTGGTCAAGCCTGGCGACAAGGGAATCGGCGAGGATGAAGTCGTCGTGGATGAGTTCGCCATCGGGGCCGCGGGTGCCATCGGGGACACCCCAGCGGAGGGTCTTTTGAGGGCCGGGGAGAATCTCGGAAACACAACGGCTGTACTGGAGGCGAACCTCATCGGTATGACAATGGTCACGGAAGCGGCCGGTCTCGATGACGGAGAGGAAGCGCCAGCCGATCTCAGATTTTTCCTGCTGGGTGAACTTGACCGGGATGAGGCGGGAGGGGAAGGCACGATCGAGCAGGGCCCAGAGGCCTTCGCCAACGCCGGTGGCATCGATGACGATGTGTTGGGGATGCCAGGTCTCGGCGAGGCTTTTAATTTTGCCAAATACGCTGAGATGGTTTTCGCCGACCCAACTGTGACGGGCAAGGACATGGTAGGTGGGATGGTGGAGGGTTTCGAGGGTGGAAAGGTCGATCTCGACGATGGTGAGGGCGGTGGAATCACGGCCGGGATTGCCGAGGCCGGGCGACGCATGCGTCGCCCCAACAAGCGTCGCCCCAACGGCGGATTCGTCCATGCCGGCGACATCGATGAGGAAGGACGACGGACCATTGACGATGGACGATGACCCCACCCCCGGCCCCTCCCCCGATGGAAGTACACATCGGGAGAGGGGGGAAATGATTAAGGAGAGGCGGGCGGGGGTGAACATGCCGGACTGGGCATCGAGGGTCTCGCAGAAGTACTGGGAGCGGATGCGGGGATGGTTGCGGCCATGTTCGGCAATGACCCGGTCGACATGCAAGCCATAGGCGGGGATAATTTTACGGACATCATCGGCTGTAAAGAAAAAGAGGCGCTGGAGGCCATCCTTCTGCTGGGCCCGCTCGGCGATGCGGCGCTCGCGATCGAGCAGGGTATCGCCGGTCCAGGGGATGCCCCAGATGGCGGTGGTGGCATTGGTGCTGGCGGTCATGGGGAAAAAATCCTTGTCGAACTTGGCACAGGAAACCTCCTGGGCTTCGTCGACGGAGAGGAACAGGCTGGCGGTGGCACCAACGACCTTGGCATGCGCTTCTCCGGACAGGAACTGCAGGCGGGCCAGCCCAAGCTGGTAGATATAGCCACTGGAGGATTTCCAAAGACCACGCGAGCCGACACAGGCCTCGAGGGACTCACGGACACGACCCATGTTAATGATGGTCTGGGGCTTGAAGGTGGGGGAGACGGAGACAATACGCCCACCGGTCAGCGCAGAACGAAAAAGAAGCCAGGAGAAGATGTGGGCCTGAAGCTCGTTCTTGCCAGATTGGCGCGGGAAGATGATGACGAAGGTGAGGCCAAGGTGGTTGAGGATGGAGTGTTTGATGGCATTGGCGACGGGAACCTGATAGGGATACAGGTGGATGCCGCAGGCGTGCGCCCAGGCGACGGGGCTGCGGCGGATAGTGGAACGGATGAGTTGGGAGAGCGAGTCAAGTGTCATGTGTTCCTGTGTAATAGTCGGTAGTCGGTAGACTAATAGTCTGATAGTTGGGTGGTTGGGTAGTTGAGTAGTTGAGTAGGCAATCAGGGATCGGGTGAACAGGTAGTCGGTATTCGGTAGTCGGTAATCGGTATTCAGTAGTCGGTAGTCGGTAGACTAATAGTCTACTAGTTGAGTAGTTGAGTAGGTAATCAGGGATCGGGTGAACAGGTAGTCGGGATTCGGTGTCCGGTATTTGTTCCTTTGGTCGAAGGTCAGGGCAAGGTGGGCATGGCACGGGATGGCTCGCTCGGTTTTAAAACGCGACGGGAAGGTGAGAAGCCTTCCCGTGCTTGACAATAAACATAAAACATTTGTTCTGGTTTGTCAAGGGGTGAATTGACAGTGTAAGATTACACTATGATGTTTTTCGGCTCGCGTCAGCCGTCATCAAGAGGTGAGGAGGGAATAGGGGGCATGGAGAATTATTGCAGAGGCGTTGCGGAAAGAGGCAATCTGCTGCGCGAATTGCCAGAAATTGCGCGATAATTCCAAGAGTCTCGCAGTCCTGCCGCTGCCGCTGTTCCCTACGCTGCGCCCCTTCGGGGTGCCTCGCAGAGTGCGCGAGACAGGCCGGCGGGGAGGCTGAGCGACCCGGCAAAGTGCATGCGGGGCTTAGCGAAACGGTCAGCCTGATCGTTGACCATAAAGGATGACGAAAAATGATGCTCCAAAGATTATCAACCAAGATTTGCGTTTTATTCCTTTTATTGCCGCTCTTATCAATCTCAAGCTGCACATCAATCCCGGCTGCGATGGCTCCGGTGGCAAGCGGGCAGGGTATTCCGAATGCCGCTGCCTATAACCCTGACGTGCCCGGACCGCACCGGCTGGTGCTGCTTACAGAATCCGGCTCACCCCTCAAATGGAATAAGTCGCTCCCCGCGGAGGTTTTTCCATCATCGATAAACGCGACGGAACTGGTCGTCATGCTCGGCTCGGAACATCGGGCCAAGCTCGATTCGGCGGGATATAGTGTAAATGGCTTGCCGGTTGCCAGTGGAGAGATAACCACTGTCACCCGATTTCGTTTTGAGATGGATGTAGAGGTACGGGAAGCCCGTACCGGGCGCATCCTGGAATCTGGTTCAGTGCCTGGTGCCGAGCCGGAGCCGCTGCCTTATTCCATAGCTGGCGGGAGGGCCAATGTAGCCATGGATGGCAAGCACGTAACCTATGGGGATCTTGAAGGATGGCTGATGTGTTACATGAACCCCTGCCGCACACTGGGGGGGGGTGCACCTGTGACCGGCGTGGCCTTCCCGCCCGACAGGCAGATTTTGGCTACGGGTTCAGTGGCCGCCATCAGGTTCTGGCGGGTTTCAGATGGTGCCCTGCTGCGCACGCTGGCTGATTCGGGTTTATCGACCGGCCTGGCCTTCTCGCCGGATGGGCAAACCCTGGCTTCGGGGTCATGGGGCACAACTGTGAGCCTATGGCGGGTCCCGGACGGCAGCCTGCTGCGCACGCTGGAGGGGGACGGACATGTGTACGACCTGGCCTTCTCGCCCGACGGGCTGACCCTGGCTGCGGGGTCGGATGGCAAAACCGTCCACCTGTGGCGGGTCCCGGACGGTGCCCTACTGTACACGCTGGCAGACACAGATGGCGTATACAGCGTGGCCTTCTCGCCAGACGGGCAGACCCTGGCTTCGGGGTCATGGGGTTCAACTGTGAGTTTGTGGCGGGTCCCGGATGGCAGCCTGCTGCGTACATTGCCGGGGGACTCGGCTGTGTCCGATGTGGCCTTCTCGCCGGATGGGCGAACCCTGGCTGCGGGGTCATGGGGCAAAGTCAGCCTGTGGCGGGTCGCGGACGGTGCCCTGCTGCGTACGATGGAGGCGGATACACGTTCTTATGTATTCGACCTGGCCTTCTCCCCTGACGGGCGGAGCCTGGCTGCGCGGTCGGACGGCAATACCGTGCGTCTTTGGCGGGTCTCGAATGGTGCCCTGCTGCGGACTTTTGTTCACAGGGTGCCTGTGTCCGGCCTGGCCTTTACGCCCGGCGGGCAAACCCTGGCTTCGGTGTCAAAGGACACAATTTTGTCCATATGGCGGCTACCATGATATTTTCCTTGTAAAAGCTCGTTGAACCATTCAGAAAATAGTAGCTGAGTTGTCTGGAGTTACGCAAGAAAAAACTGTTTCAGAGGTAATATGGATCGAATCACTCTTCATATTCGGAAGCCGGTAGAGCGGGATAGGGCAACCCGTTATATCCGCCTTATATTGCTCAGTTTTGCAGCCACCGTCGCGCTGGTGCGCTTTTTTCTCCAGCTAACCGGTTATCCACAGCTTGGAAACGGTACTCTACATATTGCCCATTTGCTGTGGGGAGGGCTGCTCCTGTTTGCCAGCGCGCTGTTTATGGTCATCTTTGCCAACCATTGGGTCTACACACTCGGAGCCATCCTGGCCGGCGCCGGAGTGGGCTTATTCATCGACGAGATCGGCAAGTTCATCACCAGAAGCAACGATTATTTTTACCCACCAGCAGCCCCGATCATCTATGTTTTTTTCCTCCTGGTGGTTCTCATATATCTCGATGTGCGCCGCCCGCCAAAAAAGGATACGCGGGCGGAGCTCTATCGAGCCTTCGAAAGACTCCAGGAAATACTCGACCGCGACCTGGATGCAGAAGAGCGCCTCAAGCTGGAGACCTCGCTGCATGAGATTGCCAGCCAGGAGGACGTTCACCCCGACTTCTCCCGTCTGGCCAAGGAACTTCTACACTTCCTTCACTCCCGGGTAGTGACCATCGCCCCGCACCACTCTGGATGGATCGAGCGCCAGATATTGCGGGTACAGAATGGCCTGGATCGCTGGATGACTCGCAACCGGCTGCGAACCATCCTGGTCAGCGGGTTAGTTGTGATCGGAGGCGTGGCCCTGCTGGACCCGATGCGCTGGCTGATCGCCGTCCAGACCCCGGGCCAGGTCGAGTTGATGCTTGGTGCTCTGGTTACCGCTCACAGGGTCATCGGGGCGCGCACCTTGATCTGGTTTGCGGCCACGCTCGGTTTGAAAGCGGGCAACGGGGTATTGCTGATCGCCGGCGCCGGCTTCCTGGCCGCCGGCAAGGACAAACCCGGGTTTCGTTTTGCCTACCTGGGACTGTTGATCAGCCTGACGATAGTGGATCTAATGGATTTCTATTTTATGCAGTTTGCCACGATCCTACCCGCCATACTGCACTTCGTATTGCTGATAGGGGTGCTGGCCTACAGGCGGCGTGGATACTTGCTGGCCCAAAAGCGTGAAACAGCCATTTCCAACCAGGGTAAGTGAGATCCTGGAACCGGATGCAGACCATGCGCTCGCAAATCGGGAAACCTGGTTCAGATATTTTTGCAGTACTCTGACGGATTGCCCACTTGCTCCAGCATTTGACCTGTGGTATCATCCCGACAACAATTCAATAGCCCTAATCGGCACTCTTATCCAGAGAGGCGGAGGGACCGGCCCGATGATGCCTCGACAACCGGATGGAGTCGGATAGACAAATAGTCAAGAGTTCTCATAGACTATAAGACTCCCTCACGGTGCCAAATCCGGCAGTAGGGGTAACCATAACACCCATTCCGGGTGCTCAGGTTACCCAAATTCTGGAAGATGAGAGGGCAGCCGTGCACCTTGTGCATTGCCCTTTCGCCAGAAAGGGCAATTTCATTTTTAGAAAGGATCATGATGACCACCACTTTTATGTCTTCTCCAAAATTGCTGTTCACCTCCGAGTCGGTGACCGAGGGCCATCCCGACAAGCTCTGCGACCAGATCGCGGATGCCGTCCTGGATGCGTGTTTCGAGCAGGACCCGATGAGCCGGGTGGCCTGTGAAGTGGCCACCAAGACCGGCTTCGTGATGCTGCTGGGCGAGATCACCACCCAGACCTTTGTCAACTTCGATGAACTCGTCCGCAAGGTTGTCTGTGAGATCGGCTACGACCGGGCTAAAAAAGGTTTCGACGGGACCACCTGCGGGGTGCTCTCGGCCATTTCCAGCCAGAGCCCGGATATTGATCTGGGCGTCAGCAAATCCTTTGAAGCCAAGGGGGGCGACAAAGACGAGATCGACCAGATCGGCGCGGGTGACCAGGGGATGATGTTCGGCTACGCCTGCACCGAGACGGCGCAGCTCATGCCGATGCCGATCTACCTGGCGCACAAGCTGACCCGCAAACTGGCCGAGGTGCGCAAAGCCGGCACGCTGCCATGGTTGTACCCGGATGGCAAGAGCCAGGTCACGGTGGAGTATGCCTTTGGCCAGCCCAAGCGTATCGATACAGTGCTGGTTTCGGCCCAGCATAACCCCAAGGTCTCACATGCGGATATCGAGGAAGGGATCATGGAGCACGTCATCATGCCGACCCTGCCGGAAGAGATGCTGGATGACAAGCTGAAAGTCTTTGTCAACCCGACCGGTCGGTTCGTGGTCGGCGGGCCGATGGGCGACGCGGGAGTGACCGGGCGTAAGATCATTGCCGATACCTACGGCGGCATGGGCCGGCACGGCGGCGGGGCTTTCTCCGGCAAGGATCCCACCAAGGTGGACCGCTCGGCGGCGTATGCGGCGCGCTGGGCGGCCAAGAACGTGGTGGCGGCCGGCCTGGCTGAGCGCTGTGAGATCCAGGTGGCCTATGCCATCGGCGTGGCACACCCGCTCTCGGTCAACATCGAAACCTTCGGGACCGGGAAAATCGCTGACGAGAAGATCAGCCAGCTTGTTCTGGAGCACTTCGACCTGCGCCCCGGGGCGATCATCCGCGACCTGGACCTGCGCCGCCCGATCTACCGCAAGACGGCCGCCTACGGGCACTTCGGACGGGATGATGTGCAGTTCCCGTGGGAAGATACGGGGAAGGCTGAGGCGCTGCGGAAGGCGGCAGGGCTTTAAGACCTCACCACAAAGGACACAAAGGTACACGAAGGAAAGAGGGGCGGGCACAAGGCCCGCCCCTACGAACATTGGGCGGACGACCATAAACATCGGACGGGCCACGGGCGGGCACACGCCACGGGCGGGCACACGCCGCGGGCGGGTACACGCCACGGGCGGGCACACGCCACGGGCGGGCACACGCCACGGGCGGGCACACGCCACGGGCGGGCACACGCCACGGGCGGGCACACGCCACGGGCGGGCACACGCCACGGGCGGGCACACGCCGCGGGCGGGCACACGCCGGGCGGGACACGCCGGGCGGGCACACGCCGCGGGCGGGCACACGCCGCGGGCGGGCACACGCCGCGGGCGGGCACACGCCGCGGGCGGGCACACGCCACGGGCGGGCACAAGGCCCGCCCCTACGATTTAATGATGGACCAGCGGCAAATATACGCCCAGGCCATTGGCGATCAGGCGGATGGACGGCTGCAGGGTATGCCCCAGGCCATCCTGGATGACGAAGGGAACGGTCAAAACCTGCGGCGTGGTGAGCAAAGAAGTCACCTGCGCCTGGAAGCTGAGCACGACAGGGGCTGACAGCCCGACCGTTCCTGTCCAGGTGATGGTCTGACCCGAGACCTGGGGCGTGCCGCTCGTGGCCTTCAGCCCGCCAGCGTAGGCGAGTCCGGCTGGCAGCACGGCTGACAGGTTGACATTTCCCAAGGGGGCGGATAAAGCCGACAGGCTGAGGCTGCAGGTAAAGGTCTCACTTGCTGCGGGGATGGAGGAGCTGCTTGAGACGGAAGCCTGCAGCCTGCCCTGCAGGAGGATGCCGCTGCGCTGGTAACTGCCGCGAGCGGTGCCCCAATACAGGCTGGCACTGGCGCTGCCGGGCAGATCATAAGCCAGCACGCCGGAATGCGCGCTGTTGATGACCACTTCCAGGTCAGGATCAGCATCGATGTTCGCCAGGGTGGGAGCGGGCAGGGCGCCGTTCCAATCCTCCCCGCCGAAAGCCGGGGGCAGGTCGGCAGACTGCAGCAGGTTACCCAAATAATCCAGGATATACAGCTTGCCGGTTTTCCCTTTGCCCTTTTGCACCCAGGAGGTGAAGATCACCTCGGCATGCCCGTCGGCGTCCAGGTCGGCCACGGCCGGTTCGGAGGCAAAGCTCAGGTAGCCATCAGAGGGATGGTACACAGAAAAGGGCCAGCTGCCATGTTCAGTTTTGTCGAGCCAGTAGGCGTGCAGCCGGCCGTCGTAGGAGGCGAACAGGGTCTCCAGCCTGCCATCGCCATCCAGGTCGGCAACCGCCGGGTTGGCTTCGGCAGTCTCGATGACATCGTAATCTTCCATGATGGGGGCACCGGTATCCACGGGCGGAGTGCGCCAGTCGAAGCCGCCGAGGTTGAAGCGGCTGCGGTCGGCGTTGAAGATATAGACACCCGTGTAGCGGCTGGGCGGGTAATCGGCGTAGCAGTCGTAGACGTTGCCGGTGACGACCACTTCCATGACCCCATCGCCATTGACGTCCACGATGTCGGCAGGGCCATCCGCAAAGTTGGTGCGGTAGCTCTCGGCGCGCACCCCGTTGCACTCGCCCCAGCCGCGCAGCTCGGTCTGCAGGCTCTCCCAGATGCCCACCTGGCCCCAATTCTTGCCGCCGTACATGGCATTGGCGGGGATAAGACTGCCATCCGGGTTATAGGCGTTGATGTAATGCACGTCCGAAGGGACGATGATCTCACCGCTGCCATCCCCATCCAGGTCGCCGGCGGCGGCATTGGCGTTATACACGCCCCAGGCATAGCCGCCGGCGTTATCCAACTGCGGCCAGCCGGGGCGCAGAGAACCATTGTGTTCGTAGACCCAGGTGTTGACCTGGTTGCCGGTGGCGGTGACGATGATCTCCAGGCCGCCATCCCCGTCAAGATCGGAAACCAGCAGGCCGCGCAGTTCGTTGGTGGTGGGATGCTGCGGCCAGCCGGGCTCGAACCAGCCCTGGCCGTTGTAGACCGAGACCCAGCCGCCGCCATGCGCAGTGACGATCTCCGGTCTGCCATCCTGGTCCACATCCGCCAGCACAATGCCGGGCCAGGTGCGGCCCACGCTGGATGCCGACGGCTGGCTGCGGTCGTACCCGGAGGCCACCCGCCATTCGAGGGCGCCAGTGGCTCCGTCCAGGCTGACGATGGAATAGGCGGAGCTGATCACTTCGGGCTGCCCGTCCGCATCCACATCCCCGACGGCGGGGGAGGAGTACCAGCCGGTCTCGCACCAGGAACTGTAACAGCCGCCAAGCTGCCACTTTAGCACAGGGGCCTGGATGGAAGGAACGGACCGAACAGGGAGGGAGGGGATGGCGAGGAAGAGGAGAGCAAGGAAAAGTCTCATAGTTTTATAGTTTTATAGACTTATAGTAAGGTGGTTGAGTGGTTGAGTAGTTAAGTAATTGAGTAGTTGAGTAGTGCGTAGTTGAGTAGGCGGGGAGCTGGGAAGTTGAGCAGGTGGTCGATGGGGAGGAGGAAGGATGGACGGCGAGACTGGCAGCGGGACATACCCCAATACTAGCACATATGTTCTGATTTTGGAAGAGGGAAAAACGATTGATGGTTTTAGTTGGTTATGGATCAAACAAAAGCATCGGTGAAATCGCCCCCTTTAATCAATTCATTTGCGATTTGTTTTGCATCCAAAATTGGAAGATAAGCTTCGTTATCCTCATTACCTGCCCGCCGCAGTTGGTCATTGGCATACTCGCGTGCATACGGAATTAAGGAAAGAACGGAATATTGCTTGATAAAAGGATGGAATTTTTTGTCGGCAAGCTCGGTGTTGATTTTAAATAGTGCCGCCATGGTGAAAGACAATTTACATGTTCTTCCCTCATCGAAAGGCGAGCGTTTTTCCACGATAACATCCAGCAATATAATGGCTTTCTCCTCATCAATTTCCGCCCGGGGATGAAAACCCACGCGCCGGGTCGCCGGGGGTTTTCGTCTCACTGTCTTGAGTTCTGAAGATACAAGATAAATTTCAACCCACTCCATGGCCCGGGAGATCCCTTTTGCAGGTGGCAGCACATTTTCCTGGTTTGTTTTTTCTGCGTTCATTTCGTCAACTCAAATATTTTTCTGGGGGAGGGTAATAATTGCTCAGAAGGAATACCATTTACTTCATTGCTTTCCGGAAGTTTGAATTCAAAATAGTCATAGGTCTGAGGATGGCCGGCCCGGGTGGAAGCGTCAATTTCAGGGATGTTGATCAATAAATTCTCCCATGAAACCTTTTCTTTTCGATCCGATTTGGGCCGCGTATCTTCCATTGGGATTATATGAATATCGACCACCGCCTCGAGAGCTTCTGCAAAATTCAGAATGGTCTCAAGCGAGGGTGGGACTGAAGCATTTTCCAACCGTGATACCACGGCCTGGGTTGTGCCGATTTTCTGCGCCAACTCCTTTTGGGTTAAATTACGTTGTCTACGAAGTAACAGCAACCGATCTGCCAGACGGTACAAGGAGGCTGTACGATGGTATTCTTTTTCAAAGCGCTTGTCCTTGAATTTTTCAGCGATACGAGCATTTAAATCATTCATTCAATATTCTTTCAAGTTAAACCAGGATCACAAATTGATCAATTTTTCGTCGAGTGGAATGTCATATTCCTTGACTTTATGGTGCTGAAGATAATCCTGCCAGTGGCGGTGGGCCCGATTGATTTCTCCCCGAGGGGTATGCCGCGATTCCTTCCAGAAGGCCGACAGCATGATGAAGCCATCGAAGGTCCAGTCATGCGCATAAAAAATACGATGGTACCCTTTTCGCAATTCCCAGATTGGATCACCAAGGCGTTTTACCATATCGGTGTCAATCAAAGCCTGTCCAACGAAGGCCAGGCGGTGGATGACGTTAATGATTACGACGAGATCTTTATCGTTCGTATCGGCGAGCAGGTAGTCTTCCACCGGACAGGAGCCATCCTGTCGGACATAAAACGCGATCCGATACCGGCTAGGCATGACCAGACCCGTTGTTTATATCATAAAAGATATATTTACGCAATATCATTTGTATGTCTCCCACTGTTTCGAAACATGTAAATCGCGCAGGCTGAGTGCGCCGTGCGACTCCCACTCGGGCGGTTCATATTTGTTTATATTGTAAGCCAAGTTGGAGAAAATGGACGATAGACCACGGACAATTGACTTGATAAAAGTCATGACCTGCCGGGGCGGGTATTGTATAATTATCATATCTGTATCCGTCTATCGTCGCCAATTTGCGCGATTGAATTTCTGATGAGTGAAGACCAGTGAAAATGCGTGGATTCTCTTTTTCGAACCTGATGACCAAGAACATCCTGCTGGTCGGCATCGGCATCCTGGTCTTCCTGGCGGCGCTGGGGATCTTCGCCTGGGCCACGGACGCGCCGGCCTACCTGGGGCATGAAGCGGCCACCTGCAACAACTGCCACGTGATGGATTCCCAGTACGAGAACTGGTATCACGCCGGTCACGAACGCTCGGCGGCCTGCACTGACTGCCACCTGCCCCACCAGAACCTCGTCAGCTACTATCTTTATAAAGGCTACTCCGGGATGAAGGATGTCTTCTCCTTCACGTTCAAGACCTACCCGGCGGCCATCCGGGCAACGCAGCAGACGGATACGATCGTGCAGGCCAACTGCATACGCTGCCATGAGGACACGGTGGAGAATATTGTTTCCGGTCCGCAGGCGTTCGACCGCATGTGTTGGAGCTGTCACCGCTCGACGGCGCATGGTCAACGCGGTTACTCGCTCCAGCCCTACCAAGATACGGAGGTCTACGGGAAATGAAGAAACTGGATTTGAAACAATACACTGTCCCCATCATCCTGGTTGGCATTATCGTCGTGCTGGCAGCCGTCCTGACCGGCGTGCTGATCTATTTGAAGAACCAACCGCCCCAGTCGCGCAGCTTCCAGCCGGTTACCGCGGTCAAGCCGCTCGAACCGGATTCGTCCATCTGGGGGCTGAACTTCCCCAACGAATACGCCAGCCTGCTCAAGACTGCCGATAACAACACCCCAACCACCTACGGCGGCTCGGCCAAGCTCTCCTACCTGACCGAGGACCCGCGCCTGGTGGTGCTCTTCTCGGGTTATTCCTTTGCCAAGGACTACAACCAGCCGCGCGGCCACCAGAACACGCTGATCGATGTGCGCGCCACCAAGCGCGTCACCGCCACCACGCATGCCACCTGTTACTCATGCAAATCCTCGGACAACCCACGCCTGTGGGACCAGATGGGCATGGAAGCCTATGATGCCAAATTGTGGGGGGATATGACCCCCAGCATCACCAACCCGATCGGCTGCGCCAACTGTCATGAGGCCGGGACGATGCGCCTGGTAATCACCAATCCGGCCGTGGATACGGCGCTCAAAGCGGAGGGCATCGACTGGCGCTCGTATACCCGCCAGCAGATGCGCTCGCTGGTGTGCGCCAACTGCCATGTAACCTATTTCTTCGCAGGCGATAAAAAGGTCCTGACGGTCCCCTGGGCGAACGGCATGCGCGTGGAGGACATCATCAAGTTCGAGGATAACGCCAACTTTGCGGATTGGACTTATCCCGGCACGGGTACACCCATCATGAAGGCCCGCCACCCCGATTACGAATTATTTGTCGCCGACAGCACGCACTTCAAGGCCGGGGTATCCTGCGCGGACTGCCACATGCCTTACGTCCGGGATGGTGCCATGAAATATTCCAGCCATGACATCAAGAGCCCGCTGCTCGATCCCCAGCTCGCATGCGGCCAGTGTCACACGGATGTGACGGTCGTGCTGAGCCGCGTCAGCGTGATCCAGGATACCGTGCATGCCGCCAAGATCAGCAGCGAGGATGCCCTGATCGATGCCATCACCGCCGTAAAAGCCGCGGCGGCCAACCCCTCTGCCGACAAGGTATTGCTGGATGAAGCCCGCACGCTGCACCGGCATGCCCAGTACATGTGGGATTTCATCGCCGCCGCGAACAGCATGGGCTTCCATAACCCGGATGAGTTCCTGAGGATCCTGAACAACGCCACGGACCTGGCCCGCCAGGCGCAGATGAAAGCCGCGCAGGCCGCCAATGACCCCTCCCTGCTGCAGACCGGGGTGTATGACGCCATGAGCCCCAAGCCGACGCCGGAACCGTAGGATTATCCACGAAGAACACGAAAAAACACGAAGGAAAAAACAATAAACTGGTAGGGGCGAACCTGCCTGCACCGCGAAGTGGCGCGGATCCGCCTTATCCGTCCCCAGTGTATCCGCCGCCGAGAGCGTCAATTTGTGAAGTGAAGGAGGTGGTAATGAAGAAAATTGCATTGCTCTGCCTCATTTTTTTCCTTTCAACTGCCTGCCTGTCGACGTGCGGCTCGCCGCTGCGCCCGGCTTACAAACAAAACCGCGCCTTATGGGAATCGAAGGCCGTCCAGCACTACCGCATGAATTATGAGATTGGCTGCAATTGTCCCTGGCATGACATGATGCCGCTGACGGTTGAAGTACAGAATGGTGAGATCGTCTCCATGGCTGCCAGCAACGGCGAAGATACCACTCCTTACCTGGAAACCTTCCGCAAGCATGCCACGATCGAGCGCCTGTTCGACTTGTTGGATGGGGCCACTTCGACCAGGGTATACAGGCTGGAAGTCCAGTACGACTCCAGCTATGGTTTCCCGACCAACATCGTCATTGATCCCTATAAAATGATCGCGGATGACGCCACCGGGTATTACGTCACGAATTTCGAGATTTTGCCCTGATCATATGGCTTTGAACATGGACGACGAAACCCATCTCCCCACGAAGCCCTTCTTGGCAGCAGCCTTTGCACCTGTGGTGGTCTTTGTGCTGGGGAATGCCCTGCTGCTGCCGCTCCTGAGTGCTCTTGAAATCAGCCGAGGCGGATTCTTGGCTGACCTGATACGTTCAAGTGGCAACCCGTATATCCAGAACCTGATCCTGATCATTGCCGGCTTCTGCTGCCTGCCTTTTTCAGCCTTCGTCGTTTTAGCTGGCCCCCCGCTGACCAGTTTCCTGGCGAATCGGAAGTACCCGGTTTTTACAGACAGGTTCCGGGCCATTCTGGGCGGAGGCGTTTTTCTAGGCTTTAATAGTATTCTTGTGATCATCGTGCTCGTTCTGCGCCGCATCGATGGATTCCAGTCCCTTTGGGAGGGATTGGCCATTCTGCAGTCAAAATCCCCCCTTCATGTCACGATGGGGCTCCAAAGAATTATTTCGTATTTCCTTGACCCGCTTCCATGTCTGCTGGCTTTTGCCGGGATGGCTTTATCTGGCAGCGTTGGCCTGGCAGGCTGGTATGGTGCGCGGCGTGGCAGACGAAAATTGGATGCCACCCGGGTGATATGAGGCCTTTCCGGCCCGATAATAAGGCAAATCCCCGGCATCTCAAAGGTGCCGGGGATTTTGTTCCCATTGAACTACTTATTCAGCACGGCCGCCAGAGGGGCGGGGGCCTGGACCTGGGCGGGGCTGCCGCTGGCCTGGGCCTTTTCCACGTCACGGGCCCACAGGTAGAGGCAGGTGTGGTAGGCGGTGGACGTGTACGAGGTCACAACCGTAGCAACCATGATGAAAAGGGCGGCAATGAGCACACCCAATCCGATCCCGGAGACCAGGCCGAAGGTCGAGCTGTTCGTGACCGTGATAATGCCAAACCCGGCGCCGAATCCCAGGCCGATGCCCAGCAGCCCGAGCAGGAATCCAATCAGCCCATTGACTGCCTTCACGCCGACCGTGCTGATGCCCACCAGCAGGAGGTTGTTCTTGATAATGCTGCCGGCGCGCTTAAGACCGTCTTTCAGGTTGATGTCTTCGATGACCATGGCAGGCAGGATCAGGAAGGCAGCTTCAGTCCAGACCGTGCTGATCAGGCCGGAGAAGAGGTTGCGGCCGGGATTTTGGCCCTTGCCTTTGACGGCGTTCTTGAGCAGGTTGACCACCGTCGAAGCGGCTGCCAGGCTGAGGATGTGCCACCACTCGCGCCGGACGATGGCCCAGGCCTTGGACATGACCCCGTCACCTTCCGCCAGGTAGCCATAAACCAGGTAGATGGTCATGGCCGAGAAAATGTACCCGACCGAATATTCGACGAAAATCATGACCGCGCCCAGCACGAACAGGGCAACCTGGCCCACCACGTTATTATCGCCTCCGGTCAGAAAACCCGCCCCGACCATCAGCGGGATGAAAATGATCGAGACAACCAGCCCGGCAAAAAGGGCCATGATGGATGGCTTGATCAAGTCCTTGTCTTTGACAGCCATCTGCCAGGCCTGCTTGAGAAACGACCAACCGCGCGAGAAAGATTCCATGGGAGCCTCCTTAAAGATTTATGTTTCAGGGGGAATTATTTTATCCAGGATCGAGATAAGATCTGGTAAATCATTTTGAACAATATCCCAAATGACCTCAATTTCGATTGAGTCATATTGGTGAATAGCAACATTCCTTGTACTTTTCATTGCTTGCCAGGGAATGGATGTATATTTTTGCCTCGTCTCTGCCGATACCTTGCCTGCAGCCTCACCAATAATTTCCAATCGGTGAATCACGGCGTCTTGACAAAGCATATCCTTGCTGAAATCTTCAAGCGTTTTACCAGCAACATAACGCAGGCAGGCATGTGCCGATTCCAGAATGTCCAAAAGATAGGCATCGTCACGCTGCATAAATTTCCCTGGCAGATTCCAAGATGGCTTTTCGACGGATATAATTCCGGCTCGACTCGATCCCCTTGAAAGTGAGTAAATCCACTTCCCGGCCAAATAGTTGCTTCAATTCTTCTTGCATCGTAAAGAACGCCAGTCCTGGTACATGCCCCGCCTCAAACTCTACCAGGACATCTATATCGCTCTCCGGGCGAAAGTCAGCGCGCAGAACCGAACCGAAGAATGCCATTCGCCTGATGTGGTTCTTCCGGCAAAATTCGGCAATTTGCTTTTGCGGCACCTTGATCTTCAGCCCAGACATGATCTACTGCTCCTTGACTGGATATATACAATTATAGCAAACTTGGCCGGAATCCTCACTGCATTTTATTCACCACCAGTACCCCCTTCCGCGCCGCTACCTGCCTTGCATTAATTCCACGATCAGCGTATCCAACGCCAGGTCGAGCGGGACCTGGCTTGTTTTCGCCCCCTCGTCAATCTCCAGCAATTTATGATAAATGGATTCCAGGGCTGGCATGGAGAAATGTCCAGCCTGACTGCATACCTTCGGCGCCACATATTCGTGCAACCTGAGCGCTTTCTGGATCTCCGGCACGCTGGCATGTTCATCCAGCATTTCGCGGGCCTGCAGCAGCAGCCGGAACTGGCGGATCACCATGCCCCATATCTCGAACGCCTCCGCCTCTTCCAACAACTGGTGCAATATGCTCTGGGCTTTTTTCCCGTCCTTTTGACCGAGCGCATCCACCAGGTCGAAGATGCTGGCCTGAGCGCTGAAAATGCTGACCTTCTCCACATCCAGCAGGCGAATGGGGCGCTCAAAATTGACGTAAGTCAGCAGCTTGGTGAGCTCCTGGGCAGCGATGCGTGTATCCTCCCCGGCCATCTCGGAAAGACGCGCGGCTGCATCCGGGTCGATCCTGCCGCCCTGCTTTTTCGCCTCGGACTCGATCCAGTGCGGCATCTCCCAGCGCTTGGGCAGATTGTAGACGTGCACCCCTGCGCGTGCTCCAGTTTTGGAAACCCATTTTTGCAGCCAATGGTCAGGCTTGAGTACATCGTTCTCCACCAGGATAATAGTGGTCGTCGGTTGGGCCTTATCCAGCAAGTCGAGCAATTTCTTCCGGGCCTCAGGCGAAGGGAAAGCCGAACCCGGATGGTCCAGCACCACCACCCGGCGCGGCGCCAGGAACGGGGCGGCGTTCACGGCGGTGTTGAGCGCTTCAAAATCCAGGGCCAGGCGACCATCAAAACGGGCGATATTCATGTCTGCAAGGGAAGGATCGCCCAAACCGGCGCACAATTTATCGATGTGCGTGGAGATGGCCAACTCGTCGCTGCCATGCAGCAAGATGATTGAAGGGGGGACAGACATTTTTTACTCAGTGCGAAGAGGCCACAGCCGGTGGGGACGGCGGCTAAATCAATTTTAGTATCTCGCAGTTAATTCTTCGTCTCCACCCGGTGCAGGCTGAACCGCCCGAAGCGAACGGGAAAAACATCCACGATGGACAGGCCCAGCGGGTCGCCTGAGGTGGTGATGCGTTCCTGGACTTTCGAGCCGAGCGGCTGGCCTACGATCAGGCCAAGAGTCACCAGGCTGATCACCAGCGGCAGACGCTCGACTTTGTCGCGTTTACCCTTCGCCCCCGCCATCCCCAACCAGGCCAGCACCCCGCCCATAAAACCCGCAGCGAGGTAGTTCGTCCCGCAATTTGGATGGATGGCCAGGGTGCGCTCGCCATTGTTCAGGCGGGAGAGCGCCTGGAAAACCGCATCACGTACCTCTTCGGTGGGTACATCGCCCACCAGAAAGAAACCCCCGGGGAAGGAATATCCAGCCAGGGGGCGGTATGGGAAGCGCATCGAGAGGATGTTGAGGGTGGCATGTTCCAGCCCATGGTTGCGGCGGATGCGTGAAACAACGGGAAGATCAAGAATGGTCATGGTCAGCTCCTATCAGGGAAGATTATACTTGTTAAAAAGCTGGTTCGAAGAGAAACATAAGATCCTCCGATTTTTCGGACCCCCCGGCGGGGGCGAATAACCCGGGAAGGTTGAGGGACCGGAAAAGGGCCTAACCAGCCGCAGCGGGGGAGGCCTCACGAGCTGGCAGCGTTGTTGCCTGGATGAAGCCAATGTACATCAACACCACACCAACCAACTCGGACAAATAGAGTGCATCCACCAGGCCCATCTTGACGAATGAGCCTGCCAGGGCGGGGGCCATCGCACCGATCGCTATCATTATATTGCCGATCATGCGGTTGACCAGCACGTGCTTGCGAAAGAAGATGATTGCCGAATAGACAGCCCCACCGACCAGCGTCAGCGTGCCGTAGATATTCAGGATGATAGTCAGGGCGATGGTCATGCCACTGCGCGTCAGGATATCCTTGTATTGGGAGGATATAGGCTCGGTCACATGAAAAGATGAGGCAGCAGGTGTGAGCGGTGCGGACAAGACCAGCGCCGCAGCCGCCAGCGATATGACAGCCAGGATGCCGGTCAGGGCCCAGGCGACGCCGCGCTTACGGACCAGCAAATGGACAGAACCCTGTCCCAGCCAGGCCGCGGTCAACATTGCTCCACTCAAGTACCATAATTTGAGTACCAGGCCGCTAAAAGAAAAGGCGAGCAGGACCTCCGTCAGGGTCCCGAGGCCAAAGAACAGCAAGCCAATGGTCCACATCAACAGGTGCGGACCGTGCCTTCTGAGATAGCGGATATAAACCGCTGCGGCGAAAGCAAACGTTACCAATGTGGAAAGAAAAGGTAGATAGTGCATCGTGCCTCCGGAGATTGAACTTTAATATTCTACCGTCGGTAGATGAAAATTGGATAAATTTTTTTCGGGGTCATAGCGACAAAAAAGGCCGGTTATCAAGCCGGCCTGAAAAACTCTAAAAAATATAATTATGCAACTTTCCTGCCCTTTGGGATTTCCCGCTGGATGGGTACTTCCCGCTGGACACCGAAAGCCAGTTCCAGCGCCTGCTGGACGGAACGCGCCTCAACTACTTCAATATCCGCCGGCCAGGGTTCTCCCTTGCGCAGGCGCCTGGGGACGATGGCGGTCTTGAAGCCCAGCTTGGCGGCTTCCCGCAAGCGCACCGGCATCTGTCCCGGCATGCGCAGTTCACCGGCCAGGCCAATTTCACCGATCAGCACCGTGTCAGCACGCACGGGTAAATCCCGCATGGAGGAGGCCACCGCCGCGGCAATCGCCAGGTCGGCGGCCGGCTCATCCACCTTCAAGCCGCCCACCACGTTGACAAAGATATCCGCTTCCGAGAGATTCAGCCGGATGCGGCGTGTCAGCACAGCCGATATCATCAACAGGCGGTTATAGTCCACGCCGTTGGGCGTGCGGCGGGCGTTTCCGAACTGCGCCGGGTTGGTCAGCCCCTGTACCTCGACCAGCAGGGGACGGGTGCCTTCCATTGTCACCGCGATGGCGGAACCGGCAGCGTTAACCATCCGCTCCGCCAAAAACGCCTCGGATGGGTTGGTCACTTCGGCCAGCCCGCGCTCGAGCATCTCAAAGACGCCCACTTCCGCCGTGGCCCCAAAACGGTTCTTGACCGAACGCAGCAGGCGGTAGGCCTGAAAGCGGTCGCCTTCCAGGTACAGCACCGTGTCAACGATGTGCTCCAGCACGCGCGGCCCGGCAATCGTCCCCTCTTTGGTGACATGCCCGATGACAAACACCGTCTCGCCGGAAGATTTGGCCAATTCCCGCAGCCGCGAGGCACTCTCGCGCACCTGCGAGACCGAGCCGGCGGCCGAGTCCATCTCGGGGATGTAAACGGTTTGAATGGAGTCGACGATCAACAGGTCCGGTTTTAGCGCGGCGACGTGTTCGAAAATCGTGTCGAGACTGGTTTCGGTAACCAGGAAGAGGCCCGCCGGGAATGTGGATTTGGAGGTGATGCGCGCGGCCCGCATCTTGATCTGCCGTTCGGATTCTTCCCCCGAGACATATAAGACCCGCAGCCGGTCTGCCATCGCCAACGCCATTTGCAGCATCAGCGTGGATTTGCCAATGCCAGGGTCGCCTCCCACCAGCACGATCGAACCGGGGACCAGGCCGCCGCCCAGGACACGCGAAAACTCGCCAATGGGGACGGCAATCCGCTCCTCGGCCTGGCTGCTGACCTCGGACAAGCGGCGCGGGGAGGAGCGTCCGCTCAGGCCGCGCGGGGCTGACTTGGCCGCTCCAGTTTCCTCGGCAACGATCTCTTCGATCATGCTGTTAAACGAACCACACTGCGGGCATTTCCCCATGAAACCGGCGGAAACGCGCCCGCACTGCTGGCAGACATAACGGGTATGGGTTTTGGTCATGTGTTTATTATACCTTTTGCCGCGCTTCCCGCCTTGTGATACACTTGGCCCATCTTATCCAAGGAGGAAGAATATGGCATTACGCATTGGCAAGCGCGCCCCGGATTTTGCCCTCAAGAACCAATTCGACCAGACGGTCCGGCTGAGCGACTTCCGCGGCAAGAACGTCGTCCTGGCTTTCTTCCCGCTGGCCTGGACACCCGTCTGAACGGCGCAGATCCCTTCGTACCAGGCCCTGCTGGACCGGTTTGAAGGGATGCAGACCCAGGTCGTGGGTCTTTCCGTTGACAGCGTACCCTCCCTGAAAGCCTGGGCTGAAAGCCTGGGCGGGATCACGTATCCCCTGCTGAGCGATTTCTACCCGCACGGTAAGGTTGCCCGCAAGTACGGCGTGCTGCGCAAGGAAGGCCATTCCGAGCGCGCCATCTTCATCCTGGATAAAGACGGCATCATCCGCTACGTGGATGTGCACGACATTGATGAACAGCCTGATAACAATGAACTGTTCCGCGTCCTGGGCGAGCTGGACCCCGCGGCGGGCGCCTGGGCCATCGCTCATCCGCTGGCGGCTCCCGACACTCCAACACCCAAAGCAGACGTGGTCATGTACTGCACCGCCTGGTGCCCCGGCTGCCGCCGGGCGCGCGCTTTCATGGAGGAGCATGGCGTCTCGTTTGTTGAGATCGACATCACCCGCAACCCAAATGCTGCCGCCCGCGTGCGCGGCTGGGCGAACGGCAATGAAACCACCCCCACCTTCGATGTCAAGGGCCAGATCATCGTTGATTATGACCTGGAAAAACTCAAGGCGGCCCTGGGGATCAAAGACTGAAAACAAAGCATATACACCGAATCGATCGAGCGCAGAGGCTTGTCTCTGCGCTCGATCTTTTTTAGCGTCGTTTCCCTAGGGATTCACGAGCCTGCCGAAGATTCCGTTTCGATGTACAATAGAGGAAGATTATATTCGAATCTCCATGTGTGGGTGTTGGGTGGATGGGGATTTGATTATCTGCTTGTCTCATAAGGGCTGTGATCAATTTGGAGATCTTGTGTCCAGCGTAATAACCCTTGCCCAACTCGAATCGCATCTCTGGGAAGCTGCCAACATCCTGCGCGGCAGCCCGGTGGACCGCACGGACTGGAAGAGTTACATCCTGCCACTGCTCTTTTTCAAGCGCATCTGCGACGTGTGGGATGAGGAATTCCAGGAAGCGGTGGATACCTACGGCGAAGATTTCGTCGACGAGCACCGCTTCCAGGTGCCGGAGGGCTGCCACTGGACAGATGGTGCGCGAGACGCCGGTAAATGTCGGTACGGCGCTGCAAAACGCCATGCGCGGCATCGAAGCCGCCAACCAGAAGCATCTCTACGGCGTGTTCGGCGATGCCCAATGGACCAACAAGGATCGCCTGCCCGATCCCCTGCTCAAAGACCTGATCGAGCATTTCTCGGCTCTGAAGTTGGGTAACCAGCTGGTGGCAAGTGATATCGTTGGGGATGCTTACGAATTCCTGATCAAGAAATTTGCGGATGCCACCAACAAGAAAGCCGGGGAATTTTACACACCGCGCAGCGTGGTGCGGCTGATGGTGGACATCCTGGATCCCAAGGAAGGCGAAACCATCTACGATCCGGCCTGTGGGACCGGTGGTATGCTGCTGGGTGCAGTGGCGCATGTGCGTGATAAGGGCGGCGACCCGCGCACCTTTTACGGAAAGCTCTACGGGCAGGAGAAGAACCTGACCACCTCCTCGGTGGCGCGCATGAACCTGCTCCTGCATGGACTGGAGGACTTCTCCATCGAGCGCGGCGACACCCTGCGCGCCCCGGTCTTCACCGATCCCGCCGGCGGGTTGGCGACCTTCGATTGCGTCATCGCCAATCCTCCCTTCTCACTCGAACAGTGGGGGCGCGAGATATGGGAGAATGATCCCTGGGGGCGCGCCTTTGCCGGCCTGCCGACCGACTCGAGCGGTGATTTCGCCTGGGTGCAGCACATGGTTAAATCCATGGCCGAGGGCAGCGGGCGCATGGCTGTGGTCCTGCCTCAGGGGGCATTGTTTCGCGGCGGGGTGGAAGGCCAGATCCGCAAATATCTCCTGGAACATGACCTGGTAGAGATCGTCATCGGGCTGGCGCCCAATTTATTCTACGGGACCGGGCTGGCCGCCTGTATTCTCGTCTTACGAAAGCGTAAAGCGTCAGAACGGGTTGGCAGGGTTTTGATCGTGGATGCTTCCAAGCAATTCCGCCAGGGCCGGGCGCAGAACTTCCTCGAATCGGAACACGCCGCGGAAATCCTTGGATGGGTGCAAGCGTTTCAAGATGTGCAAAATAAGGCCCGGGTCGTAACGCTACGGGAGATCGCTGAAGAAGACTGGACGTTGAATATCTCCCGTTATGTGCTGCCGCCCATTGGCGAAGATATTCCACCATTGGATGTAGCGATTACCGATTTCAAAGTCGCATGGGAGAAAGCGCAAGAGGCTGAAAACCATCTGCGCAGCCTTTTGAAGGAAGGGGGTTGGATGGATGACCTAACCCCTCGGACCTATCCCCTGGCCCCTTCCCTAGAAGGGAAGGGGAAGGACCTCATCCCTCGCCCCTCTTCCAGCCAGAACTTGAGTCCCAAATGATGAACATGGATTGGAAATGAAACAGAAAGACCCGATTCCTACTTATGAACAGGCTATTGAGGCCCTGGAGAATGGCGATAAAAATATCCTGGAAAAGGCCCTATTTCCTTTCAAAATAGATGATGCTTATTATGTAGAACAAGTCACGAAGGCCATACACGCGCTTGTAGAAAGGCCTGCCATAACTCCTCACCAGATCGTCAGCCTTGGACGAGCACTGCATGGTTTGAAGCGCTTACCTTTACGCACCCTGGGGCTGGATGTTCAAATTTCCCTTGTGAACGAATTCAACGGTGCAGCCGAATCCTATCGTTGTTATATTAGCACAGACAGATTTGCTACAAAATCGGGCGGTTACGACAATTTTGGTTTCGGCACGGATTCTTTCAGTGGCCCAACCTTTGAGGTTGAACCTGGCAGCCGAGAATATGATGGTTATTATATAACGGCGGAAAGCTGGCCAGAGATCTTTAGCGAGATGACCGCGGCTGAGCTGCGTATTGAAGATGACAGCGAAGAAAGCCTTATAGATTGGGACCATCCTAATGGATCAGCATTCTGGGATTGGATCGCCAAACATGACTGAACGTCTCTCCCTGCCGGAACTCGAATCCCACCTGTGGGGCGCCGCCACCATCCTGCGCGGACTGGTGGATGCCGGCGATTACAAGCAGTTCATCTTCCCGCTGTTGTTCTACAAGCGTCTCTCGGACGTGTGGGACGAGGAGTATGCCCAGGCGCTCGAGGAATCCGGTGACATGCTCTACGCCGCTGGCATGGCAAACGAACGCTTCGTCATCCCCGCCGGCGCACATTGGAATAATGTGCGCGAGACGCCCAAAGATCGTGGGGCAAACCATCCAGAATGCAATGCGCTCCATCGAAGCCGCCAACCCCGACCGGCTGGACGGGATCTTCGGCGATGCACCCTGGACGAACAAGGAACGCCTGCCCGACCGCACCCTCAAGAACCTGCTGGAGCATTTCTCGCAGCATACGCTCTCGATTGCCAACGTGCCCGAGGATGAACTCGGCAATGCCTACGAGTATCTGATCAAGCAGTTCGCGGATGACAGCGGGCATACCGCCCAGGAGTTCTACACCAACCGCACGGTGGTGCACCTGATGGTGCAGATGCTCGATCCCCAGCCGGGCGAGCGCATCTACGACCCGACCTGCGGGACGGGCGGCATGTTGATCTCGGCGCTCGACCAGGTCAAGCGCAGCGGCGGGGAGTACCGCACGCTGAAACTGTACGGGCAGGAGCGCAACCACATGACCGCCTCCATCGCCCGCATGAACCTGGCCCTGCACGGCGTGGACGATTTCGCCATCGCCCGTGGGGATACGCTCGAGCGCCCGGCCTTCATCGAGCACGACCGCCTGGCGACCTTCGATGTGGTGCTGGCCAACCCGCCCTATTCCATCAAGCAGTGGGACCGGGAAGCCTGGAGCCAGCGACCCGTGGGGGCGCAACTTCCTGGGCACCCCGCCGCAGGGACGCGCGGATTATGCTTTCTTCCAGCATATCCTTAAGAGCATGGGGGTGGACCTAACCCCCCGGCCCCCTTCCCTGACAGGGAAGGGGGAGCGAGGGCGCTGCGCCATCCTGTTCCCGCATGGGGTGCTGTTCCGCAAGGAAGAAGCCGAGATGCGCCGGAAGCTGGTGGAAGCCGACCTGGTGGAGTGTGTGCTCGGGCTGGGACCCAACCTGTTCTACAACTCACCCATGGAAGCCTGCATCGTGATCTGCCGCACATCCAAACCACCAGAGCGGCGCGGGAAGGTGTTGTTCATCAACGCCGTGGATGAAGTGACCCGTGAGCGCAGCATGAGTTATCTCAAACCGGAGCACCAGGAGCGCATCGCAGATGCCTATCATGCTTTTATGGATATTCCTGGTTTTGCCAGGTTGGCACGCTGGAAGAAATTCGCATCAACGATGGCAATTTGAGTATCCCGCTGTATGTACGCGGGCAGGCGGTGATGGAAAAGCGCGGGGAGTATGCGTCGGATGGGCTGACGGAGGCGGTGAAAGCATGGGAGAAGAGTTCTGAAGTATTACACCATCGCATTAAAGAAATGATCTTTCTGGTTGAGGAAAAACCATGATAAGGTATTTTGTGAAACAACATTTCCTGAAAGGGCTGGTGCTTTTAACTGCCGGGTTGGTTATAGCAGCCATTGCATTATTGGTTGCTTACTATTCCAGGAAACCCAGTGATGGCAGTTTATACATTACAGAATATTCGAGCATCAAATTTGATCGGGTTGATTGTCAATCAATTGACACGGACTTTACATTAGAGTTTTTTCCAATTGTTTTACATTTTCAAACTCCCGACGCATATGCAAGCTTCCAGGCAGGGAAGGGCTATTATTCCGCACAGATGGGTCTGCAGAATATTGAAACCATGGTTCTGACAACAGGTCAAGACTCCATTGAGATACAAGATCCCGAAAACGCACAAATAAATATTCAGGCGAAAACTTTCAATTGGGATTTAAAACAACAGGCAACGAAGGGATCAAGCCTGGTCCTTTATTCGTAATAATGGGATTATGTGGAGATGAGCTTATTTATTCTTCTGCTGAGAAGGCCGCAAGCTTTTCGAGCCTGAATAGCATTGATTTGATAATATCTCCAGATTTGTTTGGAAGTACTGATGGTAATGGTAAGGTAGCATTACTATTTCGGTTTGGAAATGTTGTCAGCTTTTCGATAAATAATAAGGACTACCCGGCTGATGGTGAGGATGTACAACTGCGTGTAATCCAGAAGGATCGTTCCACCCGTAGCGGTTTTACATTCATTGCAACTGAAATCAATGATTTTGATATCGCAATCTGTGATGGCCTGGTTCACCTGCAACCAGGGTTTATATGTAATCCGGGTGGATATACTGCTTCGAATTCAACAGTTGAATTAATGAATTTGGACGGAAGCGCTCAAGAGCTTACGATAACCTCCCCGATGGGATGGAGCGAGCAAAAGCCTGCAAGAACAGACTTGCCAGAAAACACCAAATTGACCGTCTCTGCACAGGTGGGTGACGTAAAAATTTCTCAAAAAGGACCATCCAGTCATTTGGTGATCACTGGAGAAAGGCTTGGCGCACAGGCCAATGGCGTTGAACAATTTCCGTCGCCCTGGGAAAAGTTGCCACCTGAACTTAAAGGTGTTTGGGTCACCATGCTGGCATCTTTCATGATCAGCTTGTTAACGATTGGGGTGCAACGATCATCTTCATTGAAACAATTCTGGACGTGGTTTACTTCAAAGATCGTATATCGCCCTCCGGTTGCATTAAATAATGACACATATATATTCCAGCTTGTAAACGGAAAAAAGATATCAGGCACGATTGTATCTTTTGAAGGACGCTCAACCTTCCGGGTTTTTGTTCTCAAACAAGTCCGTGAATGGGACAAAGGCAATTGGGGCGATGTTCTCCCCACGGAAGTACGGGTCCCGCAAAACCAAATTGAAATGTATTACAAGGCTCACCCATGACCCTGATCCGTTTTGATGATGTTGTCTTCCTCTCCACCTCCCGCCTTGCGGACCCTGCCGCCGCGGGGATCGAGCGCTTCGTGGGACTGGAGCACATCACCCCCGAAAATCTGCACATTCGCAGTTGGGGTCTCGTCGTGGACGGGACTACCTTCACGAGCCACTTCAAGCCGGGACAGGTGCTGTTTGGCAAGCGCCGCGCCTACCAGCGCAAGGTGGCAGTGGCGGATTTCGAAGGCGTTTGCTCCAGCGACATTTACGCGTTCGAGAGTAAAGACCCGAATATATTATTGCCCGAACTACTGCCGTTCATTTGCCAGTCGGAAGGCTTTTACCAGTATGCATTAAAAACCTCGGCCGGCTCTCTCTCCCCGTGCACCAACTGGTCACACCTGGCCAATTATGAATTCCCCCTCCCACCCCTCGACGAACAGCGCCGCATCGCTGATCTGCTCTGGGCGGCGGATGACCAACTTCTAGCCATAAAAGAAGCCATCACATCACATGAGACTTTGTTGAAGAGTTTCATTTTAGATGAATATAAATCTGCAATTGCCAATTACCCCAAAACCAGAGTGGATAAACTTGGGGAAATATTAATGGGGCGACAAAAAGCTCCCAAATACAATAAACGCATTAATCCACGCCCATTCCTGAAAGTAATAAACATTGGCAATTTAGAAATAGACTTGATTGAATTGGAAGAAATGGATTTCACAGAAAGAGAGATTGCAAGATATAAATTATTGAAGGGCGATATCCTTTTGACTGAAGGAGATTTGATTAGCCGTTTCAATGTTGGACGCCCTGCAATTTTCAATGGAGAAATTGAAGATTGTTGTTTCCAAAACACACTCATACGTTTTCGCTGCAATTCAAATTTGATTCCGTTCTATACATTGGTTTTATTTGAAGGAGCAAGGCTTACAGGTACTCTTGCCCAAGTCGCCAAGAGTACAACAGTGACACATTTAGGCTTGGGCAGGTTTTCAACTTTGGAAATTCCAGTTCCCCCTTTAGAAATCCAAAGAGAAGCAGAATATAAATTTCAGGAGTTATTGAACACGAGAAAAGCGATGCGTTTGCATCATGAAAATAGTGCCACCTTGTTTAAGAAATTGATAAACCACAGTTTTCCTTGATATAAATTTACAGGAACATTTATGTTTCACGAACAGAACAGCGTCGATAAATACATTATGGGAGAAGAACTATGTCAAACATATTAATTAATGACATTGGTTTTACTAAACAGCCTCTCCTGGTGTTCGATTCGCTCCTGGTTGAAAGCCATAAACCAGATTTATTAGAAGCCACAAGAAGACATATCAAAAAGATGCTTTTAGTATGTATTTTGTCCGAAGGCGGTCATGCGAATGAAATTCAAGAATGCAGTGAAAATGAAATAGAAGATAGGGCAAAGGATATTCTCGATAAATTTCACACTATCAATAATCGAGAACATGTTGCAGCCTGTTTTTTTAGGTTGTTGAGTGAGGATAGTATGGGGTGGACTAGAAATCCTCCTTGGCGCCCAAAAATCATTGAGGCATTGGATAGTTTACTTTCAGATACTTTATATAAAGAGTGGAAAGTAAATACAGCACTTCAAGCACATGAAAAAGTACCCCTTTTTATTGACATTGTCAAAAAACAAGAAAAAGATTTCTATGGGGCGTTGGAATCTTTGACTAGCCTTGAGAGTATAAATATACACAGACAAAAACTGATGGCTAGTATCAATAATAAAACCGGGCAGTTCTTGTTAAAACCATTTTTACCTTTAAACACAGATGCATTATTGGCAGATATTTATAACGATGTTCAAGATTATCTAGAGCAAAAAGATTCAATGGCCGTTATGGACGCTTATACAGATGCCAAAGAAAAAATGGACCAAGTTATTGAAATATTGAAATTATCTAGAACGAGCTATAGCCATTCAATATCAGAAGCATTAGAAAAACGTTTATTGGTCATGGTAGAAGAAGATTTTTCTGGCAATAAGGCCACCAGACCTGCATCTGTCATTCTTGAAGCCCAAGGGAAAAAGTATCCTTTCCATATTGTAGGAGGACACGTGAATATTGGTGTTCTAGTTAAAACTTGGGCCCAGGTTATGCATATGAAACAGAGTTAGAGATAGCCAAGGATAATTCGATTGAACTAGATACAACTCAAATAAAAATAGGTAGGCTTCCTCCGTCTGAAAGTCAAATAATAACTATATCTGGAAATATTTTAGAACCTATTAAACAGATTGATTTTTATACACAACTGAAGTGGATTAATTTCGATAAGGAGCAAAAGAACATTTACTCTCAGCTTTGCATTGAGGCGCAGAGGAGTGATATAGATTGGATTTCTCTTTCTCAAACTGATCCTTATTCTCTTGAACCCATAGAAGATGAAAGCCAGCTCGTTGGCAGAAAAGAAGTACTAAGTAAGATTCTGGCTTCTATAAAAGCTCCAAATGTTGGTTCTTTTATCATTCATGGACAAAAGCGTGTAGGAAAAACATCCATTGCAAAAGTTTTACAATCCCAACTGAATGGTTTAGGATATCTAACTGTATACCTCGAAGCGGGCGATTATGTGATGCCATTGGCCACGGCAACAGTGAATTGATTAGGGGCAGTATTATGCAAAAAGATACAACAGATGGATACAAGAGCAGCCCATATTTCTGTGCCTGCTTTTGACGATGCATTTTCACCAATTACTGATTTTTTAGATGACTTAGCAAAAATAACCCAAGAAAGACGAATTGTAATTATTCTGATAGATCAATTCGATAGATTGCCGTACGATTTGTATATTAAAGACCTTGGGGTGATTCTTTCTTCGACATTAAGAAGTATAACTTCGCGAACAAAATATAGGTTTTATCTTGATAGGTGGTGAGAGAATTGTTCATATTATGGATAGCCAAGGAGTACATTTAAACAAGTGGGGCATGATACCTGTAGATTACTTTTCTCGTGATACAGATTGGATCGATTATCAAGAATTAATACAACGCCCAGTTAATAATTTCTTAGAATTTACTGAAAGATTCCATATTAGCGTTACATGAGCTAACAGCGGGGAATCCATACTTCACAAAATTAATTTGCCAATATATTTTCCGAAGCGCTCTAGATGCAAAGGATTGTTATATCACCCGTATGGAAGTGGATGCAGCTGTTGATCGTGCAATCAAGGATACAGGAGAAAATGCTTTCCAGCATTTTTGGGACGATAGGATTTTTGAAACCGGCGATAAAGCAACTGAAAAAACAATACGTCGGCGGAAAATATTAATCGCCCTTTGCGATACCCTCCAGAGGCAAAGACCAGCAAAAGGTAAGGAAATTTCTAAGAATTCATTAGTCAAGGATATGCCTACACTTGAAAGTGATTTAAAGGAATTTGCAACAAGAAAAGTACTAATAGGCAGCGTTGTTGGAAAACTAGAAGAACATTCGTATGATTTTAAGGTTGAATTTTTCTATAAATGGCTTAAGGAAGAGGTGTTCAGGATATTATTGCTTCGTTTTCAGATTTGGATGCCGTCTTGCTTGAGAGACAACGAGAGGAACAATTAAGAATTCAATCTGATGAAATGGTAAGTTTGGCCGAAAACTGGGGTGCGTATAGGGGGCAAAGAATTACAACTGACAAGTTGCGCACCTGGCTGGAACAGTTCCCTGGGACCAGGGAACAAAGAGCGATGTTCAAGATATTGAAAAACTTACACTTCTATTCGAATGCCTATATGAGAAGCAAAATGAAAGAGATCCATGAGGTAGTTATTGAGAGATCTCGGGCGCGAAAAAGAGCGTTATCAACGTAAGCGTTCCGAATATTGGTGAGTTATTTAGATAAAATTGGAAAAAGCGGTGCTGATTTTGCCAGTCTTTATGTGCATATTCCAGTGAATTCGTCCACTGATTCCGGTCATGCCGTCCAGTGGCGGAAGGGAGCAACGCTGGTGAGAGAATTATAAATCAAGTGGACGGCATGGGGTGATGGAATGTACCTTTCATGGTTTTTTTCTTTTGAAAAAAGAGAGTGGATAGACGCCGGTCAGAAGATTCCAGATTAAGTGACCGGTATGGGAATGGGGGAACGCACCTTTCGTTGAGAATCTCCAGTCAAATTGAGTCGATAGGCATTGTGGATAACACGGTCCAGAATAGCGTCTGCATGCGTAGGATCCGGGAAGCGTGAAAACCAGTCTGCCACGGGGACTTGCGAAGCCACCAGGGTGGAGACATGCCCAAAGCGGTCGTCGAGGATTTCAAGCAGGTCGCGGGTTTCGGAAGCGGTGATGGGATCGCGCATCCAGTCATCGAGAATGAGTAGATCGATCTTGGCCAGGCTGGCGAGCAGAGTGGGGAAAGAGCCATCCAGGCGGGATTGAGCGAGTTGGAACAAGAGGCGGGAAGTGCGGAAGTAGCGCACGGAATGATTGGTGCGGCAAGCCGCGAGTCCAAGGACACAACTGAGGAACGATTTTCCGGAACCAGTGGGACCGAGCACCAGGGTATTGAGATGTTGGTCGATCCAGTTGCCCTGTGCGAGTTCGAGCACAAAGCGGCGCTCCAGGCCACGCGAGGCAGACAGGTCCAGGTCTTCCAGGGTGGCGGATTGGGGAAAGGCTGCCATCTGGGTAAGTCTCTGGATGCGCCGGTCATGGCGGCGGGTGACCTCCATGTCCACCAGGAGCGCCAGACGTTCTTCGAAGGCGAGTTCTGCATATTTGGGATTGTTGAGTTGCTCCTGCAAGCCTTCTCGGAAAGCAGGCAGGCGGAGTTGGACGAGTTTGTCGAGCAGGGGTTGGATAAGCATGGGAGCCTCACTGGTAGTATGAGTTGCCACGGATGTTCTCGTGGGTGGGAAGGGCTGGGTTTTCGGCTGGGGACAGCCGGGGGCAGGAGTTCCAGGATGGCTTTCACTCCCCGATAGTTCAGTTCTTTGTTCTGCGTGTGCCATCTGGCAGGCGGTTTCCATCTGGGAGCGGGCATACTGGCTGGAGAGGTGCAGGATGCCCAGGCAGGAGCGGAAAGCCTGTTCGGGGTGCCGCCGGGAGATCAGGATGGCCTGGATCATTTGGCTGGTATGCGGTCCGATCTCTTCCGCCCAGCGCTGCAGGCGCTCGGGTGTCCATTCCCCGGCTTTCTGGTGCTTGACCGGCATATGAGCGGTCTGGGTGGAATAGCGGCCGGGGACGCTGCTGCGGGGGTGGATGGCCACGGCTTCGGGTTTGCTCTTGTGGAAGATCTCGATCATGCGCTCGCTGGCCCGGATACGCACTTCCTGGTGGATCAACCCATACGGTACCGAGTAGAAATGCTTTTCGAACTCGACGTGGTAGTCAATGTTCACCCGGGCGGTCTTCCAGGTGGCATATTCAAAGGGCGTTTGTGGCAGGGGACGCAAGGCAGGCCGGTCCAGTTCTTCGAAAAGCTGCTTGCGGGATTTGCCCAGGTGCTGCATCGGGCGGTTGTTCAACTCTTCCAGAAGTCGGACAATTGCTGCGGTTCAGTTCCGCCAGGCTGAAAAAGGTCCGGTTGCGCAGACGGGCCAATATCCAGCGTTCCACCACCTGCACACCCACTTCCACCTTGGCCTTGTCGCGTGGTCTCCTCACCCGCGCCGGGATGACCGCCACCCCATAATGCTGGGCCATCTCAAGATAGGTTGGGTTCAGATCCGGTTCATACCGGCAGGCATGTTTCACCCCCTGCGTCAGGTTATCCGGGACGATGATCTGGGTCACGCCCCCGAAGAACGCATGGGCACGCACATGTCCGCCGATCCAGTGCGGCATCTCCTGGCTGGGCTGCGCTTCGGCATAGGTATAGCTGCTGGCGCCCATGGTTGCCACGAAGATCTGCGCCTGGCGCACTTCCCCCGTTTCCGGATCGGTGATCGGAACGGTATCCCCGGCATAATCCACGAACAGCTTTTCCCCTGCCTTGTGGTTCTGGCGCATGGGCGGATCGAGTTTCAGGGCATAGCGCCGGTACAGATCGCAGTATTGGCTGTACCCGTATCCATCCGGATGGGCTTCCCGGTACTCCGTCCACAGCAGACGCAAGGTGACATTGCGCTTCTTCAGTTCCTGGTGGACTTGCTCCCAATCCGGCAGAACCCGCACTGCCGGTCGGTCTGCAACCTTCTCCGGGAACAACAGCCTGTACAGGCTGTCTTCGTCCAGCCCTTCAGGCAATGGCCATTTCAGCCCCGCTGCTTCGGCGCGTTTCAGGTATTCCCTGACTGTGCTATGGGAGATCTGGCAGCTGCGCCCAATGGCCCGGTTCGATCAAACCGCAGTCCCATTTCAAACGTAATACTTCGCTGATCTTTCGCATGGATAACCTTTCCTGTGACATCACTACCTCCTGGAATAATTCCAGGTGTAGCTTGCCACATTTCAAGAAGATTATCCAGCGTCACTCCCCCTGGAACGATTCCGCTCCATGCCGTCCACCGATTCCGCTCATCCCAAAAAAGTGGACGGCATGCTCCGGAATCAGTGGACGACATGCTCCGGATTCGGTGGACGGCTTGCTCCGGATTTACTGGTCGACATCGACCGGATTACGCACTTTATGCAGATGAAGCAAGTATTTATATAGATAATGTAATCGAAAAGGATAAATTGGCTGAGAAATCTCTAGGAAACGATTGTGCAAGGTTTTTTCTGTAAATTTAAAATTCAAGTGCATCCTTTGAAAGAAAAAGAAAGAACTACTCAGAACCTTGAAAACTCAAATACGTTCTGCCGGTCAACCATTCTTCACTGATCTCGCTCAATATTGCTGAGACCAGACGCAAACACGAAGATGGATTGGGAAAGATGCTCACCACTCGAGCCCTTCGCCGTACTTCCCGGTGCAATCGTTCGAACTCCATTTGTGGTCCGCAACCAGCGCCTGTGAGCCACTGGGAAAGCAAAGACCGCCAGTCCTTCCGGGATGTTGGCTGTCATCCACTCTGCCAAACGGGAAGCCGTTTTCTGGTATTTCTGCACAGTCCTGGCCAGGTATGCTTCAGCAGTGGGGCGGTCCGGTGCATTGAATATGGTGCGGATGTCCTCGGCCACTTCAGCCAGCATGTACTTGTGCGGCACATAAGCCTGAGCGTTCTGCTGAAGATGGAACTGGCATCGCTGCCAGGCAATGCCGCCGAAGACTGCCAGACGGGCCGCCTTCAGCCCTTCATGAGCATCACTGGTGATCAGCTGCAATCCTCCCAGCCCACGGGCTTTCAGGCTTTCCAGGAAGGCTCTCCAGTGGACTTCATGCTCGCTCAGCGACACGGAAACGCCCAGGATCTCCCGTTTTCCGGCTGGATTGACGCCCACAGCGCTCAAAACGGCCAGATGGCGCACCTGTCCGTCTTCGCGTACCTGTTCGTAGTAGGCATCCAGGAAAAGGTAGGTGTACTCACCAAGCGGACGGTTACGCCACTTCTCCAGATCCGTGTCCAGGAGTGCCGTGGCATGGCTGACCTGGGTTGAAGATAGGGCCACACCACACAACTTCTCAGTGACCGCCTTCACCTTGCGAGTCGAGACACCCTGAACGTACATCTCCGCCAGAGCCAGGAGGAGAGCTCGTTCGCTCCGCAGTCCCTTCTCCAGCGCTTCCGGGTAGAACCCGCCTTCACGCACTTGCGGGATCGCGAAGGTGATGTTACCCACCCGGGTGTGGACCGTCTTCGGCTTGTAGCCGTTGGCATGTCCTTGACGTTCTTCGGTATGCTGGTAAGGTTCTGCTTTCAGGTACTGCTGCCGTTCGGCTTGCATGGCCGCATTGATGATCACCTGGATCAACTCTGGCAGTATGTCAAACCCTTGCTTGCTGACCCGTTCCAGAAGTTCAGCGGGTAGGGTAAAATCTTCTCGGTAGGTCATGGTGCGTCTCCTTTTGGTTTGGTCACCGTAAGGATAACACCTGACCTACTATTTCGAAGAAATTACAGAAAGAAGTTTACACTACTTAGGAAACGACCAGACATTAAAGCTGTTGTATTTATTGATGATTTTATAGGTACAGGGACTCAGGTTTCAGGTTACTTAAAGGAAATGAGTGATATTTTGGGTGAATTTACTGAGCGAAAATTGAGGGTGATTTTTATAGCTGTAGTATCAACGAAACAGGGTTGGAAAAACATAAATGAGGTAGTAAATAGCCTCGCTATCCCCTTTGAGACCCATTATTGTGAGATTTTAGATGAGACGGAATATATTTTCAGTGAACAATCGAAGGTGTTTCCAGATGTTAGTGAGAGAGATTTAGCCAAAATTACAGCTACAAAATATGGAAAGCTACTGGTCAAAGATAATCCATTAGGGTTTGGTGGAGTTGGTGTCAGTGTAGTGTTTGAGAGGAGTTGTCCTAATGGTACTCTGCCTATTCTCTGGGCAGAGAATAAGACACATAACTGGATGCCAATGTTTAAAAGGTTATAACTGCCATGTTCACCGGACAGAACAGCATTGAAGGACCTATCCCCCCGGAGTAGTGTAAACTTCTTTCTGTAATTTCTTCAAAATAGTAGGTCAGGTGTTATCCTTACGGTGACCAAACCAAAGGAGATGCACCATGACCTACCGAGAAGATTTTACCTTACCCGCTGAACTTCTGGAACGGGTCAGCAAGCAAGGGTTTGACATACTGCCAGAGTTGATCCAGGTGATCATCAATGCGGCCATGCAAGCGGAACGACAGCAATACCTGAAAGCAGAACCTTACCAGCATACTGAAGAACGTGAAGGACATGCCAACGGCTTCAAGCCAAAGACGGTCCACACCCGGGTGGGTAACATCACCTTTGCGATCCCGCAAGTGCGTGAAGGCGGGTTCTACCCGGAAGCGCTGGAGAAGGGACTGCGGAGCGAACGAGCTTCCTCCTGGCTCTGGCGGAGATGTACGTTCAGGGTGTCTCAACTCGCAAGGTGAAGGCGGTCACTGAGAAGTTGTGTGGTGTGGCCCTATCTTCAACCCAGGTCAGCCATGCCACGGCACTCCTGGACACGGATCTGGAGAAGTGGCGTAACCGTCCGCTTGGTGAGTACACCTACCTTTTCCTGGATGCCTACTACGAACAGGTACGCGAAGACGGACAGGTGCGCAATCTGGCCGTTTTGAGCGCTGTGGGCGTCAATCCAGCCGGAAAACGGGAGATCCTGGGCGTTTCCGTGTCGCTGAGCGAGCATGAAGTCCACTGGAGAGCCTTCCTGGAAAGCCTGAAAGCCCGTGGGCTGGGAGGATTGCAGCTGATCACCAGTGATGCTCATGAAGGGCTGAAGGCGGCCCGTCTGGCAGTCTTCGGCGGCATTGCCTGGCAGCGATGCCAGTTCCATCTTCAGCAGAACGCTCAGGCTTATGTGCCGCACAAGTACATGCTGGCTGAAGTGGCCGAGGACATCCGCACCATATTCAATGCACCGGACCGCCCCACTGCTGAAGCATACCTGGCCAGGACTGTGCAGAAATACCAGAAAACGGCTTCCCGTTTGGCAGAGTGGATGGCAGCGAACATCCCGGAAGGACTGGCGGTCTTTGCTTTCCCAGTGGCTCACAGGCGCTGGTTGCGGACGACAAATGGAGTCGAACGATTGCACCGGGAAGTACGGCGAAGGGCTCGAGTGGTGAGCATCTTTCCCAATCCATCTTCGTGTTTGCGTCTGGTCTCAGCAATATTGAGCGAGATCAGTGAAGAATGGTTGACCGGCAGAACGTATTTGAGTTTTCAAGGTTCTGAGTAGTTCTTTCTTTTTCTTTCAAAGGATGCACTTGATCTTTAAATTTACAGAAAAAACCTTGCACAATCCCCCCCGGCCCCCTTTCCTGAAAGGAAAGGGTGAGATGACAAGTTATGTCTACTGAACAGAATAGCATCAGGCATCTTCAAGCTACGAAGATGATAGCTGGATATTATAGATTGATCCAATCCAGGAGGCCACTATGGCAAATTGGGAAGCGGTAACAATTCACGATACAGTCCAAGAGATATTCGATCAAGCTGTTGTATTACCTGTGATTCAGCGCAACCTGGTATGGGATGAGGAGAAAATGGAACTGCTCTTTGATTCTTTGCTAAAGGGCAATTCCTTTGGGGGAATTATGTCTCTTGAAGAAGAAAAAGGCAGCAAACCCTTATTTGCATTTCGGCAATTCTCAATGGAAGGAGAAATCCACGATTCGGTTTTCTTGCCCGTCTTGGATCAGAGTACATCCCTGATTATCGATGGCCAACAGCGTCTTCAGACATTTTACATGGGGCTAAAAGGTAGCGTAAATGGCAAGAAATTGTTCTTCAATTTATTCAGCCAGGGTGATCATGAATTTGAGTTTGAATTTGCCCAACATGTGGACGAACTGTCTCAAGTTGCGAAAGAAGAGGGGATTGAACGCTTAAATTGTGGTATTCGGTTCCCGTGCTTTATACGCGATTACAGGAAATAAATGATGATCGTCTGGTCGCAAAAGAAATTATCAGTACTCGGAATATCGAGGAAGACACCTACAAAGAATTAGTTTTCGACAATGTCAGGAGTTTTGAGCGGGCAGTATTTGTACTTAAAACTTTGGGAATATCGAAAGTCTATATTAACAAAACCAACCCGGATGGTGAACGCAGACGCATGGTTGAATTATTCCGCCGATTGAATGATGGAGGTACCCGTCTATCTGCTTTGGATCTGGCAGCATCCATCTTGAAAGGCTTTGATTACAGGCTGGAAGGCTTTTTACGGCGAGATATTCCGCAGTTTAGTGATATTGGCTTTGGCCAGGATGAGGTGATCAAGCTGTTATTTCTTCTCCAGAATAACCATACAAAAGAAGTCACCGATATTAGCAAGGAAGATGCAGATTTTGCCATTAAAAATGCACCACGCATTGTTGAAAACCCTCGATGTCTTGCGCCAGTTATTGATGGATGCAGGGCTGTATGAATACTATCGCAATGGCGGACGTTCTGTAATTCCATTGTACTTTGTTGCATATCATATTTTTCATAAAGCCGAATCGACCGAAGCACTCTCAACTCTGTATGCCAATTTCGACACTAACAATCCTGACTTTACCAATATCAAACGTTGGTTATATTTATCCTTGCTCAATGGAGTTTTCAGCCGGGGTAAAGGATGGGTACCATATATTACTGGTGTTCGAAAGATTTTGAATATCGTTTCTCAATATAAAGGCCAGCTTTTCCCCGCAGAAGAACTACTGTCCATGTATGAATCATATCCACTGATTTTCAGCAGAGAAATAAACGAAACCCAATTGTCACATTGGGATATTTCCTTTGCTTTTTATCTGATGTATGACCGCCACAATCTCTCAGGTCGCGACATCGATCACGTCCAGCCCAAATCCATCTTGGAACAAGCAAAAATCCCTGCGGAAAAAATACATTCGCTGAGCAACTATCAATTATTGGACGAAGGTACAAATCGTGTAGAGAAGCGTGCCAAGAAACTAAATGAATGGCTTAAAGGCTGGAATGAAGCAGAACTCAAGCCATACCTTGAAAGACACTTGATACCCCAGGATTCCAATTTATGGTTGTTGGATAATTTTGATGCGTTTTTATCCAAGCGTTCCAGAACGATTTTGGAAAAGATTAAGCAGGCAATCCCCCAGCAATCAGTAGCATCCATAAAAAATCCAACCGCATACCAACATCGGAAGAAAGCCAGCCAGTCAGATTACAGGCGCAGTCTGGTTGACTAAGGAAGAGCGTGACCCGGAAGCTTGGTTAACAGGTGTTGCTGACCAGAAAGGTTATGGCCAAGAGTTTCGCAAGATTGTTGAAGCAGCACGTTTAGCAGGTTTAAATGCCAGGTTTCAAAATAATTGGTGGGTGGTGAAGTTCACGCCGCTCAAGAACCACAACCTCGGATTGTTCTGGATTAGTCATGAACCGGATCTTTGGATTAATGCAACTCAAATTGCTGCATACCTAAATTGTCCAATTGGTAAGGTAAAGAGAAGTTATATTTTGGGAAGTCTATTGCCAAAGGACATGTTTCGCAATGGATCGATAATTTTCAGAGATTATTTTCCAAAAGAAAATAAGCATTGGAATAGCATTATGTTCAACGAGCAGAACAGCACCGAAGGACCTATCCCCCGACCCCCTTTCCTGAAAGGAAAGGGGGGGAAGGTCATGTCATCTCAATGAGCAGAACAGCGTCGAAAATTGTATCTACGATATTCAGGAGGGCTGACCATGGCTAAAGAGAAAACTTCCAGCGAGTCGAAGCATTCGGCTGAGTTGTTGTTGGCAGAGCACAGCCGTATCTCTGGTCTTTATGAAGCTAATGCCCAAATGGGGGATAAATATGTCACGATGTATTTAACAATCATGTCTTTGGCAATTGCGTTGTTGCTGGGCATTAGCAAATTTAGTACACTGTCGACAGAAAATATTTCCATTGACCTTGCACTGATGATTGTTGTGTTCATTATTGGCTTTACCATCTTTCGGCGTTTGATTGATCGCCGCATTCGCATGATTGAGTATTTAAGAGCCATCAATCGCATTAATCACTATTTTGCAGCCAGGGATAAAGAAGTGGAAAAACACTTGTTTTGGAACGCGAATGATGATGAGCCGCCCATCCATGCCAAAGGTACATTTCTTGGTGGCTTGCGTAACATTGTGATCGTGTTGAATAGCCTGACAGTCGGAATCCTTGCCTATCTTGCGGTTCAACTTTTCGCTCCATTGGCTAATTTGTTTATCTTTGTATCTATTTCGATTGCTTGTACTCTTATTACCTTTTTTGGCCTTAAACAGTACGGAGGAATTTTAATTGACAGACGCGGGAAAACGCATGGAAAAAACCATCCAGTATCCGAAAATTGCATCGGATGATTCAAACGGGAAAGAAAATAGAAAGTAAAACCATGTTCAACGAACAGAACAGCGTCGAAGGACCTATCCCCCCGACCCCCTTTCCTACAAGGAAAGGGGGAGCCTCCCCTTCTCTCTCCGTTTCGGAGAGAGAAGGGGCCGGGGGATGAGAGAGGTCTCATGCCCTGCCCGTAACATCGTCATCGGCCAAAACGTTTCCTCCGCCAAGGTCCAGCGCGCCAAAGAATTGCGCCAGGATATGACCGAAGCCGAAAAAATCCTCTGGCAGGCCCTGCGCGCCAACCGGCTCAACGGCTGGCACTTCCGCCGCCAGCAGATCATCGGCGGGTTTATTGCCGATTTCTACTGCCACGCCGCCGCGCTGGTCATCGAATTGGATGGCGAGATTCACAGGAGCCAGCAGGAATACGACCAGGAACGCACCGAATTGATAAAAACTTATGGAATCGAAGTCATCCGTTTCAAGAATGAAACTGTATTGAACCAATTGCCCCAGGTTTTACAGGAAATTGACTCCCTATGCAGGGAACGATCCAGTTCCCCTTCCCTTCTAGGGAAGGGGTCAGGGGATAGGTAACCCATGTTCAACGAACAAAACTCCGTCGAAAACTACCTCCGCGATTTACTTTGCGGCGCTCCCCCTTCCCCCGTGGGGAAGGGGGCCGGGGGGTTAGGTCAGATCTTTGAATCTCCCGCCCCCTACATCCCGCTCGGTCGCGCCCACAAGGGCGCGGGTTGGTACTCCGTTTCGGCGCTGTCTCTGCCGCGCCGCATCAACGATGTGTTCATTGAACAATACCTGCGTGAAGCGCTCATCCGCCTGAACCCCGAGATCGCCGCCCGGCCGGAACGCGCCGACGAAGTGCTCTACAAACTGCGCGCCATCGTGCTTTCGGTGCGCGCGGATGGTCTCATCCGCGCCAACGAGGAGTTCACCGCCTGGCTGCGAGGCGACCGCTCGATGCCCTTCGGGGAGAACAATGCCGCACACCACCGTCAGGTTGATTGATTTCGAAGATCTTGATCGTAACCAGTACGTCGCCACCACCCAGGTCACCTTCCGGGCCGGCAATGCCGAACGGCGCGCCGACCTGGTGCTGTATGTCAACGGCCTGCCGCTGGTGCTGGTGGAAGCCAAGACCCCCGTGCGCAATTCCGTCAGCTGGTTCGACGGCGCCAGGCAGATCCACGACGATTACGAGCGCTTCGTCCCCGAACTGTTCACCCCGAATGTCTTCAACGTGGCCACCGAGGGCAAAGACCTGCGTTACGGGGCGGTGCACACCCCGCTCGACCAGTGGGGACCCTGGCGGCTCGAAGGAATCCGCCATCCCCCCTTCCCTTCTAGGGAAGGGGCCGGGGGATAGGTCCGGCTTTGCTCACCATCCAGCAAACTGCCCAGATCGCTGCTGCGCCCGCAACGTCATCCTGGACATCCTGGCCCACTTCACCCTGTTCGCCACCGATAAAAAGAAACGCCGCTTGAAACTCTTCTGCCGCTACCAGCAGTACGAGGGCGCCAACCTGATCGTACAGCGCGTGCTGGCCGGTTATCCCCGCAAGGGCCTGATCTGGCACTTCCAGGGCTCGGGCAAGTCCCTGCTGATGGTCTTTGCCGCCCAGAAGATGCGTCTGCAGGCTGCCCTGCACAACCCGACCGTGTTGATCGTGGTGGATCGCATCGACCTGGATACCCAGATCAGCGCCACCTTCCGCACCACCGACATCCCCAACCTGGTCAAGGCCGAGAGCCGACAGGAACTTGAAACACTATTGCGCCAGGATACCCGCAAGATCATCATCACCACCATCTTCAAATTCGCCGACGTAGGGGCGAGTCATGACTCGCCCCTACTGAACGACCGTGAGAACATCGTCGTCCTGGTGGATGAAGCCCACCGCACCCAGGAAGGCGACCTGGGAATGAAGATGCGGGCGGCTTTGCCGAACGCCTTCCTGTTCGGTCTGACCGGAACGCCCATCAACCGGCGTGACCGCAACACCTTCTACGCCTTCGGGGCTGAGGAAGATCCACGCGGCTACATGAGCCGCTACGGCTTCGAAGAGTCCATCCGGGATGGCGCCACCTTGCCGCTGCACTTCGAACCGCGCCTGGTGGAACTGCACATCGACAAGGATGCCATCGACGCAGCTTACGCCGAACTGACCGGCGGTTTATCAGATCTCGATCGGGAGACGCTCTCGAAAGCCGCTGCCAAGATGGCAGTGCTGGTCAAGGTACCAGAGCGCATCGAGAAGATCTGCGCCGATATCGCCCGCCATTTCATGGAGAAAGTCCGCCCGAACGGTTTCAAGGCCATGCTGGTCACCTTCGACCAGGAATCCTGCCTGCTTTACAAGGCCCAGCTCGACCGTTACCTGCCACCCGAAGCCAGCGAGATTGTCATCTCTGTCTCCGGCAAGGAACGCGAGGACAAGCGCTACCGTCCCTACAAGCGCGACCGGGATGCCGAGGAAAAGCTGCTCGATCGCTTTCGAGATCCGAACGACCCGCTGCAGATCCTGGTTGTCACGGCCAAACTGCTGACTGGTTTCGACGCCCCGATCCTGCAGGCCATGTACCTTGACAAGCCCATGCGTGACCACACCCTGCTGCAGGCCATCACCCGCACCAACCGCGCCTATGGCAGCATGAAAACCCACGGCCTGATCGTGGATTACCTGGGCATCTTCGATGATGTGGCCAAATCGCTGGAGTTTGACGAGGAAGGCTTCCGCCGGGTAGTGTCGGATATCGTCGGCCTGAAAGCCAAATTCCCCGAAGCCATGCAGAAATGCCTGGCCTACTTCCCGGGCGTGGACCACTCCATCAGCGGCTACGAGGGGCTCATCCTGGCCCAAGAATGCCTGCCAAACAACGACGTGCGGGATGCCTTTGCCGCGGATTACAGCAGCCTGGCCGGCCTCTGGGAAGCTATCTCCCCGGACCCGATCTTGTCCCAATATGAAGACGACTATCGCTGGCTCTCACAAGTATATGTATCCGTCCAACCATCCACTGGCACCGGCGCGCTGCTCTGGCATGCCCTGGGAGCCAAGACCATCGAGCTCATCCACCAGAACGTTCATGTGGAGGCCGTGCGGGATGACATTGCCGAGATCGTCCTGGATGCCGACCTGCTGGACGCCGTCCTGAAAGTGCCCGACCCGGAGCACAAGGCGAAAGAGATCGAGATCCAGGTGCTAGACCGTCTGCGCCGGCACATGGGAGATCCCCGCTACCGCAAGCTCTCCGAGCGGCTGGAAAAACTCAAGGAACAGCACGAAGCCGGCCAACTGCACAGCATCGCCTTCCTGAAAGCCCTGCTCGACCTGGCGAAAGACTTGGTCAATGCTGAGAAGGAAGTTCCGCAGGCTGAAGAAGAAGACCGCGGCAAAGCCGCCCTGACAGCACTATTTCAGGAAGTTCGCAATCCGGATACCCCCATTGTCGTCGAACGCATCGTGGACGACATTGATGAGATTGTTCGTATGGTCCGCTTTGATGGCTGGCAGGCTACTGCGGCAGGAGAACGCGAAGTGAGAAAGGCGCTACGGAGAACGTTGTTCAAGTACAAACTACATACTGATGCGGAGTTGTTCGAAAAGGCGTATGGGTATATAAAAGAGTATTACTAAACCTCTGAACCATTCACACAATAAAGTCCACTCATCCCTTCCCAGTTCAGAACATTTGTGCTAAAATTCAGCCTGGAGAAACCCTCGCCATGCTGAAGCGCCTCCTGCCCCTGCCCCCGTGCCCTCCGGTTTGCCGGTTCCATCCCTCTGGGGGATACGTGCCGTACCCGCCGCTGCCCCAGCCGCCAGGAGGGACCCTGGAAAGCGGAGTATAATTTACACATGGTTGCTGTAAATTATTCCCGCAAAAAAATCGCCGCCTTCTGCAAGCGCTGGAAGGTGGTGGAATTTTCCTTGTTCGGTTCGGCGCTGCGCGGGGATTTCTCTGCCCAAAGTGATATTGATGCCCTGGTGTCCTTCGCCCCGCATTGCGATTGGGGTCTTTTCGACCACGTCCGGATGCGGCAGGAGTTGCAGGAACTTTTTGGGCGTAATGTGGATCTGGTTACCCGCGGGGCGTTGGAACAAAGCCATAATACCTTGCTGCGCTCCGAAATCCTCGGCACGGCCAGAGTGATCTATTCGGATGATGCCCGTACCCATGTCCAAACACCGGGATGACATCGTTTTGAACGACACCAAGTCTGCTGGAAAAAATCAAGCCCCTGGCTGATTGACCTGAATAATTCTTCCCACAAGTCTTTTCCCGAATGGGGATTTGGGATAGTAGTGAATTTTCCCCTTCCCAAATCAGAACATTTGTGCTAAAATCAGCCTGGAGAACCCTTGTCCTGCTGAAACACCTCCTGCCCGCCAGAAGCGTATCGCCGGGTCACCCGCCTCCGGAATTGAACCTGAGGAATAAATCCAAAATCAAATCGGATCCGTAAAAATGTCAACGCCTGCTTCCAAACCTGAAATCGTGAGTAAATACCTTCATATACATGTTCCTTCTTTCTGCTCTCTCTTCTCTATGCTCTTCTTCCATCTTATTTTTTATTTTCAAATAACAAATCCCCAACCCACTGGTCAGAATCTTTCCATGCCGCGCGGTCCATATATGCAATTTTCACCAGATCGCCTGATAACCTGGTCACCTGAGAACCTGGTTACCTTATCCTCCAATTACCTTTTCACTCTCTGCTCTCTGCTCTCCTCCCCCTCCATTCGTTCCGCGAAAAATTCAAATAAAGTGACTTTAATTCACCCTGCCTTACCCGTTTTGTCCCTAAGAATCAATCCAGGCCAATCCTCCGATATCAATCCATGTCACCACAACGAGTTATCTTTACTCCTTATTTCCTTGTCGCCTTTTTACCTGGTTACCTTTTACCTGATCCTCTTATTCGTTCCCTCAAGAACGAATATCGTCTCCGTTCAAATCCTTTTTATCCGCGTTCATCCGTGGTGAATTTCGGCCACGCAGCCAGACAGCCCTTCCTTTCCCGCCGGGAATGCGTGTACAATGCCATGCTGGCAAATTCATAAACAGGATGGTATATGAATAAACAAACCTTGAGCGGCACATGGCAGTTCCGGCAATCTGGCAGCCAGAAATGGCTCCCCGCCACTGTCCCCGGCGGCGTGCACACCGACCTGCTTGCCTTGGGACTCATACCCGATCCTTTCGCGGCGGATAATGAAAAGAAAGTCCAATGGGTGGCCGAAAGCGACTGGGAATATCGGCGCAGCTTCCGATTGGATAAAGGCCTGGCTGGAGAAGAGCACAGGACCCTGGTATGCGATGGATTGGATACGCTGGCTGAAGTCTCGCTGAACGGCAGGTTGCTGGGCAAGACCGATAACATGTTCCGGCGCTGGAGTTGGGATGTGAGCGGTATCCTGAAAGCAGGCGGAAATGAAATTGAGATCGTCTTTCGCGCGCCGGTGCCTTACATCCAGGCCAGGCAGGCGGCCAGGCCGCTGACCGGCGGAGGCGATATCCCCGGCGGGCCATACCTGCGCAAGGCTCCCTGCCAGTGGGGCTGGGACTGGGGACCCAAGCTGCCGCCGATCGGGATTTGGAAGGATATCCGCCTGGAAGGCTACAGCCAGGCCAAGCTCGCAGATGTCCACATCCGGCAGATCCATGCGGATGGCAAAGTGACCATTAGCGCAGAAACAAAAATCGAGCAATGGGAGCCTGCCGACCTGCAAATCATCCTGAAGGTAACTTCACCGGATGGCAAGGTCCAGACAGTCAAAGGCGAGGCACACCAATACCGCCGGCACATCAATCTGCAATCTGCAATCGCAAATCATCAATCCTCAGCTCTGGTGGCCGAATGGCTTCGGGGAACAAGCACTCTACAAAGTGGAAGTTTCCTCGAATCCGGAGAAATCCATTCTGGACAACCGCAGTTACCAGGTCGGGCTGCGCACCCTGGAGTTGCGTCGTGAACCGGACGAGTGGGGCGAGTCTTTCACCTTCGTCGTCAACGGCGTCCCAGTCTTCGTCAAGGGTGCAGACTGGATCCCGGCCGATTCTTTCCCCACCCGCATCAGCGATGCCCACCTGGAGCGCCTGATCCGGGACGCGGCTGCGGCCCATATGAACATGCTGCGGGTCTGGGGCGGCGGGTTCTACGAGGAGGATCGTTTCTACGACCTGTGCGACCGCTATGGCATCCTGGTCTGGCAGGATTTCATCTTCGCCTGCGGCGTGTACCCGGAAGATGCGGCTTTTGCTGAAAACGTGCGCATGGAGGCGGTTGAGAATGTACGCCGCCTGAGACAGCATGCCAGCCTGGCGATGTGGTGCGGCAACAATGAGATGGAACAGGGCTGGGTGGACTGGAAGTGGAACACCCGAACGACCCGGTTGTCCAGCGACTGAAGGCCGGCTATGACCGCATGTTCCACCACCTGCTCCCGGATGTGGTTGCTGAAGAAGACCCCGACCGGCCTTACTGGCCCAGCTCGGCTTCCTCGGGCATCCCGTTCAGCGACCCGAACAGCCAGCAGCGCGGTGACACGCATTACTGGGATGTCTGGCACGGGCGCAAGCCGTTCAGCGCCTACCGTGAGCAGTTCCCGCGCTTCATGAGCGAGTTCGGTTTCCAGGCCCTGCCACCCTACAAGACCATCCAGACCTATGCCGCTCCCAACGATCAGAATATGACCTCCTACATCATGGAGCATCACCAACGCTCCGGCTCGGGCAACGGCCTGATGATCAGCCAGATGACCGATACCTTCCGCATGCCGAAGGATTTCCCAGCGCTGGTCTACCTGAGCATGGTGCTGCAGGCTGAAGGCATCCGCTATGGAGTGGAACACTGGCGCCGGGCCCGCCAGCGGGTGAGCGGCACGTTGATCTGGCAGTTGAACGACTGCTGGCCGGTGGCCTCCTGGTCGAGTATCGACTATTTCGGTCGCTGGAAGGCGTTACACTATGCGGCGCGCAAATTCTACGCGCCCATCCTGCTTTCCGTGGAAGACCAGGGCGAGCGCATGGGATTGTTCATCACCAACGATACCACCAGCGCCTGGACGGGCAAGGTACGCTGGAGCCTGGAAACGCTGGCGGGCAAACGCCTCGAGGGGGGAGCCGAGGACGTGTCGGCGGCCGCCCTGGCAAGTACCGCCGTCTGCTCGCTGGATTTCAGCAAGCGCGTTAGTGATGGGAACCGCCGCCAGGTTGTTTTCATCGCCGAGCTCTGGCAGGGTGGAAAGTTCCTGGCGCGCCAGTTGGCAACCTTTGCACCCAACAAGCACCTGGAATTGGCCGAGCCGCAGATCGAGACGACCTTATCCGTCACCGCTCAAAAAGTTGCCATCCGGGTGAAAGCGAAATCCCTGGCGCGCTTCGTCGAGCTGGAGCTGGAAGGAGCCGACGTGATCTTCAGCGAGAATTACTTCGACCTTCCGGCGGAAAAAAGCCTGACCGTGACCTGCCCTTTGCCGAAAGGGTGGACGATGGAGCGAGTCAAGGCAGCAGTACGAACCAGATCGCTGTACGACAGTTACTAAAGCACTCACCTGGTGCTATACTTGGTGCAATCGTAAAATAACATCCTCATCCACGACAGGAGGCAATCTTATGCTAGTCGGAGAACGCATGTCCAAACCGGTCATCACTGTCCGGCCGGAAACCACCATGCCGGAGGCACTTGACCTGATGCACAAGGAGCACGTCCGGCGTTTGCCGGTGGTCAACCAGCGCGGCGAGATGGTCGGCATCGTCACCGAGACGAACCTGTTGAAGGCCTCGCCGTCTCAAGCCACCAGCTTGAGCATCTATGAGCTGAACTACCTGCTGAGCAAGCTGACGATAGACCGGATCATGACCAGGAAAGTCGTTACCATCACGGAAGACACGCCGTTGGAAGAGGCTGCCCGGATCATGGCTGACAACAATTTCAGCGGGCTGCCGGTGATGCGCGGCAAGGAATTGGTGGGGATCATCACAGAGACCGACCTGTTCCGCGTCTTCCTGGAGATGCTGGGTGCCCGCTGCGCCGGCGTCCGGGTGACGGTCAGTCTGCCGGATAAGCCCGGGGAGCTTGCCATCCTGACCAAGACCATCCAGGATATCGGCGGGAATATCATCGCCCTGGGGACAACCCTGGGAGAAAATCCATCGGAAGGCCAGGTAACCTTCAAGGTGGAAGGGGTGAAGCTGGAGGCCATCAAGGAAGCTGTCCAGCCGCTGGTGAAGAAAATCATCGATATCCGCGACACAAAAGCGGTATAGAAGAATAAGGTTTTTCCAAAAATCAGGCGCGCCGGGTTCAAATCCGGCGCGCCTTTGATTTTAAGCGAAAATCCTGCCTTATCCAACCAGGCCTGAATAAGCCTGTTCCAGATGGACCAGGAAGTCCTGCGGGGTCTTTTGCAGCAGGATCTCAGTCCGGAGGGCGCGCGGCAGTCGCTGGAGTTTCAGATAGCGAACAGCATGTTTGCGGAATAAGAGCATGCCTTTGTACGGACCGTAAAACGCCACGCTTCTTTCCATGTGCTGGCGTACCAACTGGCGCACCATCCCGGAGCTCACCTGCTCCCGGTCGAGGCGGGAAAAGATCCACGGGTTGCCAACCGCGGCGCGCCCGATCATGACCGCCTCGCAGCCGGTGTGACTCTTCATGCGATCGATATCGGCTGCCGATTTCACATCCCCATTACCAATGACCGGGATCTTGACGGCTGCCTTTACTTCGGCGATGGCGTCCCAGTCGGCCTGCCCGCGGTAGCCCTGTTCCTTCGTCCGTCCGTGGACAGCCAACGCCGCGCCGCCATTCTCTTCAATGATGCGGGCGATCAATGGATAATTGCGACAATCTTCCCAGCCCAGGCGGATCTTCCCCGTCAGCGGCACTTGCAGCGCGGCGCTCAGGCTGCGGAAAATATGCGCGACCTTCAAAGGCGTACGCATCAGGCCCACACCGGCCCCCCGGCTGGCAACCGTTTTGGCCGGGCAGCCCAGGTTGATATCGATGATATCGGGCGAAAGCTCCTGAACCCGCAAGGCCGCTTTCAGGAGCTCAGCCGGGTCATCCCCATAGATCTGGAAAACGACCGGTCGCTCTGTTTCCTCGTACGTAAAGCGCGGCAACATGCGCTCGAACACGCGCGTGATGGCCTGCGCCGGGACGAACTCGGTATAGCTCATGGCGGAGCCCAGCACGCTGCACAGCGAGCGGAAAGGCCAATCCGAGTACCCGTCCATGGGGGCAAGGATGGCATCGCCGTAGACGGGCACATCGCCCACGTAGAAAGTGGGCGATGAGGCAGGAGCAGAGGGGACGGGATGGATTGAGTCCATTTATTTCTTCAGTCTCTCCGCAAACTTATGGCGGAACTTTGCCACTTTCGGGGCGATCACCACACGGCAGTAGCCCTGGAAGGGATTCTTCTTGAAGTATTCCTGGTGATAATCTTCAGCAATGTAAAACCGGTCGAATGGCGTTACCTCGGTCACGATGGGATCGTCCCAAATCCTGCTGGCACTGATCTCGCGGATGACTTCCTCAGCCACTTTCTTCTGTTCTTCATTGTGATAGAAGATCGCCGAGCGGTATTGCGTCCCGACATCATTACCCTGGCGGTTGAGAGTGGTCGGGTCGTGGATGGTAAAGAATACGGTCAAAAGGTCCTTATATGACAGAACCTGGGGATCAAAAGTCACCTGAACGACCTCAGCATGACCGGTATCCCCATTGCAGACCTGCGCATAACTCGGGCTCTGGACATGCCCCCCGGAATAGCCGGACTCGACCGATTCCACGCCTTTTAATTCATCGAAGACGGCCTCCAGACACCAGAAACAGCCGCCAGCCAACGTGGCTACCTCTACTTGTTTACCCATAAAATCCTCCATTTGTAGAGACGTTGCAGTGCAACGTCTCTACAATGCGTCGATACAAAATTACGCAACCGCTTCAGGGGCTATTACAACCACCTCTGGAGCGCGCTTTAAAACCACCTCGCCTTCGGTCACATCCACGAGAACGGTACAACCCTCGCAGAAGGTCCCGGACAACAGGGCATCTGAAAGCGGGTCCTCGACTTTTTGCTGGATGACACGCCGCAGCGGGCGCGCGCCCATTTCCACATCGAAACCTAATTCGGCCAAAAGGTCCAGCGCGGCTTCGGTGGCAGTCAACTTTACTTCATGATCTGCCAGGCGTTCGGTCACTTTGTTCAATTCAAGGGACACGATCTGGCGAATGTCATCCTTGTTCAGCGAGCGGAAGACGATGACACTATCCAGACGGTTGATGAACTCGGGGCGGAAAACCTTCTTGAGGCTCTCGGTCAGCTTTTTGCGCATCTCCTCATAGGACTGGGCCTCTTCGGTTTTTTCGTCGCGCTTCAACTGGAAGCCAAGGGAGGTCTGCTTCTTGATCTCCTCGGCGCCAACGTTGGTGGTCATGACGATGATGGCGTTGCGGAAGTCCACGGTGCGGCCCTTGGCATCCGCGAGATGGCCTTCTTCCATGATCTGCAAAAGCATGTTATGCAATTCAGGGTGGGCCTTTTCGACCTCATCAAAGACTACGATCGAGTACGGGCGGCGGCGCAGGGCTTCAGTCAACTGGCCGGCGTCTTCGTAGCCAATATATCCAGGCGGGGCGCCAACCAGGCGGCTGGCGGTATGGCGTTCCATGAACTCGGACATGTCGAGCTGGATGAGGGCTTCTTCGCTGCCAAACATGAACTTTGCCAGGGCCTTGGTCAGCTCGGTCTTGCCAACGCCGGTGGGACCCAGGAACATGAATGAGCCGATCGGGCGCTTGGGATCCTTCAGACCGGCGCGTGCCCGCCGCACCGCCTTGGCGATGGACTGGATGGCTTCCTTCTGACCAATGATAACCTTCTGGAGCTCCTCTTCCATCTTGAGCAGGCGCTTCGATTCCGCTTCGGCGATCTGTGTCACCGGCACACCGGTCCACATAGCGACCACTTCGGCGATATCCTCCCCGCTGACAACCGGGCTCTTGGCACGCTCCCAGCTCGACTTCATCTGCTTGAGTTGTTCGTTCAAATCGGCTTCCTGGGCCTCCCAGGTGAGCACGTCCTCAGGTTTGCCCTCTTCCTGGGCCAGGGTCCGGTTGGACCGCACCTTCTTGAGCTGCTTGTAGATCTCCTTGGCCGATACTGTCGCCCCGGATTTGTACATGCGCACGCGGCTGGCAGACTCGTCGATCAGGTCGATGGCCTTATCGGGCAGGAAACGGTCGGAGACATAGCGGGCCGAAAGCTGGGCTGCGGCTTCAAGGGCCTCATCCGATATAACCAGGTGGTGATGCTCTTCATACATCTTGCGGATGCCCTTGAGGATTTCAATGGTCTCTTCAACCGTGGGCTCATCCACCACAATGGGCTGGAAGCGGCGTTCCAGGGCGGCATCCGATTCGATATGTTTACGATATTCGTCCAACGTGGTCGCGCCAATACACTGGAGTTCGCCGCGTGAAAGCGCGGGCTTGAGGATATTGGCTGCGTCCACTGCTGATCCCGCTGAACCGGCCCCCACCAGCATGTGAAATTCGTCAATGAACAGGATGGACTTGGTGGACTTGAGCTCGTCAATGACGCGCTTCAGGCGCTCCTCAAACTGGCCGCGGTACATCGTCCCGGCCACCAGTGAACCCACGTCGAGTTTCAGGACGCGCTTGTTCAACAGCGGAGCGGGCACGTCTCCATCCGTGATGCGCTGGGCCAGCCCTTCAACGATGGCGGTCTTGCCGACGCCCGGTTCTCCGATCAAGGCCGGATTATTCTTGGTGCGGCGGGCCAGGATCTGGATGACGCGCTCGATCTCGGTCTGGCGGCCAATCACCGGGTCCAGCTTGCCTTCCTCGGCCAGGGTGGTCAGGTCGGTTGCCAGCTGGTCGACCAGCGGGGTTTTGGGCTCCTGCTTGGCGCCCGGCTTGGCCGTCTCGGGTACAGCCGAGGTACCCGAACCGGTACTCTCCTGCAGCACCCGACGGGTCTGCCGGCGCACCTGGTCGGGGGTGACTCCGAGCTTTTTCAGTACTTCCATGGCCGAACCTTCCGAGCGGACCAATCCCAGCAGCAGATGTTCGGTGCCAATGTAGTGATGGCCCATATTGCGGGCTTCATCAATGGAAAATTCCAGAACCTGCTGCGTATCCGGAGCGAGTTCGATCTTGCTGCTTTCATTTTGCCCCTCAGTGCCGACACGCTGGATCATCTCGCGCACACGCTCAGTCTCCAGGCCAAGTTCGCGCAGAACCTGCCCGGCCACTCCGCCGTCTTCCTGCAACAGACCCAGGAGCAGATGCTCCGTGCCAATAAAACTCTGACGGGCATGCTCGGCTTCCTGGTGAGCCAGGGCCAGCACATGGCGTGCCCGCTGAGTGAAACGTTCCATACTAGCCATAGATAACTCCTCGAAGAAAGGGAAATGCTCCCATCCTTCCCATTCGGACAATATGTGTCTGGTTTGATTCTACCAAAAAGAGGCGGGATTTTCCGTATGAGAATGATTAGAGTTTACCGGTTGTCCCCATCCCCGCCAATCCTGCCGCGCTCGAGGCGGGAATATAACTTCTCGATGTTATGCCCGGCCACTTCATCCAGAGAAAGGTCGAGCTCGGTGCAGATTTGGGACAGGTACCAGAGCACATCGCCAAGTTCGCCTTTCAGGGCAGCCCGCTCTTCTTCGCCAATGACACCATTCTTATCGCGAAAGATTTTCTTGATCTTGCCGGCCACTTCCCCGGCCTCGTTGGTCAAGCCGAGGGTGGGATAGATGACCGGGTGGCCGATGGCCGGGTATCTGGCGGTCTTGCGGGATTTGATCTGGTAGTCGGAAAAGTCCATATTAGAACCTCAACACATAGTACACAAAGGATCACAAAGGTGCACAAAGGGTTTCCCTGGTGGTACTTTGGTTCCTTTGTGTTTAATTCCTTTACTCTTCCAGCAAATAGGCCATGACCCATTTGGTCGTCGCTACCAGCGCCTCGGTGTGGGTGCGCTCGTAGCTGTGCGAAGCGTCCACGCCGGGACCGATGAGCGCCACGGCCACATCCCCGCCGGCGGCCCAGAAGGCCTCGCCATCCGAGCCATAGTGCGGGTAGATATCCACTTTGTAGGGGATGGCATATTTCTCGGCCAGCGCCCGCAGGCGGTCCGACAGCCCGTGATGATAGGGCCCACCGCTGTCCTTGACACACAGCGAGACGTGCAACTCGTCAGAGCTCTGGCCCTCGCCCACCGCGGCCATATCCACCACCAGCAGTTCTTCGACATCCGCGGGGATGCCAGCGGACGCACCATGCCCGACTTCCTCGTAGTTGCTGATCAGGAGGTGCGTGGTGCGGGCGGGTTTGAGGCCGGCCTCCGTCAGCGCCTTGACTGCCGCCACCAGGCAGGCCACGCAAGCCTTGTCATCCAGGTGGCGCGAGCGCACGAAACCGGCATTGATCTCGACACGCGGGTCGAAGGCCACGAAGTCGCCGATCCCGATGCCCAAGCCGAGCGTCTCCTGCTCCGATGAAGTGCGGGCATCCAGACGGACCTCGAGCGTGTCCACGCCGCGTTTCAACTCCTCCACTTCCTTGCCGTAGACGTGGCCGGAAGACTTGGTCAGCAGGATGGAAGCGCGTATTTTTCGCCCGGCGCGGGTGAAGACGGTGCAGCCTTCGCCTTCAATAGTGTTCCAGGCATAGCCGCCAATCTGGGAAAGTTTCAGCCTGCCGTTGGGCTTGACCTCCTTGACCATCCCACCGAGCGTATCGGCATGGGCAGTCAGGGCGCGTGGAGCATCATCGCGCTCACCGGGCCAGGTGACCAGCAGGGCACCCTTGCGCGTGTGGGAAAGCTTCAATCCTTTAATCGACTTGAAGGTTTCTTCCGTCAGGGCAATGGCTGGTTCGGCCAGGCCGGTGGGACTGGGGATGTTCAGGAGCGTGGTCAGGAAGTCGAGCAGAAATTGGGTATCGATTTCAGGCAGGTTGGGCATGGGGGCCTCCAGAGGGGAGATTATACGTTAAAACCTGGTGGAATTAAAACACACCTCCCCCATTTTCTGGACAGCACTAAAAATGGGGGAGGTGCCCGCCAGGGCGGAGGGGGCTATTCGACAGCCACGTAGATGTAGAACCTGGAATCGTCCGAGCCGAGCTTGAAGTCCTCACCGTAGACTTCCATGTCAAACTTGTCGGGATGCGGCTGCAGGCCAGCCTGAGCCAGGCCGGTGTTGTAGATGTATTGATAGGTCTCGCCGAGGGTGTCCAGCTTGCCGTGATGGGTGAAGACGGCATACTTGTAAGCTGGTACCTGGCGGTAGACCATGCCAGCCGGGATAGCCATGTCGTCGGCCACTTCGAAGCAGGATACGTACTCGAACTCTCCGGGACGCGAGGGGCCTTCCACCGTGCTGAAGCATAGGCCAAAGGCTTCCTTGTCGTTAATGCTTTTAATGGCCTGACATTGCTGGTTGAAACGGCCCCACATCTGGCTGATCTCGCCGTGCTCGTTCTTACCGACATACGAAAGACCAATCGCCTTGAAGGTGGGACGGTTGATAATTTTGGGTTGCATGGGTTCTCCTTTTTGATTGGAACGCAGACTGATTGGGACGCTGGCTTTCTCGACCGGGCACTGCAGCTCGATCACGCCAGCTTGTGAGAAGGGGACAGGGGTTGGGCTGATCCCGTTCTCGGACAGGTAAAGCTCACGATACGCTCCAGCCGGCTGGTAGCCGCTGCTCTGGGTCCAGGCATACAACGCGGCGTAGGCTTGCGGCAGGGTGGCCTGGTCGCCGGTGTGTATCACACTGGCCATGGCAGCGGCGGCAGGCAGTTCCTGCAACTGCACCGGGGTGTTCCCCCAATCGCCGAAGCGCTGCCCGCTGCGCAGGTCCACACCCACGCCCATGGTCAGTTCCTGGTCACTCTCGCGGTAGGGCAGGTCATCAAACAGGGCGAACCAGGCCGAGACCGGTTTGAGCCGGGCTGCGTCCAGGGCTTCCCGCAGCAGGGTAAACAGGCTCTCACGGGCAGGCCTGAGCAGCTCTTCGCTGGCAGCCACAACCTGTGCCACCAGCGCGGTCTGCGCCGGGACATCTTTCAGCGCGATTTCGCTGTGAAACGGGGCGCCATCGCTTTCGAGCTGGCGCAGGCGCTGTTCCACCCGCAGCAGGCGGGCCTGTTCCTCGGCAACGGCTGTCGCCAGTTCCATCTGCTTCAGGCGCAGCATACCGCGCATCTCGGCGGTTGAAAGGTCTTCACGCAGCAGGCCGGTCACCTGGTCGAGGGACAGCCCCAGGTCCTTGAGAGCCAGGATGCGGTTGAGGCGCGACAACTGCCCGATCTCGTAATAGCGGTACCCGCTGTAGCGGTCCACGTGGACGGGCTTGAGCAGCCCCAGGTCATCGTAATGGTGCAGCGTCTTGATGGAGACGTGCGCCAGCTTAGAAAAGTCGCCGATCTTGATCATGAGCATCCTTTTGGTACCTGATGGCCATCAGTGTGCGTAGTATAGACCCTCCGGTAGGGGAAGAGTCAAGAGCAAATGTGCTAGAATAAATGGGCAATCTTGAGATGGTAAGCCTTGCGAAGATCAGGGAAAAAACAGATTTCAACACAAGCCAAGATTTTCGACGAAAAACAACGTCTGGGTATTGTGAACCTTCGCAAGGGTGAAAAGAGAGAGTCATGAAAGCCATTCGCGCTTCCGAAGTCGGTTCCTACCTTTTCTGTGCGCGTGCCTGGTGGTACCAACAGCAAGGGGTCGTATCCACCAACCAGGCCGAAATGACGGCCGGGACGGAACTCCACCGTCAACACGGACGATCGGTGATCGCCTCCAGCCTGACACGCCTGCTGGCAGTGGTTCTGCTCCTGGTGGCGCTTGTGCTGCTGGTGGCTTATTGCACGTATAAATTCATCTGACCTCTTGCGTAAGGATTTCGTTATCCGCTAATCCACAGTAATCTTCACCAATCTTAGGAGGTGGTCATGTCTGTATTGAACAAAATTGCGTTTTACCAGGACCGGCGGGATGAAGTCCCCAACCAGGAAGTGGCGCGCACGTTGGCTCAAACGCGCAACGCTGACGATATCCGGGAGATCGCCGAGAACCTGTGGAACAAGGAACCCAATATCCAGAGCGACTGTCTCAAAGTGCTGTACGAATTGGGTTACCTTGCACCTGAACTGATCGCTGAATATGTTGAAGACTTCATCAAGCTGCTCAAACAGCGCAACAACCGCATGGTCTGGGGCGGCATGATCGCCCTGTCCACCATTGCCAGCCTGCAAGCCGAAAAAATTTTCCCGCATGTGGAGCTGATCAAGAAGACTATGCAAGGAGGTTCTGTCATCACCAAGGATGCCGGGATCAAAACATTGGCTGGAATCGCCGCCCGGAAAGACGAATACCGCCTCCAGATCGTCCCGTACCTCCTGGAACGCCTCGCCAACTCGCGTCCGGTGGATGCACCGCGTTACGCCGAGATCATCCTTATTACGATCGGCACGACCGATCAAGCGGAATTCATCAAAATCATCAAGAAATGGATGGCGTCAGCCAGCAGCTCGCGCCTACCCCGGCTTAAGAAGGTTCTCAAGCAAGCCGAGCAAATTTCCTAATCCAATGTTTGCCCTTTACGCCGGTATTTTCCTCCTGCTCCTTGCCTTGTTCCTGTTTTTTATTTCAGGGAGGCAGCGGCGCGCTTCGGGCCTGCCGGTCGGACGGGTCATCTACACCGACACGCGCAGCTGGGGCAAGCTCGAAAAGCCACTCTATGACAGAGACCTCGGCCTGACCGGCAAGCCGGACTACCTGGTCGAACAAAACGGCAGGATCATCCCGGTCGAGGTCAAGACCGGCCGGCCGCCCGAGAGACCCTATGATTCGCACATCTTCCAGGTGGCAGTATACTGCCTGCTGGTTCAAAAGACCTATGGAAAACGTCCGTCCCACGGCATCATCCACTACCCCGGCCGCGACTTCGCCGTGGATTACACCCCGGAGCTGGAGAATACCCTGCTTAACCTGATCGCTGACATGCGCATGGACGGGAGCCGCGCTGAAATCCCGCGTTCCCACGAGGATGTAAATCGCTGCCGCCGTTGCGGGTTCCGGGAGAGTTGTGACCAGCGATTGGCATGATGTCACATCACGGTATAATTATCCCATGCCAGACACCCCAATCCTCCCTCGCCGCGTTCTCGTTGTTGCACATCCCAGAATTCCGGATGCACTGACAGAGGCTGCTGCCATCAGCGCTTATTTCAGCGGGCACGGCCTGGAATCCACCCATGGCACCTTGGATGACGCCTCCCTGCGGAAGCGTGTCAAGGATGGCACGGTCGATCTAATGGTGGCAGTCGGCGGGGACGGGACCATGCTGCGGGTCAGCCATTTATGCGCCCCCTGCAATGTGCCCATCCTGGGGATCAACCTGGGGCGGCTGGGTTTTCTCATGCAATTTGGACGGGATGAATGGCACTCCGCCCTGGAGCAACTGCTCAAAGGTGAGTTCTGGATCGAAAACCGCATGATGCTGCGCGCCGAGCACCGTCGTTCAGGCGAATCACTGGGGAACTGGCATGCGCTTAATGAGGCGGTGGTTACACGCGCCCTCCGTCCACCCGGTGCGACTCTCCGCCAGCGTGGATGGGATGCAACTGACCAACTACGTAGCCGATGGCCTGATCGCCTCGACGCCCACAGGTTCCACTGCCTATGCCCTGGCGGCTGGGGGCCCGATCCTGCCACCGGAACTGCGCAACATCCTGCTGGTCCCGATCGCTCCGCACCTGTCTGTGGACCGGGCGGTTGTGCTCTCGGAGGGCACCTCCGTGAGCATCACCCTGCGCGGCGGGGATGCCGTCCTGAGTGTGGACGGGCAGATCCCGATCGGCCTGGCCGAGGGGGACGTGGTGGATGTGCGCTCAGGAGATTACAGCGCCCGCTTCGTGCGCTTCGGCGATCCGGGATATTTTTATCGCAACCTGACCGCTCATATGAACCAGAACCCTTCCGCAGGATTTCCACAATGATCGAATCCTCCACCCCCATGTATTGCGCCAACCACCCCGGCGTGGAGACCAGCCTGCGCTGCAATAAATGCGGCAAACCCATCTGCGCCAAATGCGCCATCCGCACGCCCACCGGCTATCGCTGCAAAGAATGCGTGCGCGGCCAACTTAAGATATTTGATACCGCCCTATGGTATGACTACCTCCTGGGATTCATCACCGCGGCCATCCTGGGCTTTCTTGCCAGCCTCCTGGCAAGTCTTGTCAGCCGTCTGAGTTTCATTGGCTGGATATTGATCGTGATCGGAGCTCCCACCGCTGGAATGATCATTGCTGAAGGGGTGCGTCTGGTGACGCGCAAACACCGTTCGCGTGCTCTTTTCATCACCATTTCCGCAGCCGTGATCGTGGGCGCCCTGCCGGTCATCCTGTTTCAGTTGTTTGGTGGAAACTTCTTCAGTCTTATATTCCAGGGTATTTATCTCTTCATCGCCACGCCAATTGTCTTCACCCGTCTCTCGGGCATTCAACTCAACAGATGATCCATGCTGACTGAACTGCACATCCAGAACTTCGCCATTATTGACCACCTCGATCTGGACTTCGGGCCGGGATTGATCATCCTGACCGGTGAGACCGGCGCGGGCAAATCCATCATTATGGATGCGGTGGACATGCTGCTCGGTGGACGCTCTGACACCACCTCCATTCGTTCCGATGCGGAACTGGCACGCGTGGAGGGGACCTTCAAGCTGTCCGGTCCCGAGCGGCCGGCAGCGCATGCGATCCTCGAGCGGGAGGAGCTGTTGGACGATCCAAACTACCTGACCCTGACGCGCGAAATCCGCCGCGAGGGGCGCAATGTCGCCCGTGTCAACGGCCGCACCGTCGGCCTGTCCCTGTTGAAGGAACTGGGTGAGATCCTGGTGGACATCCACGGGCAGTCCGAACATCTCTCGTTGTTAAACGTGCATGCCCACCTGGGACTGCTTGACCGCTACGCCAACGTTGAATCTGTCCAGGCAGACTATCGCAAAACCTACCAGAACCTGCTCGGCCTGCGTCGTGAACTACACGACCTGCGCGCAGCCCAGCGCGATGCCGAGCGCCGTACCGAAATGCTGACCTTCCAGGCAGATGAAATCGAAGCTGCCAGGTTGCAGCGCGGCGAAGCTGAAACGCTCAAACAGGAACGCGACCGTCTCGCCAATGCCGAATCGCTCGCCACGCTAGCCCAGGCAGCCCTGACGGTGCTGGATGAAAGCACATCCGAATCACCAGCAGCCACCGACCTGGTCGGGCAGGCGGTTCAGTCGCTGGCAAAACTGGCCCAGATCGACGCGGCTCAAAAAGATCTGGCCGGGCAATCGGTTGCGCTGGAAGAGACTCTTGCCGAGCTGGCGCACAGCCTGCGTAATTATCTGGAATCCATCGAGTACAATCCCAAACGGCTGGAGGAAGTGGAGGAACGCCTCGACCTGGTCCGCCGCCTGGAGCGCAAGTATGGCGGCAGTATTGAGTCCGCCATCGCCTTTGCCGCAGATGCCCGCAAACAACTGGAGACCATCACAACCGCTTCGACCCGTATCGCTGAACTGGAGACCGCTGAGGCGGCTGCGCTGGCGGACCTCGCCGGACAGGGCCTGTCTCTTTCACATAAGCGCAAGCAGGCCGCCGAAAAAATGAGCCAGGCCATCGAGGCCGAGCTGGACGACCTGAGCATGGCCTCCGCCCGCTTTGCCGTGGATTTCCAGACCAAAGCCGACCCGCAAGGTGTGTCCCTGCCGGACGGCACGCGTGTTGCTTTTGATGGGAATGGCCTGGACAAAGTCGAGTTCCTGGTGGAGCCCAATCCTGGCGAAGGTCTCAAACCGCTGGTAAAAATCGCCTCGGGTGGTGAGACCTCCCGCCTGATGCTGGCTCTCAAGAATGTCCTGGCGCGTGCCGACCAGATCCCGACACTCATCTTCGACGAAATTGACCAGGGCATCGGCGGGCGCGTCGGCGGGACGGTTGGCGAAAAACTGTGGGGCCTGGGACGCGCTCACCAGGTGCTGGTGATCACTCATCTGCCGCAACTGGCTGCCTTTGGCGACCAGCACTTCCAGGTACAGAAGATCGTTGAGAACCGCCGAACCCTGACCCGCCTCACCCGGCTGACCGGCGAGCCGCGCACCCTTGAACTGGCCCAAATGCTTGGTAAAGTGACCGATGCAACCATAAGTTCGGCACACGATATCCTGCAAAGCGCCCAGACCTTTAAGAACAGTCACAAATAACGCCGCTATCAGCATTTGACAGCCGTTGGGGGGTTCCGACAGGCTGTGTGCTTTCATAATGTCTCTGCAGGCAGAAACGACTCACCCCTCCCAAGCGGAACAAATGCGGTATGATAGCGTCTAATATCTTTAAGGAGAATCACATCCATGCAAAAGTTTTTGATTGTAATCATATCCATGTCAGTGCTGTTGGCCGCATGCGGAACGGCTCCAACGCCCGCCCCGGCTGCCAATGCCACTCCCACCGCCACCGAAATGCCCGTCCCCACTGAAACATCCACGCCGCTTCCAACCGATACACCGACTCCTGCACCTACACCGGTTTATCCATTGGAAGGGTATGGCCCGGCCAACTTTCCTCCGGACGTTGATCCCTTGACGGGCCAGAATGTTGCCAACCCGGCATTGCTGGACCGCCGCCCGATGGTTATCAAGGTCCAAAACATACCACGCACCGGCCGTCCGCAATGGGGTCTTTCCCTGGCTGATATCGTTTTCGAGTATTACTCCGAGGAAGGGGCCACCCGTTTCGCAGCAATATTCTATGGCAAAGATGCTGACATGGTCGGACCAATCCGGTCAGGCCGCTTCATCGACACCGACATTGTGCGCGGGTACAAGGCTGTGTTTGCTTTTGGCTCGGCTTATCAAGCCGAATGGGATGAGTATATTGAATCGGACTTTGCCGGCCGCCTGGTACTTGAAGGGTCGAATTCGGCCTTGTTTCGCTATGATCCGAACGGCCTTAATTACTTGATGGCGAAAACGGCCGACCTGAGTGCGTATGCCACCCAGGAGGGCATGCAGAACGTGCGCCAGGATCTGAACGGCATGTCTTTCAAGCTGGATGCCCCCTCCGGTGGTCAACCGGGTTCGCAGGCCATCGTACGCTATTCGAGCATTGTCTATAACCGTTGGGACTACGACACCTCCACCGGGAAATATCTGCGCTTCTCCGATACGGTTGACGATTACAATAATGACAATGAACAATATGCGCAGTTGACGGATCAACTGACCAACCAGCCGATTGCCTTCGATAATGTGGTGGTCCTGTTTGCCAAACACGAAATATTCTCCACCGACAGCTCCGGCAAAAGCATCTATGATATTTATCTGACTGACTCGGGAGATGCGTATGCTTTCCGGGATGGACAGGTGTATCAGGTCAAATGGCAGCGCAACCCTCAAGACGTGGTCTCACTGACCAATCCGGATGGGACACCATTTGCCTTCAAACCCGGCAACACCTGGTTCGAGGTGGTCGGAGTTAGCTCCACGGTCGAACAAACTGATCAAAGTTGGCGGGTCACCCATTTTATGCCGTAGAAATCTCTGCAAGGGCGACCAGCCGGTCGCCCTTATTTTTTTTGTGCCTCTTCATGTGTTTAGGGGTGAGAAAATATTTCTCCCCCAGGAGGTGTCAATGAAACGTATTGCAGTATTGACCGGTGGGGGGGACGCACCCGGCTTGAATGCCGTCATCCGGGCAGTCACCAAGACAGCCATTAACGTCTATGACTGTGAGGTATTCGGAATCCTGGACGGGTACGATGGGTTCATTGCTCCCGGCGGCGTCATTTCCCTGAACCTGGCGGCCGTGCGCGGCATCCTGCCGCGCGGCGGCACCATCCTGGGGACAGCCAACCGCGGCAATCCTTTCGCCCGCAAGGTTATCCAGGCAGGCAGGGAAGTGGTCATTGACGTTTCCAACGAGGTTGTCAAGGCCATTCAAGACCTGCACCTGGACGCCGTCATTGTAATTGGCGGGGATGGCACGCTGCGCGTCGCCATGGAATTGTGCGAAAAGGGTGTACCGGTCATCGGTGTGCCCAAGACGATTGATAACGATGTTGGCGGTACGGAAATCACCTTTGGTTTCGATACTGCCCTGATGATCGCCACCGAAGCCCTCGACCGTCTGCACACCACTGCCGAGGCCCACCATCGCGTCATGGTCCTGGAACTGATGGGCCGCGATGCCGGCTTTATTGCCTTGAACTCCGGAGTCTCCGGCGGAGCAGATGTGATCCTGATCCCGGAGATTCCGTTCAAGTATGATTCGATTGTCAAGAAAATACGTGAGCGTGCCCAGGGCGGCTCGAAGTTCAGCCTGCTGGCAGTTTCGGAAGGCGCCCGGCCACTCGGCGGACAGGAAGTCTATTCGCGTTCCGGGGATGCTGTCTATGTGCCACGCCTGGGAGGTATTGGGCAGGAAGTGGGCAAGTTCCTTGAACAACAGGGTTTCGAAGCCCGTGTAACAGTGCTTGGCCATCTCCAGCGCGGTGGTTCGCCGACCGCCTTCGACCGCTGGCTTGCCACCCGCTTCGGCGCGGCTGCCGTCCGCACAGCTGAAAAGGGAGTGTTTGGCCGCATGGTAGCCTTGCAGGAAGCGCGCGTTATCGATATCCCTCTCAGCGAAGCCCTGGCAGTCCCCAAGCGTGTCAGTGTGAACGGGGATGACATCGCCACTGCGCGCGGCATCGGGATCTCATTTGGAGACGAATAGGATCTGCGCGGAATGTCGTTTCATCCGCCAATCTACGCAAATCTTCACCAATCCGGTTTACTCGTGCGATTGGCGAAGATTGGCGGATAGGCCTTTTTTTCATTAATCCCCGGTTTAAAGCGGAAGGCCGCCCATTGGCGGTCTTCCTGGGCGCGCTGTGGCACCTTTACGCTCTGCGAATGTTACCGCAGACCGAGGAGGGATGCCACAGCGCTTCGTTTCGTACTACTATCCATTGTAGGCACCACCTCCTCTTCTATAAGGATGGCGGATTGGAGACAAGCCTGCCCATGCGGACAAACCTGCGCTGCAATTAGTATCACATGAAATTATTCCGGTGTCAATAGTCTGATTTTTGACATTTGGATCATTGTCAGGCAGAACGAATATCATCCTTCGAGTTTCTGCCAGCTACTGGCGGGTTATCCAGCCTCATTGTACAATAATATGGATCTGGACTGGTCCACCGGAGGCCCTAGTGAACGAACTTCTCGAACGCATCCGACGGGATGGCAGGAACCTCGGCAATGGAATTTTGAAAGTGGACGGATTCGTCAACCACCAGGTTGATCCGGCCTTGATGGATGCCTGTGGGCAGGAGCTTGCATCGCGTTTTGCGAAGCTGGGCGCCACCAAAGTGTTGACCGCCGAGATCTCCGGGATCGCCCCTGCCCTGATGACGGCGCGCTACCTGGGCCTGCCGGTGGTCTATGCCCGCAAGACCAAGCCCATCACCATGCCTGACCAGGTCTTCCTGACGCTGGCCCCCTCCCACACCAAGGGTCGCATGGTCGAGTTGATCGTCTCTCCCGAATACCTGGCTGGTGGCGAGAAAGTCCTTATCATTGACGATTTCCTCGCCTCCGGAGCGACCATTATGGGCCTTGTCCGCCTGGCGCAGAGAGCCGGAGCGATCGTCGTCGGTGTGGGCACTTTGATCGAAAAAGTCTTTGAGGGCGGACGCGAGACATTAAAACCAATCGGTGTACCTGTCGAATCCCTGGTGTGCATTACTTCGATGGATGACGGGCAGATTATTATTGAGGATTGCTGATGATGGACCATGGACAACGGACCATTGACCATGATTTGTCGTCCACCGTCCAGAGCCTGGTGGCCGCATACCATCTGACCACCTACCGGCTGATCGTCAACGGCGGGGCTTACCAGGAATTTCCGCTTCTCCACTTTCACCTTATCTCTGAATCCTCCTTGCCTGGTCCCTGATTACCCAGTCCCTTAATCCCTGACTTATGCACTCTTCCATTGCGATCCTAGATTACGGTTCCCAGTACGCCCAACTGATCGCCCGCCGGGTGCGCGAGGCGCACGTCTATTGCGAGCTTTTCGCGTGGGACACTTCCGCCGATAAAGTACTCGCTCTCCATCCCAGGGGCTTGATCCTCTCCGGCGGCCCGGCCTCGGTCTACGCCGCAGGCGCCCCGACCCTGCCGCCGTATGTGCTTGAGTCCGGACTGCCCATCCTTGGCCTGTGCTACGGGATGCAGCTGCTTACCCAAGTTCTCGGCGGAGAAGTCGCCCAATCCACCCAGCGCGAGTATGGGCCGGCCGAGATCCAGGAGCTGATTCCCGGCAGCCTGCTGGATGGGATCTCCCAGGTATGGATGTCGCACGGCGACCGGATCACCCGCATGCCGGATGGATTCATCGCCCTGGCGAAATCAGCCAACAGCCCCATCGCCGCCATGGGCGATTTCAGGCGCAAATATTTCGCCGTGCAGTTCCATCCAGAAGTCAGGCACACGCCCAATGGCGCAGAACTCTTGAAGCATTTCGTGCTGGATGTTTGTGGCTGTGTACCCGATTGGACCCCTGCCTCCATTATCAAGGAAAGTACCGACCGCATCCGCGCCCAGGTGGGGGACGGGCGCGTCCTGGCAGCTGTCAGCGGCGGTGTGGATAGCTCTGTGGCGGCTGCACTGGTTCATTCCGCCATCGGCGACCAGCAGGTGGCGGTCTTTGTGGATACCGGCCTGTTGCGCAAGGACGAAGCACAGCAGGTTAAGGAAACATTCCGCCAGCGGATGGGCGCCAGGCTGGTTGCGGTGGAGGCGAGCCAGGAATTCTTCGCGGCTTTGAGGGGCATCACCGATCCAGAGCAGAAGCGCAAGATTGTCGGTGAAAAGTTCATCCGCATTTTTGAACGGGAAGCGAAGAAACTTGGTGCGCCTTCCCGCGCCGTAACCGGGACTACCCCGCAGTTCCTGGTACAGGGTACCATTTACCCGGATGTGGTTGAATCGGCTGCGCCAGATCGCAACAAGGCTGCCAGGATCAAGTCGCACCACAATGTAGGCGGGCTGCCTGATGATATGAAAATGGCGTTGGTGGAACCGCTGCGTTACCTGTTCAAGGATGAAGTCCGGACCGTGGGGGAAGCCCTCGGCCTGCCCGAAGCTCTGGTCTGGAGGCAGCCGTTCCCGGGGCCGGGGTTGGCTGTGCGCTGCCTGGGCGGGGTCACGCCAGAACGAGTCCAGTGCCTGCAAGCCGCGGATGCCATCTTCACCGGGGAATTGTCTTCGGCCGGATTGCTGGGAAAAGGAGCCGGCACAAGCCAGGCCTTTGCGGTGCTGCTGCCAGTGCGTACTGTGGGCGTGATGGGCGATGAACGCACCTACGAGGAGGTCTGCGCCCTGCGGGCGGTGGTCACCGAAGATTTCATGACCGCGGACTGGGCGCACATTCCTTACGAGGTACTTGCCAGGGTGGCCAACAGGATTGTCAACGAAGTGCACGGAATCAACAGAGTGGTGTATGATATTACCAGCAAGCCCCCTGCCACGATTGAATGGGAATGAACCGGATATCGAATTACGAATAACGATTTACAATTCGTTATTGGAGATGTTGTGATGATCAATCAAACCAATTCCCAGATACCAATGTTGCCCGCGCCCCGCCATCCCATTCCACCTGCCCCGATCCACCCGTTGGCAGCCCTGGCAACGATGGTACTGGATAATGTTTTTGGCGTATTTGAGTTGGTGGACCCGCTGGCGCTCCTTTTTACCAGCCTGGGTGTCGGAGTACTCGGGACGGTGACCAGCATGCTCGTCCAACGCTACCTGGCAAAAGACAGTTGGGGAGTCTCGGTAGCGAAGGGACTGGTAATGGGTATCATCGCCGGTGTGCCTTTCCAGGTTTCCGGAACAGCGGTGGGTGCCATCCTGCTTGGGTGGGCCGGGGCAAGCCAGTGGATAAAACTCCCTGCATCGAAGGACAGGCAGGAACAGCTGCCCACATCTGATGAAGTTGTGGATGCGGAAGTCAAGGATGTTAGTGATTCAGATGTACAAGATCTCCAATGATCATTGAGCCGCCTGGGCAAATATATGCGTAAGGTCCTGGCAGAAATTTTCATTGTTTATCTGCTATTTGGCGGATTGATCTCTGCGCACGCGCAGAGTCAGAGTACGGTGCGCGTCAGCCTGTATTCCCTGCAGACCGGCAACTTCCCGACCATCAGCGCCGGGCTGGATGTATTTGATTCAGCCGGCAGCGTGGTCACCGGCCTGAAGCCGGATGCCATCACAATCCTTGAAGACGACCAGCCGCGTCAAATCAAAACGCTTGAGGAAGTTCAGACAGGCGTGGAATTTGCTCTGGCACTCGATCCCAGCCCGGCTTTCGCGTACCAGGATGTCAGCGCTGTTTCCCGTTATGCCAAGATCGTTCAAGCAATCAACGACTGGGCTGCCTCTCACCCTGATACATTGGGCGATGACCTGAGTTTAATCCCCACTTATGGGGTTCTGTCCACACACCTGGCAACAACCAAGGCTTTCTCGGATGCCCTGGCTGCTTACCAACCCGACCTGCGATCCATCGCCCCGACTCTGGATACCCTTGCACGTGCCCTGGATGCGGTCTCTGAACCGACACCCCAGGCTGGCATGAAGCGCAGCGTTCTGTTCGTCACATCCCCTCCATCAGTAGAAGCCATCCCAAAGCTGCAAAATCTGACCGAGCGGGCCGCCTCCCAGCACATACGCGTCAATGTTTGGATTGTGGCTTCAACAGATTTTTTCTCGACTTCCGGCGCAACAGCGCTAAAAGACCTTGCCATCCAGACCGGCGGGCAGGTTGTCATGTTTTCCTATGAGGAGCCGTTGCCCGGTCTGGAGATGTATCTCGCTCCCCTCCGTCACACCTACCGCCTGACATATGTATCCGGCATCCTTACCTCCGGTGGGCATACCCTGACAGTGCAGACCGTCCAGGATGGCGAGACAAACCTCTCCGCCGCCGTACCTTTCGATATAAACATCCAACCGCCAAACCCCATCCTGGTCGCGCCGCCGGAGCAAATTGTCCGCCAGGCGTCGGATGAACGTACCATTCCCACACCCGCTTTCCTTCCCAACCAGCAGGCCATTGACATCATCGTTGAATTTCCAGATGGACGCACGCGCCCGCTCGTCAGTACTACGTTATTTGTCGATGGCAAAAAAGCAGCTGAGAATACATCTGAGCCATTCGATCACTTCACATGGGATTTGAGTGGATATTTAACCAGCGGCCAGCATATTCTCAGTGTGGAGGCCGTGGACAGCTTCGGATTAAGCAAAGTCAGTCTGGGCGTGCCGGTGACAGTCACGATCCTCAAGCCGCGGTTCGGATTGTTACCCTTCCTGTCACGTAACAGCCTGTGGATTACACTTTCTGCAATCCTTTTTGCCGGGGCAGCGTTGGTTGCAATCCTGGCCGGAGGACGCATTAAACGTCGCTCACGCCCGGCAGTTCGGCATTCAAAAGTCGACCCCCTTATCCAGCCGGTAGATTCTGACTCAGGCAGACACAATTTACGCTTGCCGTGGAAGCAACCGGCAAAACAACCGGATGCATACCTGATACGCCTGAAAGATGACGGACAGACCGTGAGCGCGCCGCCCATCCCGATCAGCACCCCGGAAATGACATTCGGTTCCGACCCAATGAAGGTTACGCGCATCCTGGATGATCCATCCGTTTCGCCTCTGCATGCCCGTCTCCAGGAAGCCGACGGAGAATATATTCTTTCCGATGAAAAGTCCACTGCCGGAACCTGGGTCAACTATGAGGCGCTGGTTGCTCCCCGCCGTCTGCAGCACGGCGATGTCTTGCATATCGGGCGGCTCTCATACCGTTTCATGCTGCGCAAACCACCTGAGAAATCTGCTCCAACCATCAGCTTTACAAAATAATGATCCGCACAATCCGTGCTTCGCTGGATATTGCTGCTGTAACACACCCGGGGATGGCCGGGAGACAAAACGAGGACCGTCTCGCTGTTTCGTCCTATCAAGTCAGCCAGGATGACCCCACCTTGTCCGTCTTTGCCATTGTTTCGGATGGGATCGGTGGGCACCGCGCTGGTGAAGTGGCAGCCGAAATGGCGGTGGAGACCATCAGCCACATGGTGTCCCAATCTGATGCCCGCAGGCCATTAGAGATCCTCGATAATGCCATTCAGGTCACCAGTGAGGCGATTGCATCCAAAGCCAAAGATGGCGTCCAGCGTCTGGGTATGGGTACCACTTGCGCGTGTGCCTGGGTCATCGGCAACCGCTTGTTCACTGCCTCGGTCGGCGATTCACGCATTTACCTGCTGCGCAATGGCAGTCTGATGCAGTTGACCGTTGATCATACATGGGTGCAGGAGGCTGTGGAAAAAGGGTTTCTGGACCCGCAGGAAGCGCGCGATCATCCAAATGTACACGTCATCCGGCGTTATCTCGGTTCCCTGCAAACACCCCGGGCCGACATCCGCATGCGCCTGGCTGCAGACGAGAGCGATACGCAATCGCGTTCCAACCAGGGATTAAGCCTGCTCCCCGGCGACCTGCTCCTTCTCTGCACAGACGGACTGACTGACATACTGGATAACGCCAAAATCGAACTGGCGGTTCGCGGGTTGGACCTCCGGCTTGCCGCGCAGAATCTTGTGGATCTGGCGTGTGCAGGTGGCGGAAAAGATAATATCACCGTGGTATTGATGCTTGTCCCCTGGCAGGATAAACGCCTGGAACAGGGAGGAAACACAAAGAAAAGAAGGTACTGGTTGTGGGTGTTGTGGGGATTGATTGGTTTGGTTCTACTGGCGCTTTTAATTGCCGGACTGGTATGGGTGGTTTTTCATTTTGTCCTTCCACCTGTTTCCATTCCAACCCCACCCCCATAGTTCAAAAAAGGAACCCAATCGTAAATCGATCCGTCCCAATTCCTTGAAGGAGAACTCATGAAGAAAATATCGTTCCTGCGCATGCTGGTGATCAGCCTGCTCGGTTTTGCCCTGACCTTCTCTTCCAATATTCAAGATCCGCCGTTGATGACCTATAAGGTCCGCCAACTTGCACCGGATCTGCCCAATACGGCTCTCGGCATTCTCGGCTTTATTGGCTTGCTGGTCGCGATGGTGGTCCAACCGATCATCGGTGTGTTCTCCGACCGGGCGCGGACGAGACTGGGCCGCCGCCTGCCATTCATCATTGGTGGGGCGGTTCTTATCGCTGCATCGCTTTTCCTGTTGGCCTCTGCCCCTGCTTTGTGGGTGCTGCTGCTGGGTGTGATCTTCATCCAGTTTTCATCCAATATCCTGCAGGGCCCCTGGCAGGCGCTCATCCCGGACCTGGTGCCCGAATCGCAACGAGGGACAGCATCAAGCTTGAAAGCAGTTATGGACATCCTTGCCCTGGTGGTAGGCGGGGCAGTGGCAGGGATGCTTTTGGGCGAGAAAGGGATAGCCCGTTGGGGCAATAATGCCGTCTTTGTAGCCGCAGCCGTGCCAGCGGCGTTGTTCTTTGTTTTTATCCTGTTCACAGGCCTGTGGGCGCGTGAAAACCAGGCATCAGTCACAGAAACCGGGACTGTGGCAGGGAAGACGATTGGCGAAGCGCTCAAAGGTGCATTTTATGTCAATTTCCGTGAACGGCCTGTCTTTGGCTGGTGGTTTGCCAACCGCATCCTGTTTTGGGGCGCCTTCATCGCCATCAACTCGTTCCTCATCAATTACCTGGTGGATGTGATCAAAATGACCCAGAGCGAGGCACAGGGTTTCTATGGGACGCTAAAGATCATCCTGGGCGGCGCACTCATTGTCCTGGCTCTGACGGCCGGCTGGCTTTCGGATAAATTTGGGCGCAAGCCAGTCATGTTGATCGCCGGTCTGGTGGCTTTTGTCGGGGCATTCTCCCTGCTGTTTGTACGTGACAGGACGCTCATCACCGTGGCAGGCGGAATTGTTGGTATGGGTGTTGGTGCATTCCTGTCTGCTTCCTGGGCGCTGGCCACCGATATTGTGCCAAAAAGCGAGGCTGCCCGCTACCTGGGCATCGCCAACATTGCAACTTGCATTGGCTCAGGAGTGGCGCGCCTGCTGGGCGGTGTGCTGATTGACCCCATTAACCGGGCGCTCGGTTCCAGTTCGTCCGGGTACCTTCTGCTTTTCATTCTTGCCGCGCTGAGTTTCCTGGTGAGCGCGCTGGTGATTATCCCCCTGCCAAATAAGAAAAGTACCTGGATGCAGCCTCCAGCCTGACAAGGTCGGGACCGGCTATTATTCCTATTTATCATGGGCTATAATAGCGGCCTGGGAGTGAGATCCGGGCAAATCACAGGCGGTGAGGATATCCGCTTTGTTGATTTCAGCGTTACCAGCCCCACCCGGCCATAGAATATTTCTACGAAAAAGGATACCTTCTTTTGGATACCTTGGACAAAAAAATTACTGGTGTTTCGGTAATCATGCCGACTCTGAATGAGGCAGGAAACATCGTCAGCCTGATCCAAACCACGGTGAGTGCCATTCAAAAAGCCGGGATTGATGAAATTGAAATCCTCGTCGTCGACGATGATTCGCCCGATCGGACCTGGGAGATCGCTTCGCAGATAGTATGTCCACCGGCCCGTGTTGAAGTGATTCGCCGCATAGAAGATCATGGTCTGACCGTTTCGCTTTCGGATGGAATCCGGGCCGCCAGACACGACGCAATCGTCTGGATGGACTGCGATTTTTCCCATCCCCCGGAGCGTATTCCCCAAATGCTCTATATGTTGAACCAGGGCTTTGATGTGGTCGTCAATTCGCGCTACGTGGTGGGCGGAGGGGAGGACCGCAGCGGAGAATGGGGGGCCATGCAGATGTTCCTAAGCCTGTCGCTTAATTGGTTTACGCGTTTCTTCCTGGATGCGACCTTTGCTGATTATACGAGCGGATTTGTGGCCGTGCGGAGGGCAGTGCTTCGGGAAGTACCATTAAACGGCGACTATGGTGAATATTTTGTGGATTTCATCTTTCGAACCTTGCGAAAGAAATACAGGGTTTGCGAACTGCCTTACAAGGCCATGCCTCGCAAAAGCGGCGAGTCTAAAACCGGTACGAATTTGGTACAATATCTGCGTAGAGGACGAAAATACGTGGGCACCGTAATCCGCCTGCGCATGGCTGCCATTCTGGGAAGGTTGTAACATGAAAAATGTAGAACTGATCACTGCCAATGGGCAAACGCTTTGCTATATCATCCGCGGGGATACCCGGCCCACGGATACCACCTTTATCACCCCACCCGAGGCCAAGCAGCAGGTTGGTTTCATTGTCTATCCCAAGGATGGAGTTATTCCCAGGCATATCCACAGGCCCCTTGAACGCCACATCATAGGCATGTCAGAGGTGCTGTTGGTCCGGTCGGGGTACTGTCAAATTGAGGTGTATGATGAGCAGGAGAACCTGGTCACTGTTCAGGACCTGCATGAAAACGATGTCGTGGTAATGGTGGGAGGCGGGCACGGCTTCCAGATCAAGGAAGATACCGTTTTACTGGAAATCAAACAGGGCCCGTACCTGGGCGCAGAAGACAAGAAACTCTTCTAAATCAACGTTATAGACAATCGCATTCAACCTTAGGTCTGGTTTGCAAAAGAAAATGGCCGGGAATTACCCGGTCGTTTGCTATTACACCTGTCTCTGCGCAGCCTGGGCGGATCTTGAGCCTGCCCACTGCAACCCCAGCGCCACAATTCCAAAATAGGCTGCATACGCCAATACCTCGGTCAACGACGGACTGCCATTGTAGCCGAATAATGCCCCCAGTAACTGCCCAAGCGTGGATTGGTCGTTCAGGACAGGATTGAGATTCCAGACATGCTCGATGACGGGCGGCACCCAGCCAAGCTCGTTGAGCGCGTGCAGGCCGTGCGCCACCAGCCCGGCAGCGAAGAAGATGAGCAGGATGCCGGTCACCTGGAAGAAGCGCTGCAGGTTCATCCGCAGGGTGGTCGCAAACAGAAGCCAGCCAAGCAGGGCAGCAGTGCCCAAGCCCAACAGTCCTCCCAGCACGGTCTGGCGGGTATCGGATGAGAACACCGCCGCGGTCAGGAATAATGCCAGTTCCACCCCCTCGCGCAGGACAGATATAAAAGCCAGCCCGAACAGGGACCATTTTCCCCCCTGAGAGGCCTTCTGCACGCCAGATTCCAGTTGGCTCTTAAGGTTGCGAGCCCGCTGGCTCATCCAGAAGATCATCCAGGTCAGGATACCGGCCGCCAGAAGCATGGTGATGGCTTCGAAAATGGCCTCCGCCGGGTCCTTCAGTTCCAGGCCGAGACGGGTGAGCAGGATCGCTGTGATCAGACTCAGCAATGCTGCACTGCCAGCGCCCAACCAGACAGAAGAATATAGATCCGTGTGGCGTGTCTGGCGCAGCGCACCCAGGACGATGCCGAGGATCAACGCGGCTTCAAGGCCCTCACGGACAGAAAGTATGTAGGAGGAAAGCAAGGAACACCACCATAAACATATATTTTAGATTATATATGTCTAATTATACCGCATTCTCAAACGATTTATTGGAAATTAGCTTCGGCTTATCTTCTTGCCCTCTTTTTTCCCCCATGATAAGGTGGAGCGGTTATGGCGTAAATCGTGCATAGACGGGTATCCGTCATGCGGGAGCGGATGCGGGCGTCCATCTCATCCAAAGTATCCGCAGTTGTAATTACAGTGGGCAACTCGGCAATATAGCGATAGTTGAACAACTGGTAGAGTTTTTCACGCGTCCAGGGGGTCATGGATTGCGTACCCAGGTCATCCAGGATCAGCAATCCAGCCGTGCGGATTTCATCGAAACGGCGGTCGTAGCTCGTGTTGCTGGTGGGGCTGAAGGTCGCCCGCAGGTGGTCCAGCAGGTCGGGCAGCATGACAAACAGCGGTGGATCGCCCAGATCACTACGGGCATTGGCGATGGCGGCCGCAAGGTGGGTCTTGCCGCAGCCATAGGAGCCAGTCAGAACCAACCAACCTTTCGGTTTTTCAGCAAAAGCTAATGCGACCTTGAGCGCCTTTTCCAGAGACTTGATTTTGTCAGATTCCAACCCTTCCTCCTCGCGCAGGCTAAAGCTGGCGAAAGTACATTTCGAAAGCAAGTCGAGCGAGGAGAGTTCGTGGTGGCCCCTGTCATCCGTGGGATGGCGGTAATCGGGGGCAAGGATGGTGAGCCTGGTAACCAGTTCCGGATCCGCGAGGCGTGAGCGGATGCGCGGCTCGATCTCATCCAGGGGGATATTGGATGTCACCACCAGCGGCAGGTGGTTAATGTAGCGATAGTTCACGATTTGGAATAGTTTTTCCTGCGCCCAGGCGGTAGCTGACTGCGTGCCGAAATCATCCAGAACCAACAGCGCCGCCGTACGAATCTGCTCAAAGCGCTGCTCGAAGGTGACATCTTCGGCGTCAAAGGCGAAACGCAACAGATCAAGCAAATCGGGCACGGTCAGGAAAAGGGTGGGCACACCCATGCCAACGGCGAAGTTGGCAATTGCGGCAGCCAGGTGGGTCTTGCCACAACCGTAGCCTCCCTGCAGCAGCAACCAGCCTTTGAGGCTGGCAGCGTACTGGCGGGCGGTATTATAGGCAATCTCCAACGAGCGCGCCTGCCGTTCTCCCAGGCCAATCTGGCCGCGCGGCTGAAAGGTTTCGAAGGTCAGGCCTTTGAGTTCATCCAGGTGACTGAGCGAAAAGAGACGGTCGCGCACATGGCGCATGACTGCCCCCTGGCGGCAGGTGCAGATCTCCAGTCTGCCGAAATCGGGCGAACCGGGCTCGGCATCATGGCGTACATAGCCAAGTCCATGACAATAGGGACAGTTCGGGTCGCCAAGTGTTTCAGTGCTCGATGAAGTCGGCGTAATCGCCTTCGGCGTACCGGCGGCCATCTTCTTGAGCGTCTCGTCGATCTTGCTTTTTGGCATGACCTTCTTCCTTCCAACGGCGTAATATCGTTTCCACGTATTTCCAGTTGCGTTTGTTATTTTTGACGGCAATCTCCAGCGCCTCCGCAACCCATTCAGGCGGGTAGGTCTTCTCGGAGTCTTTTAACGCATCTGCAATCAACGGCGTCAGCGGGCCAATGTTTTCTTCGTAAAGTTTGAAAATGTTCGGGCGTTCCGGCGGAGGAGGAGCGGATACGCCGGAATCCGGCTGCCACTGTCCCCTGGTGAAGGCCTGGGCCGCGGCTCGCCCGCGGGCTGAATTCAGGAAATACAGCACAGCGACTTTACGCTGTTCATCCTGGCTGGCTGCCGGGGGCAATGCCTCGAGCAGGCTGCCGCGTTTCACGGCTTTCTCCAATGCCGGCCGCGGGTTGGGGACGCAGGGGACGAAATCCTTCTCGCGTAAGAAATGGACACGGCCTTCCATGTTTGCAATCCGCCACAGGGCATACAGCGTTACCTTCAACTCGTCCAGATCATCTATCTCATTGAGCAGAGAGTAAAAGAACGAGTCGGGGACCTGGGTAAATTTCTCGGAGTCTTTAAAGCCCTGGAATTTTGTCATTTTTAGATTCCCTCTGCCAGCGGGATTTGAGCCCGTAAGGAAGGAGGGCAGGGAAAGTGATATTACGTCTGGCTCAAATCAATCTTGCGCGTGGCGGCGTCAACGAACTTGGCCAGGTGGCTCATAAAGATCAGTTCCACGCTGCCGGTGGGACCGTTGCGGTGCTTGGCAATGATGATCTCGGCCACGTTTTGCTTTTCGGTGTCTTTCTCGTACTGGTCGGGGCGGTAGATGAACATGACGATGTCGGCGTCCTGCTCAATGGAGCCCGATTCACGCAAGTCGGAGAGCACCGGGCGTTTGTCGGTGCGCTGTTCGACGGCGCGGCTGAGTTGTGCGGCTGCCAGCACAGGGACGTTGAGTTCGCGCGCCAGTACTTTCAGGTTGCGCGAGATATATGAAACTTCCTGAACCCGGTTCTCGGTGCGATTGTCCCCGCCCATCAGCTGGATATAGTCGAGGATGACCAGGTCGAGGCCGAACTCCATATGCAGGCGGCGGCACTTGGTGCGCAGTGCCAGCGGTGTGATGGCAGGGGTGTCGTCCAGGTAGATCTTTGTATCGCCCAGCACTTCGATGGCGTGGGTCAACAGCGGCCACTCATTCTCATGGAGTTTGCCGTTGCGCAAACGCTGCGAGTCGATGCCAGTCTCCTGCGCCAATAAGCGTTGAACCACCTGCTCGTTGGACATTTCCAGCGAGAAAATGGCGACATGCTTCTTATGCAGCAGGGCGGCGTTCTTGGCAACCGAGAGCAGGAAACCGGATTTACCCTGACCCGGGCGACCAGCGATGATCAGCAAGTCGGAAGGCTGAAGGCCGGTCAGTGTCCGGTCCAGGTCAACAAAGCCGGTGGGGACACCGAAGATGTCTTCGGGACGCTTGGCAAGCTCGTCAATCCGGTCGTAGTATTCACTCAAGACGGTGGAGATCGGCTGGAGGTCTTTCTTGAGCCGCCGCTCGCTGACGTTGAAGATGGATTTCTCCGATTCCTCGATGACGTTCTCGACCGACTCTTGCTCATTGTAGGCCAGGGTGGCGATCTGGTTGGCGGAGGTCAACAGGCGGCGGCGAATGGCGGAGGCCTCGACCATCCGTCCATAGGCTTCGGCATGCAGGGAGGTCGGAACCTGGTTGAGCAGCGCCGTCAGGTAGGCCGGTCCGCCAATTTCGGCCAATTGCCCGGCACTCTGGAGCTCTTCGGTAACCGTTAAAAAGTCAAGCGGGATGCGTTTTTCATGCAGGCGGTTGAAAGCCTCCCAGATCCAGCGGTGACGGTGGATATAGAAATCGTCGGCCTGGAGGAACTGGGCCAGGTCATAGTAGGCTTCCGGGTTGATGAGCACTGCCCCCACAACGGCTTCTTCGGCTTCACGGTTGTGGGGGATGCCGGACGTGGACGGGACGGAGGTTCCCTTCGAGCAGAGTCTCCCTGGCCTGTCGGCAAGGGCAGGCGATAACCCGGAAGGGCACGGTCCACCCGACCCGACGGCTCTCCTGTGCCGGGGGGACTGGCATCAGCGGGTAGGGGCTCTTCTTCAGGCTCACCTGTGCTGGCGGCACCTGGCAGGATCACGTTCTTCGGGAGCGGGCAGGTCGGTCATCAGGATTTTGGTTTCTCTTCTTCATCGCCTGGATCGTCTTTGAGTTTCTTCAGGAAATCCTCAAATACATCCAGACCTTCTTCGCTATCCGCGGGCGGATTCGGCTGAGGCATGGCATCATCGGCCGGCGCAACCGGGGTCTCCGCTTGCATATCGCGCTCGGGAACGATACCGGCTGCATCCATCACATCCTGGCTGACCAGCATGGGGACGTGGACGCGTACCGCCAGGGCAATGGCATCCGAGGGACGCGCGTCAATATCGATGATTTTCTCATCCGTTTTGGCGACGATGTTGCCGTAGAAAATGTCTTCTTTAAGAGCGACTATTTCGACGCGCAGGACTTTAGCATTGAAGGTGCTGAAAAGATTCTTTAGCAGGTCGTGGGTCAAGGGGCGACTCATTTCCACTTCCTGCAAGGCCACCGTGATGGACTCGGCCTCGTACGGCCCGACCCAGATGGCCAGGTAGCGTTCCACATCCTTCTGGCGTAAAACCACCACCCGCTGGGGGGACATCAAACTAACGCGTACGCTGTCAATGACTACTTCAACCATGTCAGGCATAGGGGCTCCAAAAAGGTATGGTTATTTTAGCACAACTGAGGGAAGGGAAGTTGGGTAGTTTGGCAGTCGAGCAGTTGAGTAGTCGCATAGTCTGATAGTCTAATAGTCTTAAAGTCGAATTGTCGGCTGGGTATATAGTCTTATAGTCGAGTGATTGATCCCGAAAGTAACGGAACTTTGGTCTGATGGATCCCCAGAGATGCAGCGGGAGCAGCTTTTTGACGGGTACTAACCACCGAATTCAAAGGTTGGCATACCCTGGATACCCGTGCGGAGCCGGAACAGGCCGCCGGAGAGAGGGTATTTTGCCAGTTGGTCCGCATCCATTCCCTTACGCGCGGTGGTGACATAAAGATCGGTCAGGTCCGGGCCGCCAAAAACACAAGAGGAAACATTGAAGGCCGGGATGGGTATTTCCGCCAGCAACTGGCCCGTGGCCGGGTTCCAGCGGGTCAACTTTGCACCGCCCCACATCGCCACCCAGAGCATGCCTGCGCCATCCGAGGTCATGCCGTCCGGCCAACCCAGCCCGGGCGGGACGGTGATTGCCGGGCGCGGGTTGGCGATGGCGCCTGTGGCCAGATCGTAATCATACGCCATGACCGTGAGGGTGGGGGTATCGATGAAATAGAAGGTTCGGTAATCCGGACTCCAGGCCAGGCCATTGGAGATGCGCGTCCCGGTGAGAAGTGTTTTTAGCGAGCCACCCGGGTCAAGCGAATAGAGTGAGCCGGTCGCTTCGATCTCAGCGTTGTCCATGCTGCCAGCCAGGAAACGCCCGGCCGGATCGCACTTGCCGTCGTTGAAGCGATTTCCGGGCAGCTGGGCTTCAGGATTAACGAGATAGGTCAGCATTGGCCCCGACCCCACCCCCAATCCTGCGGGTTGGGAGAGGGGAGAGTTTATGGTAGCAAAGCCGCTGCGCAAGCCAAGCACCAGTCCGCCAGATCGGCGCGGGGCGACGCAGCCAAGGGGTTCACCTACCTCAATTAGTCGGTCGGTCCCATCTTTCGGATTGAAAATGTGCACATGCCCGAGGCGGATATCCACCCAGTAGAGGCAACCCGAAAGCCGTTCCCAGGACGGACCTTCCCCCAGCTCAGCGCGCGTATCCAGCACAAGTTCAGGATTAACGGAGATCATGGCTTCGGCACCAGCTTGTGTTCGACGACCAGGAAGGCAATCAAGCCAGCCAGCACCAGCGTCCCGGTAATGGCATACATGCCGCCGGGTGAAAAACGATCCAGCAGGAGGCCGCCCAGGAGACCGCCGGCGGCCGAGCCGAAGCCCATCAGAGTACCACTGAACATCCCCTGGGTGGTGGCTTGCATGCCGGGCGGGGCGACCAGGCCGGCGAAGTGGACACCAGCAGTGAAGATGGCAGCAAAGGTGAGCCCATGCACAAGCTGGATGACCAGGACAACCCAGGGCTGCGTAGTCAGGGAGTAGCAGATCAGGCGCAGGGCAATGGTCGTCATGGCGATGACCAGCATACCGCGTGCCCCGAAGCGCTTTAGCAGGCGGTCGCTAAAAAACATAGCAGGAATCTCGGAGAGGGTTGATACAGTCAGGGCAAAACCCATCAGGGTCTTGCTCGCTCCAAGGCTTTGCATATACACGAAGAGATAGTTGTTGATGGTCGCCATGCCGATCCCGGCAATGAAGACCATCACCAGGAAGAGCATCCAGGACTGGTTGGCAAAGAGCACGCGCATCCCCCCCCGAAATGAACCGTTCGAGCGACTCTGCCGAAAGGGGACCCGGGTAATGACCAGGAGACTACCCAGCATCAGGATAGCGTAGCCCCAGAAAGCCCACGGCAGTCCCATGCGGCCGATCAGGTTGCCGGCGAAGGGCGCTACCACACCATAGCCAATCGTACCCCAGAGCCGGACGCGCCCGAAGCGTTCCTTACGGTCACCCAGCAGGGCCAGCACGGCGCTGTCAACCAGGGAACTGGCTGGAGCGTAAAACAAGGCAAACAGGCTGATCATCAAGAGCAGGCCGCCGAAAGTGGCGATTCTCGGGAAGATGAAAGTGACAATCACCACGCCGAGGGTGGAAAGCAGCGCCACCAGCTTGTGGCGGTGGCTGGCATCTGCAACACCTGTCCAGAGCGGGGCGCCGAAAAAGGAGACGATCGGTGAAATGGCTGCCAGCAGACCGATCTGTGCACCGGTCAGGCCCTGGCTCTGGTAGAAGAGCGCAAGGAATGGAAACAGGATGGAAATGGCACCAAAGGAAAGGAAATAATAGATAGAAGGGAAAAGCATGATCCTGGGGCTCCAGTAACTCCCCCCATTATAATTGGAGACCCGTTCGCTCAAGGATCCGAATTTGACGCGGGTTATCCACCCTGAAAAATATATGTATTAAGCACGGCCAGAGTCTCATCAGGAGGAGCGCTTTTACAAATGAAACCAGCTCCCACTGAATGGGCCGCCGCGGCATCTTCCGGATGCAGACTGATCAGGATCACCTTCAAATTGGGATAAGTATTCCGGAGCAATAAACAGATTTCCGGTCCGGGAGTTCCTTGCAGAGACCAATTAAGCAGAAGCAGATCCGGCGCCGTATCTGCCAGCTTTTGTATCAGGACACCAGTATCGGACGCTTCGTCAACATGCCTGATTCCCAGCTTCCTGGCAATCAGAAGTGCCAGGGCTTTCCTGAAAGCAGGATCCTGGTCGGCAATTAAAACACGCATCATGTTCACCTCACCTGGAGTTTACATCCGGGGAGGAGAACTTGCATCTGTCCAAGAGAGGGGTTTTTCCTAGCCAAATGGACAGGTATGACAAAATAGCAACAGAAGAGCAACAATCAGACGATCTTCTGCTCAATTGCCAGCCTGACAGCTTCCACGCGACTTTCCACCCCAAGTTTCTGGAAAACATTGGAGACATGGAACTTGACGGTCCCCAGGCTGATGACCAGTTTTTCGGCAATCTCGTTATTATTCAGCCCCTCCACCATTCCCTTGAGGACGTCCCGTTCCCGCTCGGTGAGCCCGAATCCCGGGATATGCGGTTGGGCACTGGTATTGGCGAGCACCTGTATTGCTTCCTGGGATAGGGTCATACGACCGGCATACGCAGAACGGATAGCATTGCCCAGTTCTCCCGCAGTAACATTTTTCTGCAGGTAGCCGATTGCCCCAGCCTGCAAAGCACCTTGAACCAAGTTCTGCTCGGAGAAACTGGTCAGGGCAATGATGCGTATCTGGGGATATCTCTGGTGGATCTCGCGTGTGGCGGTGATGCCATCCATACCCGGCATTATCAAATCCATCAGGATCACATCCGGCTGGTACAGGCCAGCCAATTGGACCGCTTCCAAGCCATCGGAGGCTTCACCAACCAATTGCATATCTTTATTGACCATCAGGAATTTACTCAAACCGCTGCGGACAACGGCATGATCGTCCACCACAAGGATGCGAATGGTTGTCATATTCCACCTCGCGAGTGAATTTTAGAAATTGGGAACACTTCATCTTCGTTCCAACCCAAGCTGACCGTCGTACCCTGTCCACTGCGGCTGGTGATCCGAAATTTGGCATGGATCGCATCGGCCCGCTCGCGCATGATTCGCATGCCAAGGCTGGTAGGCTTGATGGAGGCGGAATCAAAACCAATACCATTGTCACGGATCTCAAGGTGAACGTTGCAACATTCCTGCCGGAGCTGGATCTCGATCAGAGTGGCGCGCGCATACTTGACTATGTTGTTCAGACTTTCCTGGGCGATACGGTAAAATGCCACCTTGACCTCCGGAGGCATTTCGTAATTTCCGGTTACATCCAGGTGGACTGGCAGACGGGCACGCCCAATCACGGCTTCACTCAGTTGCCTGAGCAGGTCCGGGAAGCGCGTCTGTGTCAGAGCAGCCGGGCGCAGCTCAAGCAACAGGGTACGCATCTCCGCCAATGCGCCGCGCGTAAGTTGGCGTAATTCCTCGGTGCTCTTACGGGCTTCGTCTTGATCGATACCCCACATATCAGGCAGCACCTCGGCGATCAGGCTGGCTGAGAAGAGCGTCTGAGTGACGGCGTCATGCAGGTCGTGCGCAAGGCGGGTACGTTCCGCCAGGATGGCCTCCTCAGCGGCCTTGCTGGCCAGTGTTTCTTCCACCTGCTGGCGATGTTCAATCTCAGCCACCAGGTGCAGGTTGGCCTCTTTCAACTCCCGGGTACGCTCATCCACGCGCTGCTCGAGGGTGCGCAGGTATTCGTTCTCCTGTGCTCTGAGCTTTTCTGCAGCCATCTTTTGCTCGTTGATATCCTCAATAGAACCGGCCAGAAGTTGCGGTTGGCCATCCGGGCTGCGTACAAGCAAATAGGTGATCCGAGCCCAGAAGACTTCACCATTCTTGCGGACATAGCGCTTTTCCATCAACAGACTCTCCCGCTTTCCCGCAACCAGGTCATTAAATCCTTCCAAGCCAATCAAGCGATCTTCAGGATAGGATAGGTCAGCTGGACTCGTACCGATCAATTCGTCCGCTGTACAGCCGATGATCCTTTCAGTGGTGTGATTGACCGCCAAGATGCGCCGATCAAGACTAACCATTGCCATTCCTATGGAAACATTCTCGAACAATGTCCGAAAGCGTCTTTCAGATTCCTCCAGCTCGAGCTGAGTATGTTTCTGCTCGTCAATATCTGCAACCATCACCACGATATAGGCTGGCTTGCCACCCGGCCCAGGAACTGGAGAGATCCTCTGCCGCACCCAATGGACATCGCCATCCTTGCGCAAGAAACGGCATTCCACTTGAATCAGCATCCCGTTCACCCTTAACCAGTTCATCCATCAGCTTGACCGCTTCCGGACGATCATCGGGATAGGTGAGCTCCAGGCCGTTCATCTTCAGAAGGTCCGACTGTGTATAACCGGTCATCTTCTGGATGGCCGGGTTGACGGCCAACGGAATTCCATCCAACCCGACCAGGGCGATCCCTACGGATGTGGTCTCAAAAACGGTGCGAAAACGCATTTCGGACTGCTGTAGTTCAGCCGAAGCTTTCTTCTGTGCATCGATATCCACCAACAAGCCTACCAGGTAGAGCGGCTTGGCATCAGGACCGTGCACAACCGACATGGTGACATGTGCCCAGAACACCTCCCCGTTCTTACGGACGTAGCGACGCTCACCCCAGAAATAATCCTGCCTGCCAGACAGGAGATCATGAAATTGCTGCGTGGATTGAGAGAAATCTTCCGGATACGTAATAATTGCGGGAGTATGCCCGATAAGTTCTTCGCGAGCCATGCCAAACATGCGGCAGAAGGCAGGGTTGGCATCGATGAGCTTGCGGTCCAGACTCAGCATCCCGATCCCAACCGCAGCCGTATCGAATATTGTGCGGAAGCGTGCTTCCGAAAAGTCAAATCGTTCCCCCTCCTGGAGAACCGGATCGTCAGCGTTCTTGTTTCTCTCCATGGGCATCACCTTTGACAACAAGTCCAATTGTACCGGAAAAAATAGTTACTCAGGAGGATTTTCGATCACAGTTTCATAAAGAAATAACCCCAACCTATCCACTTGGATAGGGCAGAACCATCCTTATGTCAGGGGCAATTACGCTCTTTCCGGCATAAACTGGAGAGAGAATGATTTGATTGGAAGAACCGGATGAAGAACAATACTGGATCAGGGTGGCAATTCGTTTTCTCATCCAGTCCATAGCAAGAAAGGAGATCCGGAGATTCCCATGAAAATGAACACATCTTTGTTTTCTCTTCTCATCGCTGTCCTTATGCTGTCCGGTTGCAGTGGATTGCAGCGCACTCCCACCGTCCCGGCTACGGAAACTGCCACCCAGCCAATCCTGCGGGCAAATGTCACTTGCAACAGAGTATCCTTCAATCTCGACCCTTCAACCGGCTCCGGCTACGAATGCCAGACCATCCCCGAAGCCAGCGGCGGAGACCTGCCGTACTTCGGCATTCACCCGGAATACACCGAAGTGATCCTGAAGAATTATGCATGGATGGACACGAGTGTCACTCCGAAAATTGATGCATTTTCCCGATCCAGCGCTTTGGCACGTTGCTCCCCGATCTCGTGCCCCCCCGTGTGGCAGACCTTAAGACACGGATCTCCGGCACCAACATCGGCAGCCAGGAATTGCCGCTTCTCGCACCCATTAACGCTTTACAAATGTTTTCCAGCCAGGTTGCTGTCATCCCATTCAAAAACGGCAGAGGAATTCGGTATCTTACCCAGTATTCCCAGGGCATCGTACCTGTCAACAGCCAGGGGATATTCTACACATTTCAAGGCCTGACCACCGACAGTCAAACCTGGGTCTCGGTCATCCTGCCCATCAGCAATGCTGGTCTCCTGAGAGACGCCAAGAACCCACCCAATGGGCAGAGTTGGGAGGACTTCAGCAAAAACTATAAGACGTATATTGCTGAAACCACCGCCCAACTCAATGCAGAAAGCCTCGAAAGTTTTACTCCTGCCATCAACAAGCTGGACACGCTCATCAGCAGTATTGCAGTGCAACCATAAACGCATTTGCCGAGCAGCCTGCTTGGGTGTATGGCACCTGCCGTTCTGGCTGCTGCTGGATACCTTCGACCAGTTTGGTATCCTTTACCTGGCGCTCAACTTGCTGTTCGTGTTTCCGACGATCTTTTACGTAACCTGGATCTTCAATCACAGCAGGTACAGCCTGCTGCTGCCAGTGGTCTTTCACCTGGCATTCAACGTTGTCAATACCGCCCTCCTGCCAGTCACATTGAACCTGGCGGCATTCGGTATCCTGATCGTGCTTGGATTGATACTGGCTCTGCTGGTCCTGCCGCGCCTGGAAGGCAATCGTATGCTAACGGGTCACGACTAAAGTCGATACTGCAGTTATTAAAGGAGAATTCTTATGGAAACCATTGCAACCCATTCCAATGCGATACCACTCCCGGGAAAACCCTTCAAAGCCTCCCATCCCTGGTTAATGCTTTTCTCGCGCTCGGCCCTGTTCCTGCTCTTTCAGATCTTGATAGCCCTGGTTGTGTGGGTGGCGGGAACGAAATCCGCCTGGGATGAATCGGCCCGCTGGTGGACCTTCATGGCCTTCCTGGCCAATTTCGTCTCGATCTTCCTGCTGGTGCGCCTGTTCCGGGCGGAGGGAAAGAATTTCTTCGACATCCTGCGCTTCTCAAAGGTCACCTGGAAAAAAGACTTGCTCTGGTTCATCGGCTTCAGCATCGTGACCATGCCCCTGGCCGCACTGCCGCGCGAGCCTCTGGCCAAGGCCATCTTTGGGGATGCCGCCATCGCAACGAACATGCTCTTCCGCCCACTGCCAGCCTGGGCATTCGTGCTGAGCTTCCTCTTCCCGCTCACCATCGCCTTTGCCGAGCTGCCGACCTACTTTGGCTATTGCATGCCGAGGCTGGCAGTGCAGCTCAGGAATGGCTGGGTTGCCTGGATCATTGCCTCCTTCTTTTTGGCGACGCAGCACATGTTCCTGCCGCTGATCCTGAACGGCGGATTCATGCTCTGGCGGCTGGGAATGTTCCTGCCTTTTGCCCTGATCACCGGGCTGGCGCTGAAGATCCGGCCGAGCCTGCTGCCTTACTTTGTTACCGTCCATGCCCTGCTGGATATCACCACCGTGCTGGTGTACTTGATGATCCCCGGCGGGATCATTTAAACCGCTCTTTGATCCCTTAATAACCATGGCTGATAATGAAACCATCCTTATCATCGGCGCGGGGATTGCCGGGCTGGCAGCCGGCTGCTACGCACAGATGAACGGTTACCAGGCACACATCTTCGAGCAGCACAACATGCCCGGAGGACTGGCCACCGCTTGGACCAAGCAGGGCTACCGGGTGGATGGTTGCATCGAGTTCCTCAATGGCAGCCGGCCCGGCACCCGCTTCCACCGCCTATGGGAGGAGTTGGGGGCGGTGCAGGCTCGTACTTTCGTGGACCACGACGAGTTGGTGCGCGTGCGCGACCAGGCCGGGCAGGAACTGGTGATGTACGCAGACCTGGCGAAACTTGAAAGTCACCTGCTGGGCCTTTCACCGGAAGACAGGCCGCTCATCATTGAACTGGTCGGCGCGATCCGCCGCATGGCAGTCTTCGACCCACCGCTGGACGTCAATATGTGGGAAATGATCCGGGAGATGCCACGCTTCCTGGGCTGGCTGAGCACGTATAACAAATACAGTCGCGAAAGTCTGGCTGAGTTTGCCGGGCGCTTCCGTTCCCCCTTCCTGCGTGCGGCCTTTGCCCGGATCCAGCCGGACGAGCTGCCGATGGGTAGTGTCATCGGCATGCTGGCCTGGAATACCACCCGCTCTCAGGGCTACCCGATCGGCGGCTCATTGGCCTTTTCCAGGGCTGTGGCGGAGCGGTTCACCAGCCTGGGCGGTCAGATCCATTACAAGACGCGCGTGGAGAAGATCCTGACGCAAACCATGCCGGGGGCAAAGGGCCCAAGGGCAGTTGGAGTGCGCCTGGCGGACGGACGCGAAATTCACGGCGAATGGATCATTGCTGCGTGCGATGGTTACCAAACATTGCGCAAGCTGCTGGATGAACGTTTTGTGGATGAAGAACTGCGCCTGCGCTATGCCAGCCTCCCCTTAAACCCGGCCATCATCCAGATCGCGCTGGGGGTGAACTACAACTTGAGCGGTGCATCGCATTCGCAGGTGGACCTGCTCCCTGCTCCGGTGACCTTTGCCGGGGAGGAACATCGGGCATTCTGGTATCACATCTTCACGTATGACCCCACCTGCGCGCCTGAAAGCCACACGGTGGTCCTTTCACGCATCCCTTCCAGCTATGAATATTGGAAAGAGGTTTCCACCGACCCGGCTCATTACCAGGCTGAAAAGCAATCTGCCTCGGATGCGTTGATTGCCCACCTGGACAGCCGCTTTCCCGGACTTCGCAAAGCAGTGGATATGGTGGATGTGGCCACCCCGTTGACCTTCGAGCGTTATATCGCCGCCTACCGGGGTGCCAAGCAGTCCTTTGCCCTGACACCGCAGACGGCTGCTTATGCGGCCAATGGCTTTTCACCCGAGTTGTCCGGCCTGGACCATTTCTACCAGATAGGCCAATGGCTGCAGCCCGGTGGCGGCATCTTCCCTTCGGCGCGCACCGGACGGGAAGTGATCCGCAGAATGTGCAAGCGTGACGGGAAAAAGTTCATCACGCAGGTGCCATAAGCAAGGCAAGGATAATAAGTGATGAAGTGAATAAGTTTAAAGTACAAGAGAGGCAACGAACATGAAAACAAAAACCATTATTTTCACCGTCCTGTATATCCTATGGGGACTGGCCCTGGTCTGGGGAGCCATATATGCCAACAATACGATCTATCAGGCTCTCTCCCAAAAACCTCATAACATATATATAAATGATATCCTTTCCGACGCTGTTTTACTGTTCCTTGGTTTCATGCCTGTTCTCTGGGCACCGCGTTTCTTTGGTTACCAAATCGGGACAATGGCAAAACATTGGAAATTATTGCTGGGATTGACGATCTTCTTTCTTGGGGCCCCGCTAATCTACCGCCTGCTGGTTGGATCAACCCCATTTGGGGCCAACACCTGGTTCTTTGAAGGGGTTGTCGTCCCCCTGGGAGAGGAGAGTTTGTTCAGAGGTATCCTTGTTTCAATGATGTTGTTTGGATTCGGCAAGCTCTACCCTGAGCGGACAGCAGGAATATTGACCGTTCTTTTGAGCACCGTGGTCTTTGCCAGTGCGCACCTGAACAACCTGGGTCATTATCCAACCGGGTTCATCCTGTTCCAAGTTGGCTTTTCCACGTTGGTTGGGCTGGCTTTTGGGTATAGCCGGGTCAAAACAGGAAGCATCTATCCGGCAATAATCTTACATGCTTTGTTTAATCTTGCCGGGACGCTCTAAGTGCAGAACGAAATTTATACCAGATTGCGCGACAGGTCCAAGAAATAAACCTACGAAAAAGGAACCATGACCAAAAACTCTTCCATCAACCTCCTGCTTGTCATCCTGCCGCTGTTCGTCCTCCTGTTCGTAATTTTTATCTACACCTGCTTTATTTAAATACACATTAAGAATATCATCAGATGGAACATACCTGTCATTACAGAGTTCAATCTTTCAGGAGAATCCCAATGACCACAACACTCGAGCCCATCAATTCCTTTGAAGCTGTTCAATCCCGTCTGGCTGCAGGACGCATCCCCCGCTACGGTCCCATGCTGATGCTGGTTGCGCGTTCGGCCTTCATCCTCATTGCACAAGGACTCACCCTTCTGCTTCTCCTCCTGCTCCATATCCCAAACGCGACCGTGACCATTCGAAACTGGTGGCCCGTGTACGGCACGCTGGTTGATATCGGCTGTCTCGGCATCCTGTACTATCTGACCAGGCGTGAAGGTATCCACATCCGTGACCTGATCGGCCTTGTGAAGAGCAGACTTAAAACCGAAATCCCTCTTGGGCTGGGGCTTTTCCTGCTCATATTCCCTGTCGCGATTTTCGGCGCCGGCGCGTTAGGCCAACTGATCATATACGGCAAACTCAACCCATCATTCCCGGAATACACGTTCTATCGCGTTTTGCCTTTGCTGCCTCTACTTTACGCGCGCTTTATCTGGTGGATCGTATGGTCTGCCACTGAAGAGATAACCTACAACGGTTATGCCTTGCCGCGTTTGATCGCGATCACAAAGTCCCGCTGGTTATCGGTGGCAGTCGTTGCTTTCTTCTTTGCCCTCCAGCATAGTTTCCTGATGCTGGCCGGTTGGCGGTTCGGACTATACATGTTCATCACTTTTCTTCCGCTGTCCATTGCGATGCTGCTTGCCTATCTGCGCATCCGCCGCCTGCCGCCGCTTATCGTGGCACATTACCTGATGGATCTGTCGAACGTGTGGTTCCTGTTTAAGGTCGGATAATTCCCAACCTGTCCATTAGGATAGTAAAAACTCTCCCTTTGGCAGGGGAGGCTTTATGCATGGAATAGTATGATGATAGCGATTACTTTGTAGAGCTCTACAAAGTGGAAAACAATGAAAGGAACCTCGAAAATGAATAAAAAACTTCTTACCCTTATGATCGTTCTCGCGTTGACCCTGGGGGGCTGCGTCACCCTGGTGACGAACCCGACTGCGGAACCACCCACCGTTACCCCGCACGTGGATATGCCTGCTCCACCTACCGCCACTTCCGTTCCGCCATCAGCCGCCCTAACCGATACACCCGCCTCCCCGAAGGCCCAGGCGGTTTCCTTTGGGCCGCTGCATTTCAGCCTGCCCCAAGGCCTCGCCAGCGGGATCAATGGCAGCCAGGTTGCGCGTGCCGACAGCCCCGACCTGCCTGCCTGGCAGTGGACTCCCGGCCATAACCAGGTGAAGCTCGAAGGATATTTTCTGCAGGGCAAGTCGCAGGAGCCGCAGATCTATGTCTACCCGGCACAGGCGTATGCCGAGATGAAAACCGGCGCCTTCGAGAGCATTCGCCGCATCGACAATATCCTCGGCAGTGCAGGCGCCCCCATGACCGCCGATGTGCTCCCGGGAGTGCCTTTCTTCAATACCAGGCAGGTGTTCGCCTCCAACATCCAGGTGATCTCATTCCAGAATGGAAAGGGCGTGCGCTTCCTGACTGAACATGCCCAGTTCCCAGCTTCGGTGAACAACCAGGACCTGTTCTACATGTTCCAGGGTGTTACCTCGGATGGATATTGGTATGTGGTGGCCATCCTGCCTGTGACGAGCCCGGTTCTTGCGGATACGAGCGATGCCGGTGCGCCGCTGCCAGCAGGTGGAGTGCCTTATCCTTATCTGGCCAATCCCAATGCCGATATGCAGGCCTACTACTCTGCCGTAACCTCCTTGCTGGAGGGCAGCTCCTCGCAGAACTTCTCCCCTGCACTCGATATGCTGGACGCCCTGGTCCAATCCATCCAGGTGAGCCAGTAGACTTCCATGCAAGTTTTCCCTATTTTAATTGGAAGAGTTGACCTTTCCCCATTCCTTTCATCCCCGATTCCCGCCTTTCCGGGAAAGGCAGGCGGGAACGGCTCAGGAGACCCGCCATGAACGCAATCGAAGTAAAGAATCTTAAGAAATCGTTTGGAGATTTCCAGGCCGTGCAGGGCGTGGAATTTGCCGTCGATCAGGGCGAGGTGCTCAGTCTGCTTGGCCCCAATGGCGCCGGAAAAAGCACCACCATCTCAATGCTCTCCGGCCTACTGGAGCCGACCGTTGGGGACGCCACCATCATGGGGCATTCCATTCGCACCGATGCAGAAGAGGCGAAAGCCTGCCTAGGCGTAGTGCCGCAGGATATTGCCTTGTATCCGGACCTCTCGGCACGCGAGAACCTGGTCTTCTGGGGCAAGATGTATGGCCTGCGTGGCGCGGCGCTCCAGGCCCGGGTGGACGAAGTGCTAGAGATCATCGGCCTGACCGACCGGCAGAAGGATCACATCGGCAAGTTCTCGGGCGGCATGAAGCGGCGCGTCAACATCGGTGCGGCGCTGCTTCATAAGCCGCAGGTCATCATCATGGACGAACCGACCGTGGGCATCGATCCGCAGTCGCGCCGTAACATCCTTGATAACGTCAAGGAGCTCAACCGGCAGTGCATGACCGTGCTCTACACTACGCACTACATGGAGGAGGCCGCCGAGCTCTCCCACCACATCGCCATCATGGACAAGGGTAAAGTGATTGCCTACGGCACGCACGATGAGCTAATCCGGATGGTCGGCGAACAGACGCGTCTTGAACTTGTCCTCAACGCGGAATCCGAAAGAGTCCTGCCGGAGTGGCAAAAGACCGAAGGGGTGACGCATATCGATGCGACCGATGGCAGGATTACTGTCCTGGCGGATGATTCCAACCGTGTCCTGCCGAGGCTGTTTGAAGCGGCTACCAGGGCTGGCATACGCATCACCTCGGTGGACATCCGAGAGCCGAACCTGGAAATGGTCTTCCTACACTTGACGGGAAGGGCGTTGCGCGATTAGACGTTGGACTGCGGACCATAAACGATGAATAGTCAGTAGTTTATGTTCTGTCGCCCATTGTCAGGAGATTGCCCATGAAAATCCTGGATATTGCCTTCAAAGACCTGGTCCGCTCGTCACGCAGCCTGTTCCTGATCGGGATGTCCTTCTTCGCGCCGCTGCTGATTTCGCTCCTAATCTACTTCGCCTTTGGCAGTATGAAAAGCGGGGATGTGAGCATGACCGCGATCAAGATGGGCGTGGTCAATGCGGATGTATTGCCTGGTGGCACCCCCCTGGCGGCTTCCCTCGGTGAGAATATCCGCAGCATGTTTTTCGATACGAGTGTCCGATCTTGGATCACAGCCAGCGATTTCACCGACGAAGCCGCTGCGCACCTGGCATTGAACAAACAGGAGATCGGCGTGGCGGTCATCATCCCCAGGACCTTCACCGAAGAATACCTCGCCGGGAATAACAAAACCTCCATCCTCATCCTGCAGGATCCCACGCTGACCATCGGCCCGACTGTTGTACGTGACATGGTCTCTTCGCTACTGGATGGGGTATCCGGGGGCGGTGTTGCTTTCCGGGTGATCAACGAACGCATGACTGACAGCGGCAGGACGCTCGACCAGGTGGGCATCCCGGCGCTGATCGAGAAATATTCCACCTGGTACGCCGATTTCCAACGCAACCTGTTCCATTCGCCGGAAAAGGCCGCCTTGGTGGCCGTCTCACCGGCGGCCGGCGGAGGAACCAACAATCTGCAATCGATGCTCGGCCTGGTGATGGCGGGGCAGCTCATCTTCTTCTCTTTCTTCACTGGCGCTTATTCGATGACCTCCATTTTGGAGGAATCCGAAGAAGGCACCCTGGCGCGCCTCTTCACCACGCCTACCGATCGGACCATCATACTGGCTGGCAAATTCCTGGCTGTCCTGCTGGCTGTCTTGATCCAGGGAATCATCCTGCTGGCAGCCGGCAGGTTGATCTTTGGCATCCGCTGGGGTGATCCCGGCGCAATGGCGCTGGCGTTGTTTGGCCAGATATTCGCTTCGGTGGGACTGGGCGTGCTGCTGGTATCCTTCATCAAGACAAGCAAGCAGGCTGGGCCTATATTCGGAGGTGGCCTCACCGCCCTGGGGATGCTCAGCGGCCTGTTCACCACCAATATCGATATGCCCCCCTCGTTCAAGGTCATCAGCAACTTCACGCCGCAGGGCTGGGTGCTCAAGGCCTGGAAGCTTACCCTGGCTGGACATCCTGCCGGCGACCTGGTGGTGCCTTTCCTGGTGCTGGTGGCGATGGGTGTAGTCATGTTCGCCGTTGGCGCGGTGATGTTCCGCCGGCGCTTTGCTTGATGGGTACAGGAGACATGCCATGAGAATCCTCGACCTCGCCTTCAAAGACATCACCCAAACCTTCCGCGATAAACGTTCGCTGTTGTTCCTGGTTGCCATGCCTATCGCCTTCACCCTCTTCATGGGCTTCGCCTACAGGAGCGGGGCTGAGAGCAATACTCCTATCGACAATCGTATTCCGTTGGGATGGGTGAACAATGATCCGGACGGGCTGCTCTCGCAGTTGTTGTTCACTTTCCTGTCGAAGCTGGACTCGGTCAAACTGGTGGAACTCGCCCCGGACGCCACGCAAACTTCCGTGCGCAAGGGTGAAACCACTGGGGCTTTGATCGTACCCGCCGGGTACAGCCAACAGGCTGAAGCGGGGAACGATCCGCAGTTGACACTGGTCGCCGACCTGAACACAGCGCGCGGACAATCCCTCTTCAACCTGCTGCGAGTCCCGGTCACACAGTTGTGGAGTTCCGTGGAGATCGCTCGGTTGGGCGCAGAGAGTGCTGGCAGCTCCGCCGAGTACAAGCCATCCTTCACGGCGGCGGCGCAGGCCTGGGCGCGGATCGATAACAACAAGCTGATCCGAGTCGAAATGGCCGTGGCGCAGCCGGAGAAATCCTTGTATGGCGACAATCCCTACAACCAAGCCTCGCCGGGCATCCTAGTCATGTTCGCTATCTTCGGTCTGGTGGTCTCTGGGCAGACGCTGGTACAAGAGCGCAAGTTGCGCACCCTGCAGCGCATGATGACCACCTCGATGCGCTCCTGGCAGGTTGTGGCGGGACACCTACTGGCGATGTTCGTGGTAGTGTTCCTGCAAATAATATTGCTGGTGGTATTCGGCCAGTTAGCGCTGGGCGTGGACTACCTCCGTGAGCCTCTGGGCACGCTGGCGGTCTCCATCAGCCTGGGGCTGTGGATCGCGGCCACCGGCCTGCTCATCGGCGTATTAGCCAAAAGCGACTCCCAGGTGATCCTGTTCTCGCTGATCGGGATGTTCATCTTTTCGGCGCTGGGTGGTCTCTGGTTCTCGCTGGAGGCCAGCAGCGGCGCCTTTGCGGCGATCGGCAGGGTGCTGCCCTCCGCCTGGGCCATGGCCGGTTACCAGAACATCCTCGTCCGCGGGCTGGGCTTTGCTTCAACACTCATCCCCAGCGCGACGCTGTTGGCATATGCACTTGGCTTTTTCTTGCTGGCTGTCTGGAGATTCCGGAAAACCGGAGAGTGAATTTCCGGGCCTGCGCCGCAGGAGTGGGAATCCTTCCGGCCGGCAGAAAGAGGCGGTTTCCCAGTTATAATCAGCGAATCTCGCCTCTCGGAGAATCGGTATGAACAAATTCCTGGAACGCCTCCAATCCGGCAAAACCCTGGTCGCGGATGGCTCGACCGGCGCCAGCCTGCAGAAGATGGGGCTCAAGCCCGGCATTCCTCCTGAGGACCTGGTATTTGACGCACCAGAGATGGTGCTCCAGTTGGAAGAGGGCTTTGTGGCAGCGGGTGCAGATATCATTCTGACCGACACCTTCGGCGGGACGCGTCTGCGGATGAAGGAGTCAAAATACGTGGAGCGGGCGCCCGAGGTCAACCGGCGGGCTGCCGAACTGGCCCGCCAGGCCGCATCAACAGGCACGGGGGTGCTGGTGGGCGGCTCAATGGGCCCAACGGGGCAGTTGATCAAACCCTACGGCCCGCTCACGGTTGAGGAAGCCACGGCAACCTTTGCAGAACAGGCCAAAGCCCTGGCAGAAGGCGGCGTGGACCTGCTGGTAATCGAGACGATGTTTGCTTTCGAGGAAGCGGATGCGGCTTATAAAGGGGCACGCTCTGTCACTGATCTGCCCATTGTGGTTTCCTTCAGCTATGACCGCGGCGTACGCACGATGATGGGTGTCAAGCCGGCGGATATGTTCAAACGCTACAGGGAAATGGGTGCAGCCATGATTGGCGCCAACTGCGGGACCACGCTGGAGAATATGGAAAAAGTGCTGCAGGAATATGCCGTGGTGGACCCGGCCTTCCCGCTGTGGGCCAAACCGAATGCCGGCCTGCCGCACATGGTGGAGGGAGTGACCGCGTTCGACGTAACGCCGGAGCAGATGGCCGAGTATGCCGTGAAGTACGTGGCCCTGGGTGCGCGTGTGGTGGGAGGCTGCTGCGGCAATCTGCCGGAACACATCGCGGCGGTCGCCAGGGTGATAAAAGGATAAGGGCTGGGGGTTGGGGACCGGGGGAGGAGATTGAAGCGTTGACCTTGAGGAGTTAATAAAAAAAGCGAGCTGTTGCAATCACAGCTCGCCTTCATTTTTTAATATTTCCATTAATCCATGTAGGAGCTGCCAAAACATTCATAACGAGTCCCAGCGGGAGAAATGACTGCCGCTGGAATGCCTTCGGCCTCCAGCCGGTACTTGTCGAGGTTGGCCTGCACAGGTTTCAGGGCGGCCTGTGCTCGGAAGCGCGACAATGTGAAGGATTGCCACTCCGCCAGCGGGCGGTGTGGACCTTCGTTGGCCTGGCAGACCAGCGCGGCCCCTGCCGCTTCCCGGGTGGCAGCAGGCAGGTTGGAGGACTGGTAGGCTTGCACCAGTGTGGGGACAGAGTTCGGAAGAAAGGGTGGCCAGGTAGGCCACGTCCAGTGCCTGGCCTGCTGCAGCGCGGCGTACATTCTGACGGACAATGCTGGCATCCACGTTGGCCAGTACCAGTGTTCCGGCAAAACCGAGCGTGGCCAGCAGGGCGGCGAGCGGGAAGAAGCGCTCCCGGCGCAGGAGCTCCAACAGCACCACAACCGCCAACAGTGCGCCCAGCCAGATCATAAAAACATGCGTGTAGATGCGCAGGCGGGAGAAGCCATAGGCGGCCTCATAGAGCAGCAGGCGCTGGAAAGCTGAGACAAGGATCACGCCGACTAGCGCGACCATGCCAATGCCCAGCCCGGAGAAGGCGCGGCGTTGGAACTGGTTTTGGCGCCTGACGATGGCACTGAGACCCAGGAAGAGCAGCAAGCTGCAGAAGGCGACAGCAACCAACTCGCCAAAACCTTTGCGGGCATACTCGGAGTAGGTGTAACCCTGCACCCCGATGTTGGTCTGCCCGCCGAAGAAGTAGCGGAATTGGATCCCTACAAAGATGGCAAAGAGCAGCACAACCGCCCCCAGGACTACAGCCGCCTCGGTAAAGCCGAGGAACTGGGGAAACAGCGGCTTTTGCGCGCCGGCCACCCCCCCGTCCTGGCTCTTTTGGGCGGCATGCAGGAACACGCCCGCCAGGGCGTACGCGCCGACCAGGATGTAGACGGCCCGGAAGAGGTATTCGGGGAGTTTCTCAAGCCGAAACAATTTGGTAAAGTCATCCAGGCGCTGGGCAAAGACCAGGTCGGCAGAAGAGAGCAGGGCGGCAAAAATAGCCACAACCGGTAAGGCAATCAATACGCCGCGGAAGATGGCCCAGAAGCGTTTCCAGCCGGGCCGGTTACGGAGGGCGGTGGTGTCCATCCCCTGAGCGGCGGCGGATTTTTTCCGATCGGAGATGAACATGAGCGGACGGGCGAGCAGGCTGCCGGCCAAGCCGGCAAAACGGGCAACATAATCCGGGAGGTTGTACCAGGGCCAGCCACCGCCAAGGTAGGTGACGGCCAGCAAGCTCATCATGCCCAGCGAAATAATAAAGGAAAGGAACTGGCTGAGCTGCTCCTGGCGGATCAAGGTGGCGAAGGTGAAGAAGAGGATGGGAATGAGCAGGAGCAGCGATCTCCGGGCAGGCTTGAGGCCATTCCTTCCCAATACCAGGAAGCCGCCTGCCAGGCAGAGCACTACGTAGATGGCGAAATTGAGGCCCTGGGCATGTTTCCAGAACAGGAAGTCAAAGCTCCAACCCAGAAGAAGGGCGGTAATCCAGAGCAAATTATTGCGTTTCATGCAAGTCTCCTCGTAAGAAATTTCATTATACATTACGCCCAGGGGTCTGGCAGGAACTGACAGGAGGCTATCAAAAGGTATCAGGGAGGAAGAGAAAAGAGGATAGAGAGGAGAGAGAAGGGAATCAGGCAGTCAGGCTGCCAGGGGATCTGAAGATTGGGGCAGGGAAGGAGGGGCTCAGGAGGAAAATACCCAAATATATTTGATTGACTACAAATAATCTGTATGTTACCATGAGGATGGATATTACTTTAGCATATCGAAACTGGAGGCGTGTGGATGATGGGCAGAAGGAAAGTATTTATCATCCTGATTGGAATCAGCCTGGCGTCGGCCTGCATGCTGACAGCATGCAATTTACCCCAAGCTGCGGCTGCTGACCTTGCCAGCGCAACAGTCACAGCGACACCAATTGCACCCACCGCAACATCGACGGCCGTTCCGACTTCGACGAACACCCCCACTCCGACGCCCACCTTTACCCTGGCACCCACACCCACGCCAACCCCCACACCCGAACTAACCCCACAGGTAGCCCCAGCCATGAATGCCTTTTGCCGGAAAGGGCCAGGGGTGGGCTACCATGCCATCACATACTTGAAGAGGGGAACTTATTATAGAATCCTCGGCCAGAACGGCTTTTCAGGCCGTTACACCTGGTGGTTGATCCAGGCTCCAGGGGACTTTGCTTGCTGGATGGGCGGTACAACTTCCGGTTTGCAGGGCCCCGTAAGGCAAGTCCCGGTGGCCACTGCCCCACCTCTCCCGGGGAAGCTAAACTCCTATGTAGCCTCCGTCCTGTGTACTTCGAAGTCCCACTCCCTGTTAGTGGTGTTGGATTGGTCGCCAGTCGAAAATGTCACCGGGTACAACGTCTACCGGAATGGCGAGCTGCTGAAGGTACTCCCACCGAATGCAAAAGCGTACCAGGATAAAAACGCACCGATGGCGGTGGAGCTGGAGTACAGCGTGGAACCCTTCAATGACTATGGTACGTCATCCAACAGGTTGGCGAAAATCTCGGCATGTGGGGATTAGGAAAATCGATTGCCACTCGTCACCCGTCAAATAGCCAGGTGTTTCTGGCATGCTCGTAGACCAGGGAAAAGTGCTGGTGCCAGTTGATGGTACGTCCATCCTCGTAGTGCACAGTCATATTGACATTCACCCTGGCTGAGGTGCCATCCTGGCTCTCGATCGCTACATCGAGGATATCCACCCGCCTGGCGGTATTCCAATAGTCCACGTAGCCCTGGTAGCCGCCTTGTGCCGGGCTGTTCATGGTATCGATAAAATGTTCGGATAGCAACGACCAGGTCAGCGGGTAATTGCGGACATTGATATTCCCAAAATAAAAGTTGATGAATTCGACCGGATCCGCCAAATCCAGATCAGGCGTGAGTACCGCCGTTTGTGTGGAGGTGGGCTCCGGCAGGGTGGCAACTTCCGTTGGCGTTGACGAGGCTGTTGTTGGCACTGGGAGTTCCTGCATTGGAGTTGGCAATTCCCCTGTCGGCGTTGGCGATGCCGCGGTTGGCGTTAATGCCCCTGGTGTTGGTTCCACATACGCCACACCATTCCCATTGGCGTCGCGCTCCATCTTCTTGACCCATTGAGCCGGGTTAAAATGGATTTCGAAGGGCCTGCCGATGGCAAATTCCTGTTGAACCACTTCTCCATTACCGGCCTGGTAAAGGACAAAAAGGGTGTATTGTTTTTCTTTGGCCGTATACAGAGTCGCGGCAAAACCGAGTTCCCACCAGCCCACCCCCAGGCCTTTGGTACCGACCAACTGGAATTCTGTTCCGCTCAAGCTGGTCTGGCCATTGCTGTTAATCTCGGCTGAAATGGCGACCGGACCGGGAGTGAAGGTCGGCGTGGGTGGGATGATCGTTTGATGCCCACATGCAGAAATGAGCAAAAGACAGATGAGCCAGGTCAGCAAAGCTGGCTTTTTAATGAACATTTTTTAGTCCGTTCATTCCAAAGCAGTAGCTTCTCCGGGAGAATCCGAAATAACCACCAAAATGTCCAACCCAACCTGATAAAAAAATACTCATCTAACTAATATGGCACCACCTGCTTTTGGATCAAACCCTTCAGGCCATTTTGTGTATTCCGAGTATTTGACCCCGAGCAGGTCAACATTTTCCAGATCAGCCTTATCCAGGTTGGCATTTTCCAGATGAGCCCAGCGCAGGGTGGCACCGCTTAAATCAGCGTTTTCCAACACAGCGGAGTATAGATTAGCATTTACCAGCCTGGCCCCACGCAGGTCAGAATTGCTCAGATCGGCATTGTGCAGGTCAGCCTCGATCAGGTTGGCCCGGCGCAAGTCAGCATTGCTCAGGTCGGATTTACTCAGGTCGGCTTTACCCAGGTCAGCATTGCCCAGGTTTGCCCCGCTCAGGTCAGCGTTATAGAGAACCAGTGGGCGGGGTTCGTTCAGTATTGCTTTAAGTTGATCCAGTGTAAATTGCATCTTGGCACCTCCAGCGCCTTTTGGAAAAATTTGATTGGATTTCTTTTATGAGCATAAATTAATTATAGTAGTACCCGGCTCTTTGTCCAGTAAAAACTGGTATTTTAACGCATAAGCTCATCATCTCTGTATGAGCGGCAAATAAAGTGGGAACAAGTCGTCAACCACGATCAATTGAACTGGCACGGAAACGGGCTGCAGCGCGGAAGTACCCATCGCCGAGATTGTGACGGTCCCTGCGTACCGGCCGAACCCCAGGCCGGATTGGTCCACAAAAACTCTCAACATACTTCCGACTTTCTGAGTTTGCAGCCAGGATGCGTCATCCCCGGCCTGCCAATCGAAGGAGGCGCAGTCCTGTTTTATTTTCAGCGCCGAGGCGGGGGGCAGGCTGCCATTTCGGGCTGCCAGGAACGTCAATGCGGCCGGTGAGGCATGCAACGCGGCCGGGCTTGTGGCAGCATCGGTAATGGCCGAAAACTGGCTGCCGTTGGTATAGCGGGCCCACACTCCCTGCCCACGATAGTTGCCACCCGGCACCGACCAGGTGAGCGGCGAAGTGATTGTCTGCGGAATGCTGAAAATAGAGACAACATCCACATATACGTCGGCGCTGCCGCTCTGCCAGAACTGGAAAGTCAGGAAGACATCGTCAGGGTTGGAGTTAAATGTAAAATTCAGGGGGAACTCCTGGTATTGATCAGAAGCGGTAAAGTCGGTGCCGCGCAGGCTGAGTGGCCCGTACTCCATACCGCCGCCCTTGACCGAGATACGCGCCACCTCGCTGGTAGAGGTGTTCTCGTTGACCTTGAGCCTGAAATACGCCACCAATGGCGTGTCTTTTATGAAGGTTGTATCGTATACCCAGGCAAAAGACTCCCCGTCGCCGGGATAGAGCCGGTAGGCTGTGCCGCCCCAGGCTGCCGGGTCGCTGAGCCTCTCACCGTTGCCCCACCATTTATTAAATGTCCCAAATGTGTCATCGGCGAGCCAGCCCAGGCTGAACTGGACCTGTGGCAGTCCGTTCCCATCCAGGTTGTAAAGCGTGACCTGCGATTGGGTGGTACTTGGCTGGGCAGAGGCGATTTCGCTCAGAGGAACAGTCGGACCCAGGTAGATATTGTCACTGGCTGTCAGGGTGCGGTTGAAAACATCGCGCGTTTTGACGTAGACGGAGTTCCAACCCGGAGTGCTGCTCAGGATCCAGGTCTTGTTGTCGGCATATGGCTCCCAGGCTGAGTCAGGGAAACAAACATCGTTGCTGACCATCATCTGTGCCGCTGCACCCAGACCGGCAAAGCCCGCATTTGACGCCCGGTCGTAGATGTAAAGGTCGACATTGGGAGTCGTAGTGGAAAGAGCTTCGTTTTCGATGATCACTGGCGCATACACCGGGTCACTGCCGAAATCCTGGGTAACATAGCCGCGTCCGTCGCGCTCGCGCCGGAAGTAACCCAGGCCAACCTCACGCGAATTGGGATCAAGCAGGTTGTCACGGTGAGGTGGATCGTTCATCCAACCCTGGATCGCATCATCGGGCGTCATGTAGGAACAAAATGCATTTTCCGCGCCGGCGCCACCCAGGTAACCAAAGGCAAGTGCGCGGACATCGGGCCAGTTCCCGTTGGTATCCTGATGGCCGCAGAATCCGGCCGGGCGGTTCTCGGTTGAATCCCATGAAAACCAACGCGCTGCATAGGTCAATTGTCGGTTCCAGCGCAAGGGCGGGAAGCCGTTGTCGCGGCGAGCCAGGTTGCCAAGATACACCGCGCGGGCTTCATCCTGCAGCAGCGCTTGCGTTTGAACGGCGGGGTCGTAGCCAGACTGTGCCCGAACCGAGGAGGCGGACAGGCTGACGATCAAAAGAAAACTCAATACCAATAAGTTTCGCATTGGGTCTGCTCCAGGTGATAATGGAATTATTAAACGACTGAAGCTATTACTTCAGTCGAACCTACGCCAGACAAGTTTACACCAATTCTCTCCTAAACACCTCGAGCGGGCGCCAGAAGATAGAGGACGAGAATGAGGCGGGGGTGAGTGTGTTAGAATCCTGCACGTGAAGAGACCCATGCTGGTGCTGGCATCCAACTCCCCCCGGCGGCGTGAACTTCTGAGGCTTGGCGGCTGGAAGTTTGATACCCGGCCTGCCGAGGTGGATGAGAGCCTGCGCCCTGGCGAAACGCCCGATATGTATGTGCTGCGCCTGGCCCGGAGCAAGGCGCAAATGTGTGCCGAAACCGCCCTCCAAGATGAGATCATCCTGGCTGCCGACACCACCGTAGCGGACGGCGAGTCCATCCTGGGCAAGCCAAAAGACCCGGCCGAGGCAATGGCAATGCTGCGCAGTTTGCGCGGGCACAATCACCAGGTCCAGACCGGCATCGCCGTGTTGAGACAAAGCGATGGTACCTTGGTTACCGACCTGTGCATAACGGAAGTGCCCATGCGGGCCTATCGCGACGAGGAGATCGATGCCTACGTCGCCAGCGGCGATCCGCTCGATAAAGCCGGGGCGTATGCCATCCAGAACGCCGAATTCCATCCGGTTGAAAGGTTTGGCGGATGTTATGCCAGCGTGATGGGACTTCCACTGTGCCATCTGAGCCGAAGCATGCGCAAACTTGGCATCGCTCCCACAACCGATATTGCGGCGGAGTGCCAATCTGCACTAAGGTATGCCTGTCCCATTTTCCCAGCCGTTCTGCGCGGGGAAATGGTGGGTTGATACGAAAAGAGAATTTAAATGAAAATTTCGCGTTGGATAAAACTGCTCCTGGTACCTCTCTTCCTGGCCGCCTGCACAGGAGGATCAATCACCCTGCCGGGGCCAAGGCCAACCAAGACGAGCTCACTGCCGACTGCACAAGCCACGGTCATCCACACTCCAGTCGCTGAGCCGGCCATGCGTGCTTACCTGGATGCGTTGCTGAAGGAAGATTATGCCAGCATGTATGGCCTGCTGGCGCAGACCAGCCGGGCTGCAATCAGCCAGGACGATTTCACGGCGCGTTACACGGATGCCCTGAATACCATGAGCGTCAGCAAGATGGAGTACAACATCCTGTCCTCGTTGACCAACCCGCAAACTGCGCAGGTGGCTTTCCATTTTGTTTATCACACCGTCCTGTTTGGTGACCTTGGGCGCGACCTGACCGCAAACCTTGTCCTGGAAAACGGCGATTGGAAGATCCAATGGGAGGATGGCTTGATCCTGCCCGAACTGGCGGGCGGTAAGAAACTGGTGGCCTCCCACGTCCCGCCGGCGCGCGGCGATATCTATGATCGCAACGGCAATGCCATTGTCACCCAGACGGATGCGGACGCCCTTGGCCTGATCTCAGGCGATGTATCTGAAGAAAACGCCAATGCGCTTTACAACATACTTTGGAAACTAACTGGAACACGACCGGAAATCATCCGTACTATTTACGACGCCTACACAAGCGGTTTGTATGTCCCGGTGGGTGAGGCCAGCGCCGCGGCGGTAAATAGATCTGGCGTGACCAATTTCAGCGGCGTTTCTGTGAATCCCTACACATCCCGGTTTTACGAACCCAATGTGGCCTCGCACGCCGTCGGGTATACCTTGTATATTTCGAAAGAAGATGTAACAAAATACAAGCGGCTGGGCTATAACGGCACGGAACGGGTCGGTATCGAAGGGATCGAGAAATGGGGGGAGGATTATCTTCATGGAAGGGACGCAGCCAGCCTGTACATTGATGGGGAATCCAGCAATGTACTCGCCCAGATGACTTCCCAACCCGCGGATTCCATCACCCTGACGATCGATAAGGACTTGCAGCAGCAGACCCAGGATGCCATGGATGGGTTACCGGGCGCAGTTGTTGTAATGGAAGTGAATACCGGGAAAGTGCTGGCAATTGTCTCCTCGCCTGGCTACGATCCGAACCTGTATGACACCAATAACTTCAACATGCGCTGGAGTCTTGAGAACATGTTAAATGATCCTGCCCAGCCGACCTTCAACCGGGCCACGCAGGGACAATATCCGCTCGGCTCGGTGTTCAAGATCATCACGATGGCGGCGGCCTTGGAGAGCGGGGTGTTCACGCCCGCCAGCAGCTTCGATTGTACTTATGAATATACCGAAATGCCGGGGAAAACCCTGTATGACTGGACCTGGCAGCACTGCCAGGATGAAAAAGCCAGTACCGGCAATGATACCTGCAGTAAAGTGAGCAGCCAGCCCAGCGGCACTCTGACCCTGCCCGAGGGACTGATGCGCAGTTGCGACCCCTGGTTCTACCATATCGGCTATACCCTTTATACCCAGGAGGATGGTAAATACAAAAACGACATTTCGAACATGGCCAGGGCCTTTGGTTTGGGCAAGGCCACCGGGATCGAACAGGTCGCCGAAGCAGAGGGTTCCATCCCCGATCCCACCGACGGATTGGACGCAACCAGCATTGCCATCGGTCAGGGGAAGGTAACCGTGACGCCGCTCCAGGTGGCGACTTTCATTTCCGCGGTAGCCAACGGCGGCACCCTCTACCGCCCTCAACTCGTACAGAAGATCCAACCGGTCAGCGGGGATGCGATCAATGTCTTCCGCCCGCAGGCCAATGGCACCCTGCCGGTCAAGCCGGATAATCTGAAGGTTATCCAGGACGCCATGCGCGAGGTTGCCAGGAACCCTCGCGGTACTGCTTACTATACGCTGGGCAATTTTGCCATCCCCGTCGCGGCCAAGACGGGAACCGCGGAGAGCAGCGCAGTCGAACCACATGCCTGGTTCGCCGGATACAGTACCAACAACAACCCTGACAAGCCCGATATTGCCGTGGCGGTACTGGTCGACAATCAAGGAGAAGGCGCCGTCTGGGCAGCCCCCATCTTGCGGCGCGTGATGGAAATCTACTTCTTCGGACACCCTCAGACAATCTATGACTGGGAAAAGACCTTCGGCGTGGTTGACCCGGAGTACGGCATCCCGGCGACGCCCACTCCAAAGCCATAGTACCAATGCTGACAGAACAAATTCCTGGTCTGATCATCCGCTCCCAATCGGGATTTTTCACCGTCCAGACGGAGGGCGGCATCCTGACCTGTCACCTGCGCGGGCGGCTCAAGCAGGGCAAACACGTGGGGGATATTGCCGCAGTAGGTGACCGGGTGATGGTGACCCAACAATCAGATGGGGTGGGGAGTATCGAGTCCATCGAAGCGCGCACCCGCTCTCTGGTCCGGCTGGACCCGCGCCCCCAGGGCGTATACCAACAGGTCATCCTGGCAAACCCCGACCAGGCGGTCTTCGTCTTCGCCTGCGCCCATCCCACTCCACACCTTCGCATGCTGGACCGCTACCTGGTGATTGCCGGGCGTCAAAAGCTGCCGGCCATCATTGTTGCCAACAAGACCGACCTTGTCGAGCGCAAGCATGCCGAAGAAATGTTTGGCTTCTACCCTGGGATCGGTTATCCGGTGATCTACACCTGCGCTACACCTGGCCAGGCGGGCGGTTCCAGGGAAAGTGGCGATGGAGTGAATGAACTACGCGAGCGGTTGAAAGGCAAGATTTCAGCGCTGGCCGGGCCTAGCGGGGTGGGGAAGTCCAGCCTGCTGAACGCTGTCCAGCCCGGGCTGGGACTGGCGGTGCGCGCGATCAGCACGGCCTTCCAGAAGGGCCGCCACACTACATCAGTCCGGCAATTGTTCCCACTGGAGGGCGGCGGCTACGTGGCAGACACACCCGGCATGCGTTCCCTGGCCCTGTGGGATACCGAGCCGGAAGAATTGGATGGCTATTTTCCCGAACTGGCGGCACTGGTGGCGCAATGCCAGTTCAGTAACTGCAGCCATAAGACCGAGCCGGGCTGTGCGGTCCGGGCGGCTGTGGAAGCCGGCCTGGTACGCCCTGAACGGTATGATTCGTATCTGCGGCTGCGGGCAGGAGAAGAATGACTTCGGACGATCCTGAAAGAACACAGGACTTTGGACTTTGGGCGATGGCCAATGGATGAAGGACAACAGTCAATGGAAAATTGGGGCCTGATCGGACATGAATGGGCGGTGCAGATGCTCAAACAGCATCTCACGCAAGATTCCGTCCGGCATGCCTATCTTTTCAGCGGGCCTCCGGGCCTGGGGCGGCGTACCCTGGCGCTGCGCCTGGTCCAGGCTTTGAACTGCCCGCAGCCGGTCGCACCGGGTGAACCCTGCGGCAAGTGCAAGACCTGCCAGCAAATCGAGCGGATGCAGTATGCCGACCTGGCCGTCATCCAGGCCGAAAAGGAAGGCGGTACCCTGAAAGTGGAACAGATCCGTTCCATACGGCAGAGCCTGGTGCTCAAACCTTACCAGGGGAAGTACCGCGTGGCGCTTTTCCTGCGTTTCCAGGAGGCGAACGCCAATGCACAAAATGCCCTGTTAAAGACGCTGGAAGAAGCCCCGGCACAGGTCATCCTGGTTCTGACCGCGGACACATCGGAGCAGCTCCTGCCAACCATCGTCTCGCGCTGCGAGGTGCTGCGCCTGCGTCCACTGCCGGTCGAGACGGTGGAAGATGCCCTGAGGGAGCGCGGCGCAGATGAAACGACTGCCCGCCTGCTGGCACATGTCTCGGGGGGACGGCCGGGTTATGCTCTGGGCTTGTCGCGGAACCAGAAAGCACTGGATTTCCGCACGGAACGGCTGGTTGATCTGTTACGGCTGCTAAAATCCACCCGGCGGGAGCGGTTCGCCTTCGCTGAAAAACTGACCGAACGAAAGAAGAAGGATCCCGAGGCGGAAGAGCGCTTCCGTGAAACACTGTTGATCTGGCTCTCTTTCTGGCGGGATGTGATGCTGGATGCATCCGGGGCCGATGTTCCGCTCGTCAACGTGGATCGTCTGGTCGAGATCGAGGCGCTGGCGGGAAAGTTGTCGCTGGATGAGGCTCGCTGGCTGGTCAAGGATGCGGAAGCAGCAATTGAAAAACTGGAGAACAACGTCAATGCCCGCCTGCTGGCGGAAGTCCTGCTGCTGGATTGGCCGAAACTGTAGTAACGACTTAAGTCGTTACTACGATCTAGAATAGACTATGCCATACGAATATCGCAAACTTACATCCCAAAAACGTGAAGAAATCGTCCGCTACAGGCGTGAATGCGGATACCCCCTTCATGCGCCTCCCCATCCTTTTCGGGAACCTGAAGAATTCGGACGAGGTTGGGATGATTAAAGCGTGTAATTGTAGTAACGACTTAAGTCGTTACTACGCGTTGATAGTCATTATTGTGTTACTTCTCTCTGCCTGTGGGACTGCGGTCACTCCGATGCCGACATCCGCTCCCACTGTTCCGCCCACAGCCACGGCGACGGATACCACCACAGCCAGCCCAACCCAGGCTCCCACCACCACGCCGACGAAGGAGCCAGCCTGGTACCAGCTGCTCGACCCATCTTTCGGCGTGCTGAAATATCAATATGCTGAAGTAATCAATGCCCGGGCAAAGGTCTATGCCAGCCTCGATGACGCCATCAGGAAGACCGGTAATTACGGCCACCTGCCCAAAAGCCCCGCCTATGTGGCATATACAACCACCGAAATACGTGACGGCAGCACTTTCTATTTTATCCCGGTCAACTACGGCTGGATGGCAGGGACAGATTTGCAGCCACTGGCACCCTCCCACTTCACCGGCATCCTATTGACCAGGGACGTGACCTTCCGCTTCGGCTGGGTCCTGGCCCAAACACAGAGCGTCGATACTGCCGGCGTACCTGTGCAGACCTTTAAACGCTACCAGGTCGTGCATGAAGTCCCAACAAGCGGAGAGAAACCCGACTACATCGCCATTGGCGCGGATGAGTGGCTGCCGGGAGAAGCGGTGGCCCTGGTCAGCCCGGCTATCCCGGCAAAAACAGGAACGGATACCTGCCGGTTCATCTATGCCAACCTGGCCAGCCAGACATTGTCCGTATTTGACCAATGCAAACTGGTCTTCGCCACGCTGATCAGTTCCGGCAAGAATTCCTGGACGTTTGAAGGCCGCTTTGCCATCCAATATAAAGTGGATTACAACTCCATCAATCCACCGGAATGGTCGACCAGCGAGTATTACATCCAGGCTGTGCCCTACTTTATGACCTATTCCGGTGATTTCGGCTTCCATGGCGCCTACTGGCAGGACGCATTCGGCACGGCGGCTTCGCACGGCTGCATCAACCTGTCCCCGGCGGATGCAAAATGGCTGTATGGTTGGGCCGGGATTGGAGAGCAGGTGCTCATCAGCGCTGGAAAATAAACAATTTTCAGACCATCTCCGGCATATTCTGGTCAAAGGAGCCTGACGGTTGGAGGACATTCAAAGGGGGAATGAATGCTAAGAATAGGCAAAAATAAGGGTATACTGTGGCTGAATTTCTATAACTGGGTGGAGAGGGAAAAATGGGATCTGATCGTTCTCCAGAACTTTCAGTTCCTCGAAGACACATATGGTACACTTTTCGGTTCTGGTGCTGGAGAATATCGATCTCCAGTCAATCCCGGCCTCAATATCAAGCAGGAGCTTCTGCTTGAGCGGGATTTTATATTGAAAGGAATAAAATGAAAAAACACTATTTTGGTATTACCGTGATCCTGCTCGTGAGCGCCTTCGTGCTTGGCGCCTGTGGATCCAAGGCCAGTAATGCAACCCCCACTTCCACTCCAGTGAGTGTTGAGGCAATCTCCACGGCTGCCGCTCAGACAGTGATTGCCCGATTAACACTGGAAGCTCCCACCATTACACCTACGCCGGCTTTCACTAACACGCCAAACGTTACCGCAACTCCCACGCTTAAGGCGACAGCCACCAAGCCTGCTCCAACCGCGGCAAGTTGTTCCAATATGAAGTTTGTCTCCGACGTCACCATCCCGGATGGGACGCAAATGCCCGTTGGCCAGACGTTCACAAAGACCTGGCGCGTGCAAAACTCAGGCACCTGTACCTGGACGACGAGCTACAAGCTCATTTTTTCCTTTGGCGAGGCGATGGGCGGGCAGACATTGTCCCTGACCAGTGCGGTCGCAACCGGCCAGAGCGTGGATCTTTCCATCGCCATGAAAGTTCCCAACAAGACCGGCAAACTGACGGGCGTTTGGGCACTGGCGGATGACAAAGGCCAGTTTTTCGGCCCGACCCTGACCGTGGTGATCAATGTCGGCGCGGTCAGCCCAACCCCAACAGGCAGTGTCACAGAAACGCCGACATCAGAATCAACCTCGGCTCCAAGCTCGACTCCAACAGAAGCAATTACTCCAACGGAAACGACTACTTCATGATAAGGAGCAGGTGCTGCTGAACCCTGAAGGGTAAATTTACTCCACCAGAGCGCGGCTGGACCTGGCGCGCCTGCGCCAGTACTGTTCGTGGATCTCGGCCACATGCCCGACTTTCTCGGCGATCGCCTCATCCAGCCAGTATTTGCCCTTCTCTGCCGTACCCAGGGAACCCGCACCGTAGGCGCCGGTGCGGGTATCATCATCCCAGGGCGGGTTGGCGGTCAGCGCACCGCCCTCGATCCAATCCATGTAATAGGAGGGGGTGGTGATGAAATCCAGCTCATCGACAGCCCGTTCCAGGTGGACCAATTCAGGGCGCAGGTGCAGCATGAGCGAGGTTTCCAATTCACAGGCATGGCCCATCCCGCCCAATGGGGATTGGCGTCTGGCTTCCAGCGCGGCCACGCCCTGCGGGCCGGACAGGTACAGGAACGAGGTGGCACAAAAAATCTGGGGGTATTTTTCCCCGGCATACTTGACCACGTTCACCAAAAACGAGCAATTCCCACCGTGTCCGCTCATCAGGTAGAAACGCGTGAAGCCGCGTGTAACCAGTGCATCCACGACCGCCAACCAGAAATCCTCAAAGGCCCTCCCACCGGCATTGAACGTGCCGGGGAACGAACGCCGGTGGGTGCTGACTCCATACGGAAAAACCGGTAAACACAGCGCCTCCTGCGGGACGGCCTGGGCAGTATCCCGTCCGATGGCTTCGATGATGCATGTGTCGGTGGACAGTGGAGCATGAAAAGCATGTTGCTCGGTGTGGCCAATAGGGAGAATAACCACCTTTTCGAGGTCTTGCTCAGAGAAACGAGGTACGAGGGGATCCCCGGCAGGCAAGTGGAATTGCGGAATATCCTTACCCAGGTCAATCCCGGGCGGGACAAGTATATGGACTCCTGTAAAGCCATCTTCCAGCAGATTCCCAACCAGGTTGCGCACCACTGCATTGAAAGTCTCAGCCGGTACATTCAGTCCACTACCGGGCCAGCCAAACGGGATGGGAGGCAGCAGACCGGAGGTTTGTGCGGTTGGAATAAGCGTAGTAATGATGCCCGGATCCGGCTGGCCGCCAAGGGGCAGGAGAAGCAACGTCTCACGCGGCAGGGCCGATATTTCAGGCCATGTCAATTCGTCAAAGCGGAAGAGGCTCATTCTTTCCTCACATATATATTGAGTAGGTATGGTTAATAGTAGTTGTAGTAGGCCCTGTGGATATGTGGAGAAACGCTTCAACCCCCCATATGTGACCAGGCGGGGGATTCAGCCCCATATGCTGTGCAGTTCCCCGCAGGGATGGCTGTAAGCCTGTGGAGAAAATCGGGAGAAAATCCGCGGCCTTCAAGGATGCGATTGGACTGTTTTTCGCCTCATCCAGATTTTGGATTGGGAGAGAAAGACCAGCCAGATATGGGGGTGGTTAAATCGAACAATTGAGCGACTTCTCCACAATCCGCGCGGGTTATCCACAGTTTTAGGGCAGTTATCCACAGTCTGGCAACCCGGCCGCCTGGTCAGCACCACCATATACAGCACATCAAAAAACCTGGTTGTCGGCCAATCTCTCCTGGAGTGCCTCAATGGCATCCAGAAAATGATCCAACTCTTCCATCCGCTCATCAAATGACGCATCATCCAGGCCAAGCACATCACAGGCTGAGCGCCAGTGATCATCTCCCATGGGCGGGAGCACAGACACGGAAAATGTCCAGGTAAGCAGCAGGGGCCAGAGGCTGGCCTGCGGCGTTTCGCTTTCAAGCAAAGACTCGCAGGCCAGTTTATAGTATCCCAACCTGGCTACAGCAATGCGTCCATTGACAGTCGGGATGCCGGCTGCTTCGATAAAGGCTTTCTCCCAATCCGGCAGGAAACCGGACAGGGTGGCAGACTCGACCCGGTTTCCACCCAGCAAGCTCAACAACCGCTCCGCCAGTCCTGGCTGACCGGCAGCCAGGGTGCGCGCCGGGAACTGAAGCAGGAAACGCCGTTCAGCCAGCGGATTGCCTGATAAAAGGGCGATTGCATTGGCAGCCAGGGAAATGGATTTCAGATAACTCAATATCTGCTGCGGGCCATGGAGTTGGCCGGATTGCAGATCGCTCCAGGCCTGGCGGGCTTTCTCTGCCAGGTGGTGCGAGCGCAATTGGACGTTGGCCGGTTCGTTGAACCTGTCGCGCACTCCGGCCTGGATGAATTCCAGGAAGTGCTGGGGATCGTAGAGCGGCAGGGGATCGTACAGTTCCGGTCCCAGCCAGGGATGGACACGCAGATCCTTGGGCTTGTCATAAAGGCTGCGGGCGTTATGAATGATATCCAGGTGGATTTCAGGGGTCAGCGGGAGGATCTCACGTTGGAGCTGCGCTTCCCCGGCGTGGACGAAGACAATATCAACATCAGTGGCATTCCCCAGGAACGGATTTTCGCTGCGTACCGACCCGGTCAGGTAGGCTGCCAGCAGACCGGGGTCAGAGAGGGCGCTCTTCAGTGCAGTTTCCTTGGCGATGCGAAGAAGATTCCTGCGGGAAATAAGCATACCTGGCTCACTTATTCAGAGGCAGTTCCGCCTGGTAAGGCGACAGGTTAAGTGCCGCTCGGATGCGGTTCTCGATCAGTTTGAGGTGCTCGGGGAAGTGCACGAAATCAAGCGGGTTGGTGTCGATGGTCAACACGGGCGTGTCATCATATGGTTTGGAAAAGAATTCCTCATAAGCCTGGTTGAGTTCCTCAATGTAGCTGCGCTGCATATTGCGCTCGTAGGAGCGGTCGCGTGAAGCGATGCGCTCCATCAACACGCCGGTATCCGCGCACAAGTAGACCAGCAGGTCGGGCATGACGATCTTCTCTGCCAGGGCCTCGTGGACGCGCTTGTACATTTCGAGTTCGTCGCCTTTCAAGTTAATGCGGGCGAACAGGCTGTCCTTGGCAAAGGTGTAGTCAGAGAGCAGGTTCTTCCCGGAATCCAGGATGGCCTTGACCCCACGCCGCTGCTGATGGTATCGGCTGAGCAGGAAGAATATCTGGGTCTGGAAGGCGTAGCGCTCGCGGTCGCTGTAGAAATCAGACAGGAACGGATTTTCCTCGAAGACCTCGAGCAGCAGTTCCGAGTCGAACGCCGGCTGGAGCAGGCGCGCCAGGGTGGTCTTTCCAACGCCAATGACACCTTCGATGGCAATGTACATGGTCTCTCCCGCAGATGGAAGTGTTGATTAAGGATACCATAAAAGCAGAGATTCGTTTCCTATTCGTTTTTTTTTCGCGGAACGATTACCGTGGTTCACATGGAATGTCCGCTCTTTTGCCCAAGCCTCAGTTTACCGGCTTGACGGAGGCCCCGCCTGCGCGTATAATCCTTTTTACCATCCAGGAGTAGTAAGCGGACAGCGTCCTGATAGAGAAGGAGACGAAGGTCGGGTACGAAGGTATCGAGACCACGGTGGAAGTCTCCGCAGGGCAGCAGCGCTGAAGTCGCCCGGAATACTGCCGAAGAAATCGATGCGAGAGTAGAACGGCACGGGAGAGTCCCGTTACAGGCTGGCCGGATGATGGTCCGGAATGAGAGCGCTTTTTTCCACGACCCGAAAAGAACCGGGGCAAGCGAACACGAAGAAGGAAAAGAGCGAATTGAGGTGGTACCGCGAAGACATGCCTTCGTCCTCAAACGGATGAGGCGTGTTTTGTTTTAAGGAGAACGAATGGACACAAAAAAAGTCATCCAGGCCCAGTACCTGGCCGCTCTTGAAATGTTGAAACAGGCAGTGATCAGATGCCCGGACTCTTTGTGGAATGCGGCGCAGGACAGGAATAAATCCTGGCATGTGGCTTACCATGCCCTTTTTTACACCCACCTGTATTTGCAGGATACCGAAACAGACTTCAAGCCGTGGGAAAGCCATCGCGATGAATACCAGTTCATGGGACAGGTGCCCTGGCCGCCGCACGACCCGCCAAAGATCGGCAAAGCTTACACCCGGGAGGAAGTACTGGCTTACCTGGCCTTTGTCCAGGAGCAGGTGCGGGAACGCGTCCCGGCGCTTGAGCTGGAAGGGGCTTCCGGGTTCGGCTGGCAGCCGTTCGGCAAACTGGAACTCCAGTTTTATAACCTCCGCCATCTCCAGCAGCATACTGCTGAACTGTATGAGCGCCTCGGCGCCCGGGCTGCCATCGACCTGGATTGGATTGGAAGTGCAGCCTGAGAGTTTATCGATGATCAAGGAGCAAGAATGACCGAATACCAGTTACCTAAAGCATATGATTTCAAATCCACCGAGCCGCGCATCTACGCGATGTGGGAGCAGGGCGGTTATTTCAAGCCGTCCAACGATCCTAACAAGCCGGGTTTCGACCCCACCAGGAAGCCATTCGTGCTCTCGATCCCGCCGCCCAATGTGACCGGGGAGCTGCATCTGGGTCACGTCATGTTCGTGGCAATGGAAGACCTGATGATCCGTTACCACCGTATGAAAGGTATTCCCACGCTGTGGGTGCCTGGAACGGACCATGCCGGCATCGCCACCCAGCTGCAGGTGGAAAAGGATCTTCTGCGCACCGAAGAGGTGACGCGTGAGGAACTTGGCCGCGAGAAGTTTGTTGAACGGGTCTGGTCCTGGAAAGCCAAATATCACAGCATCATCACGGGACAGATCCGCAAGATCGGCGCTTCCTGTGATTGGAGTCGTGAGCGCTTCACCCTGGACGAGGGCCTGTCGAAAGCGGTGCGCGAGGCTTTTGTGCACTTATACGAGAAGGGACTGATCTACCGCGGCCCGCGCCTGGTCAACTGGTCACCTGGCTTGAAGACGGCGGTCAGTGACCTGGAAGTGGAATATTCCGAGGAACCCGGCAAACTGTATTATTTTAAATACATGCTGGCTGGTCAGGGCGACCGATCGGTCGCCCCTACCAATGAATTCATCCCGGTTGCCACCACCCGCCCGGAGACCATCCTGGGGGATACGGCGGTGGCAGTCCACCCGGATGACCCGCGTTACCAGAAATTTATCGGCAGAAAGGTGGTTGTGCCCATGCTGGGACGCATCATCCCGGTCATCGCGGACGAGTATGTGACGCGCGACTTTGGTACCGGGGCGCTCAAGATCACTCCCGGCCACGATCCCAACGACTACGAGATCGGACAGAGGCACGGGCTGCCGGTGCTCTCGATGCTGGACCGCGAGGCGAAAGTGACCGCGATCGGCGGGCCCTATGCCGGCCTGGACCGCTTTGAGTGCCGTGAAAAATTGTGGGCCGATATGAAAGCCGCCGGCCTGGTCATCAAGGAAGAACCCTATATGCTGAACATCCCGCGCTCCGAGCGCGGCGGTGAGATCGTCGAGCCAATGGTTTCAGAGCAGTGGTTCGTCAAAATCAAGCCGCTGGCTGAGCCTGCGCTGGCTGCCGTACAGGATGGGCGCATCCGGATCATTCCGGAACACTTTGAGAAGGTGTATTACAACTGGATGGAAAATATCCGGGACTGGTGCATCTCGCGCCAGTTGTGGTGGGGACACCGCATTCCGGTTTGGTATTGCGATGATTGTGGAAAACAGACCTGCACGCGCACAGACCCGACCCAATGCGCCCATTGCGGTTCCAAAAAGATCCACCAGGACCCGGACGTGCTGGATACCTGGTTCTCCTCGGGCCTGTGGCCGTTTTCCACTCTCGGCTGGCCGGAAAAGACGCCGGATTATAAATACTTCTATCCAACCAGCATGATGGAGACGGGTTACGACATCCTGTTCTTCTGGGTGGCGCGCATGATCATGGATGGGTTGGAGTTCACCGGGCAGGTGCCGTTTGATACGGTCTATCTCCACGGGCTGATTCGTATCGAAGACGGGCGGAAAATGTCCAAGAGCAAGGGCACAGGGATCGACCCGTTGCCGGTCATGGATGAGTTCGGCTCGGACGCCCTGCGCTTCACCCTGTTGGTGGGTTCCACGCCAGGGAATGATACCAAGCTGAGCCTCAAGAAAGTGGAAGGTAATCGCAACTTTGCCAACAAGATCTGGAATGCAGGACGTTTTGTCATCTCGGCGATTGCAGCGTTGCCGGACAATGGACCATCGACCATGGACCATCGTCCATCGTCCATCGTCCATGGTCAATCCTCCTGGTCCTTGGCCGATTCCTGGATCTGGGCACGGCTGCAAGCGCTCGTGCGTGAAGTGGAGCGCCTGTTTCAATCCTACCAGTACGGCGAGGCCGGAAGGCAGATCTACGAGTTCTTCTGGAATGATTTTGCCGACTGGTATGTCGAAGCGGCAAAGTTACAAATGCAGAGAGTGGAGAGTAGAGAGCAGACAGTAGTGACACTGGCGCGGGTATTGGATATGTGCTTGCGGTTAATTCATCCCTTCACGCCCTTCGTGACCGAGGAGCTGTGGGGGTACTTGCGGAAAGCCATCCTGGCTTCTCCGCTGAAGGATCTGGCTGCCGATTGGCCTGAAGCACTGATCGTTGCAGCCTGGCCGGAGCCGCGTCCCGAAGAAGGCTGGGAAACGGAGAGGCTGGCAGACTTCCAGCTCATCCAGGAGATCATCCGGTCGATTCGCAACCTGCGCGCCGAAAAGAAGGTCAGCCCGGCCAAACGCATCCCGGCAACGCTGGCCGGCGGCACGAAAACGCTGCTGCTCAGAGAGCAAGCCAGCCTGATTGCAGCCCTGGCAGGGCTTGATTCCTCCCAGGTCTCCATTCTTGAATCTCTGGATGCAAAACCGGACAACAGCATTGCCTTGATTGCCGGTGCAGTGGAAATCTACGTTCCGCTTTCCGGCATGCTGGACCTGGATGCAGAGCGCACGCGTCTCCAGAAGGAATTGGCCGAGACGCAGGTCCAAATCGAGCGGCTGGAGAAACTGCTCGGTTCAGACTTTGCCAACAAAGCTCCGGTGGCGGTGGTCCAGAAGGAACGCGAACGCCTGGCAGCGTTCCAGGAGACAGCCGGGAAGCTGAAGGTGCAGCTTGGTTGAGCCTGGCATGGGTGTGCGTAATTCCAGGGTCTTAATTTGCGCATGGCAAATGTCCTATGGCTTGTTTATGGCTTATAAATAAGATATAATTAGTCCGTAATTACCACCAGGACTTTGTATCTGCTGCTGGTTGGCTGCCAGCTTGCGGAGAAATCGGAGATGACCAAATATGAAACAAGACCGTTTCCTGATGGGGATCCTGATCTTTATCATCGTGTTGGTGGTTGCTGCATTAGTGTTGTTTTTTGTCCGCAACGAAAAGCCGATTTATGGAGCGGAGGATAAACCTGAAGGGGTGCTGTATAACTATGCCCTGGCGCTTGCAACTGCATAATTACGAGCGCGCTTACGGCTACCTGGCCGAGAAGGATAAAAAGCCAACCTACGATGCCTTCCATCAAGCGTTCCTGACCCGGCAATTGGACCCGAGCACTTCTGCGCTGCAAATCGGGAACGTGCAGATGTTGGAGAACGGCGATGCCTGGGTAAATATTACCATCCAATATGCCGGGAACGGCCTGCTTGACAATGGTTCTGCCAGCACCGATAAAGGCACTCTCGTCAGGCAAAACGGCACCTGGAAAATTACCTACCTGCCCTATCCTTATTGGGGCTGGGATTGGTACCAGCCGACACCTGTGCCGGTTAAACCGTAACAGGGGGGAGGTCCCATGCGCACCGTCCGTCGTCTTTATTTCTATGCGGTAGCTCTCGTAAGTTTGGAAATTGTTCTTTGGGGGCTGGTGGGCCTGGCGCGTTCGTTCTTCTGCGGCCGGGGGATGGCCGTCTGTGGAGCAGCGACGGTCCTGGCCCAGGGATTGGCGCTGATCCTGGTGGGTGTCCCGGTCTTTGGCTTCCACTGGTGGATGGCGGAACGCTTCGCCCGCCAGGATGGAGAAGAACGCGCCTCCGGTGTGCGGGCTGCTTTCCTTTATGGTACCCTGCTGGGGACCCTGATCCCGATTGTGCAAAATGCTCTTTCGCTGTTGGACCGATTGGTGCTGCAAGTCGTGGGGCTTTCCCCGGCCCAGGCCATCCTTGGCCCTAACCAGACCTGGAGCGATAACCTGATCGCGATGGTAATGAACGCGATCGTCGCGGTTTATTTCATTATCGTCCTGCGAGGTGACTGGCAGGTCATTTCTCCGAAAGACTCCTACATTGACATCCGCCGAATTTACCGGCATATCTGGCTGATTTACAGCCTCGGGATCGTGGTTGGGGGTGTGCAGCAATTGCTGCGCTTCCTCCTGAATAGTTTTCCGGGTGGGCTCAGTTTTCAATTCCGCGCCAGTGGAGCACATGGCGTTGTCACTGGCGTTGGTCGGCCTGCCACTCTGGTACTTTGCCTGGAAAAGCGTACAAGACGCATTGGCCGGGCAGAATGAGCGTGAGAGTCTCCTGCGCCTGGGGGTGCTGTACCTGCTTTCACTGGCAGGCGTCGTCACAGTCCTTTCCGCCGGTGGAGTCGTGGTTGCATTGGTCCTGCGGGCGGTCTTTGGCGAAATAATGACATTTTCCGGTTTCATCCAGAAGCTGGCCGGGCCACTGTCCATCGGAATTCCACTGGCAGGCGTCTGGACTTACTACGGGCGCTGGCTGGGCCGCGCCATGGAAGAGACTTCCGATACACCACGCCGGGCCGGGATGCGCCGCCTTTACTCCTATATCCTCTCTGCCATTGGGTTGGGTGCCACATTCACCGGTCTGGCAATGTTGCTCTCCTTCGTGGTGGATGCCGCCATTGGCAACATTGTCTGGGCGGATGTGCTTCGGCCGCGCCTGGCGGCCGCCCTGGCTACCTTGTTCGCAGGTCTGCCGCTCTGGTGGCTGGCCTGGCGGCCGATGCAGACCGAGGCGCTGGCGGCGGGTGACGAGGGTGACCATGCCCGGCGCTCGATCATCCGCAAGGTTTATCTCTACCTGGCACTATTCATCAGCGTGGTGGGTGGGATGATCACCGCAGTCAGCCTGCTAAACCTGCTCCTGCGTTCCTTTTTTGGCAGTTCAGTGGGGAATCTGCTCCAGCAGGCCCTGAAGGATCTGGAATACCTGCTCCTGTTTATTGGCCTGGGGACTTATCACGGATTTGTGCTTGGCAAGGATGGCAAGCTGGCTTCCGAGGCTCTGGCGGAGAAACATGCCGCGTTCCCGGTGCTGGTATTTGACCCGGGCGACGGCTCCTTTGGACAGGCCATCCTGGCCGCGCTCCACAGGCAGGCGCCGCGCCTGCCGGTGGTTATCCAGTCAGCCAGCCAGCCGGTTGCGCGTGCCAGCAACAATACTGCCGGAACAGGTGACGCTGCTCCAAAAGCCGTGCTCATACCCGGCAGCCTGGCCGTGGAACCGCCCGAGTCCCTGCGAAATTGGCTTGCTCAATATACCGGGAGCAGGTTGGTCGTCCCGCAGGCTGCGCCAGGCTGGCTATGGACAGGCGGGATTCGCCCGCTTCCGGCTGCGGCAGCCCAGGCGGCTCAGGCTGTCCGTCAACTGGCTGAAGGACAGGAAGTTCGCCAGCAGGCGGGCACTTCCGGCTGGATGATTTTCGTGTACATCATCGCCGGGTTGTTTGGCCTGGAAATCCTGGGCCTGCTCCTCTCGCTCGGCATTTCGCGCCTGGTTGGCACGTAACTCTTGACAAATACGAACTAATGTTCTAAAATAATGCCAGGCACGGGAAGGCTTATCGTCTTTCCGTGTCTTTATTAATCAGGAAACCTTTCTATGCTCAGCTTTCCGTCCCTCATCCCTTTTCCCTTGGCCCTGATTCCTGATGCTCATAATTGTTCCTTTGTTCCGCGGAACAATTCCCTTCATATACTTTTCTCTACTCTCTACTTTCTTTCCTCCATTCGTTCCGCGAAAAATTCAAATAAAGTGACTTTAATTCACCCTGCCTTACCCGTTTTGTCCCTAAGAATCAATCCAGGCCAATCCTCCGATATCAATCCATGTCACCACAACGTGTCATCGGTACTCCTTTTTTCCTTGTCGCCTTTTTACCTGGTTACCTTTTACCTGATCCTCTTATTCGTTTCCCATTCGTTTTTTTTCGCGGAACGAAACTTGTCCCCAAAGGGGATACCCCATCGTCACCGTCAATCATCCATGGTCCGCCACATCTACCTCACGCTCTTTACGTTTTACGAATTACGTTTTACTCCCCTATTCGTTTCTTCTTCGATACGCGGAACGAATACCGCGCTCCACATGGAATCGCCAACTGGACAAGAGTATTTCTTTCAGGTATTATTACTTCCCTGTACCCCCGCATCTGTTTACAGAGTACTGCGTAAATATCTGAACCAAAATCTTGTTATCTTCGAGTGCTTCGGTAAATAAAAATTCTTTTATTTATGCAAGAAGCAGTAAAATAGGGAAATCCAGGAAAACAAGCTCATAAAATACCGTGGAGGCATTTAATTACATGGATGCGATCGAACACCTTCTCAAGGAATTGACGGAAAGCCACGGCGTGCCCGGATATGAATCTCCCATCCGGGCAGTCGTGCGTAAATACATGCAGCCGCTGGGGGAGCTATCCCAGGACAAGGTCGGCAGCGTCATCTGTGAACAGAAAGGCGAATTCTCACTGCCGCGCGTGATGCTGGCTGGCCACATGGATGAGATCGGCTTCATGGTGAAACATGTCACCAAGGAAGGCTTCCTTAAGTTTCTGCCCCTGGGTGGGTGGTTTGACCAGGTGCTGCTTGGCCAGCGGGTGCTGATCAAGACCGGCAAAGGCGATGTGACCGGGGTGATCGGAGCCAAACCGCCGCACATGCTGACCGCCGAGGAACGCCAGAAGGTGGTGCTGCGCAAGGATATGTACATCGACATCGGTGCAACCAGCGAGGCCGAGGTAAAAAAAGCCGGTGTGCAGCCCGGAGATCCGATCATTCCCTGTGCTGATTTTCAGATCCTGGCGAATGGAAAAACCTACCTGGCCAAGGCCTTCGATGACCGGGTGGGGGTGGCACTGATGGTCTCGGCGCTCCAGATCCTGAAAGAACGTCCGCACCCCAATACCATCTTTGCCACGGCGACCGTGATGGAAGAGGTGGGGGTGCGCGGGGCCACCACCAGCGTGGAAGTTGTCCAGCCGGATGTGGCCATTGTCCTTGAGGCCGATATTGCCGGGGATGTGCCTGGTATTAAACCCGAAGAATCTTCCGTTACTTTGGGCGGCGGGCCGACGGTCGTGATCTATGATGCCCGCATGATCCCCAACCTCAAGCTGCGCGACCTGGTGCTGGAATGTGGCAGGAATATCGGTATCAATGTACAACTCTCCTCTCTGGAGGGTGGAGCCACCGATGGCAGCGCCATCCATTTATTCAAGACCGGCGTACCGACGGTGGTGATGTGTGTCCCGGCACGCCACATTCACTCTCACAGCTCGATCATCCATCGCCAGGATTATGATGATGCGCTGAAACTGCTGGTTGAATTGGTCGCCCGCCTGGATAAGAAACAAGTGGAAGAGCTGACGGCTTAGGTTCATACAACTGGCCTGCTGCGAAGCAGCACGCCAGAAGTAGTGTAAAATAACTCCAGTTTTCTGGAGCGGTTTATCAGACAGGGCCAACATACCTTGTGGAGAACACATGACAGATCTAATTAAACAGATCACGGGTGATTTGCATAAGAAAATCGAATCCTTCGAGCCAAAGGTGGGTATCGCGGACGTTGGCACGGTGCTGGAAGCGGGTGATGGGATTGCGCGTGCCAACGGTTTGGCGAATGTCAAGGCGCAGGAATTGGTGCAGTTTGCCAATGATGTCATGGGCATCGCCTTCAACCTGGAGAAGGATGCCGTCGGTATCATCATCATGGGTGATTACTCCGAGATCGCAGAAGGAATGGAAGTGCGCGCCACCGGCCGCATTGCCTCGGTCCCGGTCGGTGATGGCTTGATTGGTCGCGTGGTCAACGCCCTGGGCGAACCGTTGGACGGCAAAGGACCAATCAAGTTCACAGATTACCGCCCGATTGAACGCATTGCGGCTGGCGTGGTCGAACGCAAGGACGTGGACACCCCGGTCCAGACTGGTATAAAAGCGATTGATTCGATGATCCCGATTGGGCGCGGCCAGCGCGAACTCATCATTGGCGATCGCCAGACCGGTAAGACAGCCATTGCCATTGATGCCATCATCAACCAGAAGGGCAAGGACCTGATCTGTATCTACGTTGCGATTGGGCAGAAAAAGGCCGCGGTTGCCCGGACGGTTGCAATTCTGGAACAGCACGGGGCCATGGCGCACACGATCGTAGTGATGGCGTCGGCGGATGAGTCCGCCGCGCTGCAATATATCGTTCCTTACGCCGGGTGTGCCATCGGAGAAGAGTTCATGGAGAAGGGGCGGGATGCGCTGGTCATCTATGATGACCTTTCCAAACATGCCTGGGCTTATCGCCAGGTTTCCCTGCTCCTGCGCCGCCCACCGGGCCGTGAAGCCTATCCAGGGGATATCTTCTATCTGCATTCCCGTCTGCTGGAACGCGCCTCCCGCCTGGCAAACAACTACGTCATTGTCAGGAAGGATTTCAAGCACGATCTGGCCGCCGAAAAAGATGCCGTCAATGGCCAGGTCTTCACCGGTCCGATAGCCAGGCACGATGCCGAGCAGGCCCGCCAGGCGCTGGAAAACGCCGGGGATTGCAAGGTGGTCAAACTGGCCGGTTCGGGTGGTTCGCTGACGGCGCTGCCAATCATTGAAACCCTGCTGGGCGACGTTTCGGCCTACATCCCGACCAATGTCATCTCCATCACCGACGGCCAGATCTACCTGGTTAACAACCTGTTCAATGCCGGCATCCGTCCTGCAGTGGATGTGGGCATCTCCGTCTCTCGCGTGGGTGGCGATGCCCAGACCAAGGCCATGAAACAGGTGGCCGGCAAGCTGCGCATCGACATGGCCACCTACCGCGAGCTGGCTGCATTTGCCTTGATGAGTTCAGATCTGGATAAATCCACGCAGGCGCAATTGACACGCGGCCAACGCATGCAGGAGATCTTGAAGCAACCACAGTATGAGCCCATGCCACTGGAAAACCAGGTCATGGTCATCTTCGCCGGGACAAATGGATATGCCGATAATGTCCCGGTGGAACGGATGAAGAAATGGGAGAGTGACCTGATCCGCAATTTAACAACCTCGCACCCGGGACTCGGCAAGGATATCGCCGAAAGGAAACAGATCACCCCCGAGACCGAAAAAAAGTTGCGGGAAGCGCTGGAAGCCTTCAAGGCCACCTGGCAGTAGACTGATGCAAACACGGGACCAATAACATGGCTTCAGCGCGTGAAATGCGGATGCGAATCCGCAGTGTCAAGAGTATCTCACAGGTGACGCGTGCCCTGGAGGCTGTCAGTGCCAGCAAGGTCCGCAAGGCGGTGGCAGCAGTCACGGCGACGCGCGCCTATGCCACCAAAGCCTGGCAGGTCCTGACGCACATCGCCCGCCAACCGGGACGGGCAGTCCTCCATCCGCTTTTGGCACACAGACCTGAGATCCATAATGTACTTGTAGTGACTATCAGCGGCGACCGGGGTCTGGCTGGCGCATATAATACCAATATTATTCGTTTTGTCACCCAGCGTTTTGACCATTCCGCAGTTCCAGTGCGCTACATTGCCGTCGGGCGCAAAGGACGCGATATGCTCCTGCGGCGCCGGAAGCTGGTCATCGCCGAATTTGCCAATCTACCCGCAGCACCATCCTTTGCGGATGTATCAGCCATTGGTCGCATGGCGGTGGACGAATTCCTCAAAGGAGGGGTGGACGAGGTTTATCTGGTCTATACTGACTTTATCAATATGGCCAGGCAGGAGCCGGTGATAAAAAAATTACTGCCTTTGGAGGTTGGCGCTGAAGCAGAACGAGTGCAGGAATATGCACAACAACGTTTGACCGCCGCTTATATTTATGAACCAACGGAAGAAGAACTTTTGGATGAGATCATCCCGCGCTTTACCGCTTTGCAGGTCTACCAGGCAATTTTGGAAAGCCTGGCCTCGGAGCATGCGGCCCGTATGGTTGCAATGAGCAATGCCACCGAAAATGCCATCGAATTGGTATCTCACTTGCAGCTGCAATATAACAAGGCGCGCCAGCAGACAATTACCAGTGATCTCCTGGATATAGCCGGCGGAGCGGAAGCTTTGGCCAAGGCGGTAGTAACGACTTAAGTCGTTACTACAATTTGCATTTTGGAGGTAGTGAATGGCGAAAGAAATTGGCCGTGTAATCCAGATTCAAGGAAGTGTGGTGGATGTGGAGTTCCCCGAAGGCGAACTCCCGGATGTGTTTGAGGCCCTTGAAATTCCACGCGGCAGCGGTGAACCATTGGTATTGGAAGTGGAAAAACACCTGGGCATGAACCGGGTGCGTTGCGTCTCAATGGATACAACCGACGGCTTGCAGCGTGGTTTACCCGTTACGGCTACCGGTTCACCAATCATGGTACCGGTTGGGCCGGGGACACTGGGCCGGATATTCAACGTCCTGGGCCTGCCGGTGGATAAAAAGGGGCCAGTTGCAGGCGACCAGTTCTACCCCATTCATCGTCCGGCGCCTCAATTCTCCGAGCAATCCACCCGCACCGAGATCTTCGAAACCGGCATCAAGGTTATTGATCTGATCGCGCCTTTCACAAAAGGCGGCAAGACCGGCATTTTTGGCGGGGCAGGCGTTGGCAAGACCATTGTCATCCAGGAACTCATCCGTTCTGTTGCCACGGTTCACCAGGGCAATTCGGTCTTTGCCGGGGTGGGCGAGCGCAGCCGTGAAGGGACTCAACTCTATCGCGAAATGCTTGAATCAGGCGTGATGAAAGATACCGTCATGGTTTTCGGCCAGATGAACGAGCCGCCCGGCGTGCGCCTGCGCGTGGCGCTGACCGCGCTTTCGATGGCGGAATATTTCCGCGACCAGGGCCGCGATGTTTTGCTCTTCATCGATAATATCTTCCGCTTTACCATGTCTGGATCGGAAGTATCGGCGCTTTTGGGACGCATGCCCTCCGCAGTGGGATATCAACCGACCCTGGCGACCGAGATGGGCGAATTACAGGAACGCATTACTTCCACCCGGCATGGTTCGATCACTTCGATGCAGGCTGTCTATGTCCCGGCTGACGACTATTCGGACCCCGCGCCGGTTGCCACGTTTACGCACCTGGATGCCACCATAGCGCTGGAACGTTCCATTGCCGAAAAAGGCATTTATCCGGCCGTGGACCCATTGGCCTCCACCAGCCGTATCCTCGACCCAAACATTGTCGGAGCGGATCATTACAACACCGCCCGTGAATGTCAGCGCATCCTCCAGCGTTACAAGGACTTGCAGGACATCATCGCCATCCTTGGCATTGACGAATTGAGTGAGGATGATAAACTGGTTGTTTCGCGTGCCCGCAAGATTGAGCGCTTCTTCTCCCAGCCATTCTTTGTGGCGGAAGTGTTTACCGGCACATCTGGGAAATATGTACCGGTCAAGGAAACGGTGCGCGGTTTCCGCGAAATTCTGGACGGAAAATGCGACAGCCTGCCCGAACAGGTTTTCATGATGGCTGGAACGATCGATGATGTGCGTGAGAAAGCAGAAAGACTTGCAAAATAAGTGCCAAAAAATGTGTCAAGTGTTCCGGTGTCACGTCTTTATTGAATTTGACACTTGACACTGGAACACCGGAGAACTGATTTATGTCCATCCGCTGCGAAATCGTTTCACAAGACCGCACTGTCTTTACGGGGGATGCAGACATGGTGCTGCTGCCCGGTACGGACGGGGAGATGGGTATTCTGCCACATCATGCTCCGCTTTTGACAACCCTGAAGTACGGTATTATCAGGGTGCGGTCGCAAGGACAGGAGGCTATTTTCACCATAGCCGGTGGAATTGCCGAAATCCAGCCTGACCTCATTACCATTCTGGCAGATGCGGCAGAGAATGTTGAAGAAATTGATGTTCAGCGCGCCGAAGCAGCCCGCAAGCGCGCCGAAGAAAGCCTGGCAAAAGGTGTCCCTGCAGGCTCAGATAATTACTTGACGATAGAAGCTGCCCTGCGCAAGTCCAATTTGCGCCTGGATGCGGTTAGACGTTACCGGCACGGACCTGCCAAGCCATCCCGGATACCCGACGAAACGAGATGATATGCCTTCCTTTTCAAAAAACCTGGGAATAGATCTTGGTACCATCCAGACCCGCATTGCTGATTCCTCTGGCATTCTGATGGATGAGCCGACGGTGGTGGCTATTGCCATCGTTGAGCAAAAAATGGTTGAATTTGGCAAAGCCGCGCGCGATATGTCCGGGCGTGTCCAATCAGAGACCATCGAGGTGGCGCACCCCTTGCAGAACGGCGTGGTGGCAGATTACGAGATTACCGAAGCATTGTTGCGCTATCTCCTCCAGCATGTCAGCGGGCCGATGCGCTTCTTCCGCCCACGTGTGATGATCAGTGTTCCTTACGGCGTAACCAGCGTGGAATCGCGCGCCGTCCACGAGGCCGTGCTCCAGGCGGGCAGCCGGGATGCTTACCTTATCCAGCAACCTTTGGCGGCGGCGCTCGGCGTGGACCTTCCGGTTAATTCGCCTTCCGGGAACATGGTCATTTGCTTGGGCGGCGGAGTCACGCAGGCAGCCGTCATCTCCATGTACGGTATCGTCGCAGCCGATACAATGCGCTCCGGTGGCCTTGTAATGGATGAAGCCATTATTACTTATGTGCGCAAGAAATACGGTGTCATTATAGGTCCGGGTACGGCAGAACAATTGAAGATCCGGATTGGTGCCGCCGTTCCGCAGGATAAGGAAGAAAGTTTGGAAGTACAGGGGCAGGACCAGGTCAGCGGGCTGCCGCGTCCGGTCACCCTGACCACTGGCGAAGTGGTCGAGGCGCTCCAGGATCCGCTTAAAATGGTGATCGAAACCTCCCGCCGTGTGCTCGAGAAGACCCCACCTGAACTGGTTTCGGATATTATTGACCGGGGTGTGGCTTTGTGTGGTGGTGGCGCGTTGTTGCGCGGGATCGATAAGTTGCTGACGAAAGCCCTCGGAATACCTGCTTATATTGTCGATAACCCGACGACCTGCGTGGTGGAGGGGGCGGTCAAGGGACTGGGTATTTATCCAATCCTGAAGCGCAATCTACCGCCTGTCTAAAGATTTGGCCGGGCCTGTCCCCGAAAAAGCCGGGGCGGAACCCGGTCCTTTCTTAATTGGCCTGGCTTTGACGGCGTAAGAAGAATTTGGTTATCTCCTCGGATACCGCCGGAACAACAGCCAGGCTGAGAACAGACGCCCATTCGCGCAGGCTCATGAAATGGGTGTTGAATATCCTTTGAAGGAACGGCACTGTGCACACCAGCAGGAGCAGGAGGATGGATGAGCCGACTGCATACTGCATCCACCTGTTAGTAAAGATGCCAATGCTGAAGAGCGAGGCCTTTTCCGACCGGACCGTGTAAGCACGGAACAGTTCGCACAATGAGAGTGTCATGAATGCCATGGTCTCCGCAGTGCGAATATTCTCCAGATTAACAGAATGCCAGTTGAAGCTCAGCAGGTAAGCCAGTGGATTGGTGCCCTGCGGCAGGCCAAGTCCAAGCGCCTTCAGTTCCCATAAAAGCCCAAGGACAAAAGCCGTCAGCACGGCGCCGGTCTGGGTGATGGTCTGGATGATGATGCCTGTCCGCATGGATTTGTTGATGATGGGCTCGTTCTTCGGGCGAGGCGGGCGGGACATGATATCCGGGTCACCCTTTTCCATCGCCAATGCAAGCGCAGGTGCACCATCCGTGAGCAAGTTCAGCCAGAGCAGTTGGATCACAGTCAGCGGGGAAGGCAGTCCGGCCAGGGTCGCCAGGAATATAACCATGATCTCAGCTACATTGGAAGAGAGCAGGAAGAAAACAAACTTGCGGATGTTGTTGTAGATAATCCGTCCCTGCTCCACCGCCGAGACAATGCTGGCGTAGTTATCATCGGTCAGCACCATGTCAGCGGTCTCCTTGGCCACATCTGTACCGGTGATACCCATGGCCACGCCGATGTTGGCGCGCTTGATGGCAGGGGCGTCATTGACACCGTCACCGGTCATGGCAACCACTTCATCATTGGCTTGCAGGGCATCCACGATGCGCATTTTGTGTTCAGGAGAGACCCGGGCGAAAACATCCACCTGTTCTATCTTGTCTTTCAGAATATCGTCACTCATCCGGTCCAGATCTGCACCGGTCAGGACTTCATGGCCGGGGCGCAAAAGCCCGATTTCCTGGGCAACTGCTTGGGCGGTGTTCGGAAAGTCTCCGGTGATCATGATCGTACGGATGCCTGCCTGGGCGGCTTTCTCCATGGCGGGCTTGACTTCTTCACGCGGCGGATCAATCATTCCTACCAGGCCGACGAAAACCAGATCTTTTTCCAGTTCGTCGACCGCAACGGATTCGGTCTTGGGCGCTTCTTTAACGACCCGGTAGGCCAGCCCAAGTACGCGCAGGGCATCCTGAGTCATGGAGTCATTGGCAGCCAATATACGCTGGCGCATGGCAGCATTCATCTCGCTGGTTTTGTCATCCACCGTTTGATAGGACGTACACAGGTCGAGTATCAGGTCGGGTGCACCCTTGACTGCAACCACATCCCACCCGGTCAAGAGGCTGTCCCTGAACGGAGAAACATCTTTCGGATTGGGTTCCCGGATATCATGGATGGTGACCATGCGTTTGCGTTCTGAGTCAAAGGGGACTTCGTCCAGGCGTGGATAGGCCTGGTACAAATCCACATGATATGCACCTGCCTTGGCGGCCACAATCAGCAGGGCACCTTCGGTCGGGTCGCCCACGATCCGGTAGGACTGGTCATCGCCCTCGACCGCCTCGAGCTGGGCGTCGTTATTAAGCGCGCCCACCCAGATGGCGGTCCCAACGCCCCGATATTTGGAGCGGTCGATGCTCTCACCGGCCACCTGAAAATCACCCTGCCGGGAATACCCCGAGCCGGTTACCTTAACAAATTGCCCGTCCACCCAGAGACGCGTGACGGTCATCTCATTCTGGGTCAGGGTGCCGGTCTTGTCGGAGCAGATGACAGTGGCTGAGCCAAGTGTCTCCACGGAGGAAAGCCGGCGGATCAGGGCATGGCGGTGGATCATCTCACGCATCCCAAGCGCCAGGGTAATGGTCACTACTGCGGGCAGACCTTCAGGCACGGCGGCAATTGCCAGGCCGACGGCCAGCATGAACATATCCACGATTTGTTTTTTCGCTGCAGCCAGGTAAGCCAGGAGCCCGCCACCTGGTGAGGTCAAAATACTCAGTTCGGTGCCGCGCAGCACAGCCACCACAAAAACGAGTGCACATACTATCAATGCAGCTATGCCGAGAGTCTTGCCGAGCTGGTCCAGGCGTTTCTGCAAGGGAGTTACTTCCTGATCCACTCCCTCCAACATCCTTGCAATCAGGCCGAGCTGCGAGCGCATGCCCGTACCGACAACCACACCTCGCCCGCGTCCGTAGGTAACCAATGTGCCCATGAAGGCAGTATTCTTGCGGTCACCCAGCGGGATATTTTTTTCCAACTTCCTGGCGGCGTTCTTCTGGGCTGCCTGAGATTCGCCGGTCAGCGCGGCTTCGTCGATCTGTAAATTAACCGCTTCGAGCAGGCGCACATCCGCCGGAACATGATTACCCGCCTCGAGAAAGATAATGTCACCCGGTACAAGGTCGCGCGAAGAGACCATGATATTATGCCCGTCACGCAAGACGCGTGCCTCGGGTGCGGCCAGTTTTTTCAAAGCAGCCAGGGCCTCTTCTGCGCGTTGTTCCTGGATGATTCCCAGGATGGCATTCAGGATAACGATTGCCATGATGGCTGATGCGTCGATCCATTCACCGAGCAAAGCTGAAATTACCGCCGCCACGAGAAGCAATATGACGATAAAGCTGCTAAATTGCTCCAAAAGGAGCTTGATAAAGCCTGTACGCGGCGCTTCAGTGAGTTGATTAAGTCCATACCGGGCCTGCCGCTCAGCGACTTCCGTGCTGGTCAGCCCGTTTTCGCGGACTCGCAGATATTCAAGGACCTCATCTGGCCCCAGAGCATGCCAGTTTTCGTTTTGATGCGCGGAAGGATTTTGATTATTTTCAAGAACAGATTTTTTCATTGACTATGCAACTCCAATGGATGATTATGCAGCCCTGCTGTTTTGGGTTTCCCGGCCACCTTCAATCTCGATGCATGTGCCGGGTGGAATGACAGCATTCTTTGGGATCACAACGATGCCATCCTGGACGGTCCAATTTGGCGTGGTGATTTCTGCACCACGCGGGAAGGGGCGGATGACCACGTCCGCGCCAATGCGGGCATTCTTGTCGATGATGGCACCCTCGATGTGGCAATTGGGGCCGATGCCAATTGGAGGCTGAGATGGCTTTTCGGCGGAATAGTAATCTGCACCCATGATGACACTATCCTTGATGACTGTTCCGGTGGATATGACGCTGCGTACGCCAATGACCGAATGGGTGATCTCGGCCTTCTGGATGCGGCAGCCTTCAGCCAGGAGCACATCCTTCAGCAGGCTGTCCTCCACAGTGGATCCGGGCAGGAGGCGGGGGTGCGTGTAAATGGGATTCTTCGTATCGTAAAAATTAAAAGCGGGGTTGGCAGTTGCCAGATCCAGATTGGTTTCATAGAAGGAGCGGATGGTTCCGATATCGCGCCAGTAACCGTCAAAATCAAAGCCGTACACAGCGCGATCCTGGATGGCGTGCGGGATGACATCTCCGCCGAAGTCGTCAAAACCTGGGTTATCGGTCAGCAGTTCGATCAAGATTTCTGTTTTGAAAAGATAGATGCCCATCGAACAAAGGAAGGGGCGCTGCTCATCGGCGCGGCTGACGAAGTTGGACAAAGTGGCAGGGTCCTTGGGTTTTTCAACAAAATCGGTGATGCGGTCATCCTGGCCGCGTTTGAGAATACCCAGGCTGGGGGCGTCTTCGCGCCTGACCGGTTGGACAGCAACCGTGATGTCCGCCCCGTGCTGCCAGTGAAATTCTGCCATTTTGGCGTAGTCCATGCGGTATAAATGATCGCCGCCCAGGATAAGAACGTATGTGGCATTTGAGGACCGAAGTTGAAATAATTGTTTGCGGACGGCATCGGCGTTTCCCTGGTACCAGTCGGTGGATTCGGGAGTTTGTTCGGCAGCCAGGATCTCAACAAAGCCAACGTGGAAGGTGTCAAAGTTGTAGGTTTGCGTGATGTGACGGTGGAGGGAATGCGAGTTATATTGCGTCAGCACATCAATCCGGTAGATACCGGAGTTGATGCAGTTGCTGATGGGAATATCAATGAGGCGGTATTTTCCGGCAATCGGCACGGCTGGTTTCGAGCGCAGTTTATTGAGCGGATAAAGGCGTGAACCGCGCCCTCCTGCAAGGATGAGGGCCAGGATATCATTCATGGCAGGCATGGGGCTACCTCCAGTAGAACAGGATGGATGGGATAATTTCTACTCTATTTTATCCCATCTGCATCTGAAAAGGTTTTTCGAACAATTGCATTCTCTAAAAAGAGACAAAAAAACGCGAGACCACCTGAATGGCGGTCTCGCGAACGCTGAAAAGCACCCATTCTGGGTACAGGCGCACAGGTGACCGGGAGTGTGTACTCCGTGCTGACGATCGACCTGTCCCGCACAAGCGGGCGCTACTCCCCGACAAAGGGAACTTTTATTGATATAATGCCGAAGGTGGGAATTGAACCCACAATCCCGTAAGGGAACACGAGTTTGAGTCGTGCGCGTCTGCCAGTTCCGCCACTCCGGCTAACGCCCAGATTTTACCACATTCAAAAAGGTTAATCATGAAATTAGGAATTATCGGCTTCCCCCAATCAGGCAAGACCACCATCTTCAATGCCGTGACGCGCGGCAACGCGCCGACCACTGCCTCGGCGGGGAGAATTGAAATCCACACCGCGGTGGTGGATGTGCCAGACCCGCGCGTGGATAAGCTCTCTGCCATGTTCAAGCCAAGGAAAACCATCTACGCCAAGGTGACCTATGCAGATATTGCCGGACTGGACAGTGGTGTGGCCAGGTCCGGCCTGGCCGGTTCGCTGCTGAACCAGCTGACGCAAATGGAAGGCCTGATACACGTGGTTCGTTGTTTCGTGGACGAAAACGTGCCTCCTACCTCCGGCAGCGTGGACCCGGCTCGTGACATCGCCTCGATGAATGGCGAACTCCTGCTCAACGACCTGATCGCCGTCGAGCGCAAACTGGAACGGCTGGTTGAAGAACGTAAAAAAGGCGGCACGGACAAGGTGCTGAATGAACGTCAGACAGCGCTGTTTACCCGTCTGCACGAAATTCTGTCAGCAGAAAAACCCCTGCGCGGCGTGGAGATTTCAGGTGAGGAGGAGAAATTCCTTTCCGGATTCGGTTTGTTAACGCGCAAGCCCATGCTTGTCTTGTTGAACCTGGGGGAGGGGCAGGCCGCGCCGGATGTCCAGTCAGGAGCGCCGGTGGTCGCCTTGCAGGGCAAACTGGAGATGGAAATTGCCCAACTCCCGTCTGAGGACGCAACGATGTTCATGTCCGAGTATGGCATCACCGAACTGAGCCTCAACCGTATGATCAGCGTTTCATACGACCTGTTGGATCAGCAATCCTTTTTCACCGTTGGAGAAGACGAGGTGCGCGCCTGGACGACCCGCCGGCATGCAACGGCAGTGGAAGCAGCGGGTGAGATCCACACAGATCTGGCGCATGGTTTCGTGCGGGCTGAGGTGGTGGCATACCAGGACTTGATCGAGCTGGGTGGTATGACCGAGGCCAAGGCCAGGGGCAAACTACGGCTGGAAGGGAAAGAATATATCGTCAAGGACGGAGACATTGTCCATATCCGTTCGAGCCTGTAATGCTAACAATACACAAAGGCGTAAACGGGACATTGTTCCGTTTACGCCTTTTTTCTTAATTTGCCGGTCACATAACTCGCGTTACGCTTCGTATTCTCCGGCTTCCTCTTCCACCGCTGAAACCGGCTCCTCCTCCGGCTTGCGGTCCAGCATCTGCATGGACAGAGCCACCACCTTGGTGTAATATTTGGTTCCACCGCTCTTGTCGTCGACTTTGTCGGTTTTCAAACGGCCTTCGAGATAAACCAGGCTGCCTTTATGCAGGTACTGCTGGCAGACCTCGCCCAGCCGCCCCCAGGCCTCGATGTTGACCCATTCGGTGGATTCTTTGGCTTCGCCTTCGGCAGATTTCCAGCGGTTGCTGACTGCCACGCTGAAATGAACCGCTTTCTTCCCGGTGGGAGTGAAGCGGCTTTCGGGATCCTTGCCGAGACGGCCAATCAATTGAACACGGTTTAGTGCAGGCATTGTTATTCTCCTTTTTCTCTAACGAATTGGTCATCTGTAAATTTCCCCATCAAGGAAAATCCCAGCGACCCGAAGAATTGATTAAGATTAGTGTAGCAAATATCGAACTAAAATACAAGATATTAATTAATCTTGACCTGATGAAAAGTGTGGAGCAACTTGAGAATTGTAGCACATATGTTCTTATATATCAAGGGGAACGGGATTTTTTTGAGGAAATATGTCAAGCTCTGGATAAGGAGATCTCCATGCAGACTGTAACGACCCTTGCTGAACTGCGCGCAGCACGGCGTGCCCTTGTCGGACCGGTTGGCTTTGTACCCACTATGGGTTTCCTGCATGCCGGACACATTTCACTTGTCCAGCGCGCACGCGCCGAATGCGCCAGCGTGGCAGTAAGCATCTTTGTCAATCCTACCCAATTTGGCCCAAGCGAGGACCTCGAGAAATATCCGCGCGATCTGCCACGTGACCTGGCTCTTCTCGAAGCCGGTGGCGCGGACCTGGTCTGGACCCCCACGCCGGAGAGCATGTATCCACCCGGATTCCAGACCTGGGTCACGGTGGATGAATTGACGCGCCCGTTGGAAGGGAAAATCCGCGCCGGTCATTTCCGCGGGGTGACCACCATTGTTGCCAAGCTATTTAACATAGTCACTCCGGATAAAGCCTTTTTTGGTCAAAAGGATGCGCAGCAGGCGGCGGTCATCCGGCGCATGGCACGTGACCTGGATTTTCCGATCGAGATCGTGGTCTGTCCGACGGTGCGCGAAGCGGACGGGTTGGCAATGTCCAGCCGGAATACCTATCTCAATCCTGAGGAACGTCAAGCCGCGACGGTGCTTTTTCGCGCCCTGAGCGCGGCCAAATCGACCTACGATTCCGGTGAACGCGATGCCGAAAAATTACGGGCGCTTGTACGCACGACAGTAGATGCTGAACCGCTGGCGCGCCTGCAGTATGTCTCCTGTGCGGACTATGATACGTTAGATGAATTGGGAACGGTGAGCGGGAAAGCCCTGCTATCTATGGCAGTGCATATGGGGAAGACGCGGCTGATCGATAATTTTGTGCTCGGGCAATAAAAGGTCCCGGTTCTTTAGAGAGCCGGGGCTTTTTTCTGTTTATGGATCAGCCGCGCAGGGCGGAAAGCAGGATGCCCGCCAGGTGACGGAAACGTGGATCGAGGGTGATCCTGGCAACCCCCCTGGCGGTGACATGGGCAGTCTTGTTGGTGATGAACCAGGGCGGCTTGGGCAGGAAGGCCGGGTCGCCATGAAGCCAGGTGCGAGGGAAAGGATAGAAGGAACCGCGGATGACGGTCCGCTCGGGCTTCTCGAACAGGAAGGAGTTGCCCACGAAACCGAATCCGCTCTGGATATCGCCCGTGGTGTGACCGGGAAAGGCACCCCAGGTGGCCTGGACCAGCATAAAGGCGGCTGCGCTCCAGATGTTGATACCGATCGCGCCGTAGTGTAATTTGGTCAGGAGGACCTCGAAATCCTGACCAAGTTGTTTGATCGTCTTCGGTTGGATCAGGATGGTCACACCAAGCGTGCCATAGAGCTTCTCGTTACAGAACTGGACCGCGTTACGTAAGAATTCGGCAGCATCCTTTCCCGGCAGGCTGGTCTGGGCGAAGACCGGGCTGAACAATTCCTTTTGGAAACAAATTTCATTTTCGGCATGCGGATCCAGGCCGGTAATGAATGTCCGGGGCACATCCCCGCCAAGGAATTCGGCTTCGGGATGGGCAGCCACAGCTTCCTTCTGGCGCTGCGCGGCACCCGGATAATAAGGTTTGCGCGGCGGCTGTGTACGCATCAGCGTTCGAATGGCATCCAAGAATTCGTCGCGCTGCTCCCAGGTCTCCGAAAGAACCAGCACCTGGGTGGCTACACAATTAAACCCGGAATTCTGCAATTTCATCGTTACCACATTCTCGGCCTGGTAACGGATATCAGCCTTGCTCCATTTACCCGGGACAACAATCGTCGGGGTGACGCCCCCCAGCTCGGCGGTGAAGGGTTTGTTGAGGAACGGGCGGTTCTGGCGTCTGCGCTGCTCGCCTTCCGGGCCGCTGCCGAAGAGAATGGTCTGATAGGTGCGGCCACTGCCGGTCATGTGGATCTCTTCCACACCGGCGTGGTGTACCAGGTAATCCCCCACCTCAGCACCTCCGTAGGCATAGCGCAGGTAACCAGCCTGCATGATAGGCGCAAAGATATCTTCGAAGATCGGCCCGAGGTAATCATTGACCGGGCTCATCTTCAAGATAACCACTTGACCCAAACCAAACAACCGGTAGAGCGTATCACGCGGCGGGATGCCAGCAACGTTACCGGCCCCAAGCACCAGGGCGACTTTCCCTTCAGTGCACTCCTGCTGATAAAATATTGCCATATTTTCATGCAAATTTGTTTCAGTTACACCAGTCTGCATCCAGACTTCGGCGGTGATGCCATTCATCAATAATTTGTCGAAGATGGTATTCGGGAAGACCTGGGCTGCCAACTGGCTGTCATGGCGGGTATGGATTTGCTTTGGCATGAGAACCTGACCCAGAGCCAGAGCACGCAGGGTGTCCATGTAACCATTGATACCCACTGCCAGGGTCCAAGGCCCGCCTGTCCATTCCTCGCCCTCTTCCGGAGCGTGAAGCTTCATCTGCTTACCACGCACGGAGGCTTCCACCCAAGCCTCACTCTTTTCAGCCAGACGCTGGCGGACTTTTTCCAGCAGCACCAGCTTTTCCGGGATCGGCAGACAGGCCCATTCGTTCTTGTGATCCTGTAATACCTTTATGGATTGATCCAGTTCAATAGTATCCATTAAATCCTTCTTCTGATGTTCTTTTACAACACCACTAAATTGGTGATGTTGCGCATACCCGTATAGGTGTAACTTCGTCCCGCAGGTTGGATTGACCGACCGGGTCAAATTCTCGAACATGTGGGACGAATAATGCGATTTTTATGAGAGGTTATGGATAAGATGGGTTAATACACCTGCCAGTGCAGAACGCTCTCCAGCGGACGTTTCTCGATCGTCGGCCATTCCCCGGGTACACCGATCGGAACCAGGGCCAGCAAGCGTTTCCCCTTGGGAATATAAAGGATGGTCTTAAACTCCTCTTCGCGCGGCAAGGCATCCCCTTCCACCCAACAAGAACCGTATCCCAGGGCAGTGCTGGCAATCAACATGTTCTGGATGGCCGCGGAGCCGTCTTCCCGCCACCAGGGCGAGTAAGGATCGACCACCACGACAATGATCGCTCCGGCTTTTCGCATCCACTTTCCAACCACGGTGAGCTGGTCGATCATCTCCTGATTAGTGACCACGATAAACTCCCAGGGCTGGCGGTTGCTTCCGGAAGCAGCCAATCTGCCTGCGTCGACAATTTTTTCCAGGTCTGCGCGCGGGACGATGTCGCCAGTGAACTGTCGGACACTTCTGCGCTTCTGGATGGCTTCCAAGGCTTCCATTATTTTCTCCTAATATGTGAAGCTGTTGACGAGTAATGAGTGATGATTGGAAAAGGTGGCATATTCTTCATGATATTCGTTTCCAGGAAAAAAAACGAAAGAGGATCGAATAAATTGCGATGGAGGAGCGTAATGGAATTAAAGTCACTTTTAATTGATTTTCCGCGGAACGAATAAGAGGCAGGGAAAAGCAAAGGAAGCTTTTTTTCCTGGCTTGTGCAAGCAGAATGACGCAGCGGATATCCATAGTGGCCTGTACCAAAATGACTCCGGCGATACGAGATGGGGAAAAACCTTCCCAACGAGCTTAAACATAAAACAGTTGTTCTGTTTTGACAAGGGTTGGAACCAGGCAATTTTCATCTGAGGCATGTGACTGTCACCTTGCCGGGTGACAGTCACATGCTCTCATGTTTATTGGTGATCAGCAGGAATGTAGGGGATCATTTTTTTCCGGTAGGCAAGTTCCTGTATCTCGCGTGGCAGGGAGCGAACATCCACAATAAAACCATTCACTTCAATCAACCACGGAATGGAGCTTTCTTCCATGCGACTGGGTAAGAACCAGGTTGCATCGAACTGGGACATATGTAACATATCACGGATCTGTTTGGCTTTGTTGGCTCCGCTGCTCTTGCTGATTCCGAAGATGCCGCATAACTCCATGGCGCTGATGGTGGGTGTTTGGGAAGGATCAAAAAGAAAGTTGACCGTTCCGAGCGCATAGACGATGGCGCAGGCCCAGATCTCCAACTGGCCGCGCAATAATGGAGAAGGACGTTTGCGCGCCAGCGCGGCGGCCAGCGAGCGACACAAAGCGGCATATTCGTCGTTCAGGTATTCCTTGCAGAAGGCATCGGTCAGTTTTATAACGGCTGCATAGGTTGGCTGCATGGCTTGTGGGACGGATTCGGAATGTGGTTTGATCATTCTCTTTCGATCCTCGGTTCGTTTTCATGGTCTTCGGCATCGGATCATCCAATACCGAAGGTAAAAATTGCCGGGTTGAGGCGCAAGTATTCTTTTGGTGGTCTGGAAGACAGTAAAAACTTACCTGGCAGGCCGGAAATCCGCAAAAGCCTTTCCGTTAAGGTAGTCTGGAATAGTGTGAATTGGGTTGACCTGCAAATAGCAGCGATCCGGATATTCGGACCAACCGCGTGCTAACCCAATTCGCAGATAAACCTTGCAGGATTTGAGCATCTGGGATAATTCTGAAGCAATTTGTGAATGAAATGCTGCGGCAGAAGTTGCTCAAGATTGGATTTATTGAATTGAGGCTGGTAGCGGCTGGCTGGTGTGGTACGCACATCCATCAGTGTCATTACGCCGTTCTCATCCAACAAGCGAATGAGTTTATCCAGGCTGTGGGCACTGTGTCCGATGGTAAAGAGTCTCATAAGTATTTTCTGTAGCAAACGCTGTGATAATTCAAAGCGAGGCTCTCACAACGGTAAGAACCTCAATTGAGGTATTTATATTTGCTCGAACCGGTCCACCGGGACGACGAAAATGGTGGCGCGTTTTTCACCCTCGGCAGCCGGGGTGCAGGTCTCACGCAGGACCCGGATGGCGGCATCCACCTGGTCAGCCTCCAGGCCGATCAGCAGGGTGGTCATGCCGCGCCGTAACAGACCCCCGGTGGAAGCAACGCGCGTAACCCGGAAATCAGCGGTTGTGAGGCCCTGGGTGACAGAATCCGAGTCGGAGTCATGGACAATTGCAAGAATCAGTTTCATGGCTAAATCTCCTCGTAGCGTTCCACTGGCAGGGCAAATACTTTTGCACCTCCCACGGTAACCGGCACCGGGGTTGGAAGCGGTAGCGGAGCACCTTCCATAGGGATGGCCAGATATTCGACACGTTGACGGCAGGATTTACGCAAGGCTGCCAGTACTTGTTCCTCCAATCCCTCCGGCAGGCCGATGAACAAGGTGGCGTTGTGCCGGCCCAGGAAGCCGCCTGTGCTTGCCAGGCGGATGACCGGCACATCCAACAAGGCCAATGCGCGCTCAGCCACATCCACGTCCTGTTCCTGGACGATGGCGGTCATAATATAACGGATGAGGGGATGTTTCATCGCGTCTCCTTTCAATCGGCGGAAACGACTGCTTCTGTCGGGTCATTCAGGGTGACGGTCCGCCCATCCGGGAAGACGATCACACTCTGATCTGCCTGGCGTGTCACGGTCAGTCCCCTATATTTTACCGTAACTGGCCAGGGAAATGGATTCTTTCCGGACAGGACGACCTGCCTGGGTGATTGGATCTCAACTCCCAGCACCTCGAGGAACAGTCCTAGTGGAGCAAGACCCTGGAGTGGGTTACGATCCCCCATGCCTGCGCCCGTTTCACTATGATAAGCGCGGAAGAAGGCATGTTGTTTTTTGAGGTTCTGGATCACGGCAGTCATCAACCGGGTGGTTAACTGGACGGCTTCCTCCCGCAGGCCATAAGCCAGCAATCCCTCGCCAATGAGGGCATTCCAGGGGAGATGGACCGCCTGACAGGCGGGATCCATTTCCAGACCCGCCCCCTTTTGCCTGCGTTTGGAGGTCACAGGGCTGCAGGTTGGGAAGCCAAATGGCCTCCAAAAACGTTCAACCGCCAGCAGCGTCCGGCCGGTAAGTTCACGAGCGCGCTGTACGTCGGGAATCCCCGCCCAAAGCGGCAGGAAGAGGCTGATATCTGCGTTGGATAAATCCATGACTTGTAAGGAAACCCGGTCGCGTTTTTCCACGCCAGATATTTCGATCTGATCCAGCCTGGTGTAAAGGTTGCGGCTGGTGGCAACTGCCAGGCGAGTTCCCCACTGGAAATCCATACGCTCGAAGCGCTCGGATCGAGGCTCTTCGCCATCCAGGCCATGGAGAACAATCTCAGGGTGGCGGATGGCATCACTCTTTAGATCAATCCTGAAAAGAAGACGCACGGATTGCTGGAAAGATTGGTTTGGGGAGAGTATCCCGGCTCCAGTACGCTTGCTGAGGAGTTTACCCACCTGGCTGTGATGGGAAACCCGGTCGCGGTTGCGATAGCGCCCTGCAGATGCATCCCAACACTGCTCAGTCAGGAGGCGCATTCCTTCGGATTTCACATCCAGTTGCTCGCGCTCCTGCGGTTGATCCAACACTTTGGCGATATGTGCCAGGGAACGCATCTCATGATATAACATCGCCGAAAGAGCCGGGCTTTCCACGGTAGATATTTCTGCGCCTTGTCCGCCTGACTGCCAGACGGTGAAGGTCGGATTATCTTCAAGACCCGTTTGCAGGGGATGATCCCATTCAGGAAACCCGTCAAGGTCACGATCGTGTTGTCCGTTAAACCAGCATTGGTAGAAGGCACTCAGCCCAGGTTGGATTTCACGCAGGAAACTTATGTCGAGGCTGTGCTGGTATATTTGCCAGGCCAGACTGGCGAGGAGCGGGGCAGCCAACCATCTCCCGCGCTGACCGGCAAGGCCGGGTTTCCAATCCACCAAGCCTTTTTCAGTCTGACTGGCCAGGAAGTTACGAACCAAACCGGCAGCCAGTTCCGGCGCTCCGGGCAGAAGGCTGGCCAAATAGCCAGCTTCCAGGGGAGTTTGTCCGCTCCAGGCGGGGGAAAATCGCTGCCATCATGGCGGGACGAATACCCGTGGTCCGGACGGCGCGCGATGACAAAACTTGGCCAGGGGAGATATTGATTGGGACCGAAGAACAGGCCAAAAGCGGTTTTCTGACTGAGAGCAAGAGCAGCATCCCAATCCGGGTCGCCGGTATGGATTTCGAGGGTCTGGGCGGTGTTAATTAGTTTTATCCTGACCAGTTCTGCATCCCAGGGGCGGGCCGCCGTATGGCGGGCGAGTTCGAAGGAATCTGACGGGTTTGCAAGAGCAGCTTCCACCCAGGTGATGGAGCGAGAACCGCCGGCTGCAAGGACCAGGTCGAGTGCCAGGGATGGGTACGGACCAAGTCCTGGCTGGGGACCGCCGGTCATGAAGATGACAGGTGCGAGGTCAGACGTGCGCCCGGTCAGGATGTTCACCGATTGCATGGAGAGGGGACCGAGGCTTTTTCCCTCCAGGGGGGCGAGTTGGCCGCATAATTCCAAGAGCAGCGATAGCTTTTCACCAGTGCGATTGGTGATCATTAAGCGGCCGGCGATAGAGTGGGGATCGGGAACCCAGTACTCGGCAACAACGTCTATGTCAGGAAAAGGTGAGAAATCGACCTGGAGGAAGTTTGGATAGAATCGACGCAGGCGCGGTGGCAGAGAAAAGGCAGCCGGGTTGGCAACCGTGTGGCTGCCCACGCTGAAGCGCGGAAAAAGGCGCATGGCACGGGCACGCAAGCCGTAAGTGGTGCCCAGGGCCAGGGCAGGCGGGTCGCCGCCGGTTTCGATTTCCCAGATCTGGTCGTTGACGTAATCGGTAGAGCACAGACGGAAATCTGCTGCCAGAGTGAGTACCAACGGATCGCCAGGGCCGAGATTCCAATCGCGCATGCATACAGTATACGGGTGTTTACGTCGAAGGTCAAAGGTTTTTTGTGCTAGAATGCAATAACGCCAAGTCTGCAAATGGCTTAAATGCTCTGTCTTTAAGGTTCTTTGTGAGCCTCAGCAGATGCATGGTAAATAAATATGAGGAATTATGACCGTTCCTGAAGATCCACGCGAAAAATTTCGCCGCCTGGTGGACTCTGAAGCTGATACGCAAGGCGAATCCCCCGTCGAGGGGACAGCAGAGGAAAGTACATCGGCGGCCCACCGCCCGGCAGTTGATAGGAATGGCGCGACCCTGCCGCGTCGTGTTGAAGAGGTAGATATGGAAGCTACGCGCGTTACATCGTCCGCGTTTGAATATTCTCCGGGCCCGAGAGTTCGTCGCCAGGACACCAGCCGGCTTCTTTCGGCCTCCCAGCGCCAACCCTTTAACTGGTCAAGAGTGTTTGGCTGTCTCCTGGAGGGATTAATCGGCTCTATTTTTGTCATTGTGGCACTGGGTTTGATTGTGGCAGCGGTTGGCATTTATCAATATTACTCAATTGCCTCCGGCCTGCCCAGCGTGAGCGATTTGCAGCAGCGAGCATCACAGTTCGAGACGACCCGCATCCTGGACCGCAATGGGGATGTTTTGTATGAAATCCTTGATCCTCAGGCCGGGCGGCGTACCTACATCCCTTTGAATGAAATTTCCCCTTCCCTGGTGGCGGCGACTATCTCCACCGAAGACAAGGATTTCTATACGCATGGTGGGTTTGATCCATTGGCCATCGTACGTGCCTTCTGGCAAAATATAACCAGTGGTGAGACAATCTCAGGCGCTTCGACCATCACTCAACAGCTGGCGCGTGCCCTGCTTTTATCACCTGAGGAACGCGGCCAGCAGACCTACATGCGAAAAGTGCGCGAAGCCATACTGGCGACCGAGGTTGAGCGTCGTTACACCAAAGATCAAATCCTTGAGCTCTATCTGAATGAAATCTATTATGGCAACCTGGCTTATGGAGTCGAGGCTGCCGCAGAGACGTATTTCAATAAAAGTGCAGGTCAATTGAACCTCGCTGAGGCAGCTTTTCTGGCAGGCCTGCCGCAGGCCCCTTCTGTGTATGATATCTATACGAGCCGGGACATAACCCTGACGCGCGATCAGTATGTGGTTATGGGGATGCTTTCCTTGAGCATGGAGCGAAACTGCATTTATGTGAGCAACAGCCCTCAGACAGTCTGTGTGGATGGCCCTGCTGCCGCGAGTGCCATACAGGAGATCAAGGACCATACTTTTAACCCCTCGACAGTCAACCTGCGTTTTCCGCATTGGGTCCAGTTTATCCGCACCCAACTCGAATCCCGTTTTGATCCACAGACGATCTATCGCTCTGGCTTTACCGTCTATACCACGCTGGATCCGGACATGCAGGACGCGGCCCAACAATCTGTCACAGCCCAGGTCAACGCGTTGACTGATAAACATGTTACGGATGGGGCGCTGGTCGCAATCAAACCGTCCACAGGTGAAATCCTTGCGATGGTTGGTTCGCCTGATTTCAATAATGATGCCAATGCGGGGCAGATAAACATGGCCGTCAGTCCCACCCGGCAACCGGGAAGCTCCATCAAACCCTTCACTTATCTGGCCGCTTTCGAGAAAGGCTGGACGCCTGCCACCTTGATTTGGGATGTGCCTTCAGAATTTCCACCTTCCGGCCTGCCCACGGATCCGAATCCAAAATATATTCCGACCAATTTTGACCACGGTTTTCATGGACCGCTCACCGTCCGCACGGCATTGGCAAATTCGTACAATATCCCGGCGGTCAAGGCGCTGCAATTCGTTGGAGTATATGGTGATAATGGCTTGATTGCCATGGCCAAACGCCTTGGATTTACAAGCCTGACCCGGGAGGATTATGGTCTGAGCCTCACACTGGGGGGGGGTGAAGTGAGCCTGCTGGAAATGACGGGAGGGTATGCTGTCATTGCCAATGGCGGGGTCAAAGTCCCGCCCGTGGCGATTTCGAAGATTGTGGATTTTAAGGGTAATTTGGTCTACGAATACCAGCCTCCGAGCGGCGAACAGGTCCTGCGGCCTGAGCATGCATTCCTGATATCTTCCATTCTGTCGGATAATGCCGCGCGTACCCCAACCTTTGGAGCGAACTCGGTTATCAACCTGCCGTTCCAGGCGGCGGTCAAGACTGGCACTTCAAACGACTCGCGCGATAACTGGACGCTTGGCTTCACCCCGGACCTGGCAGTGGGGGTGTGGGTGGGAAATGCCGACTACACACCGATGGAAAATACCACTGGTGTCACCGGCGCCGGACCCGTCTGGGCGGAATTTATGACTTTTGCCATCAACCGTTTGACCGGGGGCAATCCAACACCTTTTAGCATGCCAAATGGGATCGAGCAACATACCATCTGTACCGTTTCGGGTACCCAGCCATCCCAGTGGTGTCCAAGCGAGCGCCAGGAATATTTCGCAGTCAACCAGCCGCCGCTGCCTCCAGAAGATGACCTGTGGCGCCAGGTGAAGCTCGATACCTGGACAGATTTGCTGGCCTCGGATGAATGTACCAGTGATTACTCGGATGACCGCCTGGTCATTAATGTCACCGAAGAGTGGGCGCGCAAATGGATCCTTGAAAATGAGGATGGCCAACAGTGGGCGCGCGATATGGGATTTAAGGATGCTTCTTTTATCCCCAGCCGGAAGTGCAATGCGAGTGATCCGCGCCCGCATTTGCAATTTATTGCTCCAGTGGATGGGCAAACCTTCACGCAAAACGCACTTGATATCAGTGTTGTGGCCAATGCCACAGCCGGGTTCCGTTCCTGGAGGCTGGAATGGAGCACGAAAGCGGATCCCGAAAACTGGAATACGCTGGTAAATAAGACCACCATACCCGTGGATGTGCCGACCAAAGTTTATACCTGGGACTTGAGCGGGATACCCAGCGGCCAGGTTATCCTGCGCCTGTACATGAAGGGCGAAGGAGTTGCTTTTGCGGACAAGAATATCAGCCTCAATCTGGTTGTGCCGACACCCACCCCCATCCCAACGTCGACCTCCACCCTGACTCCCACGGTCACTCCCATCCCAACTTCGACTTCCACGCCGGTCCCATCCGTCACTCCAATCCCATTGCCGACGGATACTCCCACTGAGATACCGTTGCCAACGGATACTCCTGCGGAGACACCAATCCCAACGGATACACCCACGGTGAACCCGGTTCCTGGGGTTACTCCTTTGGCAAACTCAGCCTTTTCAGAAAAAAAGTCCCGTTTTTGGGGAACATTGCCTTGTTTTATTTCAGCGATGGTCGGGTTTTACGGCGAGCCAGTCGGGTGCCAGCCCTGATCGAAATCAGATCCCGGGTTATCCTGTAAAATTGAGGGCTGACCTTCACCTGGATTATCGAAGACCACCAACCAGCCAGGCCTTGTAAGCTGCCTGGCTGGCTGAACAAGATGGTTAATTGAGTTTATCAGCCAGTTTCAGGCGGATAAATATCCAGGGGGCCCCGCCGGCCACCCAGATACCAATCAGTGTATAGCGCAGGTACCGAAGGAAATATGCCAGAACGGTCTCCCCCTCGGGGAAGATGAATTTCAGCCCGTATCGAATAACCAGTATTCCAGCCAGACCCAGCAGATAGCGCAGGACCAATTTCCACCATAAGCCTTTTGTCTGAAACCAGCCCTGATGATCAAGCCAAACCAGACCGACCAACAACCCAAATACGATCCCGGCGGAAGTTGCCACATTTTCCAATGAAATGGCTTGCGTCGCGTACAGCGCCCAAGCCTGCGGCGGTTGCCAGTTCGTGGCTTTCAACCAGATAATGGGAATCAATGGCAGCAGGAATATCGCCAGTGATACCAGAAAGGCAGCGAGGATCTGCCAGCCAGCGCTTTGCTTTTTTACCCAGGCAGAAACAGGGTCCCAGAAACGCAACGTCAGCCATACAATCAGGACGCCAATCAACCAACCAAGCACCACGTCATGTGGAAAGTGCACGCCCAGGAACAGGCGCGAGAATCCAATCAAAAAAATGAGCAGGATGGCGACCAGCCAGCTCCATCTCTTTTTCAAGTAAGCAGCCAGGAGGCCCCATACCACAGTGGCACTTTGAGCATGGTTCGACGGGACGCCGAAGGATGTTTCTGCAGCCAGGCCATGCACAGCTGGACTGTACCAATACGGCCGCGGGCCATGAAAAGCCAGTTTCAAAGCTCCGTTCATGCTGGTACTGAGCATCAGGATGATAGTCACGCGAATGCCCAGGATGCTATCCACGCACCAATACAGGATGGGCAGCAGCAGTATAAGGAACTCTTCTGTTCCCAGAAAGGAGAAAACTTTCATGGGTAAAGTCAGCCAGGTACCCCATCCCTGCAGAGCTACAATAAATCGAACGCCGAAATCCAAAATGGTTTGCATACCGCCTCCTGACAATAGGTGTCTCGAGAATTGACGTTTTCACCTTAATTATTGTACACTCAAAGCATGAATCGTACCCCTGCCCGCCTGTGGGACTTTCCTTCTGCAGCAGTCCTTGTTTTAATTCTGCTGACGGTCGGCCGACGCCTGTTTGCCACGAACTGGGCCTTGGGGCTTGAAACCGCAATCATTCTTGTGCTCACCGGTGTTGGATTGGGATTGGCCCTAGGCTTTAGTAAATTCAAGCAAAGGACCGTTTTCTGGTTAACATTTGGCTATAGCATTCCGATCGTTATTATGGTTCTGGGCGGATCCCTATATCACGGGATTTCCTGGCTGGAACGACTTTCCAATCTTAGTGATCGATTGGCTTATGCGGTTTACCTTTTTATCACCAAACAGCCGGTACATGATACCGGTTTATTTGTTGTTTTTATTGCGCTTGTATTCTGGACCATCGGCTTGATGGCCGGGTATGCCATGACGCGCCATGGAAATTTTATCGGTGCAGTGGTGCCGGCCGGAGTCGTTTTATTGATCATCCAGTTATACGATCCGGGTAGAGAGAGCAATGATACTTATTTGGCGGTTTATTTCTTCTTATGCCTGCTCTTTCTGGGACGGATGACGTACGTCCAGAGACGGCGCTTTTGGAAGGAACAGCGCCTATCCTTGCTGGCTGAATCAAAAACAGACCTGCACATTACCATTGTCGTGGTTGCACTTGCGTCTGTGCTATTGGTCTGGATGGCGCCCACCTCGGCCAAATCATTTTCCAACGCCAAAACAGCCTGGGATAATTTTACCCGGCCGCTGCGTGATGTGCAGAAGGACCTTGGCAACGCAGTTGCCGGCCTTCAGGCAGGCGGGAAAGCCAGCGCAGTCCAATTCTTTGGGGATACTTTGGCGCTTGGCAACCAGGCCGCGTCGGGTGAGGAGGCCTATTTGCGCATTCAGGTGCCTCTGGCCAACAATACGAGCCGTTATTATTGGCGTGTACGTTCCTACAATATTTTCTTGAACGATCAATGGCACGCGCAGGATGTTTCCAGCACGCTTTTTTCACCGGACCAGGATCTCATCGCACTGGCAGAACCTGAAGGGATCACGAGTGATTTTGTGTTCACCGCTTTATCGGCGGACCTGGCAGTCCTGGTAACGCCGGCGCGTCCTGTCTGGGTCAGCAATCCGTCAGAGTTGTTCTTTGTGCAAGGTCCGCAAGAGAAAATAGACCCGATCCAGTTCCAGCCTAATCCGGCTGTTCGGGCGGGGAAGAAGTACGCCGTGCGCGCCAATATCTATGCGCCAACCATCGCCCAGCTTCGCAGCGCAGGAGAGACCTATCCTGAATGGGTCACAAAAAACTACCTGCAGTTGCCGGATGGCCTTTCCCCGGAAATCAAGGGCCTGGCTCAACAGATCACTACAGGCGCAGAGATACCTTATGACAAGGCTGCGGCCATCACCCAATATCTGCGCGATAACATTACCTATGCGGTAACTATTGAGGAGCCACCGCCCGGCCAGGATCCAGTAGACTGGTTTCTCTTCGATTCCAGGAGCGGGTTCTGTAATTACTATGCCACTGCTGAGGTCGTTTTGCTGCGTGCAGTGGGAATTCCGGCCAGGATGGTGGTCGGTTTTGCACAGGGAGAATTTGTTACGCCGGATTCCTACGTGGTCCGTCAGCGAGACGCGCATGCCTGGCCGGAAGCCTATTTCCCAGGCGCGGGTTGGGTCGAATTTGAACCAACCGTCAGCCAGACTCCGCTCGAACGTGCTCCTGATGAAAGTACCGCGTCCAGCGGGCAGACGGGAAGCGTCACACCAACAGGACCGGGCATAACAGGCCGGAATATTCCGGAGGGGGCTGAAGAAATTGGAACGGGCCCGGCACGCGTTACACCAGCAACCCTGCTTCTACGCCTGCTTTTGATCTGTGCAATCCTCGTTATCATTCTACCGATGTATACCTTTGAAAGATTAAGCAATGACCTCAAAGCCGGACGGCGAGTGCTGCAACGACCACTGCCTGTCCTTCTGAAACAGTTCCTGGAAAAACGGGGTCTGACATCCCCCGCCTGGCTGCTGCATTGGGCGTACCAGGCTGAATTAAGTCCCATGGACCGATCTTTTACGACCGTTTATCGAAGCCTGCACTGGTTGGGTGAGAAAGCCTCCCCTGCACAAACTCCAGCGGAAGCTGCCGACGTACTGGCAAGGCACCTTCCAGTTGTCTCAAAGGAGATTTACTCCCTGCTCCATGAATACGAGCGTCAACTCTTTAGCCAAAAACGCGGATACCTGCCTCTTACCCAGCGCGCGGAGCAAGCCATCCGGAAAGAGGCCCTGCACGTCGCGCTTCGGCAGAGATGGATGGCATTTCTGGGTATATCCAGGCCTGGCGGTAACCAAATTGGCCGGCCGTAGGCGCAATCCTTTGCTGCCAGAATGGATTGAATGAGGAAGGATGATGGGAAAAGAGAATCCCTTGATCGTTGAACGTAACGAACGTTCGCGCTGGTTCCTGGTGGATCGCTTTGGCATGTTCATCCATTGGGGCTTGTATGCCATCCCGGCCAGAGGAGAATGGGTCCGCAGCGTCGAGCGCATCAGCAACGAAGCTTACCAGGCGTACTTTGACGAATTCAATCCGGGCGCGTTTGACCCAAAGGAATGGGCAACGCTGGCCAGGCAGGCCGGGATGAAATATGCCGTGTTGACCACCAAGCATCATGATGGTTTCTGCCTGTTCGACAGCCAGTTGACCGATTACAAGTCCACCAACACGCCATGCGGACGGGACCTGGTGCGGGAATATGTGGAAGCTTTCCGGGCAGAAGGGCTGAAGGTCGGCCTGTATTATTCCCTGCTGGACTGGCACCACCCCGACTATCCCGCTTACGGGGACCAGCACCATCCGATGCGGGACAATGCCGCCTATAAAGACCGGCAGCAGGATTTTTCCAGGTATATCGAGTACCTGCATGGCCAGGTCAGGGAGCTGCTGACGGACTATGGCAGGATCGACATCATCTGGTTTGACTTCTCCTACGACAGGATGAGCGGCGAAACCTGGAAAGCCACTGAACTGGTGGGGATGGTGCGCTCCCTCCAGCCGTCCATCCTGATCGATAACCGGTTGGGTGGCTCAGGGGAAAGCAACCGGAATTTTGCCACCCGAAACCCGCCTGTTTACGCCGGGGATTTTGCCTGCCCTGAGCAGATCATCCCGCCCGAGGGCCTGGTGGACGAGGCTGGCCAGTCCGTGCCATGGGAAGCCTGCCTGACACTGAACAAGAACTGGGGCTATGCGGCGGAGGACAAGGATTTCAAGCCGGCGCAGCAGGTGGTGCGGGCGCTGGTGGAATGTATCAGCAAGAATGGGAACATGCTGCTCAACGTTGGACCAAATGCCAGGGGCGAGATCCCGGCTGAATGTGTGCAGATCCTGAGCGAGGCCGGCGGATGGATGCGCAGGAACAGCGCCAGTATATACGGGTGTGGCCGGTCGGAATTACCCAAGCCTGAATGGGGGCGCTACACCCAACAGGGCAAATGGCTGTATGCCCACATCTACGAGAGGGGCATTGGACCGGTGGCTTTCAGGGGGTTGGCCGGCAAAATCAAGAAGATCCGCCTGCTGGCAGACGGCTCCGAGATCAAGTTGGAACGGTCCTGGATGACGACTGAATATGGCGCGGATGCCTTCATCGATTTTCCCAGTTCCCGGCTTCCAGACGCGCTCGATACCGTGGTGGAGCTGGAGTTACTCTAGCTAGTAAGGGGTAAAAAGCGACTGAAGTCGCCACGACGAGCCTACTGCCGGATGAGCTCGATTGCGGGCAGGAACCGGTACTGCTCCAGCCGTAGGGGGCAAAAAGCAGCTAAAGTCGCAACTACGAGCCTACTGCTTCGCCGGAAGCAGCCTCCAGAAGAGGAAACCGGCCAGTAATGCCAACGTTGCGCCGAAGAGGAAAGGGGCGGAGGGACCAAATCCATGCCAGCCGAAGGCGCCCTGCCAGAGCAGACCGGCGATGGCCGAGGCGGGGAAGGCCATCAGCCCGATGGCGGCATTGTAGAGTCCATAGGCGGTGCCGCGGCGCTCGGACGGGACCAGGTCGGCGATAAAAGCCTTGGCGGAGCCCTCGGCGGCGGCATAGTAGATCCCATAGAGACCAAAGAAGGTCCAGATCTGCCAGCCGGTCTTTGACAGGGCAAAGCCGAGGTAGACCAGACCGTAGGCGATCCAGCCGCCGATGATCAGGCGCCGGCGCCCGACCTTGTCGGAGAGGGCACCCAGGGGGCCGGAGAGGACGGAATAGATCAGGTTGAAGGTCAACAACATGAGCAGGATCTGGAATACGTTCAGGCCGCGATTCTGACCGAGCAGAATGATGAAGGCGTCGGAGGAGTTGCCCAGGGTGAAGATGACCAGGACAAGCATGAACAACTTGAAGCGGGAGTCCATGCCCTTCAGGCTCAGCACCGGGGTTTGGGATTTCCTGCCGATGCCGGTCTCTTTTGCCCCCAGGGACAGGACCAGCACGGCCAGCACTGCCGGGATGATGCTCGCCAGAACCAGGATCTGGAAGGTGTGGCGGGTCAGGTAGGCCGAGCCGCGCTCGGTCATCCAGACGATGATGGCGGCGATCAGGACGCCCAGGAAAGCTCCGGCAGTATCCCCGGCGCGATGGATGCCGAAGGCCAGGCCGCGCTGCTTATCATTAATGCTGTCTGCCACCAAAGCATCGCGCGGTGCGGTGCGGATGCCCTTGCCGAAGCGGTCGGCCACGCGCACGCCCAGCACCCAGCCCCAGGCGTTGGCGATGTACAGGAAAGGCTTGGAGATGGTCGAGATGGCATAGCCGAGCACAGTCAATCCTTTGCGCTGGCCGAGTTTATCCGAGAGACCACCGGAGTAGATTTTCATCAGGCTGGCGGTGGTCTCGGCCAACCCGTCGATCAGGCCGATGACGGCCGTCCCGGTTTTGAGCACGTTGGCCAGGAAGAGCGGCACCAGGTTGAAGATCATCTCCGAAGATACGTCGGTGAGGAAGGATGTAGCCGTCACCACCCAGACGTTAATGGGCAGGCTGCGTAAACCAGTTTTCTTATTCTCCACGATATTCTCCGACGAAATTTTTTGACTAGTCTTTGCCGCCAAATGCGCTGAAGGCGATCAGGACGGCTGAAATAACGGCAATCGCCAGGGCAAAGAGCAATGTTTCCCGGGCATCCTTCCACTCAGCCAGTTTTTCCAGGAATTTTACCGCCATCACCAGCACCAGAACACCACCCAGCTTGGCCTTCAGATCATGCAGGCTATGGATCTGCATCCATTCCGGAAGGGGCAGGTCAGATATGAACAACTCGTACAGTCCAATAGCGAAAATGAGGATGGCGGTGGCGACGAGGAATGCATCCACCACTTCGATGAGGGCAACGATTATGCCAGGATCCTTTGCGGCGCTGGTGATTACCAGGGTGATCGCCTCCACGGTCCTGGCGATACCCCAACCAAAGGCTGCCAGCGCCGCTGCGAGTAATGAAAACACAGCGATGACAAGGATGTAACGGGTGGATGAAAGAAATTTGTTCATGAGACTCCGATAATGGCAATTATTATGCGCCCAAATATACTACGAAATTAACCATCGTGTTCGCTCCTGTGCCGGGAGGGGAGTAGGGAGAAAGGGAAACAGGTAAATAAGTAGACAGGTACACAGGCGCACAAGTACACAAATTGGGAGACAACGCGGCTGGCTGGGAGATATGAGTCAGGGTTTCTTTCTGCGGCTGGGGAATCGGGCAATGGCATACCAGAGGGCTCCCAGCAGAGGCACGATTCCCAACAGGATGGTGGAAATTTCACCATCGTCGATCCCTGAGAAGAACAAGAAGAAGCCAAGCCCTGCCAAGATGGGCAGGATCATCAAGTAGCGTATCCATGGGTAGATGGGCAGATTGCGCGCGGCGGGTCCCTGGGTACCCTTGAAGAACATCCAGGAACCGGCAAAGAAGAAGATCAACCCGCCGACAACCTGAATGGGTCCTTGCAGACCATGCAGGCCGGTCCTGAACAAGCCAACCCCATCCAGGCAGATCCAGGCGCCCAGGAGGCCGGAGAGGATACCGAGAACGATACTCTCGATCCTTTCACGCATGGCGTTTCATCCCGGGGAGCCAGCGCGGCACCCTGCGACAATATTCCTCGTAAGCTGCACCAAAGGTCTTATGCAAGTGCGGTTCTTCGTAAATGGTAACGAACAGGTGGGATGCAACTGCCACGATGACCGGCATCGACAGGATGGAGCGGGATGGGTGCCAGATGACGTTCCCCAGCAGGAACAGGATCACGCCGAGATAGATGGGGTTGCGGACGAAGCGATACAGCCCGCTGACCACCAGTTCCCTGGGCGGATCGGTGGGTGAGGGGGTGCCATGGCCGCGCACGGTGAAGGCCCAGGCGCACCAGAGCATGCCGGCTGCGCCGAGGGCCCAGAGCGGCAACGCCAGCCAGCGGAAGGGGCCGAAGGAGAACAGCGCCGAATCAGTTGCCATCAACCAGGCGGGGAAGGCGACCAGCAGCAGGCCGGGGACGAGCAGCAAGAAGAGGATGGTCTTGAGGGCGGTCATGGTGGATTTTTGATTGCGGATTTTGGATTGTTGACTGAGTTCATTTTTACCACAAAGGGCACAAAGTTTCACGAAGGAAAATGAGAACTGAGATAAGAGATAAGAGAACAGGCGATATAAGGGAGCAGGGAGGAATAGGGTTAGGGAAGTTGGTATTGGTTTCTGCAAAGAAAACGAATAGGAAACGAATATGATCCAAGCAGGGGAAGAGAAACTTGCTTCATATAAAATATGGGTAAGCGGGTGGGAATTAAAGTCACTTTTTTTGAAATTTCCGCGGAACGAATGGTGAGGGAGAGAGCAGGGAGAAGTGAGTAGAGAAAGGTGAACGGTGAACAGTAGAGAGAACAGGTAAAGAGAAAATAGGCCAAGGTGCGGGGACTGGGGAAAGCAGGGGTAGGAGGACGAGGGTGGCATGGAGAGGTCCAGGGGCGGGGCATAAACAAAATACGGCAAAGGAAGCTTCCCGTGCCGTGTGAAAGTATTATAGAACAATTGTTCGTTGCCGTCAAGGTTTTTGGCTCAAGTTCGGACTTGAATTTGGACAGGGCAGACAACCTGAGAAAAGGTAGAGCAGGATAGAGAAGGAACAGGAGGGAGAGATCAGGTGGGGATGCTACGGTCGAGCAGGTTATCCACGCTGCTTGAGCCAGGACAGCAGCTTTTCCACCGGCCAGGCGTTAATCACGTCGGATTTGGTCAGCCAGGCGCGGCGGGCAACGGCGACACCGAAGGACATCCAGTCCAGGCCGGCCTCGGTGTGGGCGTCGGTGTTGATACTGAGAGGAATGCCCATGTCCCTGGCACGGCGGGCATAGCCATCGTCCAGGTCCAGGCGGACGGGATCGGCGTTGATCTCCAGCGCCACACCGCTTTCGGCGGCAGCAGACAGGACGGCCTCCATGTCCAGGTCTGCGCCCTCCCGGTCGGGAAGCAAGCGGCCGGTGGGATGGCCGATGATGTCCACGTGCGGGTTGCGGATGGCGTTGATCAGCCGGTTGGTGACTTTCTCGCGCGGCTGGCGCAGGCCAGTGTGGAGGGAGGCCAGCACCAGATCGAGGCTGGCGAGGAACTCGTCCGGGTAATCCAGCGTGCCATCGGCCTTGATCTCGACCTCGGTGGCGTGGAGGATGCGGATGCTGTCGCCGAGAGTGCGCCGGGTTTTCTCGATCTCGGCCTTTTGTTCGGCGTGGCGTTCCATGCTCAAGCCGTTGGCCACGCCCAGGCTGACCGAGTGATCGGTGAAGGCGATAACCTGCAAACCACGTTTGGCAGCGGCACGGGCCATTTCGAGCATGGTCAGTTTGCCATCACTATAGTTGGAATGGACCTGCAAGTCGGCGTGGATATCGGCCACTTCGATCAAGTGGGGCAGTTTTCCAGACTGGGCGGCCTGGATCTCGCCGCGGTCCTCGCGCAGTTCGGGAGGAATCCAGGGCAGTCCGAGGGTGGAGTAGACCTCGGCCTCGGTGGCACAGGTGATCTCACCGGAACCATCGGTGCGGAGCAGGGCATGCTCGGAAAGGGATAACCCTTTGGCGAGCGCAAGTTCCCGCAAACGAACGTTGTGATCCTTGGAGCCGGTGGCATACTGAAGGGCAGTGCCGAAGCGTTCGGGGGGATGGACCCAAAGCTGGGCGCGCAGTCCGTCGGTGAACTCAATGCTGGCCTTGGTAGACCCTTCCCCGAGCACCCGGACGACGCCCGGGAGCGAGGTAAAAGCCTGCATGACCGGGCTGGAGTCTTTGGCTGCCGCCAGGATGTCCAGGTCGCCGACGGTGGAGCGCATGCGGCGCAGGGAACCGGCCGGGGAGGCGTCCACGACACCGGGGACTTTCTTTAAGGCAGCGATGATCTCCTGAGCGCGCGGGTAGGCTTGCCCGAGAGGAAGGCGCCCGGAGCGGCGCGCCAGGCTTTCGATCCCGGTCAAGATCAGGGTCTCAGACTTCGCGCCCATGCCGGGCAGCCCGCTCAGCTTGCCGGCCCGGGCGGCCTGCTCCAATTGCGGCAGGGTGGTGATGCCCAGTTCCTTCCAGATCAGGGCGACTTTTTTGGGACCCAGGCCGGGCACCTGCAGCCAGTCCGCCAGGCTGGGCGGCACCTCTTTTTTGAGTTTTTCGAGGAATTCCAGTTTACCGGTGCGCAACAACTCGTCGATCTTTTCGGAGATGGCCTTGCCGACGCCGGGGATGTCTTCAAGTTTGCCTTGTTTCCAGTATTCGTTGACGTCCCGACCGAGCCCGAGCAGGTTCTCGGCGGCCTTGCGGTAGGCGAGGGTCTTATAAATGATCTCGCCTTTGATCTCGGAGAGATTGGCGATTAAGGTAAAGATACCGGCCAAGTCTTTATTATTCAAGGTAAAAACCTCCTGTAAAAGCATAACAATTCTTGATCATCTGCGAGCCACATTCAGGAATGAACAATCATTGAGAAGAGGGGTTTTTAAGACAAAGTGATGTTCCGGCAGGCGCTGAGATTGCTTCGCCGCCGGAAAGGCATCGGCGGCTCGCAATGACACATAAGACCCGGGGACTTCTTCACAAAAGAGTGTCTCTCAAAAATACGCATGAGCAGATAAATTTTATAATCCCAGCGCCTGAAGTCACAGGAATCAGCAGGTTCAGGTTGTTGAAGAAGGTTTAAGGAAATACAGCTCCAGGAAGTAAAGTATAAGCGATAGGATAAAACCGGCGGCCATCCATTCGGAGAAGGTATCGTTCTGAAACCCTGATCCGACAAAGAGTATGCCTGAAACTGCTGCAATCAGGACGGCAAGGAACGCCAATATCCCAACGACCTGCACACTCCGGACCCGGATGCGCAGGGAGAGGATCAGGCCGACCAGGGAAACGAGTGGCAGCAGGGAACCGATGTCGCCGTGGATGGTTTCCACAGTGCCAGCTTGTTTGAGTGCAGCTCCGATTTTGCTCGAGAAAACGCTGATAGGGGCAAGTTCAGGCGGGCCGGCCAGGTTGGCAACGATTCCCAGCTCGAATTGGACGACCAGGAGGGCGAGAATGATTATGACCAGGATGCGAACACGAGTAAAACGCTTTTTATCCATGGCTTATCAACTCCTTTTTCGACAATTTTACTATTATTTATCCGGATGTACATCCTCCAAAAGTATGATTTATCCTGTCATATGGACCAGTGCACGGCTTTGGGGGAGATGGAGGAATATTGGGTTTCGTGGATATAATTGCGGAATTCCGGCTACTCATATCCAAAGACTCCTAATGGGGTTACCAGGTACAGGCCAGGTGAACATCTCATGAGCGAAGGCAGGCTAACTTATTTTGTAATTCTGGGCGTGGCAGCATCGGTGGTGGTGTTCGTGGCGTTGTTCTTTGTCAGGGCGCCGTATGGACGGCATCTCCGCCGGGGCTGGGGGCCGCTGATCTCCAACCTGTTCGGCTGGATCATCATGGAAAGCCCAGCCGCGCTGGTGTTTGCTGCGTGTTTTGCCGCAGGGACCGCCCCCAAAAACCTGCCCATCCTTCTGTTCTTTGCCTTATGGGAGCTGCACTACGTTCATCGTGCTTTTATCTACCCGCTGACCATCCGCGACGGCCATAAAAAGATGCCGATCGCGGTGGTGCTGATGGGCTTATTCTTCAACGTTGGGAATGCCTACGTCAACGGGCGCTACCTGTTCAGCCTGTCGGGAGGCTACCCGCGGAACTGGTTAAGCGATCCACGCTTTCTCGCCGGGACGACCCTGTTCCTGGCTGGCTTTGTCGTCAACCGCTGGGCAGATCTGGCCCTGCGCAGATTGCGCAATCATGGCGAGACCGGGTATCGCATCCCCTACGGCGGCCTGTTCCGCTGGGTCTCCTGCCCCAATTACCTGGGCGAAATCGTCGAGTGGTCCGGTTGGGCACTGGCGACCTGGTCGCTGCCGGGACTGGCCTTTGCCGTGTGGACTTTTGCCAACCTGGTCCCGCGCGCCCGCTCGCACCATGCATGGTATCACACCAATTTCGCCGAGTACCCGGCGGACCGTAAAGCACTTATTCCGTGGATGTGGTAGCCGAATGCAGCAAATCCTGCAATCGTTTTGTCGGTCCGCCACCCGCTACAAGGAGAAATCATGACCGGGATCGTTGCTGATACCACCTCCGGCCTGCCGCTCGACCTGGCTGCGCAACTGGCGACCATGGGGCTTATTGGATTGTAGATTTCAGTATTTTCACCACAAAGGGCAGCAAGGTTCACGAAGGATAGATATAGGGTCAGGGGGAAGGTGATCAAGCATGATAATATGATAAAATATATATTATTTATCTAATATATGGAGGTGACGAAATGAATGTGAACTCATTTCAATCATGGATTTCTGCCAATCCTGGCCTGGCGCTGGGGGCGACTGGGTTGCTTTTCCTGCTGGCTTACCTGCTGGCCCGGCTGATCTTTGGGCGCGGTCTCACTTATCTAACCAGCCTGACCAAGAACAAGTATGACGATATCATTATTCAAAAACTGCGCCCCAAGCGTGCCGCCTGGCTGGTGCCTTTCATCCTCCTGTATGTATTCGCGTATCTGGCTCCGGATTACCAGATTGTCATAAAAAAGATCGCCCTGTTCTTCATCCTCTGGCTATCGATATTGACGGTGAACGGACTGATCAATGCCATCAACCAGATCTACGAGAGCCGCCCATCCTATTCCGGCGTCAGCATCCAGGGCTACCTCGAAATCGCCAAGATCCTGTTCCTTGCGGTGGGGGTGATCCTGAGCATTTCCGTGCTGACCAATGAAAGCCCCCTGCTGCTGTTAGGCGGATTGGGAGCGCTGACCGCGGTCCTGCTGATCGTCTTCCAGGACACGATCATGTCGCTGGTGGCCAGCGTGCAGATTTCGACCCAGAACCTGGTCAAGGAAGGCGACTGGCTGGAAGTGCCAAGCTACGAGGCGGATGGAGTGGTCACCAACGTAAGCCTGTACAGCATTAAAGTGCAGAACTGGGACAAAACCATTTCGGTCGTCCCGACCCGCAAGATCGTTGAGAGCGGATACAAGAACTGGCGCGGGATGGAGGAGAGCGGCGGACGGCGGATCATGCGCGCCATCCCGCTGGACCAGAACAGCATCAAGTTCTGCACGCCGCAGATGATCAAGCGCTATGGGAAGATAGACCTGATCAACGGCTATGTTGCCGAGCGGGAGAAATCAGTGGCGGCCTACCAAAAAGGCAAGAAAGCCAACGATTCACCCCTGGATGGTCCGCAGATCACCAACGTGGAGATCTTCCGGGCGTATGTGGAAGCGTACCTGAAGAACCATCCCGCAATCCATCATGATAAGATGGATTTCGTGGTGCGTGAACTGGCACCCGGTTCGGCGGGGCTGCCGATCGAACTGTACGTTTTCACCAAGACCACCAAGTGGGATGAATATGAGTGCATCCAGGCCGAGATCGTGGATCACCTGCTGGCGGCCGCGGCATATTTTGACCTGCGGATCTTCCAGCAGCCGACGGGGGCAGATTTTGCGAGGGGATGAAGATGGGATAGGAAGAGAGCAGAGAACGGAGAAAAGAGAGTAGTTGAAAAGAAATGTGCCCAATACCCAGGAAGTATTGGGCACATAACATGCTGGATTACCTGGTAAATTAGACTTGATACAGCAGGGCGGAGACGCGAGCGCGATCAGGCCCACATCAAGTTGGTTTCCGCTGGGTATCCGGTTAAAAAACACCCGGATACCCCGTGGGATCAATAATTTCTGATAATTAACGGGAGAAATAGCGGGATTGTCTCTCCCAACACCGCCCAGCGTGAGAAATGGTCCGGCGTGGCGGTCACCTGGTTGGCAGCGGTATCCACCACGCTGCTGGGCTCTTTTACGAGCTGGCTGCCGTCCCAGTAATACAAGGCCAGGGTATTCTCAATGGCCGAGCCTATTTCGGCATCGGTATAGTGCACGCGGATGGTGTAGGTCTGGCCGGGTGAAAGGCTGGCAGGCAGGCCGCTGCTAGTGTAAACAGCCGTCAAATCAAATACGTGGTGGATCCCGATCTGGTCAGCCCCGGGCGGCCGCCCGTAGGCCGGGCTGTATGTGAGCGTGACGGCTTCGGGGAATGCCGCGGCCGGTACCTGGACGGTGGTATCGCCAGAGTATGAAGCCAAACTGCCGCCGCCGGTGCCGATCGCAGCGCTAACCTTCGTGATGCGCCAGGTGGAGATATCAAAGAATTCGACAGAATATGTCCTCTCCAGGTAGGGCTTGGTGGCGACATTGGAACCATAGTGGTAGAGTGGAAGCGTCACTGCATCGGTTTCCACCAGGATCTCTTCCGCCTGCTTGTATAATGCCTTGCGGGTGGCTGGGTCCTGGCTGAGATTTGCCTGGTCCAGGTAGCCTTCGTAGGTTGGGTTGTACCAACCTCCGTAAGCGCCTCCATTGTTGGCAATGACTTCACGCAAGAAATTGTAGGCATCGGGGTAGTCAAGACACCAGCTCATCCGCCAAACCTGGAACTGTCCGGTTCTATATTGAATCAGATACGTTGCCCAGTCCAGGCTCTGAAGATTAACAGTTACCCCCAAAGCGGCAGACCAGCTATCCCGGATGTACTCGGCAATGGCCTGGTGACCGGTGGAGGTGTTGAACCAGAGCGTGATGGGCGGCAGACCGTCTCCATTGGGATAGCCGGCCAGCGCCAGATATTGGCGTGCCAGGGTGGGATTATAAGGGATGCCCACCCCTTCAGCGTAGCCGTCTACGTATCCGAATACGCCCGGCGAGGTGAAGGTGAGGGCAGGGCGCTGAAAACCTTTGAGAACATCCCGGATCAATCCCTCCCGGTTTGTAGCCGCGCTGAAGGCTTTACGAACCAGCGGGTTGTTGAAAGGCGGCTGGGAGGTGCTGAACCCGTAGTAGTAATTGCATCCAATCGGCTGGAAATGCCGCTCCTGAGGCAGCACATCGTTGGCATTACTGAGCGCAGGGACAAGAGCTGTGTCCAGCTGGCCGTTCAGGTACATTGTCCAGGCAGTCGCGGCGTCCACCATCCACATTTTCACCTGCCCGATCTGGACGCTGGCGGCATCGTAGTAAGTGGGGTTCTTGTCCAGCAGGATGTGGTCGTTGGCGACCCACTCGGTCAGGCGGTAGGCCCCATTGGTGACGATGTTGGCGGGAAGGGTCCAATCGGAGGGGTGCGCCTCGATGACCGACTGCGGCACCGGGCGGGCAACCCACATCGAGAGAATTGACAGTACATAGGAAGCCGGTTGCTCCAGGGTGATCTGCAGGTGGGTGGCATCCAGTGCGCTCACCCCCACCTGGCTGGGGTCGGTGATCGTGCCCTGATTGTAAGCCGTGGCGTTCTTGATTACGTAAAGGAGGTAGGCGTAAACTGCTCCGGTGGCCGGGTTGAGGCTGCGGATAATACCGTAACGCACATCCTGGGCGGTGACCGGTCTGCCGTCCGTCCAGTATACGTCGCTGCGCAGGGTGAAGGTATAGACGGTGCCATCTGGTGAGACCGTCCAACTGGTGGCCAGCTCGGGCTTCACTTCGGAGGTCTCGTCATCCAGGTCCACAAGGCCGAGGAAGAGCTGCTCAATGACAGTCATCGAAGAGCTATCCTGAAGTCGAGGCCGGATCCAGGTCGAGGGGATCTCCGAGGCCCAGGTTCATGTTCAAAGTCGGGGGTGTGCTGCTTTTGGCTGCGGTGGGTTGGATTGGGCCGAGGGCGAGGATCAACGCCAAGCCCGCCAACAGGGATAGGACTTTGAATAACCTTGTTTGCATGAGTGTGCTCCTTTCATTGAAAAGAAAGATCACGCCAGACCATATACCCGCCAGGTCGTGGGTAATGAAACCACCCGAATCAAATATATAACAGATCACCCCACACGCGCAATACTTTTATCTGATAGCCTTAGAATAAGGTGTTACCAAGGCGGGTCAATCAGCCGTCAGTAGTTTTGGTACGACCTGACGGTCTGGTAATAGAGTTGCCAGCAAGACACATGCTTTTCAATCCTTATCCGCAGGGGCGTAACGTCCCGGCTCAGCGTGCAAGCCCAGGTAGGGCTGACTTGGCGGGCGCTGCATAGCGAATGGGTGTTTTCCCGATGGAATCATTGTGGCCACCTACAACTATCACCTCATTAGCAAAGGTAGATTGAGGCTGAAAAGTGGAGGAGGCGGGGAATAGACAGGATATAGTGAATCTGATGTTTGCTCAGATTCATTTCCGAACTCATCGCGAAAACGAGCATAGACATGGTCACTCACGGGTAATTCCAAAAGTGTAGAAAAAGGTTGCCAAACCGGGTTGGTTATTTCATCCGTCCAAACCAACATCTCTGTAATATTACCTGCACTGCTCTCTGCGATAAGCTGAACAGTCATCATCGTCTCGGCCAGACTATACATCATGGCTGTCCCTGTCACGATGGAAGACGATCCAGTTGAACCTGGTTGCGGCATGGAACTGGAGACTAATGTTGCTAACGATAACGTATTACATGAAGCATGTCCGCTATAGATTGAGAGAGAATCCAAATCAAATTTATTGGTTCGTGCACTAAGCAGCGTATTTGCCCCATCCACCACCCATGGGTCATGGATTTCATAATCCTTGGGATCATTCCCGTGTCCATTGATGACAACGACCCAATGCGTAGCGTTGGAGTCACCTTTCCTATGCATCTTCAAAATAACAGGGCGATGGAACTGATTAAGTTCCAGATCCAATAAACTCCAACTAAATGGAAATACACCGAGGAAGGTCACTTTTTTATTTGAACATATTGTGCCGGTTCCCCAATAAAAAGGACAGGCTTGGTTGCCCATACAATCGCTCAGAGAGGGCGGATTTATATCAGCTCCATAATAAGCAAACACCATCGCTGCAGAGGTTAGTGTGCAACCACATGCACCTATGGTGCTGCAATGTGATGAACATGTGCCATTATTTGTGCGTAATGGATGCTCCCACCAACCCGCACCTTGCTTTGGAAATCCCTTACGTTGCCAAAAGAAAGGTACATCACAGGCCAATGATTGCGGTATAGCGACAAAGTCATATCCCATTCTATGCGGCGGGACGCTAACGGAGCGCGAGACGGGCGAGAAGTCGTAATATCTTTTTACAGGTGTAATAGTATGAGTACCTGCTGTAAGCCCTTTCAAGGTATAGTTTCCATTGCTGTCGGTAATTGTACTGTGACCCGCGTCATCAGAAATACTCACATCGGGGATAGGCATATGATGGCCATCCATCACATGTCCGGAGACCGAATAAGAGAAGGCGCCTTCGCGGTCGTATAAATAAACATCTCCCGTATTATTAGTGTCATCATAGGACAAGCTGTCTTCAGAATAAAATGCCACGTAATGCCCATCTGCGGAGATAGAAGCAGCAACTGAACCAGTAGGCCCCGGACTTCCGTCGGAGGCGACAGAAATGCGGGTGGTTGTATTGGCCATCAAATCACGGATGAAAATATCGGGAGCATTATTTTTATCGTTAATGACCAACTTACTTGCAGCAGATTCGAATACCACCGATTGACCATCTGCAGAGATAGCGGAATAATAGGAGGGCATATCAGCCTCTGTTCCATCAGAGGCAATCGAAACGCGAGTAGTAGTATTGGTCATCCAATGACTAACAAAGATATCGTTAAAGCCATTGGTATCTCCATTGACCAATTTACCGTTATCAGACGTAAATGCGATAACCATGCCATCCGCGGAAATTGATGGCTGACTACTCACTCCCTTTGTCTCATCGGGTGCAGTCGAGACAAGCGTGGTTGTTCCATTGACAAGATCGCGAACAAAGACGTCACTTCCAGGGGTATCACCGGGGACTAAATTACCAGCCATAGAATTGAACGCAATATAGCGCCCATCTGCCGAGATATAGCGCCCTCGATGATAACCATCAGTCGTATTGCCTGAAGGATCATCACCAACCGTTCCATTGTATGCAACCGAGACCAGTTCTGTTGTGCCATCCATAAGGTCGTGCACGAAGACATCATCATATCCATTATTTTCTCCTGGAACCAGATTGCCAGCTGCAGAGACAAAGGCTACATGATGCCCGTCGCCAGAAATTGATGGATCTCCTGAACCAGAATCACCTTGCGTTCCATCGGTTGCAACCGAGACACGCGTTGTTGTGCCACCAACCAAGTCGTGAACAAAAACGTCTGCGGTCCCATTGGTATCATCACTGACTAAATTACTAGCACGAGAACAAAATGCCACATGTTTCCCGTCTGCAGAGATTGATGGTGAAAATAAATCACCATTGCCCTGCACTCCATCAGAACTGATTGAAATGCGGATGGTAGTCCTGGCTATCCGGTCGCGGACGAAGATGTCCGAGAAGCCATTGGTATCTCCGGCAACCGGATTGCTGGCTAAAGATTCAAATGCTACATAACGCCCATCATCAGATATTGAAGACAACGATGAAGTGTTATTTGCTTGCGTTCCATCATCAGCCAGTGAAATAAGGCTGATTTTTGGGGGAATAACCATCAACTGAAGGCTGTAATTCGAGTAACGGCCTGATTGGGAAGGCACGAATGAAGTGTTTGAAGTAAAAATAGAATGATAGGCTTTTGGTGATCCTGGAGCTGCCTGGGATTCCTGTGCTGAGACGGAGGATAACTTATCTGGTCCAAGAATGGAAACAATGATCACTAATATCAACCCTATTTTTATCGATCTTCGAAATTTATTAATGGGTTTTGTGGCCATATTCCTCCTCGTGAATAATTATAAGGCGATTCCTTGCCAGTTCACTTTATATTTGACTCGTTCCATTGTCAATCGCTACGCCTCCAGTTGACCTGGTTCGGGTTTTTCCGGCTCACAGTATACAATCTTTCTAATATCCCAGCTCCTTCATAATCTGTGCCTCATCCTTCTTCCCGCCTGCTCCGAAGAGCTCCTTCCAGAAATTGTCATCATAGCGGCGGGAGCGGACGGGGAGGGGCATGGGGACGCCCCAGCCGAGCAAGAGTACTTCCTCCTTGGGCTGCAGGCGGGCCAGCATGCCGCGCAGGGAGTCACGCCCGGAGAGGCCGGAGAGCACTGCGTGGACATCGTCCTCATCGCCCAGCCAGCCGGAGATGCGCGTGCCGAGCTGGGACATGACCTCGTCATAGATCTGGGAGGGGCGCTGGTCGATGATCAGCAGGGTGACGTAGTATTTGCGCATTTCACGGGCGATGCTGGCAAAGGTGGTCTGTCCAGCCATCTCGCGGTTGAGCAGCTTATGGGCTTCCTCGACGACGACAACGAGTGGACGTGGCTCGTCTTCCTTTTTGTTTGAAGAGCGAAATTTGTTAGTTTGATTCTCCCAGACCTGCTTGATCTTGCGGGTGAGCAGGTTGGAGACCAGCAGGTAGTCCAGGTCGGTCTCGAATTCGCCAAATGACAGGATGACATGCTTCCCTGCCTCGAGCGATTTGACGATCTCGGTGACAGAATCGGCGGCGGGCATTTCGACGATATAAGGCTTATGGAATAGGCGCTGCAGCTTGGAATGCAAGCCTTCGGCAGCGGCTGGATGAATTCCGGCACGATTGGCCCATGCCGCCACCGAATTGGGAGCGGGGATCTTCTTCCCTTCTTCGGTCTCGATCATGGTACCGTTTTCCATCTCCATGAAGGCTGAAAACCATCCCTGGCGGAACTCCGTGGAAAGGGCATCCAACGTGGTGGGGGTGGTCTCCTTGAGGTTCAACTCGCTCGTCAGCAACAAGATATCGGCCGAGGTGATATCGGACATAGCAATCTGCAAGTGGAAATCAGGCGATTTACCTCGGATGGTCGTACCCGCACCTAAACCCACTACTTGTACTCTGGTTGAGCCAAATTTAATGCTTAATCCTGGGACAGGCTTTCCAGTATCGGATTCAGTATCGTCATACCCATATTCGTTGTGCATATCGAAAACCAGCACGGAGGCCTTGTTATAGTGCATCAGCCCGGCCAGGACAATGCGGGTCAGGAAGGACTTGCCGGTGCCGGTGGCACCAAAGACGCCGGCGGAGCGCTGTACGAATTGATCCAGGTTGATGCAGACGGGGTGGTTCTGCTCGCGCGTGTAGCCGATGATGAAGTTGCCCCTTTTCCCCGGATCGCCGAAGATCTCGGCGATGTCACCGCCGGAGGCCAGGCGCACCTCGGCGTGGTGGGGAGGGACGGTCTTGACCGGGATGGGATGCGATGGTTTATCGGCGTGTTCCGCTGCCCAGGTTTTATACTCCGGCGAGGCGGGGTCGGGGCCGCGCTCGAGCATAAGGGCTGGCAAGATCTCCAGGTTGGTGTAGAGGGTCTGGCCATGGAGGAGATGAGCAAGATTTGTCGGTAACCGTCCTTCAACTTGTTCATCGGCAAAACGTGGATCCGTGGCGCCTAATTGTAAGTCGGTAACCAATCCGTAAAACTGCCAATTTCCGCTAGGCATAACCACGAACGCACCTTCCTGTACTTCTTGAGCTGGGACGATTAGCCGCGCTCGAAAACTTTCCTTTAACCCACCACCAACAATGTAGCCAATCGATTTCAAGTTATCAGTCATATTTTTCACCACCAAGGACACAAAGGGACACGAAGGATAAAAAAACGGACTCGAAATTGATGGAGTCTTAGTTCACCATGCGCTTTATACCATCTTTGAGATGGACAACATTGAAGTTGATCAAATAGCCCAGTCGCAGACCTGTGATTTTTAGATAGGTGAGTAATTGCGCTTCGAAAAGAGGAATAATGGTCTCCACCGATTTAAGTTCAAAAATCACCAGGTTGCCAGCTAGAAGATCTAGCCGTAAACCAGTTTCCACCTGTAAACCTTCAAACATAACTGGCATGGCGACTTGTGTATCGACAATCACCTTCTGCTGGCGGAGTTTCATAGCTAGGCAAGCCTCATAAACGGATTCTAGCAAACCTGGGCCGAGGGCTGTATGGACAACATAGGATGCATCGAGTACTTTTTTCCCGATTTCTTCAACCACTACAGGAATAGGTGCGTATCTTCTTTGAATTGACTTATTCATCTTTCTCTTCCTTTGTGTTCCTTTGTGCCCTTAGTGGTTGGAATTTTTTATGATCTGCAAAGCTGCCTGAATATCCTGGGCGATCATTTTCCGCTTGACCTTTTCCACAAAGAATGCCGGGCCGGCCTGGACGTAGGAAGGCAGGGCGGGTGCCCCGCGGAAGGTGAAATCGCCGCCGCGGATCTTGTAGGTGGAGCCAGCGGGAATGACACGTGGTTCGTGATTGCGTTTGGCGATCATGTTAACAGCTTTGATGGCCACATCGCCCATCAGCAGGTAGACTTTAACATTGGGGAACAAGGCAAGCTCTTTTTCGAGCAGGAGCGAGCAGTTCTGGATGGTTTGCGCGGCGATGCCATAGCCGGTCTTGCCGCATTTAACCGCGGTGGTCAGGTAGACGCCCAGATCCAGGATATCCTGCATGGATGCCGCCTGCGCCCCAGCGTCCTGGAAGGCCAGCAGGGTGGTACGGGCGAACAAGGCATCCGAGCCTGCGTAATAGTAATCCTCAGGCTTGACCGGGGAGGCTTCGGAGACGAGCAGGATGGAAACGCGCGCCGGGTCAAACTCCAGGCCGGGGACGAGGTAGCTGAGACGGCTGATGTCGGTGCAGGGGAAATCATCACATTTCACGGTCCCATTCGGTTTCATGGTTTATTCTCCTTTATTCGCTGGTCAGCCAGATCGATATACTTCTGCTCAATTTCGTAACCGACATAATGACGGTTGGATTTCAGGGCGGCGATGGCGGTCTGTCCGGAACCCATGAACGGATCCAAAACGATTTCATTCTCGAAGGTGTAAAGCTGGATCAAGCGGCGCGGCAGCTCGAGCGGGAAGGGAGCAGGATGCCCGACCTTGCGGGCGGATTCGGCCGGGAAATTCCAAATGGACTTGTTGTATTCCAGGAATTCGTCACGTGTGATGGTGCTTGGGCGTTTTTCTGGATTGGGGCGCTTAAAAGTATCTTTGCAGAAGACCAGGATGTATTCGTGCACATCCCGCAGGGTGGGGTTGCTGGCCGATTTCCAACTGCCCCAGGCCGTGGAGGGCGAGGCACTGGCGGCCTTGTTCCAGATGATCTCGCCGCGCATCAGGAAGCCGAGCTGAAGGATCTGTCCGGCGATGGATGCATGCAGTGGGATGTAGGGTTTGCGGCCCAGGTTGGCAACGTTGATGCACATGCGTCCGCCCGGGACAAGCACACGCAGGGTCTCTTTCCAGATGCGCTGGAGGAAGTCCAGGTAATCCTCCAGGGACAGGTCTTCATCATATTCCTTGCCGACATTGTAGGGCGGCGAGGTGACCATCAGGTGCGCCGAGCAGTCCGGTAACGAGGTCATCGCTTCGGCGGAATGGCAGAAGATGCGGTCAATGGAATCGGCGGGGATGGGATTCTCAATATAGTTCACATTCTGTCCCTGAGGCTGATGCGCGTAAAGTTTGCCGGCATAGAAAAGTGAGGAATCATGTCCTGCCCGACCCGGGGAGCCGAAGGAGGAGGTTTTGGTGTTTTTACGTTTAGTCATTTTAACCACTACGGACACGACGGACACTACGGTTTAAGAAACCATTCTCTTAAATCCATCCCGAAGATGAGGAACATTAAAGTTGATAAGATAGCCCAGGCGAATATTGGCAAGCTTCAGGTAAGTAAGAAGTTGCGCCTCGAAAACAGGGTTCATCGTGTCTACTGATTTTAGCTCCACAATTACACATTTTTCTACGAGCATATCCATTCTTAAACCAGCATCCACATGAATGCCTTCATAAGTAACTGGAAGAGCCAATTGAGTCTCGACTTTTAGTTCGCTTTTGCGGATCTCGTAGGCCATGCAAGCCTCATAAACGGATTCCAATAATCCAGGTCCCAAGACTGTGTGAACTTTAAATGCTGCATCCAACACTTTCTGCCCGACCAGTTCGACATTGGCTGGAACAGGTTTAAAATAATGACCCTTCATTGTATGCGTCATTACGTTGTGTCCTTTGTGTCCGTCGTGGTTAAATTACTTCGCCCAGCGCACTGAGGACAGACATGAGGGTCGGGTAATCATCACGGAGCAGGGTGATCAGTTCCTGGGTGGCCTGTTCGACCCAGCCGGCATTTGCGGTCCTGTTTTTTACTTCCAGGATATGGGCCGCGAGCAGCCCGCCAACGGGAATGTCTTTGGCCTGGAGGATATGGCGGAAGTAGCCGAAATGCCCGGCGCGGGTGAATTTTTCCAGCTCGGTGTCCGAACACAGGTAGATCACGTCCAGGCTGAGGGGCGGACGCGGCGGCAGGAGATGAGAGATCTTTCCCTCCAGCTCATATCCGACTGCCAGCACGGACATCTCGACCGGCACGATGCGGCGCTCGCGGTTATCGTGCATCACCTCCGGGCTGACGTTTCCGGCTGTGACCAGTTGGCGCACGAGTCCATCATCATCAATGTGAATATCCCAAATCAGGCCGTAGACACCATAGTCATGGTCAAGAGGCGCACGTACCAGTGCACCGAAAGTTGGGGCCTCCAATTGCGAAACCGAACACCCGGCGACAAATTGAGATGTACTTGAGTGGAGCAAATGGCCAATCTGGATTGTGTTCATGATCGTCATCCTTCTGCCGTCCTGATCAGGCTGGTTTGACCTGCTGGGTTAGTGCCTTGATCTGCCCTTCAAGTTCTTGGCAGATTGCTTGTTCGATTCAATATCCATTTCACTGCCAGCCTGGCGCAATTCCAGCGCCAGCATCTGTTCAACCTGTTCCTTCTCCTCAAATTTCACGACAGCAATCTCGTGGGCGCGGTGCAGGATGTACGGGTAGGGTTTTGCTCCCATGATCCCGCATTGTTCGAGCAGGGCTGTGTGGAGCAGGTCAAGTTTGCCGGTGTCTAAGGCCACCCAGGCGGGTATTTCGACACGCACCAGCCACGGGTGCTGTGTCTCACCGACATTCAGGTAGAAGAAGTGCAGAGCCAGGTCGCCGGTGTACTGGGTGCGCGAGCCGGACTGCAAGCCGAATACCGCCGAGCGGTGGCCGCCGGGCAGGAAGCTGTACAGCCAGCGGTCAGTCACGCCGCGCAGGTTGTGATGTTTACGGATATTTTTAAATTCTTCATCAGTGGAGAACAGGGCAATCTCGAGCAGGCGGATGACCAGGTCTGCGGCGGGCTTGTCCACGTACCCGGCAACAGTCACGTCCCTGGCCTGCAACTGGGATAGGATGGACTTATGGAGTTCGAGATTCCTGTGGTACTCCTCTGTCTCGGCGCCTTTGGCTCCCCACAACTCGACTGGACCATCAGTCAGGGCAACGACGGGAGACGGATAGCCCGGGGCCAGTTCAAGCAGTTTGCGGCGCTCGGCAATGTCACGGCGCTGTCCGATGGCTTCCTCTGTCAGCATGCCGGTCTCGGTATAGATCTCATCGTCGAAGAGCAGGTGACTATCGGTGTAGATTTCGGGGGCCTGGCTTGATCCGGCCTGCATGACGATGGCCCCCACGTTGACCAGGCTGAAAAGGATGGCCGCGTGCCGGTCGGGGGAAATCTGTGACCCGTCGGCGGCTATAAGCGTGACCGGCGCGGTCGAGACAGCCCCTGGCCCGGTATGAAAATTCAATGGTTCGTCCAACGGGATGGCGCTGCGCAGGGATGGGTCAGCCTGGCGGGCCCGCTCCAGTTTTGCGTTCAGTTCCGCAGCCTTATCCGACCAGGCATCCAGCAGGGAACGGGCAGTCAGACGCAAGGCAGCCTGTGTTTCCTGGCGGGCGCGTACCCCCCGGGCGATCTGGCGAATTTTCTCAAAAACCTGCTGGAAATTCAGTGCCATTTTTATCTGCCAATCTGCCAGGAATTTAACCTTTGCAGGGCGTCCTTAGAACATTTGTCTCAATTCTACAAGAAAAACAAGTAAAAAACAAGCCCAACCAGGAACTTTTTCCCATTGCGAAGCGTCAATAAAAATGTTATACCATTATCTCACAAGGAGTCTCTTATGCGCACAAAAATTTTTCTATTCGTTCCCATTTTGATTTTAGCACTGGTACTCAGTGCCTGCGGAATCATCCCGGTACAGTCCCGCACATCGAACGTGAGCGGCACTGGCACGGCAGCCGCACAACCCCGCACATTGAACGTGAGCGGCAGCGGCACGGTCTCGCTGGCCCCCGATATTGCTTATATTTACGTCGGCGTGCATACCGATGACCCGGACCTGGCGAGCGGCGTGAGCCGGAACAACACGCAAGCCCAGACCCTGGTGGATGCTTTGAAAAACGCGGGGATTGACGGGAAGGATATCCAGACCAGCAACTTCAGCGTCTATACCAATGGCAACCAGGGTTTTGACAAAGCCACCGGCCAGGCCACCAACGCCGGCGTGTATTACTCTGTCGATAACACGGTCTACGTGACCGTGCGCGACCTGAGCAAGCTGGGCAAGATCCTCAGTACGGCGGTCGGCTCGGGCGCCAACAGCATCAACAGTATCAGTTTCGACGTGGCTGATAAGACCGCTGCCATGGTTGAGGCCCGCCAAAAGGCGATGACCAGCGCCGGCAACCTGGCGGACGAACTGGCCAAGACGGCCGGCCTGACTCTGGGCGAGATCCAGAACATCACCTATTCTGACAATTCCCCCTCGCCCTATTACGGGTACGGGATGGGTGGTGGCGGAGCTGCAGCTCCAAACGCCTCTGTGCCGATCCAGCCCGGACAGACACAGATCTCTGTGACAGTCAGTGTAACGTACGCAATCAAGTAAACAGTCCCCACCTGGCCAACGCCCGGCTCGTTGCAGAGCCGGGCGTTTTTGCCGCCAGCCAATACCCAAGCCCCAGCTTTGTGAAAACGATCCTATTGAGGCGGGAACTATCCGGCACTTCCATCGTCTTACAGTGTACAATATCAAAAAGAATAAGGAGTAACATATGAAAACCAAAATCATTTTCGTGATGGCTGTACTTGTACTTGGCACCATCCTGACAGCCTGCGGTCCATCAAATATCACTGTCCAGCCCCAACCGCCTCAGCGGACGATCACTGTCACCGGGACTGGAAAGGTGACCCTGACACCCGATATCGCCTACATCTCCATCGGCGTTCATACCGAGAATGCCAGCGCAAAGGATGCCGTGGCCGAGAACAACACCCAGGCTCAGGCGGTGGTTGCCGCCATCAAGGGCTTTGGTGTGGCTGACAAGGACATCCAGACCACCAATTTCAGCATCTACCCGCAGCAGCAGTTTGATACGACCGGCAAGCAGACAGGCATTATTTACGTGGTAAACAATAGCGTCTATGTGACCATGCGCGACCTGGGCAAGCTGGGCGATCTTCTGGACTCCACAGTCAGTTCGGGAGCCAACAATATCGACAGCATCCAGTTCGACGTGGCTGACAAGACCGCGGCCCTCTCGCAGGCCCGGCTGGCTGCGGTCGCGGATGCCAAAAAACAAGCTAATGAACTGACCACAGCGACCGACGTCAAATTGGATGTCGTGCAGTCCATCTCGTACTATGACAGCACCGTCCCGATCACTGTCCAGTATGCCAAGGCCGATATGGCCGCCTCAGCCGCCAGTGTCCCGGTCCAGGCAGGTTCGATGCAGATTTCGACTACCGTGACCATCGTATATGGATTGAAATAACCAATGCCAGAACTCCGGACCTGTAAATTCCATTTGAGCCGGGGTAATAACAACTAAAGTTGTTACTACGAATTTCAACAAACCTCCCCCGCCTTTGCGACGGGGGAGGTTTATAATCTGCGCACACTTTTGCTCAGGAGTTTTTGCATGCTGACTGTTGGTTATATCGGGCTGGGGCTGATGGGTAAATCCATCGCCCGGAATATACGTAAGGCTGGATTTCCTCTTGTGGTCCACAACCGCTCGCTTGCCGCGGTGGATGAACTGGTTGCCGAGGGCGCCAAAGCAGCCGGTTCTCCTTCCGAAGTGGCTTCCCAGGTGGAGGTGATATTTACCAACCTCCCGGATACGCCGGATGTGGAGAATGTGGTTCTGGGTGAGAAAGGCATTCTCGCCGGCGCGCGGCCTGGTCTGATCTGGGTGGATAACTCGACCATCAAGCCTGCCGCGGCTAGAAGCCTGGCGAGGCAACTGGCTGGACAGGGTGTGCTCAGCCTGGATGCGCCAGTTTCTGGTGGGGATATCGGGGCGCGCAATGGGACCCTGGCCATCATGGTGGGCGGCCCGGCCGAGGCGCTGGAGAAAGTGCTGCCGGTCTTTCAGGTGATGGGCAAAACGGTCACCCATGTTGGGGAGGCGGGCGCAGGCCAGGTGGCCAAGGCCGCCAACCAGATCATGGTGGCGGCGCAGATGGTGGCGATGGGGGAACTGCTGATCTTTTCGCAGAAAGCTGGCGTGGACCCCCAGAAGGTGGTTGAGGCCATCAAGGGCGGGGCGGCCCAATGCTGGACGCTGGATATCAAGCCCGCGCGTCTCTTTGCCGGTAACCGCACGCCGGGTTTCAAGGCGCACATGCAGGCCAAGGACTTGAACATCATCCTGGAGACCGCACGTGAGTACGGCATCCCGCTGCCCTCCACGGCTGTGGATGCGCAGCTCTACAACGCCATGCTACAGAATGGCATGGGCGAGCTGGACAATTCAGCGGTGATCGGAATCATCGAGGAATTGGCGGGAGTGGAACTGGGAAAGGCGGAGAGGTGATAGCATGGTGAAAAAAATACATTTCACATGGGCAGATGTGCGTGATTTTGGCCTGGTGCTGGCGGGGGCGCTGCTGGAGGCGGTGGGATTGCGCATGTTCCTCGTTCCGGTCAACCTGGTCATGGGCGGGATCAGCGGCATTTCGCAACTGCTCAACCACTTCACCGGTTGGCCGATCGGCTTGATGATCTTCATCGGTAATGTACCGATGTTCCTGCTGGGCTGGCGTTACCTGGGCGGGCGGCGCTTCCTGCTGCGGACGGCCGTGGCAGTAGCGGCGTACTCACTTTTCACCGACCTGCTCCTGCTGCTGCCGTTCTTTCCGAAGAATGGCATCACCAATGATGTGGTGCTGAATACACTCTATGGGGCAGTTGTGCTGGGCGTCGGTTATGGCCTGGTGTACCGCGGGCAGGGTACAAGCGGAGGCGCTGACATCCTGGCACGTATCCTGAACCATTGGCGCGGCATCCCCATGACGCAAAGTTATTTGATAACCGACACACTGGTTATCCTGGCGGCAGGGTTTATTTTCGGCTGGCCGAGGGCCCTGTATTCTCTGATTGTCTCGTACGTCAGCGGACTGGTGTCGGACAGTACCCTGCAGGGAGGGGCCACTGTCCGCACGGCAATGATCGTCACGGGTCAGGCGGAGGCGGTGGCGGGGCGCATCCTGTCAGAGACGGGGCGCGGCGTGACCATCCTGAATGGGACGGGTGCGTATACTGGCGCAGCGCGCTCGGTATTGTATTGCGTGGTGAGCCGCTCGGAAGTGCAGCAAATCAAGATGATCGTCCACGAGCTGGATCCGAATGCCTTCCTGGTGATCGGCCAGGCGCACGAGGCGATTGGGGAAGGGTTTCAATCGTTCAAGAAATAATAGGAGCGGGGTTGAAAAAAGCTCTTCAGGCAATGAATTCCTTCGCTTTGCCGTAGCGTGTGTTTCCCTCACTTCCCAAACTGGAGAATCACCCCGGCGACCAGGGCAAACTGTCCCAGGTGATAGAGAATCATGTTGGCCAGGCGGCCGTTCCTGATCGGATTAATGAATTTGTTCCAAGCCAGCAGGACATCCGAGAAATAGAACAGGACGGCTCCCAGGGCCACCAGCCCCGAGGCGGAGGTACTCCACGCTGCGTTTAAGAGGGTCAGTATGGCAGAGAGCAGCATCAAGGTAATGACCATCCCATATATTCCAACCGGGCGCACCATCCGCAGAAGGCCTTTCTGACGAATCCCGGCAAGGATACGCCGCAGAATGCGCGCGGCGGTCAGTGCCAGGATGACAGCCAAACCCAGGGACCAGATGGGGGAGACGTCCGGCATGGGGATGTTCAAGCCGATGATGTAGCTCACGTGTGCCAGTAGAAAGGCAATCAACCCGGGAATGAACCAGCGGTCGGAGAAGCGGGTATAAGTGAGCATCAGGAAAACATCCCCGGCCAGTGAAAAGAATATCCCCAGACCAAAGCATATCAATGGCGGGGAGCTGAAGCCGCAGGCCAGTGCCAGCAGCCCAAGCAGGACAAGCATGGCAGCCGGCTTGGCGATATACTCGACCCTCTTCCAGCTCCTGGCAACAGCCACCCAGTCGATTACTGCAACGATGAAAACCAGGATGAAGCCCGGGATCATTTTTTACCTTTGATCTTATAACCCAGACGGCGCAGGGCGTTTTCGTCGTCGCGCCAATCTTTGTCCACCTTGACGCGCAATTCAAGGAATACTTTTCGTCCACTCATCGATTCGATCTCCCTGCGCGCTGCTGAACCGATCTTTTTCAACATGGCGGCCTTTTCTCCAATGACGATGCCCTTCTGCGAGTCGCGTTCCACGAGCAGTGTGGCGGCGATGTAGGCATTGCCGTTTTCGCGCTCGCTGAACTCATCCATGCGGACGGCCAGGGCGTGCGGCACTTCATCGCGCAGGAAGACCAGGGCGGCCTCGCGGATCAATTCTGCGGCAATCTCCTTTTCATATAAATCAGTGATCTGTTCTTCGGGGAACTCGGCCGGCCGGACTGGCAGGCGGGCGGTCAAAACATCCAGCAGTTCTTTCAGCCCCTGGCGGCTGGCGGCTGAGAAAGCCAGAGCGGGAGCATCCGGGACCAGGGATTGATACATGCTCCGGACGGCTGCACGCGCGGCATCCGGTACTTTGTCAATTTTGTTGAGACCCAGGATCACGTCCGGCCTGTGGCGCAGTCCCCAGAGCAGGTTGGCAGCCTGGCGGTCCTCGTCATCCGGCTCTAGGCTGGCATCCACCAGGAAGAGCACCACATCCACACCATCCAGGGCTTCTTCGGCTTCCTGGTTGAAAAATTGGCCGAGTTTGTGCCTGGGTGCATGGACGCCGGGCGTATCGACGAAGACAAGCTGGGCATCCGGCAGGGTCAGGATGCCCAGCTGGCGGCGGCGGGTGGTCTGCGGACGCGGCGAGACCGCGGCGATCTTCTGGCCGAGCAAAGCATTAACCAGTGTGGACTTGCCCACGTTGGGCTTGCCGAGGATGGCAATAAAACCAGAGCGAAAATCAGTCATGCCATCAATGCCCCTTCCATTTTCAAAAGCCATTCTTTTGTCTTAATCCCTTCTCCCAAGCCATATCCGTGCAATTTCCCGTCCACGCCAATGACGCGGTGACAGGGCAGCACCAGCGGCAGTGGGTTGGTGGCTTCGGCACGGCCCACGGCACGTGCGGCATGCGGCCTGCCAATCCGTTCAGCGATTTCTTTGTATGTCCTGGTTTCCCCATAGGGAATCTCGGAAGTGGCCTGCAGCACCGCCTGTTGGAAGAGTCGCAGCCCCGTCCAGTCAATCTCCAGGGTGAAGCTCTGCAGCTGCCCGGAAAGGTATTTCTCCAATTGGCTGGCAGCCGAGCGGATGTGCTCAGGGGCAAAATTGACCGCCTGTTTAAAACGTTTGACCAGATAAGCTTCGAATGCAGACTGGGTCAGGCCGCACTCAATGGCTACCAGCCCAAGATCCGAACCTGCCAGCCAGAGTTTACCAATGGGCGTCTCGCTTGTTTCGCCGATATACAACCCGGATTGCTTTTGCACAGGTGCCTCTTTCGGTCAACCATTGTAAAAATAGGTCTTTTCCCTTAAAAAAGCTTACAGAAATGTCAGACAATCGTAGGGTAAGCGTAGGGTAGTCGTCAAGCATAATTTAGACCAGGATGGTATTATATTTTATGTAAGGCGATTTCTCTTCTCCTCCTTTCAAGAGAGCCGGGGTCGGCGTCCCCGGCTCTCACGATTCTATCACAATGTTATAATCCTTCCATCGGCGCCCTGTGCCGGAGTTGTTCCGTGATGATATCCCGCCTCGCCTACCGTTCCCGCCAATTCAGGAATACCCTGCTCGCTCCCTGCAAGCGCATCCCAAGCGAAGCCCTCCTTCCCCATCTCACCCCTGTTCAACTCAGCCTCTTCCAGCGCATGCAGCCTGCAGAACAGGCACATGCTTACCGGATATTCAAGCGCCTGGAAACTGCCGGGCAGACCAACCCGGACCTGCTGGTGGCTGCACTCCTGCATGATATGGGCAAAATTCTGCATCCCCTCTCCATCTTTGACCGCGTCATCATCGTGCTGGGAAGACGCCTTTTTCCTGGAGCGGCGCGCCGCTGGGCGGCAGGGACGCCGCGCGGTCTGCGCCGGCCGTTTGTCGTGGCTGCAAACCATGCCGGCTGGGGCGCGGACCTGGCATCCCAGGCAGGTGCCAGTTCCCTGAGCGTGGAATTGGTCCGCCGCCACCATGATGCATGCATATCGAATCCGGGATCGCACACCGAGCGCCTGCTGGCTGCACTGCAAGCTGCAGACAATGAGAGTTGAGAAATGAGGAAATATGACTGTCAAAATTAGCATCATCGGACTGGGACAAATTGGCGCCTCGATCGGTCTGGCGCTGGCGAACCACAAGGATCAGGTCAGCACCCTTGGGTACGATAGTTCATCTGAAGTCACCCGCAAAGCCCAGAAGATGGGAGCGGTGGAGGAATCAGGTCACAACCTGACCACCTCAGTCAAGGGGGCAGACGTGGTTGTCCTGGCCCTGCCCATGGATCAGGTTTATGAGACGTTGAAATCGATCGCACAGGATGTGCGCGAGGATGGTCTGGTGGTCGATACTGCCCCGGTCAAACAGGTCGTGGCAGCCTGGGTGAAGGAGCTGCTGCCGCCCAGGCGCCATTATGTCGGACTGACCCCGGCTCTCAACCCTCTCGTCCTGGATGAGACCGGGACCGGCATTGAGTCCGCACGTGCCGATCTTTTCCAAAACGGGTTGGTGGCTGTTACCGCCCCGCAGGGGACCGAAGGCGAAGCCTACAAACTGGCGGCCAATTTTGTCACCCTGCTGGGGGCGAGCCCCTATTTTGCCGACCTGGCAGAAGTGGATGGCATCATGGCAACCGTTCATAGCCTCCCGGCTCTGGCTGCGGCCGTTTTGACAGAGACCATCATTGAACAACCCGGCTGGGACGACATCCGAAAATTGGCCGGGAGGCGGTTTGTATCTGCCATGCGACCGCTGGATTTGGAGGAGTCAGCCGCAATAACAGAAGCTGCCCAACAAAACCGTGTGAACACCGTCCGTCTGCTGGACGACTATATTGCCAGACTGAAATCCTTGCGGGATGAGATTGATGGGGAAAAGAGAAAGAGTCTCCAGGTCCATTTCGAACGGATCATGAAAGGACGCGCCAAATGGCAGCGAGATCGTGCGGTTGGCGAATGGCAATCAACCGAGTCGCATAAGGAGGAAATCCCTACTTTAAGTGACTTTTGGATGCAACAGGTTGGCCTGGGGAAGTTGCTCGACCAGCAAAAGAAAAAGAAAGCGGACGACTGACAGGGAGAGCCTCCTTTCGATCTCAACCCTCGAAACAAAAGCGCATGGCCTTCTATTGTTACATCCTTGAGTGTTCTGACGGTACCTATTACACCGGTTGGAGTATGGACCCGGAGCGGCGCCTCATCCAACATAACCGGGGCAGGGGTGCGCGCTATACGCGCAGCCGGCGTCCAGTCCGGTTGGTGTACGTGGAGGAGCTGCCAGGTAAGGGAGCGGCTTTAAAACGAGAAAGAGCCATCAAGGCTCTCTCGCGTCCGCAAAAACAAAAATTATTCAGTAAAAAGGGGTAGATGTCCGAGAGAGACGATTTTCTCCCACCTGGCTCGTTCCCCTTCTGTCAGGATGGCAGCCTCGCCTACGATTTCCGCGCCGGCTTTTTCCATGATCATGCGCATACCCTGCAGGGTTGAGCCCGTGCTGATAACGTCGTCCAGGATCACAGCGCGTTTGCCCTTGACATCGTCCTGATCCTTTTCATCCATGATCAAGGTCTGCGGCTCACCTGTGGTAATGGAGAGCGTCTCGGCAATGAGCGCCGCACCCATGTAAGGCTTGTAGGATTTGCGCAGGATGATGTAGGGTTTTTTTGACTCTACCGAAAGCGCATATGCCAGCGGGATGGACTTGGCTTCCGCTGTCACGATAACGTCGTACTTTACATCCTTGAGTTTCTTGTTCAAGGCTTTTGCACAGGCCTGCACCAAATCAGTATCGCCAAGAATGTTCAGGATGGCGATTTTCAGGCCAGGCTTGATTTCAAATAAGCGCAAGCTGCGTTTGAGGCCGGCAATTTCGATCTCGTATGTTTCATGAGTGGTCATTGATATTCTCCTGAACACGTTTCGGCGATAGTTTATCACAGATATTGAGCAGCGGGCCTCATACGGTATAATTTATTGTAAGGTCAACCCATCCTTCTGAATGATCCAATTGGATATGCTTCCTGATTTGCAGCTCAACACCCGCCTGCGCCTGCGTAAACCGCACCCCTGCGGTTCCTACGAATGGGTTGTCGTCCGGCTCGGCGCGGATATCGGCCTGGAGTGCAAAGGCTGCGGACGGCGGGTGATGCTGACGCGTCGTGAACTCGCCCGGAGGATCAAAGCTGTGATACCAGAGGAACCCCATGGCCAACCTTCCGACCGATAAACCTCATATTACCTTCCTTTTTTCAGATACGGGCGGGGGGCACCGCGCCGCCAGTGAAGCAATCATTGAGGCTATTCATTGTGAATTTGGGGAGGCCGTGGTAACGCAAATGGTGGACTTCCTCAAAGATTATGCACCACCGCCTTTTAACCATTTACCTGAAGCCTATCCGGAATTGGTGCGCGTACCGGAACTGTGGGGAGCCATGTTCGACATCAGCGACGGCAGGCCGCAGGCGCGCATTGTGACCTCGACGTTCTGGCCCATTGCCAGGCGTGCCGCCCGCCGGTTGGTGCGTGATCACCATAGTGAAATGCTGGTCAGTGTCCACCCGATAGCCAACTCTTTTGTCCTGAAAGCGCTTGGCAAGCAGCATCTACCGTTTGTCACCGTAGTGACGGATCTGGTCACCACGCACGCCCTGTGGTTCGATAAGCGGGCTGACCTGATCCTCGTCCCAACCGAGATGGCCCGCCAGAAGGCCATTCAATACCACATGTCCCCTGACAAAGTCCGCGTGGTGGGGCAGCCGGTCTCACAACGCTGCAGCGCTCCGGCGGGCGACAAAGCTCTTCTGCGCAAGCATTTGGGCTGGCCCAAGGCCAAGAAGGTCGTCCTGGTGGTTGGAGGCGGCGAAGGAATGGGACCGCTGGCCGAAACGGTGCGTGCCATTGATGCATCGGGACTGGATGTTTGCCAGGTCATCGTGGCCGGGCGGAACAACAAACTTAAAGCAGAATTGAAGGAACAGACCTGGGAGAATCCGACTTTCATATACGGTTTTAGTCGTGAGATGCCTGACTTCATGCGCGCTGCCGACGTGATTGTCACCAAAGCCGGACCGGGCACGATCGCTGAGGCGCTAAATGCTGAACTGCCGATCATCCTGTATGCCAAACTGCCTGGACAGGAAGACGGCAATGTGGATTTTGTCGTATCCGAGGGGGTGGGGGTCTGGGCTCCGGAACCACTGGCAGTGGTACGCGCCCTGACGCGCTGGGTTTGCCGTCCATATGAGCGACGGAAGGTGATGAAAAACTGCCGCCGTGCCTCCCATCCCGAAGCTTCACGCGAGATTGCGCTCATCCTGGGAAATCAAGTCGGTTTGACCAGCGAAAACGCCCCAAAATCCCTGTAGTATAATCCCCTCGACATGCCCATCCTGGATGCGCACGCGTTTGAATTCTTCAGCCGCTCGCCGGAACAAACCCGACGCTTGGGGATGCGCCTGGGCGCATTGCTTCAACCCGGCGATCTGGTCTGTCTCCAGGGTGAACTTGGGGCTGGCAAGACCACACTTGTCCAGGGTGTGGCTCAAGGTTGGGGAGCGATGGATGACGTATCCAGTCCAACTTTTGTGCTGGTCAATGCCTACCGCCGGCCGGATCTCAACCAACTCTTCCATTTCGATGCCTACCGCGTTGATTCGCTAGGCGAGGCAGAAGAATTAGACATCGACACTTACCTCTCACAAGGGCCGCTGTTGATAGAGTGGCCGGAACGGGTTGAACCCGTCCTGCCTGTCGAACGCTTATGGGCCTGGCTTGAATATGAATCTGAAGAACACCGCGCCATGCGTTTTACAGCGCGTGGCAAACGCTATGAAAGTTTGCTCGACCATCTCCGCGAGAATGTTTACGGAGGAGATTAATGTTGCTGGCGATTGATACCTCCACCGCCCAGATTGGATTGGCACTCTACGATGGCAGCAGTGTACCCGGCGAATTTGTCTGGCACAGCGGCCTGCATCATACGCAGGAATTGGCCCCGGCGCTGGCTGAACTTCTGAGACGTGTGGGTATCAAAATGACGGCTGTGAATGCCCTGGGCGTGGCGATTGGCCCCGGTTCGTTTACCAGTCTGCGTGTGGGACTTGCGTTTGTAAAAGGCCTCGTGCTCGCCCGGCATATACCAATCATTGGCATCCCCACGCTGGATATCGTTGCAGCGGCGGTCCCGCTCCCGGACGCTTTGAATGGCTCCGCCGTCTCACACCGGCGGCTGGCTGCCGTGGTAAAGGCCGGGCGCGGCCGCTTGGCTCTCGGCTGGTATGCGGCTGGCGAAAATGGTTGGCAGGCGGAGGGTCCAGCCATCGTGACGACTGCCGATGAACTGGCAGAAACCATCCATAAACCGGTCATAGTTTGCGGTGAAATGTCCGCCGATGAACGTCACCGGCTGGCGCGCAAATTCAAGAATGTAACACTTGCCTCCCCGGCGCAATGCGTCCGCAGGCCGGGCATCCTGGCGGAATTGGCCTGGCAAAAATGGCAGGCAGGTAAAATCGATCCGGCGGCTGCTCTGGCACCCATTTATTTGCATGTGGCCGGGGGCCTGCCGGCGTGACAGTGCTGATCCGCCGGATGAAGTTGGAAGACGTTCCGGCCGTACACGAGATCGATATCCTCTCGTTCAGCTTACCCTGGTCGGAACGCTCTTTCCGCTATGAGGTGACCGAGAACCCGGTTTCGCGCGGCTGGGTTGCCGATGTGAATGGGCAAATCGCGGCCATGCTGGTGCTGTGGTTTATCATCGATGAAGTCCATATCGCCACCATTGCTGTCCACCCGGATTTCCGCCGGCAGGGCATTGGCGAGCAGATCCTGTTATGTGCTCTACGGTCGGCCAAGGATGAAGGGGCGCAACGGGCTTTCCTGGAAGTGCGCGCCGGCAATGTTGCTGCGCAGACAATGTACAGGAAATATGGCTTTATTGTTGCGGGAGTCCGTCCAGGATATTACCGGGATAATAATGAGGATGCCTTCCTTATGAATTTGGAGAATTTCGATTTTCTGGAGACTGCATGAGCGCCGAAGAAATTCTTGCCCAGGTTGGGAAAGAAGTGGCTGTTTGTAAAAAATGTGCGCTGTATCATTCGCGCAAGAGAGCGGTACCCGGAGAGGGGCCGGCAGACGCGGAGATCATGTTCATTGGCGAGGGACCGGGTTTTCATGAAAATGAACAGGGGCGGCCCTTTGTCGGTCCGGCGGGGCAATTTCTGGACGAACTGCTGGCCCAGGCCGGATTGAAACGCTCCGATGTCTGGATCGGGAACGTGGTAAAATGCCGTCCACCTGGCAATCGTGACCCCCTTCCAGAAGAACTGGCAGCCTGCAATGAGTACCTGGAGCGGCAGATTGCCGCCATCAATCCTAAAATTATCATCACCCTCGGGCGTTATTCGATGGGCAAGTTTATGCCCGGAGCCAAGATCAGTTCCATCCACGGACAAATGCGTCGGGTGGGAGAGCGTTTTGTGATCGCCATGTTTCACCCGGCGGCGGCTCTGCACCAGGCGGCGCTCAAACCGGCCATCCTGAAGGACTTTGGCCAGCTGCCGAATCTGCTTGAACAGGCACGCGCTGCCCTGAAGCGTTCTGCTGCGGTGCAGGTTCCTGAAGAACCGAAGGAAGAACCCCGGCAATTAAATCTTTTTTGAACGACAGGCCCAATAAATCATCGGCCTGACGGCCAGGACTTTTACCCTGTCTGGCTGAGAAGGATGCAATGAGCACAAAAGAAACCCTCATCAATAAAATCAACGACAAGGCAGCCCGGATTGCCATTCTGGGATTAGGTTATGTAGGCCTGCCGCTGGCGGTGGTGTTTGCCGAGGCAGGATTTAATGTCACCGGGATTGACCCGGATGCGCGCAAGCCCGATTCTGTGAATAAGGGTATCAGTTATATTCCGGATATTTCCTCTGAACGGCTGGCCCCGTTGGTTAATTCCGGACACCTGACAGCCACAACAGATTTTTCGGTGCTGTATGAAATGGATGCAGCCAGTATCTGTGTCCCTACGCCGCTGCGCAAAACCGGCGATCCGGACATGTCTTTCATCTTATCTGCCAGCGAGCAACTGGCGAAGTACATGCACAAAGGCATGGTTGTGGTACTTGAATCCAGCACATATCCAGGCACCACGCGCGAGATCCTGCTGCCAAAGCTGGGTGAAGCCAATGGCCTGACCGTTGGCGAGGATTGGTTCCTGGCCTTCTCGCCGGAACGTGTCGACCCAGGCCGCGAGGATTTCACCACGCTCAACACCCCCAAAGTGATTGGCGGCATAACGCCAGCCTGTGCCGAAGTTGCCGAAGCCTGGTATGGTGCCGCCATCCAGCACATCCACCTGGTCTCCTCGGCAGAAGCGGCCGAGATGGCAAAACTGCTGGAGAACACCTTCCGCATGATCAACATCGGCCTGGTCAACGAATTGGCCATCATGTGCGAGCGCATGGGGGTGGACGTCTGGGAAGTGATCGATGCAGCCGCTACCAAGCCATTTGGCTTTATGAAATTTACTCCCGGCCCGGGTCTGGGAGGGCATTGCATCCCGATCGACCCCCTGTATCTTTCCTGGAAGATGAAATCCTATCAATACACGGCGCGTTTTATCGAACTGGCGTCGGATATCAACACCAACATGCCGCGCTATGTAGTGGCGCGGGTCCTGGATGCCATGAACGAGCGTGGTAAAACGTTGCAAGGTTCGCACTGCCTTGTTCTGGGTGTGGCGTATAAACCAGATATCGACGATATTCGAGAATCGCCTGCCCTGGACGTGATCGGTCTCCTTCAGAAGAAGGGCGCTACGGTAGAATATCACGACCCATATATCCCGACCCTGAAGACCCATGAGGATACCGAGATGCACAGTGTGCCAGATCTGATGGCGGCTGTACGCGCGGCAGACTGTGTGGTTATCACGACAAATCATACAACTTATGATTACAAGGCCATCCTGGATGCGGCGAAGTTCATTTTTGACAGCCGCAATGCCCTTGGAAAAATGGCCAAGGATAGTCCGAAAGTGGTCAGGCTCTAATTCTTTTCTAGCCGACAAAACTTACCACATGGAACAATACATGACAGGTGCGGATGGTTCCGTCATCGGGCAATCCTGGGCACGCATAAGGGAAAAACCGTGACCATCTTCCAAAAACTTTCGGGAATTTGGGAGGATGACCATCTGCTGCGCAGGGTGGTTAAGAACAGCAGTTATCTTTTCAGCAGTAATGTTATTTCCGCCGTTTTAAGCTTCTTTCAAACCATTGTGGCGGTACGTCTCATCGGCGTGGCCAACTGGGGTCTGGTGGCTGCCATTCAGACCTTCGCTTCCAACATTAATCGTTTTCTTTCCTTCCGCATGAGCGAGGTGATGCTCAAGCATCTGGGCCCGACCCTTGCAGATGATAAGAAGCAGGAGGCGGCCGTGTTGGTAAAGGCCGCCGGCCTGATGGAAGCGGTCATGTCAATTGTGGCCTTCCTCGCCCTGCTGCTCCTGGCGCCCTGGGCTGCGCGGGTATTTGCCAGGGATATCAACACAGCCCACCTGTTCATTTTCTATGGGCTAATCCTGCTCAGTAACCTGGTTTACGAGACCTCCACGGGGGTTTTACAGGCTACGCATCGTTTTGACCAGCTGGCGCGCGTCAATCTGATCAACAGCCTTATCACCGTCTCCGTGATTGGCGGGACCTACGTTCTTTTTCGCTGGGGCGGCGGCCTGGTCACGGCGCCTCACCTGGTGGAAGCCGTTCTTTTCGCATACATCCTTGGAAAAACATATGTAGGCGTAAGCCAGGTTGTCCTGGCGACGCGTGAACTGAAACAAGTGCTTGGAAGCGGCTGGTGGCAGGTTCCTCTGCGTACTCTGCCGGGGAAACGGGCGTTGTTCACGTTTGCTTTGAACACCAACCTGAACGGTACTGTGAACCTGTTCTTCCGGGATAACATCCCGCTTTACATGGCAAACTTGCTCTCCACGACCGCGGTAGGTTATTTTAAGATCGCCATGACCTTCATCATCCCGATCACATTGATCCTTGATCCTTTCATTGCCCCTACCTATGCGGAGATCTCGCGTACGATCGCCAGGTTTGAGTGGAAAACGACGCTGCGCCTGCTCAAACGAATTACTGCCATCACCGGGGGGGTTGTTCTGGCAATCTGGACCGGCTGGGCGCTGACCGGCTGGTGGATCATTCCGACCCTTTATAAACGGCAGGCAATTCCTGTTTATCCATTATTATTAATCCTGATTGCCGGCTATGGATTTGCCAGTGTTTTTCAATGGAATCGCTCGCTCTATCTCTCACTCGGAAAAGCCGGTTATCCGGTTTTAGTCTCCACGCTGGCGGGTATCATTGAGCTTGCATTGATATTCTCATTGGTGCCGCGTTACGGGTACTTGATATTGGCTGCTATTTTCTCGGGTTATTTCATCGTTTCCATTGGCATAATCACCCTGAGCGGCCTGTGGGAGCTCCGCCGCCGGGTGCTGACCGAGCCTCAGTCACTGGAAGCGGATCTGGGGCAACCCCCACCTTCCGAAGTCCGGGCTGAGGTGACTCGTTTGGAGATGCGTCCGCAGAAGCGCCGGTTTGCTTTTCCCGGCGTCAATCGCCGGGATTGGTTGGCCGGGCTGACTTTCCTGGCTTTTGCAGTGGTTTATTTCCTGGGGCGCTTGCAAGGGAACTACCCGGTAGTCATCCTGACCGGCGATGGCGGCAATATCGCCAGTTACGCTGCCGCGCTGGACCATCCAGGCTGGTTCCAGGCTGACCCGGCCCTGGGCGCCGCAAACAATATTGGCATTTATGCCACGATTCACATCCCCCTGATCCGTGCTTTGAACCGCCTGACCGGTGATTATGGCCTGGCGTATGCCTGGCTGGTGCTTCCGCAGACTTTCCTGCAGCTGCTCGGCTTTTACATCCTGGGACGGGTGCTGTATAAGAACCGCTTCTGGGCTTTTTTGCTGGCCTTCCTGACGACCATGACAGTCATCAATATTGGCCTGGGCGAGATCTGGGGTGTCTGGCAGGATGCCCTGCCGCGTGTTACCTTCCAGTCACTGCTGCCTTTCCTGCTGACACTGACGCTGGTATGGAAAAACCGTCCAGGGCGCTGGCCCTGGCTGATGGTTCTCGCTGGCCTGCTGGTCTACGTCCATCCGATCAGTGCTCCGGCCTGGGGACTTGCCATCTGGCTCGGACTCTGGCTGTTGCAGCCCAGGAGCTGGTCCTGGAAACGACGGATCCTCAGCATGCTGGGCCTGGGCGCCCTGTTCCTGGTGGTGCTGACGCCTTTTGCGTTGAATTACCTGTCCTACCGCGGGCGTGACCAGGCCGCGGACTACAACACGGTGATGACGATCCTGCAAACCTACTCGCCTGCCAACCTTCTCAATGTTCCGGCGGCGTTGTGGGGTTTCCTGCGGAACACAACCCTCAGCCTGCTCCTGCCGGTGGCACTGGCCGGGCTTGTAATCACCTGGCTGCTGAAGAAAAACGACCGTACACTGGTCAGGATCGTTTTACTCTGGATGGCTGGAATCTTTATCACCAGTATCTTGATTCCATTTGCCGAACAGGTGATCGAACAACGTTTCCACATCCTGCCGCTCGAGACCGAATTGGTGCGCTGTATCCGTTATTTTGTGCCACTCCTGCTGCTGTTTTGGATTTGGCCGCTGGCGGAATGGACGCCTCGGCTCGTCCATTTACAATCCCGCCGGGCGGCATTTGCTTTGGGGGTCCTGCTCCTGGGCTTTTGGGGTGCCACGAACCGCCCTGCCGTGCGGGATATTTACCAGACTTTCGTCTGCTTTACGAAGGCACGCCTGGTCTGCCCGGCGCCGGGCCCGTTGAATGAACTCATACTTACCCTGCGTACCCGGACCCAACCAGGCGAAGGTGTGCTGGTCTTTAACCAGGATACTGCCTATGTGTCCCAATCCCTCAGCGTTCGCTATGCGGCTTTGCGTCCACTGGTGTACACCTTGCGGGACAGCGGCATCCTTGGGTATAGCAACCGTTCTGCCCTGCCGGGCTGGCTGGCGACCACCAGACAGATGGATGGCCTGCGTGCCATGATCGACCCCCAAAAACGTTTATTGGGACTGATCCCTTTGGCAGACCGCCTGGGAGCTGCTTACCTGGTGGTTGATTTCGACGTCCCGCCGGAGGCGCTAAGCGATCTGCGGGTGAATGTGATCATGCAAAATGACGGGTATATCCTGCTCAAATTGCATTAACAGCATGTTTCGGGTATCATTTTCGAAGCATATCCTCGTTATTGATCAGGATGACTTGCATGATGAATGAACAAAAAGGCCCATTGGGCCAGGAAACGGCCTTGCTTTCTGTTGTTGTCCCCATCTATAACGAGGCTTCCAATCTGTCCAACCTGTTGGCTGAATTGATCCCATATTGCCGCGGCAGGAACTGGAAATTGATCCTGGTCAACGACGGTTCCAGCGATAACACCTCCGCAATCTTGCAGCAATTCGAAGAAACTCCAACTGTAAAGATCCTGCACCACAAAATCAACCGAGGTTATGGCGGCGCATTGAAAACGGGGCTTATGGCAGTAGATACCCCTTATGTCTTGACCATTGATGCCGACGGGCAACATGAATTGGATGACATGGATGCCCTGCTCAAAATTGCGCTCGAAGAAGATGCCGATATGGTGGTGGGTAAACGCAGCAATGGCGGCCATTCCAGTCTGTATCGGAATATCGGCAAGTACTTGATCCGGCGATTTGCCGGACTGCTCATGCCAATCCATATTTCGGATTTAAACTCCGGCTTTAAACTATACCAGACCGGCCTTGTGCAGAGGTATATATCCATCTGCCCGGACACAATGGCGTTCAGCGATGTGATCACCTTGATCTTTATCAAGAAACGCCACCTGGTGCTGGAACATCCCATCACGATCAAAAAAAGGGCAGCCGGAAAGAGCACAATCAATACCTTCACCGCCATACAGACCATTATGGAAATTATCAACATCGCTATGCTGTTCAACCCGCTGCGCATCTTTCTACCACTTTCCTTGTTTTTCATTGGGTTTGGGCTGGCCTGGGGTATTCCCATCATGCTGCACGCCCGCGGTGTCAGCGTGGGAGCCATGCTGGCCATTGTGACCGGCCTGTTGTGTTTCTTCTTCGGCTTGATCGGCGAACAACTCTCTGCCATACGTATGGGCATGCTGGATATGGATAAAGAGCGGGACAGTAAATGAAGATAGTATGCATCTCGGCAGCTCAAATCCCATCAGATACGGCGAACAGCATCCAGGTGATGAAGGTCTGCCAAGCCTTTACACAATTGGGGTATGAGGTCATATTGCTCGTGCCTGGCAACCAGCAATCGACAATTGGCCAGGCTCAGTTAATCAAACATTATGGCCTGGAGAAGCTCTTTCCCATTGAGTGGCTGCCTCTGCGCAATCGCCGCTTATTCCCGTGGAGGGCCATCTGGCGGGCGCGCAACCTGGGCGCAGACCTGGTTTATTCCTGGCCGCTGCAGTCAGCTGCCCTTGGCCTGCTTATCGGTCTCCCGGGCATGTTGGAATTGCATGACTTACCCGCGGGAGGTTTTGGGCCGCTCTGGCTGCGTCTCTTCTTGATATTCCCCGGACGAAAACGCCTGCTGCCCATCACCGCTGCATTGGGTCGCGCTCTGCGCCTGCCGGAGGGCCAAACAGTCACCGCCCCTGACGGAGTGGACCTTGAGCGCTATGCCTCGCTCCCCAGCCCCGAAGCTGCCCGCCGCCTGCTTGGCCTGCCGGCCGCGCTTACTGTGTTATGCACTGGACACCTCTACGCAGGCCGCGGCGCAGACCTTTTCCTGAGCCTGGCGGCGATGTTTCCGCAAGCCAGTTTTGTGTGGGTGGGTGGGCGCCCGGCGGATGTGGAAGCCTGGAGGAACCGGGCTGCACGGCTGGCCAATGTAACGTTTACTGGTTTCGTGCCCAACGAGCGCATTCCTCTTTACCAGTCTGCGGCAGATGTGCTGCTGATGCCTTACCAGCGCGAAGTGGCCACCTCAAGCGGCGGGAATACGGCCGAAATTGCCAGCCCGATGAAAATGTTCGAATACATGGCTGCCGGGCGTGCCATTCTCTCCAGCGACCTGCCTGTGCTGCACGAGGTGCTGGATGAAACCATGGCGGTCTTTTGCCCGATGGATGAGGCCGGTGCACCTGTGCCTGCGCCACAGGCGCAAGCTTGGGAAGCCTCCCTGCGCGCGTTGCTGGCCAACGAAAACCTCCGGAAAGCTCTCGGCCAATGCGCCCGGGTCGCTGTGGAGCAATACTCCTGGGTGAGGCGTGCGCAACGCGTCCTGGAAGGATTTAATGAAATCTCTGCGTGATTTAATCTGGATTCTCCCCTCCAGCCTTGTGCTGGGATTGGTGCTTTCCATATACAGTCCGGGAACATGGTGGATCGGGTGGTTGGCTTACTCCGGCCTCTTCATCCCTGGCCTGCTGGCACTTTCGGCCCTGTGGCGTTCCGCGGATTCCCCGCCTGCCTTGGGATGGATATTGATATTGTCGTTGGTCCTCCGCCTGGCTGCAGGTATCTTCTTCTCCCTGGTGCTGCCTGTTTCCGGGAATGACAATGAAGTGCACCAGGCAGGGTACATTTACCGGGACGCGTTTACGTATGATACCCAGGCCTGGGAATTGGCTGACTCGGGCGATCCTCTCTGGAAAGCTTTTGATCGTTCCTCTGGCATCGAGGAACAATATGGCGGGCTGACCCTCACGCTTAGCCTGGTCTATCGCTTGTTCAGCCCGGATGTGCACCGCCCGTGGCTGACCATATTACTCTCTGCCTTGATGGGGGCGCTGGGCGTGGGGCTGGCCTGGAAGGGAGCGCGGCAAGCCTGGGGGGAAGGTGTGGCCCTGGTTCTGGGCTGGATCATGGCGTTCTATCCAGAATCTGTGTTTTCGGGTTGTGCGCAGATACGCGAGCCGTTCCTGTTGTTGTTTATCGCAATGCTCTTATGGGCAACGGTAACCTGGCAAGGTACCCGTCAGCGCACAGCCTGGATCTGGCTGGCAGGAGGCATCCTTGGGCTTTTCCTGTTCTCGCCGGGGATTGCAGTCGCGACGCTGATTGTGCTGGGCGTCTGGGTCTGGCTGGCACGCAAGGAAGTTTCCATTCGTTGGTGGTGGGTGGCAGGCGTGGCGGCCATCATTGTACTGGCTGGCTTGCTGTTCAGCCAGGTCGTGGCGGGTACCCTCAAAGTTCCGGGCGGACCCCTGACAAACCTGGTTAACTGGCTGAAATATTCCATGAATTTCGGCGCGTATGTCACCACGCAAAATTCCGGCTGGCTGCAGACGATTTTTGACAGCCTGCCGAAAGTGTTGCATCTGCCCTTTATCATTGCGTACGGGATCGCACAGCCGGTCCTGCCGGCCGCCATGGCCGACCCGGCCGTCTGGCCGGTACGCCTGATCGGCATCCTGCGCGGCCTGGGGTGGTATGCGTTATTGCCTCTCCTGCTTTACAGTCTGCGGCCAATCTGGAAGACTGTAAACAGACGCGAGCGCATGGCCTGGATTTGGCTGTGGCTGGCTGCCTGGTTCTGGATCATCCTGGCCTCCGCGCGGGCTGGCGGCGACCAGTGGGATAACCCGCGTTACCGGGTCATACTGCTCATGTTCCAGGCTGCTCTCGCGGCTTATTCACTGCTTTGGGCGCGCCGGACCCGTGACCGCTGGCTCTGGCGCATTCTAGCCGTAGAAGGAGTCTTTCTGGTGCTGTTCGGTTACTGGTACTTCAGCCGGTATGCCAACACGCAATTGATAACCATCAATATTTTCCTCGTTTTTACAGCGATCGCGGTCATCAGCCTGGCCATCCTGATCGGAGGCTGGCTTTGGGATCAGAGGCAGGCAAAACGAAGATAAAGAGAGATACGTGATGATCTCCTCATCAAGGAAAGCGCTTAATACACAAATGAACAGGTGGGGTACAAAGACCGGCATCGCATCGGTATTGGCCTTGATGGGAGTGGCAGTATATCTTGCGTTTTCGATGCATTTTGCGAATACACAACGTGCCACCATTGACGAGGGCCTGTATCTCTACAAAGGATACCTTTTTGCCAAAGGCATCTACCAGCCATTCCAGGATTATGGTCCCCGGACGGAATACAGCCCGTTGTCATACCTGATCCCGGGATATATCCAATTGTGGTTTGGGCCCGGCTTGCTTGCGGGGCGGATTTTTGCCATCCTTGTCGGGGTTTTAGCATTGCTTGGATTGTGGGCTTCCGCCCGGAAACTGGCAGGACCCTGGTGGGCGGCCATGACGGTCTGGGCAGTTGTGCTAAACCCGGCAATCATTCGTTTTTACAGTTTTGGCCTATCGCAGGGATTAGTAACCTGCCTGTTGATGTGGATGCTCTTCCTTGTGCTGGGGAAAAACCGATCGGCCTGGCAGACCTGCTTGAGTGCAGTGCTGGCTGGACTCATCCTGCTGACCCGCCAGAACATGGCTCCGGTCCTGCCCATCCTTCTGGCTTACATCTTCTGGCAGTTTGGCCGCAAGCAGGGTCTTTTATCCACACTGGCGGGTGTTGGCGTTGCGATGGCGGGCAACCTGCTCTTCTGGCCAGGAATTTTGATGGCCTGGGCTCCCTGGCTGCCAGCCAGTCTCACACCATTCCTGGATGCCTGGCGCCAGCCGGTGGGGGTCACGCCGGCCTTGAAATTTATGCCAGATGCCGTGACCCGGCTGTACACCCTGTTGGAGGGTGTCCGATTCCACTTTGTATCCGTGGTTGGTTCTGTGATCGGATTGGTGCTCTGGCCTGCCCGCAAGGTATGGAAAAGCGAGCAGCAGTTTCGAACTGGCATTTTCCTGGCAGTGCTTTTCTTCATGCTATTGGGATTGCATGTCTGGGCCGGCCTGGGTCTGGGTGGAATCAATTATGGCAACGCCTATACCGTAAATCCCTATCTTGCTTTCTTTACCTATATCGGTTACCTGCTGACGATTGTAGTGTTTTCAAATCTCCAGAGGCGGGTGTCTGTTGCAAGGCAAATTGCAATCAGCGGGGTTATCGTTTTGATTTCCACTGGCGTTGGGTATGGTAGCTTCCTAAGCGTCGGGGATTTTCTGTTGCATATCCGCATTCCGCGGATCTGGAGTTTCTTCAGAACCGGGAAAACCTTGCCTGGTGTGCCAATCTGGGACTTCCTCGCCAACAAATATGGCATCGCGTTTAATACCTCCCATCGGATGATTCCCCTGTTTGCCGGCTTATTGAGCGGTTTGCTTGTTCTCTTGATCGGTGCCGCCATCTGGTCGTTTTTTAGACACAGGAAAGTATTTCAAGCTTATTCTTTTGGAGTAATCAGCGCGGTCGTTTTTTTATTGGCCGGGATTTTCCTCTCTCCCACGGCTGCTCTTGGCGGCGGCTTTATTCAGTGGGAATGCAACATGAATGTGATTAAGACCTACAAACAGACCGGGCAATTTATTGCGAGTAATCTCTCTCCAGGCACGCACGTTTATTGGGGTGGCGGGAATGCGGTTGCAATCCTCCTGTATGCTCCCGACATACGTGTTTTTCCGCAACAACTGGATGATCAATGGAATTTTTTCCATGGAGGAGATCTTAACGAACTTGCCCGCCTTGGTTTATGGAACGATGAGCTTGCCAGACTCTGGCGTGACCAGGCAAATGTGATCATCATTCAACAGGTTGATTTTTTGGATTGGCAGTCGTATTTGGACAAATCTGAATTTGTTGAACTCCAAACCCCGAAAACCCCGCTTAATTGCGAACCAGATACATACTTGAGAATATTCATCCGCAATGCCAGTACCGTTGCTGGCTATCAATAATTCCCTCGATGATATCAGGCTACTTGACGTATTCCTGTTCGCGTTTATAATTCAGCTCTTGAATTTTGATTAAGGAAACAGGTTCATTCCCATTCCATCCAAGGCTTGCCAGGTACCGGGTTGGGAACCGTAGGTAAAACTCCGGGAACTGGCCGGGATGATGGCGGATTCTGACCGGAAACGATTGAAGGAAACTGTTTGGATTTTCATGAATACCTCCTCTGCAACAGACCGTGAACTGGCACTGCTCGAGAATATCGAGAGCAATCCAGATGTGACCCAGGCTTCCCTTGCCACCCAACTTGGCGTGGCAGTCGGAACGGTGAACTGGCATCTCAGACGGTTGATCGAAAAGGGTTATGTCAAAATCAAGCGCGCGGAGCGCAGGAAATTGCGCTATATCATCACGCCTGAAGGCATCGCATTGCGCACTCTGCTTATGGTGGATTATATTGAGCAGCAATTCCTGCTGTATCGGAACACGCGCCAGCGCGTGCGCGAGTATTTACAACAGATAAAAGCTGCCGGCTTTGATAGGGTTTCAGTCCTTGGAGAAGGTGATGTGGCCGATATTTGCCGGCTTTCCTGCCTGGAGCAAGGTGTCGCCTGCACCACAGACGGTAAGGCGCCGGTACTTGAAATCGCAGGCCTGAAGGTGGTTTTACACCTGGATGGCAGCCATGCATGAAAAGAAGCCTGCCCTGCGGACAGGTATCCTGCTCGACCTGCAGGATGAAAAATATACCCATACCCGATTTGTTGTAAAATAGCCTATGCCAAAAAACTTCTGGAAAGATAAAAGAGTAATTGTTACCGGGGGCGCCGGTTTTCTCGGGTCGTTCCTGGTGGAAAAGCTGGCTCTACGCGGCGCAGCGGATATTTTGATTCCGCATGTAGAACATTATAACCTGGTGAACGGCATGGACATCCGCCGCCTGCTGGATGATGGCATGCTGACACCGGAGAAACGGCCTTCCCACCTCCTCCCGGGAGGCTTTCGGGCTTCATTGCTGCCAGATTTCAAGCCATCCGACCTGGTAATTATTCACCTGGCTGCGCGCGTGGGTGGGATTGGAGCCAATCGTGAGCATCCAGCTGATTTCTTTTACGATAATTTAATGATGGGCGTTGAATTAATGCACCAGGCCTGGCAGCGCGGCGTGGGCAAATTTGTTGCCTTGGGAACGGTATGCGCTTATCCGAAATTCACCCCCGTACCCTTTCATGAAGATGATTTATGGAATGGTTATCCGGAGGAGACCAATGCGCCCTATGGCCTGGCAAAGAAAATGTTGCTCGTTCAGGCGCAGGCTTACCGCCAGCAGTATGGATTTAATTCCATTTTTCTGCTGCCGGTTAACTTATATGGACCACGGGACAATTTTGACCCGGCCTCCTCACATGTCATCCCGGCCTTGATCCGCAAATGCCTCGAAGCACAGGATCGTGGTGAAAAGGAGATTATTGGATGGGGCGACGGCTCGCCAACCCGCGAGTTCCTGTACGTGGAGGATGCTGCTGAGGGGATCCTGCTCGCCACAGAAAAATATAACGGGTCGGATCCTGTCAACCTGGGCTCCGGCAACGAAATTTCCATCAAAGATTTGGTGGAGATGATCGCCCGCCTGACCGGTTTTACGGGCAAGCTGGTCTGGGATACGAGCAAGCCTAACGGGCAGCCGCGCCGCGGCCTGGATGTCAGCCGCGCCGCGGCTCTCTTTGGTTTTCGCGCCGATACGCAATTTGAGACAGGCCTGAGGCGGACGATAGAATGGTATAAAGAACATCGTAAATAAGATGGCTGAATCCTCGATGGCAAACTCTGAAATTGAACAAACCGATCCCGAAAAATGGGACATGATCATCGGTCCACAGCGCAACCTGTTCGATCTGCGCCTGCGAGAATTGTGGCATGCCCGCGACCTCATCATGCTTTTCGTGCGGCGGGATTTCGTTGCCATTTACAAACAGACTATTTTGGGCCCGCTCTGGTACCTGATCCAACCTCTCTTAACCACGCTCGTCTTTACGGTCGTTTTCGGAAACATCGCCAAGTTGCCGACGGATGGCCTGCCATCCTTCCTATTCTACATGTCCGGGACGGTGATATTCTCCTACTTTTCCAACAGCCTTACCAAGACATCGGATACTTTCGTGAGTAACGCCGGAATGTTTGGCAAGGTTTATTTTCCCCGCCTGGCCGTGCCGGTTTCGATATTAATTTCCAACCTGATCGCTTTTGTCATCCAGTTCGCGTTCTTCCTGGTGTTCATGGCTTATTTTGCCCTGCGAGGAACGCCATTGCATACGAATTGGTGGGTGCTGTTAACTCCGGTGCTGCTGCTGATGATGGCTGGTTTGGGTCTCGGGTTTGGCATCATTGTTTCCTCACTGACGACGAAATACCGGGACCTGCGTTTCCTGGTGCATTTTGGAGTGCAACTTCTGCAATATATCACGCCGGTGATCTATCCACTTTCGGCCATGTCTCCCAAATACCAGGCGCTGATTCGGTTGAATCCGCTTACTTCGGTGGTTGAGGCGTTTCGATTTGCCTATCTTGGCTCGGGTTCCGTTAACTTTCTGCAACTGGGTTACAGTTTTACCATCATGGTTATTGCGATCGCCGTTGGCGCGGTGATCTTCAACCGCGTTGAAGCCACCTTCATGGACACAGTATGAGCAAAATCATCATTCGAGTGGAGAATATTTCCAAGGCATACCGGCTGGGCCAGATTGGCACCGGCACCCTTTCGGATGATATCAAGGTATGGTGGGCAAAAGCGCGCGGCAAGCCCAACCCTTTGCTCAAGATTGGGCAGGAGGATCATGGGAACCGGGAGGGTGAATACCTCTGGGCGCTCAAGGACATCAATTTTACAGTTGAAGAAGGCAGTGTGCTGGGGATCATCGGGAGAAACGGGGCCGGGAAAAGCACTGTTCTAAAGATTCTTTCGAGGGTGACGGCTCCGACGAGTGGTTATGTGAAGGTGAAGGGCCGGATTGCCAGCCTGCTGGAAGTGGGCACGGGATTCCATCCTGATTTGACCGGGCGTGAGAATATTTATTTGAACGGAGCCATCCTGGGTATGAAACGGGCGGAAATTGACCGCAAGTTTGATGAAATCCTGGATTTTTCCGAAGTTGAACAGTTCATCGATACGCCGGTGAAACGGTATTCCTCAGGAATGTATGTGCGCCTGGCCTTTGCCGTGGCCGCTCACCTGGAACCGGAAATCCTGGTTGTGGACGAAGTGCTGGCGGTCGGGGATGCCGAGTTCCAGCGCAAAAGCCTGGGCAAAATGGGCGATGTGGCCCAGCAGGGCCGCACGGTCCTGTTTGTCAGCCATAATATGTCGTCCATTTTACGCCTGACCCAGGAGGCGATCGTGCTCGAAAATGGTCGCCTGGCATTGCGTGCAGCCTCCTCTCAGGCGGTCGATTATTATCTGTCTGCTGGGGAGGCCAGGGCTGGAGAGAGAATCTGGGAAAAGGATGAAATTCCCATGGATGCCACACCTTTCCGTCCGGTGGCCCTGCGCCTGCTTGACCGCAAAGGCCAGATAGTGGAGACGGTTCGTTCCGTGGAACCGTTCGCCGTGGAGATGGAATATTACCTGGACGCACCACTGACCGGTCTACGAATTGGTCTCTACCTGAACTCAGCCCGGGGTGACCAGATCCTGACCAGCTTTGACACAGATGAGGATGCCCGCTTCGAAAAGTACGTTTCCCGTCCGGCGGGACATTATTTCAGCCGATGTGAATTTCCGAAAGACCTGCTGAATGACGGGCGCTATATCCTGGGAGTCAACGCCAGCTCCTATCGTATCCGTCGTTACTTCATGGATGAGAAAGCCCTGGCCTTTAACGTGGATACTTCCGGGGCGCCCGGGAAACAATGGTCTGAGCCCCGCCCGGGTGCACTGCGCCCGCGCCTGGAATGGAAGATTGAGACAAGATGAGACCGAAAGCACTCGCCAAGAATATGTTGGGCGGGCTGCCGTTTGCGGCTGAGATGTACTGGCTTCTGCGCCACCGCAGTAACAAGATCCACAGCCGGTTTAATCTTGAAGCCCTGAAAGAGCGCCTTCCAGAGATGGTAGCCCAGGTCACCCCTCATGCTGAATCGGCTGCGCGCGGCAGGAAGGTCTTTATCTTTGCTTCCATGCATACCTGGATCAGGCATGCAGCCATCACCGGACTCGTTCTGCGCGGGCTGGGCCATGATGTTACCCTGGGATTTCTTCCGTTCAGTAATTATGATAAGCCGGTTGAGCGCTTTGACCTCCGCCGCCAGGATTTGTATGCCCGCCACGTATTGAAAGGCGCCCAGCCTCTTTTGAAAACCGTCTCTTTCCTGGACCTGGAAACCGCGCCTGAAATTCCCGCGGAACTGATCAGGGAGTTGAAGCAGGTTTCGACTCATGATACCCAGTACACTCTCCAGCGCGAGGATGTGACCGGGGATGAGCCCATCTACCGGTTACGCCAGGAACGCAATCTTGAAGCTGCCCGCAAGGCTTATGCCTACTTCCAGAAATATCGTCCGGAGGTCGTCATTGTCCCGAATGGGATGATCCAGGAATACGGGGCTGTCTATGCGGCTGCGCGTGTACTGGATATTCCGACTGTGACCTATGAATTTGGAGAGCAGGACCAGCGCATCTGGCTGGCTCAGGACCAGCAGGTGATGTATTTCAAAGCCGTTGAGCCTCTGTGGGCGAGGTGTCTGATCCGCAAGTTGAATAATGATCAGCGCGCCTGGTTGGAAAGCTTCCTGCTGGCCAGGCAGGGGCTTTCCACTGGCGATAAATTTGCCCATCTCTGGCAGAAGAATGATCGGGAGGGCAGTGCAAAGATCCGGGCTGTCCTCGGTCTGGATGAACGACCGGTCGTGCTCCTGCCGACCAATGTATTGGGCAATTCGGCCACACTGGGCCGGACGATCTTCAGCCGATCGATGACCGAATGGATCGAACGCGTAGTGCCGTTTTTTGCAGACCGGCCCGAGGTCCAATTGGTGGTGCGGATTCACCCGGCAGAGACCTGGACGGTAGGACCGTCACTTGCTGAGACGATCCACAAGGTCTTACCCGAACTGCCTGCCCATATCCACTTGATTGGGGCGAAAGAAAAGATCAATACCTACGACCTGATGGAGATAACCGACCTTGCGCTCGTCTATACGACACATGCCGGCCTGGAAATGGCAACACGCGGCATCCCGGTTCTGGTCAGCGGTAACGCTCATTACCGCCGGAAAGGCTTTACCCTGGATGCGGAAACCTGGGATGAATACTTCAGCGTGCTTAATCAAGCGCTCAATTCCATTCCGGTGCGCTTGACACCGGAACAATTGGAGTTAGCCTGGAATTACGCATATTTGTTCTTCGCAGAGTACCCGCGGCCATTTCCCTGGCACCTGGAGAAGATCTGGCACAGCCTGGATAGAAATCCATTGGCGTATGTGCTGAGCCCGGAAGGCCGGAGCAAGTACGAAGCTACTTTCCAGCAGATGGCAGGGTTGCCAGCGGACCAGACGAATTCGCTGTGACAATGCAAGCTGTCACACATTTTTCTTATAGGAGAAAACAATGTCTCAAACTCGTGTTTTAGTCACCGGAGCGGGCGGCTTCATTGGCCACCACCTCGTCACCTTTCTGCGTGAGAAAGGCTATTGGGTGCGCGGCGTTGATATCAAGTACCCCGAGTATTGCAGCTCCGATGCAGACGAATTTGAAATCCTCGACCTGCGCCGCTGGGATAATTGCCTGCAGGCCACGCGCGGGATTGAAGAAGTTTACGGCCTGGCCGCAGATATGGGCGGGATGGGCTTCATCTCATCCCACCACTCTGAAATCCTGCATAACAACTCGCTCATCAACACTCATACCCTGGATGCTGCCCGGATCAACGGTGTCCGGCGTTATTTCTACACTTCCTCGGCCTGTGTTTATCCCGAATTTAAACAGACTGACACGGATGTCATCCCTTTGAAGGAAGAGGATGCCTACCCGGCCATGCCGCAGGATGCTTATGGCTGGGAAAAATTGGTCATGGAACGTTTGTGCACGCACTACCGCGAAGATTATGGCATAGAGACTCGCATCGTGCGTTTCCATAATATTTTTGGTGATTACGGAACATGGGATGGCGGTCGCGAAAAAGCCCCGGCGGCCATGTGCCGCAAGGTTGCAGTTGCCAGGTTGACCGGCAACCACGAGATCGAAATGTGGGGCGATGGCGAGCAAACCCGGTCCTTCTGCTATATTGATGATTGCCTGGAAGGGATCTATCGCCTGATGCGTTCTGATTACACCCTCCCGCTCAACCTGGGCTCTGATCGTATCGTGAGCATCAACCAACTTGCCGGAATCGTCGCCGATATTGCCGGGATCAAGATCACGGTGAAGCATATCGCTGGACCGATGGGCGTGCGCGGTCGTAACTCCGACAATACCCGCTTGCGCGAGGTGCTCAAATGGGAACCTCAACTGACCCTCGAAGAGGGCCTCGAACGCACCTATCCCTGGATCGAGAAGCAGGTGGCCCAGAAGATGGGGCTGCCGGTACCGGAATAGATATTTACTTAAATGGCTTTCCTGACCATCTTTACGGCGCCCAAGCCGTTCACCGATCCGCATATAAACATCATTCAGCGTAATGCTGTCCAGGCCTGGATGCGCCTCGAGGATGTCGATGTCATCCTTATCGGTGACGAACCCGGGATCCCGGAAACTGCTCGGGAATTTGGAGTCAGGAATGTGCCCCAGGTCAAGCGGGATGCGCAGGGTGTTCCGCTGGTCAGTTCTGTGATGGAAATCGGGCATGCATTTGGCAACAGCCCCATCCTATGCTATGCCAATGCCGATATGATTCTGATGTCCGACCTGGTTGGTGCAGCCCGAAAAGTCGCTGCGCTGAAAGGGGATTTTCTGCTGGTTGGCCAACGTTGGAACCTTGATTTGACCGCACCATTCGATTTCAGTGGCGACTGGGAGTCCCGGCTGCGCGAGCAAGTGTCTCAAAATGGCATACTCTTCTCGCCCTGGGGCATTGATTATTTTGTCTTCCCGCACCATCTCTATGCCGGGGTGCCCGATTTCACAATCGGGCGCGTGGCTTGGGACAACTGGATGGTCTATCACGCTCGTTCGACCTTTGGAGTGGCGGTGGATGCCTCGTATGATGTGCTGGCTGTTCACCAGAATCATGATTACAGCCACCTGCCTGGCCACAAGTTATATGGAACAGAGATTGCCAAAGCCAACCTGGCAAAAGCTGGCGGCCGCAAATGCATCTATAACACCCTGGATACCAATTTTGAATTGATGCGTGGAACCCTGCGCAAACCCCAGGTCCGGGTGGTACGCATCCTGCGCCGGCTGGAGCGCTTATTTATCAACAACGAGGGCAAAGGGTGGGGCTGGGAATTGTCACTCCGCCTGCAGCAAATGCAGCGTCCGTTGGCAATCAGGCCCAGGAGGTGATTTTATGCGTGTCGGACATAACCCCGCCCGCTTTGTGGAAAAAGTTGCCCAGCCCGCTGATATTACAGTAACGGTGGTCAACAGTATCCCGTTCCTGAGCGGATATTACGAACAGAGCCTGGGTGTGTTGAAGACCATGGTCGAAAGCCTCAATGCCACCCGGGTACCTGCGCGGCCCTACGATGTGATGCTTTTTGATAATCATTCCTGTGCCGAGGTACGCGCCTACCTGAAGGAAGCCTGCGATCAGGGGAAAATCCAATATCTGGTATTCTCTGATACCAACATCGGCAAAATTGGCGCCTGGAATTATATGTTTGGCGCGGCACAGGGGAAGTATATTGTTTTCTCAGATGGTGATATCGAATTCCGCCCCGGATGGCTCCCCGCCTCTCTGGAACTCTTTGAGACTTTCCCCAATGTAGGCATGGTGACAGCACGACCATACCGGGCACCGAAGAAATATTCTGAAGCCACAATCGAATGGGCACGCCAGCAGGGTCCCGGTGTGCTTGAGGTGGGTTCATTCCTTGACTGGGATACGGTCTGGGAACACGGGCGCAGCATCGGGATACCTGAGGGTCGTGCCCGTGAAAGATTTTTGAAAGGGAGGGATTACCGCTTAACCTACCAGGGCAAGGTTGCCTATAGTGGCGCAAGCCATTTTCAGTTCATGACTCGTCGGGACCTGCTCCAGAAGATCATCCCCCTGCCGTCTGAACAGCCGATGCGAGGAGAGCGTGCCCTGGATCTTGCAGTTAATGAGATGGGTTATTTACGGTTGACTACAGAAAAGCCGCTTGTCCTGCACATGGGGAACCGCCTGCCGAAATCTGCCCATCCTGTTGAGGCCAGGCCGAAACGCAAGACTCTGTTCCAGCGTTTTCTGTGGCTGCCAGGTATCCGGCATGTTTTGTTGTGGATTAATAACCAGATATTTCGATTGTACTTTTTCAATGTTGAGTAGATTTGCTGGTAATCCATGGATGAAGCGAAGATGAAAGTGCTGTTTGTGGCTTTCCACGATCCAACGGTGATGGACCTGGCAAGCGGATCAGATTATTTTCATTACCAGGCGATTTGTGATGGTGGTTTTGATGTCAGGGTGATTGGCCCTTTTGAGCCTCGCCCGGTTCTGCTTGAGCGTTTGGCGGAGCGGCTGTATCAGCGAACAGGCAAGCATTACCCCAAGTTCACGATGACCACGGCGTGGGTGGCATCGCAGGCTGCAACCCGGGCCGTCCGGGATTGGAACCCCGACGTTGTCTTCACGATAGTCCCTTTCCCGTTGATCTTTTATAAGGGAAAAGCACCCTGTATTTACAGGGTGGACACCACATTTTTCGGCGTGGAGGAATTTTGGCCGACTTATGGGCGGCTGGGCCTGTGGGTAAGCATGTGGCAGGAAAAACGTGCTTATCGCAATTGCGCCAGGATAATAACGACCAGTGACTGGACGAAGGATATTCTCACAAAGACCTATAAAGTGCCGGAGAAATGCATTCGTGTATATCCCATGGCAAGCGCTTTGCCAATGGAAATTGTCCCGCCAAAAGTTGATATTCCCAATTGGAAAGCGCTGCAGGGCCATTTGCGTTTGCTTCTGGTTGGGCGCAACTATCGTCGCAAGGGCATCGATGTCGCCATTGAAGTGACGCGCAGGCTGAATGCGGATGGCATCCCGACCGAATTGATTGTCTGCGGCATGGAAGGCCAATCAGACGAATCGGTCAAGTTCGTGGGACCGTTCAAGAAAACTGACCCTGAACAGTTGGAACAGTATGTGGAGCTATACCGGCGGGCGCACCTGCTGATCCACCCGGCTTATTTTGAGCCTGCCGGCATCGTCCCAAGCGAGGCCGCCGCGTTCGGTACTCCTACCATTACGAACAATACAGGTGGCATCAGTACAACGGTGAAAGATGGCGTTTCCGGGATCGTACTGCCGCGCGGGAGTCGCGCTGATGTTTATGTTGAGAAGATCAAAGAACTCATTGCCCGCCCGGAGGTTTATTACCACCTCTGCCGCACATCCAGGGAACGCTACGAACTTGAATTGAACTGGCAGGTGAGAGGCAGATGGCTCGGTGAGCTGCTCCGCGAAGTGGTGGTGGAGCAGCGTTCGAAGGGGCAATAAGCGCAATTACTTTCGATCCAATATTCCTTTCATAAGGGGACATTCTAACTCGTGCGCAAAGGGGACATTACTATTAAACGCTAACACACGTGCAATTTAACTTGACAAAATGAGGCTGGGATATTATCATTAACGTTGTAAGTATACTAAATCAATAGACTTTATAGAAGATATAAACAATGCGTCTTTCCAAGCGTGGTGAATATGGTATACGGGCGATGATCAGCCTGGCCGATAACATCGACCCGGATAAACTCTATCCGTTGGTGCAGATCAAGGATATTTCAGAACGCGAAAATATCCCGCCCAAGTTCCTGGAACAGATCCTGCTGGCGCTCAAGAATGCCGGCTTGCTGCAGAGCAGGATGGGTTTCGGCGGCGGTTATTATCTGGCCAGGCCGGCTGCGGAAATCAACCTGGGGCAGATTGTTCGCGTCCTGGATGGTCCGCTGGCACCCGTCCGGTGTGTCAGCCATATGGCTTACGAGCCCTGCGATTGTCCGGATGAGCAGACCTGCGGGCTGCGGATGGTGATGGGGGATGTTCGTAATGCAATCGCGGATATCCTGGACAATACCAGCCTGGCGGATGTGGCTCGACGGATGCAGGCTGCCCGTATCGAACTGGGTAAGTAAAAGTAGAGCAATCCCTGCCCTTTTCAAGGACAGTTTTTTTATGCCATAAAAGTCTATTGAAACCATAGACTTTATAATCTTTTTAGCAGAATGGAGACTTACCATGCATAAATTCTCGCGTTTCCTGCTCGTCCTCACATCGGCTGTCCTGTTGCTGAGTGCCTGTGGAAAAACCGCACCAGCACCCCAATCTGAAACGCTGAAAGGCACCATTGCAATTTCCGGTGCTTTTGCCCTCTATCCGATGATGACCCGTTGGGCGGAAGAGTATCAAAAAATCAACCCGGATGTTCAGTTCGACATTTCCGGCGGCGGAGCGGGAAAAGGCATGACGGATACCCTCTCCGGCGCGGTGGATATTGGCATGGTTTCCAGAGCCATCAAGCCTGAAGAGGAAAGCCAGGGTGCTTTCTATGTGGGCTGTGTCAAAGATGCAGTCTTCCCGGTGGTGAACGCAAAGAATCCGGTCATCGCCGATATCATGGTGAAGGGTATCACGCAGGATGTCTTCCGTAAAATATTCATTACGGAAGAGATCAAAACCTGGGGTGAGGTGGTCGGCAAACCGGAAATCACGGGCGAAATCCATCTCTACACCCGCTCGGATGCTGCCGGTGCTGCGGATGTATGGGCACAGTTTCTGGGCGGCAAAGGACAGGCAGACCTGAAAGGAATTGGTGTGAATGCGGACCCGGGATTACTGGATGCAGTCGTAAAAGATCCGCTCGGAATCGGGTACAATAACCTCGGTTACGCGTTCGACCTGTCAACAGGCCAATTGCCCGCCGGAGCAATCGTGGTGCCGATCGATGCGAATAAAAATGGCACGGCAGATCCTGATGAGACCATCTCCACTATGGCCATGGCAACCGATGCAGTCGCCACCGGCAAATATCCTTCCCCACCGGCACGCGTCCTTAATCTTGTAACGAAAGGGAAACCCTCGGGATTGGTTCAGAATTTCATCGTATGGATCCTCACGGATGGACAGAAATTTGTCCCCGAAGCTGGCTTTGTCCAGCTTACGCCAGATCTGCTTGCCGAGGCACTCGCTAAAGTGAAATGAGCCAGGCGAAACCCAACCATTCAGCGGAGGGCCGTGAAAACCGGCCTTCCCTTGTTTTGCGCCGCCGGGGTGACCAGCTGGCCGGACGGTTGTTTTTTTTCTTTTCAGTCATCCCGGTTGCCCTGGCGATCCTGATCCTGGTCTTGCTGCTCTATAAATCCTGGCCGCTTTTAAGCACCCATTCCGTCTGGCAGTTGGTATCCGGCCAGGTCTGGAAGCCGGAGGAAGGGCTGTTTGGCTTCTGGCCCTTTATCGCCGGGACTTTTTGGGTGACGCTGGCTGCGCTTGTCCTGGCTGTCCCCCCCAGCCTGCTGACGGCCATCTATCTTTCGGAATACTCCGGCCGCGCTCTGCGGACGCTCATGAAGCCTTTGCTGGATCTGCTGGCTGCCATCCCGTCGGTGGTATATGGCGTATGGGGCACGCTCGCCATTGTCCCGCTTATCCAAAACAAGCTCATCCCATTCATCAACGGACATCTTGGGAATATCCCGCTCATCAGCAGCCGGAATCCGACCGGGTTTGGTATTCTGGCCGGAGGGATCGTTCTGGCCATCATGGTCACGCCGTTCATTATTGCAGTTCTCTATGAAATCCTGGATAACGTCCCCAAAGGCTTGAAGGAGGCCTCCCTGGCGGTCGGGACAACCAGGCTGCAGACCGTCCGCTGGGCAGTCCTGCCCAAGGTGTTGCCCGGACTGGTGGCCGGGATCGTGCTTGGGGCTTCACGCGCATTGGGTGAAACCATGGCAGTCCTGATGGTGGTTGGGAATGTTGCCCAGACGCCGCATTCTCTCCTGGATGCAGCCTATCCCCTGCCAGCCTTGATCGCCAACAACTACGGGGAAATGATGTCCATCCCGCTGTACGATTCGGCGCTCATGACCGCCGCATTGATCTTGTTGGTTATCATTCTGATATTCAATATCGCTTCAGCATTGGTATTGCGGCGTGTGCTGGGAAGGAAGTGGGTATGAAAAAGCGCTGGGCGAGACGCCACGTCGTTGAAGCGATTTTCAAATTCCTGATGTTCATCTCGTTTGTCCTGGTAGCTGGAAGCCTGGCGCTCATTTTGTGGACGATCATCAGCAAAGGTCTGCCGGCTCTTAGCTGGGAAATGTTGACCCAGATTCCCCAGGGTGGCTATTACCTGGGCAAGGGTGGCGGGATTTTGAATGCGATCCTGGGTTCCCTCTATATGGCCGGAGGTGGTACGGCCCTGGCGCTCGTAACCGGCCTGCCGATCGCCCTGTACCTGGAGACCTACCTTGGCAAATCAACCTGGGGATACTATGTCCGGATGGCCCTGGATGTTTTGTGGGGAATTCCCTCGATTGTTTACGGTGCCTTCGGTTTTATTTTCATGCTGGCAATCGGGATGCGCGCTTCCATGCTGGGCGGAATCATTGCCCTGGCACTGCTTGAATTGCCCATTTTGACGCGCGCCATGGATGAGATCATCCGTATGATGCCCGAGGATCTGAGCCAGGCAGCCCTGGCGCTCGGTTCCACGCGCCTGGAAGTGGCCGTGCGGGTGGTCACGCGCCAGATGCTGCCCGGCATTGTGACGGCTGTTTTGCTGGCCTTCGGACGCGGTATTGGGGATGCCGCCTCGGTGCTCTTCACCGCTGGATACACTGACCGCATGCCGACCTCCCTGTTGCGGCCGGTGGCTTCGCTGCCGCTGGCTGTCTATTTTCAATTAAGCATGCCTTACCCGGAGGTTCAGAAACGCGCCTATGCAGCGGCACTGGTGCTTACCATCATTGTCCTGGCGGTCAGTCTGGGGTCACGCTGGCTGGCTGGCCGGCTGAACAGGAATGTGATCCGCTAAGCGGACCAGCCACAACCTGGAAGAATTGGATTAGATTATGGATACGCACATAAAAATCAGAGATTTGAGCGTTCGTTACGGGGAACGGACGGTGCTGGAAAACATCAACCTGGAAATTCCGCGCGGGCAGATCACGGTCATCATGGGACCCTCAGGGTGCGGGAAAACCACATTGCTGAAAGGGCTGAACCGTTTTCTGGAGTTGGTGGACGATGCCCATGTCAGCGGACAGGTGATGATCGACGATCAGGACATTTACGCGCCGGGTGCCGACGTGACCGAGATCCGTAAAAACATTGGCCTGCTGGCGCAGCGCCCCTATCCGCTGCCGATGTCGATCTATGATAACGTGGCCTATGGGATGCGCATCCACCAGATGGTTCGTAATGGTCACGAAATGGATGCAAAAGTCAGGCATTACCTGGAGGAAGCCGGCCTGTGGGAAGAGGTCAGGGACCGACTGCACAAACCGGCTACGGCCCTCTCGCTGGGCCAGCAGCAGCGCCTGTGCCTGGCACGCGGCCTGGCGGTTAACCCGGCAGTCCTGCTGGGCGACGAACCGACCTCCGCCCTGGATCCAATTTCCGCCCAGCATATCGAGCAGCGCCTGATGGCCTTGAAGCAGGAATACACGATTGTGCTGGTCACCCACATCCTGCGCCAGGCCAAGCGCATGGCCGATTACGTGATCTTCATGTATTTGGGTGAGATGGTGGAATGCGGCCCGGCGCACGAGGTGTTCGAGCACCCGCAGCAGGAACGCACGCGCGCCTACCTGTCCGGGCAATTCTAGGCTGTAGCAAGCTATATATGCAGAGCAAGAGCCATTAAGCACAAAGTATTCATGAACGGAGTTCACCCCGAAGGATGAAAATGTTGGCGCCGGAGTCCAACGTCTCCAGACGTTGGCCGAAGTCGGAGACTTCGGACTCCGTACGCAAAAGGTGAGAACATTCATTTTTTTTTATGAGGAAAGACAAGCATGAGTAAAAATGTTCATTCCGGCCGGCAAGTGCAAAGCGGAAACACTCCTGAACCCCCAAAGGTTCCTGCCTCCGTTCCAGGAGGCTTTTGCGTCTGGTTCACCGGGCTGAGCGGCTCCGGGAAAACGACCACGGCGGAGATCTTGCTTGGCAGGCTGACTTTGCTGGGCAGAGTGGTAACGTACCTGGACGGTGACGTGGTCCGGCTGCACCTTTCGAAGGGACTGGGGTTTTCACGCGAAGACCGGGACACGAATATCCTGCGCATCGGGTTTGTGGCTTCGGAGATCGTCCGGCATGGAGGAGCGGTGATCACCGCCGCGATCAGTCCCTACCGCCTCACTCGCGAGGAAGTCCGCAGGATGGTGGGGAGCGAGCATTTTATCGAGGTGTTTGTGGATACTCCCCTGGAAGTGTGTGAGCAGCGGGATGTCAAGGGCATGTACGCACGCGCCCGCCGCGGGGAGATCAGCACTTTTACCGGGATCGATGATCCCTACGAGCCGCCGTTAAATCCCGAGATCAGGTTGGAAACGGTTCACGCCAGTGTGGGGGAAAATGCTGACAGGATCGTGACCTACCTGGCAGGACACGACTTCCTGAAAACAAAAAGAACCCGGCGAGCGTAAGTTGCCGGGTTCGTGAGAAGCGTGGGATTCATTCTGCTTCGGTCTCACCCGGCTGAATCATAAAACCCACCGATAAACCCATTTTCCTTCAACAATTCCAATATCCTCGGCAGGGAGTCCTCGGGAGGCTGATTGGCCTGCAGCTCAAGCTGATGCTGGATGTCGGACGTGGCCGGGTCACCGATCAGGATGGTGACGATCCGGGTGGGGTCGACGATGGTCTGGAACAGCTCCAGGTCGGCCTGGGACAGGTCCACGGCAGTCACGATCAGGATCAGGCCGGCATCCAGGAAGAGGTTGGCGATCTCGGCGATGCGGCGGACGTGCTCGTGGCGGTTCTTGAGATCGGCGTGGCCGCGGATATCGGCATCCACTCCATAGACCACGCTGCCCATTCCCAGGAAATACACGGTGCTGCCGGAATGGAACAGATGGGACTCCAGGAGGCGCGCCAGGCGCTTGCGCCCGATGCCCTGGTGACCGGTGATGATCGCCAGGCAGGCGCGCTGCTTGTAGCGCTCCGAGCGCTCCTCTTCGTTCACATCGCTCAGGACCCAGTGGATGTTGCGCTGGAAGACCGTTTCCCGCACTCCGGATTCGGAATCCGGAAGGCTTTCCAGGACAATTCCACCGCCGCGGATCTCGTAACCGTCCACGATGACGAAGCGGCCGGTCTCGGGCAGCTCCTCGGCGTAGTCAAAAGCCATGGCGTGCTCCAGGGACAGGATGCACTCTGCCACCTCGTTCTGGCCCACCTGCTCCTGCAGGGCATTATTCTCCAGGCTGGAGGTATTGACAACCCGCAGGATCTCTTCGATCTGGAACCGGCTGCGGGCGGTACCAAGCTTGATGACATAGGTTTTGTGGGGGACGAATGGTTCCCGGCCCAGCCAGAACAGGCTGACGCGCAGGCGCTTGGCCACGCGCGGGGGATTGCCGTTATATTGGACGGCGATATCGCCGCGCTTGACGTAGATCTGCTGGCTGAGCGTAAACCCAGCCGCCTGGCCGGATAGCAGCTCCGTTCCTCCCGGCCCATCCATCGACTCGATGGTCTGGATGGTACTGCGCTTCCCGGAGGGATAGAAGGCGACCTCATCATTCACCTGGATGCTGCCGCTGGCGACCGTCCCGGCGATGATGCGCCGGCTGTCGCCGAACCGGGTGAAACGGTAGACATCCTGGACCGGCATGCGAAAAGGCAGGTCGGTGAGCGGTTTTTCCTTGGAAAAGGCATCCAACGCTTCCAGGGCCGTCGGCCCGCTGTACCAGGGCATCTTGGTGCCCGGCTGGCTAATGTTGTCACCCTCGCGGGCGCTGACCGGGATGAACTGGTCGGGCTTCAAGCCGACCTGGTCCAGGAAGGCGGCGTATTCGGTACGGATCTGCTCGAAGCGGGCCTGGTCGAACCCCACCAGGTCCATCTTGTTGATCAGGACGATCAACTGGCGGATGCCCAGCAGGGAAAGCAGGTTGCCGTGGCGGCGGGAGTTTTCCTGCACGCCCTCCTGGGCGTCAATCACCAGCAGGGCGGCCTCGGCCCGGGCCGCCCCGGTGACCATGTTCTTGACGAACTCAATGTGCCCGGGGGCATCGATGATGATGTAATGCCTTTTGGAGGACTTGAAGAAAACCCGCGCCGAGTCGATGGTAATATTCTGGCGGCGCTCATCCTTGAGCGCATCGATCAGGAAGGCATACTCGAACGGCATGGAATTCTGCTCGCAGTAGGCCTGGATCTGCTCCAGCTTGCCTTTGGGCAGCGACCCGGTGTCGGCCAGCAGGCGCCCGATGATGGTGCTCTTGCCGTGGTCCACATGCCCGACGATGACGATATTCATCTTTTCGAGGTCTGAGGTGTCCATTACATGTATCCTTCACGCCGCAGCGTTTCCAGCCCCCCACCGTCCTCGGCATCCTGGGCCCGGCCGGCGCGTTCCGCCACCCGCGAGAACTTGCCCGAACGCAGCTCCTCAATGATCTCGTCGACCGTACGGGCCTCCGACTCGACCGGGAAGGTACACGGGTAGCAGCCCAGCGAGCGGTAGCGCTTGCCGTCGCCGTGGTTGTAATACAGAGAGACAGTGGGGATGTTCTCGCGCCCGATATATTCCCAGACGTTCAGCTCGGTCCAGTCCAGCAGCGGGTGGATGCGCACATTGGTGCCCGGGGCGAAATCGGTCTTGAATTGGTTCCAGAATTCAGGCGGCTGGTCGCCAATATCCCATTCATTGCGCACATCGCGCGGGGAGAAGTAGCGCTCCTTGGAACGCGAGCCTTCCTCGTCGGCGCGTGCCCCGGCGATGATGCCTTGAAATGATCCCGGGTTCAGTTCACGCTCGTAGCGGTCGCTGGCATGGTTAAAGCGGTAGCGCACGCCTGTACCGTTGATGGTATCCGTCAGGGCGGTGGTCTTGAGCAGCTGGCAGCACTGGATGCGATTGATCTTCCCGTCCGGAAAGGTATTTTTAGCGGCCAAGGCTTTTTCATTGATCCCTACGATCATTGGCAGGTGCAACTCGCGCACCAGCCGGTCGCGGTAGGCGATCATCTCGGGGATCTTGAACTTGGTGTCGATGTGGATCAGGGGAAAGGGCACGTGCCCAAAGAAGGCCTTGCGGACCAGCCAGAGCAGCACTGTGCTGTCCTTGCCCATTGACCAGAGCATGCCGAGACTTTTGAAATTCGCATAAGCTTCCCGCAGGATCCGGATGCTGGTATTTTCGAGTTCGTCCAGGTAGTTCATGCTATATCCTTATATCAAGTGAAAATTTGTGCAGCACCTTTTTCTGCTTCCGGCATAAATTCTTGAATTGAGGCTGCCAGAAAGCCAGGGGAAAAAGAGTATTTTGGGTCAAATATTTGCGCGGTTCTCCACAGAACCAATTCTGTATCCAATTTATCAAAAGCCAGTTATTTTACCCCATTTTTAGGAGCGACGCCATTTACATGCACAGGGGAGTCAGGGTCTTGTTAAAGTCAAACCCGGATGTCATTGCGAGCGTACTTCGCGACCGCGAAGCGTGCTGTGCAAGCAATCTCCAAATCTAGCCAGGAGATTGCTTCAGGCCGGACCCTGTAAGAACATCAGGGCAGGCGAACATCGGCCTTCGCAATGACATAAAAAATGGAGTTGCGCGACTTTGCAAACACCCTGACAGGGGAGTCAGGTATTCACAAATCAGTTGTGCTTCAACGCGAATGCCGCAAATAAACGGATGATGCGAATATTTACTGGATTATTCGCGCGATTTGTCTATTAGTGTCACCTGCCCTACCTGTACATGGCACGGAGAGACATGAAATAAAACACGGGAAGCTGTAGGGCTTCCCGTGCCTGTAAGATTATTGGCAGGCTTGGGTTTTTATTTCAAAACAAAAGCTGCCCGTTTTGGCGATTGCATGGGAGCCGGCTTATGGAAAACCGATTACGCTCACCGGAATGCTGCTCGAGGTGGTCAGACCATTGCCCAACTGGCCATACTCATTATCTCCCCAGCACCTGACCCCGCCGGTCTGCGTCAGCGCGCAGGTGTGATAATATCCAACTCGGACAGACTTCAACACGTCAGTAGAGGCGATTACGTTAACCGGCGTGCTGCTCGAGTTTGTCGTTCCATCCCCCAATTGGCCATAGTAATTATCTCCCCAGCATTTCAGCACACCGCTCTTCTGTGCGCAGGTGTGCCTGAGCCCGGCATTGACCCCATTCACCCCGCTCGCCATCCCGCTCACGTTCACCGGTGTGTTGCTCGAAACCTTCGAATTATTTCCCAACTGGCCGTAGCCATTATAGCCCCAGCACATCAGCCCGCTAGCCGCGTTTATGGCGCAGGTATGCGATGCTCCGGCAGTAAGGACAGTAACCCCACTCGTAAGCCCGCTCACGCTCACCAACCTGACATTGTCAGTCGTCGTGCCATCTCCCAACTGGCCGGAGCCATTATTACCCAGGCATTGCACGCCGCCGGCGGCCGTTAAAATGCAGGTGTGGTATTGCCCAAGGCGGAAAACGCCCACACCGGCCGGAAACTGGTCCGCCTTCACCGAGGTGAGGGCAGGGTCCGTCGACCCGTCCGCCAACTGGCCAAAGTCATTATTCCCCCAACACCTGATCACACCAGTCGTCTTGAGAGCGCAGGTATGAAAGCCTCCAGTGCGCACGTCAACCACCTCGGTCGTAAGATTGTATACGTCCACTGGCGTAGTGCTTGAGATGCGCGTGCCATTTCCCAGCTGTCCATCCGCATTGAAGCCCCAGCATTTGACCCCGCCGGCCTTCATCAATGCGCAGGTGTGCTTATACCCGGCGCTGATGGAATCGACGCCGCTCCCCAGCCCGACCACATCCACCGGGATGAGGCTGTCCGTTGTCGTTCCATTGCCCAGCTCCCCGTCCTGGTTATATCCCCAGCACTTCACTCCGCCCGCGGCCGTCAGGGCGCAGGTGTGGAAGCCTCCGGCGCTGATGGAAGTGACTGTCACGAGAGAAGAGGCTACATTCACCACGACACTATCCGTAACAGTCCCCCCTGCATTGCTGCAGCTCATGGTGTAGGTATAACTGCCGGCAGCCTTTGGCCCATCGGTATAACTTCCGGAAAGTCCGGAATGCCCGGCCAAGGCCGCGGCACCAGTGCAGGAACTGGCATTCGTGCTGGTCCAGGAGACCGTAAAGGTGTCCTGGTTGGTCAAATTGACCGGTCCATCGACCCCCTTGACCTTCACGTCCACCGTGGGCGCAACAGGGGGTACACTCTGGATTACCAGGGGCAGATAGATGACTGTCCCCACGACTGCCAGTTGGCGGGGTTGGCTGACCGGTTGGTGTTTCGCCTGGACGGGCAGCGTCCCCCCGACCATCAGGAAACCACATAAACTGGCATTTACGACTATGGTCAAGATCCGTTTCATAGCCTGAATTCTCCTGGGTGGTTGGGTGGGTTATGGACCAAATCCAATAAACGATCCTCTTGGATTTTCATGGGTCGGAAATTTCTTAATGAAATCTGGAATGATGGACAGAGATAATTATACATCAGATAAAGGAAGAAGACTTCCAAAATCGGAAGTGCCTAAACTGGCGGGTCAACGAAGTTTATGATGTGGAAAGTGTAGTTTAGGTGCTGACGGCTTTTGATTTGTTGATGGTTGTAGCAATAAACGAATAATCGGACAGCATAATGGCGTGCATATGGGCAACGGAAGAAACATCGGGATGATCTAGCCAGGCGAGCCAGGTAATGACGCAATTCTGCAGATGTATGGGATATAATTCGAAAAATTCATTCCAAAGTACGCTTTCCCCTCTTTCTTGCCTGTTCGCCCCATTGCTGCTTATCCCACCGCGGTAGAATTTCTGAAAGACAACTCATGATCATCTCTCATAAGTATAGATATATCTTTCTCAAGACAACAAAGACAGCTGGAACATCGATAGAGATTGCATTGTCAAAATTTGGTGGCCCAGAGGATGTAATTACCCCAATTACACCAGAAGACGAGAAAATAAGGAAAGAGCTTGGTTATCAGGGTCCCATGAATTATTTGGCTCCGCTGCGGGGCTATGGTATTAAGGATCTCGCTTTATTTTTACTAAAACGCCGCAGAAAACGCTGGTTTTATAACCATATCACTGCTAAGGAGGTCAGGGCGCGTATCGGGCAAACGGTATGGGATGGTTATTTCAAGTTCTGCGTTGAGAGAAATCCTTGGGATCGGGTTGTGTCCCTTTATTATTGGCAGAATCGGCTAGAGCCACGCCAGCCATTTTCGGCGTTTGTTCAGTCGGATGCCCCGTTGAGCCTCAAGCATAAGGGATTTGATTTATACACGATCAATGGTCGTGTCGCCGTTGATAAAATTTGCAAATACGAGAATCTATCAGAGGAACTGGAATCAATCCGAATAAGGGTGGGCATTCCTGAAAAGTTGAATTTGCCTCACGCAAAAGCACGTTTCAGGAAAGAGAAAGAGAGTTATCGTGATATTTATGGAGAGATGGAGAAAGAAAAGATCGCAGAATTATTCTCTGAAGAGATAAAGCTTTTTGGTTATGAGTTCTAAATGAATATGCTGCTCATATCGGAACTGAACAAGATAATGAATCTGATTACCATTCTGCCATTTTCTTTGATGGCTGAGGAATTTGGTTGGCATACACAGACCATAAGGAACGCCAGAATTTATGATCAGCCACCAGCATAAATGTATTTTTATCCATATTCCCAAGAATGCAGGCCAGAGTATTGAGCACGTCTTTCTTGACCTGTTGGATCTTAATTGGGAAACTCGAGCTCCTCTCCTTCTCAGGTTTAATGATAGACCAGAACTGGGGCCTCCAAGTCTTGCTCATTTGAAAGCGTATGAATATGTCCGTTACAGGTACCTGTCACAAGAGCTCTTTGACGAGTATTTCAAGTTCACTTTTGTTAGGAACCCTTGGGACCGGATGGTATCGATCTATAAATACTTCAAGTTTAATACCAGATTTGAATTTAAATTCTTTCTTGCGAATATTCTTAAGAAGGGACTTTGGCAGGACAGGTTTTGGTTCGTCGGTCCGCAAAGCGATTTTGTGTGTGCAGAAGACGGCAGGATACTGGTGGATTTTATCGGTCGATTTGAAAACCTCCAGAACGATTTTTACCATGTCTGTCAACAGATAGGGCTTCCACCTATTGTAGTTCCCCATATTCATGAAAGCTCTACTTCTGGCCCTGATCTGAGTTTTCAGCCAAGACAGTTCATCAAATATGTCAGATACCAGTTAAAGGGAAAGCACATACCAGCCTTCAAGAAATATCAAGATTATTACGATGATGAATCGAGGGAGCTTGTTGCTGAGCTCTACAAAAAAGATATCGATTTATTCCGATATGAATTTGAAGAAAAGGTTGGTCGATGAAATTACTACATTACGGCTTGCAGCGAAGCGGCACTAATTTTCTTGAATACCTTCTCGCGAAAAAATATCGCGTTCAATTTTTGAACAGTAATATTGACGGAATTCGCCCGGATAGATCTTCTCCATTGCATAAACATTTTCGATTGTATGATGAGAAAGATATTATTCCGGAGCCTAAATTCCGGAATGAGCTTAGAATAGCCACCTTTAATGCCTTTGAACAGCTTCTCGAAGTTATTCCTGATTACTACCTTATAATATCCAAAGATCCTTATAGTTGGTTCCTGAGCTATACCAGTTGGGCTAAAAAGTGCGATTGGCCTGTCGTACCCTATCATTATATTTTGGAATATAACCTCTTCTATGCGAAGTGGTTGGAATTCTCACGGCAAACGGAAAGAATCTTGTTCGTCAGGTATCTTGATTTATTACGAGATCCTGATCAAGAGTTAAAGCGCCTGGAATCAAAAATGAATCTAAAAAAGAAATTTCTTTACTCGCTCAGATCGAACCTGGTCCCTAAAGTGCCCCAATCAGGAGAATTCTCAAGTGATAGACAGAGCTATTACCTTAACGAGCAGTATTTACAGAGCTATACAAAGGAAGGCCTGAAAGAAATAAACGATCTCATCGATCCTGTGGTAATTGACCAGCTCGGCTATCAAAAGAAAGAAAAGGATCAATAAAGAGCGAATGCGCCAAGGACAGAATCCTGCCAAGATGGGGCTCAAAGCCTACCAGCCAAAACGCCTGGGGGTGGCTTTGTTGTCTTATATCCCCGACCAGGAAGGTTTCTTTAAAAACTCCCTGGAAATCTTAAAGTACCAGGTTGCCAGCCTGCACGCAGCCACATCAGACTTTGACCTGCTGGTCTTCGATAACGGTTCCTGTTCGGAAGTACACGAAGAACTAAATCGGCTGTATTCAAGCGGTCTCATTCATATCCTTTTTCTTTCACAGTTCAACATCGGCAAAGTCGGGGCAATCAACTGGCTCCTGGCTGCAATGCCCAACGACTGGCTGTGTTACTCGGATGGGGATATGTTCTTCCGGCCCGGCTGGTTGGAGAATAGCCTGGCTATCTTCGATGCCTTCCCATCCGCCGGGTTGGTGTTTGCACAACCCACCCTTTTTGATACCCTGCGAGGCAGCGGCCAGGCCTGGCACCAGCTCGAGACGGATGGGCGTTATGCCATCTCCCGGGTGGCTGTCCCGGTGGAGTCGGTCCGCGAATACGCCCTGGGTTTTGGTTTGAAAGCGGAACAGGAGCAGGAGTTGCTGGAAACACCGGTCTGCGTGGCTGAAGAAAAAAACAGTGGTATCCATGCCATCCTAGGGGGAGGCCACAACCAGTTCCTTGTTCGGCGTGAGGTTGCCCGCCGGATCGTCCCCATACCCACCCGGTTGGCATTAAGCCCCGTGGAAGATAGCGCCTTCAATCGCCGGGTGGATGACCTTGGTTTTTTGCAGCTTTCCACCTTTGAGCCTTACACCTTCCATGTTGGCAACCGGCTTGACGCCTGGACACGTGCTGAGGTGGATCGCCTTGGCCTGGATCAAGTGCTTGCCTCCTCCGGCGACCAGCGCGATCGTTCAATCCCGGCCAGTGCCAGTCGGTCGAAACGGAATGCCCTGTCCCTGTTGGGGCGCCTGTCCCGCCTGAAGTTCATCAATAACCTTCTGCGGCGCGCTTACAATTTGCTGTTTGAATTCTATGCAAAATAAACCTGCGCCAAAACGGGTTTTCATTATCGCTGATCACGGGCTGGCGCTTATCTATTTCCTGCAGTCAGACATCATCTCCACCCTGATCAACGCCGGCGTGGAAGCTGTTCTGTTCACCGACGACGATGCCGTCCCGGCCATCCGGGAGCGCTTCCAGCAGCCTGGCCTGCTCTTCGAAGGCCTGCGGCTGGAGCAGTGCAAGCACTATTTTCAGTCAGTTATGCCCTTCATCCAGCGCTGTTTGCAGCTGCTGCGTTGGACAGGCGGTTCCAGGCGTATCAATGTCACAGCCATGGATGGCAACTACCACCTCCTTGCCATCGGCTTCTCCGGCCCCGGGCGTTTTACTCTGCCATTCCTGCGCGCACTTATCTGGTTGATGCGCCGCTCACGCCTGCTGCGCAGGCTCATTGTCCGCCTCCAGGAGTTCTTCACGCCCCATCTCTATGCCGATCTGTTCGAGAAATATCAGCCCGACCTGGTCATTTCCCGCACACCCGGATGGCGCATGGATCGCTACATTCTGCGCGAGGCCGCCGCTCGCGGAGTCCGGACAGTCGCAACGATTGTCGGTTGGGATAACCCCTCATCTTACAATCTCAGTGGCGCACCGGTGGACCATGTCACCTGCTGGTCCAAAATCCAGAAAGAAGAGCTGGTGCTTGGCTCGGATTGGGATCCGCAAAAGGTGAACATTTCCGGTATCCCCGCCTACGACGGCTACTTCCTGCATTCCTGGCTGATCCCACGTAACGAGTACTTCCTACAGCACGGGCTCGATCCGCAGCTAAAACTTCTTTCTTACGCTTGCAGCTTTGAGACCCTCCACCCCAATTTCCCCAACATGGCTGCCATCATCGATCTGGTAAACAAGGACGAATTGGCCGAGCCCTGCCAGTTGCTGATCCGCTTCCACCCCAATCATTTCATCGCCGGCTCACGGTTTGAAGCGGAAAGGAAACGGGTCGTCGAATATATCAGGCACATGCCGCATATCCACATCGTGGAACCGGTCTCATTGGGCGGCGGGCTGGGCCATTACTCCGGCGAAGATATGCCCGAGAAAGCTTCCATGATGGCTTGGTCGGATGTGTTCCTGACGGTCTATTCCACCATGGTGGTGGAGACAGCCATCCACGATAAGCCCATCATCAGCGTTACCATTGATACGCCCGGCGGCTGGAACATGAAGGATGTTTATTCTTTGCCGCTGACCGCTATTGGTGACTGGCCCACACACCAACGTTTCCGTCTTTCGGGAGCGGGGCGGGTGGCCTCCAGCCAGGAGCAGGTACGCGAACTGGTCAACTTCTACCTGAAGGACCCGGCTGCCGACCGCGAGAAACGCCGCAAGTTCATCCAGGATGAGTGTACTTTCACCGATGGCAGTGCCGGGAAGCGGACGGGCGAATACCTGCTCAGCCTTATGGATGGATCCAAACCATGACAATGCCCGAAGTCCTTGCCCTGATCCCGGCCCGCGGCGGCTCCAAGGGCATTCCGCACAAGAATATCCGTCCGTTTGCGGGCTCACCCGTTGATCGCCTACAGCATCACCGCAGCCCTGCAGGCGCAGACCGTGACACGTGTGGTCGTATCCACAGATGACCCGGAAATCGCTGCAGTCGCCCGCGCCTTTGGAGCTGAGATCCCCTTCCTGCGACCTGCAGAACTGGCTGCCGACCTCTCGACCGATCTGCCTGTCTTCCAGCATGCCCTGAGCTGGCTGGCTGACTGTGAGAATTATCATCCGGAGATCATCCTTCACCTGCACCCTACCAGCCCGGTCCGGCCGCGTGGCTTTATTGATCAGGCGGTTCAGTTGCTGCGTGAGCATCCACAGGCGGAATGTGTTCGCAGCGTCGTCGCTCCCGGCCAGAATCCCTACAAGATGTGGCGGATCGATTCCAAATCCGGACGCATGCTCCCATTGTTGACTGTTAAGGGAATTGTTGAGCCATACAATACCCCCCGCCAGTCGCTTCCTCCTGTATACCTGCAGACTGGCCACGTGAACGCCATCCGTCCGGGAACCATTCTGGGTGGTTCAATGACCGGCCAGGTGATCCTGCCGGTCATCATAGATGCCAGCTACGAGGTGGACCTTGACACCCTGGCGGATTGGGAGCGGGGTGAATGGCTGGTTTCCCTGGGCGGGCTTGAGATGGTCTGGCCGGATAAAAAGGAAGAATAACAGGAACCTGGAAGATGAGATTTAAAGCAGCCTGGCGCTGGTTCGAGATCAGCCTGATAATACTGTCCATTCTTGTGCATCTCTACATCGCTTCCCGCCCGGCGAATAGCCTGATGAACTGGTATTCAAGTGATGATGGCTTCTATTACTTTAAGGTTGCGGAAAATATTACCAATGGACTGGGAGTCACTTTCGATGGGATCAACCGCACAAATGGTTTCCACCCGTTGTGGATGGTTGTGTGTATCCCGATTTTTGCATTGGCGCGTTTTAACCTTATCCTGCCTCTGCGCCTGCTGGTTCTCGTCGCCGCGTTGTTGAATGCCGGGACAGCCATCCTGATCTTCCGCCTCTTGCGCAAGTTTATTTCCACTGTGACGGCTGCAGCAATCGGGATTCTATGGATATTCCTGCCATCCATCCATTGGATAGTGGCTCAGAACGGCATGGAGAGCACGATCAGCGCTTTTTTCCTGGTATGCTTGTTCTATCTGGTGGTCCAATGGCGGGCGGAACGCCTCGGGTTCTGGAGATTGGTACCCCTGGGGATCGTGGCCGGACTGGCAATTCTGGCCCGGTTGGATAATATCTTCGTCGTCATGCTGCTTGGGGTATGGTTCGTTTTGGGTCTGAACAGCAATTACCTGTGCACAATCGTGGTGGGCGATCTGGGCCTGATCTATATTATTGGACTGCTGGGATATTATTTCCGCCTGCCAACCGGACCTGCTTACGTTGCCAATGCTGTTTCCTTGAACTTGCACCTGGCGTTGGTTTTTGTCACCTTACCACTGTCCTTGTTTATGTTTGGTTTGTTTCGTGCAGTCCCGGAAAGGCTTTCCTGGAAATTCCTGGCACGTTGCGGCCTGGCAGTTGTGCTGGCTTCCGGAATTACCGGCGCCTGTCTGTTGATCTTTCAGAAAGTGGGCCTGCTCCAGGCGCTGCCTCGTTCAGTCATTCTTTTGATTTTCGCGGGAAACCTGCTGTGTGTGATCGGGTTGCGTCTCCTGGCGGGAGCTATTTTCCAGAGGCAGACCATTCCTGAGGAAACCTCCTTGCGTTCATGGGTTTTTTGGCGAGCGCTTTTACCCAGGGCCTTCGGTTACTTTATTCCGTTGGGCCTCCTGGTGGGGAGCTATATGCTGTGGAGTTATCTCTACGTTGGCACACCCATGCCGGTCAGCGGACAGATCAAGCATTGGTGGGGGGGATTGAGCACGGTTTATAGTCATTCCCATCACACGCTGTCTGAATTGTTGAGTATCACGGGTAATGCCTCCGCCTGGAATTTGGCCTTGTCGCCGGTGCGATTTCTGGGGACGATTGCTGCAGCAATCTCACGACCAGGTTCTGCTTTACCGGCTGGCATTATTCTTATTGCCACCTTGATCGTTCTGGTCATGGTCATCCTTGTGCTCCAACGCAAGTGGGTGGTCAGGACGAGCCAGGCAGATGGGCTTGCCGGTACTATTCCTGGGACTCTATGCTCATATACTCAGCTACACAAGCACCAGCTACATCCATATTCGTAATTGGTACTGGGTCAGTGAGATGCTGTTCACGGTGATCTGTCTGGGCATTCTGCTGGAGTGTTTCTATCTAACCCTGAAGCGGTTTCGCATAAAGCCCTTTGTCTGGGGCGCGGCAATGCTGCTTTTATGCCTCTGCCGTAATGGTGTCTTTTGGTAATATGGTCTTGAAACAGTTCCCATATTCTATTCCGCCCGGGCACCAGCAGGACTATCTGGCCGGAATCCAGCCTCTCGAGGCCCTCACGGAACCCGGCGCTTTAATCGGTTCAACAGGGGGCGGTAGGATCAGCTACTTCATCAAGGATCGCACGATCGTCAACCTGGATGGGTTGATCAACAGCCTGGAATATTTCAAGTCCCTGCGGCTTGGTCAGGGAGCGGTTTTTCTTGACCGGATGGGGCTGCAATATGTGATCGGGAATAATAATATGCTTACCAATTCCGATCCCTATGCTGGCTTGTTGCTGGGACGGATTATGAAAATAACCAATATCGATGATGTGACCTTGTTTCGTTATCTTCCATCCCCATCAGGGACACAATGAATTTGCCACAGAGAGTGTATTTATGAACAGTCCCAAAGTGCTCGCCATTATCCCGGCGCGCGGTGGTTCGAAAGGGATCCCGCGCAAGAACATCCGTCCCATTTGCGGGCCAGCCCCTGATCGCCTACAGCATCGCGGCAGGATTGCAAGCCAGGACGGTGACGCGTGTGATCGTGACGACGGATGATGAGGAGATCGCCGAGAGTGGCGCGTGGCTGTGGTGCCGAGATCCCCTTCATGCGCCCGCCTGAGCTGGCCCAGGACGCCACGCTCGACCTGCCGGTCTTCCAGCATGCCCTGGTCTGGCTGGCGCAACACGAGGATTATCGTCCAGACATTGTGGTGCACCTGCGTCCGACCACGCCGATCCGCCCGCCGGACCTGGTGGACCGTTCCGTTTCCCTTTTGCAGGCCCATCCTGAAGCAGATTCCGTGCGCGGCATCACCCTGGCCCATCAAAACCCCTTCAAGATGTGGCTTGTGGATGGAGAAGACAGGCCTATTCGCCCGGTGGCGACCGTCGCCGGGATTGACGAGCCATACAATAGCCCGCGCCAGGCTTTACCGGTCGCCTACACCCATACCGGTCTGATCGACATCATCCGCCCGGCAACCATCCTTCAATTAAATTCGATGAGCGGCGGGATAATTCTGCCGGTTTTGTTTGATCCCGCTTACGCTGCCGACCTGGATACACCCGAGGACTGGAAACAGGCTGAACAAAAAGTTCTTCATGACCGGCTGAAAATGGTTTGGCCGGGGAAACCGCCCCGCGGCATGCCTGAAACCGTCCGCCTGCTTGTCCTTGATTTTGATGGCGTCCTGACTGATAATCGCGTCTGGGTGGACCAGGATGGCCGCGAGATGGTGGTGGCCAACCGCAGTGACAGCCTGGGCATCCGCATGCTGCGCCAGGCCGGGGTGGAAACGGTCGTGATCTCATTGGAAACCAATCCGGTTGTCGCGGCGCGTTGCCGGAAGATGGATGTCCCTTGCATCCAGGGGGAAAGCGATAAAGCGGCTGCATTGAACCGGTTGCTCCAGGAGCGCAATATCAATGCAAGTGAAGCCGTCTATCTGGGGAATGACGTCAACGACCTGCCATGCTTCCCGCTGGTGGGATGGGCAGTGGCGGTGGCTGATGCCATGCCCGAGGTGGCACGTCAGGCTGATTTTATCCTGACCCGGCCTGGAGGCCATGCCGCGGTGCGTGAGCTGTGCGATATGCTTATGAAGCAGTTGTCGGACAACCCGGGCTCTCAACACAAAGGCTGACTTCTGAATTACAATTGCGCGCGTTCGCCAGTTTGAACAGCCATTCTTTATATGCTACAGGTAGAAAATCAGTATTTCGGAGGCATAAAGTGCCAGGAATCAAGCTAGGGAATTCTTTG
>CAWDEV010000007.1:0-168868 GCA_963801385.1 uncultured Chloroflexia bacterium
CAGTAGGATCAGGGCAGTGTCTCTCACCGCGTAACCATGACCATGCATTGCAGCCCCCAAACCCGCCTCGCGTCCCAGTCCTGGAACGGTCGACCAATCCGGAATTTTGTGCTAATATTCCCTTGTTGTTCGAAATTGAATGAAATTCCACCCATGACAATTTAAGATGAAACTACAATGGGGGGAAGGTAAATAAAAGCCTACACCATGAACAATAACTTCACCGAAAAAGCCAACTTCATCTGGTCGGTCGCAGACCTGATCCGCGATGACTTCAAACGCAGCAAGTATGCGGATGTGATCCTGCCGCTGACCGTCCTGCGGCGTATCGACTGCGTGCTCGAGCCAACCAGGCAGGAAGTGCTCAAGCAACACGCCCGCTTCAAGGGGCAACTTGCCAACCCGGACCCGATCCTGCGTAAAGCCTCCGGCTATGCTTTCTACAACACATCGCCATACACGTTCGAGCGCCTGCTGGAAGACCCGCCCCACCTGGCGGACAACCTGAAAGCCTATATCAACGGTTTCAGCGAGAACATGCGCGAAGTGATCGAGCGCTTTGACTTCCGAAACACCATCGCAAAATTGGACGAGGCCGGGCTGCTCTTCCTGGTGCTGGAACGCTTCAAGAACCTCGACCTGCACCCGGACGTGGTGGACAACCACGAGATGGGCACGATCTTCGAGGAACTCATCCGGCGCTTCAACGAAGCCCTGGACGAGAACCCCGGCGAGCACTTCACGCCGCGCGAGGTGGTGCGCCTGATGGTGGACCTGCTGCTGGCTCCCGAAAGTGAAGCCCTGCGCCAGGACTACCGCGTCATCAAGGTGGCCGACCCGGCCTGCGGGACCGGGCGGCATGCTGACCATTGCCAAGGAACGCCTGCTGGCGACCAATCCCAAACTGCAAATCTTTATGTATGGGCAGGAAGTCAACCCGGAGACCTTTGCGGTCTGCAAATCGGATCTGTACATGAAGAGCGCGGATGGCAGGGATGCCGAGAACATTGCCTTCGGCAGCACGCTCTCCAACGATGCCCACCCAGGCGAAGGCTTCGATTACCAGCTCGCCAATCCGCCTTATGGCAAGGAATGGAAGAAGGACCAGGACGCCGTGGAGAGCGAAGCCAGCAAACCCGGTGGGCGCTTCTCGGCCGGCCTGCCGCGCATCAGCGACGGGCAGCTGCTCTTCCTGCAGCACATGCTCAGCCACATGACTCCTCCTGAGAAAGGCGGAGGACGCGTGGCCATCGTCATGAACGGCTCGCCGCTGTTCACCGGTGACGCAGGTTCAGGGGAAAGCGAGATCCGCCGCTGGATTTTGGAGAACGACTGGCTGGAAGCCATCGTGGCCCTGCCGGAGCAGTTGTTCTACAACACCGGCATCGCCACGTACATCTGGGTGTTGAGCAACCGCAAGGAGCCGCAGCGGACGGGCAAGGTGCAGTTGATCGATGCCACCGGCCTGTGGACGGCCATGCGCAAGAGCCTGGGGGACAAGCGCCGGGAGATCTCGGATGCCCAGATCAAGGAAATCGTGGATATCTACCTGGGTAGTCACCGAAAACGGGCGTTCCAAGGTTTTCGATACAACCGATTTCGGCTATCGCAAGATCACGGTCGAGCGTCCATTACGCCTGAACTTCCAGGCCAGCCAGGAACGGATTGCCCGTCTGCAGGAGCAGAGCGCCTTCAGCGGCACTGGCGAAAGCAAGAAGAAAGACAAGATGCCCGCCAGCAGAAAGAGAAGGAAGGCCGCCAATGGCAGGCAGCCATCCTTACCTCGTTACGCTCCATGCCGGATACTGTATATAAGAACGTGAAGAATTCGAGAAAGCCTGGATGTGCCCTGGATGCAGCGAGAAGGCCGCTCAAGCGACTGCTCTGAGAAGCCGCCAATTGGACGCGGCCGTTGATGGCATACAGCGCTTGTCAGGGTATCTCCCGGCGTGCAGGCCACCCCTCCGCAAGGCCATGCTGGCAGCCCTCTCCGAACGCGATGAGACGGCTGAAATCTGCATGGATAAAGACGGAAATCCGGAGCCTGACCCCGACCTGCGCGATACCGAGAACGTGCCGTTGAAGGAAGATATCAACGCTTTCTTCGAGCGCGAAGTCAAGCCGCACGTGCCGGATGCCTGGATCAACACCGCCCTGCGCGACCCGAAGGATGGCGAGGTGGGACGGGTGGGCTACGAGATCAACTTCAACCGCTATTTCTACGAATACCAGCCGCCGCGCCCGCTGGAAGAGATCGAAGCGGATATCAAGACGCTGGAAAAAGAGATTTTAGAGATGCTGAAGGATGTAACCAATTCAGAGTAATTTCTGATATGATTAATTCAAGGTATATATGGCTCCCAAGGAAAAGGGTAAAAAAACCTCACCATCCGGATAAGACGGACCGCATCTGGTGCATTGACCCATCAGGTTCAGGAAGCGGTTCGCAAGGAGATGAATGCGGAGTATTCGCGCCGGCGCACGTTGGATACGTATGTCAACAGGATAGATGAAACCGATAGCAAAGTGATCGGCTTTATTCAGCAGGTAATGAAGGAAACAACTCGTGCATTTCGGACAACAGTGGCTTTGTATGTGATCAGTTATCTGGTAGCTGTGCTGGCTCTGGTAACTGGATTAGTTCTGATTCCGTTCCAATCTCCTACGAATTACTTTCTGTTGTTGTCTATTGTGTGTATTATCGGGGGAGTGATTGGCATAATCTATTTACAGAACCGGAACCCAGTTAAGAGTATCCGTTATATGATAGATAATCTGGTGAAATTAAATGTGATTTTTGCAGGGTATATTCGCCAGATCCATCAAGTGGATGCTGTTTTTGAAGATATGTTTGCCGAAGGTAAAGAAATCGAGCCGGCAGTTGCCGAGCAGATGCTAAGCCATTTACAGGACGCCATGGCAGAAACTTTGAATTCAATTTCTACCATGTCCATCGAATTGACGGAATAAAAATAATACCAAATTGCTTATTGTTTTTTCCCTGGTTGAGGTGTAGAATATTTTATGCGTATAGAGTTTTCGTCGGATTGAGGGTGATATGAGTAATTGGTTGGCGAGAAACACACTGGTTATACCAGGCAGTAGCCATTCCCCGTCTGATATTCCAAAGGGAACTAAGTGTCCACATTGCGATGAACGTGATCAAAACACTCAAGATAGTTCCTGTTCCGGGCAAGAACAAGCCAATAACGATATGCCCAAGTTGTGGGACAGCTATAAAATTGCCTTCGAAATAGCATAATGATCTAAAATGGACAATCCATTACAAAGTGCCATTCAAAAAATGGGCAGCAACTTTCTGGTTGCTGCCTTTGTACCTTCCATGGCATTTATTGTTTCTTCTTACATCGCACTCCAACCAATCATCCCCAAATCTTTTCAATACAAATCTGGTACCTATGCATTCCTCGTTCAAACTAGTCTAATACTGGTTCTTTTTGCAACAATTCTGGGATTCACTCTTTATACTATAAGTACATATGTGTATAAAGCATTTGAAGGCTATGTTTTCGTTTTACGAATGAAAACAGGTCTACGACGCTCATTTTTGAAACGGCAAACAATAAGGTTCAAGAAAATTGTATTACAGAAGAGAATTGTAAAGCAGCAACTGGACAGGGTAGAACAAAAAATCAAAAAAGAGCAACGAGATTCTGCTACTTCCAAATGGCGTAATAAACGATTAAACCGCCTGATTGATAAACAAAAGAGTCTGGAGGAACAAAAATATTATCTTACGTCTGATCTGGATAGTAATTTTCCATCATCAGAGAGGCTGATCATGCCTACCCGCTTTGGGAATGTCCTTCGCGCTGCGGAAATGTATCCAGAACGTTATGGTATAGATGCCGTACCTATCTGGAGCAGGTTGGTAAGCGCCATGCCTTCCCAGGACGGGATGATGGAAAAAATCAATGAGGCTAATAATCAATGCCAGTTTCTATTAAATGGAGCCTTGTTGGGGGTGCTCTTTTCGGGAGGTTGCTTGGTTGTTGCAATTTATGAGAGTGTATGTTGGTTATATAAAAATTCCTCTGGCAATGCAATCGACCATGGCATATTTGCTTTGATTTATCTCGTGCTGATGGTTATATCATTGGGAATCGCACGATTCTTTTACGAAGCAACCTTGTTCAATGTGAGCCAGTTCGGAAGCATGATTCGAACTTCTTATGACCTTTACCGGCTAAATTTGCTAGATGCTCTTCATATAGAATTGCCCAAAACATTGAATGAAGAGAGACGGCTATGGCTGAAAATCAGTCATTTTATGACAGGTAATATGGATTATGTAGGAGATGAATCTTATTTCGATGATTCTATGGACTTTAAATATACTCATCCCATTAAGAAATCCTCTTCTTAAGAAGGATGAGTTATAATTTTTACTTCTGGTAATTTTTTCTAGTGAGATTGGGGTCGTTTGAAGAGTGAGAAAAGTGCTATAGTTTGATTGACCATGGGTTGAATTTCTAATTGTTTGTAATCATAGTAAGGGATTTCTTCCCCAATCCCAACTGCAACCCAGAGCATGTGACTTGGTTTTTGAACGTGCGTCTTTTCCAATCGAACAGTAATTTGGCCATTTTCTGGCAGTAAAATTGTTACACGTGCTGGTTTGTTAAACTCATCTTTCAGTGTTTCTACTTTACCATTTTCCAAAATGGCCTGCATAGTTTTGATGACCGGTGGGCGTGTGTCAACAAAATGAATTCTCGGGTTTGATAAGCTGATGACGTCAAATTCTGCTTGCTTGTCGTCAATGGATACAAACTCCAAAACCTGCGGTCCCTGGATTTCAACTGCGGCAGGTCCAGAAAAGAAGGCGTTACTCTTCATGTTTATTTTCCTTGTGAGAGAGTAGGATATAATATAATCAAACAGAACTTTAAGTTCTAAAACGGGCAGATTTTAGTACATTTGTTCTTTTTTGTCAAGAGTATATATTTTTGAATAATGTAACCTTCGAAACGCTTCCTTCCTACACAATCTAGATGCGACCCTATCCTCCCCTGGTATGGAAAGGTGCTCGACCTGAAGAGATCGAAGCGGACATCACGAAACTGGAAAAAGAGATCATGGATATGCTTCGGGAGGTCACAAAATGAGCGAAGAACAAAAAACCCAACGCGAAATTCGAGGCGTTTCCAAGACCGTCCGCGAATTGCTCAGTGGGGTCAAGTATTCGATTGATTATTACCAGCGCGAATATAAGTGGACCACCAAGCAGGTGCAGGAACTCATCGAAGACCTGATCGGACGCTTTAACGAAGACCACGATGACTCATACGAGCGTGAAGCAGTTGCCAGTTACGGGCATTACTTCCTCGGCTCGATTGTCATCAGCGCCAAAAACGGACACAAGTTTATCATTGACGGACAGCAGCGATTGACCACACTCACCCTGTTGCTCATTTTTTTAAACAATGTCCAACGCGACCGGGCAACACAAGTTAACGTCAAAGATCTGATCTTTTCGGAAAAATTCGGGAAGAAGTCGTTCAACCTAGATGTGCCCGAACGCGACCGCTGTATGGAGGCTTTGTTCAATCAGGAAGTTATCGATAGTACCGACCAGCAGGAATCCATCCGCAATATCCTGGCACGTTATGCCGATATCGAATCGCTCTTCCCGGCAGATATCAAAGATGATACCCTGCCCTACTTCATCGACTGGCTGATTGAAAATGTTCATCTGGTAGAAATCACGGCTTATTCCGACGATGACGCTTATACTATTTTCGAAACCATGAATGACCGGGGTCTCTCACTCTCGGCCACCGACATGCTCAAAGGTTACCTACTGGCCAATATCACGGATGAGGACAAACGCAACAATGCCGCTGCCATATGGAAAAGATATACCGCGGAACTGGCCGAGTTAGGAACGGAAGAAACCGCTGACTTCTTTAAAACCTGGTTGCGCAGCCAGTATGCCGACTCAATCCGTGAACGCAAAAAAGGCGCCACCGCACAGGATTTTGACCGTCTTGGCACTGAGTTCCACCGCTGGATACGTGAGAAACGTGAAAAAGAAGAGAAAGAGAAGGAGAATAAAGAACCCAAACAAAAAGATAGTGGCGTGAAATTGGGTTTACATCGAAGTGATGATTTCTATTCCTTTTTTGAACGTGACATGGCCTTCTACGCCCGCCAGTATCAGCTCCTCCGTCGTGCTACCTTTACATACACCCCCGGATTGGAAGATGTGTATCATGTCGCCAGCCTTGGGTTTACATTGCAACCCACAGTTATGCTCGCCCCCCTTTGCCCCGAGGATGATGAGCAAACCATCCTACGGAAAATCCGAACTGTGGCGGCATATCTCGAAAACTTGCTTGCACGCCGTCTGTGGAACTGGCATAGTATCTCCTACTCCACCTTGCAATATGCCATGTTTTTAGTTATGCGAGAGATCCGTGGGAAATCACCTGCGGAATTGGTGGAAATTCTCACCAAGCGGCTAAATGTGATGGAGGAGACCTTCAACAACATAGAGTTCTCGATGCACAAAATGAATCGTTATATGGTCCATCGCCTGCTGGCGCGGATGACCGATACGCTTGAGCGTGGAGCCGGTCAGGCATCCCGCTATCTCGACTACGTAAATATCACCGGAGATCGCCGTAATCCTTATGAAGTCGAACATATCTGGGCAGATCGTCCCGATCGCCACACGGATGAGTTCGACCATCCGAGCGATTTTAACAATTACCGCAACCGCATCGGCGACTTATTGCTCCTGCCCAAGAGATTCAATGCCAGCTACCGAGATGTGCCATACGAAGAGAAATACGAACATTATTATGGACAAAATCTGCTGGCGCAATCTCTTCACCCCCTTTGTTATCAGCATAACCCAGGTTTCTTACAATTCATGGATAAGTCAGGATTACCTTTCCATGCGCATGAGGGGTTCAAGAAGGCTGATTTGGACGCCCGCCAGAAATTATATTGCCAACTGGCCGCATATACCTGGAGACCAGAGCGCTTACAAGAAGCTCTTGTATAGCCATGAACACTTTTTTACCCGACGATCCGCGGGTCACCTTCGCTCTCTTCAAATTACAGGATATCCTCGAAGCTCAAAAGGACAATCCTGATCCGGACTTTACCCACATCGTCGCCCACAGGGATGAAGTGATCAGCCGATACCAGCATATTTTCCGGGTGGAGAATCTCTCCAATCTTTCGAAAGCGGATTTCATCAGCTTCTTGATATTTAAGAATAACCATCATTGGACGCAGCTCAGCCGGGTGCAAAAACACATGACCGAAGATATGGATCTTCTGCGGCAGGCGCTTTCCCTGCTGCTAGACGAAAGCCGGCCTATCAACGAACGCCTCAACGAAATCCGCCCGGAACGCATCTGGGCGGAGCACTCGATGGTCTCCCACCTGGGTATGCCGGTACTGACGGCCATCCTGATGATCATGTATCCGGATCGTTATGGTGTGTGGAACAATACTTCGGACAAGGGGATGAAGATAGTACGGTTATGGCAACCGCGCTGGGAAACTGATCCGGCAGGTGATTGTTACCAAAAGATCAACGATATTTACCTGCAACTGGCGCGCTGCCTGGGCGTTGACCTGTGGACGCTGGATGCTCTTTGGTGGGTGATCAAAAAATGAGTGCCAAACGTCCCTACCCCTCCACGCGTGACTCCGGCCTGCCTTGGCTCGGACAGATTCCCGCACATTGGGTGGTAAAGCGATTAAAGTATGTAGCGCCAGCGTCTACGAATATACTATCTGACAAGCCCAAGGATTTACCTTTCGTTGGACTGGAGAATATTGAATCAGGGACAGGGCGATTATTGATGGAAACACAGCCCGAATCAGTTGAAAGCAATGTGGGTATCTTTGAAAAAGGCGATATTTTATTTGGGAAATTGCGCCCATATCTTGCTAAAGTTGTTCAGGCTGGTTTTCGTGGCAGTTGTACAACAGAAATTCTTGCTCTCCGACCGAGATCGGGTATTGATAGGCGTTTTATCTTCTACCATTTGTTATCATCAAGATTCATAGATACTGTTAACTCGATGACATATGGAATCAAAATGCCACGCGCCAGTTGGGAGCAAATTGGTAATCTCGCACTTTCTCTTCCTCCCCTCCCCGAGCAGCGCGCCATCGCCGCCTTCCTCGACCGCCAGACCGCCAAAATCGACGCCCTGATTGCCAAAAAGCAGCGCCTGCTGGAGCTGCTGGCCGAAAAGCGGGCCGCACTCATCAGCCAGGCGGTGACAAAGGGGCTCGACTTGGATGCAGAGATGAAGGATTCGGGAGTGGCGTGGCTGGGGCAGGTGCCGGAGCATTGGGAAGTAAAAAAACTGAAGTATGTGGGCAAAGCGATTATTGGGCTAACTTACAGTCCAGAAGATGTTACCGATCAGGAAAATGGAATTCTTGTGCTTCGCGCATCTAATGTTCATGATGGGCAAATTATCTTTAATGACAATGTTTTTGTTAAGACAAAAATCCCTGCTGAACTAATAACCCGAGTGGGAGACATCTTAATTTGCGTAAGAAGTGGTAGCCGAGATTTGATCGGTAAAAATGCACTTATTGACATAAATGCTGCAAATCTTTCCTTTGGCGCTTTTATGACCATTTTTAGAAGTAAATTTAATAGTTTCTTGGCTTATGTGTTTAAGTCCCATTTGTTCAAATTTCAATCGGGGTTATTTAATACATCAACTGTCAATCAACTTACCCAAAATGTTTTATATAGCTTTCAAGTAGCAATTCCCCCAGAAGATGAGCAGGAACAAATCATCCAATACTTGCATTTTGAAACAACAAAAATAGATAAATTAAAAACTAAAGTGGAAACCGCCATTGAGCGGCTGAACGAGTACCACTCGGCTCTGATCTCGGCCGCGGTGACGGGAAAGATTTGCATTATGGCAGAAGGCTAAAAAAAGAAAAGGCAGAGTGGGTTTCCCTTACGGGTTCCCATCAAAGCCTCCATGACGATAATACTATGTAGAAAAGCAGCGGTCAAGTTAAATTTGATCAATATCGTCCAGCCGAAGGTACGAAGGCTTGATTGGGTTATAATGAATTTGGAGGTTGTTATGGACATGGTACAAGTAACCTTTCAATTGCCGCGTGAGGTGCTTTCGGCTTTGCGCCAGGACCCAAAAGGCTTTGTGCGTGAGATGCGTGTGGCCGCTGCGGTCAAGTGGTATGAAACCGGCGCAGTTTCGCAGGGGAAAGCTGCCGAAATCGCCGGTCTCTCGCGCGTCGAATTCATCAACGCACTGAACCAATTCAAAGTTACCCCGTTCCAATACAACGCCGATGAAATCGTCTCGGAAAGCGCACCTCGCTGAGAAATGGGTGCTGAACGCTTCACCGGTGATCGCCCTGGCGCGCGTCGGCCAGGTGGAGTTGCTCAGGCGCCTGCCGGAACGAGTTGCCATTCCCCAAGCGGTCGCCCGGGAATTGCGCAATGCTCCCGAAGACGACCCAGCCCGCCGGATGGTGGAAAGCGAACTATTCAAGATCGTCAAAGCCCCCACCCCGCCGGCAGAAATCCTGGCCTGGGATTTGGGCAGCGGTGAAACAGATGTACTGACGTACGCGCTCGCTCATCCGGGCTGGATATCGATCCTCGATGATGGCGCAGCACGCCGCTGCGCCCGCAGCCTGTCATTGGTGTACATTGGCACATTGTCCGTGGTCATCCTGGCAAAACAGCAAGGCCTGATCGAATTGGCAGTACAGGTGCTGCACGACCTGCGCAGTAATGGCTTCCACCTCGATGATGCCATTATTCGTGAGGCGCTGGCGCGCACGGTCAAGGAGACCTGGTAGAGCCAGTGGGGAAATGATGCCGGATATTTCCGAAAAAAACTTCGAAGAAACCATTGAGAGCCTGCTTCTGGTAGGCGGGCTGGATTCTCCCATCCAGGGTGATGTAGCAGTGCGCGAAGTTGCGACAGCAGATGGAGAACTATGTACCAGGCGGATTCCGCAAGCGTCTACCAACCGATTACGACAAGTCCCTGTGCCTGATCCCGCAGGACCTGTTTGATTTCCTTTATGTCACCCAGCCCAAGGAGTGGGATAAACTCAAGAAGAGCCTCTCCGGGGATGCCCGCCGGGAATTCCTGGATCGCCTGGGAAAAGAGATCAGCAATCACGGCACCCTGCATGTGCTGCGCAAGGGGATCAAATTGCTCGGCTGCAAGTTCAAACTGGCCTATTTTCCGCCTGCCAGCGGCCTCAACCCCGAGACGCAAAAACTCTACCAGGGCAACATCTTCACCATTGTCCGCCAGTTGAAATACAGCCAGCAGAACGAGAACAGTCTCGACCTGGTGATTTTCCTGAACGGTCTGCCGCTCTTCACCGCCGAACTGAAGAACCCGCTCAACGGTCAGAGCGTTCAAAACGCCATCACCCAGTACCGCACCAACCGCGACCCGCATGAGCCGCTCTTCGCCTTCCGCCGCTGCCTGGCGCACTTCGCCGTCGATCCCGACCTGGTCTACTTCACCACCCACCTGAAAGGCCCCAAAACCGAGTTCATCCCCTTCAACCGCGGCTACAACCTGGGCGCCGGCAATCCCGCCTTCCTGGAAGGGTTTCTCCACGGCCTACCTGTGGGAGCAACTCTGGGCGCGTGACAGCCTGCTGAACCTGCTGCAGTACTTCGTCCACGAATATGAAGTAGAGGACGAGGACGGACGCAAGACCGGGGAATGGAAGATCATCTTTCCCCGTTATCACCAGCTTGATTCGGTGCGCCGCCTGATCCGCCACGCCCGCGAGAAGGGCACCGGCCAGCGTTACCTGATCCAGCACTCGGCCGGCAGCGGCAAGAGCAATTCCATCGCCTGGCTGGCGCACCAGTTGTCGGTGCTGCATAACGCCAAGGATGAGCGCGTCTTTGATTCGATCGTGGTCATCACCGACCGGCGTGTGCTCGACCGGCAATTGCAGAACACCGTGCGCAGTTTTGAGCAGACCCTCGGCACGGTTGAGACCATCACCGAAGACTCCCAGCAGCTCAAGCAAGCGCTCGAAGAAGGCAAGAACATCGTCGTCACCACCCTGCAGAAATTCCCGGTCATCAGCCAGCAGGTGCAGTCCCTGCCGGGCAAGCACTTTGCCGTCATCATCGATGAGGCGCACTCCTCGCAATCCGGCGAAGCCACCCGCCACCTGAACACAGTCCTGGCGGCCGGCAGCCTGGAAGAAGCCGAGCAGATGGATGCCGCAGGCGAGGAGCAGGACGACCTGCAGGAGCGCATCATCGCCGATATCAAGCGCCGCGGCCACCTGCCGCATGTCAGTTACTTTGCCTTCACCGCCACCCCCAAGGCCAAGACGCTCGAATTGTTCGGCACAGCCGCTCAAGGGCGGCGGGTACGAACCCTTCAGCCTGTACTCGATGAAGCAGGCCATTGACGAACATTTCATCCTGGACGTTTTGGAGAATTACACCACCTACCAGGCTTACTGGAATTTGCTCAAGAAGATCAAGGACGATCCCGCCTTCGACCGCCAGAAAGCCACCCGCCTGCTGCTCTCTTTCGTGGATATGCATGAGCACACCATCGGCAAGAAGGTGGAAGTCATCGTCGAACATTTTGCCAACCAGGTCATGGGCCGCATTGACGGGCAGGCCAAGGCCATGCTGGTGACGCGTTCCCGCCTGCATGCCGTGCGCTACAAGCAGGCCATCGATGCCTACCTGAACGAGCACCATCTGCCCTTCAAGGCGCTGGTGGCTTTCTCCGGAACGGTCAAGGACAACGGTATCGAATACACCGAAACCGGCATGAACGGCTTTCCCGAGAAACAGACTGCCAGCACGTTCAAACAGAAGCAGTACCGCCTCATGGTGGTGGCCGAGAAGTTCCAGACCGGCTACGACATGCCCTTGCTGCATACCATGTACGTGGACAAAAAACTCAAGGGTTTGCATGCCGTCCAGACGCTCTCACGCCTGAACCGCGTCCATCCCGGCAAGGAGGAGACCTTCGTTCTGGATTTTGCCAACACTGCCGAAGACATCCAGAAAGCCTTCGAGCCCTATTACGAGCGCACCGCCCTGAGCGAATCCACCGACTCCCAACCTGCTCTATGACTTGCAGACCAAAATCGAAGACTTCCATCTTTTTACGCAGGAGGAAGTGGACAAATTCGCCGAGGTTTATTTCAACCCGAAGGGCACGCAGGATAAACTCTACGCCGCCCTCCAGCCCGCCGTCGAGCGCTACAAGGCCATCCGGAAAGAAGATCAATCCCCGTTCCGCGCTGCCTTGAGTGATTACACCCGCCTGTATTCCTTCCTGTCCCAGATCATCTCCTTTGTCGATCCCGACCTGGAGAAACTCTTTGTCTATTCACGCCTGCTGTTGCGCCGGCTGCCGGTGGAACGCGAGCGCCTGCCGCTGGAGATCCAGCAGTCCATCGACCTCGAATCCTACCGGCTGGAGCAGACCAGCCAGGGGAAAATCAAGCTGGCGCGCGGCAAGGGCGAGCTCAAGCCCGAAAACCCGCTTACTGATGGCACTTTCGAAACCGACATGCAAGCCCTCTCCAGGATCATCCAGGAACTCAACCAGCGTTTCGGCACTGATTTCAACGACGATGACCGCCTGGTCATCCGCCAGATCGAAGACCGCCTCTTCCAGGATGAGCGCCTGGAGCAGACCATCCGCGTCAATGCCCCTGAGAACGCCATGCTCACCTTCCGCCAGGTGCTGGAAGACCTGCTGCAGGAGATGATCGACACCCATTTCAAGTTCTACAAGCAGGTGGATGCCAATCCGCAGTTTGCGGAGACTTTGACAAAGTTTCTATTTGACCGGTATCGCTCATCATTGGGGATGGTAGGTGCGGCATCCGGATAAAATTGTAGAAATTGATTAGGTTGTTATCCACTTCTTTTAAAGGCGCTTGAGTCCCCGTTGGTTAACCCATAAAGGTAAAAGACGTGCCACGCCAAAAAGTTGCCAAAGAACTACTCGTCGCGCTCCTGAAACGTGTTTCCTCCCTCGATATTTTGAAAAACGAGGGTTGGTATCATATTCCCGTTGAAAATGCTCCCAAACGCTGGCCTCCTAAAATGCTGGCATTTTATCAAGGCAGTGCGTTTCGCGACGAAGAAGCTTTCAAAATCCGTTATTTTGGTGAAGTCGGTCAGATAGATATCTTCCGGGGCAAAGAACTAATTCCAAAGTATGCGGATAATCCAGAAAAAGCCGAAAAATTATATTACCGCTTGAAACTAAAAACGCTGGAAGAACGTCCGCAGCCCATTCTCAGCTATCGTCCCCGCGGGCTGATATTTATTTCTACCACTTTGGAAAAGTTCACTTTGGCCGGGCAGATCAATGATCTGTTCGATGACAGTCCTCTTGAAGATCGATTGTGGAAGGTGCTGAAACGTAAAAATATATTGGCCGAACGGCAGTGGAAGTTGGTTATTCGGGAACGCAATTACTTTCTCGATTTTGCGATCTTCTGTAGAAATGGAAAGCTTGCTGTCGAAACGGAAGGGTACACCACCCATTATAAATCGACCAGCCAGATTGACTATGACGCCTGGCGTCAAAATGAGATTGAGATTGACGATTGGCGTTTTCTTCACTATACCAGCAAACAAATCCGGGAAGAACAAACACCTTACCTGGCGCAGATCCAGGACGAAATACACCAGCTCGGTGGTTTGGAGAAACCGGAGGATTTCTCTCGGAAGATTGGGGAAGAAGCTGCTGAGTATCTGGTTGATGATGACGAATACTTTCAAGAGTGAAGTCGCTTGCTCGACGGATATCGTTGATGTAACACATATTTTCTGCTGGCCTTGACAAATACGAACAAATGTTCTAAAATAGTCTCAAGCACGGGAAGGCTTCTTACCTTACCGCGCTGTTTTTTTATTACGCCATTCTCTCCCTTGAACATGAACCCTCCATCCTCCGCACCCATCAACAATCCGCAATTAACAATCATCAACCTAAAATCCACAATGCCCATCGTCCTCCTTATTTTTTACGTTTTACGCATTACGTTCCACCGTTCGTCTCTCCCATGTCCTCGCCCTCCGTTGCCGCTTCCAGAAACCTATCCCCGTGTCCCCGTTTTCTCCCTGTCTCCGTGTCCCCGCATCCCCGTGTCCCCGTATCCCCAACTTCCCATCCCCCATTCGTGTATGCGCTGCAAAAAGGAGTGGACAAAGAAGGTCAAAGTTTAATATAATGGAGAGTAGACCAAAATCCAGCCAAAGGGCAAGGTATGTTCCGCAAAAATAAGCGCTTGCAACAACCGCTGTTGATCAGCACAGTGAATGAGTTACCCACGCGCAGTCTGCAGATCCTGAAAGGATCGTGGGCTGCCACCTATCGAGAGGAAGTCTTCCTGCGCATCCAGGAAGGGCGGTTTGCGGTGCTCTATGCCGATTGCCCCTCGCGACCGAATGTGCCAGTGAACGTCTTGTTGGGGCTGGAGATGTTCAAAAGCTGGTTTGGCTGGAGTGATGAAGAATTGTATGCGCACTTTCTGTTTGATCTGCAGGTGCGCTATGCGCTGTGCTGTGACAACTTTGGCGAGGGCGACTTTGACCTGCGCACTTTGTACTACTTTCGACATGCCTTGAGTGCGTATGCGCTGAAAGAAAAGGTCAACCTGGTGGCGCTGGCCTTTGCCGACATCACCGATCAGCAAATCAAGAAGTTTGAAGTGAAGACCGGCATGCAGCGCATGGACAGCACCGATCTGGCGTCCAACATTGCCGATCTCAGCCGTCTGGAGCTGCTGATCACCGTCCTACAGCGCCTGCATCGCCTCCTGTCCCCGGAAGATCAAGCGCGCTATCACGAAATGTTTGCCCCGTACATCAAAGAAGGCGCCGGGCAGTACACCTACCGGATCAAAGGGAAAGAAGCCGTGTGGGAACGCATTCAACAGGTTGGGGTGGTGCTGCACCAGCTGCTCCAAGACCTGCAGGGTGTCTACGCAGAGGCGCCGATCTATGCCACCGCACAGCGCTTCTTTGATGAGAACTTCATCCTGGTCGAGGGACAGACCCGCGCCAAAGTCAATGCCGAGATCCAGGCGGGCTGCTTGCAGTCGGTGGATGATCTGGAAGCCAGCTACCGGGTCAAGAATGGGCATGGCTTCAAAGGCTACGTGGCCAATTTGAGCGAGACCTGCGACCCGGATAATCCGCTGCAACTGGTCACCCAGGCCAGCGTGGCTCCCAATCGCACCGTGGATATCGACCTGCTCAAAGCCGACGTGCCGGCCATTCAGGCGCGCATGGATCTCAACCTGCTGGTCAACGATGGCCAGTATGTCGGTCCGCGGGTCGACGAGGTGCTCCAGGCGGGACACATCGAGCAGTTCACCACCGCCTTGACCAGCACCGAACCGGACCGCTCGGGTGGGAAGCTCTGGCTGGATGACTTTGACATGCTCTTGGATGAAAACGCCATGATCACCTCCGCCCGCTGCCCATCCGGCCAGACGGCCCGCATCAGTCTCTCCAAGAAAGGCGTCTCCTTCCGCCTCGACTTTGACTGGGACATCTGCCAAGCCTGTCCTTTCTTTCAAAAACAACAGTGCCCCATCCAGACCAATCCCAAAAAGAAGTGCGCTTGGCTGCCGGTGTCCAAACCCCATGCCGTCTCTGCGCAACGCCGCAGACGCTTTGCCCACACCAAAGACCGTGCCCGCTCCTTGCGCCCGGCCATCGAGGCCACCATCTTCCAGCTCACCCACCCCTTCCCTAACGACAAGCTCCCCGTCCGCGGCCTCCTGCGCATGACCCAAATGGTGCTCTTTGGCGTTCTGGCTCTCAATCTCCGCCGCATTGATCGCTTCCTGAAGGAGAAACAACGCGGCAAGTTCACCAAAAAGAACCGCCAACCCGCCGTCTCTTCTCTTTCATCCTTTGTCAATGCCTTCTTCCGCCCTTTCTACTGCCTTCCCTCGCTTCTTCGGCCTGATACCCTTTGAAAAAACCCTGTTCTTGCAGTACGCACATTCGTTCCGCGGAAAAATCAAAAAAGGTGACTTTTATTCCCAACTACTCCGGCCTTCGTTATTTTTTCCAATCAAAAATCAAAAATCTCTCCCCCCCTTTTGTTTTTGAGGAATAAATCCAAATCAATTCCTTCCAGGCCCTTGGTCCACAAAATGTCACCTTACCCAATAACCCACCCGGTAACATCGAGAGATCCTTCATTATTATTTACGCCTCCTGGCTCTTCATTCTACTCACTTATGCTGTATTCCTTCTCCCTTCCTGGATTTGTTCCATTTTTTAAATCAAATAACAAATCCCCCTCCAATTGGTCAAGATCCTCTCAAACTAGCGAATCCGTCTTTCACTACCCGACCACTCAACCATCCGGCTATTCCACTATAAGACTATCAGACTTCTTGACTACTCAACCACCCAACAACTCCACTATTAGACTATTTGACCATCAGACTATTCGACTGCTCAACTACCCAACTCCTCTCCCTGCCATTGACTTTATCACGAAGGAATTATAATGACCATGAATTATTTTTATATTATTCTGCACCTGGAGGAATCATGACCCTGCGCCGCATCTCCCTCATCCTGCTGATCGTGTATGTCGCCATCACCATTTACTCCATCCTCGGCCGGCCGCTCGGGATCGCGCCAGCGCACATCAGTGTCCCGCTGGTCGCCCTGAGCGGTTTCGCCTTTGCCATCCTGCACGCCGGTCAGCGCGAAGGCTGGACAGGCGCACTGCGCTTGCTGGCGCTGGTCTTCGGGGTCAGCCTGCTGTTCGAGAGCGTGGGCGTGGCCACCGGCTGGGTGTATGGTCCCTATCATTACACCGACAGGCTCGGCCCCAAGTTCCTGGGACTGGTGCCCTACCTGATCCCGGTGGCGTGGTTCATGATGAGCTACCCCTCCTTCGTCATTGCCGAAAGGCTGGTGAAAGATCCTCAACACAAAACAACCGGGAGGCGGAGTCCAACCGGCAGGCGGACTCCGACGACTCCTGTCGTCGGAGTCCGGTCACCAGGAACACCAAGGGAAAGAGGTTGGGTAAGAATTCTGGCGGTGGCGGCGGTGGGGGGCCTGGTCATGACCGCCTGGGACCTGGTCATGGACCCGATCATGGTGGCTGGCGGGCACTGGGTCTGGGACACGAACGGGGCCTACTTCGGCATTCCTCTGCAGAACTTCTGGGGCTGGTGGCTGACGGTCTTCGTCACCTATGCCCTGTACCTGTGGGTCAGGGGGAAGGGGGCCGGGGAAAGGAGCGGCCGGGAGGATTGGCAGGCAGTGGTCAGCTACCTGGTGACCGCTCTGGGGATCGTGATTGCATCGCTGCTCAGCGGCGCAGGTGCCCTGGCGCTGATCGGCTTCTTTGCCATGCTGCCCTGGGCGATCATCGGGTGGATGGGGAGGGATCGGTTTTGAGAAAAATTAACCGCGAAGCTTGGAGGGGCGCGAAGGCTTGAATAAAAAGAGCTTCGCGTTCCTCGTTTCTTCGCGGTTGTTCTACAATCAAGACGCTCGCGTGAACGGGTGTTCTTTCCACAGACGGGCCGTCAAAAGAATCGGCACAAGCAGCCAGGGCAGGTTGAAGGCCACTACGATTGCCGGGTGTGGAGTTGCGTGCGGGCCGGCAATTTCCTCTCCCAGAATGATAAAAACATCGGCAAACATCATTCCGGAATAGAAGATGGCCGGGATGCGGATCCATTCCCGACCGCGCAGGAAGGCGTAGATCGCTACGGCGTAGAACGGACCGTAGAAGAGCACATCCAGCCAGATGGTGTTTTTCCACCACTGTGGTCGCGCCATCAGGAGCGGGTCAAAGGTGGAGCCGTACCAGTGGATGACATTCAACATCACCGGCGGCGGCCAGGCAGGCTGCTGGTAATGGCCGGGGTCCGGGATAACCAGCTGCTCCAGGTCAACCACGTAGGTGATGAAAAACAAATTGATCAGGAAGAATGACACAAATAGCCAGTCCAGGCGGCGCTGGCGGAAGGGAATCGTTCTGCGCTCCATTTTTATCTCTCCTGTTTTGGGGATTTTTCATGCGCGTACATGCCTCTTAAAACAGAGCCCATGATGCGAATTGCCGCCCGGCGCGAAAGCAGGCGGCGCATTATGAAACTGCTCAAGCGGTTTAGCGAGCCGGGGATGACGGTGGGTTGGCGTCCCAGGGCAGCCAGGGCTTTGGCCACAACTATCTCCGGCGGCAGGGTGGAATCCGAGAAGCGGCCTGTATGCTGCGGGGAACTGGCCAGGTAGTTGGGCGTGCGGATGGCTCCGGCGATACATGCCAGCACATCCACTCCATTGCGGCGCCATTCATCCCATAGGCCTTCGGCCAGGATGATATTGAACGCCTTGGTGGCGCTGTACGTGGAAATATAGGCTGAACCCTGAAAGGCGCTCAGGGATGTCATCAAAATGATGCCGCCGTGCCCGGTCGGTATCATTCGTTTCCCAAAAATCTCCACCAGCGCAAGTGGAGTGCGAACATTGGTATCGACCTCCAGCAGGTGGTCAGAGAGAGACCTTTCGAGAAAAAGTCCTACGGCCGAGTAGGCTGCGTTGTAGACGAGCAGTCCAACATCCAGGTCACTTGTCTCATCGGCGATCCGGTTGGCTGCAGCAGAGTTTGCCAGATCAAGCGACAGGGTACGCACCTGGATAGCGTACTCCCGTGACAGGCGATCAGCCAGCGTTTGGGTTAAGGCGGAGCGCCGTGCCACCAGCACCAGATTCAGGCCGTGAACAGCCAGGGCTTCGGCAAAAGCCGCGCCCAACCCCTCTGATGCGCCTGCGACAAGCGCCCAGGGGCCATAGGATTGTTGAAATTGCCGGCGGCGATGAAAGGATTTAGATGACATCCATGACTCCGAGATTTACTCATTTTAACACCGCACATTTGTAAACTCCTCGCCAATTTGAAAGATCAATATGTTGGGGAGTTATGGCCTGGGTCCCGGCGGTCTACCCATTGGCTGCCCAGTACCTTGTGCTGCGCCCGCACGATTTACCCTGGCCGATTGCGGCCGCTATTTTCGTGCTCGGGGTCGCTGCGGTTTTTATCAATTACGACGCAGATGCCCAACGCCAGCGCGTGCGAGCCACGAACGTCAATACCAGGGTGTGGGGCCGCCCGCCCGAACTGATCCGCGCCTCTTACGTGACCGCCGATGGCGTTGAGCACGAAAGTCTTCTGCTCGCCTCAGGCTGGTGGGGCGTGGCGCGCCACTTCCACTACCTGCCTGAGGTGATGCTCGCGCTGGCCTGGAGCCTGCCGGCGGGGTTTAGCCACTTCCTGCCCTATTTTTACGTTATTTACCTAACCATTCTGCTGGTTGACCGTGCCGCCAGGGATGACAGGCGCTGCCGCAGAAAGTACGGTGAGGCCTGGAATGAGTACTGCCAGCGCGTGCCCTGGAAGATTTTTCCCGGCATCTATTGAGATTTTGAAATTTAGAAACATGCTCCCGTGGGCGATCATGGGATGGCTAAAGACGGTGTGATATGCATTTGCCAATTGTGCTATTATTATAGGGGAACCGAACCCCGGATGGTCTTGTGAGCACTTCCCTGCTGACCACCAAATTCTTTTTTCCTCCTGCCCGGCCGACAATTGTGGCGCGCCCGCGGCTGGTTGACAGGCTGCAGCAGGGGTTGCGTTGCCCGCTGACGTTGATCTCCGCGCCAGCCGGGTCCGGAAAGACCACCCTGGTCAGTGAATGGCGGGGCGGACCGGGTGCCAGGGTGCCAGCTGCCTGGCTTTCCCTGGATGCCGCGGATAATGATGCCAGCCTGTTCTTTCAATACCTGGCCATCTGTCTCGAGGCCATCCAACCGGAGGTATCGAAGAAGATCCTGCCCCTGCTCCAATCTCCAGAAACTCCGCCTGTCGAGGCGGTCATGACAATCCTGATCAACAGCCTGTCCGGGCAGACCGGGGAAGCCGCCTTGATGTTGGACGATTACCAGGTCATCGAAAACCCGGCCATCCACCGGGCGATGGCGTTCCTGTTGGAGCATCGGCCTGTTTCCCTGCACCTTGTTTTGCTGACGCGTTCAGACCCGCCCCTGCCCTTGACCCGCCTGCGCGCCCGCGGCCAGCTGACCGAGATACGCGCCGAGCACCTGCGTTTTACTGTGGAGGAAACCGCCCAGTTCCTGAACCAGGTCATGGGCCTGACCCTGACCCTGGAACAGGTCGACGTGCTGGTATCCCGCTCCGAAGGTTGGGTCGCCGGCCTGCAGCTGGCTGCGCTTTCCTTGCAAGAGCAGCCGGATGCGGATCGTTTTATTTCAGAAATCACCGGCAGCCATCATTACATCTTCGATTACCTTGCAGAAGAAGTGCTCAACCGCCAACCGCAGGCAATCAAAACCTTTATGATGGACACTGCGCTGCTCGACCGGATGAATGCCTCCCTGTGTGATTCAATTACCGGGCGTTCGGATGGACAGGCAATGCTTGAAAAGCTGGAGCAGAATAATCTTTTCATTATCCCACTCGACAACGAACGGAATTGGTACCGCTATCATCATCTCTTTGCCGACCAGCTCAGGGCACGGCTTCTGCATTCGGATCCCGGCCGGACCCCGGATCTACTGCGTCGGGCAAGTGATTGGCATGCCCGGCAAGGCGATCTTGAAAGCGCCATTCCATTATCTCTGAAAGCGGAGGATTTCAAGCAGGCCGCTATCCTGATCGAGCAATATGAGCCCGCCATGAGCTCCCAGGGCAGGGTCACCACCCTGGCTGCCTGGATCGGCGCCCTGCCGGAGGAAACCATCCAACGGCACCCAAGACTCACTCTGGCGTTGATCTGGATGCTGTACCTTGGACTCAGGTTTGATGAGGCGGTGGGGCTCCTGCAAAAGCTTGAGCGGGATCTTCCGCCGGAGGAAGCCATTGCGATCCGTGGAGAACTGGCTCTCTGGAAAGGTATTATCGCCCGCCTCCAAGCCGATCTTGACCAAAGCAGGGTTTTTCTGCGCCAGGCCTTGGAACAGTTATCGAAGGATGCTCAACTCTCGCTGGGACGCGCCCATCTATTCCTTGGGTTGACCCTGCTGGAGCAGGATGCAAATCAGGCCCGCGGGGAATTTATAAATGCGCGGGATATTTTTTCCGAAAACAGAAACACCCATGGGGAGCTGGCCGCACTCTACTTCCTGGCCTGGATCGAGATGCTTCAAGGATCCCTGATAAAGGCTTCCCTGACGTGCCGGCGCGGACTTCACCTGGCCGAACAGGTCCCGGACTGGCCGGTGGCAAGTTACGCGCACCTGGCAGCAGCTGAATTGCTCTACCAGTCAAATTCATTGGATCAAGCCGAAGAACATGTACAGCATGGTACGAGGCTTGCCGAACTGGGTGGGCATACCGATAACCTGCTGATCGCCACGCTGGATCAGTTGCGTATCATGATTGCCAGAGGCGATTGGGAAGGAGCACGGAATTTACTGGAACGTACCGAAGATCTGGCAAGAAAACTAATTCCCATGGTGAAGATCCAGTTGAACGCTGAGCTTGTACGCCTTCTTCTGGCCCAGGGAAAGATACGCGAAGCAGAAGAATGCTGGCAACAGAACCAGGTTTTGTCCCCATCGGGTTCATTTTTTACACTCGCACTGGCTGAGATCACGCAAGCGCGCCTGCTGCTTGCAAAACAGGAGCCGGACCAGGTTTCTCATTTACTCGCGGGTTTACTGGAGCGGGTGGAAAATGCTGGAATGGACCGATTGGCCCTGCAAATACTTTGCCTGCAAGCTCTTGCCAAGGAAGCCCAGGGCAGCAAAGCTGAAGCATTGCAGGCCATCCAGCATGCCCTTTCGGCTGCCGAGCCGGAAGGGAATCTGCGCCCATTCCTGGATGAAGGGATCCCCATGCTGAACCTGTTGCGGGTGGCGCAAAAGCGGGGCATCGCTGCGGAGTTCATTTCCCGTATCGTGGCCATGATCCCGAATGAAGAAACAGGCAAGCCTGTCGGGGTGTATTCTCGCTCCCTCCTCAGCAAGCGCGAGGTCGAACTGCTCAATTTAATCGCTTCCGGCTGTTCCAACAAAGAGATTGCCGCCGAACTGGTCATCTCGATTGGCACCGTCAAGCGGCATACCGTCAATATCTTCAACAAGTTGGACGTAAAGAACCGCACCGAGGCAGTGGCCAGGGCACGCGAATTGGGATTGCTGTAAATAAAGTCTCCTGCAAAGGAAAAAACGAATGAAAGGAGCCAGTGGTGCAAAGCGCCATTGGCTCCTTTTTTTGAAATAACGCTCAAGAAATACAACTTCGATGTGACTTTGGTTGGATGACACGAAACCCGGAAGAGCTTACTATGTAAACAGGTAATCTCCATATGGATAGTGCATCGGAAGTCAAAGAAGGAAGATAATGATGAATGGAAAGAAACGTTCTTTGGGCTGTTCAGGCAAAATTCTTCGGGTGACAGGCATCTTTGCGCTGGTAATCATCCTGCTCTTTACCGTTCTGGGTTTAAACCAGAAGATCGCCTTATCCCGTACCCGCGCACAATACCCTGCACCCGGCAAGCTGGTCAGAGTGGATAACCATCTCATGCATATTAATTGCATGGGGAGAGGATCTCCCACGGTGCTGATCGACGCTGGAAATGGCAGTTTCTCGGTCGAGTGGACTCCCATCCAGGAGCAGCTGAGCCAGAAGGTACGTACCTGTACCTATGATCGTTCCGGCTACGGCTGGAGCGAGCCCGGTCCTGAGCCTCGGGATGGTAACCAGGTTGTTTCCGAATTACACCAATTGCTCCAGGTGGCAAGGGAGCCGGGACCGTACCTGCTGGTCGGTCACTCGCTGGGAGGCGTACATCTGCGCTTGTACGCTGCCCAATATCCAGCTGACGTTGCGGGCCTGGTGCTCATCGACACAGCCAATCCTTTGGAAATCAGTCCGGAGTTCAGGGTGCAGATGCAATCTTCGATATCCAGGAAGGCCTTTTTCTTGCGTTCGGCGGTAACCCTGATTCCGTTATTTCTGCTCGCTGCGTGCCAGGTTTTCCCTTCCGTTACCGAAGGTCCGGTTCCGACCCAGGATGTGGGGGAAGAGCCTCCAACGCGTCTCTTGGGCCCGACTCCTGATCCTTCGACACCCATTTCCACCTTAACCCGGATTATCGATGTTGAACCGGGAAAAATGCTGGTTGAACCTGCGCCTTATCCCACCCCGGCAAGTATGGTCACACCCTGGAAACAGTTGATCGATCCGGGATCAATAGCAGATTTAACCTGGGAAATCTATCAGGGCGAAATGCTCGGGAAGGATAAGGGCACCCGATGGATGTATTCATTTCTCTACCCCGCCGGTTGGTTTGTTGATCCGAAAGCAACTCTGATCCAAAGTTTTGTCCAAAATATTCCCCTTGCACAGGGACCAACATCGAAATTTGTGAAATTTGAAATTGTGCGGTTAACCGCTGCTCCCATGATCGAGGAAGGACGTGCAGTCGATCCCAATGATTTGATGACAGTCGAGGTTGCCGGAGAACGTGGGATCTTGATTTCAGTTACTCAACAACCGGGTCAAATCCGGCAGATCACGGTCGTCTTCCAGCATCTTGGCGGCTGGCTGGCTGCGACAGGCTATATCAATCTCTCCACCACGGACCTGGCGGAACTGGACCGTTTCTCGTCGATCGTCTTCTATATGTTGTCCTCGTTCATGTTTTCAGACAAGGCGCCGGAATCTCCATTCCTTTCGCCAGGGGTGTCTGTGGAAGAGCATGAACTCGAAAACACGCCTCAAGTTGATCCTTTGACCTTTGTTCCAGTGCAAGGTTCGCAAGAAGATATTTTGAAGGAACACGAACAGGAAAGGCTAAAACGATTCCCGGATAATTTAACCATGGACCAGGGCCGTAGCGCCATGTGGGCAGCCTGGAAAAGTGGAAGACTGATTGCCAGGGAAACATGGAATCAGGCAAACGACCGAATAGATGTGGATGTCGTTTTCGGGGAGCAAACACTATATTTCGCCGAACTTGGAGCTCCCAACCCAATCCAATATATACAAGGATTATGGACATACAACGGCCATTGGGTTCTTGAGACCGTTGGCACGTCCCGGCAAGGTGAGTCGCAAGATGGATTGGAAGGCGCCGGGTCCGGTCAGATCATTCGAGATGAGGGTTCGCTCAACGAGAAATATGGTTACGAGGAGGCTTTCGGTTTCCAATTGATACGTGGCAAGCCGTTCTATTTCTTCAGAGAGGAGGGGAGGATCGGATTTGTCTATGACGGACAGGAATTTATGCCAGGATACAGCCAGATTCCGCACTATGGGTGCTGCAGCGCTGCAGAAATGAACCCAATCCATGCGGAAAACATGGTCGCCTTCTTTGCCCAGCGCGATGGGAGATGGTACTACGTTGAAATCGGTGTGTTCAATTAGCCGAATGAAGAACGCCAATAATCTGGAGGATTAATTATGGAAAACAATGAGCTGATTGAGAATGCCCGTTCAATACTGGAATGGCGAAAACTCAGCGAAGAATGCACTGCAGCGGATGTAAGTTCCGCCCTGCTGACCGGGGCCGGTCATGTATACCGGGGAGTCAGTATATCGGCTGCCTGTGGCATCGGTTTTTGTGGCGAGACTTCCGCCATCGCTCAGATGGTCAGCGCCGGGGAAACGCGGGTTGCCAGGATCGTGGCTCTCAGCGGTGACGGCAAGTTGATGCCTCCCTGCGGGCGCTGCCGCGAACTGCTCTACCAGATCGACCGCGGCAATCTCGAAACCGAAGTCCTGCTGGAGGGTGGGAAATCCGCCCTCCTTGGTGACCTGCTCCCGGTACGGTGGCAGGATCTGTGGAGTTAAAGAAATGAAAAACAAACCTCTTTTCTTCTATTTTTTCATACTCTTCCTGTTATGCGCCGGCTTTATCACCGGCGCAAGGATGTTGGGACAGCAGGGCACGTATCTCGCAGCCGGCTACATGCTCACGCCTGCGTTCGCCGCGCTCATCACGCGTCTGTTCTTCTACAAGCCGCGCTTCAAGGATGCCGGCTTACACCTGGGCAAGTTCAGCCACTATATCAAATTCTGGCTGTATTCCCTTGCCATCACCGCCTTGTCGCTGGGTGCTTTCACTCTGATTGGCGCCATCCACTGGGATTTCTCGGGCAGGGTTTATCTGGACCTGCTTGCCCAGCAATTCGCACAGATGGGGCAGGATATGAATGCTTCCCTGCCACCCGGCTTTACACCGCAAAGCATGTTGTGGCTTTTTTTCCTCGGGGGCCTGACCTTGTTCAACATCATGCCCGGCCTTGTATCAGGATTTGGAGAAGAGTTCGGTCATCGCGGTTTCATGTTCCCATTTCTCTATCCAAAGAAACCCTGGCTTGGACTGCTTGCCGGCGGCTTTCTCTGGTATTTATGGCACCTTCCGCTTTTGCTCGTGGTTCCTGCGGGAGCGAGCCTGCCGGTATGGCAGACGGTGGTTAATATCATAGGAGGCATAATTGGCTCGATCTGCACCCATATCTATCTATGCTATGTTTATGCCAAAAGCAGGAGTATCTTTGTTCCTGCCATAGCACACATCACTCTTAACAACACGGCCAGATCTTTCTCGTATTTTTTCCTTCTACAGAATCAGTTCACTGCCAACCTCGCCCAGAGCCTGATAATGGTCATCGTTTTGGCTTTCCTGTTCTACCGCAAGGAGTTGAACATACTGGTTGAATTCTTTGCCCAGACTGCGCAGGAAAAAAGAATACCAACCGGTCTGATCGCAACAGATCTTCCGGGAAATGGCTGATCCAGGCTGCAGGAAGTGTAACCCTGAGGGAATCATGAACACCTTCCGTAAAATCCAACTTGTTTGCTTTTCTGCGTGTCTTCCTGGGTTCGTTTTCCAATCGGTCCGAACGCCGGCGAATGCTCCATCGTCTTCACGGCCATTGCAGCATGGCTCTTCCGGAGGAAAGTGTTGTAGAGAAGAGAAAGGGAACGCCGGATGTCCACCTTTTATGAAATCCGTGTAGAAGGCCAACTCGATCCATCCTGGTCAGAGTGGTTGGATGGGATGACGGTCAACCCTCTTGGAAATAACGAGACTCAGCTCTCTGGCCACCTGGCCGACCAGGCTGCCTTGCATGGCCTGCTGAACCGTATCCGCGACCTGAACATTAAGCTGGTCCGAGTGGAAAAGAAAGAGGAACTATCATGAGCGCCAATCCATATTGATCAAGCAGGTGGAAGCGCCCATACTTCACCATCTGGATAGGGCAGGCTTTTTCACTGCTCGGTTCCAGTCTGGCCGGCCTTGCCCTGGTTTGGGGACTGACATCCACCATCGGTTCGGCCACCACCCTGGCGATGGGGCTGAGAGGGGCGGGCGCGCTGGCGCTGGTCGTTTTCTTCGCCATGATCCCGTGGGCAACCATGGGATGGTTGGGGAGGGACGGTAACCACAGATAAGCACGATTATCATAATCGCGCTTATCTTATTTTTGTTGTATGCAAAGAGTGGGAAAAGATCTTTACCGGGAAGCAACGAAGCACGCGAAGCTTTTTAATATTGAAACCTTCGCGCTCTTCCTTTCTTCGTGGTTGGCTATTCCAGGTCTAAAGACATCCATGCGATCTGGGTGAGGATTATTCTCCCGAGTTCTTCGCATCCTCCAGCGAAGACAATCCCTTGCGAAGGGCGTACAAGGCGGCCTGAACCCGGTTGGCCAGGTGCAGCTTGCCCAGGATATTGCCAATGTGTGTGCGGACAGTGGCGTCACCGATGACCAGGCGCTCGGCGATCTCCTGGTTGCTCAAGCCCTGCGATACCAGCTGCAGTACCTCCAGCTCGCGTTCGGTCAGCGGTTCGGGTGTGGGCGGATTCCCTGCCGGATGGCTCAATTCCTCCAATACCTTCCGTGCAATGCTGGGATGCAGGAACGGTTCGCCGTGGTGGATATTTGTGATGGCAGTGATCAAGTCTTCCGGCTCGGAGTCTTTCAGCAGGTAACCCAGCGCACCTGCCTTGATCGCCGGAAACACCTTGTCATCCGCAGCGAAGCTCGTCAAGGCCAGGATGCGTGCCCCGGGCTGTTTGGCCATGATCTGGCGGATCGCCTCGATTCCATCCATGACGGGCATCACCAGGTCCATCAGGATCACGTCCGGCCGGAGCGCTTCCGCTTGCTTGACCGCTTCCAGGCCATTGCTGGCTTCCCCCACCACTTCCATCCCCTCCACTTCCGCCAGCAAGGCGCGGATGCCCTTGCGGACGATGCCCTGATCATCAACGACCAGCAGGTGGATTGTTTTTTGGGTCATGGATTGCGCCTCATGATTCTTTCTTCAATATCCTTGACGGTGACTGTCAAAGCGGGACGGTCACTGTCAGTTTTGTACCTGTTTTGGGAGAGCTCTCAACGGTGAGGCTTCCCCCGATTTTTTGGACGCGTTCTTCAATGCCGCGCAGCCCCATGCCGCCGCTCTCCCTGGCGGTTTGCAGGTCAAACCCTGTCCCGTCATCCCGGATTTCAAGAGTGGCACTCGTATCGCCGTATATCACTTTGATCCTGACGTTCCTGGCCTGGGCGTGTTTTACCACGTTATTCAGGCCTTCCTGGGCAATGCGATACAGTTCTTTTTCAAGGGAGATCGGCAGCTGTTTACTCCCTTCCGTCTTTATCTCGGTTTTCAAACCGGAGCGGTTTTCCACGGCCGCCAGCCGGGCTTGCAAGGCTGCCACCAACCCCTCTTGTTCCTGCACAAGGGGGTGCAGTTCGAAAACCAGCAGCCGCATCTCCAACATGGCTTCCCGGGTCATTTCGCGTAATTTTTGCAGGTTCTCCAGGGCAACCCCCTTTTTCTCGGCGGTCAGTGCCATGCGGGCTGCTTCCGCATATAGATTGACACTGTACAGCGCCTGGGTGACGGAATCGTGCAGGTCGCGCGCCAGCCTTTGGCGCTCTTCCATCACTGCCATCTGTTCGACCTGTTGGTGGAGCTGGGTCTGGTCGATGACAATGGCAGCCTGGTCGGCAAACAGGCTGATGATGCGCAGGTCTTCCTTGGTAAAGCCTCCAACCTTGTTAATGACATCCAAAACACCGATGATCTTTGATTCCACTTTCAAGGGGATGGCCAGCAGGGTATGGATGTTGAGATCGCGCAGATATTCCAGGCCGATGCTGGCCACATCGTTGAAGATGACCGGCTCTCCCCGTTGGGCGGCCTGCCCGGCCAGCGATGCGTTCAAGGGCAGCCGGTCGAGAGCCGATAATGTCTCGCCGACCGCGCTGGTGACCCGCAGCCAGCCATCCTCCTCCAGGAGCAGGACCGCGCTCTCGGTCGCGTCCGTTAAATTCAAGGCCTCATTACAGATGATCTCCAAGACATCCTGGAGGGTATTTTTCCGGAGCAAGCTGGTCGTCACGCGTTGCACCCCCTGGCTCTCCGCCAGCCGCTGGCGTGTCTCCCCATAGAGGCGTGCATTCTCGACTGCCAGGGCAACCGAATTTGCGATCCCGCTGGCCAGCTCAACATCCTCCTGCGTAATGGCATACTTTTCCCCCAGGGTATAGTTCAGAGCCATTCCCAAAACCCGCCCGCTTAACCGGATGGGCACCACCAGCATGGACCGGATGTCCAGGGGCGGGAGCATCGCATGGTTGACGCGTCCGTCCGACCTGGCATCCTGGCAAATGATTGCTTTTTTGCTTTCCATTGCTTCCTGGATCAGCGGAAACTGCGCGGGGTCGATCTGCTGGTGTTTGGTCAATGCAGGCTGCGGACTTTCCAGTCCGCTTGTCCCGGCGTGCCGCACAAGGATCTTCTTTTCATCATCCATCAAATAGATCCCGCAGTGTGGCATCCCGGTGGCGGTGGCCAGCATTTCTGCGATCCGCTCCAAAACCTGGCCCAGTTCCAAAGAGCCGCCTGCCATCTGGACGGAACGCAGGATAAGATCAGTCCGCTGCTGCGATTTCCGAAGCTCGGTGTTCGATTGCTTTAAATCCTGCACCACCCGCTCATGAATGACGATCTCGTCGATCAGGACCTGCTTTGCTTGCGCAAGTTCTTTCGACAGCCGCTGGGCTTCGGTTTCGGACTCTTTTTTAGTCTCAGGCAATTCTTCCTCCACGTGACCAGGTCAGGAAGAGGACCATCCATCACTTTGTCTTCAATGATACTGTAAAAGTCGTTCCCTTGCCCAGGCTGCTTGCCACGTCCATCTGCCCGCCAAAACGGTTCACGTACTGCTTGACGAGGCTCAGGCCCAGGCCCGTTCCGGTTATGCCTGCCTGGTGTGCGTTCTTTGCCCGGAAGAACTCATCCCCCAGGTGCTGGATGTCCTCTTCGGGGATCCCGATACCGCTGTCTGCTACACTGACCTTTACACACCCGGGTTCTGGTTGGATCGCGACTTTGACCGTGCCGCCCTGGTTTGAATATTTTATGGCATTGCCGATCAAATTTCGAAAGACCATATTCAGGCCATATTCGGTTGCCATGGCAGTAATGGGTTGACTGGGAGCTGAAAACTTGACCGCCACCTGCTGATTTTTTGCCTCTTCTGCGAAAGCATCGATCGCCCGTTGGGCAACCGGTTGGACCTGCACCTCTTCCAGGGGCCGGTCAATTTCAATCGATTTGCTCGAGGCCAGGTTCAGGATGTCATTGATCATGTCCAGCATAAAATCGAGCCGGATCTCCACCCGCGAAAGCAGTTGTGTTTGCTGCGGCTTGAGTTCGCCTGCCAGGCCGCGCAGCAGGGTACGCACCAGGCTCTGTGCGCCGCTGACCGGGGAGCGCAGCTCATGCGCCGCCACCTGCAGGAAGGAGGATTTGAACTCGTTCAATTTCTCGGCTTCATCCCTGGCATGCGCTAATTCGACGGCCTCGCACTCGATGGTCTGAAGGCGTTTGGTTTCCAATGAAAGGTGCCGCTTTTCCAGCCCCTGGTTTACCGTCATTAAAAGCATATCTGCGGTGAAGGGCTTGGAAATAAAGTTGTAAGCGCCCTTTTTGATGGTATCCACGGCCAGTTCCACGGTTGCATAACCGGTGATGATGATTGAAACGGTCTCAGGGTCGTGTTCTCGAATCGGTTTCAGCAGATCAATGCCTCTTCCGTCTGGAAGCATTACATCGATCAGTACCAGGTCGAAGGTCCCTTCCTGGATCCTGCGCAATCCCTCCTTGAAATTTCCGGCTGTTTCCACCGTATATCCCTGCGGTCGCAGGACCCTGATGCAGCCCTGGCGGATGCCCTCTTCGTCATCGATGATCAGAATCCTGTCTGTTTTATCCATGCTCCTCCGCGATACTATCCGATCAAATCCTTTGAGGCTGTCCCCCGGGTTGAGCTTCCATCTGGTAGGAGGACGGGCAGGGTGAGGATGATGGTCGTCCCCTGGCCGACCTGGCTGTTGATTACGATCTGCCCGTGGTGTATTTTGATGATCCCATAGACAATGGAAAGGCCCAATCCCGTCCCTTTGCCGATCGGCTTGGTGGTGAAAAATGGCGTGAATAATTTACTGACATTCTCTGCCGGGATGCCGCAGCCCGTATCAGAAACCCGGATCTCCACGGATTGCGAATTTATCGGGTGCGTGGAAACGGTGATCGTGCCGTTGTTTTCCATCGCGTCCGCGGCGTTGTTGAACAGATTCACAAAGACTTGCTGCAATTGAGCCGCATCGGCCTGGATCGACGGCAGGCCCGGATCGAACTGGCGTACGAACTCCACGTGCTCGAAGGCAGGTTGGAGCTGGATCTTCTTGATCACCTCGTCCAGCAGTGCATGCAGGTCCACGTTCTGGGCCGATATCTCGTGCTGCCGGGCAAAGTTCAACAGGTCTGCTACAATGGTTTTACAACGCTGCACCTCTTTGATGATCATTTTCAAATCCTGCCCGTGCGGATCATCCTCCCCGGCTTCCTTGAGCAGCATGTCGGAATACAACAGGATTGTTCCCAGGGGATTGTTGAGTTCATGGGCAACCCCGGCGGCCAGCTGGCCCACGGAGGCCAGTTTTTCCTGGCGCAGCAGTTCTTTTTCGGAATCCTCCAATGTCTCAACCATGTTGTTAAACGAACGGCCAAGCTGGGCGATCTCACTTCCCCCCCTGAACTCCACGCGCACATTCATATCCCCCTTTGCCAGGCGGCGGTTGGCTTCCACCAGGGAGGCGATCGGCGTGGCGATCATGCGCGCGATGGGGATGGCAAACACGCCCGCAACCAGGATGCAAAAGAGCGCGATCCAGGCCGCGCGCGTATTAAAGGCCACCACCAGGCTGTCAAAAATGGTTTCACGCACCCCGGCGTAGACCATCCCGACCACGTTCTTGTGATAATTGCGCAGGGGTTGATAACTCCCAATATACCAGGCGTTGACAACAAATACGCGCCCGCTGTAATTTTGACCCTGAACCAGGACTTTTTGGTATACGTCCTGCGCCACGCGCGTTCCCACCGCGCGCCCGCCGGATCTGCCCGGCACATTGGTCGAGACTCGCAGGTCCCCCAGGAATATTGTCATGGTCTCAACCTTGGCCTCGTTCTTTATGTAATCGACCAGGGTGAAATCGTTATTAAAGAGATAAGCAGTCAAGACAGCCCCGCTGATTTGACCGCTTTCATTGAGTAGAGGGTAAACCCCCACAATCGCCAGCCCGGCGGTACCTTCAAGAGGATTAAAGGGCTTGGGAGCTGCTTGAGGCGTATCCAGTATGGCAATGTGGGCCTGGTCCGCCAGGCCGACCTGGGTCAGGTAATTTGCCGGGATCACTTCCGTGCTGGCGACTGGCTTTCCCGATCCCAGGACTTCGCCGACGATCGACACCCCGCTCCAGTTCCCGTAAGTAAAGGGGGAGGAGAGTTTTCCATCCGCAGAGATGGAACGCCCGGTGATGACATTCCCATGCGAATCCAGGACCACCACCGTTCGGGTTCCATCCAGGATCTCCGTGGCGATCATGCGGCTGACCACCTGGTCGATGGTCTGGATGGCTTCCGGGCCGCTCCTCAAGGCCACCGGCAGGGCCGTGACCGTTTGCGGGTCCAGTGCTACGAACTTGCTGAGACCGCTCACGGCATTCAGTTTCTGCTGGTAGAAACCGTTCGTCAGGTCCAGGTCCCGGTTCAAACGATCGGTTTGGGCATTGAGAAGGTATTCATTGATGACCCGGGAAGTGAACAGCGCATTGAGACCGCCCGCCAGGGCTGCCACCAGGACGAAGGCAGCCATCAGTACGTTCAATAATGACCAACTGAACGGCAAATGGATCAAACGTTTCATGCGAACCCCTGTATGGGTTGCCTTCCCCGCCGCCGATCCACGCGAGCACACTTACGGTTGCAGGTGCTGCCCGCGGGCCGGCAGCGGGAACAAATCCAGGCCGGCTGCCAGACAGCCGGAATGGCGTTACAACTGGTCAGGATTTTTTGCGGCCCAGGATCCAGCCGACTTTCTGGATCAGGTCTTCCGGGTCGATCGGCTTATCCACGAACAATTCCACCGGAAGGTAGTCGATATCCGGTTCGTAGCGCATCGGCGTGGTGCTGTGGATGGCAGTCAGCATCAGGATCGGGGTGTCCTTGTATTGCTTCCATTCCGAGGCCGGGTCCGGGCTGTGCAATTTTTGCGCCAGCTGAAAGCCTTCGGTATGCGTTTCCATCATTACATCCAGGATGATCACGTCCGGGTGCTCGGCCTTGATCGTTTTCAGGCCCTCTTTCCCGCTGCCTGCCTCCACGACTCGGTGCCCGGCGCTTTCCAGGCTCAGGCGCACTGCCATTACAATATCGGGGTCGTCATCGATGATTAAAATTTTTGCCATTTCCTTTTTCCTTTCCAAAGATAGGATTGGTTGATTTCATTTCGATTTTCCAGAAATTCCCAGAATCTCGCTGATACTCCTGGCCACGCCTTCGGCCGCTTGCTGAACCACGGGCGAGAGCGGTGCGCCGACTTCGGTCTGCGCGGGTTGGATGCCGAGCAGGTCCACTTCACAGTCCAGCTCGGCGGTCAGGTAACTGGCCAGGATGTTAAGCGGCAGGGTATGCGTCGAGGCGCTGAAGCCGCTGGTTTCCTGCCAGGAAAGCCAGCCGGTCTTGCCGGGTTCCAGGTGCATGAGGGCCGCGTCCACCATCAGGACCAGGTCCGGTCCAAAACGACGCAGCGTCCCGGTGAAATTCTCGGGTGCTGACCCGCCCTGAACGGCCAGCAGGTTCCCGCCATTGGGAGCCAGGGCGTCCAGCTGGCCGGCCACCCGGACCCCCACGGCATCGTCGCCGTAGAGCTCGTGCCCGATGCCCAGGACTGCCAGGCGCGGCGGCTGGTCAGGCTTTTTCAGGCGCTGCAAGTCCGACCGCAGGTTTTCCTGCCACGGCTTTTGGAACATACTTTTCATCCCGTAGAACCACCGTAAAAGATCTCTTGTCCAGTGCAGCCAGTTCCCACAGGTCATTGACCATGATCAGGGAATCCTGGTTGCAGGTTTCGACGCACTGGCCGCAGAACAGGCACTGGTCGGCGTGATAGGTATATATGAAACGTTTTTCCTTGCGGTCCAGCATGGTCACCTGGATCGCCTTGGCCGGGCAGTCCATGGCGCACAAACCGCAGCCCGTGCATTTATCCTTGTTCAGCTTGAGGAAGCTGCGCAGGCGGGCAGGGTTGCGCTGCCGCACTGCCGGGTAGAGTTCGGTCGCCGGACGGCGGAACAAGCTCTTGGTTATGTCTGAAAGCATCATACCGAATTTCATAGTTTCACATCCTGTTTACCAATATTAAGACCAGCCATTGTAACAATACCAATATAGTACCATAGCGCCACCACATGCCCACGGTCTGGTCGATGCGCATGCGGGTGAGCAGAGCCTGGATCCCAACCAGCGCGAGCAGCAGTGCCAGCGTCTTGACCAGGAACCAGAGTGGGTTGGATACCCCGCCAAGGTAGATGGCTGCCACCAGGGTCAGCCCGACGACCAGTTCCACGGCCTTGGCGAGATGAAAGAATGCCAGGCCGCGCCCGCTGTATTCGGTCAGCGCGCCGGCTGCGATCTCCGTATGGGCTTCAGGCGCGTCGAAGGGCGGCATTTCAAGCTTGCCCATCAGGCCGATCAGAGCGACAACGAACCCCACGGGCTGCATCAGGACCAACCAGTGGTTTTCCGCATAGGTCGCGATCGTGCTGATCTGCCAGGAGCCGGCGGCCACCGCCGGGCCCAGTAAGGCCAGCAGGAACGGCGCTTCATAGGAAAATACCTGGGTCAAGGTGCGGGTCGCACCAATCATCGAAAAGCGGTCCAGCGTGTTTGTCCCAGCCAGGCCGATGCACAGGGTCAGCAGGCTGAGCAGGTACAAAGTTACGATCAGGTCGCCCGGGAAGCTGTAGATCGGCTTGATCCCTGCCAGGGGAACGTAGAGGGCCGCCGTCAACCCGCCTGCCAGGGCTGCGATCGGCAGGCCAACATACAGGATCTTGTTGGCCTTTTCGGGGATGATCTCCTCCTTTGCCAGCAGCTTGACCGTGTCGGCCAGAGGTTGGAACCAGCGCGGGCCCACCCGGTTCTGGAACAGGGCCAACAGCTTCCGGTCAACCCATTCGTAGGCCATCCCGCCGGCCAGCAGGGCCAGCCCGCCAGGAAAGATCACCAGGGCTATGATTGCCCAAGCAGCATTCATTTCCTCTTCCCCCCGTAGAACTCGATCCCATACCGGCGCAGCTCTTCCCAGGTCAGCATATTGGAGCTGCTGTTCCTGGCATTTGTGAGCTCCACCGTGCGGTCGTTGCAGGAGAAACATGGATCGATCCCGGCCAGGATCATCGGGACATCAGCCAGCTGGTGACCAACCGCCAGCTTGATGACGGAGGTCATATTGCAGATGGTGGGGGTGCGCACTTTGACTCGCTCGGGCTTGTCCGTGCCATTGCTCTTGATGAAGTAGAACACTTCTCCGCGCGGCGCTTCAAGGCGCATGATGGCCTCTCCCGCCGGAATGCGCCGCGGGAAACGCACAGTCAGTGGACTCTCCGGCAGCGTGTCCAGGATCAGGCGGATCAGGCGAAAACTCTCGAACAGCTCATTGACGCGCACCACGAAACGGGCTTCCAGGTCGCCGCGGGTATCCAGCATCATGTTGACCGGGTATTGCTTGTAGGCTGCGTAGGGCGATTCCACGCGCACATCGCGTGCCACGTTGGAGGCGCGTGCAGTTGGGCCGAGCGCGCCCATCACCTCGGCCTGGTTGCGGGTCATCACCGCGATTCCGCGCGTGCGCTGCACAAACATGCTGTCGTTGGTCAGCACATCAAAATAATGCCGGGTGCGCTCTTCCAGGAAATCGATCCCGGCCAGGATGGCGGCCCGTTGGGCCTTACCCACGTCGCACTTCACCCCTCCCAGCACGTTGGCCGAGTAGTTAACCCGGTTGCCGGTCAATCCTTCCAGCAGGTCCATGACCGTTTCCCGATCGCGCCAGGAATACATGAAGAGTGTCTCAAACCCGGCTTCGTGGGCGGATACCCCGATCCAGAGAAAATGGCTGTGAATCCGTTCCAGCTCGGCCACCAGCACCCGGATGGCCTGGGCGCGCGCTGGCGCCTCCACGTTGGCCAGTTTCTCAGCTGTCAGACAGTAGGCGGTGGCATGAATATGGGAACAAATACCACAGATGCGCTCAAGCAGGTACAGGTTCTGGATCCAGTTGCGCTGCTCAGTGGCTTTTTCGATGCCGCGATGGGCGTAACCCAGGCGTACATAAGCCTTGGTGACGATCTCACCATCCACGGTGAACTGGAAGCTTCCCGGCTCTTTCAAAGCCGGATGCTGTGGACCGATTGAAATCGTAAAGCGTTCTGATTCTTGATTGGTTGGCATGATTCTTGTCTCGTTGATTGAATGTTAGAGTACCTAACGAAACTGCTCTAGCCGCCGTGCCCATTCTGGGTACTTTCCTCGGCGGCGGGGGATTGAAGGGTAAGTATCTTTCGATCGAAATCTTTCCGCATCGGGTAAACACCATCCGGCCAGTCATCGGGCAGGTACAGCCGGTCGGGCGTGACCAACCCCGTGATCTCGATGCCGAACATTTCGCGCAATTCGCGCTCGAAGGACTCTGCGCCCGGGACGATCTCGCACAGGCTGGGGATCACGGCATTCCCGTGCGGGATGCGCACCCGCAGGGCGATGGTTGCGTCCCCGGGGCAGAAGAAGTAAACCAATTCCATTTCCTTTGCCTCGGTACCAAGGTCCATGCAAACGATGGCGGATAAATGTCCCAGCCTTTTTACGCGCAAGGCCACGACGATCGGGATCAATTCTTGGGTTGAACTTAGCTTCACATCCAGCTGCTTGGGATTGGGCCGGGAGATTTCTGTTGCCCAGTCCCAGGAATTGACGATGGCGCTGGCAACTGTCAGGATCTCTTCTGCGTTCATGCCGATACCTTTTCTTTGTCCAACTCGATGGGTTGGGGCAGGGCGGGATTGGCCAGGCTGCCCAGCAATTTGACCACGCCGTCGATGATCGCTTCGGGGCGAGGCGGGCAGCCGGGGATGTAAGCATTTACCGGGATGACACTGTCAACCCCGTCCATCACATTGTAACATCCCTCGAAAACCCCACCCGATATCGAGCAGCCGCCGATGGCTACCACGTACTTCGGTTCGGGCATCTGCTCGTAAATGCGCAGCAGGCGTTCACGTGCCTGGCGGGTGACGGGGCCGGTGACCAGCAAAACGTCAGCCTGGCGCGGGCTGGCTTGCAGCTTGATGCCCAGGCGTTCCACGTCAAAGCGCGGGGTCAGGGTGGCCAGGATCTCAATATCACAGCCGTTGCAGGATCCGCTGTTGAAGTGCAGCACCCAGGGCGAGTTGACACGCGCCCATTTTTTCAACCCGTTCATTGCTTTTTGCATAATTTTCTGATTGTCTGTCATTCAGAATCCTTTCAACCCAATATCAATGCCATTAAAGCTACCAGTAAACCGATCAGGTAAATGATCATCACCGGGGAAGGCTGCCCCGAGCTCATCACCAGCACACCCAGGTGAAGGACGGCGAAGAATAAAGCCACCACGAAGAATGGCCGGTACCCCGGCGCGGCCAGGCGGGTGGGCGGGGCTTCGCCGCCCGTGTAGGTGCTGGATTTAAGCGCTGAGGCCGCCTTGCGCCTGCCGGTCAGCGCCTTCCCGAAGATCGAAAGCAGTCCAACCAGAACCAGGTAGACCAGGAAAGCGATGGGGGGAAATAGTAGAAATTTCATCGTTTCTCCAGGGGATCAGCGCATGCTCGCCAGTAAAGCCTGGCCGGCTGGGACGGTCAGCCAGTTCATCAGGCCTGGCCAGAATCCGATCAGGATCACGGCCAGCCCCAGCATGACCAGCGGCAGGCTCATCACCAGCGGCAGGCGTTTGCCCTGCCTGACCCTGGCCGAGGGTTCCAGCCGGTACATGGCATTTACCAGGGGTGCATAATAGGCCAGCGATAGCACGCTGTTCAGCGCCGCAAAAACCACCGCCAGGTCGATCCACAAGACACGCGTCTGGAAACCGGCCGCGAAGATCTGCCATTCGGACATAAAGCCTGCCAGCGGGGGCAGACCGCCGAGCGCCAGTACCGCAATACTCAGGCCCAGGGCAACCAGCGGGTACCGGCGTGATGCACCCGCCAGCTCCGCGTTGAGCAGGGGCTCGTGGTCCCCGGCGCGGATGTGCAGGGTGTACAGCAGGCATCCGGCGCAGAGGAAGGCCAATCCCTTCATCAGGCCGTGGTTGAACAGGTGGAACAGGCTGCCTTGCGCTCCGGCCGCGCTCCCGCTCTGGAAGCTGATCCCCAGGCCCAGCAGCATGTAGCCGACCTGTGCCACGCTGGAGTACGCCAGCAGGCGCTTGACCTGTTTTTGCTGTAATGCCATCAGGTTGCCGACGATCATGTTGATGCAGCCGACAATGATCAAAAGCGCGGGCCAGGAAGCCGTCACGGCCAACAGCGCGCCCAGGGCGCGCAGCATGGCGATCAGGCCCGCCTCGATCACCACGCCCGAAAGCATGGCGCTGATCCCGCTGGGAGCCTGCGAGTGCGCATCCGGCAGCCAGGTGTGCAGGGGCACCAGGGCAGCCTTGACGCCAAAGCCGATGATGAACAATGCGCCGGCGGCAAGCAGCAGCGGGGAGGTTCCGGCGTTTGCACGCAGGGTCGCCAGTTCCAGGGTACCGGTGGCTGCCAGGACCAGCCCAATCCCGACCACGATCAGGGCTGATCCGGCTGCACTCTGGACCAGGTACTTGATGCCGGCTTCGAGGCAGGCCGGCTTTTCCCGGTAGAATGCCACCAGCAAATAGGATGTAACCGCCATGGCTTCGAACCAGATCCACAGGTTGAACAGGTCGGTCGCGCTTCCCAGTCCGATGATCATGCTGATCATCAATACCAGCATCGCGTAGAATTTCTCCTGGCCGGTCTCCCGGGAGAGGTAGGGGCCCGAGTAGAGCACCACGAATGTGCCCAGCCCCAGCGCAACCGCCGCCAGCAGCAGGCTCAGGCCGTCCATCTGCAAACTCACCGACCCCAGCGTGTACTTCACTGTGCCGCCGTTGGCCAGTGTAACAGCCGCATCGACGAAGGGGATCCAGGCGGCAGCCAGTGCCAGCAGCGCCAGGATGTATGGGACCCGCCAGGCCGTGGGCCGCTTGAACAGGCGTCCGGCCAGGTAAACAATCGGGGAGGCCAGCAGGGGCACCAGGATCAACCAGGGAAAGGTGGGGAAAATCATCGTGCACCTCTCACCAGAATGATCAGGATGAGCACCAGCCCCGAGAGGATGCCGGCGATATTCCAGTTCAACTGGCCAGTCTGGGTGCGCTGCAGCCGCGCGGCCGTACCCCGGGTCAGGTTAACCACCTGCTGGTTGACCCATTCGAACCCCAATCCGGAAGTGACCACTGGCTTGAGCGCCCGGGCTGCTCCGACCAGCACCCTCCGTGCCATCCAGAGCCCGAATGCCAGGGCGATCACTCCCAGGGTTATCCAGGTGGGCGGCGCCAGGAAGATCTTCCTGACCATCTCCAGCGTGGTCCCGGCTTCGATCGAGTGGAACGGCAGTGTGCTTTCCAGCATGTGGCTCAAGCCGCCAGCCAGCAGCCAGGTGGTCAGCGTGCCGAATGCCAGCAGCCCCAGCGAAATCCGCATCGCCGGGAGACCATCGTGGGAGGGTTCATGCCCGCCTCGCTCGCCGTAGAAAACCATCCAGATCAGGCGGATGCTGTACAATGCCGTGATCCCCACGCAGATCAGCATCACGATGTACGCCCAAGCCGGACCGTTGGCCAGCCCGCCTTCCAGGATCAGGTCCTTGCTGAAGAAACCATTGGCTAAGGGCAGCCCCACCAACCCCAGCGAGCCGATGATGAAGACGGCTCGAACAAAGGGCATCTTCTTTCCCAGCCCGCCCATGCTGCGCAGGTCGCGTGTCTCCACTGCCGTGATGATGGCGCCTGCGCCCAGGAACAACAGCGCCTTGAAGACGGCGTGGCTGAGCAAATGCAGCTGGCTGGCGAAGATCGAGCCGGTGCCGACCGCATAGACCATGAAACCCAGCTGGCTCACAGTCGAATAGGCCAGGACGCGCTTGATATCATCGGCAGCCAGGGCCATGATGCCTGCCAGCAGCGCCGAGAGCAGGCCCACCACGGTCACCGTGATGCACCAGCCGGGCACGCCTGCAAAGGCCGGGTAGAAGCGTGCCAGGAGATACACGCCGGCGTTGACCATCGTGGCGGCATGGATCAGCGCGGTCACGGGCGTGGGCGCTTCCATCGCGTCCGGCAGCCAGGAATGCAGCGGCACCTGTGCCGACTTGGCGGCGGCCGCCACCAGGAAACCAAAGGCCATCAGGCTCAGGACGCCCGCCGGCAGGGTGTGCGCCTGGGCCAGGAAAGTGCTGATCTGGTAATCACCCAGGTACGCGTAGATCAGCAGCGCGCCCGCCAGCAAACCGACACCGCCGAGCTGGGTCATGATCAGGGCCTTGATGCCGCCCGCCACTGCTTTCGGATCGTCATTATGGAACGAGATCAGCGCATAGGAACAGAATGCGGTCATCTCCCAGAAGATGAAGGTGAACAACAGGCTGCCCGAGAGACCCAGGCCGGCCATGGCACCAATAAAGAACAGGATCAAGGCGTAGTAGCGGGCCAGTTGTTTCTCCTCGTGTTCAACATGCATATAGTTGATCGAGAAGATGACCGCCAGGCTGCCCACCACTGTGGCTATGACCGAGATCAGGATCCCCAGCCCATCCGGGACGAGGGTGAACTCTCCCAGGATGCCGCCCAGGGGCATGCGTACCGCAGCCTCGCTGGATGCGAACGGGAGCATCCCCAGCGCCGCCAGGCCGGAGGCCACTGCAAAGATTGTGGCCAGGCTGTGCACCCTGCGCGGGTGGCGGTCGCCAAGCCGCCAGACGCAGACCGCTCCCAGCCACGGTAATCCGATCGTAACGAATAAGAGCCAACTCACCATGAAACTATCCTCGCAAGCTTGACAGGTCGCGTACGTCCAGGGTACCCAGGTGCCGCCGGATCTGGACGCCCAGGGCCATGCCAACGACTGCCACCACGGTATCGGCCACAATGACCGTGATCGCCAGGCTTTGACCCAGGTTGACCTGCCCGCTGACACTCCCGGCCGCAACCAATCCCAGCAGGGCCGCTTTGACCAGGATCTGCAAGGCCACCACGATCTTGATCAAATTCCGGCTGACCAGCAGGCCGTAAAACCCGGCCATCAGCAAACCGATAACGCCGATCAGGGCAACCGTCAACGGGTTGAGAGTCATTTCTGCGCTACCTCTTCTGCTGAGAATTGTCCTTCCATGGCCTGAAGTTCACGGTCGCGTTCCGCCAGGACTTCTTCGGCTGCTGATCCTTCCAGGGGCGGCCGGGTCTCTGCCAGCAATCCCAGCAATCCCAGCACGCCGGAAAAGATCAGGACAACCTGGACCAGCACATCCAGGCCTCGCTGGTTCCAGAACACGTCGTTCATGCCGCTTTCCGACCCGGATGCGGTAAAGGGGGTCATCGAGGCTGGGAGGACGAACCAGCCCAATAGGAGGACGAACAGCAGGCAGATGCCGATGAAGAATGGCCACGGCAGTACTGGCCGCTTCTCGATGGGATCATCACCGGCGATGCTGATGGCGAAGACGAACAAGACCGTTACCAACCCGGCTCCCACGCTCAACTCGATCACTGCCACCTGGCGGGCCCCATAGAGATAAAAGACAATCGCAATCAATGCACTTACCCCGGCAAGCCACAGCGCCGAGGTGAGCAGTCGTCCCGCACGGATGGCCCCGATTGAGAAGGCTGTTGCGAGGATGAGCAGCAACAAGATCAGCATCCAGATTTCCTTTGCTTAATGTACAGCCGTTAAACCGTTGCCTTTTGTGCCTGCCCTTGTAAATAGGTCTCGACTGATACCCCGTAGAACTCCGCCATGGATTTCGGATCGTCAACATTTACCTTTGCCCAGCGGGCCCGGGCAAGGTCACCAAACAGGTTGAAGCGACCGTCGTAAACAGCACCATTTGGCATGATGGAACCAAACAGCTCGTTCATTGTGGATAACTGTTCATCCGTCAGGCTGCGCGCGCCGCGCAGGTTGACCTTGTACAGGTCTGCGTTGGTGAGGTCAGCGCCTGCCAGGTTTGTGCCTCGCAAACTGGCGCGGTTGAGTTTGGCTGCCTGTAACTTGGCTCCACCGAGGTCGGCATCGTCCAGGTTGGCCTGGTGCAGGTCGACATAGCACAAATCAGCCTCTTTAAGGTCCGCGCCCTCCAGGACGGCCTGGCACAGGGCGATCCCGCGCAGGGAACCGTCTGAGAGCATGCCGCACGAGTGCAGTTCCTGAACGGCTTCCAGTACAAATCTGTTTTCCGGGCTTTGCAATCGATTGATCAATTCAATTTTAGAGTTCATGGGGTCCTCCAGTCTGGGTGTAGGATTATAGCATACACCTCATAGGTAAAAATGTCATCAGAAATCTGTCGATTTCCATCTCCACGTTTTGAGTAGATATCAACCGCCTCCATCTGGTCAGCCGTTTTTACAGAAACTGCTGGGGATCAGCACCATTCGACGGAACCACTCATTTTGGCAAGCCCCTCATAATATCGCGTTATAATCTCTTGCACCGGTTTTCAACACGAATAAAAAATACTTTTCAAGGCTTAAACGAGCGGTCAGCACCACTCCAGTTTGCGATTATTGTATTAACAACTTTGGTTGTTGCAGCATTTTTCCGAATCCATTTATTATCCTGGGGTTCGCTTATGAAACAGATGGTCCACATGCTCTTCTTCGTCTTCATGTTGACAGGTTGTGCAGCCGCTCCGGTTGCTCCGACCTCTACACCCACCTTTCAACCCACGGCGGATCTCACCTTCACTGCCACGCCTGTATTCCCGCTCCCCGAAGGAGCGATCATCTTTGAGGCAGAGCCCGCAAGAAAAATCTCCGGTCACGTGTATGGACAGGGCGGGACAGCAATCATCCTGGCAAACATGTCCTACGGAGACGAGACGCAATGGGATCCGCTCGTCCGGGCGCTGGATAAGCAGAAATTTACAACCATAACTTTTAATTACCTGCGTCCCAACTATATAAATGCCACCCGGGATGTCAGCACAGTTTTAAGACGGCTTCGAAAGGTCGGATACAAGCGCGTGATCTGCATCGGCGCCAATCTGGGCGTCACGGCCTGTGGAAATATAACCCTCGAGCCGGAGATGGTTGGCATGGTGATGATAGCCGGCCCAAATTACGGGCAGCCGGTCAGGACTTCCTATCCCAAGCTGTTTATTGTCGCGGCAGATGACCCCTGGTCCCAGGATACCGAGAATGCCTACAAGGGATCTACCGAGCCCAGGCGGCTGGTCATTTACCCGGGCACTGCTATCCATGGTACAGGATTGTTCTATTCAAGCGATAAGGACCAGTTTCTGAAGGCGTTGGTGGATTTTGTAAACAGGCTGCCCTAGTTTTGCAGCTCAAAAAAACTGAACCCCTTGACAAATAGATAATTATCTATATAATAGTACCAAATAGAAGGTAATCTATATGATGGAATTTGACCCAGTTCTTTTCGCAAAAGCAATCGCCGATGAGACCCGCCAGAAGATCATGAAGATTTGCTGCTGCGAGTGGCGTTCGGTGAATGAAATTGTTGAGCATCTCAATGTCACCCAGCCGACGGTATCCCACCACCTGGCCATCCTGCGTGAGGCCGGGCTGGTGCAAGTCCGCGAGGAAGGTAAGCAGACTTTTTACCAGCTCAACCAGAATCGTATCAGTTCCTGTTGTGTGAATCTCAAGCTTAATTTTTCTCCCGAGAACAACATGGTTGCTTCATCGAAGGTCAATGGGTAAAAAATCTGGGAGGTGTATGCGCGCCTCCCATTATTTGGACAAAATACATAGACATTTATCTATATGGAGAAGTAATGACAAATCATTCCAACCCCGTTCGTGACTCAGTGCGAGAATATTATGGCGGGAAGGCACGCGCCGGAGCTTCCTGCTGCGGTTCTGCCAACGCGATCTACCCGGTGGAACTCATTACCGATTTGCCTGGTGAGGTCTCCAACTTCAGTCTGGGTTGCGGGAATCCGATCTCCGTTGCGGATGTGCAGCCTGGCGAAACCATCCTGGACCTGGGTTCCGGTGGAGGGTTGGATTGTTTTCTGGCTGCCCGCCAGGCCGGTGCAAGCGGACATGTCATTGGTGTGGATATGACACCTGAAATGCTGGCGCGCGCCCGCGCCAGCAGTGTACGTATGGGTATCAAAAATGTCGAATTCCGTGAAGGGTATTTGGAAAGCCTGCCTGTGGAAGACGTAAGCGTGGATGTGGTCATCTCAAATTGCGTGATCAACCTCTCCCCGGATAAGCCCCAGGTTTTTCGCGAAATCTTCCGTGTACTAAAACCCAACGGTCGTGTGGCTGTCTCAGACACCGTGACCAATGGCGCGCTGCCGGAATCCATTCAGAAGGATATGGAAGCCTGGGGCGCCTGTGTGGCCGGCGCGCTGGACATGCAAGAGTATATCAACGGTCTGACTGAAGCCGGTTTCAATGAAGTGACAGTTCAACCGAAAGACAGTTCGGGTGTGGAACTGAACTGCAAACCGACCGGAAGGGTATTTTCTGCCATCATATCCGCACGTAAACCAGCCTGACCAAATACGGATTCTGAAAGGCGAACTCAATGATCGAAATTGCTTCCATCCCCTCCGTGGCACAGATCCATGCAACCTCCAGTTGTCTTTCCCTGGCTGATCACTGGGACCATTTCCTGGCGCGCATTGGGGTAAGGCGCGGCGAACACCGCGTGGATCCCGGGCTCTACCGCCTCGGCAGCCCCTCTCCGGATTCACCGGTTTTTGTCTCGGCCAACTACTCGCTCAGCTTTGACGCCTTGCGCTCATCACTGGATGGCATCGACGGCTACATCCTGGTTTTGGATACCAGGGGCATCAATGTCTGGTGCGCGGCTGGAAAGGGTACCTTTGGCACGGATGAGATCGTCAACCGGGTCTTCGCAACCCAGCTTAAGCAAGTGGTCAACCAGCGCAAGTTAATCCTGCCTCAGTTGGGCGCACCCGGCGTGGCCGCCCACGAGGTCAAGAAACGTACCGGTTTCTGGGTGGAGTACGGTCCCGTGCGCGCCGCCGACCTCCCCGAATATCTGAAAACCCACAAAGCCACCCCGGAAATGCGCAAAGTACAATTCAGCTTGCGTGACCGGCTGGTGCTGATCCCGGTGGATGTGACCCAGACATTTCTGCCCATGCTGGCGGCGGCCATCGTTTTATATTTTGCGGGCGGTTGGATATCCAGCCTGGCGGCGGTCGTGGCCGTCTTGACAGGCGTTGTGCTCTTCCCGATCCTGCTGCCCTGGATCCCGACGCATAACTTCAGCACAAAAGGGTTTCTTTTAGGGGGCCTGGCAGCCATCCCATTTGCGCTGTCGCCTTTCATCCGGCATCCGGATTGGACCTGGTACCACAGCCTCGGGCAGGCGCTGGAGTTACTGCTGGCCATGCCAGCTGTGACTGCTTTCATCGCCCTCAACTTTACTGGTTCGACCACCTTCACATCCCGCAGCGGGGTTAAGCGCGAGATGTTCGCCTACATTCCGGCCATGGCCTGGACCTTCGGGACTGGCATCCTGCTTGCCATTGTTTTTATCTTTATCCGCTAGGGAGATCGAAGATGTTGAATGCCTACCTGGAAAATACACTTGTATACGACCCGGCCCTGTGCAACGGCTGCGGCATGTGCGTGGATGTATGTCCACATGCCACCTTTGAGATGAATGGCCGCCTGGCTGTGCTGGTCCGGCCACAGGCCTGCATGGAATGCGGAGCCTGCCAGCTCAATTGCATCACCGGCGCCATCCATGTGGAGAGCGGGGTCGGCTGTGCTTCGGCTATGATAATGGCTGCTCTGAAAGGGCAAAAAGAAGTCGAGTGCAGTTGTTCCTAGGAAGATAACGCCCAGCCTGTTCAAGCTGGGGGCAGACATGGGCGTTTCTTTTTACCTTGATATATAGACAATCATCTATTTGACAAGATTGGGCACCACCCAAAAAAAGGAGACTCGTATGATGTACTTCATCCAACTGCTCGAAACAACGCTCGATAAAGTACTGCTGGCTTTTGCCCACAACTGGATCTACCTGCTTGCCAGTGTACTGGTCGGTTCATTGATAAAACTGCTCCTGGAAAAGGATAGGATAGCCGCTTACTTACGGCAACACCAGAATGGCGGAGTGGCGCTCGCAACGGTCGTGGCGGTCAGCACCCCGCTTTGTTCGTGTGGTACCACGGCTATTGTGATTGGCATGATGGCTACCATGATGCCCTGGGCACCGATCGTGGCCTTCATGGTTTCCTCGCCGCTCTCATCGCCGGAGGGAATGTTCTACACCGCTGGCCTGTTTGGCTGGCCGTTTGCGCTGGCAGGATTTATCGCCTCCATCCTGCTTGGGCTGGCTGGCGGCCTGGTAGCCAGCCTGTTGGAACGGCGCGGCTGGCTCAAGAACCAGGCCCGCCTGGTGGCTGCCCCCGTGGCATCCGCACTTCCAGTCCCCCCAGCACTCCCGCTCCAGTCGACAGGTGGTTGCCAGGCTGCTCAGTTGATTCCGGTGACCGCCCCTGCCGCTACTGCCATCTGCGGATGCCAGTCAACCCCGCCGGCTTTGGTCCTTCCGTCAAAACAATGGAACGGTTACCAGCCCGCTCAGCCGGTCAACCCTGCCGCAAGAGCACGCGTGACAATCCAGATGGTTGGCCAACAACTAATCCAGGATGGCCCCCGCCTGCTTATTATGTTCTTCAGCTTCGCTTTCCTGGGGTATCTGCTCAACGGATTGATCCCCAATGCCTGGATAACAGGCCTGTTTGGCAGCGGACACGTCTACAGTGTTCCGCTGGCTGCCACGTTCGGTCTGCCTTTTTACATCAACAGCGAAGCGTCCCTGCCGATGGTGCGCGCCATGCTCGATTCCGGTATGAGCCAGGGCGCAGCGCTGGCCTTCCTGATCTCGGGAGCAGGGACATCCATCGGTGCCATCGGCGGCGCGTTGAGCATCGCCCGCTGGCGCGTGATTGCCATTGTCGTTGGCACGCTGTGGATCGGTGCGATGGTGATGGGACTGCTCTTCGACCTGCTCCTGGCAACCGGGGTAATCTAGCGTGGGCTTTTATTTAACATTTCGCACTTTTCCCGGGTTCGAAAAATCTGGCTTCAATTGCATAATGCCGGGTTTCTCCCGGCTGGAGGAATTGCAGCCTGCCGGAGGCGCGCTCGGCGGCCCGGCCCTCGACCAGGCAGTTTGAAGGCTCCAGGCCGACCACATAGGTCCCTGCCCGCATCATCTTCCATTCGACCAGAACCGGGTACTGGTTCTTCGAGTACCTTAAGGTTAATCCCAACCCTTGCCCGCCATTGAAGCTGGGATTGACCAGGCTGACCGCAACATAACCATCTGCATTCGCAGACAGGTCATGGTAAAAAACTTGTTCGGCATAATCCGGGATCGGACTACTGAATGATTGGCATTCTGCCAGGCCAACCGCCGCGGTCTCGTCGCGCGGCCGGGTGGTATGCTCCGGCAGGATCAGGCGGGTGGTGCCATCCACCAGGGGGAAGCCCAGGTTGATGTGCTGCAGGAACATGTGCGGTGCGGGCTTTTGGCCCTGGTTCTCAACCTTGTCTTCGATCCATAAATATGGGGTATCCAGCCTGGTCCAGATGCGCCGGCGGAGCAGCAGGTTCTCCCCGAAAAAGACCGACTCACGCATACTCCCCTCCACCCAAAGCAGATATTCATCCCCACTCCAACCTGCTCCCCAGGCAACGTTTGCCGCCGGGAGGCTGGCCAGGCGACCGTGCAATCCCAACTCTTCTTCGTTATCGCGGCAAGGGCTGCCGACCTGGGTCAACCCGCAGGGGGTAAGAAAACCGCCAGGCCAGCTGCGCAGCCAACCTAATCCGGTTGGATCGTAATAGGCGGGATGGACGGCTCCTGCCGGGCTCAGAAAGGGAATGGGCACGCCCTGGAACTGCAGGTCGTACAAACCCATGCCCCGCTCGAGCAGGACACGAAAGCTCAATCCGGCGGCGTTCCGGATGGAAACGCCGCGTGTGCCGCGTTCGGGCCCATCCGTAAATTCAATCGGCCGCACATCAGCCAGCTGGCGCAGGTCGCCAAGACGTTCCACCAGTTCAGTGCGGGTATAATGCGTTCCCCAGATTTCAGGCATGGCTCATCCTTTCAAGGTATCCCGGGTACCGTGACCGGCCTGGAATGGTCGGTCTTGTTTTCCCCCGGATTCCTATTTCCTTTGATAGTAACGAACATAATCGTTACACAGCAGGTGGAGTGGCGGCACATCTTCTTCGATATCCGGGAAACGGCCGACCGGCTCATAAAAACGGTTATCAAGTTGATCATCGTTCACCATTGATACTTCGCCGACCAGGACGCGTCCCTGGCCCCAAAACGTGTGATAACAGCGTGGTTCGAGGCTGATGCTTTCTCCCGGGGTGAGCCGGACGGAACCACCGGGTTCAACCGTCAGCCGCCGGCCGTCAATAGAGACGGACACGGCCTTTTTCTCATCGAGCTGCTCTTCAGTTGTGGCCTGGTAAACCTGGATGAGCAGATCTCCTCCGCCGCGGTTGATGATATCTTCCATCTTATTCCAATGGAAATGCATGGGCGTGACCTGGCTGTCTTCCACGACCATGATCTTCTCAGCATAAAGCTTGCCTTTCAATGCCTGCCAGTCCTGGTTATTGCCGTTGCGAATGGTAAACAGGAACAACCCGCGGGCGTTGAAATTTCCACTCCCGAAATCGGTGATATCCCAGCCGAGCTTGTTATCAACGATCTCGCTTACGTCCGCACCTTTTTCCATCCAGGTGTCTGGTGTCCAGTAGGCAAAAGGGGGCAGGTAAAAACCGCGGCTTTGAATAAAGGCATCTGCTTTTTGCATGATCGCATTGATTTCCGAGCGTTTCATAGGCTTTATCCTTCCATGGTTATTTTAATTTAAATGAGAGGCGAGGACAAAATAAGGCGCTTTATGGGATTGGCAGGTTAATCCTGACCGTGGTCCCCCGGCTGACCTGACTTTCCGCTGAAATGGTCCCGCCGTGTGCCTCCACAAGCGACTTGGCAATTGCCAGCCCCAAACCGGATTTCCCCCCCTGTGCGCGTGCCGGGTCAACGCGATAAAACCGGTCGAATATGTGTGGCAGCGACTCGGGTGAGATTCCCTGGCCGTTATCTTTAACACAGAATTCCAGCATATTTTCTTCCAGTGCGCCGCTGAGTATGATCTGGCCTCCCTCAGGTGTGTAGCGCAGGGAATTGGTGATCAGGTTGCCGAAGACTTGCGCCATCCGGTCCGGGTCCATGCTGATTTCGGGCAGGCCGGGTTCACTCTGCACCTCCAACGCCACTTTCTTTTGGGCGGCCAAATGCTCATAGGATTTTACCATTCGTTCGAGAAAAGCCAGCGGTGAAACCGGCTCACGGTTGAGCGTCAATTCCCCGGCGTCGGCCTGGGAAAGCGTCCGTAAGTCTTCCACCAGCCGGTGGAGATGCTGCACTTCGGCATGGATGATGTCGAGACGTTCCGGCGTCGGCTTAAGCACACCGTCGCGCATGGATTCCACGTAGCCACCGATAACCGTCAGCGGGCTGCGCAGGTCGTGAGCGATATCAGCGGTCATCTGCCGGCGGGACAGGTTGAGATGGTCAAGGTCGGAGCTCATCTGATTGAAAGCCGATGCCAGTTCACCCAGCTCATCGCGTGATCTAACGGTTACATGTTGTTTCAGATCCCCTTTTGCCATGGCATGCGTGGCTGCAGTCAGATCACGCAGGGGATGGGTCAGGGAACGCGCCAGGATGGTTCCCAATGCCAGGGCCACCAGAGCCGCTCCCAGTGCGGCATAAAGCAGCGCCAGGTTGGTGCCTTTAAGATATTGGCTTTCAAGCCCGCCGAGCGGTGGAGGGCTGCCGAGCACCAGTACCGTACCGACTCGTTTCCCGTTAACACTAACCGGTGTCCCGCCTGAGAGCTTCCCAGAGGGCACAGTCTCTCCGGCCTGGTATTGCCCGACCGGGACAAGGACTTTCCCATTCGTATCCGCCAGGAGAAAGGTGATGGAAACCCGCTGGTTTTTTCCATCCCCGGGGCGCAGAGGCTGGCTGCCAGGGTTGGGACCCGGGCCGCCTGGCTGTGGGGAGGCATCGCGCAGATTAAAATAATCCTGGATGCCATCCCAGGTCCCGTTCATTTGATAATACAAGGCCGCATCGGCAACGAAGCGATCACGCGATTGGTTAAATACCAGTTGCTTGAATTCGCGCACGGTCAACCAGTACGTGATGCCGGAGGCCAGCGCCACGACGGTCACGCTGACTGCCAGAAAGGCCAGGATGAGCTTGGCGGTGATGGAGCGGGTCATATCACTTCCCGATAAAGCGATACCCGACGCCAAAGACCGTCTCGACATAGCGCGGGTTGGCTGGATCAGACTCGATCTTGGTACGCAGGTTGCGGATGTGAACATCGATCGTGCGCGCCACACCTTCGAAGGAGGTCCCTTGCAGGTCCTCGAGCAGGTCCAGACGGGTGAAGACGCGGCCGGGGGAGTTCATCAACAGCGCCAGCAGGTCGAATTCCGAAGGGGTCAAATGAACAGGCTGTTCAGCCACCGTGACTGAATGGCTTTCCCGATCCAGGAGGATATCACCGATCTGCAGCCTGGAGCTTGGGTGGGGGATCTGCCCGGCACGCCTCAGCACGGAATGGATGCGCGCCACCAGTTCGCGCATGCCGAAAGGCTTGGTGATGTAGTCGTCCGCGCCAAGTTCCAGGCCGATGACTTTATCGGATTCCTCCAGTTTTGCGGTCAAAAGGATGATGGGCTTGTCGGATTCTTTGCGGTAAGCACGGATGAACTCGAATCCGTCCATTTCAGGCATCATGATATCAAGCAGGATCAAGTCGGGTTTTTCCTGGCGGGCGGCATACAGGGCGGTCTGTCCATTCTCAGCTGTCACCACGCGGAAGCCCTGCTCGGTCAGGTATTCGCGCACAAGGGTGCGTACGTTGGTTTTATCATCTACCACCAGGATTGTTTTTGACATTTGTGTCTTTCCTTGAGGGTCATCCAATTCCATTGACCCTGGGTTGATTATACCTTTTTGGTATTCGAATTCTTCATTGATGTAGTTCTACAGTTCAAGAATATCAAATAGTTGTTCAGATTTTGTTTAGATATTTGGCGAATCCGGTTATCTTTTTTGGGTGAATTGAGCCTGAAATAAGCCTGGTGGAAGGCATGCCTTCCACCAGGTGTATCCAAACAGATGGGAACTCCGGAAGAAACTATGCTATTTTCTTCTGCAGCAATTGGACCACTGTGTTGATCAAAGCCGTTGATACCAGGCTCGTGGTTCCGGTGGATGGACTGCTGGCCGTCTCGGCGGTGCCAGTCTGGCTGGCTGATTGGGCGCCCATCGAAGCCGTCATACCAGCGCCCATGTCAGCAGGTCGGTTCCCATCGACGGGTGCCCCGGCGCCTGCCTGGGGTTGTACTGAACTTGCTTCGGTTGTGCTCGATGAATCGGAAATTGTCAAAGATGTGCCGGTATCTGCTGCAGCGGCCATCAGGTCTTGCTGAGTAAGGTTCATGGCAGTGATGCTGGAAATTTGCTCGGAGCTCAGGGTACTTTCGATTTGGCTGACGACCGCATCCACCTCTTGCGAGGCAGCCGTACCGCTGGAAGCCATCGCTTGCAGTGTCTCCCAGAGAGGCAGTAGCTCCCTGGCCTGGTCTTGGCTTACGGCCAGGTTGGTCGATTCGAGCTTGATGGTCCCAACCAGCAGCTTCTCTTCCTGTGACAGCATAGTGGTGGCGGTTGTGGAGGCGGTTGAACTCTGCGTGGTTCCACAGGCAGTTAATGCCAGTACCATCCCGATCACGATTGAAATCAACATCCATTTTTTCATTTTGATCTCCTCTTTACGTTGTCAGTTTTTTTTGCAACAGATCGATCAGCGCATTCAATAATGGCCCAGGAACCTGGTTGGTATCCGCCCGTGGAGCCTGTGGTGTGCCGGAGGCATCCACGGGTCCAGCTCCCATACCGGGGACGTCTCCACCAGCAGGCATCCCACCCCCGGCATTTGGAGGGCCACCAGCCGGCATCCCGCCACCCGGACCGCCAGCGCCACCAGGAGCTCCCCCGCCTCCCTGGGAGCTGCCTTCCGATGGCAAACCATTCAGTGCCATTGGAGTGGCGGTCGTGCTGGCGCCGTTGGGGGAGACTCCCGCCTGGCTCATGATCGACATCATATCCTGCCGGGTCAGCTTCATGGCGGTGATCTTATCCATCTGTGCAGTGGTCAGCGTGCTTTTAATTTGGTCGACAACCGCGTTAATCTCTTCATTCGCAGCCGTGCTGCTGTTGGACAGGGCCTGGAGCGTCCGCCAGAGCGGTAGCAGGCTTTTGGCCTGTTCTGCGGTGATGGCTTCACTGGTATATTCCAGTTTGAACGTCCCGACCAGCAACTCCGCTTGCGGTGAGAGGCTGGTTGAAGTGTCCGAACTTCCGCTCGTGGTACTTGTCTTGCTGCAGGCCACCAGGACGGAAATGATGGCGAGTATGGTTGCTCCAAAAACAATCTTTTTCATTTTTTTTCTCCTTTTGTTATTCATGCCGCAGCGCGTCGATTGGGTCAAGCTGGGCAGCCCTGTTGGCCGGGTAAAAGCCGAAAAAGGCACCCACCGCAGCCGCCGAGCCGAACGCCAGCAGGATCGAGCTGGGGACGATGACAGTGCGCATGCTGCTGGCGAGCCCAAAGATATAGGCTCCGCCAACCCCCAACGCCGCACCGATCAGGCCCCCCATCAAGCTCATCAACAATGCCTCGGTCAGGAATTGACCGCGAATATCGTTGGGTGTTGCTCCCACCGATTGGCGCAGCCCGATCTCGCGCGTCCGTTCGGTCACGCTGACCAGCATGATGTTCATGATTCCGATGCCGCCCACGATCAACGATACTCCTGCCACCCAGGCCAGCAGGCTGCGGAAGGCCGCCGTGGTTGACTCCTGGGTCGCGATGATATCTTGCTGGGTGGTGATGGAAAAGGAATCTGAAGCCAGGGTAACGTTATGACGCTTGGCGAGCAGGATCTTTATTTGCAGGATCACATTGTCCATGTTGGCTTTGGGATCCAATTGCACGAAGACCATGCGGATCGTATCCCCATTGATCCTGGAAAATGGGGTCCTGGCAAATTTCTGCAGCATGACCGAGATGGGGATGTATGCACGCGTATCATAGTCCACCTCACCCACAGTCCCTTTTTCAGCCATGACCCCGATCACGGTCAGCCGCGTATTGTTGACCAGGATGCTCTGGCCGATGGGATCTGTGGTTCCAAAAAGTTCCTGCGCCAGTGTGGACCCCAGTACGATCACCTTTTTCTTCTTCGCTACATCTTCTGAAGTGAAGAAACGACCGCTTGCGACCGTCAGATCGCGCACTGTCAGGAAGTCGGGTGAGACCCCTGAGATCGATATACTGCTCAGAGAGACATCCCCGGCCTTGATCGTTTCGGATGCATCCTGTTCAACAACGATGCCCGTCACTCCGGAGATCTCGTCGGCAATGGCAGTGGCATCGTCGTAAACCAGCTCGGTGCCGCTGCTCACGCCTGGCCCCATGCGGGTAAAGGAGGTTGAAACAAAGATCAGGTTGGTGCCCAGGCTTGTAATCTGGTCGCTGATGGTGGCTTCCGTCCCGGCGCTGATGGCGATCATGATGATGACTGCTGCGACGCCGATGATGATGCCCAGCATGGTCAAAAGCGAACGCACCTTATTTTTGAGGATCGCTTCCCATGAGATGCGAAAGACTTCGTTTATGTTCATGCTGCCACACTTTCTGCCTGTGCCTGCGCTGCAGGCAAAGGGTGTTTCTTCCCATTGTGGACCACCGAATCAACGTGCCCGTCTTTCAAATGGATTACCCGTTCCGTGTATTGGGCAACAATGGGATCGTGCGTCACAATGACGATGGTCACGCCCTGCTCGTGGAGCTTTAACAACAGTCTCATGATCTCTTCCCCGGAGCGACTGTCCAGGTTGCCGGTGGGTTCGTCGGCGATGATCATGACCGGATCGGTGATCAGGGCCCGTGCAATGGCCACGCGCTGCTGCTGGCCGCCCGATAGTTCCTGAGGCTGGTGATCCATGCGATCACCCAGGCCTACCTGCTCAAGCATTTCCCTGGCAAGTCCTTCCCATTCGTCGTGAGGGTGCTTGTGGGTCCGGTTGTAGACGAGCGGCAACATCACGTTGCGTACAGCTGTCGTACGGGCGAGCAGGTTGTAGGACTGGAAGATATATCCGATCTTGGTGTTGCGGATGGATGCCAGTTGCACCTTGTCCAGGTTACTGACATCCTCCCCATCCAGGATGTACTCCCCGGAGGTCGGGGTGGAGAGGCAACCCAGGATGTTCATCAAGGTGCTCTTGCCGGATCCGGAGGGTCCCATAATGGTGACCAACTCACCGGATTTGACCTCCAGGCTGACATGGTCGAGGGCGACTACGCTGGCATCGCCCATGCCATATGTCTTGGTGAGATCAGTGCTTTCAATAATTGTATGGGGCGTGGTCATTGTTTTGTCTCCACTACACCGGTTGTGACAACATCCCCGGCCTTCAAGCCGGATGTAATCTCGGCATATGTGTCATCCTGCAAACCAACTGTCACCGTGGTCAACTTGGGTTTGCCATCTGTCATGACGAATACTGTATATGAATTGTCTGAAAGTTTATGCAATGCTTCCACCGGGATCAGGACGACATTGGTGGCCTGACCGGAGATGACGTCAATGGCGGCTTCCACTCCAACCGGCAGCCCAATTTCATCCACGGATTTATCCAGCACAGCCATTCCCTCAACCATGGATGAATTCTGTACAGAGACCAGGCCGGGCATGATTTGTGTCACTTTACCGCTGAAAGTCTGTCCTGAAAGAGCATCAAAGGAAACGGAGGTTTCGTAACCGACCTTTGCATTGGTCCAATCACTTGCATCCAGGTAGAACTGGATCGTGGCCTGGCTCAGGTCATCAATTGTCATGATGGTTGTATTTCCTGAGATGTTTTCACCAACCGTGGCGCTGAGGGTCATTACAGTCCCGGCCATGGGTGCATACAGGGTTGCAGAGTCCAGGTTGGTCTGGGCGGTTTTTACATCAAGCTGCGCCTGTCGCAAGGCCGCCAGATTCGAACCAGTGGCATCAGTGGGTACGGTTCCGCCGGTCAATGCGGTCAGGTAGTTTTGGGCGTTCGTCAGTTTGGCATTTGCCAGGTCCAGGGTTGCCTGGGCCGCATTAACCTGCCGCTCGGTTGGCTTCTGCGAATAAAGACTGTAATAATATTCGGCAGTGTCGTACGCCTGCTTCGCGTTATAAAGAGCCTGGTAGGCTTGGGCTTCATTGGCGTTGTTAATATAGTCTCCCACTTTCGCATTATCATAGGCTGTTTGCGCTCTCTCCAAATTAGCCTTGGCAATCACAAATGCGGCATATTCATTTTGGATCAGGGCATCATTTTTCCAATATTGCTCATTGTTCAATGCCGTTTGGGCATTTATTACATCTGCCTGCGCCGTGGTGACGGTCAGTTCGGCGTTTGCAATTGCTTCCGGGGAAGTCAGCTCAAGCAGAGCCAGTTGGGCTTCCTCCAGTTTGTATTGCAGGGAGGCGTCATCCAGCTTGGCCAGCAGCTGGCCTTTTTCCACCTTGTCGCCCAACGCAACGTCAACTTCAGCCAGTTTCCCGTTGATCTCAAATGCGATGTTTGCTTCGGAGGATGCCACCAGGTAACCTGACCCGCTGGCCTGCAGAACCAGGCTGCCCGTGCGTGTGGTGGCCGTCTGGAGGGTGGATGTTGTGGATGCAGCCGCCGTTGTTTGACGTGCCCTGACGACAAAATAGCTGCCCCCTCCGAGCAGGACAGCCACCAGGACGAGGGCAGTCCATCGGATCCATTTGGGAGTCCGGGAGAACCCGGAACGCTTGGTTTGTCCATCTTTCTGATTACTTGAAGATTTAGGGCTCATTTTTTCACCTCATTCAAATTTGATTTAGGTCATAGGGTATCAAAAGGATGTTCAGATTTTGTTTGGAAATAAATGGAATCTGATTGAGATTCACCTTGGGTCAGGATGGTAAAAAACTGTAAGCAATTGCTAATCTTCCATACCTTGACAGGGGACAGGGATCGAATTACTATAAACATACCGACTGGTCGGTATGTTTATAGTAATGGGAGTTTCTCATGCCTCAAAAACGCGCCGAAGAAACACGCAGCCATATTTTGGATGCCGCTGTCAGAAAATTTTCCATCGCCGGGTATGACGCAGCCAGTGTCGATGACATCTGTGCTGAGGCCGGGGTCAGCAAAGGTGCGTTTTATCACCACTTTCCAACCAAGCAGGCTGTCTTCCTGGCCCTGATGCAGGGTTGGCTGGGGATGATCGATATGAATTTGGAGGCGGTTAACGGGGGGACCGTCCCGGAAACGTTGATCAAAATGACGGACCTCCTGCCGGGTGTCTTCGCGGCTGCCGAGGACCGTTTGCCGATGTTCCTGGAATTCTGGCTCCAAGCCAGCCGTGACGAGACAGTCTGGAAGGCGGTCATCGCTCCGTACCGCCACTATCAGGAGCATTTCGCCAGGCTTGTAGACGCTGGCATTGCCGAAGGCTCTCTCAGGCCAACCGACTCGCAACAGGCCGCACAAATTATTGTTTCCCTGGCTGTCGGGCTGGTATTGCAAGGCGTGCTCGATCCGCACGGCGCGGACTGGGAAAAGGCGGCGCGTGAAAGCATGCAGATTTTAATGAATGGATTGGCGAAGTAAAGAAAGAGGAAATTACAATGATTCTTGTTACCGGTGCAACCGGACATATTGGCAACGTGCTGGTTCGCAAACTGCTCGATCAGGGAGAAAAAGTCCGTGCCCTCATCTGGCGCGATGAAGATACCACGCCGCTCAAAGGCCTGGCAGTGGAGCAGATGGAGGGCGATGTACTCGACCCGGCATCGCTTGAACCTGCCATGCACGGTGTGGAAACCGTCTATCACCTGGCCGGCATCATATCCATCATGCCAGGCCGGGACCCATTGCTCTGGCGGATAAATGTGGAAGGGACGCGCAATGTCCTCGAAGCGGCCCGCCATGCCAATGTCCGCCGCCTGATCTATACCAGTTCCATCCATGCTATTGCACGTGCCCCGCAGGGCGTGATAATGGATGAAAGCCTCGGGTTCGACCAGAACAACCCATATGGCGAGTATGATCGTTCGAAAGCCGCTGCCAGCCTCGAGGTGCAAAAAGCCGCTGCCGGGGGTCTGGATGCGGTCATCGTCTGTCCGACTGGCGTGATCGGGCCGTATGATTTCCGCGGCTCGGAGTTGGGCGAGGTGATCCGTTGTGCCTCCGAAGCCCGCCCGATGTTCTACGTTGAGGGCGCCTATGATTTTGTGGATGTGCGCGATGTCGTGGATGGCATGATTGCCGCCGCGCAACGTGGGCGCTGCGGCGAAAGTTACATCCTGAGCGGCCAGAAACTCTCGGTGCGCTACATGTTGGAGACAGTGCGCGAAGTGACCGGCAAAGCCTTTTCCCGCATCAAGATCCCCTTCTCGCTGGCCGAATTTGCTTCCAGGTACACGCCCTGGTATTACCGGAGGATGAAAACCAGGCCGCGCTTCACGCCCTACTCACTGGAAGTTTTGCAAAGCAATTCGAACATCAGCTTCAAAAAAGCGCTGGCGGAGTTGGGCTACAAGCCGCGCCCGCTCTACGAGTTGATTGCGGATACGGTGCGTTGGTTCCTGGAGAACCGGCGAATGAAGTTGGCAAGATAGCCATCTGTTACCTGGACGAGCGCGAAGCAGATTGATTTCAACCAGTCGTCCCGTTTACATTTAGATCAATGATAAATCCTGGAAAACATAATCTTGCTGTCATTACCGGGGCCTCTTCGGGGATTGGAGAAGCCGTTGCCCGTAAACTGGCCGCGCAGGGACTGCATGTGGTGCTGGTGGCACGCCGGCGCGAACGCCTGGAGGCCCTGGCCGAAGAGATCTGCACGAGGGGCGGAACTGCCAGGATCCTTGTTGCCGATCTGAGCCGCGAGGCTGACCGGGTGCGTCTCTGCGAGGAAGCCGGTCCAGCCGACGTGCTGGTCAACAATGCCGGTCTGGGTTGGTATGGCTATGGTGACGCGATGACCTGGAAAACGGCCCTGGAAATATTACAGGTCAACGTCGAAGCAGTCGTGCAGTTGAGTCTTGGCTTTTTGCCGGGAATGCGGCAGCGTAATTCCGGCCACATCATCAACATCGGTTCCATCTCGGGCTGCCTGCCCAGTCAGGGCATCGCGCTTTACGGAGCAACCAAAGCCTTCCTGGATAACTTTACCACTGCCCTCCATCGCGAATTGGCCGGGACGGGCGTTTACCTCAGCGTGGTGCGGGCCGGGCCGGTCAAGACCGGGTTTGGCGAAGCTGCCCTCCTTCACAGCAATGGATTACGCGTCCCGACCGAAAAGATGGGGATATCGGCGGACAAGGTGGCGGAGCGCATCTGGGGCCTGATCCGGCACCCGCGCCGCTTGATCTACATCCCGGATTATTTACGCCTCGTCCCCTGGTTGGAACTATCCTTTGGTTGGGTCATCGACCAGGTTGGGCCGCTGCTCCTGAAAAGACAAAAAGCCTCCTCATGAAAAACCGCCCGTTGGTTCAACAACCAGCGGGTGGTTTCATAAAATACAAAAGACGATGAACCACATACTCGACCTTGCGGGTTGACAGAACTATATTCAAGTATTACACTAGTTAAGTAACTAAACTATTTAATCATTAAACTAAAATGAGAGGCAGCCATGCAGGCATCCGTTACCGCATCCGAAAAACTTCTCCCGGCCGCCATTGATGCATTCTGGGGTACGATCCCTCCCGTCTGGAACCGGATCAAAGGGAACATCCACTCGATCGCAGTGGAAAATTATGACATTAGCTTTGAGCAGTTCCATATCCTTAGGCACATCCGTAAGGGTCTTACCTCGGTCAGCCAGCTGGCGCAGATGAGACAGATCAGCCGCTCGGGGATCAGTCAGGCTGTGGATGTGCTGGTGGAACATGGATTGGTCTGCAGGCTGCAGAATTCCCAGGATCGCCGGAACATTCCGCTTGAATTGACCGAGGCTGGCAATAACCTTCTGGATATCATCTCGGAAAAGAACCGGGCCTGGATGAAGAACCAGATGGCCTCTTTATCTGCACAGGATCTGGAAACCCTCACCTGTGCCATGGGAATCCTCTCCAAAGTATTTACTGAGCCGATCCGATGATTTTTAAAGGTATCAATCATGTTGAACCAGATTAAAAAAGTGCTGCCCTTCGTCAAGCCTTATTGGAGGCGCGCCAGCCTGGCCCTGGTCCTGCTGACCTCCCTGGTCTTCATGGATCTGTCCATCCCGCGCCTGATCCAGCGGATCATCGACCAGGGCATTAACCAGCACAACCAGCCGCTTGTCTTGCAGACCGCTGCCATCATGCTCGGGATTTCCATCCTGAGTACGGTAATCGCCATTTCCAACAGCGTCCTTTCTGTGCAGGTGGGAGAGAGCGTGGCACGTGACCTGCGGGATGCCCTTTTTCTCAAGATCCAGGAATATTCGTACGGGAACCTGGACCAGCAGCAGACCGGGCAGTTGATGGTCCGCCTCACCAGCGATTCGAGCGCGGTGCAGCGCCTGGTGCAGATCTCCCTGCGCATTGGGACGCGTGCCCCGCTCCTGATCATCGGCAGCCTGATCCTGATGTTCAGTACCAGCCGCAGCCTGGCATTGACCATGCTGCCACTTCTGCTGGTTACCTCCGTTGTCATTGTTTTCTTCATCATCAAGATGGAGCCGCTCTTCCGTTCCGTCCAGCAAAAGCTTGACCGGCTGAACACGGTCCTGCAGGAGAACATCGCCGGGGCGCGCCTGGTCAAGGCTTTTGTGCGGGCTGACTTCGAGGGGGAACGCTTTGAGACGGCCAATGAGGCCTTCACCGACCATTCGGTCAGGGTGATGCGCTTCATGTCCAGCATGTCGCCGGCCCTGACGGTCTTCGTCAATATCGGCATGGTTCTCGTCATCTGGGCTGGCGGGCTGCAGTCAATCCGTGGCAGTCTGACGGTAGGTCAAATAGTCGCTTTCACCAACTACCTGCTCACCACCATGACTCCGCTCACGATGATGACCATGCTCTCCCAGACCTGGGCAAACGGGCTGGCTTCGGTCAGGCGCGTCAGCGAGATCCTGGATACAGTGCCCGAGGTCCAGGATGCTCCTGATGCCTTCGGACTACCCGAGCCAGTTCGGGGAAAGGTTGTCTTTGAGAATGTCAGTTTTCATTACAACGGCACTGGAGCCGAAGCTCTGCTAAGTACCCCTGAAGGACAGGGGCAGGCGCGGGATATTGCTGTCCTGGAGAGGATCAACCTGGTGGCCGAGCCCGGCCAGACAGTTGCCATCCTGGGCGCGACCGGCTCCGGCAAGTCCACCCTGATCAACCTGGTGCCGCGCTTTTACGATACTTCCAGTGGCCGGGTGCTGATCGATGGGGTGGATGTGCGCCAGATCCAGGCAGATTCGCTGCTGGCCCACATCGGCATTGTCCCCCAGGAAACCATCCTTTTCTCCGGCACGCTGCGCGACAACATCCGCTACGGCCGCCTGGAGGCAACCGATGAGCAGGTTGTTGCGGCTGCCAGGGCTGCCCAGGCACATGACTTTATCATGGAGATGCCGATGGGCTATGACAGCCACGTCGAAGCACGCGGCAGCAATTTCTCAGGCGGACAAAAGCAGCGCATTGCGATTGCCCGGGCATTGTTATTGGATCCTACAATCCTGATCCTGGATGACAGCACCAGCTCGGTGGACGTGGAAACCGAGACCCGGATCCAGGACGCCCTCGAACGTCAGGGGCACCGGCGCACCAATTTCGTCGTCGCCCAGCGCATCAGCACGGTGTTGAACGCCGACAAGATCATTGTCATCGACCAGGGCCGGATCGTCGCCCAGGGCACCCACCGGGAGCTCATGCAGACCAGCCCGATTTACCAGGAGATTTACGCTTCGCAGCTCGGGAACGGATTTCACGATGGTTCTGTCATTACGAGGAGCGCTGCGACGAAGCAATCTCCTGACAAGGACAAGATTGCCTCGCCGCCGGACCCCGGAAGAGCATCGGGGCAGGCAAGCACCGGCGGTTCGCAATGACACCAGGGGACGAGCTGAAATGAGCTTCCAATCTGCGCCTCAAACCAGCAGTGTCCAGTCCATGATGCAGCGCCGGCCGGCCGACCCGGGCAGGATCGAAAAAGCGCGTGACCCGCGCCTGGCCCTGCAAGGCCTGCTGCGTTACCTGGCTCCCTTCAAGGCCGGGATGGCCTTGGTGTTTGTCTTTGTCCTGGTCTATACCTTGCTCGGACTGGCCGGCCCTTACCTGCTGGGCGTGGCCATCGACCGCTTCATCATGACCAAACAGGCGGCAGGGCTGGCCATGCTGGCACTGTGGATGCTGGCTGTTTACCTGTTGAATAACCTGTTCCAGGCCATTGCCAACTGGCTCATGTCGGATATCTCCCAGCGCGCCCTCAAGCAGCTGCGCAAAGACTTGTTCACCCACCTGCAGAGCCTGCCGATCGCCTTTTTTGACCGTAATCCGGCCGGCGAACTGATGAGCCGCCTGACCAATGATATCGATGCCATCAACCAGGCCGTCTCCCAGAATGTCACCTCGTTGATCGCCAGCGTGCTTTCCATGGGCGGCATCCTGGTGGCCATGTTCGTCCTGGATCACTGGCTGGCGCTGGCCTCCCTGCTGGTCGTCCCGATCATGTTCTGGTTCACCCAGTTCGTTGCCCGCTATACCCGCAAGGGCTTCCGTGAGCTGCAGAAGCACCTGGGCGAGATGAACGCAGTGATGGAGGAATCCATCAGCGGCGAGAAGGTTGTCAAGGCCTTCCGCCGGAACGACTCGGTCGTGGCGAACTTCCGCGAGCGCAACCAGGCGGTCTTCAAAGCCGGAGTATACGCCAACAGTTATGCCCTGCTGCTGATGCCGTTGACCAACGTGCTGGGCAACTTCTTTGTCATCGTCCTGGCGGGACTTGGCGGCTGGCTGGCCCTGCGCAACCTGGTCACGGTTGGAGTCATCGCAACCTTCATCAGCTACGGGCAGAACTTCACCAACCCGCTGCGCCAGCTGGCCAACCTGTACAATTCCATCCAGGGTGCCCTGGCCGGGGCGGAACGCGTCTTCGAGGTGATCGACACTCCCGCCGAGGTGGATGACGGTCCGCAGGCCCTGGCGTTGGAGGCAGTGCATGGCGATGTGCGCTTCGAGCATGTTGATTTTGCCTATCGACCGGGCGTCCCGGTGCTCAAGGATATGACCCTGGAAGCCAAACCCGGAGAAATCTTTGCCCTGGTCGGCCCGACCGGGGCCGGCAAGACCACCATCATTAACCTGTTGAATCGTTTCTATGAGATCAACAGCGGAAGGATCAGCATCGACGGCCGCGATATCCGGGATATCTGCAAGGCTGACCTGCGCCGTGAGCTTGGCCTGGTCCTGCAGGATACTTTCCTGTTTTCTGACACGGTTATGGAGAACATTCGCTTTGGCCGCCTGGACGCCACCGACGCCGAAGTGTTTGAGGCGGCCAAAATGGCGGACGCCGACCATTTCATCCGCCAGCTGCCGCACGGCTACGAAACCCTGCTCTCGGAACGCGCCAGCAACCTCAGCCAGGGTCAGCGCCAGCTGCTCTCGATCGCCCGCGCCATCCTGGCCGATCCCTCCATCCTGATACTGGATGAAGCCACCAGCAGCGTGGACACGCGCACCGAGGCGCGCATCCAGAAAGCCCTGCTGCGCCTGATGGCCGGCCGCACCAGCTTCGTCATCGCCCACCGGCTGAGCACCATCCGGGATGCGGACCATGTGCTGGTGATCAATGACGGCGAGATCGTCGAGCAGGGCACCTACCGGGAACTGCTGGACAAACAGGGCTTCTTCCACCACCTGTACATGAGCCAGTTCAAGGGTCAGGCGATATAGGGGGGAGAGAACAGAGAGCAGAGAGTAGAGAATAGTGGATGATGGACGATAGACCATGGGAATTCGCTGCGCGTATCGAAGAAAAAACGAACAGGTTTCGATTGTAGATTTTTGATTTTTAATTGATTATTGGGAAGGAGAGATGAGCAACGTGAAACATGATACATGACCGAAGGCGGTGGAGGGGGGATTTGATATTTGAATATAAAAAAAGGAATAAATAACAGAGAGAAATAGGGAATAGAAAATAGAGAATAGAAAGAAGGGACATTAATATGAAGGAATTTACTCATCATTTCAGGTACAGAAGCAAGCATTGACATATTTACCGATCCGATTTGATTTTAGATTTGTTCCTCAAGTTCAATTCCGGAGCCCGGGGAAATGGGAAAATGGGTAAAACGTTATTCGTAAAAAGATATTTTTTAAACATGAAAAGGAAAGCAACGAGGAATGAGAGGGAAGGATTGCTGATTGGTGATTGTTGATTGCGGACGGCAATACGCTGACACGGTGACATGTTAACACGTGACACATGGCACATTTCTGACGAGGCCGGGTAGGGGTGCAGGGACCGAGGCATGCAACAAACATAGAATATATTTTCTGGTTTGTCAAGGGGGAAAACCTTAAGTTCGGACAGGGCACTGGACCAATCTTTAAGGGTTCCCACCTATTCGGTTTTCCAGGCCTGAGCGCGCTCGATCTCAGTTGGATCTCCGATCATGAACTCCGCATCCGGCTGATAGAGCCGCCCTAATACCTGGCTGGGATCGTTTCGTTTCAGAAAACGCTGGATGCGCTTGTAGGCTGCAGCTCCGTTCCCCTCCATGTGACTGGCTATGTCCGTCATCCGCAGCGAGCGCGCTGCCAAGATCGCCTGCCCAATTTCGGCGGCTTGTTGCGCCGTCTCTTCTTCGTCAAATATCGCCCGTACAAATTCTAGAATGGTAAACTTGTTCATGGAAGCCTCGTCTTTGGAATTTGGTTGTCGCTAATCAAGTCTACCAATTATCGAGGCTTCCCTTGTTGTCCGTACTCATGTCCATACCTCAGTCCCACCTATTGACAATCCCCCCATCCGTCGTATAATCTCGTCCAACATCAAAAAACTTTGATGAGGACGAGTACGCCTCGTACGGCGGCCAGAGAGCAGGACGGAATTGGTGCAAGCCCTGCCCGCACGATGAAGCCGAATGGACCTCGGAGTTGCAGGACGAAAGACGGATCGTAACAACCCGTCCAGTAATCCGGGCCGGAAACCGCAGCCGTTATCCAGCGGAGTCACTTGGGAGACCATCAGATCATCTGACAGGTAACCAGCTGACTATATGAGTGAGGCTGGCTTGCATCCCTGCGCATCATTGCAGGGATTTTTTGTTAACGACAGCCTAATTCGGGTGGCACCACGGACTACGCGTTCGTCCCGTTTGCGGATGAACGCGTATGTTATTTAACCACCACGGACACAAAGGTCTCAAAGGAGTGAAAAGATGACTACACAAATAATTTCAAAATCACCATTTATGACCTCCCGGCAGTTCCTGGAGCACTTGAAACAGGAACACGGGGAAACGATCACCATGCAGGAACAATTCACCGGGCCAGTGCCGCTGCGCCGCGAGCGCCCGGCCGCCGAGATCCTGGCGGAACGCCTGGCTGAATCTGATCCTGCCAGTCCATCCCCGGTGTTCGTTCCTTGAGCGAAATGACAACCATGTACCCGATCGCCTTCCATCCACCTTGAAGGATAAAGCTCTCAATCCCGAGGTCAGCGCTTTCCTGAGCTGTTCTTTACTCTCTTATCTCTATTCTCTTCACCAACCCAAAGGAGATTTACCATGTCTGAACAAACCCGCTTTATCCTGAATGAAACCGACCTGCCAAAATCCTGGTACAACGTGATGGCCGACAGTCCCGTGCCACCCACGCCGGTGCTGCACCCGGGCACCCTGGAACCGATCACACCCGATTTCCTCTCGGTGCTCTTCCCGATGGAACTCATCCAGCAGGAGATCAGTAAAGATCGCTTTATCGATATCCCGCAGGAAGTGCAGGAAATCTACAAGCTCTACCGTCCCACCCCGCTTGTGCGGGCGCGCCGCCTGGAAAAGATGCTCGACACACCCGCCCACATCTACTTTAAGAATGAATCCGTCTCACCGGTGGGCAGCCATAAGCCCAACACCGCCATCCCGCAGGCCTTTTATAACAAGGCCGCCGGGACGAAGGCCATCACCACCGAGACCGGGGCCGGCCAGTGGGGCACCGCGCTGGCAATGGCCTGCAACTTCTTTGGCATGGACCTGGAAGTATACATGGTCAAAGTTTCGTACAACCAGAAGCCCTACCGGCGTATCTATATGCAGACTTTCGGTGCGCAGGTTTTTGCCAGCCCAACCGACCGCACCGAATATGGCCGTGCCCTGCTGGCCACGGACCCTGAAAACAACGGTTCCCTGGGGATCGCCATCTCCGAGGCTGTTGAAGTCGCGGCGACTTCCGGGGGGAACAAGAAATACAGCCTGGGTTCGGTCTTGAACCATGTCCTGCTGCACCAGACCGTGATCGGCGAGGAAGCTTTGAAGCAGATGGATATGGCCGGGGAATATCCGGACGTGGTGGTTGGCTGTGTGGGCGGCGGCTCGAATTTCGCCGGCATCGCCTACCCGTTCCTGCGCCAGAACTTAAAGGATGGGCAGCGCACCCGCCTGGTGGCCGTCGAGCCGACTGCCACACCAAGCCTGACCAGGGGGGTGTATGCCTTCGATTACGGTGATACCGCCCAGATGGCCCCTGTTGTCAAGATGTGCACGCTTGGACATACTTTCATGCCAGCCGGCATCCACGCTGGTGGGCTGCGCTACCACGGCATGGCCCCCTCGCTTTCGGCGTTGTACGATGCCGGTTATATTGAGGCAGTGGCAGTACCCCAGCTCGGTACCTTCGAAGCGGCTGTGATGTTTACACGCGCCGAGGGGATCATCCCGGCGCCCGAGTCAGCCCATGCCATCCGCGTGGCAATTGACGAGGCCATGGATGCGAAGGCCAAAGGCGAAAAGCGTGTCATCCTGTTCAACCTGTCGGGTCATGGACACTTCGATATGATGGCCTACCAGGCCTATTTGAACGGCGAACTGGAAGATTTCGAATACCCTGTTGCCGCAGTACAGGAGGCCATGCAGCACCTGCCGCAGGTTGAATTGGCAGTGGCGTAAAAATAAACAGAAATGACAAGGGGCGGGCACACCTGTACCTGCGGTACTGGCGCAGGCAAGACCCGCCCCTACCAGGCGCGCCTTTTAACAGGAGGGGGTCTTCGAAGTTGGAATCCGAAGTCTGGAGACTTCGGACTCCAAAAAACAGATAAAAGAACATCTGTGCGAACTTGTCCGTGTGGTAGAATCATTTCCTATGGAAACACAACAACGTCAACTCCCTCCACCTCCTGGTTTGATCTACACCCTGGTGCGAGGCTTCAATTCTGTAGCCAACCATGTTGTGGTTATCCTGCCTCCCATCTTGCTGGATTTGTTCCTGTGGCTCGGGCCCCATCTGCGCTTGAAAGGCTTTCTCCAGCCATTCCTTGAACAGATGCCCACCATGGCAAAAACCTTCCCTTCCAATTTCCCTGACCTGGCTGCGGTTCAGCAGGCCTGGACGAGTTTCATGAACCAGTTCAACCTGTTCATAATCATGCGCACTTTCCCGGTGGGAACCACGAGTTTGTTGAGCCTCCAGACGCCCGGGCAGACCCCGCTGGGAGCGCCCGTAAGCCTCGACGCCGGTTCGTTTGGCGGGATCGTTGGTTGGGCCTTGCTCCTGGCCCTGTTCGGTTGGTTGATTGGCGCGCTGTACTACTATTGGATTTCCGGCGTGACCCTCAAGCCGGGTGTGCGCTCGCTCTGGAAATCCATCCAGCAGACGACACTCCTTTCGATCATCTGGCTGGGCTTGCTGCTCGTGTTTGGTCTGCCGGCATTGCTGCTGATATCTGTAATCACATTGTTCAGCCCGCTTATGGGCCAGATCATTCTTATCGCCGGCGCTCTGCTGCTGGCCTGGTTGATGATGCCGGTTTTCTTCTCGGCGCATGGCATTTTCACCCTGCAGCTGGATGCTTTCCGCTCCATCCTGGGCAGCCTGCGCATGGTACGTTTCACCCTGCCCAATACCGGGTTGTTCCTGCTGGCTTTCGTGTTGATCAACTCGGGTTTGAATTTCTTGTGGAACACCCCTGCGCTAAATTCGTGGTGGATGCTGGTGGGTATTGCCGGGCACGCTTTCGTCTCAACCGCCTTGGTGGCTGCCAGCTTCATATACTATAGTGATATTAACGCCTGGCTGGCGGTCGTCTTTGAGCAGCTCCAGAAACAGACCAGCCCGGCAAAGGCGAACTAAAAGGAAATTATGGCAACCAACGGAAGTTATAACGCAAAAGATATCCAGGTCCTGGAAGGCCTGGAAGCCGTCCGGCGCCGCCCTGGTATGTACGTGGGTGGCACGGACATTAAAGCCCTGCATCATCTTGTCTATGAAGTGGTGGACAACTCGATCGATGAAGCCCTGGCCGGGGTTTGCAACCGCATTGAGATCATCATCCATCCCGATTCGTCCGTCACCGTGATTGACAACGGGCGCGGTATCCCGGTGGACATGCATCCGACCGAGAAGAAATCCGCCCTGGAAGTGGTCATGACCAAGCTCCATGCAGGTGGCAAGTTCGGCGGCGGTGGTTACAAGGTCTCGGGCGGGCTGCACGGGGTGGGCGTTTCGGCGGTGAATGCGCTTTCCGAATGGTGCGAGGTGGAGGTCAAACGTGATGGCCAAATCCACTTCCAGCGCTACGTGCGCGGCCGTCCCCAGGAACCGGTCAAGGTGATCGGCAAGCTTAAAAAGCCTGGCGACACCGGCACCAAGACCACCTTCAAGTTTGACCCGCTCATATTCACGGAGTCGCCCGAATACCGCTTCGATACGCTTATCCAGCGCTTTCGCGAGATGGCCTTCGTCACCCGCGGCACCACCATTTATTTCCTCGACGAGCGCACCAACCGCGAGATGACCTTCTACTTCGAGGGCGGGATCACTTCCTTCGTCCGCTACCTGGACCGCAACCGCGAGATATTGCACCCGGTGGTCTATGTCGAAAAAGACATTGAAGGCATCGGCATCGAATGCGCTGTCCAGTACACCGATGCCTATACCGAGTCGGTGTATTGTTTTGCCAACACCATCAATACCGTGGACGGTGGTACCCATCTCACCGGCATGCGCTCGGCCCTGACGCGTGTGATCAACGATTATGCCCGTAAGAACGGGCTGCTCAAGGAGGCTGACCCTAACTTCTCCGGCGACGATACGCGCGAGGGCCTGACGGCCATCGTCAGCATCAAGCACCCCGATCCACAGTTCGAGAGCCAGACCAAGGTCAAGTTGATGAACCCGGAGGTGCAGACCTATGTCACCCAGGTGCTGGGCGAAGCCTTCGGGACTTTCCTGGATGAGAACCCTCAGGCCGCCAAGACCATCATTGCCAAATGTCTCACCTCGGCCCGGGCGCGCGATGCTGCCAAAAAGGCGCGTGAGCTGGTCATCCGCAAATCCGCCCTGGAAAGTCTCACCCTGCCGGGCAAGCTGGCAGACTGCTCCGGGCGGGATGCCACCAAGACCGAACTCTATATCGTGGAAGGTGACTCGGCTGGCGGCTCGGCCAAGCAGGGCCGTGACCGGCACTTCCAGGCCATCCTGCCCTTGCGCGGTAAGATCCTGAACACCGAGCGCGCCCGCCTGGATAAGATCCTCGGGAACAATGAAGTGCGGGCACTCATCTCAGCCCTGGGGACCGGTATCGGCGATAACTTCGACCTGGCCGGCCTGCGCTATGGACGCATCATCATCATGACGGATGCCGACGTGGACGGCAGCCATATCCGCACGCTCCTGCTGACTTTTTTCTTCCGCTACATGCCCACGCTGATCGATGAGGGCCACCTCTATATCGCCCAGCCGCCGCTCTATCGCCTGGCGTACAAGAACCAGGTCCATTACGCCTACAACGATGCCGAAAAGGATAAGCTGCTCAAAAGCCTGGGCGTCAGCCAGGACAAGGCCGGCCTGAGCCGTTATAAGGGCCTGGGCGAGATGAACCCACAGCAGCTCTGGGATACCACCATGAACCCGGTCAACCGCACCCTGCTGTTGGTCACGGTGGACGACGCGGCTGAATCCGACCGCACCTTCGACATGCTCATGGGCGACGCCGTCGACCCCCGCAAGCGCTTCATCCAGACCCACGCCAAGGCGGTCAGGAACCTGGATATTTAGTTTCTTAATCGATCAATATTTTTCTGAAATTTGATTCCTCTTCGGCTGGTTGCCCCCGCCAGCAAATTTACCTCCCTTCAGGGAGGTTATTTTGTAATTGGGGAAGTCCAATGCTCTAAGGGGGAATTAATTTTGGAGAATTTACTGAAAAAGATATTTATGATATAATTAGTCCGTTTTTGACAGAAGGTTCACGAACATATTTAGAGGTAGTTATGAATGCCATTGAAACCCTTGATCTATCGCGCGCCTTTGGAAACCGTATTGCAGTAGATAAACTATCGCTCACAATTCCGGCTGGCTCCGTTTTCGGCTTTCTCGGCCCCAACGGCGCCGGAAAAACGACCACCGTCCGTATGCTGTCGGCCCTGATCGCGCCGACCTCCGGGACCGCCCTTGTGGCTGGCTATCAGCTTGGCAGGGACAACGAACTCATCCGCCGTTCGATCGGCATCCTGACAGAAACGCCCGGGCTTTATGACCGTCTGAGTGCCATGGAGAATTTGGTTTTCTATGCCCGTTTGTATGACGTGGAACCCAGGCAGGCGGCTGCCCAGGCGGAGCGTTACCTGCGGGACCTGGATCTTTGGGAACGCAGGAATGACAGGGTGGCGGGCTTTTCGAAAGGCATGCGGCAGAAGCTGGCCATCGCGCGTGCCCTGCTGCACGAGCCCCCGGTTGTATTCCTCGATGAACCAACTTCCGGTCTTGACCCTGCCGCGGCTCGAACGGTGCTGAATTTTGTCAAAACCCTCCGGGCGGAAGGTCGTACGATCTTCCTGACCACCCACAACCTTCCAGAAGCTGATGAACTCTGCGACCTGATTGCAGTATTCCGCACACGACTGGTGCAGGTCGATACGCCCGAGCACTTGCGCGCCGGTTTGTTCGGCCGGGGTGTGAAAATTCGCCTTGCCGGCGAAGCCTTGCCGTTCGTCCAAACCGTGAAGAACCTGGCCTTTGTCCGGGATGCCAGCGCCAACAACGGCAGCCTTTCGGTCAAGTTGGATGACCCTGACCAGCAAAGCCCGGCACTGGTGCAGGCATTGTCGGCTGCGGGGGCGTCCATCCGCTCAGTGGAACCGATCACGCATTCACTCGAAGATATCTACATGGAATTGGTCGGAACAAAAAAGGAGGAAAAAAGCAATGAGTAAAGTATGGCTGGTACTGCAAAAGGAATTGCGGGAATTGCTTCCCCAGCGGGTGCTCCTGCTCAGCATAGTATTCCTCCCACTTATACTGGTTATCATGTCCGGCACATTGTTGGCGATGCCGTTGAAGAGCGGAAGCCTCCCGGCGCCGGCCTCTGATCCGCGCTTTGCCGGGTTGACCCCCTTCCAGGTACAGCAGGTTTTTGTCGGCCTGCAGTTTCGTATGATCCTGTTATTCCAATCCTTGGCGATCCCGGCAATCATCGCTTCTTACAGCATTGTCGGTGAAAAGAACAACCGCACCCTGGAACCGCTCCTGGCTGCGCCTGTTCGTACCTGGCAGCTCTTGCTGGCCAAGGCGCTGGCTGCCCTGCTTCCGGCCGTGGCCGTGACCTGGCTCAGCAGCCTGGTTTTCATCCTCGAAATCAGCGGTCTTGCCGGTTCAAACGTTTTCCCCCTGGTCGTCACTCCCGGCTGGTTGGTGGCAGTCTTCCTGACCGTGCCGGTGGTGGTGATGATCCCGGTTGCCCTGTCGGTCATGGTTTCCTCCAGGGTCAACGACCCGCGTTCGGCCTCCCAGCTTGCCTCTCTCCTGTTTGTGATCCTGCTGGTGGGCGTTGAACTGAGCGGTAGCCTGCTGGTCCTCAGCGTGCCTTTCACATTGACTTTGACTGCCATCCTGGCCGTGATCGGTGTGGTACTGTTATGGGGTGCCACGCGTGTTTTCCAGCGCGAGGTTATTCTGACCCGCTGGAGCTAGATTCCGCCGCTGCCGGCCTCTAACCCGGTCATCGGCGACCGGTCGATCCTCCTGATGCTGGCCGGATTCGCCTGGTGCGGCCTGTCGCTGTGGATCAACCGCTGGAGCAGGAACCCGGTGGCCGCCATGGCCGGATACGATCCGCTTGAGGGGAAACCCGCCTGACCGAATCAGAGATCATTTTTCCCTTTATCCCGGAACTGGGATAAGAAAAGGCGCCCTTACAAGGAGAACGCCTGCTTTGTATTTTATCAGTGTTGAGGTTTTCGTTGCTATTGATGGTATGGGCAAGAATTAGTGCGGATCTGTCTACTAAAATAAAACTTTGTCACCTTTATAAATTGGCGGTTTCTGAGAACGTTGTGTTGGGCTGCTCTTTTACTAATGAATCTCTTGCCCGTATGGCGAAGATGATTGAAATGGGCTTTAAATAAGGAATACTACGAGCATGACCTACCTGGAAAATCTATTGGCAACTCTATCCAACAAATAATAGGATCACAAAATATTCACAAGTTTTACTTCAAAGAATTGGATCAAGAATGAACGTAAAAGAACAAATCAAAGAGTATATTACTAGCCAACCTGAACCCAAACGTAGTGACATGCAAGAGTTACACCGCAGCATTCTGCAAGTAATGCCAGAATGTAAATTATGGTTCCTGGATGGTAAAAACAGTGAAAATAAAACGGTTTCTAATCCTAATATTGGATATGGATCTCACACCATAAAATATGCGGATGGAACAACCAGAGAGTTTTATCAGATTGGTTTAAGTGCAAACAAAACCGGAATCTCTGTGTACATCCTTGGTATAAAAGATAAGACATACTTAACCCAAACGTATGGAAAAAAACTAGGCAAGGCGAGCGTAAGCGGGTATTGCATCAGGTTTAAAACCCTGAAAGACATAAACACGGATATTCTTGAAGCGGCAATACGATATGGGGTTGAGGTGAGGCAATAGAGGGCCAATATTAATCCGACCTTCCTTTGCGCCCCTTTGTGTCCGTCGTGTTGAATTTCTATGCCGATGCGCCCGAATAGCGCCGCAGCCCCAGCCGCCAGATCAGTCGCGCCAATCCCGCCAGCAGAATCGCCAGGCCGAATGCTCCCAGCAGGGTGCCTGCACCCAGGCGCCCGGTCAGGGCCTCAGCCGGGATGGTGGTGGCAAAGGCCACCGGGACGATAAAGGTCAGGCCGAAGCGCAGCCAGTTTGGGTACAGGCTGATCGGCCAGCGCCCGGCCTGGTACATGCTCTGGAAGATCTCAAGCAGGTTTTCCACCCGCACCAGCCAGAAGGATAGGGAAGCCAGGATTAACCAGAAACTGTAAACGATCACGCCTCCCGCCAGCAGCATGCCGATAAAGGCGAACGCCTGCCCTGCTCCGATCGTTTTTCCCAACCGCACCAGGGCGGTGGTCAGCACACCCGCGCCCATCAACAGGTCAAGCAGGCTCCAGATCGCCACGCGCTGGATGCTCACCAGCAGTTGGGCATCCTCCGGCTTGGTCAGGGTGAAATCCAGGGTGCCATCCCGCACCGAGTCGATCAGGGCGGACATGCCCGGCTGGATCACCAGGCTGATGATCCCGCCAACCAGGAAGTAGACTCCCACCAGCGCCAGCATTTCATCCGGGCGCCAGCCGCCCAGGGCCTGGGTGTAGGAGAAGATGACTGCCAGCCCGGCCAGGGCGGTGCCCAGCTCGAGCAGGGATTGGAAAAGTTGCACGAAGAAGTTGACCCGGTAGGCGGTCTCGTTCAGCACGCTCACCCGAAAGAAGACATATACCAGGCGCAGGGTATTCATGCTCCCACCGCCGAATAGACGCGCACGCCTGCCCTCCAGACGAAGCGGATCAAGACCAGGCTGGTGATCACCCAGGCGGCCTGCGCCCCCAGCCCTGCCAGCGCCTGGACGGGGGTCAGCCGGCCGAGCACCAACTCCACCGGGAAGCCCAGCATCCAGCGGAAGGGCAGGATATCCGCCGCGATCTGCAGCCAGCGCGGGAAGAGATTCAGCGGGGCGATCTGCCCGGCCAGGAAGAGCATCAGCAGGAAGTAGACCTGGTTGATGGCATTTACCCTTGTCGTCCAGAAAGCCGCCAGCGCCAGGGTCCATTCCAGCAGGAAGCGCACCAGGAAAGCCAGCACCAATGCCGGGATGAAAGCCAGGACGGCCCAGGTGGTTACCGCAGCGGTCGGACGGAAGATCAGCGCCAGGCCGCCCGCCACCACCAGCAGGATCGGCAATGTGATCAACTTGGAGGACAGGTTATCGGATATGTCCGAGTGGATCGGGTGGACCGGTTTGAGCAGGGCAAACGAAAGCGAACCCTGGCGGACGCGGTATTCGTATTCCCACATGACCCAGGTATAGGTGACCTGGTTGACCAGCATGAAGGTGATATAGTAGGCGGCAAAGCCCCGGGCAGTATATCCGCCCACGCTGCCCCCGCTGCCGTTTGCCACCGTCGACCAGACGATCAGGTAGATCAGCGGCTCGAGCACCTGCCCAATCATCCAGATGACCAGCGAAGCCCGGTATGCCAGCATGGTCGCGAAAGTGGTCCTGAACTGCTGGGCGTACAGGCGCAGCAGGGCACGGATTTCCTGGAGAAAGCTCATTCAACCACCCGGCAATCTTCAAACACAGATAAATCAAAGGACCCGAAAGGAAGAGTTTTAACCATCTCTTTTTCCTTCCGTTGTGACCTTTGTGTCCGTCGTGTTTAAATCAACCTCTTGCGTGAAGACCCGGTCGATCACCTCCTCGATCGGTGGATCCTCCACCAGCAGGTCGATTACCGGCAGGTCAGCCAGCAGCCGTTCGGTGACCTGGGCAGTTTTGGCTTTTGGCACCCGCAGGGTGACGCGCCCGTCCTCGCAGTCGACCACTTCCCCGTAGCTGTGCAGGTCGGCAAGGCAGTCCTCGAGTTGGACAACGATGGTCTTATGAGCGGTGAACTGCTGAACCAGGTCCGCCAGGTCGCCGTCGAAGAGCAGTCGGCCGTGGTGGATAACAATGACGCGCTTGCACAGGGCTTCCACATCCGCCATGTAATGGCTGGTCAGCAGGATGGTCGCCCCGTAGCGCCGGTTGTACTCGGCGATGAATGTCCGGATACGGCGCTGCATGGTTACGTCCAGGCCGATGGTGGGTTCGTCCAGGAAGACCACCTGGGGGCGGTGCAGCAGGGCCGCTGCGATCTCGCATTTCATGCGTTCCCCCAGCGACAGGTTGCGCACCGGTTTCTTCAGCAGGGGGCCCAGTTCGAGAAGCTCGGTCAGCTCCTTTAATGTCCTCTGGTAATCCGCACCTGGCAGCCGGTAGATGACCCGGTTCAGCTCGAAGGAATCGGCCGCCGGAATGTCCCAGACGAGCTGGTTACGCTGGCCCATCACCAGGGTGATCTGGCGCAGGAAGGCGCGTTCGCGCTTCCAGGGAATGGAACCGAGCACGCGCCCTTCGCCGCCGGTCGGGTGCAGCAGGCCGGAGAGCATTTTCAGGGTGGTGGTCTTGCCGGCGCCGTTCGGGCCCAGGAATCCCACCATTTCCCCCGGTGCCAGGTCGAACGTCAGCCCGTCCACGGCCTGGACCTCCTGCATGCGTCGATGGAACAGGGATTGTACGGCCGCCCCCATCCCGGACTCGCGTTCCGTGACCTTGTAGGTCTTGCACAGCTCATGGAGATGAATAGCAGGTTCGCTCATATGGTAAGGAGGAATGCTGTTAATTGGCCTGTTATCAAGGATTTTCGCTCCATCTAGCGGATAGCCGCAGCTATTAAATATATATCTGTTAATAAAAAGAACACTGCGAGTGTAATAATCATCCAGGTCACAAGACTGGTGGCCGTCTGTCTATCCAGGGGTGTTCTAAGCATGCCTTGGATGCCAGGTCCAAGTGGCAGAAGGGAAAAATAGCCCAAAATCCGGAAGTCCACGGCAGAGGCGGGTGGTTGTAGGTAGGGAATGGAGAAGAAAAATCCCGCTGCGACTAACAGGATTACTCCTACCGTAGTAAAACCAAAGCCTCGACCTAATCGAGCCACCCATGTTTTTTTATTACCTAGGCGATCCGCCTCCATATCTGGTATCTCTACAGCCAGGATAAAAGCAAAGCTATAAAGCACCAGAGGGATCGTAATAAGTAGCCCATCCCTGTTCAAATTTCCCTGCGTGACCAGGTATCCCATTCCCGGTACAAGCATCCCGGCGATAAAGGCGGTGGACACTTCTCCCAGGCTGCGATAGGCCAGCCTCAAAGGTGGAGCCGAGTAAAACCAACCCATCAGGTTTCCTGCCACAACTAATCCCAGGAACCAGATCGGATACGCATACAGAATTACGAACAAAATCCCCAGGAGCAAAGAGAAAAAAGCCAGCGCCAATGAAATCCACAAGGCAGGCATTCGTAACTCCGGATGCTTTAACAAAGTACCAGTCCCACCACTGAAGAGAGTTGGACTGCCAAGCTTGTCTGACTCCATATCGAAACAGTCATTGCTGAAAGAGTTGGAAAGATGGGCCGATAAAATGATCAGGTAACCCAGCAATGCGCGGGGCAGGAAAAATGGAGCACCCAAAATGATTGCCCAGGCAACACCAATGATGAAAAGGGCCAGGCTGGCCGTCATGAATTGGGGACGCGTCAGGCGTAATAGTTTTACCATCCGGATGTCTACTCCAGGGGTTTAAAGAGGACAATATCGTGGAGAGCCGTCCCCTCTTCTTTATCCGTTTTTCCCTCACGGGTCACTTCCAGCTCGGCATCGGAAACCAGCCTGAAATATCCTGGTTTTAACTGCATGATATTTCCCGCAATGAAACGCAGAATCGGTTGGTAATTTTCAAGCATGTCTTGGGCTTCCAGCACTTTATTTACTCTCAGGATGGCTTTAAATTCGCTTGGGGCACTGATGACGAGCTTCCTGGGGAAGTGATATTTTGCCTTCGGGTTGTACTCCAGCTCCTCTTTCCCAAAAACAAATTCTCCGCTGCTGAGTACGACTTCTTGTCCATCGGCCAGCATCAGGACCTTCACCATATGGCTTGCAGCCTTTTCATTGCATTGGATGATGGCATAGACTACGGTGAAGTTCTTGGAATAGATCCGGCCCCACATCCAGTAATTGATCATTCTCGGGAACGGGAAGTTCAACCAATTGTGGTCGTGATATCCAATGCCTTTGACAGATATTTGGCTGTCTGAATCGGTAATGGTGCCTGACACGGAAGCCCGGGCGAAGGGAATGGTCCAACCAAAGAAACCCGTCTCCCCGAACTGGGATAGGCCCGTTCCAGGTTTCCATCCATCTACTTCGGCCTTATAAGTGAGATGGCAGCCGAGGCCTGGCTCATCCACGAAGATCTCATAGACCGGCAGCCCGCCGTCGTGTTGTTCTACCCGTACTATATTCCTTCCGATCGTTACCTCGGCTTTATCATGTGCCGCAAAAAAATCCTTCCGGCCGTAGGGGAAGAATTTTTGTACCCTTTTCCCATCCGGTCTAAGCAGTACCATTTCGAGACCGATCCTTCCTTCCAGGCCAGGGTTGGGATTCGATGCATGGAAAAAGACGACGAGTGTATGGCCACTATCCAGGTGGGCGTCAAAATACCACCACTCAAACATGCCCCGATTGGCCAAGTCCAAGTGCAACCCGTCATCTTGCGGTTTTAACCTCTGGACCACCGCATCCCGCTTCCCAGGTCCAGTCCATCCCTCGATTACTTTCATATTATTTGCCATTTGTTTCGCCTTTCCCCTGAATCAATAAAAGAAAGGAGGAGAAGCATGAATTGCCTGGCCGCGCCCATCCCGGCCTCGCCTTCCGGAAACTGATAGGTTTTGCATAAAACGTGCAAGTGGGTGGCAAGTTCGCTCATCATTTTACGACCTTAATAGATTCCGGGGATGATCTTCCAGGGCACACGCCGGCAGTATTCTTCCCAGGAGTCGCCATATTTCCTGCGGCAGCGCCAATCGTCGCGGCTGGCGCGGTCCGTCAGCAGGATGGCCAGGTAGACAACGTAAAAATAGGGCACGAAGTGGCTGAATCCGGCTGGCAGGCTCCAGGCCAGCGCGAGTAGAATCTCAGGTACATAGTGGAAGTGGCGTGCCAGGCCCCACCAGCCCGAGGCGAGCAGCAGGCTTTCGTGCTGCTTGCCGTCGGCGGTCACGTAGCGGGTCCGGATCAAATCGGGCGGCCGGCCCCACACGCGTGTATCACCGTTCGTTGCCCGCACCCGCTGCCGCTGGGCATCCGCGGCGTAATTGACATAGACCGCACCAATCCCAACCACGAAGATGAAAGCCGCGAGCGGCCAGGGCAGATCGTTCGGGCGCAGCACCAGGTACTGCGCAGGGAGTGTATAGACTGCCGGCACCCAGGCCATGACTCCCCAGCAGATGTAATAACCGAAACGGTCGTGCATGATGTCAAGTGAAGTGAAGTAACCGCTTTCCCACCAGAAGAACCTGAACAGATAGATGAACGTGATGGCGACGGATACCAGCATGGCGTTGCTGACGTGCCCGCCTGGGTCCAGCTCGGCCTGTTTGGCAGCAAAAGAACAGACAATTACACTCCAGCCCATCATGCTCAAGCGGCAGTTGATGAGCTGCTTCAGATTGATGCCAAAGAGGGTGGGGTGCAGCTCGACGCCCCACCAGTAGTCCCAGATGAAGTTGCCCGAGAGGCTGCGATCTTCCGATGTGGGCCACCAGCGGCCCTTGAAATAAAGGAAGAGGCAGAAGATCAAGGCGAAGAACACCAGCGTTGCCAGGATCTCGCCGAAATGATTCCAGATGATCCCGGCGCTGAATAAGTGCAAGCCGAGTGAGCAGCCGAAGAAGAGCGCGTGGGTAATGAACCAGGTGGAGACCCCATTGAGCTTGTAGCGCGGGCGCTTGCCGGACGGTGTGAGCGGACCCTCGAAGGTCTTCCCGGGCAGTCCCAGGAGCAGGACTATTTCAACCACGACGAAGACGAGCACGATTGCCGCGGCCCTCAGGCTGGGCCAGGGCCAGTGTACCGCCACGGAACGCCAGCCAGCCATGCTGAACAGCGGCGCGAGGGAGCCGTTGAACGGCTCGAAGGTGCACACAATCCAGAAAATGATTGCCGCCGGTGGCGTGACGAGGATGAGCAACAACGGCCCCAGCGTGGTACGAATGAATTGAATGACCGGGTTCCCGCTGCCGGCGGCCCAGGTGGTGAGCTTGCCGGGCGACGAGTCTTCCGGGACCCGGTTGTTATTAGACAATTCGTGGAGGTGGATGGCAGGTTCGCTCATGGATAGGCGCCCGTGTCAGGTTATTATATGCGTTATTGAGGCGGTTGGGAAAGGGCGGAGGGGGCGGAGGTGCCAGATGTGCCTGCGGCGGCTGTGGCGCAGGCAGGCTGGGAGTGCCATGGATCAAACTTTACCAGTGCACCGATTCCCCGGGTTTTGATGTATGATTAACGCGTCTCAAAACGCTGATCTTTGGCCTTCGCGTCTCTTCGATCCGGTCTTGCAAAAGGAGAATGCCCCATGCGTAAAAATCGTGTTCGAATCATTTTCGCTGCAATGCTCGTGCTCATGCTGACCTTCGGCGGAACCACCCTGGTGAGCGCCGGCAAGCCCACACCCACACCCCCGCCCGGGCCGACACCGACCCCGAGGCCGGCGACGCCCATCCAAGTCTTTGGCGCATGGCACTGCGGCAACCACTATTGCGATTGGAGCCTCGTCCGGAATATGACTGAATTTGACACGGCCAACCACTGGCTGATTGACCGCGGCGATGGGCGGCCCTCTGTCAATTTGGTGGTACTGAGCTTTGTCAACCCGCTCAAGCTGCTCAACCAGACCGATACCGGCCTGTATAACATGATCCCGGTCGGCATGAACCAGGCCGTCGTGGATTACTTCAAAAACCACGGCGTGCGGGTCATGCTCTCGATCGGCGGCATCACCTATACTGCCGATTGGGACGCGGCCCTGTCTGCCAACCCCGCACAGCTTGGGCTGAATGCCGCCGCGGTAGCCCAGGCACTGGGGGTGGGCATCGAGATCGATTACGAGAACAGCAGCAGCCCCAACCTGAGCGGCCTGCAGGCCTTCGTGAGCGCGTATCGCTCGCAACTGCCCTATGATGCCAGCGGAAATAATCCGGCGGCACGCTTTACCATTGACCTGGGCGCTGGCGACCGCTGGCTGGGCGGCATCACGCGCTACGCCACCGCCAACTGGTTGACGACGGCCAATCCGGTGCTGGATTATGCCAATGCCATGGTCTCCGGGACCTCCTCCGGCACCCCGACCGACTGGCAGGAGCATGTCGACGGCAAGCCGCAGTACGCCCCGCCGATCCTGCCGCTGGCCCCGGCGAAGTTCACCGGCGGCCTGTATCTCAAAGGCAATATCGCCAACTGCAGCAACTTCGCTTCCTCGGAACAGAAAGCAGATGCCAGCTATATCCAGACAGTTGCCCCCAACGGCGCTGGCAGCACGGCGGGCATGCTCGGATTCATGTTCTGGGCCGCCGAATATCCGTCCTCACGAAGAGGATACACGGCCACAGTCCCGCCGTACACCTGCGAAGCCGGGATGGGAGTGGCTGCCACGACCTTCAATATCCCCATCCCAATGCCGCCGCTGCGCCAGCAATAAAAGCTGACGGGCTGGAGGCTTTGTAATCTGATCAAACGAAAAACATGACCTATCCTGGGTTCAGGGTAGGTCATATTCATATTAGGTTCACTGCGCCGCCTGTGGAACAGCAACTATACGACCGCAATCATCCCGGACTCGCGTTCTAACGCTGCATCCCGTATTGACCTCGATCTCCTCATTCTTCCTGCTGGGAGCGATCTGCCGCCTTGCACTTCGAAAGGGTCATCGCGAGGACAACGTCGCCGAAGCCGATCGCACCTTCGAAATGCTGATGGGTGACGCGATCGATCCCCGCAGCACTTCATCCATACACTCGCCGTTGCGAAGCGTCCCCGAAGCGTAGTGCAGGGGAAGGCAGTGCGGACTCTGGATATCTAGTCTCTACATGCCCCTGAATAAGATGAATCGCTTTATGTTTTTCCAACTGAACTGCACATTGACGTAATGTCCATGGTTGTGCTAAACTGAAAGTGCTTTCATACTTATATCCTTTGGTGAACAATGAGCGCAACAAAAAAAAATCCTACTATTTATGATGTTGCTGAACGATCTGGTTCCAGCATTTCGACCATTTCCCGTGTCCTTAACTCGCCGGACAAGGTCAATGTCGTTACTCGGCAAAGAATCTTGGAAGTCATTGATGAGCTTGGTTTTGTGCCAAAAGCGGATGCACGGGCCCGTGCCCTGCGCCTGAATGGACGCATTGGCGTAATAACCCCTTTTTTTACGGCGCCTTCCTTCGTCCAACGTTTGCGGGGCTTGGCGGGAGAATTATCCAAAAAGAATTACGATTTGGTAATATACACGGTCGACTCTGTAGATCGATTGCATAGTTATCTTTCATCGCTACCGCTGACGGGGAACCTGGATGGGTTGGTTATAATGTCTCTTCCGGTGGAGGATGCTGACATAAACCGCCTGCTCAAGCACAATATCCCAACTGTTTTGATCGAATTTCCACATCCAAAATTAAACAGTGTCGAAATTGATGATGTGAGCGGCGGGCGGATGGCTGCTGAATATCTAATTGCAAAAGGACATCGCCGGATTGCCTTTTTGGGCGATACCGATTTGCCTGAATATGCCATTCACCCCGTCAGCTTGCGCTTGGTGGGTTTTCGACAGGCCCTGGAGGAAGCGGGTATAGCTCTTCCAGAAGAATTTGTTCGGCTGGCACCTTATACACTTGAACAAACCCGCCAGGCGGCCATCGAACTGCTGAACACTCCGAACTCGCCTACCGCTGTCTTTGCCGCCACCGATTTCCAGGCTCTGGGTGTGATAAAAGTTGCGCGCCAGCTCGGGGTGAAAGTCCCTGAGCAGTTGGCAGTGATCGGTTTTGATGATCTCGATATGGCTGAGTATGCAGATCTGACCACCATTCATCAACATTTGGACGAATCCGGGCGTCTGGCGATTGAGATTTTACTTGCCCACATAGCAGACACTGTGCGTCCGGTGCAACATATCAACCTTCCCTTGACAATTGTGGAACGCATTACCGCATAATTAAAAATTCCTGGTTGACTCTTGTGGAAAGACGTGCTATCATGCAAATGAAAGTGCTTTCATCAAAACACTTTCTATCGCTCAGCGGTTATTTGGATAATCTACAGCCGTTGCGGAAAAAATCGAAAATCGTCTGAATATTTCGGGTTCTTCAAAGGAGGTGGCTGGGAATAAGTACCATACCATTTTTCCAGGTAAGTAAAATTCACTACATCCATTAACGAGATTAGCCTACCAAAAAAAGGAGAAGAAAATGAAGAAAATTACCATGCAATTGCTCGGCTTGATCGTTATTTGCGGGATGCTCCTGGGGGCATGTTCGCCGGCGACTGCTGTCCCGGCGACTGCTGCCCCTACAGCAGTCCCCACCCCCGCGCTCCCCAACTGTGGGACGGATCCCGTCGTGCTTAACGCCTACTTCGAGACAGGGTTTGATATCCCCTTCAAGCTTGCCGAAGAATTCACCAAGCAGTTCCCAAACGTCACCTGGGACACCAAGCAGGACCAGTTTGCAAATCTCATTACCTCGACTCCGCTCCTCCTCTCGAGTGATAACCCGCCGGATCTCCTCCGGCTGCCGACGATGGTCTCGTTCGCCAAGGATGGGCTGCTCATGAACCTTGACAGCTACGCCACTGCTTTCGGCTGGGACAAGTGGCCGGTGCCGCAGCTCAACCAGAACCGCGTCGCTGCGGACGGCACGCGTGGCTCCGGATCGCTCTATGCCATGGGCCTCAATTACAGCTTGACAGGTGTCTTCTACAACAAAAAGCTGGCGGCCCAGATCGGCATGACCGAGCCGCCCAAGACGCTGGCCGAGTTCGAGGATTTGCTCGCCAAGGCCAAGGCCGCCGGTCTCCAGCCAATCATGGAGTGGGGCAGCGCCAAGAGCGGTATGGGGCTCGCCTTCCCGCTCCAGAATCTGATGGCTTCAGTCGGCCCGGTAGGTCCCATCAATGACTGGATCTTCCAGAAGAAGGGTGCAACCATCGATACCCCGTCGAACCTGATTGCCGCCCAGCACCTCGAGCAGTGGATCAAGAGTGGCTACTTCCCGCCCGACATCAACGCCATCGAATACACGGATGCTGCCGCCCGCTTTGGCAAGGGCGAAGGGGTCTTCACCTTCAACGGTGACTGGCAAAATGCCGGCTACGACAAGGACCTGCCCGGCAACGTCGGGTTCTTCCTGATGCCGCCCGCTGTGGCCGGTGCTGGCCCGGCGGCCATGTCCGCCCCGTTGACCTATGGAATAGCGGCCAAGGCGAAGCACGCGGATTGCGCTGCGTTCTTCTTCAACTGGGTCGCCACGAACGATGCGGCCCGCGCGATCGATGTTGCAATCGGTGGTTCGAACCCTGGCGGTCCGGCGGATGCCAAGATGCCTGCTGTTGCTGCCGGCTCGGTCACGAATGACACCCTCGCTGCCGGACCGGTGATGGGCGCGGCCGGCAACTCGATGGACTTCATCGCCAACTCGACGAGCTCGATCTTCGCCCAGGGCTGGACGCCCGAACTCCAGAAGATGGTCGGCGGTCAGCAGGACGCTGCTGGTTTGCTCAAAGCCGTTCAAGCAGAATACCTGAGAGAAATCGCCGCGCAGTAAGTAGCGTGACGGCCCGGCCGTAGGGTCATTAATTCCTGCGCCTGCCAGATCAAAGAAAACATCGATGGTAACCTCAGACTCAGACAATCTCCCTACGGCACATATGGTCTCCCGGCGGACTGACATCAGCAAACGGGTCCGCCGGGAGACCTTTGTTGGCTGGCTGTACGTTCTACCCGCGCTGCTCATGTACGCGGTCTTTGTGCTCGTGCCTATCCTGCTGACCATCCTGTACTCGTTCAATCACTGGAACGGTGTCGGTCCGATGACCTGGGTCGGGTTGAAGAACTACGTGACTGTTTTCCAGTATCCCGACCTGATCGGGACCATCTACCACGCGTTCTGGCTGATCGTGTGGTTCAGTTTTATTCCGGTAGGCCTCGGTCTTGTCACCGCGAGCGTGATCAACCGGGTGGCGATCGGGCGGTTCGGGGAGATCTCCCGGACCGTTCTGTTCCTGCCCTATGTCATCGCGCTCGTCGCTGCCGGCATCATTTGGGGTTGGCTGTTTTCTCTTTCGGGTCTGGTCAACCAGTTCCTCAGGATCGTCGGCCTCGGTTCGATCACCCGTGCCTGGTTGGGTGACTTCAACTGGGCGCTCTCGGCCGTCGGCATCATCGGGATCTGGGTACTACTCGGCTTCTGTACCGTCCTGCTGTCGACCGCCATATCGAAGGTCGACCCGGCTCTCTATGAGTCGGCCAGGATCGACGGCTCCAGCTGGTTCAGGGAGTTTGTCGCAATCACCGTCCCGCTTCTCAAGCAGGAGATCGGCGTCTGCCTGACCGTTACGGTGATTTTCGCACTGGCCACGTTTGACATCGTCTACGTCGCGACGGCCGGTGGGCCCGGCAACGCGACTTCGGTCCCCGGACTCCAGATCTACATCCTTGCATTCTCCCAACGAAATATAGGCCTGGCGTCTGCCCTGGCCGTCATGCTCATGATCCTTGTCGTCGTGATCATCCTCCCGATCCAGCGCCTGAACCGGGAGGCGAAGCAATGAAAATTGGCCGCGGCGAACTCTTTACGGGACGGATGCTGCTCTTGGCGTTGATGGCGTTCACGATCCTGCCCTTCATCAGTATCTTCATGACCGCCCTACATCCATCGGGGACCGTTCCCGGCGGACTCGATTGGCCCGCACACCCGCAGTGGGGCAACTTCGTCGAAGCATTCAAAATGGCGAATATGACCTCGCTCATTGTATCTAGCATACGCATCGTCCTCACCGTTGTACCGGTGGCCCTTGTCATCTCGACGATGGCCGGGTTCGCCATTGGCCTGCTGCGGATTCCTGGCTCGGGCATGCTCCTGACCCTGTTCGTGTTCGGGCTGACGATCCCATTCCAGGGTCTCATCATCCCCATTTACGTCCTGGAGCGGGCGGTGCATATTTACAATACCAAGGTCGCGATCGCACTGCCGCTGATTGCTTTGTACATGCCCTTTGCCGTTTTCTGGATGCGTGCTCATTTCGTCAACATGCCGGTCGAGATCTCGGAGGCGGCCCGCGTCGATGGCGCCACCACCTGGGACCTGTTCCGGAGAATCCACCTCCCGTTGGCGCAGGCGCCGATCGCCTCGCTTGGGATACTCATGTCCATCTGGACGTGGAACCACTTTCTCCTTGCGCTGGTGCTCGTCGAGGACCCGTCGCAACGAACGATGGCCGGAGCTCTGGGGGCGTTCCAGGGACACTACGCCACCAATGTCCCCCTTCTGTGCGCCGGCACGATCCTGATTCTGGTACCAACCCTGCTCGTGTTCGTGCTATTCCAGCGTCAGATTATCAAAGCGCTGCTGCAAGGCGCGGTCAAGGGATGAGCGCTGGTTATTTTAAGGAGGTTGTTTATTCATGTGACCTTACCCAGATCTATTCCCGTTGTATAAAATCCTACCTTAACTCATCATCAAAAGGAGAATGAGAAATGAACAAGAAAATCGAGTTATATTCACTGATTAGCCTGTTAGTCCTGGCGTCCATGCTGTTTTCTGCCTGTGGAACAGCCAAGCCCACCACTGCCCCGACTCAACCCCCTGCCGCGAATGCGACCACAGCGCCCGCTGCAGCGGCCACGGAAGTCCCCACCGCAGTTCCCACAACTGAGCCCCCCGTCCAGATTGATTTCGCCTACCTGAGCTTCAACAAGATTCCGGAAACGGATGCGCTGGCCACAGTTGAACAGGCGATTAATGCCATCACCGTTCCAAAGATCAACGCGACCATAAAACTGCACCCCTTCGGTATCCCAGATTACTTCCAGCAGGTCACACTGATGCTCCAAAGCGGCGAAGGACTGGATGTCTTTTCCAGCCTGGGTGATTTTCCTCAGCGTGTCTCTCAGAATCAATTCACCGATATTTCCTCGATGATCGACAAGGACGCTCCCGAAGCCATGGCAGTGGTTGGCGACGCTTTCCTGAAAACCTCCACCCTCAATGGCAAACTCTATGGCATCCCGGCCTACAAGGGTGTTGCTCTGGCCCCGGACCTGGTTTATCGAGCCGATGTCATGAAGGATATTGGCGTCGATCCAGCCTCGATCAAATCGGTAAACGACCTGACCGAGGTCTTTGCCAAGGTGAAGGCCAAGTATCCCGACATGACCCCCCTGGTGCCCGTGCAGGGAGGGTCCTCCGGGTTGATCACCACCCTTTTTGGCGCTGACGTTGACTTCCTGGGCGACAGCTACCTGGTGCCCGTGGCCGTTCTCGACGGTAACAACACGACCGTTGTGGACTTTTATGAGACCCAGAGATTTAAAGATCTGACAACCCTGGCCCGGGAATGGTACAACAAGGGCTATATCATGAAGGATGCAGCCACTACTACCAGTAGCTCCATTGAACTGATGAGCTCTGGCAAGGGCTTTGCTTACATTGCAGCATATAGCGGTAATGCAGCCTGGACACAAATCTCAGCCCAGACCGGCAAGGACATCAAGATGGTCCGCCTGGGCCAGCCCCATCTGAGCACATCCAGTGTCAACGCCCTCGTCTGGGGCGTCACCAGCACCAGCAAGCACCCGGATGCTGCGTTGAAATTCATCAACATGCTCTTCACGGACAAGGATGTTATTAACCTGGTCATCTTTGGCATCGAAGGCACGGACTATGTAAAGGTGGATGCCGATCATGTCAAGTATCCCGACGGCCAGGATGCCAGCACCGTTCCGTATACGGCTCAATTGAGCTGCGGCGTGGTTGGCAACCAGTTCATCCAGTACCAGATGGCTGGCACTGACATGGCCGACCTGGAACTCTGGTTGAACGAAAACAAGAACTCCCCCATGTCACTGGCCATGGGCTTTACCTTCGATAATAGCAGTGTGGCGAATGAATATTCTGCAGTTACGAACGTGATCAACCAGTACCTGCCCGGCCTGATCACCGGAAGCATGGACCCGGCCGAGATCACCAATTTCGTGGCGAAATTAAAGGCCGCCGGGATGGACAAGATCGTCCTGGCCAAGCAGCAGCAGTTGGATCAATGGCTTAGCACACAGAAAAAATAGGTTGCCATAGAGTTCCCTGATTGAGCCACGGTGGAGTGAGGCTGGCACAGGCCTGGCTTCACTCCACCCATTTATAAGGACGCACTCATGCATCCAAAACGCTCCTTTGCACGGTCGACCAAAGCTTCCCTGCCTTTGCTTTTGCTGGCCCTGCCCGGTATGGCTTATCTGATCATCAATAACTATATCCCCATGGCCGGGATTATCATTGCATTCAAGAAGATGGATTATGCGAAGGGCATCCTGGCAAGCAATTGGATTGGCCTCAGTAACTTTAAATTCCTGTTTGCGACCCCGGATGCATGGATCATGACCAGGAACACGCTTCTCTACAACGCGGCGTTCATCATCATAGGCACGGCATGCTCGCTCGCCCTGGCCATTTTGATGAACGAGATCACCAGTTTTTTCTACGCCAGGTATCTCCAGGGCATGTACCTGCTGCCGAACCTGATCTCCATGGTGGTGGTATCGTACCTGGTCTTTGCCTTTTTGAACGCGGATACCGGGTTGCTGCCCAAGTCTGTCTTCCCCGCCCTGAATATCCAGGAAATCAATTTTTATACTTCCGCCGGTTACTGGCCGTCCATCTTATTGATCGTATTTCTTTGGAAGAACACCGGCTATGCCTCAATCATTTACCTCTCCAGTATCGCCGGCATCGATAGGACCATTTATGAGGCAGCCAAGATCGATGGCGCCGGCAAGTGGGACCAGATCCGCTACATTACTCTCCCGTTATTAAGGCCGACCATCATCATCCTCTTCCTGTTTTCAGTCGGCCGGATGATGTATTCCGATTTCGGCTTGTTCTACCAGGTGACGATGAACTCCGGCGCGCTGTATCCCACCACGCAGACTATCGATACCTATGTCTTTAGAGGCTTGATGCAATTGGGCAATATCGGGATGGCCTCGGCGGCCGGTGTATACCAATCTGTCTTTGGGTTCATCCTGGTCCTGGGCGCCAATTTCCTGGTCAAGAAGATCAATCCTGAGAACGCATTATTCTAAGGCGGTGGATAATGAAGTCGTTATTTACCAAAGATGAAAGAATATTCGCCAGGACGGCGGCGGTCATTCTGGCCTTTTTTGCCCTGATATCGTTCGCACCGTTCTTGCTGGTTGTCATTAGCTCTTTCTCGTCATCGACATCGTTGATCAATAAAGGCTATTCCTTTTTCCCCAAATCCCTGAGCCTGGACTCTTATCTATACATGGTTGCGCAGGGTAAGATCATAATTCGCTCATACGGCGTTTCTCTCTTTGTGACCACCGTGGGGACGGTCACCAGTTTGATCATCACCCCCATGCTGGCCTACCCGCTCTCCCGTAAGGATTTTAAGTTCAGGAATCTTTTTACGTTCCTGGTTTTCTTTTCCCTGTTGTTCAACGGCGGTGTGGTTCCGTCCTATTTGATGTGGACCAAAGTATTCGCACTAAAAAACACCATCTGGGCCCTGATCATTCCCACGTACCTGATGAACGGTTTTAATGTTTTGCTGGTCAAGAATTACTTCGAAAGGAACGTGCCCAGGGACCTGATCGAAGCGGCCCAGATCGATGGTGCCAGTGAATTGACCATCTTCACCCAGGTGATGATTCCCTTATCCACGCCGGTGATCGCCACGGTCGGGATGTTCACCGGCCTGGCCTATTGGAACGATTGGATCAATGGCCTGTATTATATTAGTAACCCTTCTTTTTACGGGATACAACAACTGCTGATAAGAATATTGAGTAATATCGCCTTCTTGAGATCCGGCGCGGCGGCTTCCGTGGTCGGCAATATCGTCATCAGCCTGCCTGGGGAATCCATCCGAATGGCCCTGGCAGTGATCGGGATTCTGCCGATCCTGATCGTTTTCCCTCTTCTTCAAAAGTATTTCATTCGCGGCATTGTAATTGGTGCTGTAAAGGGTTAGTAAAACTTCAGGAGAAAATCCAGATGAACGTTAAAAACGTTGTTGATGCAATCATCGAGGAATGTAACACACCTCCCCTCGAGAAAACCTGTGATTTGTTGATGGCTGGGGATTGGCAAAATGAAGTAACCGGGATGGCTACCACTTTCATGGCCACCGTCGAAGTCATCCGTGAAAGTATCAGCAGAGGTGCCAACCTCATCATCACGCATGAGCCCACCTACTTCACTGGCTGGGACAAGACCGATTGGCTGCAGCATGACCCGGTTTACCTGGAGAAGATCAGGTTGATTCAAGAGAACAACGTCAACATCTGGCGTTTTCATGACCATATGCACCTTACCAGCCCTGACCTGGTCTACGTGGGGCTGTTGAAAGAACTGGGATGGGAACAATATGTTGACCCCTCGGATAAACATTGTTTTGTCCTTCCCAAGACAACCGTGACAGAACTATCAGAGTTTCTGAAGCAGAAATTGCAGGTCAAGATCTCACAAATCGTGGGAAATATCACTGGAAGCGTCGAAAGGGTTTCGGTGCTGGTTGGTGGGGGCAGCCTGGGCCTGGGTCGGGACGAAATGCCGATGGAACTGATGCGCGATCACAACCTGGACGTGATCGTTTGCGGCGAGATTCTTGAATGGACGCTTCCTGCGTACGTACGGGATGCCTCCCAGCTTGGAATGAACAAATCCCTGATCGTTCTGGGTCACAACCGCACTGAAGAGGTCGGGATGAAACATCTGCCAGGATGGTTGCAAAAGCTCTTCCCTCTCATGCCGGTCAGTTTTGTTGAAGCAGGCGAACCATTTTCATACATTTAAGGAATTCATACCATGGTCAATCTTCAAGCAGATGAAGTCATGCGGCTTAAGGTAACGCTTGGGGAAGTCAAAGTGGTTGGCACAAACGGAGCCGGCAGACTACAAGTGATCCCTATCACCGGTGGAACTTTCAACGGTGAAAATATCGAAGGAAAAGTGATTCCGGGAGGAGCGGATTGGAATACGGCTCGCGTGGATGGAATTTCCCATGTTTTTGCCAAGTATCTGTTGGAGACAAATGATGGAGAATTCATAGCTATCGAGAACGAAGGTTTGATCGATCCGGATTCTAATTATCGGATCAAAACGACGCCCACTTTTATGGCAAATATAGATGGAAAATATAGCTATCTCAACCAAGGTGTCTACGTGGGGGAGCTCTGTGGAACCCCAAATGTTAAGGACAGCGTTGATATCGTAATCTATAAATTGCATTGATTTCTATAGACAGGAAAGTCTTTACAAGTTTTATAAAGGCTGTGATCACGGTTTTACTCACACAGGACCCCGGGAAGCAGCTCAGGATGCGTGGATGCTAATGGCCACATTTTTAAGAAATAATTTCCAGTATGCATGAACGGAGAAATCAAAATGAGAGGCGACATCCTTGTTCTACAAGATTATCACAAACGAGCCGCAAGTGAGATAGTTCCACAAATTATTGAAAGAATCAGGAGAAAAACGACCAGATTCATAATCACGGTCGCAGGTGAATCTGGTAGCGGCAAGTCTGAAACTGGTAGGGCCATAGCGGACGAATTGGATACATTCGGAATCAAATCTGTCCTACTGGGGCAGGATGATTATTTTAATCTTCCACCCAAATCCAATGACTTAAAAAGACGCGAAGATCCAGAATGGCTTGGGCCTCATGTAGAGGTCAAGCTTGATGTTATGGAACAAAACCTGGTAAACGCCATTCAGGGGAAAAACGAAATAACCAAACCACTGGTTGATTATGATTCAAACGCAATTGAACAAGAGACGATCAGTTTGGATGGAATAAAAGTCGTGATTGCGGAAGGAACATATACATCTTTGCTCAAGCATGTTGATACCAGGATTTTCATTTCCAGAAATTGGTTGGACACCCTGGAACACCGCCTAAAAAGAAAGCGCGGTAATGAAGTAGGCGATCCATTTATAGAGCAAGTGTTGTGCATGGAACACAAAATTATTGCCGGCCATAAGCAATTGGCGGATTTTTTGATAACAAAAGAGTATGACGTAATTAATGTTGCTTAATCGGATTCTATATGACGGTCAAAAATCAAGTTCAGCTGATAACTTATCCGGATTCATTGGGCGGGAATCTACAGACGCTCAATTATGTTTTGGAAACTTATTTTCCCGGCCTCTTTAAAGGCGGCATCCATATCCTGCCACCATTTCCATCTTCTGGTGATCGTGGATTTGCACCTCTTACCTACTTGGATATCGAACCGCAGTTTGGCACCTGGGAGGATATCAGGCGTATAGGTGAAAAGCATGCCATCTTGCTTGATTTGATGGTCAATCATATTTCGGCAAAATCACCATATTTTCAGGATTTCCTGGAAAAAGGGCGCGTGTCTGAATATGCAGATCTGTTCATTACTGTGGATAAGATTTGGCCAAATGGCAATCCTTCGCAGGAGGAAATTGATAAAATATTTCTGCGCCGGACGGAACCATTTTCCAACTTCATGATTGAAAAAACAGGTGAATTGGAGAGAGTTTGGACATCCTTTGGCAAAACCACTCCCTCTGAGCAAATTGATATGGACGTGAATTCAAAGATCGCTCGCCAGCTTCTGGCTGAATTCATGACCTGTTTCAGCAAGAATAAGGTTAAAATTGTCCGGCTGGATGCAGTCGGTTATGTGATTAAAAAGCGGGGAACCACATGTTTTTTTGTGGAGCCGGAAATTTATCAGTTTTTAGAGTGGATTTCGAAATTAGCCAGTTCCCTTGGGATTGAATTGTTACCTGAAGTACATGCAGATTACACTACTCAATTCAAATTGGCTGAAAAAGGATATTGGATCTATGACTTTATTCTGCCTTATACAGTGCTGGACGCGCTTTTAAATAGAACCAGTAAAAGGTTGAAAGAGTATATCAAAATTCGTCCACACCATCAATTTACCATGCTTGATTGTCATGATGGAGTGCCGATCAAACCAGATTTGAATGGCTTTTATACAAGCCAGGATGCTCGCAAGGTGGTTGATATTTGTCTAAAAAGGGGTGCAAATCTCAGCCTGATATTTTCCCCAAAGCATAAGGACCTGGACGGCTTCGATGTGCATCAAATCCGCTGCGCCTTCTATTCCATGCTGGATTGCAATGACGATGCTTACTTGTCTGCCAGGGCCATTCAGTTCTTTACACCCGGAATACCACAAGTTTACTATGTTGGATTGCTTGCTGGAAAAAACGATCATTCCTCAGTAGCTCGTACTGGCGAAGGTCGCGATATTAATCGGCATAATTATTCAGTTGATGAAGTAGAACAGGATCTCCAGCGTCCAGTTGTACAGCGTCTGCTAAAGCTAATTCGTTTTCGAAATGATTACGACGCTTTCGATGGAGAATTTAAGATCCAAGACTCAGAAGATTGTCTTTTGAAGCTCTCCTGGGAAAAAAAGCAAAAAAGGTGCCAATTATTAGTTGATCTCAGTAGTTATAAGGCCATCATTGAATATACAGATGATGGCGGGAATTTAGTGGAATATCCCTTGTAGGGAACAATATCCAGGTATCTTTGAGGAGACGAATATGCCATTGACTTTTGATTTATCTCTTAACGAATTAAAAAAGTATCAGGGAAGAAACCCCTGTCCTCACGATTTCGACGCGTATTGGGATAAAGGGCTGGCGGAAATGCGCTCGACCAATTCTCAAGTTGAACTTATACCGGCTGAATTTCAAACACCGGGTGTGGAATGTTTCCATCTTTTTTTCACAGGAATCGGCGGAGCTCGTGTGCATGCCAAGCTTCTGCGACCCGCGAGAGTTCCAGTTCCCCATCCAGCTGTCTTGATGTTCCATGGCTACTCAGGTAATTCTGGCGATTGGTCGGATAAACTTGGCTATGTTGCTCAAGGATATACGGTTGCGGCATTGGATTGCCGGGGTCAGGCCGGGCTTTCCGAAGATAGTGGCGGTGTCAGTGGAAACACGCTCCATGGGCATATCATCCGCGGTCTGGATGATGCCTTGCGCGGTTCTCCGGAGAAATTGCTGTTTTACGAGATCTTTCTTGATACTGCTCAACTGGCCAAAATCCTCATGGAAATGCCGGATGTGGATGCAAATCGTGTTGGTGCAACGGGTGGCAGTCAAGGAGGTGCACTGACAGTGGCCTGTATCGCCCTTGAACCTCGCATTAAACGTGCCGCTCCAGTCTTCCCTTTTCTTAGTGACTACAAAAGGGTCTGGGAAATGGATCAAGCGAAAGATGCCTACCGGGAACTGCAGGAGTACTTTCGCAACTTTGATCCGGCACATGTGCGTGAGGATGCCATCTTTGAGATGTTGGGTTATATCGACATTCAATATTTAGCTCCTCGAATCCGGGCAGAAGTACTTTGGGGGATTGGTCTGATGGATACGATTTGCCCCCCATCAACCCAGTTTGCTGCATATAACAAAATCACATCGTCAAAGATAATGACGATATATCCCGACTTCGGGCACGAGACGCTGCCGGGGCTGTCAGACAAGATCTTTCAATTCCTGATGGGGATGTAAGCAGATATTTGACTATAAATCGGAGCATCGATCAGCGCGGCGATCCATGTGATCCGCCAAAGCTGCCCGAAGTAACCTGCTCTGTTTCTGGCACTGCTACACCACCTTTCGATTTATCTTTGTTACTGCGCATCTGCTTGACCGGCACCCCGGCTTCTCGCAGACGGAGGGGCGTATTCTTCGTCTTCATCGCGCAGCACGTCCAACTCAACGGCCACGGGTTGAATCCACCTTTTCGAAGAGTCCACCGACGCTCTAAAGGATCCCGATACTGTTGCGAAAACCGTCGCGCGCCTCCTGCGGGGTTCCCTGCTCGAGGGGAGTTTTTACCTATTGACTTTTGAGAATGTATTTACTACAATGAAGATAATATTTATCTAAAAGAACATCCTTCACTGACTTTTAGCTTTCATGCCTGGTTCTGGGAAGGTTTTTGATGAGAAAAATCATTTTCTTCATGCTGATCTCTCTGGATGGCTACTTTGAAGGGCCAGAGCATGCCATCGACTGGCATAACGTGGATCAAGAATTCAACGAGTTTTCCAACGCGCAACTGGATTCCACCGACCTGCTCCTGTTCGGCCGGGTGACCTATGAACTCATGGCCGGGTACTGGCCAGGTGCAGAGGCTGCCCGGGATGATCCGGTCACGGCGGCTGCCATGAATCGCCTGCCCAAGGTCGTCTTCTCCAGGACGCTCAACGGCGTCACCTGGCAGAACACTCGGCTGGTAAAAGAGAATATCGTCGAGGAAGTCCGGCGGCTCAAAGCACAGCCCGGCAAGGATATTTTTATCTTTGGCAGTTCCGACCTTTCGCTGACGTTGATCCGGCATGACTTGATCGACGAATTTAGGATCCTGGTGAATCCCCTGCTGCTGGGGAGCGGAACCCCCTTGTTCAAAGGCCTCCAGGAAAGACTCCCCCTGCGCTTGCTGAAAACCCGGACCTTTCGTAACGGGAATATCCTGCTTTGTTACCAGCCGGACCTGAAAAAGGAGCAGATCAAATGACAAAAACAAGTTTCATCGCTGGACCCAGGAAACCTGAAGTCTTTGGAAATTATGCTTCTGTAAACGGCCTCAAGTTGTATTACGAGATCCACGGAGACGGCCGGCCGCTGGTCTTGCTGCACGGCGGTGTTGGTGCGAGCGAAATGTTCACCCCGCTCCTGCCGGTGCTTGCCGCAAGCCGTCAGGTCATCCCTGTCCATTTGCAGGGTCATGGACGGACAGCCGATATCGATCGCCCGCTCAGCTTCGGATTAATGGCCGACGATATTGCCGCATTGTTGAATCAGCTCGATATCATCAGCGCCGATATCCTGGGTTACAGCCTGGGAGGCGGCGTGGCGCTTCAGACCACCATCCGGCACCCTGGGCTGGTGCACAGGCTTGTAATCGTATCAACCCCCTTCAAGCGCCAGGGATTTTACCCGGAGGTCCTGCAGAGCTTCGACCAGATGGGTCCCGAGGCTGCCCGTTTCATGGACCAGTCCCCACTCAGCCAGCTCTATCCGGGCAAGAACTGGGCCGCGCTTTTCACCAAGATCGGTGTCCTGCTGCGCCAGGAGTATGACTGGTCGAAGGGCGTGGCTGGGGTCAAGTCTCCAGGTATGCTGGTTTTTGCGGATGCGGATGCAATTCAGCCTGGGCACATGCTGGAGTTCTTCACGCTGCTCGGCGGTGGTCAGCGCGACGCCGGCCTGGACGGGTCCGGCAGACCGGCGGCGCGCCTCGCCATCCTGCCGGGGATGACCCACTATGATGTCCTCACTTTTCCCGGGCTGGCTGCCATCATTAATTCATTCCTGGATGCACCCATGCCCGCCGACCTTTAGGAAAGATAATAAGTTGGTCGGCAGCTTGAACACGATGCGGACGGTGATCACCCCGGCGGCGGTCAGGCCAGGTCAAAGCGGTCCAGGTTCATGACCTTGTTCCAGGCGGCGACAAAATCGTGAACAAACTTCTCCGCAGAGTCCTCGCAAGCGTAAACTTCCGCCAGGGCCCGCAGTTGGGAGTTCGAGCCAAAGACCAGGTCAACGCGGGTGCCGGTCCAATTGAGCTCACCCGTTTTGCGATCACGGCCCTCGAACACGTCAGCTTCCTCCGGAAGGGGCTTCCACACCGTGCCCATATCAAGCAGGTTCACGAAGAAGTCATTGGTGAGCAACTCGGGCCGCCGGGTGAAGACCCCATGCTGGGAGCCTCCAAAGTTAGCATTCAAGGCGCGCATCCCACCCACGAGAACGGTCATTTCAGGCGCGGTCAGCGTGAGTAATTGCGCCTTGTCCACCAGCATTTCTTCGGACGATACCCCATAGTCGGTCTTCTGGTAGTTGCGGAAGCCGTCGGCCTTTGGCTCGAGCACGGCGAAGGATTTCACATCCGTTTGTTCCTGCGAGGCATCCATGCGCCCCGGCGCGAAGGGGACAGTCACTGTGTAACCGGCATTCTTCGCGGCCTGCTCAACGCCTGCACAACCAGCCAGGACGATCAGGTCGGCCAGGGATACTTTTTTGCCGTCCTTCTGTGCGCTGTTGAACGTGCTCTGGAGGTCCTCCAGTGTCTTGAGAACCTTCACCAGTTGTTCGGGCTGGTTGACTTCCCAATCCTTCTGCGGGGCCAGGCGGATGCGGGCGCCGTTGGCGCCGCCGCGCTTGTCGGAGCCGCGGAAGGTGGAGGCCGAGGCCCAGGCGGTCGCAACCAGCTCCGGGACGGACAAACCAGACGCCAGGATCCTACCCTTGAGGCAGGCAATGTCCTGTGCATCGATCAGCCTGTGATTTACAGCCGGGATGGGGTCCTGCCAGATGAGCTCTTCGGAAGGGACCTCGGGGCCGAGATAGCGGGCGCGCGGGCCCATGTCGCGGTGCGTCAGCTTGAACCAGGCGCGGGCGAAGGCATCGGCGAAATGATCCGGATTCTCCATGAAGCGCCGCGAAATCTTCTCGTAGGCCGGGTCAAAGCGCAGGGCGAGGTCCGTGGTCAGCATGCTGGGCACATGCTTCCTGGAAGGATCGTGGGCATCCGGGATGGTCGCGTCGGCACCTCTGGCCACCCATTGGTGCGCACCGGCCGGGCTCTTAGCTCAGTTCCCATTCGTAGCCGAATAGATTTCCAGAAGAAGTTACTGCTCCACTGGGTGGGTGTGGTGGTCCAGATGACTTCCGGGCCGCCGCCGATGGTGTCATCACCCATGCCCGTACCGAAGCTGCTCTTCCAGCCGAGGCCTTGCTGCTCGATGGGGGCGGCTTCGGGTTCCGGGCCGACCAGCGCCGGATCGCCAGCGCCATGGGTCTTGCCGAACGTGTGTCCACCGGCAATCAGCGCAACCGTTTCCTCGTCGTTCATGGCCATGCGGGCGAAGGTCTCGCGGATGTCCCTGGCAGCCAGCAGCGGATCCGGGTTGCCGTTGGGGCCTTCCGGGTTGACGTAGATCAGGCCCATCTGAACGGCGGCCAGTGGATTCTCGAGTTCCCGGTCGCCGGAGTAACGCTTGTCCTCCAGCCACTTGCCCTCGGAGCCCCAATAGATGTCCTTTTCGGGTTCCCAGGTATCCTCACGCCCGCCCGCGAAACCGAAGGTCTTGAAACCCATCGATTCCAGGGCGACATTTCCGGCGAGGATCATCAGGTCGGCCCAGGAAATTTTCCGGCCGTACTTTTGTTTGATCGGCCAGATCAGCCGGCGCGCCTTGTCCAGGTTGACGTTGTCGGGCCAGCTATTGAGGGGCGCAAAGCGCTGACTGCCGTTGCCTGCGCCACCACGACCATCACCGACGCGGTAGGTGCCGGCGCTGTGCCATGCCATGCGGATGAAAAGAGGTCCATAGTGTCCAAAATCCGCCGGCCACCAATCCTGTGACTGGGTCATCAGTTCACGCAGGTCCTTCTTCACGGCTTGCAGGTCGAGGCTCTTGAACTCTTTGGCATAGTTAAAATCTTCGCCCAAAGGGTTGGACTTGGTGGAATGCTGGCGCAGGATGTCAAGATTCAACTGGTTCGGCCACCAGTCCTGGTTGGTCGTGCCGCCCCCGGTAGTGTGATGGTGAACCGGGCACTTGCTTTCTTCGCTCATGGTTTTACTCCTTTGTTTGATTCAATTACGAAAAGCTATGTTCCGTGATGCATTTTTTATCTGACGATCATCTGTCGTTTGTACCAAAAATGAGTGTGTTCGTTCCTCTGAAACGTCACCTCCTGATGGGTATTCCTAAGTAATATCGAATATAGACCAGGTGCGGGTGCGGCAGAGGGCGGTTGCCATCATAATGGCTGTCGTCGCGGCAGCAGGCAGGTCTGCTCGTCCAGGATGTCTCCAGTCAGAGGCGGCTCGGGTCTCGCCTCCAGCCCGTGCCAGGGATGGGGGCGGAAATGGCTGGCAGGCTGATGTTCGGAGGCTTTCGCAACCGGGTGTGAATGTTTGGAAGTAGGCATGTCCTTCTCCTTTGATGGACCTTGCTGGTTTGATTTAATTCTAGCACGGAAGAGTCTGATATGAAAATAGTTTCCGGAGTCCGAAGTCTCCGACTTCTGCCAACGTCCGGAGACGTTGGAGTCCGGCTCCAGGGTTTCCATCCTTCGGGGTGAACCTTGTTCATGATTACTTTATGGATGCTGATGCGCCCGGACTGGGCTGATCTGCTTGACGCCTGCCCATATGGGATATGAAATCGCTCCCGAGCGATGAGGCTCGCTTTTACTCAAGAAACCGCAAAAAGTTCGGCTGATAGCCTCTGCCAAAGATGTACGTTGAAGCAGGAATTGCCAGGATAATAAATATTGAGGAGTAAATGGCAGCCACCATCCTGCTCATTCGACATGGACAGACCAACATGACGGCCAAACTTGCAGCGCTTCGGTGAAACAGCGCCTTCTTTGACGGCTCCGCCATTTGGTGAAATAACCGTAAACAAGTACCTTGACAAACTAGAAAAAATGTTCTATTATATACCTGCCCAAGACAAGCCTTGCGAAGGTTCCAAAACCTTCGCAAGGTTGACCTGATTGATTTGAGCGGAGGTGATACCATGACCACCCTGATTGCTGCATGTGGATTGGATTGTGCCGGATGCGATGCGTATATCGCCACCCAGGCCAATGACCGGGCCGCGCTGGTCGCAGTGGCCGAAAAATGGACCAGGGAATTTAACGCCCCCGGCCTGACCGCTGACAATGTGCAGTGTGACGGTTGCATGACCGAAGGCCGCAAGATCGGACATTGCAGCGAGTGCCAGATCCGCCTGTGCGCGCTCGAGCGCGGGCTGGCGAACTGCGCTGTCTGTCCCGATTACGCCTGCGAAAAGCTGCAGGGCTTCCTGGCCGCCGTGCCCCAGGCCAAAGCAAACCTGGAGGCCCTCCGCCTCGTATAATCGTAATCTCCTCCCCTAGTCGTTCCTCCGTCGTTCCGCGGAACGACTACCATCCCCTCTTTGGAATCCATTGCCCACTTGAGATTCTCCTGCCATGTCCACGGGTCCTTGCACAGCCTCGTCTGTTCCCTGTTTGCCTGATCCCTGTCTACCTGATCACCTGATTACCCGATTCCTTTCTTGAAAATGAATCTCACATGAGAAGCTGGACGCAGAGCAGGAGAAGAATGCTATACTTCAGCCCGTTTGCCTTATCAGAAAGGGCTGCATGAAAAGTTTCCGGTCTTCCATTTTTATCCTGCTCCTCCTGTTTCTGGGCGGCCTGGTCACACCCGCCCATGCCCAATCGGCCATCCAGGTCGTCAGCGACGTGGCCAGCCTCACATTCCCTGACAGCATCATTTTCAATGCCGAGTTCCAGTCCGGCGCCGATATCAGCTCGGTGGTGCTTGAGTATGGTGTCAATCAATTGGCCTGCGGTACCGTGGAGGCCAAAGCCTTCCCGACATTCACGCCGGCCGCGCAGGTGAAGGTGGAATGGACCTGGGAAATGCGCCAGTCCGGCTCGCTGGCTCCCGGGACATCCGTCTGGTGGCGATGGCAGGTCAAAGATGCCAGCGGAGCGCAGTTCACCAGTCCCACCAAAACCGTACTATGGCTGGACGATACCCATCCCTGGAAGGCCATCACCGGGGGGTACATCAACCTGCATTATTATAGCGGCGGCAACTCTTTCGGCCAGCAACTTTACACGGCTGCCACGCAAGCCCTGCTTCGGCTTTCACAGGATGTCGGTGTGAGCACAGACAGCCCTATTAATATCTATATCTATGCCAACACCAGTGACCTGCAGGATGCCGTACTTTATGAACCATCCTGGTCCGGCGGCGAAGCCTTTCCCCAGGATAATATCGTCATCATCGGAATTTCGCCTGACCAATTGAACTGGGGCAAGAGCACTGAAGCCCACGAACTGTCCCACGTGCTGGTCGGCCACCTTACTTTTACCTGCCTGGGATTTGTCCCCACCTGGCTGAATGAAGGGCTGGCTGTCTATAGCGGGGGTGGGCCACAAGACTACGAACAGAGCCTTTTCGATCAGGCGGTCGCCGGAAATTCGCTCATGAGCCTGCGCTCGCTTGGCGGGAATTTCCCGGAATCGGATGCCGGCTATCTGGCATATGCAGAGTCCTACAGCGTGGTCAATTTTCTGATTAAAACCTATGGGCGCGATAAATTAAGAACCTTGCTGCTCGACCTGCGGGATGGTGCAACCGCAGATGAAGCTCTCATGGCCGTCTATGATTTTAATGTAGGCGGGTTGGATGATGCCTGGAGATCCAGCCTTGGCCTGGAGCCACAGGCTGGGAGTTCGGAACCGACCCCGGTCCCCACGCCGACTGAGGTCCCGACGTTTGTGCCGGTGGGTGCCGCGCCGGTTGCAGCGGCCGGCCTCTCCACACCGCACCCGACCACGCTGCAGGCGCAGCAGACAGCCGTCCCAACCGCGACCGTGGACTTGTCCACCGTGGTCTCGTCAACCCAACAGCCTGGCCTCAACCCGCGCAATTACACCTCTTTCATTGAAATTGCGCTTGCCTGCCTGGTCATCGCAGTCCTGCTGGCCGGCCTGGCAATTCTCCTCATCGTCCGCCGCAAAAATGGGAGATCAAAATGAAGCTGACGAGGAAATTTCTCCCCTGCCTGCTGGCCATACTGGTCCTCCTGCCGGCTTGCCAGGTCTCCGGCACCGCCACCCCGGCTGCGTTGAGCGCTGCGACTGCCGCCCCGACAGAATTGAGCGCCGCCACTGTCGCCCCAACCGAACTGAACGTTCCCAGCGCCACACCAGATTCGGAGCCTTTGACCTACATCAGCCAGGAAAACGGTCTGCGTGTACATTATCCACTGGGCTGGATAACCCAATCCCCCGCGCAGGGCGAACAATCCCTGGTCGTATTTCTCAGCCCTGATAAGAGCGTCAAATCTGATCTTTACGTATTTCCGGTGCAATCCGGCGATACGGCTGAATCCTTCAATGGCCAAATGGCAGGCAGCGCTTTGCAGGGTTTGCAGAATATCTCTCCTGTAAGTGATGCCGCCTTGACGCGCACCGATGCGGCTTCTGCCTGGAGTCGGGTGGTGACGGCTGACAGCAGCGGCACCGGGTTAAAAGTCAACCTTACTACGCTCATTCATGGTGCACGCGCATTCTTCCTGCTGACCTATGGCACTCCGGAAGATTATGACGCCAACGCCAATGATCTGCAAACCCTGCTGAGCGGGATAAGTTTTGATGCCCCCGTCGTCAATGGGGTAAACCGCAACCAGGCACTCTTCCTGGCTGGCGGGGAAAGCACCAATCCGCGCGATTACGACCCGGCCACCCAACACGATTCTGGCGATAAGCGTATTTTCAGCGGGCTGGTATCCTTTGATACCAATTTGAACCTGACGCCCGAGCTGGCTGAATCCTGGGATGTATCGGCAGGTGGCACAGTCTATACCTTTCACTTGCGGACGAATGCCAGGTTTCACGATGGCCGGCCGGTGGTGGCCCAGGATGTGGTCTATTCCTGGGAGCGCGCCGCCAACCCGGCCACCCAGTCTGATACCGCTTTGACTTACTTGGGCGACATCCTGGGTGTGGCGGAGATGCAGGCTGGTAAAGCCGGGCATATCTCCGGTTTGAAAGTGCTCGATGAGCATACCCTGCAGGTCACAATTGACGCGGCCAAGCCGTACTTCCTGTTCAAATTGACCATGCCCGTTGCTTTTGTTCTGGACAAGAAAAATGTTGAATCCGGCCCGGAATGGTACCGCAGCCCGAACGGCACGGGTCCTTACAAACTGACTCGTTGGGAGAGCTTTAAGGTCATGGTGTATTCTGCCAATCCGGACTACTATCTGGGCGTTCCCTCCATTCCGCAAATTGTGGTGGAGTTGTATACGGGTGTTGGCATCCGCCTGTACGAATCGGGTGAGATCGACGTGACCGATATCTCTTCTTCGGATGTGCCGCGCGTGCTCGACCCGGCCGATGCGCTGCATGCCGATTTGCGCAGCAGCGTGAGCCTGTGCACCAGCTATGTTGTCTTTGATGTGACCAGGCCGCCTTTTGATGACGTCAAGGTGCGTCAGGCTTTCAGCATGGCATTTGACCGGCAGAAGTTCATTGATGTGGTTGACAACGGCGTTGGGATTCCGGCCAAAGGTCCCTTCCCGCCAGCATTGCCCGGCTACAATGCAGATCTCCAGGGTCTGTCCTATGATCCCCAGCAGGCACGCGCGCTCCTGGCGCAGTCCAAATATGCTGGCCCGCAGGGGCTCCCGCCCATTGTCTACAGCGCCACGGGAATCGGCAGCACTGCCGGGGCAGATGTGGCCGCCATAGCCCAGATGTGGGAGCAGAATCTTGGTGTGAAAATCACCATAGAGAACCTGGAACCTGACAAGTATTATGACCTGCTCTACTCCGGTCAGCATGGGCAAATTTTCTCAGGCGGCTGGTGCGCCGATTACCCCGACCCGGAGAACTTTGCCGACGTTCTTTTCCATTCAGGTGCGCAGCAGAATATCGGCAACTACAGCAACCCCGCCCTGGATGCCATCCTTGACCGGGCGCGTGTCGAGCAGGATGTAAATGCAAGAATCCAACTTTACCAGCAGGCCGAGCAAATGATTGTCCAGGACGCTCCGGCCCTGTTCATCTCGCACAATGTCTCCTACATGCTGGTCAAGCCTTACGTAAAAGGATTTGTACTGACGCCCATTGGTATTTCGCTCGAACGCTATTTGCGGTTGCAGCACTAAACAAAGGAACGGTCACCTCTTGGGTGACCGTTCTTGGTTAAGGTCGTGCCTCGGCGAGGAATTCCACCCTTGTAATTGCCGGTCCCATGCTTGATACCTGGAAATCAAAAGGTACGGGTGAGTCCGCCTTCAACGCCGTACCAGACTCCCAGCGCCGCAACCCGACCACGTTTCCCGCCTCATCGTAAGCACTCGCCAGGACCCAAAGCATGTTGGCCGTGCCCGTACCGGTCAGCAGTACCCGTCCGGAGGCTCTTGCCGTCCTCCCGGAAGCCTCCACACTGACCAGGGTATTCTCGAACCTGACCGGCAGGTAGCGCGTATCCCCCGGCAGGAGTCGGATGGCCGTCAAAACCTGGATGCGTACGTTGGCCTCCAGCTGCACTGGCGGGGCGAAATGGGCTGCCAGTGGCATGGACGCGCCTGGCGGAAGAATATCAAGCAATCCATAAACAACCTGGCTGGCAATTTCCTGCCCGCTCGCATCCAACAAGGTGAACTGTGCCGAAAGGTTTTCAAGTGTTTCTGCATAAGTATTCTGCAGCAGGCCAAAGCACCAAAGCCCGCCGCTTGATTCCGGCCAGCAATGCGCCTGCCGCACCGGAAGCTGGGCAGGTGTGGGCGTTGGCTCGCCGGGGGCCTGATCGCCGGCTGGAATGATCAGCTTTATTCCAACCGAGAGTGTTGCCGCCGAAATGTCCGGGTTGGCCGCCAGCAAAGCTTCCAGAGAAACGCCGGTGCGCTGGGCAATGCTGTTCAAGCTGTCACCCTGCACAACTGTATATATGAAAATGGTTGGGGTGGGCAGTACGATCCCGGTCAGCCCGGGGATGACGGTGGGCGTCCGGGTGGAGACCGCCGTCTGGTATGGCACGGCCGGCACCAGGGTTGGGGTCGCTTCGGCCTTAATACCACAGGCAGGTAAAGCCAGGAGAATGGAAAGACAGCCGAGGAATCCGGATAAAAAGTGGGGTTTCATCTATGGAGACGGTATGACCGCCAGAAAGTCCTGTGCAGCCCACCCGGCCCGGGCTGCATCGTAGGAGGCAGTCAGATACCACCAGGTGTAACCGTCGGCCTGCTCTGGTCCCTTCGTGACCAGGAAAACCTCCGAATCAAAGGCTGAGAAAAAGTCAGAACTCAGTCCCGGGCTTGTTCGTACCCGCAGGCCCTGGCCACCGGTGCTGGGCTGCACATACACCCCAATGGCAACCTGACCCGGTGCAGGGGTGGATGATGGTGCCGGGGTGGGCGGTAATGGTGTCAGTGTGGGAGGCAGAGGGAGTGGTGTGGAGGATGGAGCAGGGATAATGGTCAGGGCGGATGTGGCCGCGGCCAGGCCGGTCCTGGATATGGCAGCAGGCCGCATTAACAGGATGTACGCCAGACTGCCGCACAACAGCACCGTAGCAATCACCACCATTGCAATCAGGACTTTGCCATTCAGAATATTTTTCATCCTACACCGGTAACATAAAAAAGGCCAATCCGAGGATCAGGTAGACACCAACCAGAGCTGCTCCCTCCAACCAGGAGGATTCGCCATCACTCGAGACCAGGACTGTAACGATTACGCCCGCGATCAGGGCAAGAAGTTCGAAGGTATTAAAAATGAATGTGAGCGGGTGACCAAGCAGGAGGCTGAGAAAGACCAGCAACGGTCCGACCAGCAGGGCAACCTGCAGGCTGGAGGAGACCGCTATTTCAACGCTCAGCGTCATTTTATTTTGCGCGGCAAACTGGACAGCCACCAGGTGCTCGGCCGCGTTGCCAATAATGGGGATAAGAATAATGCCCAGGAAGAATTCGGAGACACCCAGATCGGCTACGACCGGTTCAACCACCCCCACCAATACTTCCGAGAGCAAGACTATCCCGGTGGTCGCCAATACGAGAATGACAATGGAAGTCGTAAGCGACCAGTGCGGGAGAACAGAAGCAGGGGCCGGTTCGTGGGTGACGGGTGTATCGCCTGATTTGGCAGCATCCAACAATCCCAGGACGTACAAAATGATCATGACTGCAGCCACTCCGAGACTCAAAGCCTCGACTCTGGGACTGGTATCCGGACCGATGGAATGACTGAACAGGGAAGGAATAATCATGGCCAATACAGCCAGGGTGAGCAGGATGGCATTGCGGCCGGCATTCTGGCGGTTGAAGGTCTGGCGCCCGTGCCTGGCACCGCCAACTATAAATGCAAAGCCCATCACCAGGAGCAGGTTGCCCAGGATGGAACCTGTAATGGAGGCTTTGACCAGCTCAAGCAGCCCGGCACGGATGGCGGTTATGGTAATGATAAGTTCGGCCGCGTTCCCTAGCGTGGCATTGAGCAACCCGCCAATCCGCGGACCGGTGAAGTGAGCCAGAGATTCGGTCGATTCACCAATATAGGCTGCCATTGGGATAATGGCTATGCCGGCCAGAATAAAAACAGCCACCGGCGACCAGTGCAGAAGTTCAGCCGCCAGTGTTATGGGGAGGAAAAGGAGCAAAAAAACAAGCGGGTTATGCGATAAGAAATGCTTGAAGGCTCTCATAAAAAATCCTGTCGTTCAACGAGGTTGTGTCGATTGATCTTTTTTACCCTGTAACAAGTACCTGGCATGGGGCGGTATTAAGATATGCAATTTTAGCGGGAGGACCTTGAGCGCAGCCTGCTGTGCTCCCAGCAAAGGCTCACCGTCGATTTGGAGCGGGAAAGGCGTCTCAGACACGATCTGCGCCTCCCGGAACGGGATGCAGCGGGCTAGGTCTGAGGTCACGTGACGCCCAGCGAGGATTTCAAAAAAGTGGCGAAAAGCATCCGCAAGTGTCGAGCCGGAAAAGAGCCAAAGGTCCATCTTCCCATCGTCCATGTACGCAGCGGGAGAAATTGCCAGTCCTCCATAATGGCGGATGTTGCTGACGACCGCCAGCAGGTAATGACCTTCAACTTGTTTATCGTCCGCGGTGACGTGCAAATTCATTCCATGCCAGATGGTTGCATTCCAAACAGTGGCGGCAAAATATTCGGGTACGTTGAGGTATTTCTCGAAACGCTTGCGGGGATCCAGCTTTTTTACGGTCATCGCATCCAGGCCGATTCCGGCCCACATCAGGAAGGGCTGGCCATTGCACAGCCCTACATCCACTGCGCAGGGGGGAGTCTCGAGCAGTAATCGTGTATTCTGGCGCAAAGTGCGGATATTTGGCCAAACGAAGGCCTTGATACCCATTTCGCGCGCCCAAACATTGGTCGTTCCGGCCGGGAGAACTCCCAGTGCCGTCTGTGAACCAAGCAATCCACTGGCCGCCTGCCCGGCTGTACCATCGCCACCGATGGCAAAGACCCCGCGGAAGTTCTCCTGGGCGGCCATGCGGGCCAGTTGCGTGGTATGACGGCCATTGACTGATTCGGCTACTTCCACGCGCCATCCGCGATCATTAAGCACCCGGATTACACCACTGATGAACGGACGTACTGAAATACGCCCGGCAGCAGGATTGTAAATGAGCAATGCATCGGCCATACCTTTATTATACTGTGGAGGGGCAGGGATTGAAGCCAAAAAGCGCCGTGTTATAATCCCAACACGCACTCCATGGAAGAAACTCGCCTGCTCAATAACCGCTATCAAATCCTTGAACAGCTTGGAAAAGGCGGCATGGCCATCGTGTATCGTGCCCGAGATACCATGCTGGAACGATCCGTGACTGTGAAAGTCTTGCGCGAAAACTACTCGCGTGACCCGGCCTTTCAGGAACGCTTCCGACAGGAGGCCAGAGCAGCCGCCAACCTGTCTCATCCGAACATTGTCACCGTGCATGACTTTGGACTGGACAATGGACAGCTCTTCATTGTCATGGAATATATCCCGGGTATGGACTTGAAAGCGCTCATTAAGCAGCGTGGGCGTTTATCCCCCGAGGAGGCCGTGCCTCTGCTTATCCAGGCTTGTGCAGGAATAGGTTATGCACACCGCGCCGGGTTGGTGCATTGTGATGTAAAGCCGCAAAACATGCTGGTGACACCGGATATGCGTCTAAAAGTCACCGACTTCGGAATCGCGCGGGCGCTGTCCACCATTCATCCCAAGGAGAAAAGTGACGTAATCTGGGGTAGTCCGCAATATTACTCTCCCGAACAAGCCTCCGGTGCGGCTCCTTCACCTGCCTCCGATGTGTATTCGCTTGGCATCATCATGTACGAAATGCTGACTGGTTCACTTCCTTTTCATGCCGATACCGCCGCCGAACTTTCCCGTATGCACATCGAAGCCGAGCCGGAGCCGATCTCTAAAGTACTCCCGGATATTTCCCCAGTTCTTGAGCAAATCCAAACGAAGGTGCTCTCGAAGGAACCTTCCCAACGTTACCGGACGGCGGACCAATTGGGGCGCGTTTTGCTGAATTTCGGTAATGCGATATCTTCTCCGCCATTGAACCCGACTCCCGAAGCGCCTGCTGCAGTCACCCCAATTCCGGAAGCCAATCCCGCAATTCCACCTGCCCGGTCGGCTGAGATAGACTGGCTTTTGGTTGGCCTGGGATTGGCTGCGCTCGTAGCTGTCCTGGGTCTGGTTCCATTCTGGCTATGGGTTTATTTCGTGTATAATCCGCCCATTCGGTAAGATGAGACCTAAAGGCAGGTCCTGTATTCCCAAAAAAGGAATCTGGCGACCCTGGTAATCAGATAAAATGTCAAAACGATTCCTGATCGCCCCCTCCATTCTTTCAGCAGATTTTACCCGCCTCGGCGAGCAAATCGCAGAAGTCGAAGCTGCTGGAGCCGGCTGGATCCATATTGATGTCATGGACGGACATTTTGTGCCCAACCTGACGATGGGACCATTTATTGTAGAAGCCTGCCGCCGGGCTACGAAGCTGCCGCTCAATGTGCACCTGATGATCGAACATCCGGAAAATCTGATGGAAAGTTTTGCAAAGGCCGGAGCCAGCCATCTGATCGTACATGTGGAAACCTGTCCGGAGATTGCCAGCACCTTGAAAATGATCAAGAGCCTTGGTTGTAAAGCCGGCGTAACGCTCAACCCGGCCACGCCCGCCAGCAGTCTCGCAGAAGCCTTGCCTTTGGCAGACCTTGTCCTGGTTCTGACTGTCAATCCCGGTTTTTCGGGTCAGAAATTCATGGCCGAGCAAGTGCCGAAAATAGCTGAGGTCCGCCGCAGACTGGACGAAATTGGCTCAAACGCCTGGTTGGAAGTGGATGGCGGCATTTCGGCCCGGACGATTTCCCAGGTATGGGAAGCCGGCGCAGATGCCTTCGCTGTGGCCAGAGCCATCTTTGGATATCCGAACGGTATCGCTGCGGGTATTCATGCGTTAAAGGGCGCAATAAACAATTGATCGTAAAATTAAAAACAAAAATCACGGCTTACGCCGTGACCTTGTCTCAGCAGGTTAAAAACGGATCACGCCGTCTTCGCCAGCGTACGGATGCACTTGGTGCACAGCATCTTTTGGACTTTTTGACCGTTCTCAATGACCGTCACCTTTTGGAGGTTGGGATGGAACGGGCGGTTGGTTGCCCGCTTGGAGAACGAGACGTTGTGACCGAAAGTAGTGGACTTACCACAATGAGCGCATTTTGCCATTTCTTAGATTTCCTTTCTATACAGATAATGCCAGCCTGGTTTGGACAGGCGGCGTATTCTACCACGAATCGCACCCTTGTACAAGTCGGGTGTTATTCTTTCTGAAAGAGGCTAAAACCATGGGCGAAGAAACCACCACTTTGGGCAGCATCCGCATTTCGCCAAATGCCCTGGCGACCATCGCTTACCGCGCCACGCTTACATCCTATGGTGTGGTTGGGCTGGCCCCCAGGAACCTGGCTGAAGGCCTGGCGATGACCATTACCCACGAACCGGCACGCGGTGTCTCCGTTAGCTATAATGGCGAAGAGATAGACATTGATGTTCATATCATCATCGAATACGGCACCCGGATTACCTCAGTGGCCGAAAGCGTTGCCAACGCAGTCCGTTATCAGGTGGAAAAGGCGCTCGGGATGCCAATCCACCATGTCAATGTACATATCCAGGGCTTGCACATCAGTGATCCCGATTAATGCGAGGAGACTTTAGAAGTATGAATCAGGATGTTCAAACGCGGCTGGAGCGATTAAAGTCCATGCCGATTGATGGACAGGTCCTCAAGAAACTGGTCGAGGCAGGGCTGACCTGGTTGAGAGCCAATCAGCAGACGGTAAACTTGCTCAACGTTTTTCCTGTCCCTGATGGCGACACTGGCACGAACATGGTTATGACCATGCAATCGGCCTATAATGAAATTGACCAACTCGGTCATCATGGAGTTGGTCAGATGGCCGCTGCGGTATCACAGGGGGCGTTGATGGGGGCGCGCGGCAATTCGGGCGTCATTCTTTCCCAACTATGGCGAGGTTTTGCACGCGCTCTGCATAACCAGGAAATTCTGGATGGCCCGGCTATGGTGCGGGCTTTTGCTGAAGGGCGTGATACTGCTTATAAAGGCGTTGTACGCCCGGTGGAAGGGACCATTCTGACTGTTGCAAAGGATACTGCGGCCGCCGCGGCAGAAGCCTTGCGCGAGACGGGTGACCCCTACGAAATTCTGGCACGGATTGTGCCAGCGGCGAACGCTTCAGTGGAACGGACTCCCGAGCTGCTCCCAGTCCTGAAACAAGCCGGGGTTGTGGACTCGGGTGGCAAGGGTCTATTCTTCATCCTGGAAGGGATGCTGCGTTACATCAATGGTGAGCGGCTGGATACTCCCGGCGCAACAGTTCATCCACTATCGGCCATGAAAATGGAAAACGCCATGGAAGACATCGAGCCAGGTCAGGATTTTGAAGTGGTGGTGGATTTTATACCCGATAAAGAACTTGATCTTCGCAGCTTCTACGCTGAACTGGAAATGATCGGAACATCCATCCAGGTGGGTGAGGGGGAAGGCATGTACCGGATGCATATCCACGTACCAACCGAGAATCGCAATAAACCGGTGGATTACATCATGGGTCTGGGTACGATCACCAAGGTTGCGATGGAAAACCTGGTGGCCCAGATCGAAAGTATTAATAAAGGATCTGCCGGCAAACATATCGAACCAGCCAACATTGAGCTGGGGCAGATTGCAGTGGTGTCTGTTTCACCCGGACCTGGCATTTCACGCGTTTTCGCCAGCCTGGGGGTGGCCGCCATTGTTGAGGGGGGGCAGACGATGAACCCATCCACGAAGGATATTCTGGATGCGTTTGAAAATCTGCCAACAGACAAAATTATCATCCTGCCAAACAATAAAAATATCATTCTGGCCGCGCAACAGGCCAAAGAAGTAACCGTCAAGAAAGTACACATCGTCCCAAGTCATAACATTCCTCAAGGGCTGGCCGCCATGATGCACTTGAACCCGGATGGTGACTTGGAAGCGGTAGTGGCCAGGATGATCAAGTCCATTGAGGATGTCATCACGATTGAAATCACGACCGCAACGCGAACGGTGGAGATAGATGGCGTCTCCGTAGAGCAAGGGCAGGTGATTGCTCTTGTGAATGGTAAACTGGCCATCTCGACGGCCTCGGTGGAAGAATCATGCCTGGGCGCGCTGGAAAAAGCCGGAACTGCCGATCATGAATTGATCACTCTCTTTTATGGCGAGGATCTTTCGCTCACCGAAGCCAGCCGTATCGTGGACGCAGTCCGCAAGGCTTACCCTGCGCAGGAAGTTGAATTACAGGATGGCGGTCAACCACATTACCAGTTCATCATTTCAGTGGAATGATCCAATATTTGGCAAGGATTGTGTGTGATTTCTGCCAAACAGCAAAATTATGCCCAACGTCTGCATCCTCACTGATAGCACAGCCCAGTTCACGCAGTCCAATTTCACTGGGCATGAACGGGTGCATGTCATCCCGTTTGGCATTCAGGACGCTGCCAGCCAGGAGGGACAATCCCTGGTAGGCGGTTTTACAGCCCATAAGCGGTTGATTCCCCCTTCTCCAAAGCAATTCATCCAGTCCTATGCCAGTTTGAGCCACTTATACGACTCAATCCTTGTGCTCACGCTTTCCTCTCAGCTTTTTCCCGCTATGAAACATGCCCGTTCAGCTTCAGACCAATTCAGTAACGGTATCACTGTGGAAGTGGTGGATTCGCAAACAACCTCGGTCGGGTTGGGGATGCTTGTCCAGCTTGCAGCAGGGGCAGTCTCCCAGGGGGCAAGCCTTCAAGAGATCGAACAACGACTGCGGGCTATTATTCCGCGCGTCTACATGTTGTTCTTTATCCCGGAATTGACATACCTGGCGTATGCTGGTCTTATGGACCATGATCAGGCATTGGTTGCCGAGATGATGGGAATTCTGCCCATCTTTACCTTTGAAGAAGGACGACTTGTCCCCATGGAAAAGGTGCGTACCCCACGCCACTTGTTTGAGGCTTTCCAAAATTTTGTGGCTGAGTTTGCAGCCCCGTCCCATATTGCTCTGGTTGGCAGTTTGATGCGCGGACACTTACCCACAAGCCCGTTGCGTCAATTTGTAAACGATACATTTCCGGGCACGCTTTTCAGCGAGCACCCTGTCCAGCCACACCTGGCAACGCTGCTTGGCCCGCGCAGTATCGGCCTGGCTGTAATGGAGATTATGGAGTAGGGGCTTGAATGAAAATTGGTTTTGTTTCTGACAGCACCTCTGATATTCCTGCCAGTCTGGCTGAACAATATGGGATTGGGATTGTCCCGGCAGTGGTCTATATTAACGGGAACAGCTACATGGATGGATTGGATATCAGCCGTGACGAATTCTACGTTCGTCTGCCAGGCCTGGCACAACTGCCGACGACTGCATCGCCCTCGGTGGGTGCATTCCAGCAATGCTACATAAAGATGCTTGAAAATGGAGCAGACTTTATCCTCTCCATCCATCCACCGAACGCATTGAGCGGCATCTTTAATGCCGCCCGGTTGGCGGCGCAGCCATTTGGTGAGTGCGTCACGGTGTTGGATAGCGGACAAGTCAGCCTTGGGCTTGGGTATCAAGTCATCCTGGCTGCAGAAGCAGCAGCACGGGGAGCCATTAAGGATGAACTGGTGACCCTGGTGGAAAGTGTAAGCAAGCGAGTGCGGGTGACGGCACTACTGGACAGCATCGACTACGTCCGTCGTAGCGGGCGCGTTTCCTGGGCAGCCGCCATGATTGGCGGAGTGTTTCACCTCCACCCCCTGGTTGAACTGCGCTATGGTATTGTTCACAGGTTGGGACAGGTGCGTACGCGCCTGCAGGGTATCAGGCGTCTGATCGAAACGCTCAATTCCTGGGGATCGCTCGAACGTCTGGCTGTGCTGCACACCAATGCCGAATCTGCTGCGCGGCAATTGATGGAGGATGTCAAATCAAAAGTCAATGTCCCTCCGTTGCTTGTCAATGTCACTACTGCCATCGGAGCACATGTCGGCCCAAATGGGTTGGGATTCGCAGTAGTACCGGCTCTATAGAATTCCCCGTAAGATCGGACTAGTCTCAGTCCAGGTAATACGTCATCCTTTGCAGACCTATGGAAGGGTCAAGATACTGTACCCACACTCCAGCCGGCACATTCAGGCTGATGGGCGCATAATTTAAAATGGCTCTGACCCCTGCCTCCACCAATTGGGTGGTCACTGTCTGTGCCACCGCCGCCGGGACACAGAGCATTGCAACTTCAATCCCGGCCTCCCGGATAGCCGTTCCCATTTCACGCGCATCCCGGACTACAAAATCGCCCACCTGCTCACCAACTTTCCCGGGGTCATTGTCGAAAACCATCGCAACGCGGAAACCGCGGTCACTGAAGCCCTGGTAGCGCGCCAGGGCATGGCCCATATCGCCCATGCCGACCAACGCCACATCCCAAACATGCTCCACATGCAGGATTTCGCGCAATTTATCAACCAAAAAGGCAATGTTATAACCGGTGCCCTGTTTGCCGAACTCTCCGAATTGCGAAAGGTCTTTGCGAATCTGCGCTGCCGAGATCCCCACCTGCTTGCCCAAATCCTGCGATGAGGTGGTCTGCTGTTTTTGTACCTGCATACGACGCAGTGCGCGCAGGTAAACCGGGAGTCTACTGACAATGATATCGGGGATTTCACTTTTTTTCATAGTCTTCTCCCAAATGTACTTATCTTAACAGACTTTACCATAAACAATTCAATTGCGCAATTCTTCATTTTTGGATTATCTCTGCACTGAAATTTACATCACTCTGGATGGTAACTACTGACAGCGGGAAAGGAAGATAATTTCCCTTAGGATACTCCAGGTTGGGATTTTCGGACAAGGAAAGAAATGGGATGGCGGAGGTAAAACCATCTGCTGAAAGGGTCGCATCGGTACGGACCTCGACGCTGCTGCCGCCTGATAGACTCCAGGTCCATGAATGGGGAATGAGCGCCGCCTGATAATGTGTTCGACTGGAAAAAAATGCTTGAGGATCCAGTGCCAGCGGGATACGAGTGCTCAGCGGGTCATGCACCTGATAAAGCACCTGGATGCCATGCTCCGTCAGCCGGTACGTTTTGACCCGGCTGTTATCCGGGTTGGTAAAGGTTATCCCATCCGGCTGGAAGGTTGGGGTGTAGTCAGTCCAGCTGCCGGGGTCATCAGCGAAGGCACCAGGGATTACGCTTGGGTCGGCGGCCTCGCCGCTTTCTGGATGCCATTCAGACGGGTCACTCAAACCGACTGCAAACTGTGAGGATGGCCCAACCAACTGATGGGGGCCATTTTCTTCGATATAGAAAAAATGTGTCAGCCGGGCTCCGGCAGTTTCAAGAACAGCAAAGTATTTCTGGTTTGCCAGGATACATTCCACCCGTCCATCGCCGTTTAAATCGTCCTTGCAGTCAGCATGAAGCGCCGGTTTATTCACCCAGTTGGCGGCAGCCAGTAATTCGCCTATCTGGCCAAGATAGGCATTTTGCAGAGCCTGCAGGCGCGGGTCGGGTGTGGCGGCCGTGAGTGTCAGGTAGGCCTGCCAGGCTGACTGGGTGACAACATTTGCGGGGGCGGATCGCAATTCCTCCAACCAGTAAGTTTCAGTTGGTGCAGGTGTGGGCAGGCCTTGCAGCTTCTTTGCAGGAAAGGTCAATAAGTCCAGGCCTGCCAGCGGTTGTATCCACGGGTGGGCGGCAATCCATTCAAAGGTAGGATAGGCCATATCCGAATCTCCCCAGGTGGAAAGCGGCAGGCTTCCGCCCAACACAAGCAGATCAGCCGGATCAGGTGATATGGCGATATCGATCAGGCTACGTCGCACAGTCAGCGAGGGGCCATCTTCAGTAGCTTCGACCACATCTGCGGTTGGTAAGGGTATAAGCTTTACGCCTCCTGAATTCGCCAGGTGGGTGCGATCCGGGAGAGGCAGGAACCAGGCCTGGTAGCCAGGCAGGGTCGACGGATCCAAAGAAGCCGCATAGACAAACTGACTGGCTGGCAAACCAAAGCCGGTTGCAGCGCGGCGACTCAGCTCCAGGACAACATCAGCCGGTTGACCATGTGCCATATCCGGCAGGATGAGCAAGCCGCGGGTATATAATCTTTTCAATTTTGGGACATTGTCCATGAAGTCCAGGGCAGCCAGGCTGGAGGGTTTCTTGATGTCAAGCAGTGCCACCGGAACTCTGTATTGTCCGGCCCCACCCAGGATATGCACAAGGCCGTGGCGGTCCCCGAGAGGACCGGTGTGGGCGCCGTCCCAACGCCGCAGGGCCTGTGTCGGAGTTGTAACCGGGAAGGCGTCCCAAAAGGCGACCAGGATGGGAGCGCGGTTCACCGGCGGTTGGGCATCGGAACGAACATTGTGGACATTGTCCGCCAACCTGACTGGATCTGCAGTGTATGTTGAGATATCGAGACGGTATCGTTCGCCGATGGAAAACCGGTTTAGACCAACCGTAATGGTATCTACGCTTTGTATCTGGACAACGCGCGGCCAGATCTCGGGCATTCCCGCACGAATCCCGCTGGTTTGAACTGTGCCCGTTGATGAAATATCAATTACCAAGGGATTTTGGGAGAAATTCCGGTTATCCCACAAAGCAAGTTTGAGGGTATATTTATCGCCGGCGTTAATATCCAGTAGGTCCACGCGGATATCCACACTCAAGTCAGTGGTACGAGTGTACACAGCCAGGATGTCGGTGGCCGGGCTGGGGGCGACCTGTGAGTCCAGGGCTCGCAAATCGGCGTAGACCCAGGGCCGTTCAACCGGCGAGGAGACGCAGGAGGTAATCCCAAGCAACAGGAGCATGCCAAGCAGGTGCCTGATTCGCGGGGATAAGGGGAAACGGGGGTTATTTTTCACATCCCTATTGTATATTAAACGTGTGTTACCCGGTAACTCGAATATTGAACCAGAGTATAATGAATATCTCCATCCCGCAGCCCAGGATAAAGTTTTTTTGAGGCGGTTGGAGCATTCTCTCCGGGAAAAACAGCGTCATGGTCAAGTGATTTTTTCGGTACCCGGTACAAACTCAAAAGAGGGTATACCCACCCTTCTGAACGACGATCTGCATTAACCCACTGATGAGCAGGCCAAGCGAATCTGACTGTGAGAAACATGAATTAATCGAGTCTTTTGAAGAGCGGATCGATCAGCTCTTTGAAGAGCTTTCTTTTGCCATTCAGTGGCAACGACCCTCCATACTTTTAGCTTTCTATGGAACAAAGGAATTACGCGACACAGCGGAGCTTATGCTCGAAGAACGCCTGGCAATAATGGGCCAACGAGTGGTGCAGTTTAAGGTCGATGAAAAACATTACGATATCCCGCTCTTGCTCTCCAAACGCCCGAACCGGGATCGCACGGTTTACTTTGTCACCGGGTTGTTCCAGGGAGGCGGGAAAGATAGTGCAAACGCTTACCGCGCCCTTAATATGCGCCGGGAGCATTTTGTGGACTATGCCATCCGGGTCATTATCTGGTTGGAAAAAGGCGAAGAGATCGAATTATCCCGGCATGCACCAGATTTTTGGGCATTCCGCCATCGCGTGGTGGAATTCTATGATTCCTCGGGTCCGGACCTCCTTGCAATTTCCGCCAATGAACCAGCCGCAGGTGCCAGGGAATTTTTAGATCAACCGAAGGGCATTGAAGAACAGATCGCACTGCACGAAGAATTCCTCGGCAGGCTTCCAGAACAAGCAGAATCCTTATCAAGACGCCTGGATCTGCTTTCCGCGTTGGCCAGCCTGTATCTTGAAGATAAGGCTTATGATCAATCCATCCGGCGGTTAAAACAAGGCATCGTTATCGCCAAACAGTTGAACGATATTGTGTACCTGGCTAAATTCTGGGGGAATCTCGGGTTCATCTACCTGAATATTAGCCAACTAACCAGAGCCACGCGTGCCTATTGGAAAGCCATCCGGTTTACTCCCCAGGATGCCGGTCTTTGGATTGGACTCGGGAGGACTTACCGCATACAGGGTCGTGTAAAGTCTGCACGGAGCGCTTTTAAGAAAGCCGCCATGTTAAAACCTCGGGATGAAAATACCTAGATCACCTTGGGCATTTCTACCATAGAGAGAAACATTTACCCAATGCTATAATGGCGTATAAGTAAGCCATCCGGTTGGATCCGCAAATTTCTCCGGCGAACTCATCATTGGTGGCATGGTATTGTTTGTCGGGGAAGGATGACCTGGCTGAGAGGTAACGTCAACAGTGTGCCAGCAAAGCGTTATCGGGAAATGCAGTAAGCTTGTAGAGCGATCATTCATTTGGAAAGTGATCTGCGCATGGCAATTGGAATTGCTGTAACAATCATAGGAATTGCTGTAACCATCGCCATATTGGTCCTATTAAAACGGAAGGTCCGTGGGGCCACAAGTTTGATTGTCTTTTCATTCGCACTGACCATCTGGGCCTGCGCGTATGGCATTCTCCTGATTTCTCAATCGAGCGGGCCGTTGTGGTTAGCTTTGGTCTACCTAAGCGCCACTGTCACGGCAACCGCTTTATTGACATTCATACTTGCCTACACCAATCACGAAGAGTGGTTGGGCAAGCGGGGTATCTTTCTTTTATGTCAGGAACCTCTGGCAACACAGGTATTGTTTTGGACGAATCGCTGGCAAGGTTATTTTTCTACCGGTCACACAATAACGCACTCAGGAATAGTTGTTAATTCCAGTCCCTGGTATTGGATCAACGCTTCCTATTTGGATGGTTTATTGGTTCTTGCACTTATCCTGTTATCCCAGACTTTTCTTCACAAGTCAAAGCAGTACATGTTCCAATCCATCACGATTGTCATTGGAGTCTTTATTCCGCTCCTGACCAAGACACTAAGTCTGGCTGTAAATGCACTTCTCTTTAACCTTGAACCGCCCCTGATCGCTTTTTCCATTACGGGTCTATTGCTTGTTTACAGCATCCACCATTTCAAATTACTGGATATAGCTCCCATTTCACGTGATGATGTTATTGAAAGCATGAGCGATGGATGGATGGTCATGGACCTGAATAATCGGATTGTGGATCTGAACCCGGCGGCAGAAGCGCTCGTCAATGTGTCGCGCGAACAAGCCTTTGGCCAGCCGGCAGGAGATATTTTACAGAATTGGCCCAAGCTGGAGCAGGAATCTTCCGTTCGGGAAGTGGAAATAAAAGGAAGTGTGAGACTTCAAGGAGAATTGCGTTATCTCAGTGTCCGCATCCTGCCCCTGGTCCGGCCGCCGGAACAACTGGTCGGCAAGGTTGTGTTGTGGCGTGATATCACTGAACGTAGGATGTCAGACAATTTCCGACAACGGGCGAGAGATGAAATGTTTGTCCTCTTGCACTCCATCTCCAGTCTGGCATTCAGAACTTTGAGCCTGAACGATTTTCTTTCGGAGTCCATCTCTCAAATCATGTACTCGTTTCAAAGCCAGGCCAGCCTGATATTTCTACTGGAAGAAAGCAGTCCGAAGGCAAACGCCCCCCGGTTTTTCCTGGCGGCTCATCAAGGAATCGTCCAGAACAGGCTTGAGCATGTATCATCCTCCCCACAGGTTATTAAGATCGTGGCACAAATCCTTGACAGTAAGGAACCGTTCTTTATTCCGGATGTCTCCACAGATCCACGCCTGCCGCCATCCATGCAACAGTCAGGAAACAAGTCCCTGTTGCTGCTCCCGCTGATTACTGGAGAGCAAGTATTGGGCGTGATTGGCTTGATCCGGAAGAGTGGTTTGTCGTATGGGAATGACGAAATTACGCGCTTATCGATCGTCGCGGAGGAGTTGGCTTCCTATATCCGCAGTGACCGTCAGCGCCAAATGGCTATTGCCCTGGAAGAACGCCAGAGACTTGTCCACGATTTACATGATTCCATCTCCCAAAAACTATATGGCTTGTTTTTACTCACAGAAGCTGCCCAAGCCAAACTGGAGGGCGGATCACCTGTACAAGCTGCTGAACTATCAAAAATTGGTGGGAATGCCCGGCAAGCTTTGAAAGAGATGCGCCTGTTTCTATTTCAAATGAAGCCTGTGGACCTCGAGCATACAGGGCTTGTGCCAGCCCTGCATGAACGGCTGGCTGCGGTGGAAGGGCGGGCTGATGTCAAAGCCCGACTGCTGGCCGATGATAAAATTGAACTATCTTTGGAAAAAGAAACCATGTTGTATTATATTGCACAGGAGGCGCTAAACAACATAATGAAGCATGCCGATGCCAAGTCTGTGACGATTTTTTTAAAGAAGCGAAAAACTTCCGTTACACTCGAAGTGGTGGATGATGGTTGCGGCTTCGACCAAAAGACTTTGGGCACTGGCGGCATGGGATTGCGGATCATGCAGGAAAGGGTTGGCAAGTTGGATGGCAAATTACTCATTAAATCAGCTCCCGGAAAAGGGACGAGTGTAACTGTGACAATCGGCAAGAACAATATTCCTATCAATAAAAAGAAAGAATAACAATGACTAGAATTCGCTTACTCGTTGTGGATGACCAGACAGTCGTTAGGGAAGGATTGGCGGCAATCCTCGCCAACTATCCGGACATCGAAGTGGTTGGCCAGGCGGCTGACGGGATCCAGGCTCTGGAAATGATAAAACAGTCCAAGCCAAATGTTGTCCTGCTTGATATGGTCATGCCCAACCTGGATGGGCTTGCGACTATCCCGAAGATCAAGGAAATTTCCCCAAATGTACGCATCCTGGTCGTAACCAGTTTTGCCGAATCTGATCGGGTTTATCAGGCTATCAAGGCAGGAGCGTTGGGCTATATTCTCAAGGACGCCACACGTGAGCAATTGGTATTGGCCATCCGGGATGTGGCGCAAGGGCGGGCATCCCTGCAGCCTTCCATTGCGGTCAAGCTGATCCAGGAAATCAACCACCCATCCGAGCTACTCTATACTGCTGATCCCCTCACTCGACGTGAATTGGAGACAATCCGGCTGATCGCGCGCGGACTAAGCAACCAGGAAATTGCCACGGAGCTCTTTGTCAACGAGCGGACTATCGCGAAATATGTCAGCAGTATTCTGGATAAACTTCATCTTGCCAATCGCACACAGGCTGCGTTGTATGCTTTGCGTGAGGGGATATCTGAGTTGACCGACGAGTAGGATCCTTCGACCCGGCGAAGGGTACACCGGGTGGCAGGGAGGATTCTAAATTATGGAAGATTGATTCTGTTAAGGATTTGTCGCGCCATCTGCACGTCGGGTTGGGTAACAAGACTGTGGAATGCGTCAATTTCGAACGGTACTGCGCGGGCAGATTTCACCCCTTTTGAACCAAGCGTTACCGCCACCAGGGCGGCCTGGCGTGTGTCGGCCAGGCCGCCCTGGTCGAACATGGCGTTGCCCAGGCTGTAGAGAACCAACGTTTTTCCGCTGACGGTCCGGATCCATTCGGCCGGCTGAAGTACGTGCGGGTGAGTACCCACAATAAGAGCGGCGCCAGCCTCTGCGAACTGCTGCGCAAGGGCTTTCTGGCGTTCGGATGGGCCGGCCTGGAATTCCATGCCCCAGTGGATCGAGACGACCACCATGGTCCCGGCCACGTGGGCAGAGTGGATGGCCTGCATGGCGGCAGTTTCATCAAGCGGGGAAGAGATATCATCTAATGCCAGGAAGGCCAGTTTCAGGCCGTTAATTTCCAGGTAAATGGGTTCGAGGCCCGGCCCGATGGGCGTGAGGCCAAGATCGGTGAGAATGCGGATGGTTTCATTTGTCCCTTCCAGGTTACAGTCGAAACGGTGGTTGTTGGCCAGGGAGAGCAGGTCCAGACCCCAGGCACCAAGAAACCCGGCGGCAGGAGCAGCGGCGCACAGGTTATAGCCCGCTTCCATGGTTGCGGCGGGGGGATCATTCGTCAGCGGACTTTCCAGGTTGGCGAGACTCAGGTCGGCGGCGTGGAGTTCAGGTCTCAAATAAGCCAGGGAATCCGGGGCGGCTTGCACCCCCCGGCCGAGCATCAGATCGCCCAGGAAGGCGAGGGTGACGGTGGAGGAATGAGGCCGGCAGGAAACAAGCAAGATAAAGAATAAGCCTGGCAGTATAAACAGTTTTTTCATGAGAAGAGAAATAAAAGGTTTGGAATCATTAAAACAACGTTCCGCAGGTTTGGGATCGGAATTATGAGATTTTCGGAAACCTGCGGGACGGATGGGGTGATTAGGGTGTGATAAACATTTGGGTCCAATCAGGCTGCGGCGGATTGGTGCCGTTCTCCACTTGGGCCTGCCACTGTTCATCGGTCATGCGGTTGGCGGCCGGGACGCTGAACTCATAATACGAGTAGACTGCGCCCAGGGCTACCCGCCAGGGCGAATCGGGCAGGACAACGTAAATCCGGGTTGGCTGGCCGACAGCCTCCTCCAGTGCCACGAGGGTCTGCAGGTCATTCGTGCCGGTGGCTACATCGGCCACCAGGGCAGCCTTCTGGTCGGAAAGGTCACGCGACATATCGCCGGTAGTGTCGGCGGCCTTAAGGGTGAACTGCTCCAGCGTGCCTCCCCAGTACTGGATATGCCAGTATTCCTCATCTGTAAATGTTCCGCCATTCAACTCACGTTCGGAGATGTCCTGCAGGAACTTGAGTTCGGAGACAAGATTGTCGAGGTTGCCGCGCGTCAGTTCGCTGAGCAGGTTGCGGGATTGCAACCCTGCTTCAGTCATTTGAGCCAGGGCCATCAGGCGCGCATAGGCCTCGGGGTTCGGCTCCACATATCCGTGGGGTGGCTCCGGTGCTCCGCCACCGCCCATCTCGGCCATGACCTGCTTGGCATATAAGATCGTGTCATGCTTCAGCTCGGTCCAGGAGCCCAGGGCGGTCTGCAGATCCTTACGCGTCCATGCTTGGGTTTGCATGAAAGGCGGGTAGGCGCTGCCTTTGGGGGCGATGACGGGTTGGAACGAATACAGCCAGGACCAATACAGGTTTTGGGTCCAGGAGTCAATCCCGAGGCCGGCGATCTCATTCTTGACTTTGGCCATCTGCGTGTCGTAGTTGGCGTACTTGCTTTCGCCCAAATCTTTCAGGATGTTATAGGCCTCTTCAGACCCCAAGGCTGCAAAGAAATCCAGCCCCTTGGGCAAGCCGCGCGGATTTTCCAGAGTGCCTACATTGCGCCAGATCACCTGGCCAAAGACAAACTCGTCCAGAGTAAAACGCTGGCCCATAAAACGGAATCCCTTGGTAACCTTTTCCTTATCCTGTTCGATCCAGACCCACATTGAGTTGATCTGGGGCGGCGGGAGGGTCTTGGTGAGATCCTGGAAGCTGGCAAACAGGGTTGGATCGGCAAACTTAGACAAGTCGGGATTCGTTCCAAAAACCTTGTCCGAGAGGGCGCCATATTCGATGTATCCCAAGTCATCGGACTTGCCAACGATGAAGACGGTTGGCTCATAAATGTTCTGCCATAACGTGGCCGCGGGAGTCCCGTCGATGGCGGTAATCGTTCTAAGGGCCTGAACCAGTAGCAAAGCACGGCGGGTCTCGAAATCGTCCACCAGGCGGAAGGTCAGCCGGCCGTACCACATCATGGCCTTGAAATACATCTTCAGCTCCTCGCTGCGGGTGTAGTGGCCGCGTGGAATGTACTGGCTGTAATCCTCAATCAACCGCATATCCTCTGTTAAATTCGGCCGGTCCCAGATGGGAGAGATGGCGGCATTGGCATTGTTAATCAGCGCCAACTCGGCATTGACCATATCATTCGCTTCGGCGGGGAAGGGGTCCGAAAGTCCCAGCAGCCTATCGGCCACGGCAAAATATGCGGCATTGCGCAGGGCTGGATCCTCCAGCGCCGCCCCTTTCAGGACAATGTACTGGTTCGAGGTGGCGGCCAGCATGGCCGTTGTCAACGATTTGAGATCAGCGATAAAGTAATCTGTTTCCAGGTCACGCAGCATCTTGTCGAAGATCAGGTGGTAAACGTGGTAAACCGAGTCGGTGGTGACGAACATCGGCATTTCATCATAGCGGCCGCTCTCATAGATCTGGTAAAACTCGCGGAACTCCCCAGCCACAGGCGCGGCAACCACAAATCCATTCCTGGTCAACAAGGCGCGCTGGCTGTCGGTCAGATCAGTCAAGTCAAGACCCTGGACCTGGTTTAAGTCCACTGGAAGTGTGTAACCTCCACTGCTGAAGTTCTGCGGCAAGTTGACGGCCGCCTCATGATAAGTGGCAAAGGCCGGAGGGTAAATTTCTGACGGAGGCGGAAGTTGTTGGGTGGGTATGGCCGGGGCAAGGGGAGTGGGATTTTGCGTGGCTGGAACTTCTGCTGTGGGTGTGGCTGTCCTCAACAGGCCAGGCAACCCACACAGACAGGCGGCCTGTGCCAGAACCAGGACCAGGAAGATGAAGAGAATCTTGCGAAATTTGCTTTGCATGGTGCCTCCTCAGGGTACAAGAATCAGAATACGGCCAGTGTTGGCCCGGACTAAAGCCAATTTATGGAATATCCCTTCCATTACAGAGACGACGGTGAACCCAAATCCGTTCCATCCCCACACTTTTAATGCGCGTGCAGGCGCTGAATGTGGATCCCCATAACTTCCATCGAGAGTAACCAACTCCTGGTTATTATCATCATTTAAGTCGGCAGTTCTAAAGGATTTGACTGGTTCTGCCAGTGCAGAGCCGGCCCATAATTCGCCATATTCGTGGCCTCGCCAGCCAATCAAGATGATTTGACAGGAATTGCCTTGGGCATCATGAAATCTGGCAATGCGCCCAGCGTGTGGCAACCATTGGTCCACCGGCCAGGGGCGGAAGGGCCGCCAGACGAGCAGAGTGACTTCCTGCGTGCCATCCCGATTTAAATCCGTGAACTCTGCTTGAACGACTGTCCAACCTGCCGGGCTTTGCCAGACGGATTGGCCGCTGGAAAAAATTGTCAAACGACCTTGAACCAACGCAAGCCTCTCCGGCGATCCTTCGTGATTCAGGTCGGCTTCAAAGGGTGCTTTAACCGGGACAGTCCCGGCAGGGAAAGGAACCAGACTGAGGCTGTCAGTTTCCAGGTATAAAGCGCGCAAAGAGGCAGGCGAGGTTTGCAGGACCAGGCACAGGACCAATCCGGCCAGAGCGGTGAATTTTCGCAACATCTTTTTCCAGATATATTGTACAACTCTGGAGGGGGATTCTCAAGAAGGAATTCCCCGTAAATTTACCATGTAAATATGGTATTTACTTTTTACAGTTTTGCGCTATCATATAGGGTAGGAACTATCCTGGGTCGTTTTTCGTCTATCTTATCATTGCAGGCGCAGGCCGTTGTGTTCTTTAACCTGTGCCACCTATCAAACAGAGGAGGCTGAGATGTACTTTCGACGAGTTTCAATTCCGGTTGTTTTGGTTTTGACCCTGTTGCTCCAATTTCTACCAGGAACAATCTTCGCCCCCCGACCGGTGGCGGCGGTGGCTTGCGATCAAGCTCAATTCATCGCTGATGTAACCATACCTGACGGGACCAGCCTAGCTCCAGGGGCGACATTCCTTAAAACGTGGCGATTGAAGAACATCGGCACGTGCAACTGGACAACGTCTTACTCGGCAGTGTTTGTGAGTGGCGATCAAATGGGTGCGCCGGCAGTGATCAACCTGCCTTCAAATGTGGCACCCGGCGGGACAGTGGATATCTCTGCCAATATGACCGCTCCATCTTCACTTGGACACTATCGGGGTAACTGGAAGCTGCGCAACGCTTCGGGAGGCCTGTTTGGTGTTGGCTCTTCGGGCACCTCCATTTTCTGGGTGGATATCTTTGTCAGTTCTTCATCTTCCTATGGTGGCGTCTACGATTTTGTTGCCAATTATGCCTCAGCGACATGGTCAAGCGGGGGCTCTGTTCAGAAAGTGGATGCCCCACAACTTGAAAATGGTTCTGTTGGCAACCCCGGCCTGCTGGTAACCCCGCAAAACGTGGCGGGTGGTTATATCCAGGGAGTCTACCCGGCTTTCGCAGTGCAGGCAGGTGACCGTTTCCAAAGCATTGTTAACTGTGCATACAATGCTCCCAACTGTTACGTGAACTTCCGGTTGAATTACCAGATCGGTTCCGGTCCGGTTCAAACGCTCTGGTCGTTCAATGAACGCTACGAGGGCCTTTATTACCGCCTTAACCTTGACCTGAGCAGCCTGGCCGGACAGAACGTCAATTTCATTCTCTACGTGGCAGATGTCAGTGGGTACGGCAGCCCAGCCGGTGATCAGGCGATGTGGGTGGAAACGAAGATCGTTCGTTCCGGCGTCGGACCCGGACCTGGACCCATTCCCACGACATGCGACAGGGGCGCTTTTGTGGCGGATGTGACCATTCCGGACGGAAGTACTCTGGCTCCCGGACAAGCTTTCGTCAAGACCTGGGAGATCAGGAATGTCGGTTCTTGTACGTGGACAACCGATTATGCACTGATCTTTGCATTTGGGACTCCCATGGGGACGGCCTCGGTGGTCAATCTACCTGCCGCGGTAGCCTCCGGGGTGACAGCAGATTTCTCGGTCAACATGGTCGCACCGAGCACCCCCGGTCATTATCGCAGCTATTGGCGGTTCCGCAACGCCAGTGGTCAGCAGTTTGGCGTGGGAAGCGGCATGATCACCTTCTTCGCGGATATCTACGTTTCCGGGAGCGCAATACCTCCAGCCTTGCTGCCAAGCACAACGTTAATTACGTTGGATTCGCCTGATCCTTCCACGATTGGCGGGTCGGTAGCGGTGAGCGCTACGGTTAGCGGAACTGGCGGTACCCCGACTGGAACGGTGACCCTTACCGGAGCAGACACCAACTGCACCATCACGCTGTCAGGCGGAAGCGGCAGTTGTAACGTGGTCTTCAGTACCGCCGGCACCAAGACTCTAACGGCAATGTACAATGGCAATGCAACCTATGCCAACAGTTCCGATACCGAGAGTCATACCGTGGGTCCAGTGTCGGGTGCTTCCAGTACGACGACGATCACGGCGGATAACCCGGATTCATCCACACCTGGCGCCTCGGTTGCCGTGAGTGTTACGGTAAGCGGGACGGGCACAACCCCGACTGGAACAGTAGCCCTTTCTGGAGCGGATACCAACTGCACCATCACGCTCGCAGGCGGGAGTGGTAATTGTAATGTGGTCTTCAATACTGCCGGCAACAAGACCATAACGGCTGCGTATAGCGGCGATGGGAACTATGCCAGCAGTACGGATACTGAGAACCACACCGTGAGCAAAGGCTCCTCCACGACGACCATCACCGCGGATACGCCGGATCCGTCCGACATGGGCGAATCGGTTCCCGTGAGCGTCACCGTGAGTGGAGCAGGTTCTACCCCATCTGGAACAGTGGCCATCACCGGTGCGGACACCAACTGCAGCATTACGCTCTCAAGTGGAAGCGGCAGTTGTGATGTGATCTTCACCAGCTCTGGCGCCAAGACTTCTCACAGCCACGTACAGCGGTGATGCGAACTTCACAGGCAGTGCGGATACTGAGGGCCATACGGTATCCTCGGTCTTTGTTTCCAGCACAAATATCACAGCCGACACACCGGACCCGTCCATACCCGGCCAAGCTGTTCTTGTGACAGTTTCCGTGACCGGGGCAGGTACGGTCCCCAATGGAACAGTGGCCATCACCGGCGCGGATACCAACTGCACTGCCGGTCTCAACGCTGTGACCGGAACCGGCAGTTGTAGTGTGATCTTTACCACCACGGGCGTCAAGACTCTGACTGCTACGTACAATGGTAATGCGAACTATGCAGGCAGTACTGACACCGAGAGCCATAACGTGGGCACGGGATTGTCTGTCAGTGCGACGAACATCACCAGCCACATCCCCGATCCGTCTACACCCGGACAAGCGGTGGTTGTGAAAGTAAATGTGAATGGGGCAGGTCTTCCTATACCGACTGGCACAGTAGAAATCACCGGCGCGGATGCCAATTGCAGCATCCTGCTGCTCGCAGACGGGACCGGCAGTTGTAGTGCCACTTTCAACACCACGGGTCACAAGACCCTGACGGCCGAGTACAGCGGCGATGGGCACTATGCTTCCAGCTCAGGCACCATGGGGCATATCGTAATCAAGGGCTCCACTACAATCACCATCTGGGCAGATAATCCCGACCCGTCCATGCCGGGCTCTCCGGTTCTGGTGGGTTTCAGCGTGATTGGAGGAGGTGTTACACCGACAGGCACGGTGGATGTCACCGGTGCGGATGTCAATTGCAGCACCCCGCTCTCCGGCGGAGCCGGCAGTTGTACTGTGAAGTTCAATACCTGGGGCGACAAGACCATTACCGCCACGTACAACGGCGATGATAACTATCTTCCCAGCGTGGATACCGAGCCCCATCAGGTAAGAAATACCACAACGACAGTAATTACGTCTGTTTTTGCCGATCCATCTACCCCTGGCCAAACAGTCACAGTGAACTTCACGGTAAGCGGGGATGGTGTTACCAGGCCAACGGGTAATGTAAGCATCACCGGAGCGGATTTCCCATCCCCTTGCACCGTGGTTGGGATTGTTGCGGACCCGATCGACAGCTCAAAGTCAAGCGGCTCTTGTGTGGTTAGATTTGATACCGCCGGCGCCAAGGTCCTCCAGGCTACCTACGACCCGCTTGCGGATCCGAACTATGCGGGAAGTACGGGTTGGTTCAACCATACCGTGAATAAGGGCCAATCACAAACAATCATCAATTCCATCGGCCCTGGACCATATTTGATCAATCATATTGTCACGGTGTCTGTAACCGTACGCAACTTGTTGTTTTTCCCGTTAGGGGCTATACCAACCGGGACAGTCGCCATAACCACCAGTGTGCCTTCCTCCAGCTGCACCCTCACCCTGGATGCGACCGGAACCGGTCAGTGCGATCTGTCGCTCCCCGCCACTGTTGGCAACTACACTTATACGGCCACATACAATGGTGATCAAAACTATTTGGGGAGTATGTTTAGCGCCGCCCCCATTATCGTTAACTGATATTTCAACGTAAATTAAAGAACAGACCGGGCTGCATCCATAAAGTGCAGCCCGGTTTGTTTTCTTAAGTGTTGAACGGAAAGGGCGGTGTAGAAGGCGTCAACCAAGTGATTGAGAATGGATTTCGGTCCCGATATCGCTCTCATATTTAATCAGCCAGGTAAAGCGAAGAAGATATCAGAAAATTGAAAATATGTATTGAACGAGTACAAAGAGTTGTAATGCTGCAAAGAATGATATATACTGGAATAGCCAAATAATGACTGAGCTCCCATTTGATCGGTCAAACCATTCAGCCGTTCTGTCAGGAGGTGAAATGATGAAGCTACCGAAGCAATGGGTGTTTGTTACAGGGATAACTTGTGCATTGATTTGTGCGCTCCTGGCCATTTCGAGCAATTTCACGAATAAGGCTAAAGCAGGCCCTATCTATAGCGTATATCTCCCGGTAATCTTTATGCCTCCGATGGCTGACCTGACCATAACCATTAATGACGGCGTATTGACCTATACACCGGGAGGAACGACAACGTACACGGTTGTGGTCAACAACGGCGGCCCGGCGAATATCAACGGAGCAATTGTGACCGTCACCAGGCCTGGGCAAATCAGTTCCTGGACGGTTACCTGTGTCCCGGTTTCACCGGCTGTATGTACGCACGGACCAATCTCGCCTGGCGGCAACATTACAGACCAGGTTGACATCCCGGCCGGCAAGAAGGTTACCTATACCATTGTGGCTCACATCAGTGGAGGAGCGACCGGCAGCATCGTCACCACAGCCTCTGTCACAAGCCCCGGTTCGACACTTGATCCCAACCTGGCCAATAACTCGGCCAGCGATACCGATGCGCCTCCCAGCGCGGTGTCCATCACAGATGTGCCTGACCCTTCTACACCTGGTCAGACGGTTGTAGTTGGGGTTACAGTGAGCGGGGCAGGTCTTCCTGTACCGTCTGGCACAGTAGAAATCACAGGCGCAGATGCCAACTGCACCATCACGCTCAACCCTGTGACCGGAAGCGGCAGTTGTGGCGTGATCTTCAACACCACGGGTCACAAAACTATAACGGCTGCGTACAGCGGCGATTTGAACTATGCACCCAGCTCGGGTATTGAGGGCCATATAGTGGAGAAGGGTACCCCTACAATAATCATCACAGCCCATTCACCCAATCCGTCCACGCCCGGTCAGGCGGTTCTGGTGAGTTTCAGCGTGATTGGAGGAGGTGTTACACCGACAGGCAGGGTGGATGTCACCGGTGCAGATGTCAATTGCAGCACCCCGCTCTCCGGCGGAGCCGGCAGTTGTACTGTGAAGTTCAATACCTGGGGCGACAAGACCATTACCGCCACGTACAACGGCGATGATAACTATCTTCCCAGCGTGGATACCGAGCCCCATCAGGTAAGAAATGCCACAACGACAAAGATCACGTCTGTTTTTGTTGATCCATCTACACCCGGCCAAACAGTCACAGTGAACTTCACGGTAAGCGGGGATGGTGTTACCAGGCCAACGGGTAATGTAAGCATCACCGGAGCGGATTTCCCATCCCCTTGCACCGTGGTTGGGATTGTTGCGGACCCAATCAACAGCTCAAAGTCAAGCGGCTCTTGTGTGGTTAGATTTGATACCGCCGGCGCCAAAATCCTCCAGGCTACTTATGACCCGCTTGCGGATCCGAACTATGCGGGAAGTACGGGTTGGTTCGGCCATACTGTGAATAAGGGCGATACACAAACAACCATCGTTTCCATTGTTTCCATCCCCCCAGGACCATTTTTGATCAATCATATGGTCAGGGTGACCGTTACTGTGGCCAATGTGGCGTTTCCGTTAGGGGCTATACCAACCGGGACGGTCGCCATAACCACCAGTGTGCCTTCCTCCAGCTGCACCCTCATCCTGGACGCGGCCGGAACCGGTTACTGCGATTTGGCGCTTCCTGCCACCGTTGGCACCTACACTTATACGGCCACATACAGTGGTGATCAAAACTATTTGAGTAGTGTGTTTAGCGCCGCTCCCATTATCGTTAATTGATATTTCAACGTAAATAAATAACAATCCGGGCTGCATCCATAAAGTGCAGCCCGGTTTGTTTTCTTAGATGTATCTTTACCACCCTATTCATCCTTATGCCCATGGGCAATGATCTTGATGGGCGTCCCGATGAAACCATAGGTTTCCCGGAATTGATTTTCCAGATAGCGCATATAGGAAAAATGGAATAACTTCGGATCGTTGACATGCAGGACAAAGGTTGGCGGATCCACCCTGACCTGGGAGCCGTAGTATATCTTCAACTGGCGGCCGGCATGGGAGGGAGTGGGATGGGCATCCTGGGCATCCCTTAATACCCGGTTCAGCATGGCGGTGGTAATGCGAGCCAGGCGCTCCTCCTGGACGCGCAAGGCCATGGGCAGCACCTGGTCCACACGCTGTCCGGTCTTGGCGGATATGAACAACAGGGGAACGTAATCCATGAAATTGAGCTCCCGGCGTACGTGGCGGGTGTAATCATCCATGGTAAAGGAATCTTTTTCAATTGCATCCCATTTATTGACCAATACCACCGTGCTCTTCCAGGCCTCCAGGATGAAGCCGGCGATATGGGTATCCTGGGCAGTGATCCCGGCTTCAGCGTCCACGATCAGCAAGGCAACATCTGCCCGTTCAATGGCTTTGAAGGAACGCAGCACACTGTATTTCTCAACGCCCTGTTCAATCTTGCCTCGCCGCCGGATCCCGGCGGTGTCAATCAAGGTGACAGGCAGGCCCCCCACTTCGATCCTGGTGTCCACGGCGTCGCGTGTCGTACCGGGGATGGGGCTGACAATGGCGCGTTGCTGGCCGACCAGTTTGTTGAGCAAGGATGATTTTCCGGCATTTGGCTTGCCGACAATGGCGATCTTAATTGAATCATCATCCACGATTTCCAGTTGAGGCGGGAGTGAAGCCACCAGTGCATCCAGCAAATCGCCAGTCCCGGTGCCGTGAATGGCCGAAACAGGATATGGGTCGCCCAAGCCCAATTCGTAGAATTCGGCCGCGTTGGAACGCAACTTTTCATTCTCGCATTTGTTTACCACAACCAATATGGGCGGCAGGCGCTGGCCATTTACCGTTTTCTGATAACGGCGCAGGATCCCGGCTACTTCCCGGTCAGGGGGCGTAACTCCGGCACTACCATCTGTGATGAACAGCACCGCGTCGGCCTCATTGACAGCCATCAAAGCTTGCTCACGGATTTCCTGGATGAAATCTGCCGAGCCAACCGAAAGTGGTGCCTTGCCGCCGTGCGTGGGGTCAATGCCACCCGTATCGATTATATTGAAGATCACGTCATTCCACTCGGCCTCGGCCACAAGGCGGTCGCGGGTAGTGCCGGGGATATCGTCCACGATGGCAAGGCGTTCCCCCGCCAGGCGATTGAAAAGGGTACTTTTTCCTACATTGGGTCGTCCGACCAGGGCAACAACAGGTTTAGGCATTTGTTTCCGTATCTATTATTTCTTGAAATATGTGAGGTTACAGGGCTGGCGTTGGGGTCGGTGTGAGGGTCGGCCAGGGCGTTCGCGTTGGTGTAAACGTTGGGGTCAGTGTTGGTGTCCAGGTCGGGGTTGCCGTTGCGCCCGTATCCTTGGTGATGATCACTTCCACTGTTCCGGGAAGGATGGACTGAACGATCACCCCCTGCCCGGCGACGATGACGACCGGGGTCAACTGGTATGTCCCGATAGCCAGGCCAGTGAGGTCGATCCTGACGTGAACATCTGAAGGAAGGAGAGAGTTCAGTACGGGCAATGGACCGCCAAGGATCACATCCACAGTACCGGGTGAGAGCTGGGCTTTCAAACCACGGCTTAAGCCTACCACTTCCACCTGGCGGAAAGACACCTGGCGACTATCTTCGATAGGCACAATCTCGATCTGGACGGACACAGTCTGGTCTCCGATCAACAAGACTCCGGAAGGCAAGTTCAAGGACAAATGAGTATCGATATTACTGGATGCACCAGAAAGGTCGAACGGAGTGGTTTCCACATAGCCAGGCAGGCTCTCAATCAAAGAAAGATCTTCAGAGAAAACCGTTACGATAAGCGGTGTGGCCGTAATATTTTTAAGGCGGTAACCGCTGGCAAGTTTACCAGTGGTCATCACCTTGACCGCCATATCACGATAGCCTCCCTGTTGAACGATGGGAATGCTCACCTGGATATTACCGGGATTGATGGAAACCCCGCCCACAGTTGAACCGGTCTCATTTTCAGTGTGAATGGGAAGAGAGGTTGTAATACTCTGGCGGCTATTTGTGAGATCCAGACTGGCGCGGACGTGCTTAACCTGAGCGACAAATGATTCCGGGCCGGAGATGACAGCTTCAGCAGGATCAATCACAACATCGCCCTCTTTGTAGCCAATAGCCGGTTCGCCGGTAAGGTTCAATTCAACTGGCAGTGTTATGGTCACAAGTCGTTCGAGGCTCAGTTCAAATTTCTGGGGCGTTACGGAAATGATGCGCACGGGCTGGGTCGCTATCTGTATCTGGACCTCCACCGCGCGGGTGCCGGCCTCAAATCCCGCCAGGTCTACAACGGCACGGATCGAGGCGTCGCTGGAGAGCAAAGTATCCCAGATTGAACGCGGCGCTCGCAACGTCACCTGCACTTGTTGCGGGACTGTCCCGGTCATGACAAGGCCGGGATCCTGCCCGATGAATTCGATAGGGATGGGATTGGGGTAGGCCTGTGTCACGTCTGGATTATCCGCCGTAACAGCGGTTATCCAAACAGCCAGGGCCAGAGCAAATGCGAGCAGGAAGGTGCGCAGGTTGGTTGTCAGCCAGCGGAGCATATCACTCGTCCTTCCTGGGAAAAAGGTAAGGAAAATGCCGCTGGAAGAAATTTTCCTTGATGGATTTGTCTGGATTGTAGAATGCTGCCAGGATGTTTTCCAAACGTTCCACATCCAGTCGGCGGATAATCCGCCCGGCATGGGCAATGGAGATGGCGCCAGTCTCCTCGGAGACAACTACTGCAACGGAATCGCTGGCTTCAGAAATACCAACAGCGGCGCGGTGACGAAGCCCCATTTTCCGTTCAGGAGAGCGTGCCAGAATGCCGCTGGAAGATAACGGCATGACGCAAGCCGCAGCGATGATCTTTTTTCCAGATATGATCACCGCGCCATCATGGAGAGGGGTATTAGGATAGAAAATTTGCATCAACAACTCGGGGGTGACATCTGCCTGAATCAGTACACCGGTCCGAACATATTCGTCCAAGTGGTCGAAGCGTTCCAGGATGATAAGCGCTCCATGTTGGCGGGCAGAAAGGCGTGCGGCTGCTCCCACCACGGCCTGGATGGTCTGCTGTGTCTCCTGACTGGCGCTTTTACTGGAAACGCGGAAGAATGTGCCAGCTCGTCCGATTCTCTCAAGAGCGCGACGAATCTCGGGTGCAAAAACGACCGGGATGGTAAATACCATGGCAGGCAACAATGTCCGAATAAGCCAGGAGAAGGCCGGTAGATTAACCAGGCTGGTCAGCAAGGCAATCAGGACCAGGATCAAGATAATGCCGCGCAACAAAATCATGGCCTGCGTATCCCGGACGAGATACAACACGCCAAAGAAAATCAACGTGACCAGCAGGATATCAATGATCCCCTGCCAGTTAAGGCGTTGAAAGATGAAAAGAGCGTTGTTGAGAAATTCTGTCACGGCAATCAGTAAAGGTATCAGGCACCCTGGAATCAGGTAACCAGGGCTGTATTTATGAACCCGGCTTGGTATCGGGAACCGGCGGAACGTTTTTCCAGGCGGCTACGACTTGTTTCCAGGTATCTTCGAGGGAACCGTCGTTCTGAATAACGACATTTGCAGCGGCTGTTTTAACTTCCTGAGGCGACTGGGCGTGGATGCGTTGAAGTGCATCCTGTTCAGTCATATTACGTTTCTGCATCAGGCGAGCTTTTTGAACAGATTCTGGTGCGCAGGTGACCCAGATCGTGTCACAGGCACCGACCAGCCCACCTTCGAGTAATTTAATGGCTTCAATCACGATGACTCGCTGACTGGCGCGCCAGATCATCAGATCCATTGCATGTTCGACCAGAGGATGGATAATGCCTTCCAGTTGCCGGAGGTCCTCCGGGTCATTGAAAACATGCCGTCCGAGTAAAACCCGGTCTATTTCGCCATTACCATCCAAGATCCACTTACCGAAGGTATTTATGACCTTCTGGTAACCAGGCGCACCTTTGGATATGGCACGGTGCGAGAGAGCGTCTGCATCTATGGTGTAGGCTCCCAGGTGGTCAAGCATCTTGCAGACAACACTTTTTCCCGTGGCAATATTGCCGGTTAAACCAATGACATATTTTCCAGTCCAGCTGCTCACGGATTCTCCAATAATCCTTAAAATATACTCTGCCATTCATTTTACTGCTTATATTGTAAATCTGTAAACCATAAAATCGCCAATCCAACTGGGCTTTCATTAAAAATCCGAAAGCGCAGTGATCACCCCCAGGGTTGTGGCATTCCCACTGACCCCTGATTGGTGGATAACAAAAAACAAAGAGGGGCAGTAGTAAAAAAAGAGTCCGGCCTCCTGGAGACCGGACTCCTGGTTTACACTTTACGGCTTGGCAGTGGCAGTGAGAGTCGGCGTGGCGGTTGCTGCCTTGGTCGGTACCGCGGTGACCAGGTTGATCGGTACAACGAGCTGTTCTCCGACGTAAATAACCGATTTTTCGCCATCTTTCAGCAGGGTTGGATTGGCAGTCACGATCGCGGCTATGGTGGTGTTAAATTTAACAGAAATTCCACCCAGGCTGTCGCCCGACATGACGGTGTAGTTAATGCGTGTACCAGGAGCCAGACCGGTGGGAAGCGGCGTGGACGTCGGTAAAGGATAATTGGGCGGAGGCAGCTTGATGGTCTGTCCGACAGTGATCGCCCCACTAAGGGGATCAATGGTCGGGTTGAGGATGTAGATCAGGTTCAGCCCATTATCGCCCAGATTTTGGTCTTTGACAATCGAAGTCAGGGTGTCACCTTCCTTCACCACATAATCATAAATATTGGATTGCGTGGCAGTCAGCGTGATTGTCGGAGTGGATGTAAGGGTTGGCGTTTCGGTCAACGTAGCGGTTTGAGTCGGTGTGAAAGTGATGGTCGGTGTGGGAGTCTTGGTGGCAATGAGTTTTGCAATGCCGCCGCCGCGCAGGGATGTCACGACAATTATGATCCCGACGATCACCAACAGAAGCGCCAACCCGCCCAGGATCAATGGCATGAGTTGATTGCGACGCTTGCGGTATGACTCGATAGTATCATTAATGGTCATAGTTTTTTCCATCCGTTTCTTTGATAGGCGCACCGATGATCACCCTCGATGCAAGGCAACAATCTTATTCTACCTGAACTTATAAGATTTAGCGAGTGCACCAAATTGCGCATAGCTAACTGGCAGCCGGTTACTTTTTAATATGACTTTTCAGGAACATGCCGGTGTAAGAGCCCGGGGTTGCCAGGATCTGCTCTGGTGTTCCCTGGGCGATGAGTTCCCCGCCCCGGTCGCCGCCCTCAGGACCCAGGTCGATGATCCAATCGGATACTTTGATGATCTCCAGGTTATGCTCGATGATCAGCACGCTGTTGCCTGCATCCACCAAGCGTTGCAGGACCTCGATCAATTTGTGCACATCCGCAGCATGCAGCCCGACAGAAGGTTCGTCAAGCACATACAAGGTGCGGCCGGTGGCACGTCGTGAGAGTTCCTTTGCCAGTTTAACACGTTGCGCCTCGCCACCTGATAATGTATTGCCGGGCTGTCCAATCTTGATATAACCCAGGCCGACTTCCTGGAGAAGGGTAAGCTTGTTCAACATGTGCGGAAAGGCAGAGAAAACCTCCAGGGCCCGGTCCACCGTCATGTCGAGCACATCCGCGATGCTTTGGTCTTTGAAATGGACCTGCAGTGTCTCCCGGTTGAAACGGCTGCCGTGACACACATCACACGGAACATAAATATCTGGCAGGAACTGCATTTCGATGCGCAGTTCGCCCTGGCCCTGGCAGGCCTCGCAACGCCCGCCGTGAACATTGAACGAGAAACGTCCGGGTTTATATCCGCGCACCTTGCTCTCCGGCAGCTCGGCGAAGAGCTTGCGGATCTCCTCGAACAGGCTGGTGTACGTGCCGGGGTTGGAACGCGGTGTGCGGCCGATGGGCGACTGGTCGATGTTGACAATTTTATCGAGATGCTCGAGGCCATCAATGCGGGTGAACTCACCAGGTTGGGTATGGGCTCCATTCAACCTGGCAGCCAGGGCATTATATAGCACGTCGCTCATCAGGGAGGATTTACCCGACCCGGAAACGCCGGTAATGCAGACAAACATACCGAGCGGAATGTTTACGGTGATATCCTTCAGGTTGTTGGCGCGCGCCCCGACTACGGTCAGCGTTTTTCCGTTGCCTGCACGGCGCTTCTTCGGCACCGGGATATGCTTGCGACCTGAAAGGTACGCACCGGTCAGGCTTTTCGGGTGTGCAATGATCTGCTCGGGTGTGCCTTCGGCAATGATCTTACCACCGTGCTCGCCCGCGCCGGGGCCCAGGTCGATCACCCAGTCGGCGGTGCGGATGGTGTCATCATCATGTTCCACCACCAGGACGGTGTTGCCGATATCCCTCAGGCCTTTGAGCGTGGTGAGCAGGCGGTCATTGTCGCGCGGGTGCAGCCCGATGGAGGGTTCGTCCAGTACATACAGCACACCCACCAGGCGCGAGCCAACCTGGGTGGCCAGGCGGATGCGCTGGGCTTCACCACCAGAAAGCGAGCCAGCAGAGCGGTGCAGGGTAAGGTACTCGAGGCCAACATTCACCAGGAAGCCGAGACGCGAGACAATCTCCTTCAGGATACGGTCGGAGATGGCCTGCTGGCGGGAAGTCAGAGGGGTCTGCGGCCCGGTCAGCTGCCTGGACCATTCGAGGCTGCGTAGTACCGGCCATTCGGTAACCTGCAGAATGTTTACACCATTAACCGTCACAGCCAACGCTTCAGGACGCAAGCGCTTGCCATGGCAGGTCGGGCAGGGGCGGTCACTCATGAATTCCGAAATCTTTTCGCGGATGTATTCCGAGTTGGTCTCGCGATAACGACGCTCCAGGTTGCCGATCACGCCTTCGAATGCGGTATCGAAAGTCGCCTGGCGACCATCCCGATTATGGTAGTGCAGGCGCACCTTTTCTCCCTGCGTGCCATGCAGGACCAGTTCCTGCTGCTCAATCGACAAATCCTTGAAGGGCTTGTCCATGTCAATGTGGTAATGCTGCGCCATGGCTTCCAGCATCTGCCAGTAATAGCCAGGATTGCCGTCCTCGCGGACGTTGTTCCATTCCATGGCGATCAGCGCGCCATCACACAGGGATTTCTCCGGATCAATGACACGATCGGGGTCAATTTCCAGTTTATTGCCCAATCCCTGGCAATCGGGGCAGGCGCCGTGGGGTGTGTTGAAGGAGAAGGTGCGCGGCTCAATCTCCGGTATGCTGATACCATGCACCGGGCAGGCCAGGTGTTCGGAAAAATGCAAGTCTGGAGTCTGATAGTCTTTAGTCTTATAGTCGCTGGTCGGAGTACTATGAGACTCTTGCCTATTAGACTCAGGACTCATTAGCTTTTGACCTTCCAGAACTTGCACTGTCAAATAGCCATCCCCAAACTTCAATGCGGTCTCAACCGAATCCGTCAGACGGGAGAGGTTGGACTTGCGCTCGTCTTCAGACCCGGCGGCGGATACCACCAGGCGATCCACAACGGCTTCGATGGTGTGGATCTTGTAGCGATCAAGGCTGATCTCCTCATCCAAGTTAAAAACTGATCCATCCACGCGGGCGCGCACAAACCCGGCCTTGCGGATCTCCTCGAAAACAGCCTGGTAGGTGCCTTTGCGGCCGCGCACCACGGGAGACAACACCAGGATGCGGGTCCCCTCCGGCAATGCCTGGACGGCATCCACGATCTCCTGGGCGGACTGCTTGACCACTTCGCGTCCGCAGAGGGGGCAGTGCGGGATGCCGATGCGCGCGAAAAGCAGCCGCAGGTAATCGTAGATCTCGGTGACGGTGCCGACGGTCGAGCGCGGGTTGTGGGAGGTGCCTTTCTGGTCGATCGAGACGGCCGGGGAAAGACCTTCGATGTAGTCCACGTCCGGCTTCTGCATCTGGCCGAGGAACTGGCGGGCGTAAGCCGAGAGCGACTCGACATAGCGCCGCTGGCCCTCGGCAAAGATGGTGTCGAATGCCAGCGAGGACTTGCCGGATCCCGACAGCCCGGTGATCACCACCAGCTTGTCGCGCGGGATCTCGACGGTGATGTTCTTCAGGTTGTGTTCGCGTGCGCCAACCACGCGGATGACATTGGATGACATGCTTCCCTCTGTTTGAGATGGGGTATTTATTGGACAAATGTTTTGTTAATGCGCCAAACAGCGCAACCAATAATTATACCAGCCGTGTCAAATGCACTTTTATGCAGGGACGAGATCCCCATTTGGGGTTGATATTCGTTCCGCGGAACGACGGAGGAACGACTAGATCCCGGCGAGGTTTTATGGAGGGGGAATTGAACCGCGGAACAAAGGAGGAATAATTCCTCTCCATGGGAGAAGAGGAAAAGGAGAAAAGAGTAAGAAGCTATGTATCGAGCATGAAAAGAAAGAACCGTTCACCAGATCCTCCTGGGGATCAACCAGCCGGTGTGGAGAGAGGGGTGGAGTGTTCTCTTGAGAGGGATTTGCCAAGCGGATTAAACATAAAACATTTGTTCTGTTTTGTCAAGGTTGGAATGAAAGGCAACGGGAGTCGGCCTGGCAACCAGCGTGGTACGCCGCTTCGGCCTGCTTCAGCTTCAACATCATGACAAGGCTTCGCTGCTTTCCAGGAAACTGCACGTCATCCTGCAGCGCGCCTACGCCAAGGGCCGGGATGTTTACGATCTGCTCTAGTGCCTGAGCGATCCAGCCTGGCCAGCTCCGAACCTGGCGCTGCTCAACAATGTCTTGCGGTAGACCAATTGGCCGGGAGAGGAAGTAAATGAGATGAATTGGCGCAAGCTGGTGGGAGAGCGCCTGCGGCGGGTGGATTGGAGTTCCATCGTGGGGGATGTGGTCCCTTTTGTGTAGCCGACTTTTCCTAGCCAGGACAGGCCTGCACGTGCAGATATTTCTGGCATTCATCCAAAGTAAGGGTACGCGTCAGGCGGGACTTCGCCATTGCCACCACATCATCCACTGGTAAAACGAAAACGTACACGCCGGATACGGCGCCAACCGCCAGCCGCTTTCCATCCGGGCTGAATGCAACACTGCCGGCTCCAGCACTGTCCGCGGGAAGGGTCAACAAGTTCACACCGCTGGTTGCATCCCATAGGCTCGCTGCGCCGTCATCGCCGGTTGAAGCGATCTGTTTCCCGTCTGGGCTGAAGGTGACGGATCGAATTCGACCGGTTTTCCCCTTCAAGGTCAACAATTCCTTTCCGGCGAATGCATCCCAAATCCGGATGGTGCCGAATTTATTCGCCAGCGCCAGGCGCTTCCCGTCCGGGCTGAAAGCGGCGCTAAAGATCGTCACGCCATCCATGTTTAGGGTGAATAAATTTTTTCCTGTGGCAGCCTCCCAAATGATTCCAAGTCCCCAGGCATCGCCGGCGAAGAGGCGGGTTCCATCCGGGCTGTAAGCGACCGAGAAAAAGTATAATCCCGGCTCCTTTAATGTTAACAAAGCCTTGCCGCTCGCCAAATCCCAAATGATGACTGTGCCATCAAAACCTGCGCTGGCGAGACGGGTTCCGTCCGCTGAAAAAGCAAGGCTTTTAATCAAATCTGTATGCCCAACAAGCGTCAGCTTTTGTTTGCCGGTCTTTGCATCCCAGACGAGGATGGTTTTATCATTGCTTATGGCGATCCATTTTCCATCCGGACTGTAGGCCAGGTAGTCAGCGTGCCCGCTAAAGGTCAGCAATTCCTGCCCGGAATGCGCATCCCACAGCTTTACAGCATCTTCCGCCGGATCGTCTGTGAGGATCCGTGTTCCATCCGGGCTGTAGCTAACGTCAAAAGTTCGATCAGTACCAGGGTTCTCGGCGGTCAAGTCTCTGGGGATAAAGAGTGCTTCCCTGGCGGGGGTAATATCCCACACACGGGCGGTGCCGTCCCAACTGGCAGTCGCAAGCCGGGTACCATCGGGACTAAAAGCCACACCGGCGACGCCACTGGTGTGACCGGAGAGCGTGTACAACACTTCACCGGTTAACGTATCCCAGACTTTCGCGGTAGGATCATCCCCTCCGGCGGTCGCGGCGAGTTTTCCATTCAAGTTGAAGGCAATATCAACGGGAAAATCTTGCGTTTGCCGGTGGTCCAAGTTGGTACTTAACAATACTCTCCCTGTAGACGCATCCCAGATTTTTATTGCGTAAATTCCATCACTTGCCACTGCCAGGCGGGTACCATCCGGGCTGAAGGCGATGCCGCGCATATCCGCCCCCCCTTCAACAGGCAGGGTGAGCAGTTCTTTTCCTGAACTTGCATCCCACACCCTGACCTTGCCATCATCGCAACTTGCGGCAATGCGCTTCCCATCCGGGCTGAAGGCGACATCAAACATGGTATAGCCCTGACCTGGGATGGTGAGCAGTTCCCCGCCGGTGAATGCATCCCAAACGATAACCGTCTTATCCCCGCTCGCTGTCACCAGGCGGGTTCCATCCGGATTGAACGCAAGGCGTGTTACCGAATCCGTGTGACCGGATAACGTAAGCAATGCCGCTCCCGTGGCAGCATCCCAAACTTTCGCCGTATGGTCATCACTGGAAGTGGCAATGCGCTTGCCATCCGGGCTGTAAACGATGCCATTGACTGAATCGGTGTGACCCGTCAGAGTGGACAGAAGCTGTCCCGTCCTGGCATCCCAGATTTTCCCGGTTTTATCTTGGCTGGCTGTAGCGATGCGTGTGCCGTCCGGACTAAAGGTGACGCTCCAAACCTGGTCAGCATGGTGAAGGACAAGCCGGACGCGCGTAGCCAGCAGGGAACTATGCAGGGCAGTCTCAGCCTGGCTCGTATCCGCGGTTGATTCAGCCTGTAACGCCAGCAGCAGGCTCCGTTCAGGATCGTCTTCGAGATTGCTGATGGCAGCGGCGGCCAGTTCCCTGGATGTGGCGATATGGAGTTCTGATTGAGCCTGTTTTTCGCTGGTACTTGCAGCAGCCGCATTTTGTTGGGCAACCGCGGCATTCTTCTGAGCTGCAGCCGCATCTTGTTTCGCCTGGTTTCCGAAGAAACCTGCCAGGGCGGCCAGCGCAATGGCGAGCAAGAAAGCAGCGGAAAGAAATTACTGCGCGCAAGCGTAATTGCTTGGCGGCGCGGCTCTGGGTCTCGGCCAGTTCCGTTGCGATCTTGAGTTCACGCTGGCGCTGCGCCTCACGCTCCAACGCGGCGTGTTGTTCCTGCTCGATGGAGGCGGCGATAAAGAGGCGTTCCGCCGGGTTCAAGCGCTGTTCATTGAGCGAGGCCCACTCACGCGTTTGCGCAAGGCGCGCCCCGCGATACAACTCGGCAGCATCCTGGCCGCGCGCTTCCCATTCGGAGACCGCATCGGTCAGGTGACGGTGCAGAAGCAAGCCCTGGCGATCTTGCGACAGCCATTCGTGGAGCCTTTGCCATTCGCGAATCAAAGCCTCATGGGCGACCTCGACGCTGTCTTCGCTCAATGTGATCAACCTTGCATCCGCAAGTGTATTCAGCACCGACCGCAATTGGACGGCTTCTTCTGATTTATGCGTCAGCTCAGTCAATGTGGCACGCCGGCGGGTGTCTTCGGTACCTTCGCCCAATTCTGTCAGGCGCAAAAAGATGTCACGGGCCAGATCTTTTTGGGCTTGATTGAGCTGATCCGTGAAGACGCTTTCAGCCGTCTCCGCAATGGCACTACGCACACCGCCCGCAGAATGATAGCCCTCGTGTGTAAAAGTCCGCCCGCAGCGGCGCTCCCAGGTGGCCAGCAGGGCATGGGAAAGCAAGGGCAGCGAGCCGGGCTCCGGCTGCCCGCTCCCGTCCACACCCAGGTCATTCAAGATAAGTTCCACCAGGCCAGGTTCAAATTCCCAGCCGCCGCGTTTGGCAGGTTCTTCAATGGCGCGGCGCAGTTCTGCCTGTGTCATTTGGCCGATATATTCCTGATCAGTGGCAACGGCGAGGCGCAAAAGCGGATACTGGGCGCAGTGCGAATAAAAATCTGCACGCAGGGCAATCACCACGGTTGTTTGCGCGGATTTATCTCCGCGCGATGGAAATCAATCTTTCAATAAATGTCGAACGCTCATTTTCGTCCCGGCAGAGTGTGAAGGCTTCTTCAAATTGATCCACCAAAACCAGCTGATTCTGGCCTTTTTTAGTATCCGGTGAGCCGGTATTGGCTGCCAGCATTTTCAACGGATCGGCGGTGGGAGTGAAGATGGAAATTTTCCAGCCGAGGCGTTGAAGTCCAACCGCCAGCCCGGCACGCACAAGCGACGATTTGCCGCTTCCGGATGCGCCGATAACGGCCAGGAAGCGGGACGAGGCGTCCACGGCAAGATCCGTAACCCGGTCAACGAGATGGGTTGTGAGGGTTTCGCGTCCAAAGAAAAGGTCTGCATCCGCCTGCTCAAAATACAATAGTCCCTTGTAAGGAGCAATGCCCGGGACGGGTGCGTCTCCCAGCCGGGTGGACTTTGCCAATGCTAAAAAGCGATCCGTTAATTCCGGTTCGTTTTCAAGATGCAGGGCTGGAATAAAAAGGGCCTGGAGGGTGGTGAGATCGGGCAGGCGTTGGTTTTGTTCCAGGCGGCTGATCTGTGCTTCGCTGTAACCAACGCGTGATGGAAAGCTCCAGCTGGGTGAGACGTTCGCGGCGGCGGAGATATTTGAGCAAATCCCCAAAAGTTGAGAACGATTCGGGAGATAAAGATTGGGAGGGCATGTTTCTCCTTTTAATCCATATCGTCGAATGGTTATCTTGATCCATTGTACAACTTAATTGGTAATTTCAAGAGTTGTTCACCTCAAATTATAGTTCGATGGGAATTGCCGGAGGGAGGCAGAAAAATGGGGGCATTGGGCGGGCTTCGCCCGCCCAATACCCCCATAACTTCCTACATATCCCGGCAATTCCCATCATATTGGCAAGAAATGTCATATATTATTTTGAGATGGATATTATGATGCAAGTAATTATGAAAGGAGATAAAAATGTTAAAAAAATATGTTTCGATCTTAATTTTAGGGCTGCTGACAATGATATCGGTATCGGGTTTGTATTGGGGTTACACACCGGCGGTTTCCAATGGGTCCAACCTGGCCCCATCTTCGGGGAATAATCAGCCAGTGATAAGCAATGCAGCAAGTATTAGTGTAACTGGCTTCCAAACGCCGCCCATGTCGGACTTCGCCCCGTCCCAGGTGGTAGTGGGCGCCACGGCGGCTGACGAACCTTACCCCAGTCCTTACCCCGGTCTTTACCCTACCAACTATAGCCCGTCTTCTGGTGATACCAACTTCCGGATAGCTCACACGTGGAACGGTATCAAGATCCCGTCCATGGATGTAACCGGCTCCCTGGGTGTGGTGGGCGCCACGGCGGCTGATGAACCTTACCCCAGTCTCCCGTTACCCTGCCAACTATATCCCGTCTTCTGCTGATACCAATTTCCGGATAGCTCACATGTGGAACGGTATCATCATCCCGTCCATGGATGTGACCGGCTCCCTGGGTGTGGTGGGCGCCACGGCGGCTGACGAACCTTACCAGTCCTTACCCCGGTCCTTACCCTACCAACTATAGCCCGTCTTCTGGTGATACCAACTTCCGGATAGCTCACACGTGGAACGGATCAGATCCCGTCCTGCGTGACCAGCCGGCTGGCACATCTGGATGCATTGTAGCTGCAGAAGGATGTGATTTCCTGAACCCACTGTAGACCACATTGCCCGCCAACAATAAGATATGAAATGATCCATCAAGAATTGCAGGAGGCTGTCTGGAAATAAGGTCTGGACAGCCTCTAATTGCCCCAAAGGGTAAAAAAGTAGGAAGATAAAAAGGAAACAAACTTACATTACCCGTTTCAAATGAGACAGACCGCATGGAAAGAACCTGCAAAGCTTGAGCTTGCATGGTCTCGCCAATTTTCAATCATATAAAGGAGATCAATCATGGTTATAAAAAATGTCTTGATAAAAAACCTCTTCGTGGTTATCACCATACTCGCACTCGCAGCCTGCGCAACCCAGGTTGCACAGACGCCTGCCACGACTGCCGTACCAATAACCGGATCGACACAGGCGCCAGCCGCAGCGGCCGCGACTTTGCCTTCAACCGCAGCGCAGAGCCCCACATTCGAGGGTCTCTCCACCGGGTTGGATAACACCAAACTTGCCAGGATCCGCACCATCAGCGAGGTAATGGGTGCAACCAATACGGATGTGTACGTAAATGGTATGCCCGCATTCAATGGGGGTATTGCGCAACAAGACATCGGAGCTGGCCAGTTCAGCGGGTGGCTCTATGTAACACCTGGCACTTATACTATTGCACTCGTGCCGCATGGTGGAGCAATGGATCAGGCGTTGATTGCAGCTGCAGATGTTAAAGTGGAAGCCGGTCATCGCTATACAGTGGCAGCCATGGGGCAATTGGCTGACAAGGATATTCATCCACTGATCGTGGATGAGACGCAATTGGAAGGCAGGCATTAGCGCCGGTATCACCGACACCATATCCATCGACATTAATAACCTTAAGGGTGCCGACAGCATTACTGAACAAGCTTATGGCAAAACCATGGCGGAAAATATTAAATACGGTGAGGCCCGGGCAATGTACTTGGCCAGCGGAAATCCTACATTTGCAACGATTGCAAACACCAAGACATCCGACAAATTTCAAGAAGGTAACGGTTTTGCCGAACCCGGAACAAGCTTTGTTCTCCCATGGTTTGGTCCCTACCCTGCAACCAATTATAATTCGGTCGGTAATGTATCCCAAGGTACCAGCGACCTGAACGTGGTGGATTTTTTGGCCGGTTTTGATAAAACCAACGTGAGCATAGACGGACATCCGATTAAATTCGACACCTTGCTGACGGCAATCGAAAAGGCCGGGATGCATGATCAGTTAGTCAACAGCGGGCCATATCTCTTCATGGTGCCGACCGATGAGGCCTTCGCGAATTCTATCCCAGGCTGATAAAGACGCCCTTCTCAATGATCCACAGGCGCTGATAAAACTGCTCAACGCGCACATGGTCGATGGCTACTATCCCTTCGGCAGCCTCTCCGGTAAGACCTATGGAACAGCAGATAGAACGGTCAAGAATCGGCTTGGGCAGAAACTCACCTTTCAAGGCGATACCCTCAATGGTATTCCAATTGGGCCAAACTACACAGTCGGTAACGGCAACCGTGTGCAAATTATTTACAATCTGCTGCCCGTAAAATGAAAATGTAAAGGAGATCCATCATGTTTACAAAAAACGCCTTGATAAAAACAATCTTCGTGGTTATCTCCATCCTCTTGCTCGCAGCCTGCGCAACCCAGGTTGCACAGACGCCTGCCGCGACCGCCGTACCTGTAAGCGGTCCAACACAGGCGCCAGCCACGGCAGCAGCGCCGACCGCCACAACTGCTTCAGCTCCGGCAGCCTCCAATCCGACGTACACGGTCAAGCCGGATGACCAGGCCCAGGCGCGCCTTCGAATTGGAAATTGCATCTTCAATGGCCCGGACGTGGATATTTATATCAATGGTCAAAAGATCGATAACGGCGGGGTGCCATTTCAAGTGAGATCGTCTGACTTCAGCGGCTATCTATACCTGCCGCCCGGTACGGTCAAGGTAACCGTCACTCCGCAAGGCGCAGGCCTGGATAAGGCCTTATTCCCCGCGCTGGATGTAACCCTGGCGGCCGGGCGCCGCTACACGGTGGCGGTTCTAGGCCAGGCTGGGGACAGCCAGCACAATACGCTGCTCATGGATGACACAAAAACAGTGCAGGATGCGGGAGGAACCGCAGATCAATTCACCAATACCATAATCAATAATATTAAAGGCGCGGATGCCATTGATCATGTGATCAATGGTAATGTAACGAATTCAAAAATACCTTATGGCGGATTCCAGGCTGAGCTCCTTCCCCCGTTTCCACTTAACACCGATGTCATTACGTTGAGCAGCGCGCCGGATAAAGTACTCGATCCTGGTGGGCCGACAACCGGACCACAATGGGGCAGCGTGGACCAAACCGCTTGTTATTCTGGAAAATACCCTGGAGCCATGAATTCCGATTTCGGGTTAATCATTGGCGCGGATTACACCAACCTGGGCTTGCTGGATTTCCTGAAGCATTACACTGACCAGAATAAGACTCTCAATGATCCGGCCAACAGCTTCAACACGTTCCTGGCGCTGGTCAAAGCCGCCGGCTTGACGGACGTATTGAACAATTCCCCTCATCTTGTTTTCGTACCCAGCGACGAGGCGTTTTCTCAAGTCTATATCGCCAAGAACAAGCTGGATGCGCTCCTGGCCGATCCCAAAGCCGCCAAGGCTTTTCTGGATGAGCATATCGTGAATGGATTTTACCCGTACGGCAGCCTGTCCGGCGGCGGAGGGGCAGAAAATCGAACCCTGACCGCAATGTCTGGCACTTCTCTCCAATTGCTTGGTGACCCGCTCACCATCAATGGCCAGAATATTGCTGAAGATTTACAGCTCTTTACCGCCAATGGCAGCCGTTTTATTGCAATTTCGCAACCGCTGGTGACGCCTCAATAACCATGCAGACCCTGAAGGTCTCCCCTACGGGGACGATGTTTAAGACCTTCAGGGTCTTTGATAATTAATTATGATCGGTCAATTGGGCGAGCCAGGGAAGTTCGGGCGGTACATCATCGAGGCCGAGATCGGTCCCGGCAGCATGGCCACCGTCTAGCATGCCTACGATTGCTGAGGATGCCATTAGCCTGGTCTATATAGCTGATCTGGACACAAATACCATAAATGTATATCAGGAACCTTGAATTGAATGATTTCGCCAATTTTCAATCATATAAAGGAGATCAATCATGTTACCAAAAAATGCTTTGATAAAAACCATCCTTATGGTTATCACCATACTCTCGCTCGCGGCCTGCGCAACCCAGGTTGCACAGACGCCTGCCACGAACCCCTTACCAGTAAGCGGTCCGACACAAGCGCCAGCCGCAGCAGCCGCGCCGACCGCCACAACTGCTTCAACTCCGGCAGCCTCCAATCCAACGTACACGGTCGCGCCGGATGACCAGGCCCAAGCCCGCCTCAGGATCGGAAATTGCATCTTCAGAGGCCCGGACGTGGATATTTATATCAACGGTCAAAAGGTCGATAACGGCGGGGTGCCGTTCCAATTGAACGGATCTGATTTCAGTGGCTACCTGTACCTGCCGCCCGGTACGGTCAAGGTGACCGTCACTCCGTACGGCGCAGGTCTGGACAAAGCCTTGTTCCCCGAGTTGGATGTGACCCTGGCGGCCGGGCACCGCTACACGGTGGTCATTCTAGGCCAGACCGGGGACAGCCAGCACAATACGCTGCTCATCGACGAAACGAAAACACTGCAGGATGAGGGAGCAACCGCAGACCAATATACCCAAACCATAGTCAATAATATTCAAGGCACAAATGCGATTGACCATGTCATCAACGGGAAGGTGATTAATTCAAATGTACCCTACGGTGGGTTCCAGGCATCGATAATTCCCCCGCCTCCTTTAAATACTGATGTTTTTACGTTGAGCGGCTCACCGGATAAAATCCTCGATCCAGGCGGACCGACAACCGGACCGTATGCGGGCAGCGTGGATTCAATCGCCTGCTATGCTGGAAAATATCCGGGGACCATGTTTTCTGATTTTGGAGACATCATATCTGCGGAATATACCAACCTGGGTCTGCTTGATTACCTGAGTCATTACACCGAGCAGAATAAGGCACTTAATGATCCGACCAACAGCTTCAACATTTTCCTGGCCCTGGTTAAGACTGCCGGGTTGACGGATGAATTGAACAATTCCCCCCATCTTGTTTTTGTGCCCAACGACGCAGCGTTTGCCCAAAACCTTATATCCAAGGACAAGCTGGATGCGCTCCTGGCCGATCCCAAAGCCGCTGAAGCATTATTAAGGGAGCATATTGTGGATGGATATTACCCATACGGCAGCCTGTCCGGCGGCGGCGGGGCATTTGACCGCACCGTGACCGCCATGTCAGGTACAGCTCTCAGTCTGCTTGGCGACCCAATCACCGTCAATGGCATGCAACTTGGGATAGATAACCAGCTTTTTACCGCCAACGGCAGCCGTTTTATTGTAACATCGCAATTGCTGGTGGCGCCGCAATAAAACGAACTCCAGACCCTAAAGGTCTCCCGTACGGGGACGATGTTGAAGACCTTCAGGGTCTTTGATAATTAATTATGATCGGTCAATCGGGCGAGCCAGGGAAGTTCGGGCGGTACATCATCAAGGCCGAGATCGGTCGCGGCGGCATGGCCACCGTCTACCATGCTTACGACTGCTGAGGATGCCAATGGCCTGGTCTATATAGCCAACATTACTACAAACACGGTAAAAGTGTATCAGGAACCCTGATTTGTGTAAGACGATTAGCGGCGTGAACTACACAAGACCAGAAACGACCCCAGTCTCATTCAGATTGGGGCCGTTTTATTTTGGGGACAAATCGCCTGCAGCCTCTGGCGGGGATGTGCCTGCGGGCCTCGGGGCGACGGTGGACATGCAGAAGAGGTTATTTGCCATAAAATTCTATGGCAATTGTGTTGGATTCTATTGTAGCTTCATTTGATTAGAAGATTTCGCCCCAGCCAGATCGTCCAGATGGGATACAGGATATAAATTCCGAGCCACCCAAAAAACGCAACATAGAGATACCACGGCATGGACTCCATGCTGTCAATTCCAGCGAATATCCCTGGAATTCCGAGCAGACCGACTACCATGAATGCTCCCACGACAATCCCGAAAATGACCAGGTTGTGAGGCAAGGCGTCACTGTGTAGAAACGAATAACAAAATGCCGCCAGCCACAAGCCGATCAGTGCATACCCGATGGCTGAATACCACCCAGCCAGCACAAAGCCTGTGAAGCCGAAAATGATCAGGATCGATCCGATGATGGTAAAAATCGCGCCGAGCACCGCGAGACCGAGCGCAATTTGACTCATCAGCGGTGATCTGGCATGATGTTCGGCATATAACATCCACACTAGTACCACGCTTGAGATAGCGACAATACTGTTGAAAACATCATTGACCCTGCCAAAGGACTGATTTACGGTATACATTAAGGTGAGGAATATCACCGCAAGGATGGCAGAAATGCCTGTAGCGATTGCGACCCAGCCAGTTGTTGCAGTTGAGAAGTTACTGGTTGTCATAGATTTCTCCTTTATAGCAGTTTGTTTCGGTGTGTGATCGCGAATAGAGGCTAGTCGAATGGGGAGGCCGGGCCGGAGTCCAAGAATACCGGATGTTGGGAAGCTTCGTTTTCAAACTCTGCCAGGGGAGAGTCAGGGCCGGCATTGAAGTAGTCTCCTGTATAACCTCTCCGGAGGTACGCCCGCAACACAGGCGCGCTTTCAGACGGGGTCATTTCCTTGACCTGAAGGAACTCCACCCTGGCGCCCCTCCTGAGCCTAACCATACCAGCCTTGCGGGCATTTTTGACCCAATTGACCACACCAAATGGCGCCACGAGGAAACGCTTGCCTTCCATCTCGATGGGTTCGATCGGTGTTTCCCTGAGCTCTCCTGAAACTCGACCCTTCACCGCCAGCAGATACCATCTGCCAGGCCCGATTCCGAGCCGGATCAGGGCGGAGGCAAACCTGTTCTCGCGCCGGATGTTTTGAGTAACCTGATATTGCCTGGCCATATTTTCGTATCCTTTCTGAAGAACGATTTCACCGAGCGATTTAATGGGTCTTTCCAGTTTGTCCTTTGTATACCAACCTTCCTTGATCCAAATCCCGGTTAGTTTGCAGGATGGTCGGGAACGTAGGTCAGTGAGTACACAAAACCGTCCGGCGCCCGAAAATGGGTCCAGGCATTGCCATCTTCTTCGGTGTGAATCGGGTCGATGAATTCGATCCCGTAGGCTTCCATCTCAGCGCGCGCAGCTGCGATGTCATCCACCAGGAAACCAACCACCGGATGGGTGTAGAAGGTGCCGTACGGCGAATCTGCCCCAAAGATTTCGAAGCGGTCGCCATTGGGCATATCCAGCGCGGCAAAGCCTGGTTCAACGATTGCAGGAGTCAGCCCCATGACATTCTTGCAGAAGGCGAGCATTTCTCCAAACTTCTCGGTGCGTGTGCCAATCCAAACCAGTTCCTTGACTTTCATATAGCTTCTCCTACATCTCAACCACCGCCAACCCCCCAATCGACGCTGATCTCGTTGTCGGGGGTCTTTGTCACCTGCTGGCGATCGCTCCCATCCGGCAGGCTCGTGTAGATATCCGCGGATGCTTGTCCGCGTGGTGACATGGAGAAGGCTATGCGAGTACCATCCGGTGACCAGGCTGGACCGAATAAATACTTGCCATTCTCAGCGGTCTCGGACAGCACCTTCCCGTCCAGAGACAAGACTACCAGGGTTCCGTTCGTGGAGGTCGCCACGCTGCGCCCATCCGGAGAGAAGCGTCCCTGGTCCTCCATCATTCGCTCGTTGTAGAGCAGGCTCGGCTCACCGCCGCTTGCCGCGACGAGCATCAACGCCCCCGGGCCCTCATCGCCAGTATGGCGCTTGAAGACCAACTGTCCGTCAGGCGAGAAGTCGCCCGGGAGGTCATGCATGCCGGCTGGCGGGGTGGTCAGACGTTGGAGGTCCCCGCCATCGGAAGCGAGCACCGTGTAGATCCCGTTGCGTGAGGAATTTGAATCGTCCCAGGCCTCACACGCCAGGCGTTTGTCATCGCGCGACCAGATCGTGCAGGAAACATTGAGCGTTGCGTCCGGAATAGTGAGAACGCGCAGTACCTTGCCATCCGAGGCAATGATGGCCGTACCGATCCTTTGATCGGCAAGCACCGTCATCACTGCGATCTGCTGGCCGGACCACGACCAGCGCCCACCGCCCTCCGGCCCTGGTAATGGCAGGGCCGCCTCGCCGCTGCCGTCGGTATGGGAGACAAACGTGCCATTAAATGTGTGGGTAGCCTCGATGAACCGTGAGAAGAGTAACCGGCTTCCGACCAGCGTGGCAGAGGGCTGCTCAGCTACCGTAGCTGTAGGCGGTGCAATTACCGGAGCCGGGATTGGAGCAGTTGTCGCACAAGCAGCCAGAATCATAGCCATTACAGTGCCGAGTAAAGGGATACGGAACAGATTCTTATGCATGGTTTTTCCTTATTTCCGAAAAGAGAAAGAATAAAGAAGGATCACTTAAAAGATGCAACCGCCGCGTCCAGGTTGGTATGGATCTCGAACAAGGAGCCGAAATTGGCAATATTCAAAATTCCAGACAGCTCCAGGACGGTCACGGGGACGCGACCTTGTTTCTGTATATTCGTTATGTTCATTTTCATATTCCTTTCTTTTCAAACAATAATTAGAACGACCCGGGTGGCAGTCCAACGCCCGATCTCAGGCGCTGGGCTGAGCGTACCCTGCGGGAGCGAGAGGCCCACATATTATGAGGAGACAGGTATGATCCGGGTCTCGAGCATGTTTTTCAAAATGCCGAAATTTTCATCCACTTCACGCTTCAGGCCTGAAGCGATCATCGGTTGTGCCAGACCCATCAAGCCTGACGTATGCAGCGCGAGCCGCGTGGTGAGTCGCGTGCCCCCGGCCGTGGGCTCAAAAAGGAAGGTTTGTTCAAAAGGCGAAGAGCCCGAGATGCTTTTAAAGACGATCTTTTTATTCAGTTCGAAAGCTGTGAATTGGATGACAGACGACATTTTCCGGCCCATGAATTTGCGAACAGAGGAAAATTTAGAACCTATGCCCAGCGGACCACCATTAAGGCGCCATGCTTCCACCAGCGCCTTCTGCCATTTGGGCCCATTCTGAAGGTCGCCGACATAGGCAAAGACTTCTTCAACCGGTCGATTGATCGTGATAACCTTTTCATTTGTAATCATATTAAACTCCTTGTCAAAACCAATTATCGTGTGATAGGCCATGTTAAGATCCCGGGATGGCGCAATTGGCATAGGTTCGCCAGATTTGCTTTGGGCTTTGCTTTGACCTCCCCGAATCCTGATTGGAAAAACTCCAAAATTGATTCCAGAGACGCCCGCGGATGGATATTGGGTTGCCTATTGAAACAGGGGAGAGTGTCCCGTATTCATATTTCCCACTGACCAGATAAGATTACGGATATATAAGGTAATAATAGGTATATTTATTATAGCATATTGTTCCATAAATAGATAGTGGCAGATCCTGGTAGAACCAGTTGCAGAGGTCAGGGATCCAGCAAAAGACGGCTCTCTGTGTGTTTACCAAACTCTAAAATTTGATCCTCGAGTTTAATACCCAACGTATTTTTTGGTGGCTTCGGCGACAGCGTTAATTTCATGAAAGAAATGCGGGCAGTTGCCGTTGAAAATGGCGATAATTTGTTAGATGCTCCGGGGTTGGGCGATGAAGCCTTCTACCGTGGGGGTTCGGGTTTAATTAGAGCGCTTCTGATCCGCAAGGGCGCTGTCGTGTATTCCTTCGGTTTGAGGAATGTAACCGCGGATCAATCTCTTTCCTCCCCGGATAACGCCGAAGCATTGGAAAAGTCATTGGCTGAGCTATTACTCAGTCGCTTTTCATAAAGTAATAGGCATTCCCGTCCGGTTTGTGCGGGGATGCTGGTTTGGCTTTTCGTCCCCAACGCCCCCAATGGTGCAGGAGAGGGACTGCGGTTTTGTCTATTTTGTCTCCAGAATGTGGTGAGTCCGAAGTCTGGAGACTTCGGACTCCGATGGCTATTTTTATTTCAGTTACTGGTCTCTTTATGAAGGCTGTGCAATGGCCGGCGGGCTGGTTGACTTGCGGCTTCGGTCAGTGACTGGAGACAGCGCACAGATGAACCAGGGCTTGTTGGCTAACCTCTCTAAACGAAGCCTCGCTTTTTGGCGTCTTCCAGGATCTCCTGCGTGGCGGTGGCGCCGATGCGGGTCACACCCAACCCGCGCACCCGCAGCAAGTCGTCCAGGGTGCGCACGCCCCCGGCGGCTTTGACCTGTACGCCTGGGGCGGAATGGAGGCGCATCAACTGCAAGGCGTGGTCGGTGGCGCCGAGGTAGGAATAAAACCCGTTGGGCTGTTTTACGAACCCGTAACCGGTGGAGGTCTTCACAAAAGCGACGGCATGTTCCGAGCAGATCTCGCACAACCGGATGATGTGGGCATCCTCCAGGTAATCATTCTCGAAAATGACCTTCAGGATGGCACCGCTGCTGACGACAATGTCGTTGACCGCCCGGATCTCTTCCGAGACGTACGCCCAGTCTTCGCCAAGAGCCTTGCCGATGTTGATGACCATGTCAATCTCAACCGCGCCGGCCTCGACGGCCGCGCCGGCCTCCAGCAGCTTGATGGGGGTGACGCTGTTCCCATGCGGGAAGGCAATCACGGCGCACACGCCCACGTCGGAGCCTGCCAGAATGCTTTTTGCCAGCGGGATGGCATACGGCTTGACACAGGCAGTGGCCACATCGTAAGCGCGCGCCAGCTCGCAGCCGGAGGCGAGTGCCTGGTCTGTCATGGTCGGGTGGAGCAGGGAGTGGTCAATCATTTTTGACAGTGTTTTGAGGTTAATTATGTCTTCCATATGATTTATCCTTATAATGTGGTTTCGCCATACGTCAACACGTAGAAACTGCGCCCGTCCTCATGGATGAAGTCGGTCACCAGGTAACCGCCTGCAAAGGCTTTCTCGAACACCTCACGGGTGTAGAAGCGCCAGTCGCGTGCCAGGGACAAATCGAATGCTTTCAGAGCCAGGAAATCGGATGGGATCTCGGCGAGCATCAGGGTACCTGTCAGCGGGGGGATTTCCTTGGGTGGGTGGACCACGCCTGCCCGATCCGGGCGTGCTTCAAGCAGGGCCGCATCGGCGAGGCGATATTGGGCAAGGGTCAGAGGCGGGCGGGAGCGGCGGCTCAGGCGCCGTTCGACACGTCTGGTATTAAGCCACCAATCCACCTGGAAGCGGTCAGAGGGCAGGCCGGCATTCAGACCATCATGCATTTCACCGTATTCGGAACGCAGGTATGTGTTGCAGACTGCACCCAGGCGGGCAATATTGAGATGCGCATTGCGACTTTGCAGAGGATCATATGTCCAGGTGATCCGATCCAGGCCTTGTTGACGGACCATCTGCCACTGGGCGCGTTTGAGGGCGAAGCCAATCCCTTTCGAGGACCAATCCGGATGAACGGCAAGAAGGTGCGAGTGGTGTTTCAGCCGCGGTCCATCCGGGGTGGTGTAGAAAGCGGGGAAACCGAATGATACGCCCACGAGATTATCTGCCACGAATGCCCCAATTGCCACTCCGCCATTATGGACGACTGCCAGAAGAATATCCTTGGGCACAATCTCAATATCGGGAGCCGACCAGACCAAGCGCTGCAAGTCCTCCACGGCGGTCATTTCTGTGGGTGTTTCGAGAAGGCGGATGGTCCACTCAGGCATGGCGGGTAAACAAAGAGCTGAAAATTTGGCGGGTCCAGTGTCCGCCGCGCAGGTAATCCAGGCGGGAGGCGAAACGTGCCGGCATCAGGCCAAATATGCGCGGGATGGTGTCCACCGGGCAGGTGCGATTCACGGCCAGGTAATCCAGCCAGAAGATTGAAGTCGGGAAGCGGGGATAGATGAATTCCATGAGGATGGTCAGGGCGCGCATCAACTGCGTTGGCCAGTTGACCAGCAAGCGCGGCTGGCGGGTTATTTCCATCACCTTTCCAATCACCTGGCGCAGGCTGAAGTATTCACTCCCACCAATTTCATAGGTACGGTTGATGGTTTCGGGATTGTCCAGAGCCCAGTTCAGGCAGGTAACGGCGTCTTCAACCCACAGCGGCTGGACAAGCGTCTGGCCTTTTGACGGGAGCGGCACAAAGCCGGGAGCAGCCGCCAGTAACATGGCCAGACCAGTGGTGAATTCATCTCCCGGGCCGAACAGGATCGAGCCGCGCAGGATCGTATAGGGGATACCAGATTTGCGGATATATTCCTCGGCGATGCCTTTGGCCTTGAGTACCGGGAAACCAGCCGCCCGGTCGGCCCCCAGGTGACTCAGATAGAAGATGCGTCCGACACGCGCGTCAGCAGCAGCCTGACACACGCTGCGTGTACCGTCAATATCCACAGCTTGCAGGTTGGCGCGTCCACCCTGCCCTTCCCCCCCCACCAGATGGTAGACGGCCTCCACATCCTTCATGGCCGCGCGCAATCCGCGGACATCGTCCAGGCTGGAGACAGCCACTTCAACTGGTATGCCGATAGGCAGGCGCGGCGTGCCTGGCGAAGGCCGCAGGAGGAGACGAACCTGGTGGCCGGTCTCGACCAGTTGACGGGTGAGGGACCGGCCGATGAAGCCAGTCCCGCCAGTGAGCAGGATCATGGGTGGAATTATAACTGTTTACGAAAGGCATGATAAAAAGTGGCGGATGCAGCTGGTTAGAAATTCATATCATAAAAACCTTGACAGAATTCCAGCACTAGGTAAAATTACGACCAATGTCTGAACAAGTCTATTCTTGGAACCCTCCGTGCATTCGGGCGGTCAAGCCCAATGAACTTGTTTTTTAGGAGAGCCGTTTATTACGGCTCTCTTTTTTTTTATCTACCAAAAGATAAAAAACCACACCCTAATTCTCAAAGGAGGAAGAATGTCAGCAGAAGTACAACCCAAATCCAAAGTCATCGGCTACCTGCCGAATGACACACCGCCCATCGGAGCCATGCTCAGCCTGGGTTTCCAACAATTCCTGACCATGTTCCCGGCCACGGTGTTGGTGGCAGCATTGACCAAGTTCGATGTTGGCATGACCCTGCTGGCTTCCGGCCTGGGTACCATCGTGGCTTTGCTGGTGGCCAAGCGCAAGATACCCATGTATTATGGCTCGTCATTCTCTTACATCGCTGTGATCATCACCGTTATGAGCAAGTTCGCACCAGCCTGCTTCAACGACACGGCCCAATTCTACTGCGCTGACGGCGTGCGTATCGCTCAGGTGGGGATCCTCCTGACAGCCGTGTTCGAAATCCTCATCGGCTTCCTGATCATGCGCATCGGCAAGGCAGCCCTGGACAGGATCCTGCCTCCCATCGTCACCGGTTCGATGGCCATGGTGATCGGCGTGGCGCTGGCCGGTGCGGCGCTGGGAAACGCCGGCAACTGGGCTGCCCCGGAAGTCGCCTGGAAAACCTGGGTGGTAGCCTTCATCACCCTGGTTGCCACCATCCTGTTCTCGGTCTACCTGCGCGGTAAAGGTCTGCTTGGCATGCTGCCCATCTTGTTTGGCGCGATCTTTGGCTACCTGGTTGCCATCCCGTTTGGACTGGTACATTTCGAAAATGTACTCTCCGCGCACTGGATTGCAGCGCCCAAATGGACATTTCCGGCATTTGGCGACCCGGCTGCCTGGGGCATGGCCCTGAGCGTGGCCTTGATCTTCATTGCTACCGTTCCTGAGAGCACTGCTCACCTTTACCAGATGAGCCTGTACATTGATGCCCTGGCTTCCGAATTAGGCCGCAAACCGTTTGAGATCAAAAAACTCATCGGCCTCAACCTGGTGGCGGATGGCTCAGACGATCTGGTGGTCGGCTTCCTGGGCGGCTGCGCCGGGACGAACTATGGCGAGAACAACAGCCTGATGGCCATCACCCGCAACTATTCCACTGCAGTGCTGATGACCGCCGGTGTCATGGCGGTGGTGTTGGGCTTCTTTGGCAAATTAACGGCGCTGGTTAATACCCTTCCGCCTGCCGTGGTGGGGGGACTGAGCATCTACCTGTTCGGCGTGATCGGCATGCAGGGTGTGGCCCTCATCCAGTCTGAGAAGGTCAACCTCTTCGACCCCAAGCAGCTTGCGGTCGGCGCGATCATCCTGATTTGCGGCATTGGCGGAAACCTGGCTCTCAAGGATGGCCTGTTCCCGTTCAAGATCCCCTATCTCTTCCCGAGCGGCATCCCGGCCATTGTTTTTGCGGCCATCCTGGGCATCCTGGTCAATTTGATCTTTGTGATCTTCAAAACGCCTGAAGTGCGGGCAATTAGAATAAAACGGTTTTCACCTTCTGCCAATCAGGGGCCAGGAGAAAGAATATCTCCTGGCTCCTTTCCTTGCCTGAACGGGCTATAATATTCCAAATGCTTGACCTTCGTTATTAATCAAGTCGCGAATGACATGATGAAACTTCCCGGATTAATCGACCCGCACGTCCATCTGCGGGACCCCGGCCAGACCCATAAGGAAGATTGGGATAGCGGTACTTGTGCGGCACTGGCGGGAGGCATCACGCTGCTTCTGGCCATGCCCAACACCAAGCCGCCCATCTTCGACGCCGGGACCTTTGACCTGGCACTCGAAGCGGCACGGGGCAAGGCTCGCTGCGACTATGCCCAATACCTGGGCGCAGGACCGAATAATGCGAACTGGGGCAGGCATAAAGCGCTGCCCCTACAAGCCGCCGGGTTGAAAATGTACCTCGACAGCACCTTCGGTGAACTGCGGCTGGATGACATGACGCTCTGGCAGGAGCATTTCAAAACCTGGCCAAAGGATCTGCCCATCGTTGCACATTCTGAGAGCCGCAGCATGGCAGCCGTCATCCTGATGGCAGCCATTTACGATAGAGCTGTCCACATTGCTCATATCTCTCTTAAAGAGGAAGTCCTGCTCATCAAGGCAGCCAAGGAACACGGCCTCCGGGTCACTTGCGAGGTTTGTCCGCACCACCTCTTTCTGACCAGGGACGATATCCCTGCGATCAGCCAGGGACATCCAGGACGCGGGGAGGTCCGCCCGAGATTAGCAACCAAGGAGGATGTGGATGCCCTGTGGGCTCACCTGGATGTGATCGACTGTTTCGCCACAGACCATGCCCCGCACACACTGGCCGAGAAGGATGGAAAGAACCCGCCGCCCGGGTTCCCTGGATTGGAGACCATGCTGCCGCTCCTGCTGACTGCTGTGGACGACGGACGATTGACGATGGACGATTTGCTTCAGAAATCACTGATTAACCCAAGAAAAGTATTCAATCTCCCCGAACAACCCGGGACCTGGGTCGAGGTGGATGAGGATGCCAGTTATGAACTCCACGCCGCGGACATGCACTCCCGCTGCGGCTGGACACCCTTCGAGGGCTGGAAGGTGAAAGGCCGCGTGAAGAAAGTGGTGCTGCGCGGGAGCACGGCCTTTGAAGATGGCAAAACCCTTATGGAAAAAGGGTTCGGCAGGAATGTGAGAGAGTAAAATTGTGATATAAAGGCAGCCATGAGAAAAAACTTTATTGAACGTAGAGGCAAATTAAAAGATTTGGACAGGTCATTTGACCTGTATTTTTGGCAGTCTCAATCTTCCCGGGCACGTTTCGACGCAGTCTGGGAACTCATTGTACACGCCACAAAAGTAAAGGGTTCCGATGTTCGTCAACTCAGACTTCAGCGATCTGTTACGAATTTTAAACGACAACCACGTTAAGTACCTGGTGATCGGCGGGTACGCGGTCATTCAGTACGCGGAACCGCGCTTTACCAAGGATCTTGACCTGTGGATCAGCACAGATTCCTTCAATGCAGCCGCAATTTATAAAGCCATGAAAGAGTTCGGTGCGCCATTGGAGGGTTTAACTGAAAAAGATTTTGCCGAGGAAGGTTACTTCTTTCAAATTGGTGTGGCACCTATTCGCGTGGATATATTAATGGGTATCCCTGGTGCGGATTTTGAAGATTGTTGGCAGCGCCATATTGAGGTTGATTTTGAAGGTTTGAAAGTCAATTTCATCTCCAAGAAGGATTTGATTGCCTCCAAGCGCGCCTCCGGCCGGCCCCAGGATTTAATTGATGCAGATTTGCTTGAGCAAACCTGAGCCGTCAAACTTCCGAAGCCTCAAAGACTTCGGAAGTTTCGTGATCAGACTAAAAACCAGGAGACCAACCATGACCATCAATAAACACAACATGTCCCACCTGCCCTTTGGCGACCACAAGAACGCGCCCTGGTATGGGAAGGATATCCTCACGGTCAAGCAGTTCGGCCGGGAAGACCTGGAATATATCTTTGCGGTCTCCCATGAAATGCACGACATGGTTGACCATGTAGGCACCTTTGACCTGCTCAAAGGCAAGATCCTGGCCAACCTGTTCTACGAACCATCCACCCGCACCTCGTCGTCGTTTACCGCGGCGATGGAACGGCTGGGCGGCTCGGTCATTCCGATCAACGAGGTGAAATACTCCTCAGTCTCGAAAGGCGAGAGTCTGGCGGACACGGTCCGCACGCTGGAGTGCTACGCGGATGTGATCGTGCTCCGCCACCCGGAGGTCGGTTCGGCGGCAATGGCGGCCAAGTATGCCCGCAAGCCGGTCATCAATGCCGGCGATGGGATCGGCGAGCACCCCACCCAAGCCCTGTTGGATGCCTTTACGATACGGGAAGAACTCGGCCACCTGGACGGTTTGACCGTCACCCTTTTGGGCGACCTGAAACATGGCCGTACGGTGCACTCGCTGGCGCGCCTGCTTTCTCTTTACAAAGTAAAACTTAATTATGTCGCGCCGGATATCCTGCGTATGCCTGCCGAACTGATCGACGAGCTCAAGGCTAAAAGGATCGAACAGGCCGAGTACAGCACGCTGGATGCCTGCCTGCCCGAATCGGATGTTCTGTACGTCACGCGCGTCCAGAAGGAACGCTTCGATGACGAGGCGGTCTATGAGTCCGTCAAGAGCGCCTATGTGATCGACCCCCAGGTGCTGAAAGCTGCCAGGGAGCGCATGATCGTGATGCACCCGTTGCCGCGCGTCGGCGAGATTTCCATGGAGGTGGACGATGATCCGCGTGCCGCCTACTTCAGGCAAATGGAATATGGGTTATACGTTAGAATGGCTTTGCTGGCGATGGTGTTGGGCAAGGCATAATGGAAACCTTTTTCTCTTTTCTAGCCAAGCGCGTCGATGATTGCAGCTCCCAATTGTGTGTGGGACTCGACCCGCACCCGTCCGACCTGCCGGTCCCCACGGCTGAAGCCGCACGCGAATTCTGCCTGCGCCTGATCAAGGCAACTGCACTCTACGCGGCAGCCTTCAAACCCAACGCCGCCTTCTTTGAGTCTTATGGACCGGAAGGCTGGGCTGCATTGAAAGAGGTCATCGCGGCCGTGCAGGCAGAGTCTGATCGGATGGGATCCATGATCCCGGTCATTTTGGATGCCAAGCGCGGCGATATCGCTACCTCTTCCGAAGCCTATGCCAGGTCGGCGTTCGAGTCGCTCGGTGCGCACGCCATTACATTGAGTCCCTATCTTGGAAAAGATTCGATCGATCCGTTCCTGGCCTATAAAGAAAAAGGCGTATTCCTGCTGTGCAAGACATCCAATCCCGGGGCATCCGATCTACAGGATCTGATTTTGACCACAGACGATGGACCGCGGACGATGGTCAATGGTCAATCGTCTATCGTCCATCGTCTATCTTCGCTGTCCCTGTATGAGCATGTAGCCCATCTTGCCCAGACCTGGAATACGGGCAACAATATCGGCCTGGTGGTCGGAGCGACGCATCCGGAGGCACTGCGGCGTGTTCGGGCAGCTGCACCTGACCTGTGGTTCCTCGTCCCGGGTGTGGGCGCGCAGGGCGGCGATCTTGGGTCAGCACTCGAAGCCGGTTTGCGGGCGGATGGAAAGGGATTACTCATCAATGTTTCCCGGGCCATATCCCGCTCTGAAGATCCGAAGCTGGCAGCGGCAACTCTGCGGGATGAGATGGTAAATTTGATGAGAGACCAGAGATTAGCGGGCCGGAAAACCGTCGCAATTCCCAAAGGAAACTCTGAAACGTCTGGAACTGTTCTCTCTTCTCCTCTCTTTACTCTAGCCGACGGTCTTTTGTCGGCCGGTTGTGTCAAATTTGGCGAATTCACGCTCAAATCCGGGCTGAAATCCCCCATTTATATTGATCTTCGCCGGTTGGTCACGTATCCACGCTTGCTGGCCCAGGTGGCCTCTGCTTACCTGCCAGTGCTGGAAAAGTTGGAGTTCGATCGTTTGGCAGGCCTGCCCTATGCCGCCATTCCCATTGTGACTGCGATCAGCTTGCAGGGCGGGTATCCGGTCATCTATCCGCGTAAGGAAACCAAGACTTATGGTACAAAAGCCGAAATCGAGGGCGAGTACCTGGCCGGAGAAACCGCGCTGGTGGTCGACGATCTGACCACGACGGGCGGAAGCAAGTTTGAGGGCATTGAAAAGCTGACCGGCGCCGGGCTGAAGGTCCGGGATGTGGTCGTTTTGATCGACCGCCAGTCTGGCGCGAAAGAAGCGCTGGCGGAGGCAGGTTTCCACCTGCATGCAGTGTTTACCATTTCCGAGCTGCTGGATTATTGGGAAAAGACCGGCAAGGTGGATGCTGATAAAATTGCCGCGACGCGCGTGTTCCTAAAAGAGAACCAATAAGACCGCCGGTACAATACAGGGCCATCAGCGCTGCCTTCCGCCTTTTATCCTATACCCATCAAAAAGAATATGTCAGGTGGATTGAAGATTCAAAACGGGAGGCAACCCGGCAGAGCCGTATCTCAAGAACCATCGAGAGGCTTGAACAGGGTAAAAAGACACACTAGCCGGGATTTTCCAACCATCTGGATATTGCGCAGACAGGCTATCCATTTGAAAGGAGATTTTTGGGACGGGAAAGCTGATATTGTGTGGTACAACCGTGGTAGAAGCTTTTCCCATCCAAGGAGCAAGTTATGAAAAAGACTGAGTTTGAAAACATGGTCGATAAGGCCTTTTGGGGCCTGGAAGCTAAATATGGATTCAAGAAAACCGGAACGCGCTATGTGGAACGTACCTGCACCGTTCAATTTACAAATGCAACCACCGAAATTATCTTAAATTATGAACTTGGCAATACACCCTGGCTGGAGATCTCTGATATTCACAATGCCGGGAACAAGTCCACGCTTGGATGGCTGCTGGTTGAGTTGGGTGTGGACAAGCCGCCCACACCCGAGCAGGCTTTCCGTCCGACCACGTTGGCAGATGGTACGCTCGAACCCGTCCTGCAAAAAATGGGCCAGCAGATGTTGGACTATGGCGGAGACCTTTTAAAAGGTGATTTTTCGATTCTGCCGAAATTGCAGGCGCGAGCCAGGAAATATGATTTGGAATGCCAGCATTATCTTTCCATCCATAAATCCTAAGCCTCGATGTACTCGCGTTTCCGCCCACTTCTTTTCAAAATTGACCCTGAGACTGCCCACCACCTGACCTTGCAACTGGTCCGGCTGGCAGGCAGCCTCCCGCCCGCGCGCTGGCTGTTACAGGCGATGTACGCTGCCCCGGAGAGACCGGTGGAAGTGTTCGGACTGAAATTCAAGAATCCTGTTGGACTGGCGGCGGGTTATGACAAGGACGGCATTGCCATACCTGGACTGGCGGCGCTGGGTTTTGGCCATATCGAAATCGGGACGGTCACGCCGCGCCCGCAGCCGGGCAACCCCAGGCCGCGCGTTTTCAGGTTGGTCGAAGACCAGGCAGTCATTAATCGCATGGGATTTCCGGGGGGAGGCATGTCGAAGGTCAAAAGTCGAATGTCTTCCATGGTCCGTCGTCCACGGTCCACTGTCCTCGGGGTCAACCTCGGCAAGAACAAGGATACTCCATTGGAAGAAGCCCCGGATGATTACATTTCGTTGATCAAGACATTTTCCGATTTGGCGGATTACCTTGCCGTCAATATTTCCTCTCCCAATACAGTCGGACTGCGCCGTCTGCAGGGACGGGATATGCTGGAAAACCTGCTCAAGGCCATTGCGGAGCAGCGCCAGGTGATGCATTCCGTGGGCAGTAGAAATGTACCAATTCTGGTCAAGCTGGCTCCTGACCTGTCGGAAGAAGAACTTGATGACGCCATCGGTGTAATCCTGGATTTTGGTATGGAGGGTGTCATTGCCACCAATACCACTCTCGGGCGTGCCGGGCTGTGCTCTCCACAGCAGAGTGAAACTGGCGGCCTGAGCGGTGCCCCCTTGCGGATCCGTAGTGAAGCAGTGCTCAGGCAGGTACTGAAAAGGGTCAATGGCCGCCTCCCGGTGGTCAGTGTGGGCGGGATCATGTCATCCGAAGATGCCAAACGCCGCCTGGACATGGGGGCGGCGCTGGTGCAGGTCTATACCGGGCTGGTCTATGCCGGGCCGGGGCTGGTTCAAAAAATCATCCAGGCGGTCTGACTGCCCGTAAGGGGTTTATTGGGTTGGTCGCAGTGCCGGTTCCGGATGGTCAGAAATATTATTCAGGATCGTATCTGGCAGGGATAGCGGGGTAAGCTTTGCGCCCGTATTAAAACTCCCATATAAAACATAATAAAGTTGATTTCTGGATGCATTCCCCAGCCGCACATCCTGATAGGAGAAAAGCACGTAGTTACCATCCGGACTCCAGCGCGCATCCGTATAGCAGCATTGGCTGCCAAGAGGGTCAACCTGTTTACCATTATAGGTGGATGAATTATAGGAATATAAATACCCATAAACACCATTGCGATTGATGCTGTTGAGCAGGAAAAGTCCTTCCTCATTCCAATCAAAGGAAGGGATGCTGGAGTATTTACCTCCGCTGATCCCATACCCGATCATCTCAAACCGTTCAAACGGGAATTGTGTCACATATCTGGTTTGAAAAAAAGTGGATCCGTCGCAGGGCTTGTCGCTTGTGCAGGATGTCAGGTCAAAAATATTAATATTATCGATGGTCTTACCACCAGTCGGGGTGATCACATCCACGGCAATCAGCTTGCTGTTTTTTCGCCAACGAACCTGTTGGATGGTTTGTCCCTGGGTGAGATCAGGATATTTGAAGATACCACCGGGGAGAAGAGCCAACTGGCCCAGGTTGTGTGCACCAGATATGGCAGTCACATCGAATGGCACAATGAACAGTACATGGTTGACACTGATGGCAACCTGCTTACCATCCGGTGAAATCTCGAAAGCGTCCACGTGTTCGGCGGCGTTGAAGCAGGTAACAGTTTCAACCACACCTTCCGGAACAGTTGCATTCTGGATGCATTTACCACTTATGTAAAACACGCGCTTGCCATCCGGCGCCCACTGCAAGTTCTTTTTATCCGCACCATCCTGGGTGAGCTGGCGCAGATTATTCCCATCCACATTCACCAACCAGATATCCTTGTTGCTCATGAAAGCAATCAAGTCTGCGCCTCCGATGGAAGGCAGGCTGGGAACAGTTGCCGTGGGGCTGGGCGCAGGCGTATCCGTGGGAACAGGTGTGTCAAGGGCAGCAGGCTCAACCACCACAACCGCGGTCGCGGTGGGTGGTGGTGGCAGTGTCGGGGTCGGTGAAGGCTGAATGACGGTTTGCGTTGGTGTGGGGACGGGTGCGGCCAGGAACGGGATTTTGTCTCTAAACGAAATGATCCCGATAACGGCCGCGATACACAGGAAGACAATGCCCGCGCCCAGGCCAATCCACAAACCAGTCTTCTTGCGTGGCGCAGCCGAACCCTGGACCTGCTCAACCACCTGAGGCGCTTGCGGCCGCCTGGCAATCACTGTTCCAGGAGGAGGCTGGGAGGGGCGCCTGGTGGCAACGACAGTCTTGGAAGATGCCACCAACGTCGGAGCAGAAGTCCCCAGGCCCAGCCTTTCACCACGCGCCACCGCGTTCAGGGCGTCTGACAACGCCTTCACATTCTGGAAACGTTCATTGCGGTCCTTGGCCATGGCTTTATCGATAACGATTTCGATGTCGACAGGCAGGTCCGGCTTGACGTCCAGGATGTGTGGGACGGGGTCGGTGATTTGCTTGACCACCACGCTCATGGGGGTATCGCCGTGGTAGGGTTGCTGCCCGGTCAGCATTTCAAACAGGATGACGCCCAGCGCATAAATGTCGCTGCGCCCATCAATGCTCTCCCCCTGTGCCTGTTCGGGACTCATATAAGCGGGGGTGCCGATGATGGCGCTGCCAGTGACATTGGCCTGTGATCCCGCCAGTTTGGCAATGCCAAAATCCGAGATGTATGGCTCGTTAAATTGATCGAAGAGGATATTACCGGGTTTGAGGTCGCGATGGATGATGCCCTTGGCGTGCGCTTCATCCAATCCAGGAGCGATATGCGTCATGAGTTGGGCGGTTTCTGCCACCGTCATTGGCCCCTTTTTCATCTTGTCCGAGAGCGAGCCACCGGTCATGTAGCGCATGACAAAATAGGGCTGCCCTTCCTCCTCGCCGAAGTCGTAGACCGGCACAATGGCCGGGTGTTCGAGCATGGCGATGGTTTTGGCTTCGCGCTCAAAGCGGGTGCGGAACTGCAAGTCGTGCAGCATCTCGTGTGGCAGGACCTTGAGTGCCACCTCGCGCTCGAAGCGCGGATCGTAGGCATGATAGACGGTGGCCATGCCGCCGCGACCGATTTCGCCCTTGATTTCGTAACGCCCGAATTTTGTTGGCTCCATAGGCTGCATTGCTCCTCGCGCGGATTTGTGTACTCGCCTGTGCAGGATTTCCCTGCCATTGATTTTTTTGTTCACCCAAACATGCGCTACCTTGTAGTATAGCAATGGTTAAGAGGAAACGCAAGAATTTGGTATAATTTCCTTGTTGCCCCAGTAGCTCAAATGGACAGAGCAGAGCACTCCTAAGGCTAAGGTTGTCGGTTCAATTCCGGCCTGGGGCACCAATAAAAAAATATTAATCATTTTCTAATGAAAAGTACTTGCATTCTTCTTGATAATCATGTAATATATATCTGCGAACGGTTGGGTGCCCCCCTCACCCAGCCGTTCGTGCTTTTTTTACCTGCTCCCGCTATATGGCGGGAGGTTTGTTTTTCTGGAGGACTGGTTATTCTCAAAGCAGGGCTTGGGCTATAATTGGTTTGATCAAAGCTGAATTTCTTTATGGAGGCGGTAATATATGACCCTTGCCGTATCAGACATCCGAAGCCAGTTCCCTTCCCTTAACCGACCGGCCGTATTCTTCGACAATCCTGGCGGTACGCAAATCGCCAGACAATCTCTGGAACGTGTCAACAGGTACCTGTTGGAGTGTAATGCCAACCATGAGGGCGCCTTTGCCACCAGTATTGCATCAGATGAAATATTGGAAGAGGCCCATCGCGCCATGGCGGATTTCTACAATGCCGCCAGCCCGGAAGAGATTGTGTTCGGCAACAACATGACCACCCTCACTTTACACATCAGCCGCTCGATTTCACGCGACTGGCAGGCGGGAGAGGAAATCGTGGTCACCCGCCTCGACCACGACGCCAATGTCACTCCCTGGCTCCTGGCAGCCCGGGACCGGGGCTGCAAGGTTGCCTGGGTTGACTTTAACCTGGAAGACGGGACGTTGAAATTGGAGGAATTGGAGAAGGCTCTTGAGCGCAAACCGCGCCTGCTGGCAGTGGGGTACGCATCCAACTCGTTGGGCACCATCAACCCGGTCGCGAAAATCATCAAAATGGCGCACGCTGCGGGTACAAAGGTTTACATTGACGCTGTCCAATATGCACCCCATGGCCCCATCGATGTTCAGGAACTGGATTGTGACTTCCTGGTTGCTTCGGCCTATAAGTTCTTTGGCACGCACGCCGGCATCCTGTATGGCAAGCGTGAATTATTGGAGCAGTTGTTTGCTTACAAAGTGCGACCAGCCACGGATCGCTTGCCAGGCAAATTTGAGACGGGCACACAAAACCACGAGGGCATTGCCGGTGTGCTGGGAGCCATTGAATATTTTGAATGGGTTGGCAAAAAATATGGAAGCGAGCAGCTCGAAGGGTTGCGGGAGGCAGGTTACAAAGGCCGCCGCATGCAGTTAAAGAAGGCGCTGGTTGCCATTCGCGCCAGTGAGTTTGAGCTCAGCCGGGCTTTGCTCACCGCTTTGCAGTCCGTTCCCGGCATAACATCTCTATGGTCTTACCGATGCCCACCGCCTGGATGAACGCGTCCCTACATTTTCATTCACCTTAAAGGACATGCCCCCGCGGGTTGTGGCTGAGAAACTGGCCCGGGAGGGGATTTATAGTTGGGATGGGAATTACTATGCCATTAACGTGACCGAGCGGCTGGGAGTGGAAAGCACTGGCGGGATGGTCCGCGTGGGCGCGGTTCACTACAACACGCCCGAAGAAGTGCAGCTGCTACAGGCCGCATTGTTAAAAATCAGCCGGAGCTGACTGCCTCAGGGTGGTACGCTTGCGGGATATGCTTTGATGGACGCACCTGGTTGTAAATTCCTTCCCTTGACGATAGAATATAACCAGCCACCCGGCGCCTCTCGATCGTGTCATTTTCGCCCTGCTGGCATAAGAGAATTATTAAGGAGATAATGCATGGACAATACTCAGCCTCCTGTTTCGCCGCGCTGGGGTGCCATGGCCAAACTTGTGGTGTCCCTGACGCTGGTCGTTGTCCTGGGCGCCTTGCTGGTGCGTTTTAAATTTGTCCTCATCCCCGTTTTGATGGCATTCGTTCTAACCTACCTTCTATTCCCGCTGGCCTCGTTTTTGAACCGGAAGGTGCACTTTGCATGGGGGCTGGCGGTCAGTCTCATATATTTGGTCTTCATCCTTATCCTGCTGGCCTTGCTGACCTGGGGTGGTGTGGGCTTGATCGGGCAGGTGCAAAACTTGATCACCGCCATCCAGAACTATGCCAATGCATTGCCTGGGCTTATCGATAGTCTTTCCCACACAGTCACTACGATTGGACCGTTCCGGCTTGATTTTTCGACGGTGGATTGGCAGGCCATCGGGAGCCAGGTGCTTTCCTACATTGAACCTGCCCTGGGGAAAGTGGGCGGCCTGGTCGGGACCCTGGCAGGCAGCGCCGCCTCCACGCTGGGTTGGACCGCCTTCGTGGTGATCATCTCGTACTTCTTCCTGCTGGAGAGCGGTGGTTTTCGCACGCGTATTATCCGGGTTGATATCCCCGGTTATGCCGAGGATATTCGCCGCCTGCGCCAGAAACTGGGGCGCATCTGGAACGCATACCTGCGCGGGCAGATCATCATCTTCATTTCGAAGGTCATTGCTTATACGGTTATCATGAGCATCATGGGAGTCCACTTCGCCATCGGGGTGGCGCTCATCGCCGGGTTTGCCAGCTTCCTTCCCTATATCGGTCCAGCCATCAACTGGATTGTGCTTGGACTGGTCACGTATTTCCAGGGGGGCAACCCATTTGGGCTTGCGCCGCTGACTTATGCAATCGTGGCCATCGTAGTGGGTCTGATCATTGATCAGGTTTTCGACAACCTGGTGTCCCCGCGCATCATGGCGAACAGCCTGAAAGTTCATCCGGCTTTTGTGCTGATCGCGGCCATCATTGCCGCCAACCTGATCGGTTTCCTGGGCATTATTGTTGCCGCGCCCCTGCTGGCATCCCTGCAGTTGATTGGCCGGTACACCGTGCGCAAATTGCTGGATAGGGATCCCTGGCCGCCTGCAGAAGACGAGCCGCCCGCCCCGCGTACGCCGAAGTGGCTGCGCAAAGTCCGCCACTGGTGGCGAAAGCATTTATTCAAGCGATCAGACCAGCCGAAAGTAGAACCGCCAGGCCTCAAAGACACCACGAAATAAAACGTTTTTTAGCCATCTGACACTTTGGAAATGGGACGCGACGCGGACGAGCACGGACGTGTGCCCCGCAGGGTAAAAGAGCTCCAGTGTGCTGTTTTTCATCAAAAGATCCAGTCCATCGCGTTATTCCGTCCCATATTATGAAACTGTCAGGTAGGTAGACGTTTTTTTGAGTTACATTTTCACCAGGAAGTCCTTATAATGAGAGTATCGAAAAGGAGATTATAATATGCCCAAGAATGATCCTGAACCCAAGACCGAGACCCTGGCCGAGACCGAGAGCTACCTGGCCTGGAAAGCCGAGGAACCGGACGGCGAGACCACCTGGCACCTGGAACTTAACAATGTCACCATGCACTTTTTCAAGGAAGAATGGGACGAGTTCCTCGAACTGGTCCGCAGCCTGAAATAGACCATGAAGCGCAACAACGCCATTACCGATGTCCCGGGGATCGAAGTCGGCCAGGCCCAGGATGATGAAGCCCTGACCGGCTGCACGGTCATCCTCTGCCGCAAGGGGGCGGTCGGCGGGGTGGACGTGCGCGGCGGCGCCCCGGGCACGCGTGAGACCGACCTGCTGAACCCGGTCAACCTGGTCAGCAAAGTCCACGCGGTGGTGCTGGCGGGCGGCTCGGCCTTCGGGCTGGATGCTGCCTCCGGCGTGATGAAGTACCTGGCGGAACAGAAGATCGGCTACGGCTTTGGCGGCAGCAAGGTGCCGATCGTCCCGGCCGCCATCCTGTATGACCTGGGCCTGGGCAAATCGGACCGCCACCCGGACCCCGAGATGGGCTATGCAGCCGCCTCCAGTGCCAACCCCGGGCCGGTCGCCGAGGGCAACGTTGGCGCCGGCACCGGTGCCTCGGTGGGCAAGATCCTCGGCATGGGCGGGGCGATGAAATCCGGCCTGGGCACCGCCAGTATCGAAATTGGCGGAGGCATTATCGTCGGCGCCATCGTGGCCGTCAACGCCTTCGGGGATGTGCTCGACCCCGCCACCGGGCAGATCCTCGCCGGGGCGCGCCCTGCCAAAATCGGGCCGCTCAAGCTGGGCGGGGATGGGCCGTTTGCCGATACCCTGAAAGTCATGCAGACCCCCGCCGGCAGGACCATCATGCGCCTTGCCACCGGCGGCAACACCGTCATTGGCGTGGTGGCCACCAATGCCCGCTTCGACAAGGCCCAGGCCACCAAGATGGCCCAGATGGCCCAGGATGGCTCGGCGCGCGCCCTCTGCCCGGCGCACACCATGCTGGATGGCGACACCGTCTTCGCCCTCGCCACCGGCCAGAAGAAAGCCGATCTCAGCACCGTCGGCGCCTATGCCGCCGAAGCCCTGGCGCAGGCGATTGTGAGGGCGGTCAGGCGGCGAAGCCGGCGGGAGGCTTGCCGGCAGCAAGTGA
>CAWDEV010000008.1:0-742233 GCA_963801385.1 uncultured Chloroflexia bacterium
TCCGGCCTTACGTGGACGCCTTGCAGGCGTCCACAGGCCGGTAACTTTTAAAACAAACGGCCTGGCAGAGTGCGGCGTTTCAGGCTTCAGCTGGCAAAGAACGCCAGCCCAGCCTGAAACCGTGAACGCTTCGCACTCGCCGCACACTGCCAAAACGGCCAGAGACAAAAGAAGCAGCGGAGCGGGCTGGCCATTCCCTCGCCGCCGCAAGTACAGCTCAGCCGAAGAGCGCATAAACGGGCACTAAAAAGAGTAGACGCCCATGCGCTTTCGGCTGTCGGCCCTTCCTGGCCACCAGCGGCGATTTACCAGCAAGTACTAGGCGCGGCGGAGACCGCGAAGCCGTCGTCATGCTGGTAAAAAATCGCCGCTTGCCCGCACCGCAAGAGCACGGCCGGGCGGATTGCTCCGCGTATCCGCGGAGCAATCCACCGGCCGCAAAGATGATTCTGGGCTCCCCCTCGCCCAGACCTCGGCTGGGGCGGCGGTGCCTCCCCCGTCCCCTCTCTGTCCTCGGGCTGGACGGCCACACGCGTAGGTTTTTTTTGATCTTCCTTTCTTTTTTGTGTTGGTAGCGGCCGTCCAGCCCTGCGGAAGAAAATACTTTTTTTTCTAAGTGCATGGCCGCCCGGACGTCTTCGCGCAGAACGCTCAGCCGTCCGTCGTCCATAGTGCATGTCCAGGCGGACGTCTTCGCGCAGAACGCTCGACGTCCGCTGGACACAGAGCATGGCAAGAGCGGGACGGTTTCGCGCAGAGAGCGAAACCGTCCTGCCACTAAGATTAGTTTTTCCTAAGTGCATGGCCGCCCGGACGGCGATCCAGGTGCGCTCGCCGGCCGGCGTCCACAGAGCACGGCCAGGTGGATTGCTCCGCGTAGTACGCGGAGCAATCCACCGGCCGCGAAGATGTTTCCGGCCTTGCGTGGACGTCTTCGCACAGGAGAGCGAAGACGTCCACAGGCCGGTAACTTTTTGTACAACCTTTACGGGCTGTGGTTGTGGCGTCGCCTCCCGGCCAGGGTGACGTCGCGCTCGCAGGCCGCAAACCACAGACAGACCACAGCCAGGAAAGGCAGTTCCACTGCACTGCCTTTCCTAACGGCTGTATGCGGTCTGTCTGTTGCGGCCTAAACGCAGTGAACGCTAGTCACCCGGCCGTACTTCTTCGCTTCTTCTTGCCCGTTTTCAAGTGCATGGCCGGGCGGATTGCCGCACAGTACGCTTGCAATCCACCCGGCCACAAAGATGGTTCCGGCCTTGCGTGGACGTCTTCGCGCAGAGAGCGAAGACGTCCACAGGCCGGTAGTTTTTTGTACAACCAAAGAACGGCCAGGCAGAGTGCGGCGTTGCTTGTCGTGGCGTCTCGTTCCTCCCCGCCCCGCCAAGCAACCAGAAAGAACCCTCGCCGCACACTGCCAAAACGGCCAGAGACAAAGAGCAGCAGAGCGGGCTACTGTTGTAGCATTCCCCCGCCCGGCCAGGGCGACGTCGCACTAGCAGGCCGCAAACCACAGACAGACCACAGCCAGGAAAGGCAGTTCCACTGCACTGCCTTTCCTAACGGCTGTATGCGGTCTGTCTGTTGCGGCCTAAACGCAGTGAACGCTAGTCGCCCGGCCGTTCTCCTCCTGCTTCTTCAGTGCCCGCACTGCAAGAACCCATGTGGCAGCTTTATCGTCTGCGGTGCTTCGCCCGCTAAACATGTGGCAACAGTAAACCGTAAAACAAACACAAGCTATGAACTGCTTGCAGAGTGCCACGTGGCAAGGCAAAAAAAGCGGGAACCTTTCAGCCGCTTTTTTTAGCCACGCGGCACACTGCAGAACAGCGAAGAGTGCCAGAGCCCCCCACGGCAAGGCGGCTTGATGCCCGCTGCCGATGGGGGGCACTGGCAAGATACGAACAAGTGCAAGAACGCTCGTTCGTCCTCGTTCCTCGTCCTCTCGATGCTAAAGAAAAGTACGCCCCGGCGACCTGGACAGGCGGCGGCGCAGCCCTCCCCCCTCCCGAACCCAACCCCCTTCCTGCTTGTCCCGCTTCGGTTGCGGCCCCGCAAGCGGAGGCCGCCCGAAGCGGTCCAGAGTGGTGTGTCTAACTCGGGATAGGGGGGCGGGCTTTTTCCGGCGTGGCCAGGCTAAGCGGCGAGATCCGCCAAAGAACGGCGGAGCTCGCCACCGTGCCAGCGAGCGCGGTTGCGCTTCGCCAGCCGCCGCCTGCCAGGAAAGACAAACGCCGGAAAGGTATAAGTGCATTTAAGTGCAGACTCTCCGGCACGTGCGGAAGTACGCCGCTTGCGGCCTTCGCAGAGACATGGTAAGTGCATTTAAATTACAAGCACGGTCTTCCAGTGCTGAAGTACGCCTGTCGACCGCTTCGTATGTACTGCTCCGCCAGCGGAAGAGAGCCGCTGTACTCCGCAAGTTCTGTAAGTGCAATCGGCGGAAAGTTCCCGCCGTGCTCCGGGCGCAAGCCCACGAAAGAAGCATTTCAATAAATCCCAAGTTAGCTACATTTTCCATGTAAACCTAAACGCACCGATGGGCGATATTCTGTCACAAAACCACAGAAAAAAAAGCAAGGGTGCAAATAATGAATGGTTTTGGGCTGCGTTGCGGGGTTCTTGCCCAGGCCGGAAAGAACAAGTGCCCGGCCTAACGGGCAAGGGCGGCGATGGAACAAGTACCGCCGCCAACCGCACGCGCCCAAAACCCGTAAATGCCCATTGCTTTTTTTGTGGTTTTTGTGAGGATCGCCAGTTATCGGTTGCGTTTTGGGGGCTGCTGCTGGGGGCTGGGGCGGCTGGGCGCTTGGTTCTGTGTTCTTTTGGTGGTGATCTGTGGCTTCTTCTTCTTTGGTGGCTTTTGGCGGGTCTCGTTCTCTTCCTGCTTCGGCGGGCGGGCTTGTCGCCTCTGTCGTTGGCAGGGCGTCCCCTTCGGGCTGGGTGTTCCGTCTCTGTTGGTTGCGCCGTTGGCGCCGATCAGCTCGTTTTGTCTGCTGCTCTTGCCGCTCCTGGTGGTGCCTCTCGTTTGTCTGTGTTCGCCGTTGGCGCGGCGTCTGGTGCTGGGTTTTGGTCTGGTTCTGCGTTGCCTGCCGTCCGTTCTGCCGCTGCTGCTGGCGCGCGTGTTGTTTGGCTGGCGGGTGGTGCCTTGTCTCTTCCGCTTCGTGCCCGCCTTGCTCTTCGTTCCCACGCTGGGTTGGTTGGTGCTTCTGGTTTTGTTCTCTTCCTTGCCTCCCCTTCTTCTCCTGGGTCGCTGTCTGTCGCCGTTGCTGCTGTCGCCGCTGGGTTGCCTGTGTTCGCCTTCGCTGTCGGCTTTGTTGGTGCCCCGCTTGCCCCGCGTGGGTGCCCTGGTTCTTCGGTGCCTTCTTCTCTCGCCGGTTTTGCCTGTTGGCGCTGGGTACCCGTTGCCCTCCAGCCCCGCGCTTTTTTAGCGGGCGTATGGACGGCGATCGGCTTCGCGCTGAAGTGAGCAAACGCTCCGCCTGCTGCTGCTTCGAGGTGTTCGGCTTACATGGCCCAGCCAGCCGTCATTGTTCCTCATTGTTTGGGCGCGTGTGCGCGTAAACGCCCAAACCCATAAGAAAGCGAGCTATCACATGGATAAAACTTTCCACTTTGCGTACTCGACAAAGACCCATCAAAACCAGCCCCTTGCTTGACGTCACCTTTCCTCAAGCAGTGGCGCGCCCGCCATCGCTTGACCTGTGGCTTCGGTGAAATCGCCAACACGTTGCCCGCGGTTTAGATTTTGGTTCAATTATCCCGCATGTATATACCGACTTGGAATGCTCAAGTTGCCATGAGCATTACGTTAAGACGTTCCTGCCAGCCAAGAGAGCAGAAGAGGGTTAACCGATGCCGTACTCATCCCGCTCCACCATTGATCTACACCCCGGTTATTGTGACCAGCATCACGACACTTATCACATGATCAACGACCGCGGCAAATGCCACGGCGACAGCATGCAAGCGCTACGCCTACCAGGGTTATACGTACTTGCGCCATATCGGCAGTAATTACTACCGCTTCTTGACGCCAGCCCAGCCAGGCGGACAGCTCGACGCCCACCTCGAATCAATGTTCGAGGAACGTTTCGAAGCCCAAGACGCTGGAATTGATTTCTAGGAGGATCCGTCATGTTTACAACCGATAACGCCCAGCAAATTATAAAAAGCTTGATCAGCCGCTTTGAGTCTGGAGATATCGCTCCAGTGATCGAAATCGCCACGCTCAAATTATCCAAAGCCGCCAGTATTCCCGCCACACGTTCGAGGAGCATATGCAACCAGGTATTAGCTATCATGCAGACTGGCGAAATCGACTGCAGAGGCTTTCGCCAATGGGAGGACGTGAAACGCCACGTGATGAAAGGCGCACACGCCGCTTATATTTTGGGACCCATCCAGATTAAAGACAAGACAGACGGAAAAGAAGAAATTAAGCTTGTCGGTTTCAAGTGCATTCCTGTCTTTCCTGCCAGCATGACAGACGGCGAACCCATCCCGGAAGCCGAAAGCCTGCAGCCTGCCAGCCTGCCGCCTCTTTTTGAGGTTGCCCAAGCCTGGAATCTCAAGGTTGATTACATGCCCTTCAGCGGTACAGCATACGGCAGCTATTCGACGCGGGAAAAACTATCCGCCTGGCCACGCATGAGGAAAAAGTATTTTTTCACGAACTCGCCCACGCCGCACACGCCCAGCTTGAAAAGCTCAAAGGCGGACAAGATCCACGCAGGAAACAATCGCCGAGTTTACCGCCTGCGTATTGATGCAGGTTTATGGCCTGCGTGATTTCCACCGGTTACACGTGGGAATATATCCAAAGCTACAACAATGACCCAATGAAAGCAGTAATGGAGGCACTCGACACAATCGACAAAGTTTTGATCTTATTTTGACGACCGCCAACCAAACCCAACCAGCCTAGAGAATGGAGTAAAAACATGCCCGCAACTTTGATCGTAAATTGCCCCGAACATTTGCAGAAAGTTCGTGACTTCGCAGACCGCACAAACCAGCGCGCCGAATTCGAGGAAAAGCTCGAGGACCTGCACAAATATGTCAGTGGTGAGGATTCGAAATCCGCTTGTATGAGACTCCGCCCTATTCGTTCTATTGGGAAGAATGGAAATCAGGTAACCCGCGCCGGTCGATGAATGGCGGACTCATCTACCATGGCGCGCACGATGGAGGCGGAAACGGCAGCGCCCCCACCTTTTCCGTGAAACCTCACGCCGTCCTCTGGATGGGCAATCCATACCTAATTCATTTGCCTGCGGCCGACATTGTAGACCGGAAGAAAGGTAAAACCCATGGAAGAAACCGAACTTGAGAAAATCCGCAACTACATAACCCAGCCCATGCTCCAACTTGCCAAGCATTGGCTACAGCGCCAGCCCCGAAGCCTGGAAGAAAAGAAAGCCTACTCAGATGCCATCTGGGACCTGATGACAATTATCTTTCCAGGAAGTGGACAGGTAACGCACACTTGCGAGCAACTGGAAAAATTATTTTTTAACGAGGAGATAATATCATGACAACCCCAGCCCCAGCCCAACCAGAACGCATCACAGCCGCGGACTCCGCCGCGCGCTCCAGGCAATGACCGAACGCCTTGACCAGATTGACGCCGATATACTGCTTATCCGTGAGGGACTGACCGCAGCCGCCAGCCAGCAACAGCCTGCCACCAGCGCCAGCGCCAGCGGCGAGGTGATCCGCTTTGGACGTGGATACTTTCGTTATGTCCTACGACGACGCCGGTCAACCTGTTTACAAAGTCAAAGGCGGACAGTATCAAAAATTCGGCGTGCGCGTCTGGCCGGAAATCCTCCCCGCTCTTGGTGTGGACCCCGGCAGTCTCAAGCCCGGACCGATCCGGGTTAATCTCAAAGTAAATGTACTCATGGGCGAGAATGGCCCCCGCAAGGTGATCAGCCTGGTAAAGTAAAGACAATCAAATAATGCACCCGCAGCCGCCTGGAGAGCACTCGAGGCGGCTTTTTTGTTTGCTTAAATTGGATACAACAAGTCAGATTAAGCGCAAAAATCGCGACGAGCTCCGCTGTGCTACGCTGCCTATCGGGACTGGCCGGGTCGGCGTTATCTTCTAAAAACCCAGCCGCTTTAGCCGCCCGTTGACTTTTATCTCACGTCCCGAGCTTAGAGTGTTTCATAAAAGCGTTTTCTCTTCGGTTCGGCTCAACTGGTCGTCGGCGCAGGCAACTAACGCCGCCCCCCATCCCTTGATCGGATTGGCATCCCTTTAAACTCGGCTTTGATGCCACTCCAGCCTTCGTCGCAGCTCCGCCGCCGCACATGGCATCCTGGCAGCCTCATAATCTCGGACGAGCTGCTCCAATGCCTGCAAATCCACGACAGGTGATAACAGGATTGATCTCGCCGGCGTCCCAGAACCACGATTCTGTATTCGCTCCTCCAGCCGTGGATTATAATTGGGCTGGTTCAAAATTCTTCATGGGGGACCTTTACCAGCTGTCATCCTCCCCACCAACTTTTTCAACTCCTGCCCGAACGGCAGCGTCGCGTTTCTCCGTCGTGCCAGAACATAATCCCGTACCGCCGGCAGTTCCCCCTCGCTTTCCATCATCCGGCTGACCTCGGCTCGATATGCCTGGAAGAAATGCGCCCGGTCCAGGCTCTCGTCTTCACTCGGAAATTCCGGCCAGCCCATCAGCAAAGCCGTTTTTTCTATCAGCGCATGCGACCATTTCAACTGCTCTTCCAGGATGATCACCGCCCCGTTTTCGTCGGTGACCATCTTCCCGTTTTCGTCCACTTCGATACGGCTGCGTATCATGTCCTTCGGCATCTTGCATACCTCCGCCCACGCTTCGAACTCGTTCGGGATCCCCAGCGCGCTGACGGATAACTTAAGGGCTGCCTCGCGGATCTCGCCAACCGCTGGCGCAAATGCCCGCCCCGCTTCGGCGCAGGCTGCCCTGACCGCCAGTTTGAGTGTTTCGGCTGGAATATCACCCAGCAAGTCAAGCAGCACATCCACAGTGTTTATCGGGGAAGTGACATCCGGAGAATAATTCGGGAATGCCAGCTTCATGTACCCTATGATCTCTGCAATATCCTTGCGAGTGCTCATGCTTTTACCTCCGCTGCAACTGCCAGGTTCTTGAAAAATTCGGTATTGTCGCCTTTCGGCTTGGGTTGTTGTCGATCCACTTCTTGGCCGCCGTTTCCAGGCTGTCCAGTAATCCGCCTCGGTTGACCATGTGGATTTCGCGCTGCTCCGCCCAGGTGGCGATCTCCTGCAGGCGCGCGAAGCCGATAGCCTCGTACAAGGTTTGCCATCGTTCCCGCTCCCGCTTGCTGAAAAACTGCCAAAATGCGCGTGAATTCCTCTTCAACCGGATTGCCAGGCGGCGGCGATTTGTTTCTCCCCCCACACCCCCCTCTTCAGAATCAGAAATCAGAAGAAGAGGAAGAATAATATATAGAGTCATTATTTGTTACATCCTGTGCGTTACGTACCTCCGTGACGTTTCTGTAACGCTCTCTGTAACGTTTCATCCTCTTCATAAGATTCTGAATATTGCCGTCTTCTTGAAATTGGTTACCACCCAACCTTGCGGCGTTTCATGCACTACCCCGACTTGCGTCAAGGCCGATAGACGTCTCAGTCAATCTTGACTTCGTAAGCCGGAGACGCCACGCCAAGCCGCGCTACGGGCGGTAGCAGACCATCGTTCCCGTTCTCGCCAGCGACAAGAAACAGCTCTATGGCACGCCGCCTAAACCAATTCAGGCAGTAGTCCCAACTTATCATCATCCAGGATCTCAAGATATAACTTGATCCAGAATTTTTTTGCCATTTGTTCCTTTTTATTGTGCTTTTAGAAATCGAACGGTCGGTGGCAAAGGGATCTCGTAAGAACCTTCACCACCGACCTAAGCACAAACTTTATCCCATTCCTCTAGACAGATCCCTGTTTACTACTGCAATCTACTGCAAATGCTTTTAGAACATATGTTCTTTGTGGACAATTCACCAACCAAAAACCCCCAGATATGGGGGCTATGGACTTGCATACCGCCAGATATAGGTGGGCCCGGCAGGAGTCGGACCTGCGACCAAGCGATTATGAGTCGCCTGCGCTAACCACTGCGCCACGGGCCCCGGTTCCAAAATTATAGCATGACTGCCATCAATTTGCAGTTTGATTTTCCCCCTTGACAAACCAGAAAATATGTTCTATCATTGTCCCTGGACACGGGAAGGCTCCAACCTATTCGTGTCTTTTTTATCATTCACTGGAGAAGCGCATGGGCGCCAAAAAGAAAACACCAACGCACGCAAGCACCGGCCTGTCTGCCCGGCACATCGACGTGGGGAACCGCAGCGGGCTGCGGGTTACGCCGCCGCAAGCCGGCCGGTCTGCGCTCCGCTGTGAGTCCTTGGCATGACGAAGTACCTCTTTGATCTGCCGGCTCGCTTGGGCAACCAGCTGGCAGTGCAGCCGGAGCGCACTGAGGGGTATTCGTTCCGCGATAAATCAATAAAAGGTGACTTTAATTCCCCCAACCCCTTTCCCCTGCTCATCATAGTCGTTCCTCCGTCGTTCCGAGGAACGACTATCCTTATTCTCCCTCCCCAAATGTGGTTTCCATTTGGGGAGGGAAGGGGTGGGGCAGACCATTCGTTCCACGTTAAATTCAAAAAAAGTGACTTTAATGCCTGGCGACCTGACAGTTTCAAAAAAAGGAAAAACGGTTCTTCCTTCGTGTACCTTGGTGTCCGCCTGCCCCGGGGTCTTTCTGGGGTCGTGGTGAAAAAACATAATCTAACATTGTCGGGCTGGTTACGACTTGCGTTATACGGATTACGTTTTACGAATAATGACTACCCCTCAAAACCTGAACTCATGCACCGCCTCCACCACCTTTGTCATCTCCTCCTCCGTCAGCGCATTGTGGAATGGCAGCCGCACCAGCTGGTCACTGGCGCGTTCCGTCACCGGGCAATCGCCAACCTTGCCGCCGAAACTTCGTCCCATCTCCGAGAGATGCAGCGGCAGGTAGTGGAACACGCTTTCAATCCCGCGCTGGCGCAGGTGGGTGATGAACCGCTGGCGCAGGTCCAGGCTCGGCAGGAGCATGTAGAACATGTGATACGCCTGGTCGCAGTGGGAAGGGATATACGGGAGTTGTACATTATTTGCATGTGCCCAATCTGTGAGTTGCGCATAGTAAAAATCCCAGACCTTCTGGCGGTGGGACTTGGATCTTCTCACGCTGTTCGAGCTGGGCGTACAGGAATGCGGCCAAAAGATCGGATGGAAGGTAGCTGGAACCGACATCCACCCAGGTGTACTTGTCCACTTGTCCGCGGAAGAAGCGGCTGCGGTTGGTGCCTTTTTCACGGATGATTTCGGCGCGTTCGACCAGTCCTGGATCATTAATGAGCAGTGCCCCCCCTTCGCCGCAGGTGAAATTCTTGGTCTCGTGGAAACTCTGTGCCGCCAGAACCCCGAACGTTCCGAGATTCCTGCCCTTGTATTTGCCGAACAACCCGTGGGCATTGTCTTCTGCTACGGGGACATTGTACCGGCCAGCAATCTCCAGGATGGCGTCCATCTCGCAGCCAACGCCGGCATAGTGCACCGGGATGATGGCTTTTGTGCGTGGCGTGATCAGTGCTTCGAGCCTGGTTTCATCCAGGTTCAGGGTGTCCGGGCGTACATCCGCGAAGACCGGCCTGGCGCCGCGCAGGACAAACGCATTCACCGTAGAAACGAAGGTAAAGGATGGGATGATGACCTCATCACCCGGCTGGATATCCAGCAGGAGAGCAAACATCTCCAGCGCGTGAGTGCAGGATGTGGTCAGCAGTACCTTGGGAACCCCAAGTTGTTGTTCGAGCAGGGCGCTGGCTTTCTGCGTGAACGGTCCATCTCCGGAGAACTTGGCAGCCGCGATGGCCTGCGCCAAATATTCATTCTCTTTTCCCACCATCACAGGGCGGTTGAAACCTACGGCAATGGGAGGTGGATTAGCCATGTCAGCCTTTGTGGACGAGGATGGTGAAATCGTAAATCGTGTAATCGTGTAATAATGCCACGTTTTTAGAGAAATTGCGTTTGCAGTAGTCAAAGAAATAGCACGGGTCAGCGTAATACAGGTCGGCACGCATGTGGTCGGCATCAGAATATTTTGTCAAGAAGTTACTGGAAAACCCCTTGCGGCCCAATTCGTTGAATTGCTGTAATACGGTGATGACATGATCAGTCCAATCTTCAAAGCTGATGTCCCCACGATAATTAAAGATGCCGCTGGCCACCACATAATCGCAGACTGGAAGTTGTGTCTTATCTGATGTAAAGGAGCGATTGGATTTACCGGCGTGATGTTGGCGAGCCGTGATGAGCATCTTTTCCACAATATCGAAGCCATGGTAGTTGGCCTTGAAACCTTTTTTTAAGAGAAAATCGGCCAATGCCCCATAACCACAGCCATAATCAAGGATCGAGAATGGAATGGAGGGATCGCAAATTTTTAGTAGCTGTTCGAAACGGATCTCCTGGGAGAATTCCGAATTCCAGTCAACCCCGCGCGGCGAAGCTCCATGCGTCTCAATACTCTTTTGAAAATAACTCTTTACGCTTTCAAGATCAGGCATGTTCATCAAATCCTTTTCTGCAGATGTTTTTTAAGGCCTCGGGCCCGGTCATAAAGAGCAGATCCAGGATGGAGACTAAAGGGTCAAAAGGCGGATGGAATTGGGGATATTCAGGGTAATGGTAATCCATGTATTCAAGGGTGATCCCAGCGGTTGTAAATTTGTCGCTCTCGATGTAATCCCGGGCCGAAGGGCCGCTGATATAGTGGTTTGCGCCTAACTGTATCAGGATTTGCAGCAGGCGATCGGTTTTTTGCCCGGTCGCTTCCACCTCCGACGAGCGCATGAAGCGGGTATGCTGGATCCCCAAAGCGCGTGCCAGCGCAACCGTCAAGTCAATGGTGAAGTTGGCCAGCAACACATCGTGGCGTTGGTAAAAGGATTCGAGCAGGGCTGAATACGTGTGAAAAAAAGGAGCACGCCGATAAGCAAAGGTCAATGCCTTCCAGTGGGATGTGTTCCACGGTTTGCTCCAATCGATCTCCACCTGGTTGATCGGGATCGCCTTTTCAACCACACCGCCGCTGTGCACCGGGATGGTCAGCCACTGCCGTCCCTGCGCCGTCTTGATTTGATTCCGGTTGCGCCAGCCGTGTTTATCGTACTGGACATCGTCGTAAAAAACAAATACATCCGCCCGGTTGATCTGGTCGAAATACCCACGCCAGGGGATGTATGATGGCTGCAGGATGACACATTTCATGCTTGTTCTGGAGGCGGCTCAGCTGTGGTCCGTTCGATCGAATAGGACCTGCGCCCGGCGGTGCGTTCAAAGATGCGCGCCAGGTATTCTCCAATGATCCCAAGCGCGAAAAGTTGCACGCCGCTGAAGACCATGATCGCGGAAGCCAGGAACGGGAAACCCGGTACGGAACCCGCCACAAAATAGACAGTGATCACGTAGATAAATCCAATAAATCCCAGCAGGGTGAAGATAAACCCGATGATATTACTGAAGCGCAGAGGCTTGGTACTGAAGTTGGTCAAATACATCAGGGACATGCGCAGGAGCTTGCCGAATGTGTAGTTGGATTTTCCAACACTGCGCGGTTGCTCGTCCACCTGGACCCCGGCGAAGTGTGTGGTTCCCCACGAAAGCAGAACATCGATCATCACATCCGGATTATCATACCTATCGAACGCCTGCCGCAGATCCGTTCTAAAGGCGCGAAATGCGCTTACATCACGCACTGCCTTGTTACCGATCGTGGAGGCCAATACCAATTTTGTAAATATCGAACCAAGGTTGCGCCACCAGGAATGCGGGAGTTGCTTGGGCACACCATAAACAACATCATGGCCTTCCTGCAACTTCTCCAGCAGAAGATGTATCTCTTCTGGTGGATGCTGGAGGTCATCATCCATCGTAACGATAATCTCGTGGCATGCCTGGCGGATCCCACACAGGGTGGCGTTGTGCTGCCCATAGTTGCGCATCAGGTCAATCCCCCGCACGTGGGGATATTGCCTCGACAGGGCCAGGATGACCTCCCAGCTCTGGTCCGGGCTGTCATCGTTCACCAGGATCACTTCGTAATGACCTGAAAGGCCGGATAGCACTTTATCCAGCCTCTCCACCAATGCTGGCAGCGTGGCCTGACTCTTGTAAACTGGGACGACGACAGAAATATCCATGGCGGGTAAGAAAAAAGCGATTGGTTATCAGCATTTAGCGGTTAGCGTGCCTGCCAATCGCTAATTGCCAATAGCTAATCGCCAAGAGAGAGCGGGCGATCGGATTCGAACCGACGATATCTTGCTTGGAGGGCAAGCGTTCTACCACTGAACTACGCCCGCATGCGTTCTATTCTACCGTGACGGGCACGGAAGGTCAACCTGTCGCGTTCACCATTTTTGCGATGGATTGGCGCAATTCATCCGCGGCTTCCTGGTATAAGCGCTCAGCCAGCTCTTTGGACGAGGCCTCCTGTCCGCTCTGGGGCTCATGCAGGGCATCCAGGATTTCCAACCGGATTTCCTGTGTGAATCCATCCACCGCTGGGCTCCGGCGAATGCGCTCAACCCAGGCTCTTGCCATTCCATAGGCAGCCGTGTTGCCCTGGATGCGGGGTTTATCCAGATTGGCTTTCGGGTGGGTAAAAACCACGCCGCCTTGGATCAGGCTTGCGGTCCATGCCAGCTGTGGCAGGCGCTCTTTGAGAATACGGGTGAGCTCATTTTTTTGTCTGAGCCATTCTTCGTCAGGAGCAACCTGGTGCGTTTGAACCGGGGTCTGTTCCTTTCCCAATTTCTCCCGGACGGTTTGGCCTTCCTTCCAAACGTCTCCTTGCCGGACAATGGTCCCGCTCCAGGGCACGAGATGAAAAAGCCATATTCCCGCCGGGTTGAGCAGCAGCAGGCTGGGCATGCGGATCACCAGGCAGCCCTCCAGCAAATCCTGGCCCGGCATCGTCAGGAAACTTGTTCTATCCCTGTCCTCCGCATTCATGGCTGCCAGTTCTTGCGGGGAAATCCCAACCCACCAGCGCTGTTCCAGGTCCAGCGGCAGTTTCTTCACGTCATCCGCCTTTGGGCGGTTCATCACCTCGCGGATGTAATTGCGTCCGGCCACTGCCAGTGTGACCAGGATGATCCCGACCAAAAGGACCCAATAAACGATCACACAGGCCACTTCCCGTCGGTAATAGGCGGTCAGGCATAATGTAATAATTGAGAGCGGTGCGATCGCAACCAGAATGAAAAAGACCCGGCGTTTCTTCTGCCATTCGGTCAATTCCTTGCGGAATTTCTGTTTTTGGCCTGCCTGTACGGCACGCCCAAATTCGGTCTCAAGCCTGCCTTGCAGGGACTGGACAGCCTGGTAACCGGCGGCAAGATCCGTCCATCGGGGGTCGATGCTGTGCATGGGTTGAGTATAAGCCAGGTTCCGTTGTCGGACAAGTAAATGCGACGCAGACCGCAAGGAGGTCATTCCAAGTGTGAAAGCCGGCCTCAGCGGGTTTATAATACTTGTGAGATGGAGCCTTGCCAATGAAAACCATACGCGTTTTACTGATATTTCTTTTCCTGGGTATTTTCCTGTTGCAGCCCATCCACGCAGCTGCTTCCGGACCGGTGGCCATGGTCATGACCATGGATGGGGCCATTACCCCGGCCATGCTGGGTTATCTCACCCGCGGCATCCAGACCGCCGGGCAAAGTGGTGTTCAGGTCATCATTTTGCAGCTTAATACTCCTGGCGGTGGGCTTGATCCCATGCAAAGCATGGCCGAGGCGATCCGCGCCAGTCGTGTGCCGGTGGTGGTGTATGTGGCGCCCCGTGGCGCCTGGGCGGGTTCTGCCGGGACGATCATTACGCTGGCAGGCCATGCCGCGGCCATGGCCCCCGAGACGGCCATCGGCGCAGCCAGCCCGGTTGGCAGTCAGGGGGAAAACCTGGGCACGACCGAACAGGCCAAGGCCACCGAGATTATGAAGGCCACCGTCCGCTCTCTGGCCGAGCGGCGTGGACCGGAAGCGGTAGCCCTGGCAGAAGCCACCATTGAAAGTGCCAAAGCTGCCTCTGCCACGGAAGCCTTGCAAGTTCACCTGGTGGATTTCATCGCCAATGATGTCAATGACCTGCTTAAGCAGTTGGATGGATTTACTGTCCAGATGGCAAACGGCCCTCTCGTTTTGCATACCTCCGGCGCGACTCAGCAAGAACTGCCTATGTCGCTCATCGAGCAATTGCTGCAATTGCTGGTCGATCCCAACATCGTTTTCCTGCTTCTGGCGATCGGTGTACAGGCCCTGCTGATTGAGTTGACCCACCCGGGCGCCTGGGTTCCAGGTTTCTTTGCTGTCGTCTGCCTTTCCCTGGCGGCTTACGGTTTGGGCTTTCTGCCGGTCAACTGGTTTGGGCTGATTTTTGTTGTAACAGCGTTCGTTCTTTTCATCCTGGATATAAAAACGCCAACGCATGGTGCCCTGACCATTGCCGGCGTCGTCTCCTTCATCATTGGAGCCTTGGTGCTTTTCAATTCAGCCGGGGCACCCCAATTCCAGCGTGTTTCGCTTCCATTGGTGATCTTTGTGGGTGTGTTCATTGGGCTGATCTTTACCGTCATCCTGGGTTATGCCCTGCGGGCGCAGCGGCGGCCTGTCATTACCGGGCGGGAAAGCCTGGGCGGTGGGATCGGCGTTGCTGTCAGCGAGTTTGACCCGTCCGGGCAGGTCCAGGTGGCGGGTGAGCTCTGGAGCGCGGAGGCAGTGGAAGGCTCCCGGAAGATCCATAAGGGGGATTCGGTCGAAGTGGTTAAAGCCGAAGGTTTACGGCTGAAGGTCAGGAAGAAGGGGTAGGCTGGGTTCTTTCCGCCTCCCATCGGCACACCTTTTCGAGTAATCTTCCAAGAGGATTTAATTCACTTAAGGGAACCCGCAAGTTTTTCACGCCTGTCCGGTCAACCTGGAAAGCGCGGGCTCCCGCATTGAAGACCTTGACCTTTCGATGAAACTCTTCATGCGTCAGCCAGCCGGTCAGGATAATATCCATGCCGTAGACCCACAGGTTACTCCAGGCGTGAGTTGGTACGAGGTATGGTTCTCCTTGCAGTGGGCTGTGGATCCCAATGCGGGCTTCCGGTCGTCGTTGGACGTGGATGTAAGCCAGGCTGTGGAAGTCCTTTTCCACCAGCATGCGCTGCCTGGGTGGGAGTTCCAGCGTGGCGGTGATGAAATTGCGTTCCTCATCCTGCCCGCCGATCTCAACCATTATGGGTTTCCCGCACTCGCTTTTCAATGCCAATTTTCCGAGAGGGCTCCAATGCAATGGCCTGGCCCAAGTGTCCGGCAATAGGTGCATGAGAAATATTGGTTGACCGGCTGCAATGGCCTTCCTCTCATCCGTCTGCCCGGACGCCACCAGCCCCAGTAAGAAAGCGAACAGGTACAGGTCATCGGGTTTGTGCTCCTCACTGGCGCACTCATCAATTGGGACGAGTGCCGGCGCCTGGAGCAAGCTGCCCGGTTCGTGACGGAACTGCGTTATCTGCCTGCGGCGGGTGATCAGGGAACTCTGCACAATGCAGCGATGTCCACCCAGCGCAACGTCAAAGTGATCCGGTTGGGTGAAGGGTGTCGTTCCGAGCACATGGAATGGGACAGCCCGTTCTCTGAGATAACGACGGAAAGCCAGCTCCACCGCCACATCTGCCACACGATACCGCAATTGGTCCATGGCGGAATCCCCCATACGGTTGCTGGTGCACGCCAGCCTGCGGCAGGCGTAGGAAATACCACCTTCAGTCAGGTCGGATGTGTAGGGCAGATGGATAAGGTCGGAGAGGCTAAGCATGAAAACAGTTTCCTATTCTCTTCTCCCTACTCCCTTTCTTCATTCCTGAATTGCAGACAATAATGATGAAAAGTGTTGCTCACCCAGGCCGAACCCAGCCCGTACGGTGCCAGACGCTGGTTATCCTGAAGCCAGAGTTTTTCGTCTTTGAGTGTATACACTTTGCCGAGTTCCCGCCCAAGATCCCACGCCAGAGGATAGATCCTGCCGCCCTTTTTGATGTTTTTTACGATGATCGTCAAGTAAGCTCTGTCGCGTAGCAAGGGCCTTAGCCCTTGATAGATTGCGACCAGCCTGCTCAGGAACTCCTCATAATCGTGCAGGTTGCCCAGGTCATTCGGGTCGTCCGAGTAGAACACGTCCAGTTCGGTTGAAGCGCGACGTTTCTTCTGTGTTCCGGCACCTTTGGCGTGCAGCATATCCCAGTAGGGCGGGGATGTCAGAACATAATCTATGGTCGGAAATCCAAAGTCGAGTGTGTGAGCGGCATCCCCTGAAATGACCTTCGACGCTAGACCTTCGACCGTCTTCCCCAGCACTGCCGCGTTCTTCATCGACAAGCTGGCACGCAATGTCGGCATATTTGGGATTTACCTCGATGCCATAGGAATTGCGCCCGGCTCTCAGCGCCGCCACCAGCGCGGACCCGGTTCCCGCCATCGGGTCGAGCACGTTCTCACCCGCTCTGGTAAAGAATTCGATGAACTCCTGCGCCATTGTCTCCGGGAACTTGGCCGGGTGGACCAGTGCGCCTTTTTTCCGCGGCGGCGGGTTATGGATGAACCAGGATTTCTGGAACTTGAGCCAGGTCTTCGGATCGAGGTTGTTGAGTTTATTCTTCATGGATTCGGGGTAGGGCTGGAGAACGGAGTTCGTGAAAGAGTCGGAGAGGGAGTTGGAGAAATATAGAAAACCGAATAAACGGACAGTTCTGAGAAGGAGACGGTCACGGGTATCTGGCCGCTGGCAAAAGCAAAAAATCCCAGCGTGCCGCTGGAAAAGACCGGATCGGATTGGCTGGCCTGGAAGTGGTCATTCAGAAAAATGCGTATCTCCCGGCCGACTACCCAAATCCCCATCTTTACCTGCGCGGGAACCCCTACAGGATTGTCGCCGCTCGAGAACCAGTCGAGCAGGGGATAGGTCTCACCGGCGCGCACGCGCTCCAGGCGTGACTGGCCACTGCAATTGACGCTGAAACGATAGAAGTCCCGATTGCCGGAGGCACGAAAGAGCATTCCATATTGATCATTTCCGCTGCAAAGGCTGATATCGATCATGGCCTCAGCATAAAAATCACCCACCACCGGCTGGCTGCGCAGGCTGAGGATCGTGATCGGTCCCGGCCCGGAGATGGATAAGATCAGCTTGTTGCGGGCAACTGTGGCGCTCGCTTGTGCGGAGCGGGACGTATTCCATAATTCGGGTTGGTTGAAGGAATCAGTGAAAATCAAGTTGCCCACGCCTGGGTTATATTCCTCCGTCGGGGTTTGAGGCTGTGTTGGCAACGCCGTGGGGGTATTCGTAGGCGGAAACCAGACAATGGTGGAGGTGGGGGTTTCCATGGAGATAAGTGTAGGCGTCCCGGTCGGAATAGGGGGAGTCAGGCCCGAGCAAGCAGAGAAAAAAAGCCCGCAGGCGGCCAGGAGCAGGGTTGAAATCCGTTTTTCCAGAATGGTGAGTTTCATCGTGCCAAAAACCGGAAGAATTGAGACCCAAGGTGTTGTACAATCAGGTCAAACATGGAAAGCTGCCTGCCATGTTCTTCATTCTACTGGTGTACCCCGAATCTGGCAATCAGGAATGCCATGGATATTCGAAAAATGGAGTGGATATTCAACGCGTAGAACGCGTTTCCTCCCAATGTCCTTTGGGAGAATCCGAAGAGTAATGGAAAATCAAGGAGAACGATATGAGTAAAAAAGCTGTCCTGGTGACTGGAGCTTGTGGCGAAATTGGTCAGGCGCTCGTGCAGAATCTGGCCCTGCGAGGAGACTTTCGCATCATAACGGCCGACCTGGCTGCATTGCCGGAATGCATCCGGCCGTTATCGGCGGAACATATCCAGGGGGATCTGGTCAATAAAATCAAGATTTTTTATGACTATGATTTCGACATGATTTTCCACCTGGCAGCCTCGCTCTCATCGAAAGCGGAAATATCCACCGAGGAAGCCCACCGCATCAATGTGGAGGGGACGATGCAGCTCCTCATGCTGGCGGCTTATCGCTCGGAGAAATATAAAAAAGAAGTGAAATTCCTTTTCCCCAGTTCGATTGCTGTATATGGCCTGGATGACCTGGCAGCCAAACAGGCGGCCGGCCGGGTGAAGGAGGATGAATACAACACGCCTCACACAATGTATGGCTGCAACAAACTTTACTGCGAAAAGCTGGGCATTTATTACAGCCGCTATAACGGTCAGCGGCACCTGGATCCGCGACCGCCGGTAATGTGTGATTTCCGTGCCATCCGCTTCCCGGGGCTGATCAGCGCCTTCACATTGCCCAGTGGTGGGACCAGCGATTATGGGCCGGACATGTTGCATGCGGCTGCAGATGGCCGGCCTTATGCCTGTTTTGTGCGCTCTGACACCCGGATCTCATTCATGGCCATGCCGGATGCCATCAAGGCGTTATTGATGCTGGCAGATACGCCCCGCGAGAAGTTATCTCACGCAGTCTACAATATCGCCAGTTTCAGCTTGACGGCGGGCGAGTTCCGCCGCAGGGCGCTCCAGTCTTATCCAAGCGCGCAGATTTCCTTCCGGCCGAACCCGCTCCGCCAGGGTATTGTGGACTCCTGGCCGGAGGACGTGGACAACTCGCTGGCGCGCTTCGAGTGGGGCTGGCAGCCAGATTACGATGTTGACAAGTTCTTTGATGAATACTTCATCCCGGAGATCAAAAAGCGTTACCGGCGTCCAGGTATGCGCACAAACGAATAATGAAAAAGCCCGCTGAATGCGGGCTTTGGAAAGGAAGATCCCTATTCTTAACCTCTTGGTCAGGTAAAAATGGGATTGTAGTGCCGAGGGTGGGAGTCGATCCCACGACCAAGGGCTTATGAGTCCCCTGCTCTACCACTGAGCTACCTCGGCAAGCGGCTTCGATGTTACTATGGGGCAACCATTTTGTCAACAATTCTGGGAAAAAGAAGGGAAAAATTAACCAGAATCTCACCTAAAGGGATTGACTTTGTCCTGCTGAATTGGTATAATCGCCGTTTGCATATCTGCCGTTCCTAATGCCCCAAGTGGGATATTGCTTGCGGCATTGTTTTTTCCGCCAGAGTATCCAAGTTCAGGAGAAATTTATGGCATCCGTCCTACCCGAGAAGAACTACGCACGTATCCCGGTTACACTTAACCTGCCCAACCTTATCGAAGTTCAGCTGGACTCGTTTGAGCGATTGAAAGCAGAGGGACTGGGGGATCTCCTGCATGAAATTTCACCGATTGAATCTTACAACAAGGGGATGAAGCTTTTCTTCCCCAGCCGCGGCCCCGAATCAAAACAATGGGGGTTGAAATACTGGTTTGGTGAGCCGAAACACGATATCGAAGAATGCATCGAGCGTGATCTGACATTTGCCAGCCCTCTCTATATTTCAGTATTATTGGCCGGGCCGGATGTTCCAGAACCCATCAAACAGGATATCTTCCTGGGCGATTTCCCTGAAATGACCGATAAGGGAACCTTTATCATTAATGGGACGGAGCGCGTCGTTGTTTCCCAGTTGATCCGCTCCCCAGGCGTTTATTTCGAGGCACCCACAGATCGGGCAACTGGCCGCCCGCTGGCGATGGCAAAACTCATACCGGATCGCGGTGCCTGGATGGAATTTGAGACGCGCAAAAGTGATTACATCATCCTGAAGTTTAACCGCAAGCGCACAGTGCCAATCAGCGTTTTTTTGCGGGCGTTGTCAACCGTGGATGATGGAAATGGCTCTGAACAACTTCTTACCACAGGTACAGATGAAGAGCTTATCAACCTCTTTAAGGATGTAGATACCAATCCTGAGCGAATGTTCATTGCATCCACATTGCGCCAGGAACCGGAATGGGATCTATCCGGAGGATTGACGGTTGCAGAAGCAGCTCTCATTGAATTCTTTAAACGTATGCGTCCTGGCGACCCTGCGACACTGGACAATGCCCGGGCTTTCCTTGAAGAGCAGCTGTTCGATCAGCGGCATTACGACTTGGAGCGAGTGGGTCGCTACAAATTAAACCAAAAACTTGATTTACATATCCCCATCCCGCACCGTACGGTAACCAAATCGGACTTGGTTTCGCTTTTACGGCGGATGATCCTCATCAATAATGGCGTTGAACCCCCGGATGATATTGACCATCTGGGAAATCGGCGCGTCAAGACCGTCGGCGAACTTATCCAGAACAAACTACGCATTGGCCTGCGCCGCATGGAGCGGGTTATTAAGGAACGCATGTCCATCCGGGACCAGGAACAATTGTCCCCGGTGACGCTTGTCAATATACGTCCGGTGGTGGCCGCTTTGCGTGAATTCTTTGGCTCCAGCCAACTCTCGCAATTTATGGATCAGACAAACCCTCTGGCTGAATTGAGACATAAGCGCACGCTATCGGCTCTGGGTCCGGGCGGCTTGCGGCGTGAACGCGCTGGATTTGACGTGCGTGATGTTCACCATTCGCATTATGGACGCATCTGCCCGATCGAGACTCCCGAAGGTCCAAACATTGGTTTGATCGGCCGGCTTGCATCCTTTGCGCGTGTCAATGAATATGGGTTTATTGAGACTCCCTATCGCCGTGTCATCAAACAGATGGCATATGATAATCCGGCCTTGGAAGGCCATACTTTACGTGGCGACCTGGTTGATCCCAAAGGTGGGGAAGTGTTGCTCAAAGCCGGTGAGCGCATCACAAACAAAATGTTAAAGATGATTGCCAAAAGCAAGCGGGATGTGGCGATTGTTCCATACGTCTCGGATGAGTACGAGTATCTATCCGCTGATGCCGAGGACAAGTATGTAATTGCCCAGGCGAACGCAGTATTGAACGAGTTCCGCGAATACGAGAGCACGCGCGTCTCCTGCCGGTACCATTCTGGCTTTATATTCACGGCACCTGAGAACCTGGATTATATGGATGTTGCTCCTCATCAGGTGGTGGGTATTAGCGCGGCCTTGATTCCCTTCCTGGAGCACGATGATGCCAACCGTGCCCTGATGGGATCGAACATGATGGCCCAGGCTGTGCCATTGGTGCGTCCGGAGATTCCGACTGTCTCGACAGGGATGGAACGTTTTGCTGCCCTGGATTCGGGACAGGTGATAGTGGCTGAAGAGGACGGGGATGTTGTCTCGGTGACGGGATCCTCCATAGTTGTCAAGGAGAAGAATGGCGCCTTGCATACTTACAAACTGCACAAGTACCAGCGTTCGAACCAGTCGACTTGTATCGATCAGCGCCCGGCGGTGATCAAGGGACAGGTTTCCCGTAAAGGCGAAATCATTGCTGATTCTTCATCGACTGAAAGTGGAGAATTGGGCCTTGGACAGAACGTCACTGTGGCTTTCATGTCCTGGGAAGGCGCCAATTTCGAAGATGCCATCGTGATCTCTGAACGTTTGGTCCAGGAGGATCGATTTACCTCGATCCACATTGAAAAGTATGAGGTCGAGGCACGCGATACCAAGCTGGGCCCTGAAGAAATTACCCGCGATATACCCAATGTTGGCGAGGATGCCATCAAGGACCTGGATGAGGACGGCATTATTCGCATAGGTGCGGAAGTGGGACCAAATGATATCCTGGTTGGCAAGATCACGCCCAAAGGTGAAAAAGAATTAACCCCGGAAGAGCGCCTGCTGCGTGCCATTTTTGGAGAAAAAAGCCGTGACGTCAAGGATACCTCCCTGCGCATGCCTCATGGCGAGCGCGGTAAAGTCGTGGATGTGAAAGTTTTTACGCGTGAAGACAACGCCGACTTATCGGCCGGTGTCGATATGATGGTGCGTGTCTCGGTGGCGCAACGCCGCAAGATCACCGCTGGTGACAAGATGGCTGGTCGCCATGGTAATAAAGGTGTGGTATCCCGCGTCATCCGTGAAGAAGATATGCCCTTCCTGGACGATGGTACCCCTGTGGACATTCTCCTGAATCCGACCGGTGTCCCTGGCCGTATGAACCTGGGCCAGGTACTGGAGGTTCATCTGGGATGGGCGGCGCAGAAACTCGGTTTCCGTGCTATCACCCCGGTGTTTGACGGTGCCCGCGAAGATGAGATCGAGTTTGAGCTGGCACGTGCCTGGATGGTGGATTACGCCTGGAAGGAGACCGCCAACACGGCCTGGGATTGGCTCAAGACTCAGGAATATAGTCCCGAGATGATAGAAGATGACGACGAAGTCCGCCGTCTCTACCTGGAACAATGGCTGGGTGAACGCGGCTACGATGTTTATCGGTTGAATGAAGTCGATTATGCGCGTCATGCGACTGTCACAGAATGGTTGCGCGATCATGAAATTGATCCGGCGAGTGTCTTTACTGACACCATCCCGGCACCTTCGAAACGCAAACAGTACAACCAGAATGCCATCCGGGCTTGCACGAAACTTTGGTTGCATAACTTGGGCCATGACGATGTCCCGGACGAAGAACTTGAGTCTGTATCGAAGGCTACAATGCTGGAAATGGGCATCCCGACTCCTACTCTTGGCAAGCAGGTCCTGCGGGATGGCAAAACAGGCGCTCCATATGATCAGCCTGTTACAGTCGGTGTAATGAGCATGTTAAAGCTGCACCACTTGGTGGAGGACAAAGTCCACGCGCGCTCTACGGGACCTTACAGTCTGGTTACCCAGCAGCCCCTGGGCGGCAAAGCCCAGTTTGGTGGCCAGCGATTCGGCGAAATGGAAGTGTGGGCGTTGGAGGCTTACGGCGCAGCTTACACATTGCAGGAAATGCTGACGGTCAAATCTGACGATGTTCAGGGCCGCGTGAACGCCTACGAAGCCATAGTCAAGGGAGAACCGATTGAAGAACCAAGTATTCCGGCTTCCTTCCGGGTCCTGGTCAAAGAATTGCAGTCGTTAGGTTTGGCGGTGGAAGCTGTTACAGATAATGGTGAGGTGATCAAATTTGGCAAGGATGAGGAAAAAGTTCACCCGCCAAAATACAAGACCGGCCTGATGGAAATCGGTGATGATTTCATGAAAGGAAAAGAAATCAAAGATTCCATCTAAATTGCCTTGACGGGGTTCACCTCGTCATGATAAAATTGCCCTTCGTTGCCTAAAAGGGCTGTTGCGTCGCGCTGCCCACTGCTTTATTTCGTAGGAGTGAGGCCATCAGGGCATGTTTGTGATGGCCTCGTTTATTGACAGGAATTGGAAAATTCATCGAAATTTGTTTCGGAGGCGAGTGTGCCCACAATTAATCAATTGATTCGTAAAGGACGCCAGTCCAAGAAAATCAAGAGCAAGGCCCCGGCGTTGTTATATACGCTGAATACTAAAAAGCAGCGCCGCGTGCGCCAGTCCAAAGGTGCCCCGCAGAAGCGCGGTGTGTGTACGGTCGTCCGTACCACAACGCCCAAGAAACCAAATTCGGCGCTTCGTAAAATTGCGCGCGTGCGCCTGACGAATGGTCTGGAAGTCACGGCCTATATTCCGGGTGAGGGCCACCAATTGCAGGAACACTCTGTCGTATTGGTTCGTGGCGGCCGTGTCAAGGATCTACCGGGCGTGCGTTATCATATCGTGCGAGGTTCTCTCGATACGACTGGCGTAAATAACCGGAAGCAGAGCCGTTCGAAGTACGGTGCCAAGCGCCCGAAAGAAACAGCGGCATAGTAGATTTGATGGAGTAAAGATATGCGTCGAGCTAAGCCAGAAAAGCGTGAGATTCTTCCCGATATCCGCTATAACAGTGTAACCATCCAGACCATGATCCATCACATGCTCCACCGCGGTAAAAAGAGTACAGCGGTGAACGTGATGTATAACACCCTGGATATTGTCCGCGAACGCAGCGGTGGTAAGGATCCAGTTGAGGTCTTTGACACTGCCATGCGAAACGTCGCGCCAGCCATGGAAGTAAAGCCCCGTCGGGTAGGCGGTGCCACCTATCAGGTCCCGATGGAAGTCCCGCCAGTTCGCAGGACGACCCTGGCCATCCGCTGGGTGCTTGATTCAGCCAAGGCGCGCGCTGGTAAATCGTTCGCAGAGAAGCTCGCGGACGAATTAATGGATGCATACAAAAACGAAGGTGCCTCCATCCGCAAACGCGAAGAAACTCACAAAATGGCCGAGGCCAATCGCGCCTTCTCGCATTACCGCATGTAATTGTCGGTTTGAACATTAATAAGCTGGCTATATTATGACACGCACGTTCCCGCTCGAACGGTATCGAAACATCGGCATCATTGCTCATATTGATGCCGGTAAAACGACAACCACTGAGCGCATCCTTTTTTACACAGGGATGACCCATCGGATTGGTTCCGTAGATGATGGGACCACTGTCACCGATTGGATGGAGCAGGAACGCGAGCGCGGCATTACAATCGTTTCAGCGGCAGTAACAGCCGAGTGGAAGGGTTATCAGGTCAATATCATTGACACACCTGGCCACATTGACTTTACTGCAGAGGTACAACGTTCGTTGCGCGTGTTGGATGGGGGTGTGGTGGTCTTTGACTCTGTTCAGGGTGTGGAACCACAGAGTGAGACGGTCTGGCGCCAGGCTGACCGCTATGGCGTGCCAAGAATATGTTTTGCGAATAAGATGGACCGGGTTGGCGCTTCTTATGAGCGCACAATTGATTCCATCAAACAGCGCCTGGGTGCCAATCCGATTGCAATGCAAATGCCAATTGGAATGGAGGCCTCCTTCAAGGGTGTCATTGACCTGATGGCAATGAAAGCCGTCTTTTGGGATGATGAGCTTGGCAGGGAACCGCGTGAGGCTGAAATCCCCGCCGATCTAAGGGCTGAGGCTGAAGAACACCGTCATGCGATGATTGAACGTATTGCTGAATCGGACGATGCCTTGACTGTCAAATATCTTGAAGGCGGTGAGATCAGCAACGCTGAATTAAAGGATGCACTTCGACGGGCTGTGATCACGAGCAAGGCCACGCCGGTTTTCTGTGGTAGCTCGCTGCGCAATAAAGGTGTCCAGCTGGTGCTGGATGCGGTGATCGATTACCTACCTTCACCTTTGGATGTCCCTGCAATAACCGGTACAGACCCTCGAACCGATCTGGTTGTAGAACTTCCACCCGAGGATGAGGCGCCGTTGAGCGCGCTGGTCTTTAAAATTGTCACTGACCCGTATGTAGGTCGCCTGGCCTATATTCGTGTTTATTCCGGAACCTTAAGCCAGGCTCAGATGGTCACCAATTCCACCAAAGGGAAAAGGGAGCGTATTGGACGCTTGTTGCGTATGTACGCTGACCACCGCGAGGACGTTGCCGAGGTGCGCGCCGGAGATATCGCCGCTGTCCTGGGTTTCAAAGAGACCTTTACCGGAGATACCCTTTGCGGAAATAAATTGGTGGTGCTCGAAAATATTACCTTCCCTGAACCGGTCATCAACGTTGCCATAGAACCCAAAACGAATGCCGATCAGGCCAGGATGGGTGAAGCCCTGCGGAAACTCTCCGAGGAGGATCCCACCTTCCGGGTTCATACTGATGAAAATACCGGTCAGACCATCATTGAAGGCATGGGCGAGCTGCATCTGGAAGTGATAGTAGATCGGATGATGCGCGAATTCCGTGTGAATGCCAATGTTGGTAGGCCACGTGTGGCATACCGCGAGTCAATCACGCGACCGGTGGAAGAAGTCAATTTTAAATATGTAAAACAGACGGGCGGCCACGGCCAGTATGGGCATGTGGTTATTTCTCTGGAACCGGGAGCACGCGGTAGTGGTATCGTTTTTGAGAACAAAATCATCGGTGGCGCGATCCCGCGCGAGTATATCCCGGCGGTGGAAAAGGGTATCAAGGAAGCCTCTGAAAGTGGTGTGCTGGCAGGATACCCGGTTGTTGATCTGAAAGTGAAATTATTCGATGGATCGTTCCACGAAGTGGATTCAAATGAAATGGCTTTCAAGATGGCTGCCAGTTTTGCCTTCAAAGAAGGGGTCCAAAAAGGTGGACCCGTGCTCCTGGAGCCTATCATGAAAGTTGAAGCGGTTGCTCCCGAGGAATTTCTCGGAGATATTATCGGCGGTTTGAATGGTCGTCGTGCAACCATCCGGGGCATGGAAATGCGGACAGGTAATGCCCAGGCAGTCAATGCGACCGTGCCTCTGGGTGAAATGTTTGGGTATGCAACCGAGTTGCGTTCAGCCACCCAGGGTCGGGGTGTGTTTTCGATGGAATTCGATCATTATGCGCCGGTTCCGGCTTCGGTGGCGCAGGAAATCTTAAACGCTTAGTTCTTAAGTTCTATAAGGAGAGATTATTCATGGCGAAGCAGAAGTATGAGCGGAACAAACCGCACATGAACGTCGGGACGATGGGACACATCGATCACGGCAAGACCACGCTGACGGCGGCGATCACCAAGTACAGCCAGTTCCTGGGGAAGGCTTCCTACCGGGCGTACGACTCGATCGACAATGCGCCGGAAGAGAAGGCGCGCGGCATCACGATCAACATTGCGCACGTGGAATATGAGACGGACAAGCGTCACTATGCCCACGTGGACATGCCCGGGCACCGTGACTACATCAAGAACATGATCACGGGCGCCGCGCAGGTGGATGGCGCCATCCTGGTGGTGGCGGCGCCGGACGGGCCGATGCCGCAGACGCATGAGCATGTGCTGCTGGCGCGCCAGGTGGAAGTGCCGAGCATCGTGGTCTACCTGAACAAGACGGACCAGATGGATGACCCGGAGCTGCTGGAACTGGTTGAGATGGAACTGCGCGAACTGTTGACGGCGCAGGGATTTCCTGGGGACACGACCCCGATCGTGCGTGGCAGTGCGCTGCAGGCGTTGGAGAGCACTTCGACCGACCCGAATGCGCCCGAGTATGCCAGCATCAAGGAACTGCTGCGGGTGATTGACGAGTATATTCCCGAGCCGAAGCGCGAGACTGACAAGCCGTTCATGATGCCGATCGAAGATGTGTTCTCGATCAAGGGGCGCGGGACGGTGGTGACCGGGCGCGTGGACCGCGGCCGCATCAAGGTGGGCGAGCCGGTGGAGATCATTGGCTTGCGCGAGACGCGCACTTCGGTGTGCACGGGCGTGGAGATGTTCCACAAGATGATGGACGAAGGCCAGGCGGGTGACAACCTGGGCTTGCTGCTGCGCGGCATTGAGCGCACGGACGTGGAGCGCGGGCAGGTGGTGGCCAAGCCGGGTTCGATCACCCCGCACACCAAGTTCGAAGCGAAAGTGTATGTGCTGAAGAAGGAAGAGGGCGGGCGGCACAGTGCATTCTTCAATGGGTACCGGCCGCAGTTTTACATCCGCACCATGGATGTGACCGGCAACGTCGAATTGCCAGCGGGCGTGGAAATGGTTCTGCCGGGCGACAATGTCGACCTGACTGTGACCCTGATCGTCCCGGTGGCGCTCGAGCAGGGTTCCAAGTTCGCCATTCGCGAAGGCGGCCTGACCGTCGGCGCGGGTGTCATCACCAAGATTATCCAATAGGTAAATAAACAATATGACGAAGCAGAAGATCCGCATCCGCCTGAAGGCTTACGACCATCGTGTTCTCGACCAATCTGCCAAGCGGATTGTTGAAACCGCCGAGCGCAGCGGGGCCCAGGTTGTTGGTCCCGTACCCTTGCCAACGAAGAAAGAACGGTTTACAATACGCCGCTCGACTTTCATTGACAAAGATTCGCATGAGCACTTTGAAATCCGTACGCATAACCGTCTGATAGATGTTCTTGATCCTGATTCAAAGACGATAGATATGCTGATGCGGCTTAATCTGCCAGCGGGTGTGGATATCGAGATTAAAATCTAACATAGTTGTCTGTTCGACTGGCTGGTCTGGCGTGGGGATGTCGGACCAGTTGGATTGGATGGGCAGCATAAGAACGGTTCTGTACGTGGGCCCAACTATACTGTGCGCCGCGGCAGGCCGATTGACTGTGCTGTGACCGAGATGATGCAGCCTAGCCCAGGCTGACAGTCTCGAGAAACCTTTAGAAGGAGAAAACCGAGCATGTTGAAAGGGCTGATTGGCAAGAAGATCGGCATGACCCAGATCTTCGATGAGACCGGTGCGGCAATTCCGGTAACTCTGATCGAAGCTGGGCCTTGCTATGTTACGCAGGTACGCTTTCCAGAAAAGGAAGGCTACGCAGCGGTGCAACTCGGATTCAGCGAGGTAAAGACCAAACACCTGACTTCAGGTGAATTAGGCCACCTCAAGAAGAGCGAATTGCCACCACTGCGTTTTTTGCGCGAGTTCCGGGTGAAGGATGCCGGGCTGAAGACGGGCGATAAACTGACAGTCGAAGTCTTTGGCGTTGGCGAGCACGTGGATGTGGTTGGTACCAGTAAAGGCAAAGGTTTTGCCGGCGCGGTGAAACGCTACCATTTTGCAGGTGGTCCCAAGAGCCATGGTGCATCTGACCGCTTACGCGCTCCCGGTTCGAACGGTTCAACGACCACCCCAGGCCGTGTCTACAAAGGCAGTCGTCGTCCTGGTCATATGGGACATGAGCGTGTTACCTCTCAGAGCCTGAAGGTTGTCCTGGTGGATGTTGAACGTAATCTGCTGGGTGTGCGTGGCGCCGTTCCCGGGCCCAGAGGCGGTCTGGTCATGATTGAGGACGCGCGCAAGCAGTAGGCGCCGATGATGGGAGCATGGTTATTATGAAAGCAGATGTTTTCAATATGAAAGGTGAAAAGGTCAAGACCGTGGAACTGCCGGCTGAGATCTTTGAAGCCCAAGTAAATATCGATTTGATGCACCAGGCTTATATCCAACAGATGGCGAATGCTCGTCTGGGTACGCATAAAACCAAGACGCGCAGTGAGGTTTCTGGCGGTGGTAAAAAGCCCTGGAAGCAGAAGGGTACCGGCCGGGCCCGTCAGGGTTCCACGCGTGCTCCTCAATGGGTCCACGGTGGAAAGATCCATACACCGCGTCCACGGAAATATACTCAGCATATGCCCATCAAAATGCGTCGGGCTGCGTTACGTTCAGCCTTATCTGCCAAGGCGGCTGAAGCTGGTGTCGTGTTGGTGGATCAACTGGTTCTTGATGAGCCCAAGACTCGCCTGATGGCGCAAGCCTTGGATTTATTGGTTGGGAATGCCACGGTTCTCGTCCTGGCGGCCGAAAAAAACGCCACTTATGAGATGGTAGCCCGTTCAACCAACAACCTCCCGGATGCCAAGTTACTGATGGCAAATTACCTGAATATCCGGGACTTGCTTGGCTACGACAAACTCGTCATGCCGCTCGAGGCATTGGACGCGTTGAAATCTTTTCTGGTATAGGAGGGCAGCATGACAACAATATATGATGTAATCCGCCGCCCGCTGGTCACCGAGAAGTCGAACTATCAGTCCAATAAACTTCACCAGTATTCTTTTGAGGTGACTTCTGAGGCCACCCGGACTCTGGTGAAAGATGCCATCGAGACGCTTTTCGACGTCAAGGTTGTAAAGGTGAATATCATGAACACAGCTGCCAAGCGCAGTCGCCGCCGCAATCGACGCCTGGATGTGCGGGCTTCTGGCATCAAGAAAGCAATCGTTACCCTGGCCGAGGGAAGCACCCTCGAGATCTTTGAAGGGGTGAAGTAATGGCAGTCAAAAAATATAAACCCACAACGCCTGGCCAGCGGGGGATGACCGGATATACGTTCGAAGAAATTACCAAGTCCTCTCCCGAGCGCAGCCTGATCATTCATCCGCATAATTATGCTGGACGGGACACCACTGGTCGCATTACTGTGCGCCATCGTGGCGGTGGTAACCGTAAATATATCCGTATCATCGATTTCAAGCGTGAGAAGTACAACATTCCCGCCAAAGTCGCGGCAATCGAATACGATCCGAACCGGACAGCCCGCCTGGCATTGCTTTTCTATGCCGATGGCGAGAAACGCTATATCATTGCTCCGCTTGGGATAAAGGTCGGGGATACGCTCTTTTCAGGATCTCAAGCAGAAATCCGGCCTGGCAATTGTCTCCCGCTCGCGAACATTCCTGTTGGTACATTGGTACACAATCTCGAGTTGCAAGAGGGCAAGGGCGCGCAGTTGGTTCGTTCTGCGGGCGGTTCAGCCCAGGTATTGGCCAAAGAAGGTGAATATGCTCAAATTCGCCTGCCTTCGGGTGAGGTGCGCTTGATCCGCCAGACCTGCTATGCGACCATTGGTCAGGTTGGTAACTTGGACCATAGCAATATCAAATTGGGCAAGGCTGGGCGCAAACGCCACATGGGTATCCGCCCAACTGTGCGTGGTACTGCCATGTCTCCACGTGACCATCCGCACGGCGGTGGTGAAGGCCGACAGCCAACTGGCATGCCGGGCCCGAAAACCCCATGGGGAAAACCCGCCCGCGGTTATAAGACCCGCCGAATAAAGCGGACTGACAAGTACATCGTGCGCCACCGCAGCAAGGCTAGCCGTTAGGCGCTGAGTAGGATGAGAGGTAAGCAAATATGTCTCGTTCATTGAAAAAAGGGCCCTTCATTGCCCCGAAACTTCTGAAGAAGATTGAAGCGATGAACCTTAAAGGCGAGAAAAAGGTCATCCGGACTTGGAGCCGCGCCAGTGTCATCTTTCCTCAGATGGTAGGCCACACGATTGCGATTCATGATGGCCGTCGCCATGTGCCCATCTACATCACCGAAAATATGGTGGGCCATCGCCTGGGCGAATTTGCCCCGACGCGCTTATTCCGTGGTCATCAGACGGCTGAAAAGTCGACAAAGCCAACGCCAGCGGCGTAGGAGCAATGAGATGACTCACGATATTCATGCGAGGTTAAGTTATCTAACCATCTCAGCCCAAAAGGTGCGCCTGGTGGTTGATCTGGTGCGTGGTAAGGATGCAGTGCAGGCGATGGAAATCCTGCGTTTTGCACCTCAGAGCGCAGCTCAGCCGGTGGGAAAACTGCTGGCTTCTGCTGTTGCAAATGCCGAAGAGAATTTTGGCGTCAGCCGCGATGACCTGTTCGTTGCTAAAATCTTTGCCGACGAGGCGCCCACCCGCAAGTGGCGTCGCTTTGGGGCACGTGGCCGCTTCAAGCCGATTATGCGTCGATCGTCGCATGTGACAGTTATCCTGCGCGAACGCGAGTCTGCCTAACCGGCAAAGAAAGGACGAAGGAGATCTTATGGGTCGAAAAGTTCATCCGATTGGTTTTCGCCTGAATGTAAATCAGGACTGGCGTGGTCGTTGGTTTGCAGAAGGTGCCCAGTATCGTGAACAACTGGGGCAGGATTTCGCCATCCGTGACAGGATCTACCAGGAGACTGGTCGTGCGGGTGTCTCCCGGATTGACGTGGAGCGTTACCCCGGGAAGCTGAAAGTATCGGTATTTACCGCCAAGCCGGGCATTCTGATTGGCCGTAAGGGTGAAGGCATCAAGAAAATTCGCGTCGGTCTGGAAGAGTTGACTGGCAAGAAGGTTGATCTGGATATTAAAGAGATCAAGGCTCCGGATTGCGATGCCTATTTGGTTTCTCGCAACATTGCCGATCAGCTGGAACGCCGGATCAGTTACCGTCGTGCCATGAAACGCGCCATCCAACAGGCCATGCGCCAGGGCGCGCAAGGCATCAAAATCGAAGTTGCTGGACGGTTGTCGGGTGCCGAAATGGCTCGCACGGTCTGGCTGCATGAAGGGCGTTTACCTTTGCAGACTCTACGTGCGGATATCGATTTTGCACGAACCGAAGCTTCTACTACTTATGGTCAGATTGGTGTCAAGGTCTGGGTCAATCACGGCGATATGAAGATTGAAGCCGAAGAAAAAGTTGAGACCACTGAAGGCGTCTACGTCAGTGAGTAGCCGCGGTGTCTGTGGAGTGAGGTTGATGCTATGTTAATGCCAAAACGTGTGAAGTATCGCAAGCAGATGCGTGGTCGCATGAAGGGTAAGGAATCGCGTGGCGTTGAGATTTCCTTCGGCGAATACGGTTTGCTGGCGCTGGAACCGGGATGGGTGACTGCCCGTCAGATCGAAGCAGCCCGTCGAACGCTTGTTCATGCCATGAAACGCCGCGGCAAGGTCTGGATCCGTATTTTCCCGGATAAGCCCTATACCCAGAAACCCCCGGAAACCCGTATGGGCAAAGGGAAAGGCAATGTGGAATACTGGGTGGCGGTTGTTAAACCTGGACGTGTCATGTTTGAGGTCGGTGGTCTGGATGAGGCTACTGCGCGCGAAGCGTTGGGCCTCGCCCGGCGTAAATTTGCCATCAGGACCAAGGTGATTGCCCGTCATGAAGCAGTCTCAGGAGAGCAGGCATGAAACCGGTGGAGATTCGTAAATTATCTTATGAAGAAATTCGGGTAAAGATTTCAGATAGTCGCGAGGAGCTAATGAAACTTCGCTTTCAGCAGGTGACTGGGCAGCTAACCGATACCAACCGTTTGCGCCAATTGCGTCGCGATATTGCCCGTTTTGAGACAATCCTAAATGAGCCTCAACAGACGGCTGTACAGGAAGGTGAAGCATGAATGACCGTCGTAGAATCACTGGTGTTGTCACCAGTAATAAGATGACGAAAACTGTTGTGGTCGAGATTGGTCGGACATTCCGGCATCCACTCTACCGCAAGGTTGTCCATTTGAGCAAGCGCGTCAAGGCACACGATGAGTTGGGCTGCCAGATTGGGGATCGGGTCCAGATCGTTGAAAGCCGGCCGCTCTCCCGTGATAAGCGTTGGGTGGTCGAGTTGATTGTCAAGCACGAGATCCGTACGGCTGATTCTGGTGTTGCAGAGATCGTTGTAGAGCCGGCCGATGCAGGCGTTGATGTGGCTGCTGCCGAACCCCCAGTGGAGGCCCAGCCATGATCCAGCATGAGTCCCGCGTGAAAGTTGCCGATAACACTGGCGCTCGCGAAATTACGGTTATCCATGTCATGGGGGGTTCCACCCGTCGTTATGGCCGGATCGGTGATATTGTCGTCGGAGCAGTGCAGTCAGCCACCCCCCAGGGGTCGGTCAAGAAGTCCGAGATCGTCAAGGCTGTCATTGTCCGTTGTACCAAAGAATGGCGGCGGGAAGATGGTTCAACCATTCGCTTTGACGATAATGCAGCCGTGATTTTGGATACTGATGGCCAAAACCCCAAGGGAAGCCGCATTTTTGGACCAGTAGCGCGCGAACTGCGTGAAAAAGGCTTTATGAAGATTGTTTCGCTGGCCCCGGAAGTACTTTAGGCCAGTTGAGGAGCGAACGATGAAAGTCAAGATCCGTAAAGGTGATACCGTTGAGCTTATCAGCGGGAAACTAGAAGAAAAAGGGAAACGTGGTGAGGTGATCAAAGTCCTGCCAGACGAGACACGCGTGGTTGTCCAGGGCCTGAACATCCATACCAAGCATCAGAAGGCAGTCCAGACGCAGGGCCGCACCATCAATCCTGGTCGGCTCAAATTTGAAGCACCGCTTGACATATCGAACGTTATGCTGATTTGTCCCAAGTGTGGTCAACCGACCCGGGTGAATGTCCAGCATAACGAAGACGGCGTACACCGCGTCTGCAAGAAATGCCAATCGTTGATAGATTAGCCGCCGGTGGAGCAATAATTTATGAATAGAATGCAAGAACGATATCAAAAAGAAGCTGTCCCGGCCCTGCTTAAAGCTTTCCAGTACAAGAATGTCATGCAGGTTCCGCGGATCAGTAAAGTCGTGTTGAACATCGGCCTCGGAAGCGAACAGGATAACGCCAAGGCCCTCGAAGCCGCCATGGGCGACATGACGACCATTACCGGGCAGAAACCGGTCATGACGAAAGCCCGCACAAGTATTGCGAACTTCAAATTGCGCGAAGGCCGCATTATTGGCACAAAGGTGACTTTGCGCGGCGACAAGATGTGGGCTTTTCTGGACCGGCTGATGAACACTGCTCTCCCGCGTGTGCGTGACTTCCGTGGTGTTTCTCCGGACGCATTTGACGGGCGCGGCAATTACACTCTTGGTTTACGTGACCAGTTGATCTTCCCGGAAATCGAATACGATAAGATCGACAAGTTAAGAGGCATGGAGGTCACAATTGTGACCACAGCCAAATCTGATGACCATGCACGGCTGATGTTGCAATTGCTGGGCATGCCGTTCAAGAAGGAAGCATAACTATGGCAAGCACTTGCATGAAATATCGTGAACTCCGCCGCAAGTATCCCAACCAGATACGTCACCGTTGCTCACTTTGCGGACGCCCGCGCGGTTATATTCGCCGTTTTGGTCTATGCCGGATTTGCTTCCGTGAGTTGGCACTGGAAGGAAAAATCCCCGGCGTCGTGAAAGCATCCTGGTAACCGGGTGGAGGTAAGAAATGAGCATGACTGATCCTATCGCTGATATGCTGACCCGCATCCGTAACTCAATGATGAGTGGTCAAGCTATGACGGCTATGCCCTATTCGAAGATCAAGGAGGAAATTGCCAAGATCCTCAAGGAAGAGGGCTACCTGGAAAATTTTGAAGTTGCAGATGGCGAACGTCCGAGCCAGAAAGTACTGCGCCTGAAGATCAAGTATTTTGGTGAACGACGGGAGCGCAAGCCCGTGATAACTGGCATCGAACGCATCAGCCGCCCTGGTCGCCGGGTTTATACCAAGAAGCAGGATATCCCCTGGGTGCTTTCCGGTATTGGCGTTGCCATACTTTCCACACCCAAGGGAATCATGACCGGTCAGCGAGCCCGCCAGCTGGGTGTGGGTGGCGAGATCCTCTGCAAGGTCTGGTAGAGAGGAGAGTTAAAGTGTCTCGAGTTGGACGTATGCCCGTGGTCATCCCGACCGGTGTGCAGGTGGATATTAGCGGCGCGAATGTTGGCGTAAAAGGTCCGAAAGGTGAAATGAAGCGGACGTTCTCCCCCCTGATCGAAATCGCAATGGAGAATGGCCAAATTGTCATCACCCGTAAAACCGACCTGCCGGCTGAGCGCGCCTTGCATGGCACAACGCGTGCCATTCTTGCGAACATGATTCATGGAGTTAGTGCTGGTTTTGAACGGATCCTGGAAATTGAAGGTGTTGGTTATCGGGCTGAGATGAATGGCAAGAACCTCATTCTGTACATGGGTTATTCACACCCGGTAGAGATGCAGCCGCCCGCAGGAATTTCCTTCGATGTGGACCAGAAAGCCCGCCAGATCTTTGTACGTGGTTTTGATAAGGAATTAGTCGGCCAGGTTGCGGCGAATGTCCGCAACGTGCGCCCACCGGAACCCTATCACGGCAAAGGTTTACATTATCTTGGCGAAAAAATACGACGTAAGGCCGGCAAGGCCGGAAAGGCAGCAAAGTAATCCATGGCTGAGAAAAATCGTTCTGAGGCTCGTATCAAGCGACATGCACGCGTTCGTATCAGTGTGCAAGGTACGCAGCAGCGGCCTCGTTTGAGTGTCTTCCGCAGCCTTTCAGAGATCTACGCCCAGGTTATTGATGATAAAGCCGGGCACACCATTGTTTCGGCCTCAAGCATTGACCAGGAACTGCGTGGCAAGATGAAGGGTCTAAAGAAATCCGAGCAGGCTAAAATGGTCGGAAAAACACTGGCAGAGCGCGCCAAGGATAAAGGCGTGCAGGCGGTTGTATTTGACCGCGGCGGTTTCAAATATAGCGGCCGGGTTAAATCCCTGGCTGATGGCGCCCGCGAAGGCGGCCTGGAATTCTAGGGCCTGAATGGAGAACGTTATGTCGAATTACCAGGTAACGGAAAGTGATCAGCAAGCAGAGAGCCTCGACGAGCGCGTTATAGAAATTGCGCGTGTGGCGAAAGTGGTGAAGGGTGGCCGCCGTTTCCAGTTCCGTGTGACGCTGATCATGGGCGACAATCACGGCAAGGTTGGTATGGGAGTCGGGAAGGCGAATGCGGTGCCGGATGCGATGCGTAAAGCTACTGAGCGTGCTCGCAAGGATATGCACCAAATTTTCCTTTCCAGGACTACCATTCCGCACCAATCCACCGGCAAGGTGGGAGGCTCAATCGTCCTGCTCAAGCCGGCATCCCCCGGTACGGGAGTTATCGCCGGCGGCGGTGTCCGGGCCGTGCTCGAAGCGGTCGGTATCCATGATATCCTGACCAAATCGCTTGGGTCCTCGTGTGTACTGAACTCTGTTCAGGCCACTCTTCAGGCACTTGAGGCGCTTAAATCGCCGCAGGAAGAGGCCGCCCGGCGCGGCAAGCCGGTTGAAGACCTGCTGCCGTACTGGGAAAGGAGAAAGAAGCATGGCTAAAAAGGCCGATGTTAAGATGGTTAAGCTAACTTTGGTGCGCAGCCCAATTGGCTTTCCGAAGCCGCAGAAGGCCACTGTGCGTGCCCTGGGCTTTCACCGTTTACATCAAACCGTGGAGCACGAAGACACACCTGTAGTGCGTGGGATGATGGCCAAAGTCATTCACTTGATTCGTATTGAAGAGTAGGCACGAAAATGAAACTGAACGACCTCAAACCTAATTTAGACAAGAAACAACGTAAGCGCGTCGGCCGTGGTATCTCTGCTGGTCAGGGAAAGACCGCTGGACGTGGCACCAAAGGCGAGGGCTCTCGAACTGGTACTGGCGGGCGTCTTTACCGGCAGGGTGGCAATTTGCCATTCTTCCGTCGTCTGCCTTTCGTACGTGGTAAAGGCTTTACACCGCCTTACGAAGTTGTCTTTAATGAAATAAACCTTGACCAGTTGGTTTCCTTCACCGTCGATATGGAAATCACCCCCGAAACGCTCCAGAAAGCAAGCCTGTTGCGTGATCCACGCAATCCGGTTGCAATCCTGGGACGGGGCGAATTGAAAACCGCAATTAAAGTGCGTGTTCACCGGGTCACAAAGACTGCCAAGGCCAAGATTGAGGCTGCCGGTGGTTCGGTGGAGTTGATTGGATAACTCGTCTAAGCGAGGAGACCTTTTATGAAAAACGCATTTACGGGATGGCGCTATCTCTGGACGTCGCAAGACATCCGCCGCAAGTTGATCATCACCTTGATCATTCTGGTCATCTTCCGGCTGGCGGCCAATGTACCAGTTCCAGGCATTAATGGTCCTGCCTTGAAATCGCTATTACAAGGAGCGAGTGGTTCCGGGTCGTTTTTTGCTTTCCTTGACCTGCTCTCTGGTGGTACCATCTCTCATTTTTCCTTGCTGGCTATGGGTGTTTATCCATATATTACAGCACAGATCATCCTGCAATTACTGACGCCCATATTCCCGGCGCTCCAGCGAAAAATGGAAGAAGACCCGCGCGAGGGCCGTAAATGGCAGGAAAAATGGACGTATTATCTGTCTGTCCCGATGGCTGCTCTTTCCGCCCTTGGTCAGATCAACCTTTTCAACTCCTATTCCGTGCAAGGCGGTCAGGGTCAGATCGTGCCCTTTGGATTTACGAGTGCGCTCTGGTTGCCTTCTGTTACCCTGCTGCTAACCATGATCGGCGGCACGATGTTCGCCATTTGGCTGGGTGAATTGATTTCCGAGTACGGCATTCGTGGTCAAGGTCTGTCATTGATCATCTTTGCGGGTATTGTTGCCCGCATGCCGGCAGGTTTCGCCGGACTTCTGGCAGACAAGCAGCATGGCTGGATCCTGCTCCTTTCGATGATTGTGGTGATGGCAGCGACCATCTATGCGATCGTCTACGTGCAACAGGGCCGCCGCTATGTGCCTGTCATGTATCCCGGTCGCCGGGTTGGTAGCCGCATGTCCATGCCGGTGAAAGGCACATTGCCTTTGATGGTAAACCTGGCAGGCATGATCCCGCTTATCTTTGCCAGTGCCATCCTGCAGTTTCCGGCGATTATTGCCAGTTATTTTGTCAATTCATCGAATGCTACCGTGGCGAAATTCGCATCAGCTACACAGGCTACTTTTAACGGTGGTGGGATCTATTATCTGCTCTATTTTCTTATGGTTGTGAGCTTCACGTTCTTCTATACAGACGTGATGTTCTCCCAGCAGAATTATGGAGATAATTTGAAGAAGGTCGGCGCACAGATCCCCGGGGTCAACCGCGGGATACCAACTCAGAAATACCTTACCAAGGTGCAGCGCCGCATCACTCTCCCGGGTGCGTTATTCCTGGGTGTTGTTGCGGTTCTGGGCTATATCATCAATTTGATCTTGAAAGCGGTAGGTATTGGTGGAAGTGCATCTTCTTCAACCATTTTCCTGGTCTCAGCGGCAGGTCTGCTTATTGTGGTTGGCGTGGTACGCGATACATTTATGAATATTGACGCCGAACTGAAACTACATGGTTATGACGACGCCCGGTTGGTGAAGTAAGGTTGTCATGCGGACCTTTATCGTTCTTCTTGGCCCCCCTGGGGTTGGCAAGGGTACACAGGCAGAGATTATTGCCAGAAATACTGGATTGCCGCATATCTCGTCAGGAGATTTGTTCCGGGAGAACATTAAGAACGCAACTGATCTCGGCAAACTGGCTCAATCCTTTATGAATAAAGGGTTGTTGGTGCCGGATGATGTGACGATCAGCATGATCCGTGAGCGGCTGTCCCGCCCGGATTGCAGCGATGGAGCTTTGTTGGATGGTTTCCCGCGCACTACCGTGCAGGCGGAAGCATTGGAAAAATTGCTTGCTGAATTCGGCGGCAGTGTAAACCATGTTCCATATATCTCGGCTTCCGAGGCTACCCTGATCAGTCGGTTGAGTGGACGCTGGACCTGCAAAGCGCAAGGCCACATTTTCCACGAAAAGTACAGTCCGCCCAAGATATCGGGTGTGTGTGATTTGGACGGTTCGGAACTTTACCAGCGCGAGGATGATAAGGCTGAAACGGTCACCCGGCGTATCCAGGTGTATTTTGCCCAGACAGCGCCCTTGATCGCTTATTACCAGGAACGCGGCTTACTGTCTGAAATCGATGGCGCCCGGCCAATCGAACAGGTCAGCGCGGATTTGCTGGCAGTACTTGGAAAGTAAAATGGCCTGGGAGCGTGATGTAAATATTAAAAGCCCGGCTGAGATCGAGCTTATGCGCGCAGCTGGACGTGTCAATGCACTGGCGTTGGCATCTGTACAAGAACTTTTACAACCCGGCGTCACTACTGCAGACCTCAACGCGGCTGCTGAGGAAACTCTGCGGAAACATGGCGCTTACTCGCCTTTCAAGAACTATGGGCAACCTCCTTTCCCCGGATCCATCTGTACCAGTGTAAACGAAGAGCTGGTTCATGGCATCCCCGGAAAACGGAAGCTCAAGGAAGGTGACATCATCTCCATAGATTGTGGAGCCGTTGTCGATGGTTACGTCGGCGATGCGGCTTTCACGGCTGGAATAGGGCAAATTTCCCCAGATGCCAGCAAACTTATCGAGGTGACACGGCAAGCGCTATTCGTTGGCATCGCAATGATGCGCGCTGGAAATAAAACGGGCGACATCTCTGCAGCCATCCAGCAATTTGTGGAGGCGCAGGGGTTCCAGGTCGTCCGTGAATATACAGGACATGGTGTCGGTCGGAAGATGCATGAAGGACCGCAGGTGCCTAATTATGGTACCCCTGGTACCGGAGTTCTCCTACGACCCGGTATGACAATTGCCCTTGAACCGATGGTCCTCGTTGGTACGTACCGGACACGTGTCCTGTCCAACCAGTGGACGGTTGTTTCTGCTGATGGGTTATTGACGGCGCATTATGAACATTCAGTAGCCGTCACCGAAGGCGATCCTCTCGTCCTGACTGTCCCTTAACCAGGCAGCAAGACACAGCTTAAACTGGACGGAAGAGAATAGTACAAGTATAATTCAACGTTTGGTTGAATAACCGAGGTAAGGAGAACGATATTATGAAAGTAGGTCCCTCCATTCGAAAACGCTGCGCGAAGTGCAAAGTTGTCAAGCGCAAAGGCAGATTGTATATCATCTGCGAAAATCCTAAGCATAAACAGCGACAAGGATAGTAGACCATGGCAAGAATTGAAGGTGTTGACCTCCCGCGTAATAAACGTGTTGAAGTGGGCCTGAATTACCTGTTCGGGATTGGCCCAAAACGCTCGCGCGAGATTCTGGCGGCGACAAAAATCAACCCAGATACACGCGTCAAGGATTTGACGGAAGCTGAAACTGTAGCAATCCGCGAGTACATCGCCAAGAACTGGAAAGTCGAAGGCGACCTGCGACGTCAGGAACAGTTGAATATCAAGCGCCTGGTTGAAATTGGCTGCTATCGCGGCCTGCGTCACCGCCGCAATTTACCTGTCCATGGACAACGCACACGCACCAATGCACGCACCAGCAAAGGCCCCAAGAAGACCGTGGCCGGACGCGGACGCCGCAAGGGCGGTAAGAAATAATCCGTAAACAGGGATAAAAGAGGTTCTATGGCTCAGACTGTACGTTCTGCGCGTCGCTCTGGCGGCGCCAAAAAAGGGAAGCGGAGCCTGTCTTCTGGACAGGTACATGTCTTCGCATCTTTCAATAACACAATTGTGACTGTTACTGATCCGGATGGTAATACCCTGTGCTGGGGTAGTGCTGGCTCGGTTGGTTTCAAGGGTTCTCGTAAAAGCACACCTTTTGCGGCCCGTCTTGCGGCTGAACAGGCAATCAAGGCCGCTCAGACCATCGGCATTCAGGAAGTCGACTTGTTCGTCAAGGGTCCTGGACCCGGCCGTGAATCTGCAATCCGTGCGGTCCAATCAATGGGTCTTAAGGTTAAATCCATTTCGGATTTGACGCCGGTTGCGCATAATGGCTGCCGGCCTCCCAAGAAGCGCCGCGTTTAGTTTTGGTGAAAGAGGTAAGCACGTATGGCGAAATATACAGGTCCGGCCTGCAAACTGTGCCGGCGTGAAGCAGAAAAATTATTCCTTAAGGGAGAACGATGTTTTACTCCCAAATGTGCATTTGACCGCCGTGGATTTGCGCCCGGTCAGCATGGCCGCACCGGTGGACGTGGTGGCCGTGGTGGCCAGGGACGCGAGTCGGATTATGCCAAGCAGTTGCGCGCCAAGCAGAAAGCCCGCCGCATTTATGGCATTTATGAAGCCCAGTTCCGGCGCTATTATGGAAAAGCTTTAAAGGCTCGTGGCATTACCGGCCTTATGCTTTTGCAGATCCTTGAATCCCGCCTGGATAATGTAATCTTCCGGCTCGGTTTTGCCTCCAGCCGCTCCCAGGCGCGTCTGCTGGTAACGCATGGACACTTCACGGTCAATGGCCGGCGGACAGATGTCCCTTCAATGACTTTGAATGCTGGCGATGTCATTTCGGTCCGCCCAGGTTCTTTGGATGCCACTTATTTCAAGGAATTGGGGTCCTTAGCTGAGACTCGCAATATCCCAGCCTGGTTGACCCGTGACATAAAATCTCTCTCTGGTAACTTCCTGCGTTTACCGGAACGTCCTGAGATTGATGGTAACTTGAACGAGCAGCTAATCGTCGAGTACTACTCGCGCTAATCCGAGTCTGTTCTCTTAGACGCGGCGTGCTGTTCCGTACGCCGGGAGAGGTGTATCGTGACTATCACGAACATGGTGATGCCGAAGATCGAGCGCGAAGCTGAAGCTCGTAATTATGGCAAGTTTGTTATCAGCCCATTGGAGCACGGTTTTGGCGTGACACTGGGCAACGCTTTGAGGCGTGTACTGCTGTCCTCGCTTGAAGGCGCAGCGGTGACATCCATCCGCATTGTGGATATTCTGCATGAGTTCAGTGATATTCCGGGTGTGCGCGAAGATGTCTTGCAGGTGATGCTCCAGGTTAAGCAATTACGCTTGATCCTTGAAGGCGTGGATGCTACCCGTATGCACCTGGAAGTACGCGGGGAAGGTGTGGTTACCGCGGCCGACATTATTACTTCGCCCGAGGTTAAAATCATCAACCCGGACCTGTACTTGTTCACTGCCGATAGCTCCAAGACGCGCCTGGACCTCGAGCTTATTGTCGAACGCGGGCGTGGCTATGCTCCATCAAATGAACGCGGGCGCATGCCGATTGGTGAGCTTCCGGTGGATGCCATTTTCAGCCCGGTCAAGCGTATCAATTGGGAAGTCCAGGCAGCGCGTGTTGGCCAGAGCACCAATTTCGATAAACTCGTCTTGGAGATTTGGACCGATGGTGCAATCTCACCAGAAAAGGCCCTGAGCGCCTCCGCCAAGATCCTGATCGAGCATCTGCGTTACGTAGCAGGCATTAGTGAAGAGACTCTGACCATTACAACGGAAAAGGAAGCCTCTGGTTCACACCTGACCAGTGAAGTGGCCGAAACGCCGGTTGAATCACTAGACCTTTCCGTGCGAGTCTTCAATTCACTTAAGCGTACCGGAATAACCACTGTAGGCGACGTCCTTGATTTGCTCGACAAGGGTGATCAGGCGGTCATGTCAATCCGTAACTTCGGTGAGAAAAGCCTGGACGAACTGCGTGCCAAGATGCAGGAGAAGGGCTATTTGAAGGACGAAGATAAGAAAGAGTCGGAGTAATTTAGAAATGCGACACCAAGTAGCAGGTTATAAACTCAATCGAACCAAGGGTGGGCGAATCGCTTTGCGTCGGAATCTGATCAAACAGTTTTTCACGCACGAGCGTATCCATACCACCCAGACAAAAGCAGCTGCCATTCGCGGCGAAGCTGAACGTATGATAACCATTGCCCGTAAGGTTGCGGATGCCACTGATGCTGAAAAAGTTGCGGCCCGGCGCCTGATTGCTGGCAGATTGGGAAACAACAGTAACGAGGCTGTGAAGAAACTATTCGATGAAATTGCACCTCGTTTTACTGATCGTAATGGTGGTTATACACGGGTCATGAAACTGGGCCCTCGTTTCGGTGACAAGGCCGAGATGGCATTACTCGAACTTGTTGAGGAGTAATTGGTCGATAGTGAATAGAGGCTGTTGACTACTCTCTAATCTCTATTGCCTTATCTCTGTTTTTTTGTTCATGGCACGTTACCAGATTATCCTCGCGTACGACGGTACTGGCTTTCTCGGAAGCCAGCGACAGGCGAGTTCCCGAACAGTGCAGAGCGAACTTGAAAAGGCTCTGCGAAGACTCGGATGGCATGGGCAGACGGTGTACCTGGCCGGACGTACAGATACCGGCACACACGCAAGTGGACAGGTGGCATCCTTTGACCTCGACTGGAGTCACAGTCTCGAAAAACTCCAGGATGCCCTGAACGCCCATCTACCCGGCGATATGGCTGTCAAGAAAGTCGCAGCAGCCGCAGATAATTTCCACCCGCGTTTTGACGCCACCTCGCGTCGCTACAGGTATCGGTTGTTCTGTGCCAAAGTGCGGGATCCATTACGGGAGCGATATGCCTGGCGTGTGTGGCCTGCAGTGGAAGACATGATGCCTATGGCCAATATTTGGCTCGGGAGTCATGATTTTGCTGCCTTTGGTTCCTCACCACGATCCGGAGGCAGTACGGTTCGCACTGTTATGTCTGCGAGCTGGCAGCACCAGGCTGATGAGTGGATTTTTGATATCCGGGCGGATGCCTTTCTGTACCGCATGGTGCGCAGGCTGGTCCATACCCAGGTGGCTGTGGGACAGGCGCGACTTTCAGCAAATATGCTGTCCCAAGCGCTTGATGATCAGCCTGAAATTCGGCAGGAGGCGCAGATCCAAATCCCTGCAGGTCTTGCCCCGGCATGCGGCCTGACACTGGTCGAAGTTCGTTACGATAATCTGGTTTGAATTTGTTTAGTCTGAAAGTTTGGAGAAACGAAAGTGATTAAATCTTACTATCCTAAAGCTGATGAGATAAACCGCCAGTGGTTATTGGTTGATGCCAATGGCGAGACTCTGGGTCGTTTGGCAACCAAGATTGCCGGACTCTTGCTGGGAAAGCACAAACCATCATTCACGCCTGGTGTTGAGATGGGTGATTTTGTGATCGTCATTAACGCACAGAAGATCACTGTTACTGGCACAAAAACTCACACCAAGCTGACTGAGAAAATGTACCATCACCATTCTGGTTATCCCGGCGGTTTGAAAACGATCAGCCTGCGCGACCAGTTGCAGACCCACCCAGACCGCGTGATTCGTTCCGCAGTGTCGGGTATGTTACCTCACAATAAGATGGGTCACCACTTGATGGCACGGTTAAAAGTCTATGGTGGAGCTGAGCATCCGCATAACATGCAGAGTCCGAAGACGGTCGCATAAAGGAGCTGGAAAATGTCTGTGCAATATTTTGAAGGTGTTGGACGCCGCAAGCAAAGCATTGCCCGCGTGCGCATTATGAATGGTTCAGGTCGATTTATCGTCAATAATAAGGAAGCCCCGGCTTACTTCAATCGTTTGGGCGATGTCGATGCAATTCTATCCGTCCTGAAAGCGGCCGGGCAGGATGCAAAGACCTATGACATTACCGTTGTTGTCACAGGCGGTGGTGTGACCGGCCAAACCGACTCTGTGCAGCTCGGATTGGCGCGTGCCATGGTCAAGATGGATCCTGAAAATGTTTCGCTCATGCGCAAGGGTGGCTTCCTGACCCGTGATGCGCGCGTAAAGGAACGCAAGAAGCCCGGCCTCAAGCGCGCCCGCAAGGCTCCGACTTACACGAAACGTTAGTTCGTAACTTTTACACAAAACGTAATGCGCGATCCGTAACATGTGTTGTTACGTTCTGTGCATTACGTTTTCCATTTAATCCTTGATTGTCTGTTCAGGAGTCTTCAATGTCTGGTATTACTCTCCTTGGTCTTGGTCCCGGCGATCCCGCCAAACTTACACGGGAAGCCTGGGATGTGCTTCATTCCGTTGAAGAAGTTTGGTTGCGGACAAAGCAGCATCCAACGGTTGCCGGTTTGCCTGTTTCCTTAAAAGTTCACTCTTTTGATGACCTTTACGATAACAGCGACTCATTCGAAAATGTTTATTCTGCCATTGTTGACAAAGTCCTGGAATTGGGGCAGCGAGTCGAAGGGGTGGTCTACGCTGTGCCAGGCGACCCTTTTCTGGCTGAGGCCACTTGCCCGGTTATTGCGCAACGCGCCCGGGATGGTGGCATTCCGTTGAAAATCGTGAGTGGCATCTCCTTCCTCGAGCCTGTTTTTGCCGCGCTGGGTCTGGATCCATACCCGCGCCTGAGCCTGGTGGACGCGCTTGAATTGAGCCAGGCGTATGTCCCGGCTTTTCCTCCGGATATGCCAGTGTTGGTTGCCCAGATATATTCGCGCATGGTCGCCGCCGAAGTGAAGATGACTCTCAATGCCATCTACCCCGACGAACATCCGGTCCGCCTCGTTCACGCAGCCGGGACAAAGGATCAAAATGTTGAGGATCTACCGCTCTACAAAATAGATCGCTCTGAAAGAATCGGCCTGCTGACGGTACTATACGTTCCGTCATTGGGAGAAGGCACCTCTTTTGAGGCCTTTCAAGAGATCATTGCACATTTACGCGCTCCGGATGGTTGCCCCTGGGATAAAGAGCAGACGCACCAGTCGCTCCGTGCGCATCTATTGGACGAGGCTTATGAGACTCTGGAGGCGATGGATAGCGAAGATCCAGCCAGGATGGCCGAAGAGTTTGGCGACTTGCTGCTCCAGATCGTCTTGAATGCCCAGATTGCCAGCGAAGAGGGTGAATTCAGCATGCCGGATGTACTCAAAGGCATCTATGACAAAATTATCCGGCGCCATCCGCATGTGTTTGGGGAAGTACAGGTGGATGGAGTTGGAGGTGTGTTGAAGAATTGGGAAAAGCTTAAGGCTGACGAACGCGCTGGCAGCAGTGAACCGGAGAAGGGCCTGCTGGGCGGCGTCCCCCTGGCGCTGCCGGCGTTAATCCAAGCCCAGGAATATCAGGAGCGGGCTGCTCGGGTTGGTTTTGATTGGCCCGAGATAGAAGGTGTGTTGGAAAAAATCACCGAGGAAATCCAGGAAGTCAGGGCCGCTGAAAACGAAGATGAGCTGGCTGGTGAGCTGGGAGACCTGTTGTTTGCTCTTGTCAACCTGGCGCGCTGGAAGAAGATAGATGCCGAGTCGGCTTTAAGGGGAACAAATGTGCGATTCAAAAGACGTTTCGGTTACATTGAAGCCGGTGCGAAAAAACGAGGCAGGAATATGCAGGATTTGACGCTCAACGAAATGGAATCCTTGTGGCAGGAAGCCAAGACAGCAAACGATATATGATCATTGGCAGTATAGCAGAGACTCAGCCGGAAAGGCAACTGGAGCTTTTTCTGGGGATTGATGAGGTCATTTGGAGTCCGTTCTCCCCGTGAGTTGTAAAAAGGCTTTGACAATCTGTTTGCTATCCGGCAACACAAACACCTGGATCTTCCGTGATGATTTCAGGCGGATGAAAATTGCATCATGGCGGGAGGACATGGACTTGACATCACTTATGGCTGTCTCATGTCCTGGTGTCCATGCATACGGAGCGCCTTGGGTCCAGATACGCTGGTCAGTCAGGATTAACTCGCTGGAGAAAATCCTGGCGGTATCCTCGGCAAACCAGGCGAATACTGCCAAAGGCGCGATGCCCTGGAAAATAATCCGGCTTAGCACGTCTGCCATATTCATGGGAAGAAATGTCACCAGAAGTTCTCTTGTGAGTGTGGTGAAAGCGGTAAAAGAAAAAAGGATGAAAGCGGCTACTTCTATGATCCCAATCCCGATCCTCCAGGCAAGGCCATACCACGTGAGGGAAGGTCGTGAGCGGAAAAGGATCGATTCGTCGGGATTCAGATTGAATTTGTTTTCCATGATGGAGAAAAAGCCATTTTTGATATTCGGATCAGTTGTCCAGATTGGAAGTATGATGCTTTATTTTCAGGAATGGAAAAAATTGAATTGTCAAGGCTTCAATAATTATAACCCACCCAACCTGTCCAAGCGGCCTGGATGGTGGAGCTGAAAGATTAAGTGAAATTTAAGAAAAATCATCCCTTTGTCCCTTGTTTTGTCTTCCAAAATATGCTAAAATAATTAAAGGTTGCCCAAATATGGGGGTATCCTTGTAGTGATGCACTATATATGGCGGTTACATTTGTTCTACTAATACGGAGTTCCAGGCATGCGTTGTCCATACTGTCAAAATGATGATTCGAAAGTGATTGATACAACTCACGATAGCCATGGCGGCATTCGCAGGCGGCGGGAATGCTTGAGTTGCGGGGAGCGTTTCAGCAGCTATGAGCGCCCGGTCCTGGCTACACCGTTGATCGTCAAACAGGATGGCACGCGCGAAGAGTTCGACAGAGAGAAACTGGAGCGCGGCATACGCATTGCCTGTGCCAAGCGCCCGGTCTCAGCGGCGGACATTGAACGTCTGGTGGGGCAGGTGGAAGCCGAGTTACAGCGGCAGGGAAAACCTGAAATCAGTTCACGCGTTGTCGGTGATCTGGTGATAAAAGGTTTGAAGGAAATGGATCAGATCGCCTATATACGCTATGCCATTGTCTATCTCCGAATGGATGATTTACATTCCTTGCGTAATGAAATCGATCATTTGTTATTAGAACCATAAAAACTCCCAGGCTCCGTAATTTCCGTCCACATGGATGCGCAGTGGCGTCAATGGGTCTATCAAGCTATTCCTTGGAACCGATTTTATTCCGAAAAGCTCGAGTTTAATAATAAAGACTGAGGAGAATAAAACGTGGCAAGTTTACCGGTTATTTCAAAAAATGGATTGTTTCCTACTCCAGTCATACCAGACAACCTGCCAGGTGCAGAATTGACCGAGAACGCCCGCCAGGTCTTGGTACGGCGCTATGTCCGCCGCGGCGAGGATGGCCAGCCGGTTGAATCCATTGAGGAAATGTTCTGGCGCGTGGCTTATCAGGTTGCCAGGGCTGAAGATGGTTACGCTGGGGATGGAATGGCGCGTGCGCGTGAGTTTTACCATTTATTGACCTCCAAAAAATTTTTCCCCAATTCCCCGACCTTTACCGGTGCGGGTACACCTCTTGGGCAATTGGCTGCTTGTTTTGTCCTGCCAATAACGGACGATATGGGTCGAGATGCCGCGGGTATTTTCCAATCACTGCGGGATGCCGCACTCATCCAGCAGACCGGTGGAGGAAACGGCTTTTCCTTCTCACGCATCCGTCCCAAGGGGTCACTGGTCAAATCGTCAGCCGGGCAGGCAACCGGGCCGGTGGGTTTCCTGCGCGTTTATGATCATGCCTTTGGTGAAATTGCCCAGGGTGGAACACGCCGCGGAGCCAACATGGGCGTCCTGCGTGTGGATCATCCGGATATTGACGAATTCATCACTTGCAAGATCGATGAAAACCAGATCACCAATTTTAATATCTCGGTTGGTATTACCGATGCTTTCATGCAGGCTGTCAAGGATGATGCCGATTGGGAATTGCGTTTCCCGGATGTCAGTTTCCCCGGAATATCGAGGGTTCAGTGGTACGCCGGAACAGGCCGAAGCCAGAGGTATACCGCTGCGCACGTATAAAACAGTACGGGCACGCGATCTTTTCCAAAGGATCGTAAACCAGGCACATCATAATGGTGAGCCGGGAGTGTTGTTCCTGGATACGGCCAATCGTTCCAATCCCGTTCCACATTTATATCCTCTGGAAGCCACCAACCCATGCGGGGAACAGTGGCTGGGGCCTTATGAAAACTGCTGTCTTGGTTCAATCAACCTGGCTGAATATTGTGGACCAAATGCGATGGTGGATTGGGAAGGTCTGCGCAATGGCGTGGAACTTGCGACGCGCTTCTTGGATGATGTGGTGGATACGAATGCATATGTTCCCGCGGTCCCCCAACTCAGGGAAGCTGCTCTCAAAGCCCGCCGCATCGGTTTGGGCATCATGGGCTTGGCGGATTTAATGTATCACGTGGGTGTTCGCTATGGTTCGCAGGATGGACAGGAATTCGGCGCGCAGGTGATGGAATTTGTCCGTTTCAACGCCATGCGGGCAAGTGTAGCCTTGGCACGCGAGCGTGGAGCATTCCCGGCGATCAAGGATAGTATCTACGATTTCGAGGACTTGCGCTGGGTGCCACCACAACCGCTGACGGCTTACCAGCATGATTGGGGCCGTCCTAAGGTGGATTGGAATGAAATCCAGGAAGGGATCAAGAAATACGGCATCCGCAATGCCGCACAGACCACCGTCGCACCGACCGGGACTATTGCAACGGTGGCTGGCTGCGAAGGATATGGATGCGAGCCGGTCTTTGCTCTGGCTTATATCCGCCACGTGAACGACAAGGGAAAAGATCTTCAACTGACTTATGCCAGTCCGCGTTTTGGCCTGGCATTGGAGAAAGCCGGCATAGTCGGAGAAGCGAAGCAGGCAATTATTGAGCAGGTGATGGAACATGGGACCTGTCAGGATATTTCCGAAGTGCCGGAATCCATTCGGGATGTATTCGTGGTGGCTGCTGATATCACGGCCGAAGAACATGTCCGGATGCAGGCCGCTCTCCAGGCGTTTGTTGACAATTCATTGTCAAAGACGGTCAATTTTCCCGAAGGTGCAACGGTGGAAGATGTGGCAGAGGTTTATATGCTCGCCTGGGACCTGGGCTGCAAAGGTATTACCGTCTATGTGACTGGTTCACGCGAGAAGGTGGTCCTGGAAACCAAGGCCACTGCTGAGAAAAAACAGACACACATTACCAGCAGCCTGGCTATGCCTTATTGGCCAACCGTTTCAGGGGAGGTGGCACCAGCCAGTGTGGCGGAGGCTGAAATCGCCACGCAATTGGCAGGCTGGCAGGAGACCAAGAAGCCTCGCCCACACACGCTGGTCGGTAGCACCTTTAGCGTGGAAACACCCCTGGGCAGGGCATTCATCACAGTCAACCAGAATGGCGGCGGACATCCTTTTGAAGTCTTCATTAATACAGCCAAGGCGGGCTCTGAGACGGCTGCCGTTTCGGAAGCGATTGGCCGCCTCATTTCGTATATTCTGAGGCTGGCCTCACCCATCCTGCCGCGGGAACGCCTGGGCGAAGTGGTACGCCAGCTTTCTGGCATTGGCGGCGGACGTTCGCTCGGTTTTGGTCCGAACCGGGTCCGTTCCCTGCCGGATGGGGTGGGGCAGGTGCTGGATGAGTATTTATCCGGCCGGACAGCCCATCACGTGGATGAATCCGGAGAGAAATCGGAAGGCCAAAGTCATTTCGGAGAATCTGCTCCAGGACCCGCAGGCTGAGCCTGGAAATCAAACTCCACAACCGGCTCTATCTGCCCGGCAGATGGCACTTAAAACGAGCGAACTATGCCCGGAGTGCGGGGAGGCGAGCATGGTAAATGAAGAGGGCTGTCGGAAGTGTTATAACTGCGGATACAGTGAGTGTTAATCCCAAAATTCGCCTGCTCTCATCCGTAGTACCAGGTAAGAAGTATCACAAAAAAACCAAACGCTCGTTTCGGCGTTTGGTTTTTCTACGAGCCATCAAGGGCAGACCTTTTCTATTTACTTTATGGTGCAAATTTGCTCAAAATTTTGGCACAAAGTTGCTTCAGATAAGATACAATAAAGCTTCCCGGCAGGAATACGGATATATTAATCTTCATTTCAACCAGGCAGCATTTTGGACGGTAGCATGGAGCCGCTCCATTGTGCAGAAGCTTCAAGGAGACTGTTCATGTTCACTGTAAAACGCGCACATGCGCCCCGGCGCAGGTCGCCCAAACCCGATCGTCACCTTTCACTCAGAAAATATGAGGCTACGGTCGGATTCCTATTCCTGCTTCCATGGCTGGTGGGTTTTTTCTTGTTTAAAATGATTCCGATCCTGGCAGCATTGGGATTTTCCTTTACAAACTTCAAGATGATCGAACCGGAAAATACTCGTTTCATCGGATTGACAAATTACCTGACTTTTTTCAAGGATTCTATCGCTGGTGCCAGCCTGTTCGGGTCAATCAGTTATTTTATATTGTCTGTCCCGATTGAAATGATTGTCGCGCTCCTCCTGGCGGCAGTCTTTACCAGTGACCGCTTGCGCGGCAAGCGTATCATGCGCACTCTCTTCTTCATGCCCAGCATCATCCCTGCCATCGCGATCTTCATTATCATTTCTGGCTTGATCGATCCCAATACGGGCTGGATCACCCGGCTCTTTCACCTTTCCCAATCTGTACCGTTGTATATTCTTTTCCCGATCATTCCTTTCCCTCTGGACGATCGGGCCTGGCTTCCTGATCATGCTGGGAGCCATGCAAGCTGTACCGAAGGAGCTTTATGAGGCGGCGCGCGTCGATGGGGCCGGGCCAATCAACCGGTTTCTTCTCGATCACCATCCCGATGACTTCGCCGGCGATCTTCTTCTCGCTGGTGATCAATATGATCAGTTCTTTTGGCGGGGTGGCGCTGCTCGACCGTGGCACTGTCCTACAGCCAGAGTCTTTCCCCGATGGAATCCTACATTGCTTCTCAAATGTTTTCAGCCATGAACCTGGGATATGCCAGTGCGTTGGCTTGGATCATGTTCATTGTGGTTATGGTTATTACGGTGCTTCTTGTTCCGCTCAGCCCGTTATTGGGTTCATTTCCCTGAGGAAAGCAACGATGAAGAAATCTAAGAATCCATTCCGCAGACAATCCTCGACGCTGACCTTGCGTACATGGGAATTTACCGGGACGGCGTTGTTGACCTTGTTCATCTGGCTTTTCCTGCTGGTCTTCCTTTCCCCGCTGTCTTACATGGTTGTGACTTCCCTCGGTCTGCAGATGAATTCCGTGACCGGTCAGCACCGATTTATCCGGCTGAGCGCTTGACATATGATTACCAGGGAACGACGTACCAGCTCTATAAGGTCCCGACCGAAGATGGCGTTGTCCACGATTGGGCCCTGGTCAAGTCCAGCCGCCTTTCCAGCCAGTTTATCGACCCGGCTCATCCGGAACAAGGCCTGATTAATTGGCAGGGCTCCTGGCGTAGCCTGAGCGGGGTTTTCCGCTTCCGCATCTATTGGGACAACTATACTAATATCTGGAAGGCAATCGACTATCCCCGCTATTTCAAGAACACACTCATCATTGTAGTGCTTAGTGAGATCGGGATATTGCTCTCTTCGATCGCCGTTGCCTATGGATTTTCCCGCTTCAGGATCCCGGGTGGGCGATTCCTGTTCTTCCTCTTGATCGCCACCATTGTCATCCCCGATAGCATCACGTTGGTGCCGAGCTTCGTCATCTTTCACCCGCATCCTGCCCTGGAACGGGACATTTTATCCGCTGATCGTTCCGGCGTTCTTTGGGAGTGCCATCTACATTTTCCTGCTCAGACAGAATTTCCGCAGCATCCCACGCGACTTGGACGAAGCTGCCATGCTGGATGGGGCGGGACCTCTGCGGACTCTCATTTCGATCATGATTCCCCAGGCCGTTCCTGCCATCGTGACCGTGGCGTTGCTGCATTTCTTCAATACCTGGAACGAATTGCGCATGTCCAGCCTGTACCTGGGCACCCGCCCAGACCTGCAGACGATGGCGTTCACCGCGCAAGCTTACACCACGTATGGGTTCACCCCTGAAGTTCTTGCAGACCAGCGCGGTAATACTGATGGCCGATCCCGTTGTTGATCCTCTTTCTGTCGCAGCGTTTCTTCATGCAGGATATGGTTGTCACAGGGATGGAGAAGTAACCATGAACAGAACTGCTTTTCGAAAGATCTTCCTGATCTGGCTGGCATGGGTGGTGATCGTTATTGGGTTCCAGGCCTTGGCCTCCGCCCGTTTCCAGCCGGTGTTCCCTGACCGGGCCCAGGAATGGACGGCTACGTACACCATCCCCTGGGAATACCAGGTGGGTCGGCCATATCTGGTGGAACCTTACATGAATTCCCAGGTTTGCTGGGACTCGGAATATTACATCAGTATTGCCCTCGCTGGATATGACGACCCGAAGGTCCCCCACCTGACCCCCCTTGGCACAACCTACTGGCGGGATGGTATGCGCTTGGACGGGAATCTTTATACTGGTGAAAGTCTTTCACTAAACTATGCCTTCTTCCCATTCTATCCATGGGTAATGTGGCTTTTTGACCAGCCGCTCAAGCTGTTTGGACTCAATTCCATAGCTACCGCTACCCTGGCGGGTGTCATCGTCTCTGCGCTCGGTGCTTTATTGGGCATGTTGGCTCTTTACGATCTTACCAGTGATTCACTTGGTGATGAGGGCGCTATGCGGGCTGCCTTTTACCTGCTGATCTTTCCGACCGGTTTTTTCCTGGTCCAGGTATACACGGAGGGCCTGTTTGTTGGATTGGCATTCGCTTGTCTGGCCATGCTGCGGCGTGGAAAGTGGTTGCCCGCTGCTATGCTGGGGGCGGCTGCCACCCTGACGCGCGCCGTCGGTGTGGCGCTGGTTATCCCAATGGCGCTCACCTGGTTCCGTACGGGAGATTGGCTGGATATCGATCTGGAATGGCGCCAGATCTACTATTGGTGGAAGGAATCCTGGCGGGCGTTATTTCTGGCTGCCCGTAAGGTTGTTCGAAGTATCTTTGGCATCCATAAACCGGATGATCCGGAGTGGTCCTGGCTCCGTAAAGAGCTGGTTGTTGTGGTCTCGTTTGGGAAAATGCTACTGGCCTTTACCCCTCTCATCGCCTATTTGATCTGGAAATCCTCCCGCTTGGGTCAGAACTTCGACCTCATTGAAGCCAACTACTTCGGGCGCGGATTCCTCGACCTCGGCAGTGCTTTTTACAACTGGGCCAGTGCATTTCACAGCTTGTTTGTCCATATTCCAGAACGAACAGCCTACTTCCTGACTGAATTCTTCGGCTTGTTTATCGGCTTGGTGACTTGTTTCACTTGCATCAAGGTTTACCCGGAAATTGCTTTCTTCAGCATGGCAGTCCTGCTCATCTCCTGGGGCAGCGGGCCGGCGCAAGGTATCATCCGTTATATTATCGGCGCCCCGGCGGTCTTTGTCATGCTGGCCAGATGGGGCAGGAATTCCGCCTTTGACAGGGTCTGGACGATTGCCAGTATTCTGTTGATGGGACTTTTGGCGACCTTGTTCGCCTTCAATTTTTGGGTGGCATAAGGTTTGAGGCAAAACTTGGAAAACCTTGAACGAAACCCCAAGGGAACGTTGAGCTTGCGCTGGCGGGAGACATTTGCCGCTCTCAAACATTACAATTACCGGCTCTGGTTTGCCGGTCAGATAGTGTCGTTGGTTGGCACCTGGATGCAGAGCACTGCACAGGGATATTTGATCTATCAACTTACACGCTCGCCAGCTTACCTGGGATTGGTGGGATTTGTTGGCGGAGCACCAACCTTGCTATTCACCCTTTTTGGAGGCGTGATCGCGGATCGCCTGCCCAGGCGAAGGCTCCTGGTTATCACGCAGACCGCCATGATGATTCTGGCTTTCATCCTGGCCGCCCTTGTTTTTACCGGTGTAGTCCTCCCTTGGCATATCATTATCTTGGCCTTCCTGCTTGGAATTGCGAATGCCTTTGACGCTCCTGCCCGAACCTCCTTTGTCTTGGAACTGGTCGACCGTGAAACCATGACCAATGCCATCGCACTGAATTCAACCATGTTTAATATTGCCACAGTCGTCGGACCGTCCGTGGCAGGTTTGACCTATGCAGCCATTGGCCCAGCCTGGTGTTTTACCTTGAATGGCCTTTCTTTCATTGCAGTGATCATCGCACTACTCTTGATGCGGATCAAACTGGAGGCAAAGCCGGTACGTCATGCAGCTGCACTGGCTGAATTGGGCGAGGGGATTCGCTATGTGTTCAGGAATCGTATGATTCTCAGCCTGATCGGGTCTGTGGGCATCGTTAGCATTTTTGGGATTGGCATGATGAACCTGCTGCCTGCTTGGGCTGTGGACGTTCTCCTCGGCGACGTCACGACAAATGGCTGGCTGGTATCAGCACGCGGGTTTGGGTCATTGATCAGTGCCCTGATGCTCGCCTATTGGGGCTCCCGGAAATTGCGGGGTAGATTATGGACATATGGCGCTTTTATCATGCCGGTAACATTGTTCATTTTTGCCTGGATTCGCTGGCTGCCGCTTTCATTGGTTACCTTGCTCGGGGTCGGGTGGGGTTTCATGATGATTTTGAACAACAGCCAGGCCATTGTGCAATCGCTTGTGCCGGATGCCCTGCGCGGCCGTGTGATGGGTGTCTATACCCTCATCTTTTTTGGTTCGATGCCAATCGGTTCATTGTTGGCAGGGAGCTTGGCTGAATGGATTGGCGAACCGCTTACCGTGATGGTGGGTGCCATCATGCTGCTCTTGTTCGCGGTCGCCGCCTGGGTGTTTTTGCCGGATATCCGCCGGCACGATTAAGCTCTGCACCGGGCCGCTTGCCTTCTGCTGGCACAACCGGGTGTACAATTATCCAAGTTCATTAGGAGGACCTATGCCAAAGAGACTCGTGGTTGTTGCCGGGAATATCGGGGTCGGAAAAACTTCATTAACCGAGCGGATCGGCTCGCGGCTGGGTTGGCGCACAGACTTTGAGTCTGTTGCAGATAATCCTTACCTGCCGGACTTTTATGCCGATATGCGCGCCTGGTCATTCCATTTGCAGATATACTTTCTCGGTCACCGCGCTGATCAGTACCTTGAGGCCGCGCACGACCCGCGCCCTGCCATTCTTGACCGGAGTATTTACGAAGATGCCCATATCTTTGCGCGTGCCCTGCACCACATGGGGAATCTGTCTGAGCGCGATTATCTGGCCTATCGTAAATTGTTCGAGCTGGTTGTGATGAGTTTGCCTTTGCCGAATTTGCTTGTTTATCTGAAATGCCCGGCAGATAAGCTAATGCAGCGCATACGTAAGCGTGCCCGTAATATCGAGACAGGCATTAGTAGTGAATATCTGCAATTGCTGGAATCTTTCTATGACGAATGGCTGCTGTCTTTCGACCTGTGCCCTGTGCTGACCATCCCTACGGATGACCTGGATTTTGTACACCAACCCATGGCGCTTGAAATTGTTGTGGAGCGCATTCAAGAAAAACTGGGAGGCAGGGAAGAGATTGACTTCGGCCTGCCATGAACGGCGACTGCTGGAAATTCCGGGCAAATCATTTTCTGTTCATGGAGCAATTTTAGTGAAGAACTGGCGAAATTATCTTGTTTTGACTTCCGGTATCGTGCTTGTGCTTATTTCGTTTGCCCTCTATGGGGTCCGCGTCTCCAGAACAACCATACCGGCTGGGAGTACACCTCAACAGATTGAAGATTTGACCCGCAAATACGGCCTCGATCGCCCGTTGATCGAGCAATATGGATGGTTCCTGTTCACCTTTTTGCCAGGTCTGACTCTACTGGGCATTTACGGAACAGTAGGTTTGCCTCAAGGAAAATTCTCACATTGGATCCTGGTGAAACTTTTTATCATCTTGATGTTGATCACAAATACCGTCACGATCTTGAACTTCCTCTTCACAGCCCAGGCATCCCTGCACGAAGCGCGTCCAGCCTTTTGGATGGCGCTGGTGGTTGCAGTCCTGGCATTGGCGAACTTCGCATTCCTGCTGATAATCTGGAATGGTCATCGTTGGAGCGTCTGGGCTTTTGGGATCGCCTCTTTCATATTGTGCACATTCAAATTCGTCGGCCAGGTTCCGATTTTTTCGGTTTTGTTTGAACTCTCCTCTGTGGTCATTTTGATCTATCTGCTGCGCTCATCCTGGTCGCAGATGAATTAATTCTTCAATACTTATGGAAAATGATCTGTTTTTGTCGAGGACGCCATGACTAAAGACATCCTTTTCAAAAAAATCCCCTTGTTGAGGGGTTTGCCGCGCCACGAATTGGATTACCTGGAAGCCACTCTCCAGGTCGTGAACTTGCAGCCGGGCGAAGTACTTTTTTGCGAATGTGATCCAGGTGAAAGTCTTTTTATCATCCTGGAAGGTCAATTGGAGGTGCTCTTGGCTCTCGGTACGCCTGATGAAAGACAGTTGGGGGTCTTTGGTACGGGCGAGTTTATCGGTGAGATGAGTCTCCTGATACCCGGCCGGGCTCGAACCGCCTCTGTCAGGGCCGTACACGCAACGCGTTTGTGGAGGATGACACACGTTGATTTCGATGGTTTGCTCAACCGCCAGCCAATAATGGCCTATACCATTGTGCAGACCCTTGTAAAACGGTTGGATACAACCACAATGCTCTCTTTCCGCGATCTTCAGGAAAAGAACCGCTGCTTACAGCAGGCCTATGATGATCTTAAGGCAGCCCAGGCACAAATCATCGAGAAAGAGCGCCTGGAACATGAACTGAAAGTGGCTGCTGAGATCCAGATGAGTATCCTGCCACAGGAACTTCCGGAAGTCCCAGGGTTTACTTTTGGGGCCCTCATGTATCCTGCCCGGATGGTTGGTGGTGATTTCTATGATGTATTCATATTGGACGAGAAACATATCGGCCTGGTAGTTGGCGATGTTTCGGATAAAGGCATACCCTCTGCCATTTTTATGGCACGCGCGCATGCCCTGATCATGTCTGAAGTCCTGCACGGCGGCACACCGGGGGATATCCTGCGGCGCGTAAATACTCATCTCATCAAGTTGGGACAATCTGACCAGTTTGTTACAGTGCTTCTTGGCATACTTGATTGTGCCAATGGAAGAATTGATTTCGCCCGTGCCGGACACGAACTGCCCATGTTATTGGATGTGAATGGAACCGTTCAGACTCTTCCACATGCCATCGGCCAGGCGATCGGCATGTTTGATGATCTCCTCCTGGATGAGGATTCTGTCTCCATGCCTCCCGGCGGAACGCTCGTCCTGTTTACCGACGGGCTGACGGACTGTCGCAATCCACAAGGGGAGGTATTTGGGCATGTTCGTGTCCAGGAGGTGTTGGCTGGCATTGCAGGGAAGAGCGGGCAACAGATTTGCGATGCGCTCAGGGATGCTCTGACCAGCTATCAGTCTGGAGCTTCTCAGGATGATGATGTAACACTGGTCGCCATCCAATCTGCACTTTGATCGGAAGCAGGGAGTCAAGAGAACCATAAAGAATGATTGACTTCAGAGTCTTCGCTGTGCTAGAATGGGCTTATTCCCAATACTTGCGTATAGAAGTTTCCATTGACAAACCCTCGTCATCCTTTGCGGCTCAACGTTGGATTCCTGATCAATGCTACGATCGGTACGAGCCGCGATTTTATTTTTGAATACGAAACAATGCGTTTGGGGGATGATCTCACTGTGCGTGATTTCATCGGAACGGCACGTTTCAGCCGTACCCCACAGGGATTTCTTCTACAGGGGGAGTTTCAGGCAGAAACGGATCTCGAGTGTGTGCGTTGTTTGGAGATATTTGCCCAGCTCCTGAAATGGACGGTTACGGATTTATACGCATTTGACCAGCGTAATATTACAGAATCTGGTTTGCTCGTACCGGAAGACGGTCAGATCGACTTGGAGCCGCTGCTGAGAGAATATGCATTGTTGGAAATTCCCATTAGTCCGATTCATAAACCGGATTGCAAAGGCTTGTGCCCGGTCTGCGGTGAGAACCTGAATAAAACCGATTGCGGGCATCGTCCTGAGACCGATTCTCCGTTCTCGGTGTTGAAGGATCTTTTATAGAAAGCGCCTGAAGAGGAGGGAAAAAGATGGCGCCACTTGACCGACGACATAATCGCGAAACCCTGAGTCTGCTACTGGAGAAGGCCTCCATACAAGGTTATCTCACTACTGATGACCTGCTGGATATCTCGCCGGAAGTGGGCGAGGATTCCGAACGCATGTCGGTTATTATGCTGGCTTTGCGTAACCGCGGTGTGGATGTTGTGGATCCCGATTGCGACGCTGGAACCGTCGAGACAATGGCTGTACCGGAGATGGGACTCTGGGCAGAGCCGGTGATCACCGACTATCCCATCGTTGATGACTCGGTCGGGATGTATCTTAAGGAGATGTCACGTGTCCCGTTGCTGAAGGCGGACGAAGAGTTTGCACTTGCAGTTCGTATTGAAAATGGACGCAACGCCAGGGCGGAATTGATTTGCCGTCCGGGTCGGAAACGTAGCCTGGAACGACAGCGCCTGGAGGTTCTTGTACAGGAGGGGATTCTGGCACGCGACCATATCATCAAAGCGAATACCCGCCTGGTTGTGAGCATTGCCAAACGTCACATGGGTCGCGGCGTGGCATTCCTTGATTTGATCCAGGAGGGGAACCTCGGCCTGATGAAAGCAGTCGAGAAATTCGATGTCCATCGCGGTTTTCGATTTTCCACCTATGCCACCTGGTGGATCCGCCAGACCATCACTCGCGCCATCGCTGACCAGGCGCGCACCATCCGTCTCCCTGTCCATATGAATGACCGCATCCGGCTGATCTACAAGGCCACCCATGACCTGGAACAGCGCCTGGGGCGGGTACCAACTCTGGAGGAACTCGCAGCCGAAGTTAATATGGATCTGGAAAGGGTGCGCTGGGTATTAAAAGTCTCCTGGCTTCCGATTTCATTGGAGAGTCCGGTTGGCGATGATGATGACTCCGAGGTGGGTATGTTCATTGAAGATGAACTCAGCCCAACCCCCATCCAGAGTGTTTATCAGTCAATGCTTAAAGATAAGATCGAGGAAGTGTTGGATACGCTTACACCGCGCGAGGCACGCGTCCTGCGCATGCGCTTTGGGCTGGATACTGGCGTCCCATACACTTTGGAAGAGGTGGGGGAGAAGTTCGGATTAACGCGCGAACGAATCCGCCAGATCGAGGGGAAAGCCCTGCAGCGATTGCGCCACCCAAGAAGAGCCAGACAATTGAAGGAATATTTATAGCGATTAGTGAATAAGAACCTATCCGAAAATTACAGAAGGACCGCTTTTTGAGTGTGTGCGGCGGAGCCGCACACACTCAAAAAGCGAACATCTCCCCAATTTTCGGATAGATACTAAGCCTGGGGGGGGGAGGCGGTGCGATTTACTCTTTCTCCGGATCCAGATTCCTTTGTACTGTGTAAAGCTTCCTGTACAACCCCTCTTTCAACTTGATCAACTCATCGTGTGTCCCTATTTCGCGGATGGATTTGTCTTCCAGGACTATGATCGTGTCAGCATTGCGCACCGTCGAAAGGCGGTGAGCGATGATCAGGGTGGTCCGTCCCTGCATCAGACGCTCAAGCGCCTGTTGGATGAGCAGTTCGGTGCCTGTGTCCACCGAGGAAGTGGCTTCATCGAGTATTAAAATGGGAGCGTCTTTCAAGATTGCACGTGCAATGGACAGTCGCTGTTTCTGTCCACCGGAGAGCTTGACGCCGCGCTCGCCGATCAGGGTGTCATACCCCTGGCTGAGCTCCATAATGAAATCATGCGCATTGGCAGCCCGGGCGGCTGCCTCCATCTCGGCCTCACCGGCTTCCGGGCGACCAAACAGCAGGTTCTCACGTACTGTCCCATAAAACAGAAACACATCCTGCAAGACAATGCTGACCTGCTTGCGCAGGCTGTCCAATGTGTAGTCGCGCAGGTCGCGCCCGTCCAGCGTGATCGAGCCACTGGTCACATCATAGAATCGCGGAATAAGACTGACCAGGGTGGTCTTACCCACGCCCGTCGGTCCCACCAGTGCTGCGACGGTTTTCGCCGGGATGGTCAGGGAAATGTTCTCAAGCACTGGTAAACCTGGTGTGTATTCAAAAGATACGTTCTTGAAGCTGAAATCGCCGCTTATCTGGCCTGATATGGGCTCTGCGCCGCGCATGTTCTGCGGCTCGTGGGGTTCTGCCATCAGCCCCGCCACCCTGTCTGCGCCAGCCAGCGAGGATTGGATGGCCTCCCAGGCGGAGCTCAAATTCTGGACCGGGGCGTAGAAACTCTGCAGGTAGAGGAAGAACGCCACCAGGTCCGCCACAGGCAGGGATCCTTGCAGAGCCAGCCGCCCGCCCAAATAAATGACGATCAGTGTCCCGAGGGAAGAGCTGAATTCCACGAACGGTTGGAAGGTGGCCATCAGCTTGAGGGCGCTCAACTGGGACTTGCGATAGTTTTCAATGCCGGCGTGAACGCGTTTGGCCTCTTCTGTTTCACGCGTGAAGGCTTTGATTTCACGGATACCCGACAGGTTGTCGTTCAAAAGGGCGTTTAAATCCCCCAGCACCTTCTGGCGGTTGCGGAAAGCCGGACGGACGTATTTCGCATAGATACGCAGACTTAGAAATACCAGCGGGATCGGTATCAGGCTGAACAGGGTCAGCTTCCAATTCAGGCTGAATAGGACAACCGACACGCCAATCAGCGTGACCAGGTTGACCACCACATCCGGGATGGCATGCGCAATCAGCTGTTCGAACAGGTCGGTATCGTTAACCACATTGGACATCAAGTTTCCGACCTGTTTGTCCTCGTAAAAACGCAGGCTCAGGCGCTGCATGTGTTCATAGATGTATTCCCGTACATCCGCCACCACGCCCCATCCGGCCACGTGGGCCAGGTACGAGCGGACGAAGGCCAGTCCGGCCCGTGCAATGTAAGCTGCCAGCACGATCAGAGCCAGCAGGGTGACATAAGTCATGCTGGAAACCGTGGCGCCTGGTTCAGTTACTCGCGCCACAAGCAGTTTTACGATCCAGGGGATCAATAGTTGAATGCCCACCAGGGCGAGCATGCTCAGTGCGGTTACGACCAGCGAGGCTGTGTATTTCCGGGCATAGGTGAAAATGAGTTGGAATGGTTTCATGAATTAACCTCAGCCTTGATTTTACAACTACTTACTTAATCATGGATGTTAATATGGTCTCAACTTATACCTTGCAACTTTGCCTTGACATTCACCCCTGCCTCAGGTAGAATACCCCACGCCCATAAACGGGCCTGTAGCGCAGTTGGGAGCGCGCCTCAATCGCACTGAGGAGGCCGAGGGTTCGAATCCCTCCAGGTCCACCATGATTTGGATTGCGGTTTTTGTATTTTTGATTGGGCGAGGCAATCTAAAATCATAAATCGACAATCTACATTGGGCCCATAGCGCAGTTGGGAGCGCGTCTCAATGGCATTGAGAAGGTCGCGAGTTCGAATCTCGCTGGGTCCACCTGCAATGAGCGATTAGTTTGACTAGTCGCTCTTATGCTATAATGAAATAACATATAGAGTCATGACAGGAGTAGTAGGTCGTCCCGTCAGCGAGAAGGGAAAGCCAGGTGGAAGCCCTTCAGGGTGCATGCGGGAGCGCCTGAGACCGAACTCGCCTGCCCTCGAAAGAGAGACTGCGCTGGTGAATCCAGTAGTCAGTGCCGGGAACGCCCGTTACCGCGAAAGAGTGATGAGAGTTTGATCGTTTCATAATCTCATAATTTTTGAAATCAATGGGACTTATGACCAATGACGATTAGACTCCATAATCCGGGTGGTACCGCGGAGCAGATCCTTCGTCCCTGAGTGGATGAAGGTTTTTTTGTTAATTGGACCGAAAGGAGGCGCGCCATGTTTAAAATTTCCTGGATAATTCATGAGGTTCATCCCTGCCTTCTCGCGCCCCGCCTTGATGCATCAGGTGCTTCATATCAAGACTCTTTCAACGAATAACCAATAACGAATAACGATTAACGAATAACTTAATCCCAGCACCTAACAGCTTGAATTAATCACAAGGATAAAGAATGAGCGACTATATTCCAACCCAAATTGAACCGAAATGGCAGGCCAGATGGGAAGCCGATGGTCTCTACCATTCCGATATTGATCCGCAAAAACCCAAGCATTATGCCCTGACCATGCTGCCCTATCCCTCCGGCGATCTGCACATCGGTCACTGGTATGCCATGACACCGGCGGATGCACGCGCCCGCTTCATGCGCATGAACGGCTATAACGTGCTCTTCCCGATGGGCTTCGACGCCTTTGGCCTTCCGGCGGAAAATGCGGCCATCAAGCACGGTATACATCCGAAAGTGTGGACATACAAGAATGTTGAGAAGATGCGCAAGCAGATGCGATCGATGGGCGCCATGTTCGACTGGCGCCGCGAGGCCGTTTCCTCGGACCCGGAATACTACAAATGGACCCAGTGGTTCTTCATTCAGTTATTCAAACACGGGCTGGCCTATCGCAAGATGTCACCGGTGGATTTCTGCCCGCATGACAACACCACTCTGGCGCGCGAGCAGGTCTGGGGCGAGGATCGTCACTGCGAGCGTTGCGGTACGCCGGTTATCAAGAAGGACTTGGAACAGTGGTTCTTCCGCATCACCAGGTACGCCGATGAGCTGCTGAACTATGCTGGCATGGACTGGCCCGAGCGCGTCCGCACCCTGCAGACCAACTGGATTGGCCGTTCGGAAGGTGCGTCGGTCATTTTCAAGACTGAACAGGGTGATTCTCTGGAAGTGTTTACCACCCGCCCTGACACGTTGTGGGGCGCCACTTTCATGGTGCTCTCCCCCGAACATCCACTGGTGGAGAAGCTCACAACCTCCGAAAACCGGGAGGCAGTCGAAGCCTATAAGAAACAGGCTGCCCGGCAATCTGATATCGAGCGTGAGGCCGTCGACAAGGAAAAAACTGGTGTTTTCACCGGCAGTTTTGCCATCAATCCGGTCAATGGCGCGTACATCCCCATTTGGATCGCCGACTATGTCCTGATGACTTACGGAACCGGCGCCATTATGGCTGTCCCGGCACATGATGAGCGGGACTTCGCCTTTGCGCGCAAATTCGGGCTGAAGATCATCCCGGTCATCCAGCCGGAAGGCGTTCCTGACCTGGACGGAGATAAAATGGAAGTTGCCTATGTTGGCGCTGGGCACATGATCAACTCGGCACAATTTAATGGCACGGCTGTTAATGATGAAAAGGGCCGCAAGAATCCAGGTATCACCGCCGTGATTGACTGGCTGGAAAAACAGGGCATTGGCAGGGAAGCTGTTACCTACAAACTGCGCGACTGGCTGATCTCCCGCCAGCGTTATTGGGGCGCTCCCATCCCGATGGTTTACTGCCAGAAGGACGGTTGGAATCCTGTCCCCGAAGCTGACCTGCCCGTCCTGCTGCCTGAGGATGTGGAGTGGAAACCCACCGGCGAAAGCCCGCTGAAACTGCACCCGACCTGGAAAAATGTCAGCTGTCCGGTTTGCGGAGAGCCGGCCGTGCGCGAAACCGACACGATGGATACATTCATGTGCTCCTCATGGTATCACCTGCGCTACCTGTCTCCCCGGTACGATAAGGGCCCCTTCGACGAGGAAGAGTACAACTACTGGATGCCGGTGGATACATATACCGGTGGGATCGAACACGCCAATATGCACCTGTTATACACGCGCTTCTTCCATAAGGCTCTGCGTGACATGCAGATCACCGAAGGCCCCGAACCGATGATCCAGCTGCGCAACCAGGGCATGGTACTGGGCGAGGACCACGAAAAAATGTCCAAGAGCCGCGGCAACGTGACCGCCCCGGATAGCCTGGTCAAGCGTTACGGTGCCGACGCAGTGCGCTCCTACCTGATTTTCTTTGCCAAGTGGGACATGGGTGCGCCCTGGAATAATACCGGCATCGAGGGAACCTACCGCTGGCTGAAGCGCGTCTGGGCCCTGTTCACGGATCAGGTTCATGGAAGGCCTTCAGCGTCTCCAGAGACCCTCAAAGTTCTGCGGCGGAAGCTGCACCAGACCCTCAAACAGGTGACACATGACTTCGAGCAGTTCGAGTTCAATACCATCGTTTCCGGCCTGATGGAACTGCTGAATGAGATGTACAGGGCCAAAGAGGCTGGCGCGGCCGGCACTTCCGAATGGAATGAGGCAGTTGACATTTATCTGCGCATGCTGGCGCCGGTCTGTCCACACATTGCCGAGGAACTGTGGGAAATGAATGGCAAGCAGTATTCCATCCACACCCAGCCCTGGCCCAAAGTGGATCAAGCCGCCACTCTGGAAGATGAGATCACCATCCCGGTGCAGGTCAACGGCAAGCTGCGCGACCGCCTGGTCTTCCCGGCAAATGTCAGTGAAGAAGAGATTAAGGCGGCAGTGCTGGCGAGCGAAACCGTCCGGAAATATCTGGAGGGGAAGACACCCAGGAAAGTGATTGTGGTGCAAAAGAAGTTGGTGAGTATTGTGATTTAAAGAGAAGTTCCCGGCACTTTCAAAGCGCCGGGAACTTTTTTTATTCTGTCCCTTGATTAATTGCTCAATTTATAATATACTACGTTTAGAATAAACTAAACATAGTAAAAGGAACATATGATATGAATGACGACATTGAGCAGCTCAAACAGGATTTCATTACCGGCCTGAGTAACATCAGCGGATTTTGGGGCTTTCCAAAAGGGATGGGCGCTATATTCGCAGTGTTATATATATCCCCCGGAGCCCTTTCTCTGGACGAACTTGTTTCCAGGACCGGTTTGACGAAGGGCGCCATCAGTACCAATGTACGCGGGCTGGCGCGCCTGGGATTGATCCATCCTGTGGCTCAGTTGGGTGACCGCAAGGATTACTATATCGCCGAGACGGATTTCTATCGGGCAGTTCGTGTCATCCTGCAGGAGCGGAGCAACAGTGATTTCGACCGGGCTGTTGCGACTGTCCAGGTGACACTGGAAAAATTGGAGGCGGGGACCGGATCCGACCCCGAGCGGTCCTTTTTGGTGGAACGCTTAAAGGCACTAAAGGGCTTTTTCGATGCCATCGATGCGCTGGTGAATGCCGTTGCCCGTTTAAATAGCCTGGGATTCAATACCGTTCAGACTGTTCTTAAGATTCTGAAATGACATGGATGCAAGTCGCTCTTTATAATGTAGAAAGGTTGATTCCATGAAAATCGTTGTAACAGGTGCCTTTTCTTATACGGGGAAGTATATCACCCGCCATCTCCTGGAAAAAGGTGATGAAGTGATCACCCTGACGAGCCACCCGAACCGTCCGGATCCGTTCGGCGGAAGGGTAAAAACATACCCATTGGATTTTGCTCATGGAAAGCAGTCTGATCAGCAGCATGGTTGGAGCTGACGTGCTCGTCAACACCTATTGGGTCCGTTTCGACCGGGGGATGGTCACACAGGCCGGCGCGGTGGAAAATACCCGGAGATTGGTGCGGGCGGCAAAGGCTGCAGGAGTGCGGCGTATTGTCCATATCAGCGTCACAAACCCCTCGGCTGATTCGCGAATTGCCATATTTTAGTGGTAAAGCCGCCAACGAAAAGAGTGTTGTCAATTCCGGAATGAGCTACAGCATCCTGCGCCCCACCTTAATTTTCGGGAAAGAGGATATCCTGATCAATAACATCGCCTGGGTTTTGCGGCGCTTCCCCTTTTTCGCTCAACTCGGAGACGGCCAATATAAACTTCAGCCGGTTTATGCGGAGGATTTGGCGCAGATCGCCATCCAATCGATCTACAGCCAGGAAAACACCCTTTTCGATGTAACTGGCCCGGAAACCTATTCTTTCGATGCACTGGTCGATCTGATAGGTGGAAAGATCGGTCATCCACGGCCAATTCTGCATCTTCCCGCTGCACTGACCTTGCAGGCCGCCCGTCTCATCAGTCTGTTTGTTGGGGATGTATTGCTTACGAAGGAGGAAGTGGACGGGCTGATGGCCGGCTTGCTCGTTTCGCCTGATCCGCCGCGCGGGTGGACCAGGCTTGTCCGACTGGCTGGAGGCAAACCGGGAAACGGTCGGAATCACTTATGCCTCAGAAATTACTCGGCATTACAAATAATATTTTACCCTCTTTACCGATTCTGGTCCGCATATTTCCACCACAAGTACGTTCCGGCCACCCCAGCCAGACCAGTTAGTATGACAAGGCTGTAACTGAAAAACCCGAGATGCGCCTCCTGTAGCAACATGGCCGGTACAGACCAGGGAAAATATTCCCCCCAGCCGAGGGTGATGGATAGGTTACTCACTATTAAGGTCAGGATAACAATCCCAATAGGGAACAGGTACCCGCGACCCACGCTCGCAAAGAAACCAAACGGCAAGACCAGGATGATCGACATTACGGAAGTTACTACCAAGAGGCTGGCGCCATGCAGGATAACAGCCGGCGAGCCACCCGGTAGCTGGATGAAGGCACCTAGTACCAGGCCGACGACGGATGTTTCCACAATCAGCCCGGCGCACCAGAGTGCCGTACTGATGAATTTCGCCAGGAGGATATTGAATCGAGCCACTGGCACCGCCAGCAGATCTTTCAAGGTTCCATCTGTGAATTCCCGACCAAAAGTCCAACTGATCGCCAGGACGAAGAAAAAGAAGCCTCCCAGGGCGGTGAATTCGATCATCAGGTTGAAATACCCCGACCAGTCGGCACTTACGACCACTAGGTTGGCCTTGACGCCGATCAAACCTAGTTGCCGTGCTGTTTCGGGATTTTTGAAGATGAATATCAACAGGGCGGCGATCAGCGGCATCATGAGAAACCCCAGTGCCGTAAAAAGGGGCACACGCGAGCGCAGAACTTTCCGTAATTCGATCCAGATCATATCCGAAAGGATTATCATTTCTTCTCCCCGGGCTCCCTACCAGCAATTAATCCACGTTCATCCGCGTTTATCCGCGTCCCATTTCCCGCCCCTACGCTTGACGAATTCCCATTCGTTCCGATGATCCGAAGAAAATAGTCTTCCAGTTCCTCTTCCTCCACCAGCAGCTGCGTCGGTGGGCTGCCTGCTCGAACCAGCAAACTGGCAATGTCACCAGGATGTTCGATCGCAGAAGGCTGTTTGAGCTCCAGAATCCCACCCGGCAGGATTTCACACGGATGACCGGCGGCAGTTAAGGCCTGCCGGGCGGTCCCGACATCGTCTGCCCTCACCAGCAGCCGCCTGCGCCGGTTTCGTTCCAGCATGGCCACATCCATCTCTTGGAGTAACCTGCCCTGATGAATGATCCCGATCCTATCGGCCAGGCGGGATACTTCGGCCAGTATGTGACTGGACATGAAAACCGTCACGCCCTCCTTATGTGCCAGCTCGAGCAGCATTTCACGGATCTCAACGATTCCAGCCGGGTCCAGGCCATTGGCTGGTTCATCGAGAAGAATTAATTTTGGATGGTGCAACAGGGCCTTGGCCAATCCAAGGCGCTGCGCATTCCCCTGGGAGAGCACACTCGACCGCCTTTGCGCATAGGCATTCAATCCCAGGCGCTCGATGGTCCGGTCGATGGCTTTCCTTTCCGTTCCTGGATGCAGGCGCCATGCAACTTCCAGATTTTCGGTGACGGTCAGTTCAGGGTAGGCATGCGGAATTTCGACCAGGTAACCGACCCCAGCCCAGGGCTCCCGCCTGCCCAGCCGGACGCGTTTCCCCAGAACGGTGGCACTCCCATGCGTGGGTTTGATCATCCCCAACAGCATGCGCAGGGTGGTCGTCTTTCCAGCCCCGTTCAGGCCCAGGAAGGCATAGATTTCGCCTTCAGCAACCCGCAGGCAAAGGTCGTCCACTGCTATTACATCACCGTAGTGCTTGCTCAGGTTATCAGTCTCAATCGCCCAATTCATCTTATTATCTCATATATATTAATCCAGAGAAAAAACCAACATCCCTTTCCAGAGAATTGGTATTATACCTTTGGAGGATGATGGTGACCCTCTACGAGTTTATCCGAAAATACACCCCGAAGGCGCCAAGCCACCAGGAATTTCTAGGTTTCCCCTTTTTTTCTTTCGTGACTTTGAGACTTTGTGGTTAAGATCCATAATATTCGGATCGGCTCTAAGGGTTTAGGTCTCTCCCCTCGCTTTGATTTTCAATTTTCCCAATGCTTTAATAATTACAATACCTTCTTCATGAAAGTATAATGTTTGCAAATAGAAAGAAGGAGCATCCATGGAGCTGGAATATTTTCTCACCCAAATGAGCATGCATACTGACGCGATTCGCAGCCTGACCCTCGGGATCTCTACTTATCAGGCTCGCTGGAAACCGGATCCTGAATCCTGGTCCATCCTGGAGGTCATCAATCACCTGTACGACGAGGAACGATTGGATTTCCGCGTGCGCGTGGACATCCTTCTGCATCACCCGGACCAGCCCTGGCCTCCGATCAACCCACAGGGCTGGGTGACTGAGCGCGGCTACAATCAGCGTGACCTTATCGAGTCCGTGGGCGATTTCCTGAAAGAGCGCCAAAAGTCCCTGGCCTGGCTGAAAGGGCTGGAGAATCCTCAGTGGCAAACGTCGGTGTCGGTAGCTTTCGGGCAGTTCTCCGCCGGGGATATCTTTGCTGCCTGGGTGGCGCACGATTTGCTTCACCTGCGCCAGTTGGTCGAACTTCATTGGGCTTACTTGCTCCAGGCAGCGGAACCATACAAGATCAATTATGCTGGAGAATGGTAGAGATGGGGTTGGAGAAAATCCTCCATTCTTGCTGTTCACCACTTGCGAACTATACTGAAGTGTGCTAAAATAGATAATATACATCAATTTAGTCCGCAATGAGGTTTAATATGACTTGGTCTCTCAATATTCTTGGTGTACTCTTGCTTCTGGTGGGTTCGCTCTGGATTTTGCAGGGTCTCGGTATTTACCCGGTCGGATTCATGGCGCACCAGATGAAGTATGCCTATGCGGGGATCGTCGTGGATATGGTTGGAGTCGGGTTGATTATTCTTGCCAACCGGCGCCATAAAAATCTCCCGCCTTCTTCTTAGCTTTGGCGTGTGTATCGATCCAGTAAATCGCTAAGCTGGACTCTCCAATAAATAAGAGAACGCTCCATCCGGCCGATGGAGCGTTCTCTTATTAATTTCTATCTGTCTTGGTCTCGCTTTCCATGATTAGGCTCGCCGCTCGCCTGCCGATTTCCACGGCAAAATTCGTCCCCCGATCCCATGGGTAAACCTGGCTCATGGAAGCGAAGTATATCCCTTCAATCGGTGTTGGGATGCTCGGGATGTTTTTTGAATGGTTGATCAAAGGCACGGGCTGCGCATAGGCAGTGCGGAATAACCATGCTTTCTTCACCCAGTTCTGCTCGAACTTCGGGTTGAATTTCTTCAGCGTTGGTATAAAACGCTCCAACAGCTCCTCCTGGGAGAGCCGGAAGAATTCATGCTCCGGCTCCAGGTAGTCACCTATGTAGACGATGTGATTGCCGCCGAAGTGTTCCGGCGAGACATAGTTGGTGTGCTCCACCAGCGCCAGGAAGGGGTACCCGGCGCTCTTGGGCAGGTTATACCAGTAATAGCCTTCCTCGGACAACTGGTGTGTGAGTGCCAGGGCGATGACCACCGCGCCCATCGACTTCATGCTGCGCAGCCCGTGAAGGTACGCTTCGGGCAGGGATGGCACGAGCCGGCTCATCGCTTCAGGCGAGAGTGTGACCAGAACCTTCTCGTATCTTTCTGTTCTTTCACTGTGGATGGCGACTCCTCCAGAGCCTGCCTCCCGTTCAATGAATGTGACTGGCGTCTTGAGCCGGATATCCACGCCCATCCCTCGTAACTTATCGGCGAACATGTCTGCGAAATTCTGGAACCCTCCCTCGAAGGTGCCCAGGCGGGTGGTGCGGGCTTTTAATCGAGCCCACATCCAGGCCATGGTCACCTGCTTGTAGTACCGCTCGCCAAATTTTCCGACCACCAGCGGCTCCCACATCATCTCGTAGACTTCTTTCTCCGGCCCATTTGCGCATCCATTCATCCACGGTGAATTTTTCGAGGGCATGCCAGTTATTGGTCAGCCGCAGGAACAGGCCAACCAATCCAAAGCGGATTTTGTTGACTCCGTATCCCAGTCCTGGAAACAGCAATGCTTTGACAATGGAATCGAATGGGTAGAACTTCCCTTTGTGATACATCACTGTCAGCGGGCGCGGGAAAAGGACTTTATCCTCCCACCCCAATTCCTTGATCAGGCCAAGCATATGCCTGTCGCTGGCAAACCAGTGGTGGTAGAACTTCTCCACCGACCAGTCCCATCCGGGTTCCTTGAACCCGCTTGCCAGCCCGCCGACGTAATCAGCAGCTTCGTAGATGGTGACTTCGTTTCCGGCACGCCGCAAATCCCATGCGGCTGCCATGCCGGAGAATCCGGCTCCGATGATTGCGACCTTCATAATTTATCTCCCATAAATATAGACGAAAATATCTTCGCCTGCAATCATACCATTTTTCCCAGGGATGCTTCTACTCCTTGGAGCTGGCGATGGTGTACAATTGTCCGCATGTCTAATCAAACTCTTCTGGCTGTCCTGGCTCACCCTGACGACGAATCCTTTGGCATGGGCGGGACACTCGCCCTCTACGCCGAGCGTGGCGTGGATGTGCATCTGGTCTGCGCCACGCGTGGCGAAGTGGGGGAAGTGCCCCCGGAGTTATTGAAAGGTTTCAATTCTGTAGCTGAACGAAGAGAGTCCGAGCTGCGCTGTGCCGCCGGGATCCTGGGGCTGAAAGGTGTCCATTTCCTTGATTACCGCGATTCTGGCATGCCCGGCAGCCCTGATAACCAGCATCCGCAAGCCTTGGCAGCACAACCCCTGGATGAGGTTGCTGCCAATGTGGTTTGTTATATTCGTCAGCTCAAGCCGCAGGTCGTTCTGACCTTTGATCCGATCGGCGGCTATCGTCATCCGGATCATATTGCCATCCATCAGGCTACGGTACGGGCTTTTGAACAGGCTGCCAATCCTGCCTTCGCGCCTCAAGATTTACCGGTCCATCAGCCGGAACGGTTGTATTTTCATATCTTCCCCAAGGGGTTCTTAAAATTCGCCGTTAAAATCATGCCGTTGCTGGGCAGAGACCCGCACAAGTTTGGCACCAATGGTGATATCGATATGGCTGCCATCGCCGAAGTGGAATTCCCAACCCATGCCCGCATCGATATCCGCTCCGTATTGGAGAAAAAAGAGCAAGCCGGCGCCTGTCATGCCAGCCAGGGCGGCGGACGTATGGGTGGCAGCCTGGTGAGCTTGATCATGCGCAGGTTCAATGGCAGGGAGGATTTTATGCGCGCTTATCCGCCAGTGCAAAAAAGAGAAAAAGTGGTCAAAGACCTTTTTTTGTGAGAGAAATTTTCTTTTGCAGTTGGGGTGGTTCATCCTCAACGATTACGAAATGGGAACGGAGGCGATAATGAATACTTCACAATCAGTAAAGGATTGGTTCAATGTGTTCCGTTTATGGATCGTCATGATCATGTTCTTCAGCCAATTTGGCTGGACGGTAGTCCGTGGCTCAGCCACACCAGTCAATTGTTGTGTGGACGCCGGCCCCCTTGCCGTCAAACCCATCATTTCTGGCAATGCTGGGATCGGCGCGGCCATTATCACCTATACCGGCGGTTCAACGATTGCGGATAGCCTTGGGAATTACTCTTTTACCGTCAACATTGGCTGGGCGGGCATGGTGACCCCCTCCCTGACCGGCTATACTTTCAGCCCTGCCTACAGGATTTATGCAAATCCTGTCATGGTCGACCAGTCCGATCAAAATTACATTGCAACGCCAATTACCGATCATTCGAATTATTTACCGCTGGTTATTCGATGACGATTTGATGGTTGGGGAAACCCATAGGAAAAAACCAGGCAAGCATCGCGAGACCAATTGTTTTACCCTTGACAAACAGAACAATTGTTCTATAATACAGCCTTAGTTCCCTTTGGAACGGAGGCTTGAATGAATACAACTTCTGAACGTTATTTGTCTTTGATTAAGCGCTTGACGCTGCGGCGAGGCGCGGTCTTTGGGGCCATTTTGTTGGTAGCCTTGTTCGCCTTCGAAATATTTAACTATTCGACCACTGACTACGCTCTGACCGACATGCTGGGCGCCGACCTGCATTTTATGGGCATTCGCTGGGCAACCATTTTATCAATCGCTTTCTGTGGGATTGATTTTGCCGGTATCGCCCGGCTCTTTACACCTGAGCAGGGTCGGGACGAACCCGCCGAAGTCTGGTATCTTTTCGGAGCCTGGCTGTTGGCTGCGGCCATGAATGCCATCCTCACCTGGTGGGGAGTGGCGGTGGCTGTACGCAGTCACCAGGAACTCTCCACCCGGATTATGGGCCAGAGTACGTTGGTAAAGGTCGTCCCCATTTTTGTGGCCTTGATGGTCTGGTTGATCCGCGTGCTCATCATCGGGACTTTTTCGATGGCGGGGGATCGCCTGTTCAGTCTGGCGGAAAAACGGCCTTCCATGCAGGCGAACGCCTTCCGTTCGCAACCTTCACTGCAGCCTTCCCGGCCCTCAAACCAGCCCTGGCCAAACCGGCCGGTCCCTGTCCCGTTCCATCCTGCCCCCAAGCCTGAACCGACCTATCAACCGGTCGGGATGGCTGCCAATCCGCGTAATGCCGATGACGGCACCCGCAGATAATTCATTCGGATCACCATGAAGAAAGAGTTCCGGGTAATCTACCTTGCCCGTAACTCTTTCTTCATATTTTCCGCCACTTCATTCTGCCACAAATACTCTCTAACTTCACAACCATCCAACTATTCGACTATTTGACTGTTGACTATCTGACTCTCCCGCGCGCCACCCTCACCGCTATCCCTCCATTATCGAATCCAATGGATGCATCCAGTTCCAGGTGCATCTGTCCAAGCAGAACCTGGTCATTGCACAAAACGGCTAACTGCCAGCCGGGGCACTTCCTTCGCAGCACATTGGCAAACTGGGCATACAGGTTCCGCAGATCCTTGCCTTCACTGATCCGTAATCCATACGGCGGGTTCGTGACCACCCAACCCGCTGATGGCGGTGGCGTAATGGCTGAAACAGCCTGGCACTTGAATTCAATAAAGTCCTCCACACCCGCCCGTTGAGCATTCTCGTGTGCCATTTTGATCGCGCCGGCATCCCGGTCCGATGCGAGCAGGGAAGGCTGGTTGGTGGATAATGGAGAAGAGCGAATTTGATCTTTGATTGAAAGCCAGAGTTGTTCATCGTAATTCGGCCAGTCCATGAAAGCAAAGCGCCGGTGTTGTCCAGGCGGGAGGCCAAGTGCCATCAAGGCGGCTTCAATCGGAATGGTGCCGGATCCGCAGAACGGGTCGAGCAGGGGCGCGGCCTGGTCCCAACCGGATGCCAATAACAACGCTGCAGCCAGGGTCTCGCGCAGGGGGGCCTTTGCCACCGCCTGGCGGTAACCGCGCTTGTGCAGCAATTCCCCCGAAGAATCCACGCTGACGGTACATTTATCATCGGACAATCGCACAATGATTCGCTGCGGTGGATGACTATCCACCTGCTCCTCCGCTTTGATATGCGTGGATGGCTTGCCCAACCGTTCCTCCAGCCCGGCAGATACGCTGCGTGCCACTGCATCTGAATGGTACAGCTTTGAATTGTGGCAGGTCACATGCAGCGAGATGGGCTGTCCGGGGGCAAGGAAGCGTTCCCAGGGCAGCCGTGAGGCGCGTTTTTGGAGTTCGGGGAAGGTGGTGGCGTGGAAGAAGTTGCCCAGCCGCGCCAGGATTCGGCTGGCTGTTCGCAGGTGCAGGTTGGCGCGATACAGAGAGGCCAGGTCACCTTTGAAAGTGATCCCGCCTGCCTCAATCTGAATCCCGCCATTGGGAGGAACTTGAAGATTTTCTTCCCCTTTTCCTGGGACTTCCGCGCTCGCCGGCGCCGCCTCCTTTGGCGGGGTCGCCTCGCCTGCCCTGCGTTCTTCAGTGTCGCGCGGAATCTGCTCGGATATGTGAACAGGCAGGAGTTCGAGAGCCAGTAGCTCCTGGGCGGTAAACGGCTCAAGGCCGGGTGCGGTTGCAGCAAAGTAAGAGTCCATGGAGGAACCTTATCAATGAAATGAAAGTGCGAATTATCGTGGAAATTTATCTGATCCTTCGTGAACCGTTGTGCCCGTTGTGTTTGAATTCTTTTTCAGTCACAACCTCTTTCTGCCGCTCTTTGCGCTGGACATCCTTCTCAACAAAAATCGGTTTGCCATTAAAGGGATCAATTTCGGTGTAGTACATCAGGCTGGAGTAGGTCGACGGGGTGGGCGTGAAGACTTGCACCTGCTCCGGGTGGATTTGCAGTTTCTGGCTGGTAAAAGCCCGCAGGCGTCGCATATCGGCTTCCGTGCAGCCCGGGTGGGCGGCGATCAGGTAATAGGTCAGGAATTGCCTTTTTCCCGCTTCGTGATTCAGGTTGTCGAAGCGGCGTTTGAACTCCAGCAGCGCCGCGCTGCCCGGCTTGCCCATATACTTCAGCACGCCATCTTCGGTATGCTCGGGCGCCACCTTCAATTGTCCTGAGACGTGCTGTTCCACCACTTCGCGCAGGTAGGCATCACCGTGTTCAAGGTCGCACAAAAGCATATCGTAGCGAATGCCGGAGGCCACGAACACTTTTTTCACGCCTGGAATCTTCCGCACTTTACGGAGCAGGTCGATTTGCGGCTGGTGATTTACCTTCATGAGAGGGCAAACTTCAGGGGTTATGCAGCGCCTGGTGGTGCAGATGCCCTTGGCGAGTTTTTTGCTGCATTCGATGCCATACATGTTTGCAGTTGGGCCGCCCAGGTCCTGGATATACCCTTTGAAATCAGGATGCTCTGCCAGGCTCTTTGCTTCAGCCAGGATGGATTCAGCACTGCGCCAGCGCACGGTGGTTCCTTCGTGGACGGAGATGGCACAGAAGTTGCACTCGCCGTAACAGCCGCGGTGGCTGGAAATGGAAAAGCCGATGGTTTCCAGGGCTTTGACTTTACCTTGTTGCTCGTAAAATGGGTGCTGCCGGCGTTCGAATTGGATGTCGTAAATTTCGTCCAGTTCGGCCTGCGTCTCCGTGAGAGCGGGCGGGTTCTGCACCAGGAACCTGTCGGCGTGTTTCTGATAGAGCCCGCGCGCACTCGCCGGGTCGTTGTTGCGGTAGAAGCTGTGGAACATTCCAATGAAGGAATTCTTATCTTGTACGACAGTCTCGTAGGAAGGGAGTTCCAGGTAACCTTCCCGCGGCTCTTTGGCAATATAGCATAAACCACGGACGGAGTGCGGATCTTCTCCATCCCGCAGGGCAGCCGCGAGTTCCAGTACAGCTTTTTCGGCCATACCGTACAGGATGTAATCCGCCTTGGCATCGAACAAAACCGATCGGCGTATGGCATCGTCCCAGAAGTCATAATGCGCAACCCGCCGCAGGCTGGCTTCAATCCCGCCCAGCACGATCGGGCGCGTGGAGCCGGAAGTCTTTTTTGAGAAACGCCTGATCAGGTTGCTGTATACGATTGTCGCCCGGTCGGGACGGCGGGTGTTCTCGCCGCCTGGCGTGTAATCATCACTTTTGCGTGGTTTCTTCAATGCTGTGTAATTGGCCACCATTGAGTCGATGCTGCCGGCCGTCACGCCCCAGAAAAGGCGCGGTTCGCCCAGCCGGCCGATGTCATCCGTGCCGGAGATGTCCGGCTGGGCAATCACGCCGACGCGATAGCCGGCCTTCAAGAGCACTTTGCCGATAACCGCTGTACCGATAAAAGGGCTGTCAATGTAACTATCGCCTGTTACCAGGATGACATCCAGCCCATCCCAGCCCAGGCGTTTTACTTCTACTGAAGTTGTTGGAAGGAACATGGGATGATTATACCTGCATGGGATGAGAGTTATCTTAACCCCGGCGCGTATTGTGCTATCATATTCCAATGAGCAACAATAATGATATTAGTCTCCGTCCCATCACTTTCTCGGATGAACCCTTCCTGTGGGAAATGCTTTACCTGGCTCTCTATGTTCCCGAAGGACAGCCTCCTTTTCCCCGTAAGATCCTGCAAGAGCCGGATATTGCCTGCTACGTGCAGGGCTGGGGCCGTCCTGGAGATTGGGGCTTGCTGGCTTGTGATGGGAGCAGACCAGTTGGTGCGATCTGGCTGCGCCAATGGTCGGAAAATGAAAAGGGCTATGGGTATGTCAGCCCCGACATCCCGGAGCTTTCGATTGCCCTCCTGCCTGAATATCAAAACAAGGGTCTGGGCACGCGTATGATCAAAACGGTGATATCGATGGCGCAGGAGCGCTTTCCAGGCCTGTCCCTCAGCGTGGTGGAATCCAGTCCTGCCCGGCGATTATATGAGCGCCTGGGGTTCCGCAAGGTGGGCCGGGTGATGGATTCTCTGGTGATGCTTTTGGATTGGGCTGTCAATTCATGATGCACAAGTCTCGTCGGTTGCCGTGGCTTGCTATGTCCGTCGGAATTGGTCGCTTTATTTGGTTTATTCCGCGATCCCCACTTTTCCGGTGATTGCCATGTATTCGATGGGCTAATGTATTTCGCCCTTGACTTCCCCTTCCACCTTGTTCGCCCAGGGATAGATTTCTGTTCCTCGGGCAGCCTCCCGGATGGCCGGATCATCTGAGTAGGCTCCGCGCAGTCCGGGGGGCAGTAACTCAGCGATGGCACGCATCATCTTGTGGCCGATTTCATCCAATTGTTCGCGGTGTTCGCGTCCAGACCCACTGGCTGTGAACGGACCGAATGGCTTGCCAATGTTGATGGTTGCCTTTGCTCTTCGAAAGTGTCCCAGTGCAGGGAAGACCTCGGTAAATCCATATAATCCGACCGGCAGTATTTTCGCCCCCGTGCGTGTAGCCAGGAACACGACTCCGGGTCTGGGCGGGCGCAGCACAGTTGCCCAATTACCGCCCTCAGGAAACATTCCCAGGAATCCGCCATTTTTTAAGATATTCTCCCCGGCGCGCAGTGCATCCCGCGCACCGGTGCCGCGGTAGAGTTTATGATAACCCCAAAGAAAAGGGATGATGCGGGTCCAGATCGGTGCATGTGGAGTCTCTGCTCCACCCACAAAATTGATTGGCCAGGGCGCCATGCGGACGAACGCCACCGGGTCAATGAAACTGAAATGGTTGCCGACCACCAGCAGCGGCCCGGTTTTGGGCAGGTTCTCCTCGCCCAGGATTTCGAGACGCGTTAAGACCGCAAAGGCCGGGATGGAAAGTTTCTTAAGCAGGAATCGTACCGGCTTTCGCTGGAAGGGATGCAGGCTTTGGGACATCTCAGTCCGCCATCGGGGTATATTCTTCGGCCGCCTTGCGGGCACGCTTCTCGTTGACGGTTGTCAGGATGATCATCCCGATGATTAGGAATACCGCGATCGATAAGATGCCGGCGCGTTGGCCGGTTTGCTCTGCCAGCAGGGTGGCAGTCCCGCGTTTTTCCAGCCAGATGGCAATCCCTCCCGCCAGCAGGCCATACACGGTTGGTCCTATGAAGGATGACGTGCGTCCGGCCACTGCCTCGAATGAGTAGAACTCTGCACTATGTCCCTCCGGGGCAAAATAACCGGTCATGGTTCGGCTCACAGCCTGGACGCCGGTCAGGGCGAACCCGGCCAGTGAAGCAATAATAAAGTAACCGGTCAAGGTCTGATTGAAGAGCATCCAGATGATGGAGATGATCATGAGCACCAGGGAGATCATCAAGGCTTTTTTGAATCCGGCTCTTTCGCCGTAAATACCAGAGATATAAGCTCCGAAGATGCTGGTCAATTGGACAAGGATCATAAGGAGTATCAGTTGCTCCTGTTTCATCCCGTACAGCACAGCGCCGATGATGGCGGCAAAATCCATGGCCATCATGATACCGTCATTGAATATGATGAAGGCCAGCATGAACTTGCCGAATTCCTTGAAATGGCGGATGGACTTGAGTGTCCGCCCCAGGCGCTTGAATCCAATCGAAAGGTAGTTTTCTCCTGGCGGAAGTTTTTGGGCTGTGGCGCGATCTTTGATCCATAGAATCGTCGGGATGGTCGCGGCTGCAAAAAATACAGCCGTGATCACCATGGCCAGCCTGACCGGGATATCACTTCCTTTAAAAAGAATGATGATTGGAAGGACGATCAGCAGGCAAACGATCCCTCCCAGGGATCCAATCGCCCAGCCGTTGCCGGAGACACGCCCAATTTCATCCGCGCTGGCGATCTCCGGAAGGATCCCGTTGTAGAAGACTTGCCCGGCACGGTAACCGATTTCCGCCAGGATATAGAACAGCATTCCGATGAAAATATTGCCCTTTGTGACGAAGAACAGCAGGGCAGTAAAAATCCAGGAAAGGGCCGAGAAACCCACCAGGAACCTCTTTTTTGAGGCGGAGAAATCTGCAATGGTTCCCAGGATTGGAGAGATGAGCGCGCTGATCAACATCGCGATCCCCACGGCGATTCCCCATAGGCGTGTCCCCTGTGCGCCGCCAACCACTGTACCTTTAAAATATGCCGAGTAAACGGCCAGAACGACCACCGCTGCATAGGCTGAATTTCCAAAGTCATACAAATACCAGGCCCAGTGCTGGCGCTTGCGTTGCTTTTCGTCGGTGATTGCTTTTCGGGACATATTACACCTCTGATCGAAGATGGTCATATTGTATCAATTAAAACCACTATTCTGTTATGATTGTATTAACATTCTTTGACCGGGAAGGATGTGCATAGATGACAAAAAATGACAATATTCGCCATGCCAACGAAGAAACCCGCCAGGCTTGGGATTCCAATGCCGCCTTCTGGGATGGGAAAATGGGGGAAGGCAACGATTTCGTCAATATCCTGCAGTGGCCGGCCATTCTTCGTTTGTTGGATCCACAACCCGGACAGCGTATCTTGGATATTGCCACCGGTAACGGCCTGACCGCCCGCCGTCTGGCTGCCTTTGGAGCCGTAATTTCCGCTTTTGACTTTTCTTCCGAACTCATCAAGCTCGCCAGGACCCGTACCGCTCCTGGTTTGCGGATCACATATTATGTATTGGATGCCACCGACGAATCAGCCCTCCTAGGTACCTTTGGAACTTCTGGCTCTTCTGGTACCTCAGGCGCCGCAGACACCTCAATTACCTCCCCTCCCTCCCTTCACTTCAATTCTGCCCTTTGCAACATGGCCCTCTTTGACATGGCCGACATCGAACCGCTCTTCCATGTTCTCCCCAGACTTCTCAAGCCGGGCGGGATCTTCGTTTTCACCATTACCCATCCGGCCTTCAATAATACCTCCTCGGTACATGTGGCCGAGGAAATGGATGTGGAAGGGGAGATCAAGACAGTCTATTCCGTGAAAGTCTCCCAATACATGACCCCCAACCAGGCGCACGGGGCTGCCATGCGCAACCAACCCAGGCCGCAGCTTTATTTTGAACGCCCTCTGCAGTACTACCTCAACCTTGGTTTCCAGAATGGCTTCGCTCTGGATGGCTTTGAAGAGCGTGCCTTTCCTCCCGACCATCCACAATCCAATCCGCTCAGTTGGGGTGGAAAATTCAGTGAAATCCCCCCGGTCCTCGTTGCCCGCCTGCGTTTGCCATTTTGAACTCCCGGCATTTAGCTACCTATTTCCCTGATCCCTGATTACCTTATTACCTGATCCCTAATTACCTGTTCCCTGATTACCTTCTCCCCGTGTCCAACTTCCCCTTCCTCCTGATCGAATTCCTTGACGAGCTTGTCTTCGGCGTGAACGAGGCTGCCTGGCCTCTTATCCGCACCGACTTGAAGTTGGATTACATCCAGATCGGCTTGCTGCTCTCCATTCCGGGGATCGTCTCTGCCATCATAGAACCGTTCCTTGGCATACTTGGGGATGTCTGGAAGCGGCGCCTGCTAATTCTTGGCGGTGGGATCTTTTTCGCCCTGGCGTGCCTCCTGACTGGACTCAGTGCTGGATTTGCTATCCTGTTGCTTGCTTTATGCGTTTTTTATCCCGCCTCGGGTGCCTTCGTCAGCCTCTCGCAGGCAGCCTTGATGGACACAGGCCCTGGCCGTCACGAACAAGCCATGGCTCGCTGGACCTTTGCTGGGTCGCTCGGGGTAGTCATGGGTCCGTTGCTGCTTTCCGGGATGGCCTTGGCCGGTTTTGGTTGGCGCGGCGTTTTTTTTGCCTTGGCAGGCTTGAGCGTTCTGGTGCTGGCGTTCGCCTGGCGGCGCGTCCCAAAAGCGCCGGAGGGTCTCCTGCCCCTGCCGCGTTTCTCGGATGTATGGTCAGGTGTGCGTTCTGCGCTTTCAGCCCTCCGGCGTGGCGAAGTCCTGCGCTGGCTGGTGCTGCTCCAATTTTCCGACCTGATGCTGGATGTGTTGCTGGGTTTCCTGGCGCTTTATTTCGTGGATGCAGCCGGCTTGAGCGCCGGTCAGGCCGCCATGGGCATTGCAGTCTGGAGCGGATTCGGGTTGTTGGGTGATTTCCTGCTCATTCCACTCCTTGAACGCGTGCGCGGCCTCGATTACTTGCGGGTCAGTGTGCTGCTCGAGTTGCTGCTTTTTCCGGCTTTCCTGCTCGTGCAGGACATGGTGGGTAAATTCATCCTGTTGGGCCTGCTGGGTTTGTTTAACTCCGGCTGGTATGCAATCCTGAAGGGCCGCCTTTACTCGTCCATGCCGGGAAAGTCCGGCACGGTCTTGACCCTCGACAATATCTCCGGATTGCTTGGAAAACTTCTGCCTTTCGGTATTGGTTTGGCCGCCCAGCTCTTTGGTTTGCGCCTGGCGATGTGGCTGCTCCTTCTCGGTCCCATCGCCCTCCTGCTCGGCCTTCCCCGTCGCCAACCCCTATCCACCAACCCATAACTCCTGACTCCTTTACCTTATTCCTGATTACCTTATTCCTGATTTCCTGATCCTTGATTACCTGGTTACCCAATCCCTAATTACCTGATCACCTATGTACTCTCTTTACCTCCACATCCCCTTTTGCACCCACCGCTGCGCCTACTGTGACTTCAACACTTATGCCGGTCAGGAGAGCCTTATCCCTGCCTATGTGGACGCGTTGTGCAATGAAATCCTTTTCGTAGCCAATTCAGCGCCGGAACGCCTTTCGGTTCACACCATTTTCTTCGGCGGTGGCACTCCCTCTCTCCTTACCCCTGTTCAATTCGAGAATATTCTCCAGGCTGTTCGCGCCTCTTTCAACCTCACTTCCTCAGATACTTCGACCCTCACAGAGCCCCAGGCCCCCCCGGAAACCCCAGTTACTTTTGGAGCATTTGGTGCCTCTGGCACCTCAGATACCTCAGATACCTCAAATTCCTCAGGCATTTCTGGCACTTTTGGAACTTCTGGTACCTTTGGCGCCTCTTTTCCCCTCGAAACTTCCCTCGAAGCCAATCCCGGCACCGTGACCCTCGACTCCCTGCAGGGGCTGCGGCAGGCCGGCTTTACCCGCATCAGTTTTGGGGTCCAATCTTTTCATGCAGATGAATTACACCTGCTGGAACGCATCCACGATCCGTTTGATGTGCTGCAGGCTGTTCGCTGGGCCCGCAAAGCAGGATTCGAGAACCTGAACCTTGATCTCATCTACGGCCTTCCTGAGCAGACCCTGGCGCGCTGGCAGGCCTCCCTCCGCCGCGCCGTTGACCTTGCTCCGCAGCATCTCTCCCTGTATGCCCTGACCATCGAATCAGGCACGCCCTTTGGCCGCTGGGCTGCTCATGGCTTGCTGCCGGTACCAGACCCCGACCTGGCTGCCGATATGTACGAGGCCGCCTCGGATTACCTGGCAGGGCAGGGGTATGAACAGTATGAAATTTCCAACTGGGCAAAGCCGGGCTTCGAGTGCCGGCACAACCTCCAATACTGGCGCAACCAGCCTTATCTTGGCTTTGGAGCAGGCGCGCATGGCTGCGCCAGCGGCATGCGCATATCCAATGTGTTGCACATTAAGTCATATATTGACCGTCTTTCCCCTCGTCCCCTTATCCCCGATTACTCCTTTCCTCTTTCCCCCGCCACCGTCACCCGCACCGGGCTTACCCCTTTTATCGAAATGCAGGAAACCTTGATGCTTGGCCTGCGCCTCACCCGGGAGGGTGTTTCGCCGCAGGCTTTTCGTGTCCGTTTTGGGAAAGATTTAATGGAAATATTTGGTACGGAAGTCAACGAATTGGTTGGTTTGGGTCTGTTGGAATGGGCTCAGACTTCGGAAGTCTTGCGCCTCACCCCACGCGGCCGCCTGCTCGGCAACCAGGTCTTCATGCGTTTTGTGGATTAAATCCCCGTAGGGGTGACCTTTATGGTCGCCCTTTATGCTCACCCTTTATGCTCACCCTTTATACTCGCCCTATATGCTCGCCCTTTATGGTCTCTCTTCGTGGAAACCGCCATAATTATGTTGTACAATTCAATATTGTAGTAACGGCTTTAGCCGTTCATTTTGCATTCATTGTTATGTCAGCTTGAGCACTGGCAAGGTCCGTCGTTCATTATGAAACAACCCGCCAACTGCAAATACACTCCCCTGGAAAACCATTTGCGCTCCTTGTCTGCCGACCTGACCTTGTTTGACACTCAGACAACGCTGACTCTCTCCTTTGATCAGATTGAACAAGCCATGCAGAGTAAACTGCCGAAATCCACGTTCCTCCGCCTTAGTTGGTGGAACAATGCAGTCCAGGGCAAACTCTCGCACAAATACGCCTGGTTGCATGCCGGCTGGCAGGTGGAAAAAGCTGATTTATCCGCAAAATGGGTGCGCTTTGTCCGGACCTTACCATAAGCCAGGTTCTTTATCCTTTTTATCTGTGTTTGCCTGAGGCTAATCGTGATTTTCAAAATTCTTTTAAAGGAAAAAAATTAATGAACTGGAAACTGCTCTCTTGGAACGTAAACGGCATCCGCGCCGCCGAAAAGAAAGGCTTCCTGGACTGGTTGTCCGCCAGCGATGCCGATCTGGTGGCCGTGCAGGAGACCAAGGCACACCCTGGTCAACTCTCCCCGGCATTGCTTGCACCGGCTGGCTTCCAGGCCATGTGGAATGCTGCTGAAAAGAAGGGCTACAGCGGCACCGTAACGTATTCCAGGCATGTGCCGCTGAAGGTGGTAAACGGTTTGGGTGAAGCGCGCTTCGATAACGAAGGACGCGTGCTTATCCATGAGTTTGAGCCCTTTGTATTCTTCAACATCTACTTCCCCAATGGCGGCCGCGGCTCGGAATGGGTGGCCCACAAGCTGGCTTTCTACCGCCGCTTCCTGGAAGTTGCCCGGGGCTACATGCAGGCCGGTCGACCGGTGGTTGTCACCGGGGATTTCAATACCGCCTTCGCTGAGATCGACCTGGCTCGCCCAAAGGAAAATATCAATCACAGCGGATTCATGCCGGAGGAACGCCTTGGCCTGGGCGAATTCTTTGAAATCGGCTTGATCGATACCTTCCGCCATCTGCATCCTGATACGGTGAAATATTCCTGGTGGGACCAGGTTACACGCGCCCGCGAGCGCAATGTTGGCTGGCGTCTGGATTACTTCATGGTCTCACCCGACTTTAAAGACCGCATCATCGCTGCCGATATCCATGATGACATTATGGGCTCTGACCATTGTCCGATCAGTTTAGTCTTATCCTTGTGACCACGTAGGGGCGACCTTCATGGTCGCCCTTCATGGGCGCCCTCTAGAGACTGTTTGAAACCATTTTTAATTTCGGATAAACGCGGATGAACATTGATTTCTGGATAAAGCTCATAAAAAATTTCTTAAATCCCATTTATCTGTGTTCATCTGCGGAAAATTCTGGCTTATTAAACAGTCTCCCATGATCGCCCTAAATGCCTCTTGTTGGTCTTAAGAGCCGTCTTCTCCCTGTTGAAAACCTAATCACTAAGGCCCTATGGTAAAACCCTACAATTACGCTCAAAGAAAAGGTGTCGAAGACATCAGTTGGGAACGTTTTGGGGAACTGGCCGCCATTCTCACGGAGCGCCTTGCGGTGGAAAACATTGAAGTCGTTGTCGGCATTGCCAGGGCTGGTTTATTCCCCGCCACAGCGGTCGCCTGCGCCCTGCGCCGGGAGTTATTCCCGGTCCGGGTCACCCGTCGTCAGAATGACCTGGTAGTTGCCAAACACCCCATCTGGAAGGTCGATGCTGCCGAAGATGTCAGGGAGAAAGTGGTTGCAGTCATTGATGAGATCGCTGATACGGGAGAGACTCTCGAACTGGTCGCGCGGCGTATCCTGGATAAAGGCGCCAAATGCGTCGTTACTGCCAGCCTGGTAAGCCATACTTGGGCCAACCCGGCGCCGGACTACGTCGCACTGATATCGGATGCGCTGATTATTTTTCCATGGGATAAGCGCGTGTATCACGATGGTCGTTGGCAGTTCCATCCTGAATTGGCGGAGGCGCTCACCTTGCAGCACCGGCAGCGCCGCTGAGAAAGCCTTGACATGGATGGAAATTTGCATGGATTGTTGCAGCGCAAAGTGATATAATGTGGGCTCATTTAGACGACGCGGGGTAGAGCAGTGGCAGCTCGTCAGGCCCATAACCTGGAGGTCGCTGGTTCGAGTCCAGCCCCCGCAACTAAAAAAAGACGCCTGCAAAGGCGTCTTTTGATTCATCTATCTGATTCTCCTCGCTTTATACTCCTTTCCAAAATAGAACAATTGTGCTAAAATATCATTGAGGTTATCTCCGCTGCCTCCCCATTTCTGCATTTTGGACCTGTCATGCTGAATACCCCGCCCCCATCCTCTGTACCCCACTTGCCCCCTCAACCTGTGGGACCTCCCTCTGCCGATCCTCACCCTCCCGCCTCGGTTCATCGTCGGCCGTCCATCCTCCGCCCCCGCGGCGCTCAGCCCTCCAATCGCAATGCCCTCAAGCACGGCCTCTTTGCCCGCAAGAATCCCACCCCTCTCACCTATCTCCCGGATTCGATCAGGATACCGCAGAAAGGGCCGGAATCCGTTCCAACAATTCTCAGTCAGGCTATTCTGATCTTGCGCGGGCACATTGCCAATTATTTTAAATCTTCGCAGCAGGCAACCGGATTTCAATCCATAATGGCCGCGCAAAGGCCCATCCTCAGCTTGCTCAACCTTTTTATACGCACCCAAAAAGCCTTGGCCCGCCATCAGCAGCCTCTGCGCCAGCTCCAATTGGTCGCCTCCCATGCCTTGGACCTGATTCGTTACGATTTCCTCTCCTCCGGCATCACACGCGACGCCAATTCGTTCCGCGAAAAAAACAAATTAAGTGACCTAAATTCCCCCACCACCCGGAAGGATTTCTTCTCTTCCAATTCGGGCTTTCCTTCACCCTTCCTTACCTCCCGCCAGTGGGAAGTCCTCGAGCCATTGATTCCTCCATCCGGGAACACTCTCCCCTCCCCTTCAGGAAAGGGGTCGGGGGTGAGGTTAACCGGTCGCCCTGCCGCCGACCCGTTTCCTCTCCTCAATGCCATTTTCTGGAAATTCGCCCACCACGCCCGTTGGCAGGATCTTCCCACAGGTTCTCCCCCCATGCTCACCTGTCGCCGTTACTACCGCCGCCTCTTCCTCAGCGGTCGCCTCTACTCGCTCTATTCCGCCCTTTACAAGGATTTCCTCTCCAATTTTAATGCTGATCTGCCCTCCCTCGTGGACCAGGGTTGCTTTTTGATTGATGGAAACGCGCTGGTCTTGCGTCCCGGTCTGGACGAAACCTGGCAATTGCGCACTGCCTTGTTATTCATGCAGCAAGCCTGGCAGGTCTCCCGCCGAATATTGCGCGAAAATGACCGGCTGAATCGCCGCCGCTTCCCCAATTTCTCTTTACGGGTGCGTCTCCCTTGATCCCCCATTCCTGGTCCCCAATCCCTGATCCCTTATTCCTATTCTCTCCTCCCTGTTCTCTATTCTCCATTCCCCCCTGGTAACTTAAGGTATAATCAGCCCGCTGGAAGCATCCCATTATATGAGGTTTGCACATGAAAGAGTACACAACTGAGTTCATCCGAAACATCGCCCTCGTCTCGCATGGTTCAGGCGGGAAGACCATGCTTGCGGAGGCTTTCCTGCACAGCACGGGAGCCATCACTCGCCTGGGGAAGATCGATGACGGCACAACCATTTCGGATTTTGAAGACGAAGAGATCCGCCGCAAGCTTTCGCTGTCTACGGCAGTCATCCCGGTTGAATACAAGGATCATAAAATAAACCTGCTCGATACCCCCGGCTATACCGATTTCATCGGGGAAGTGGTATCGGCGCTGCGTGTTGCCGATGGAGCCATCATCCTGGTCGATTCGGTCGCCGGCTTGGAAGTGGGCACGGAGCTCGTCTGGAATTATTGTGATACCTTCAAATTGCCGCGTTTCCTGGTGGTCAACAAGATGGATCGTGACAACGCCGATTTCCAAAAAGCCCTGGCATCCGTCCAGGAATATTCTCCCACCCGCCTGGTGCCGGTGCAACTTCCATGGGGCGAAAAAGCTTCCTTCAAGGGTGTGATTGACCTGATCTCGATGAAAGCCTATGCCAACGAGGGCAAGGTTGCTGAAGAGATCCCGGCCGACCTTAGAGGCGCTGCCGAAGAGGCCCGCACCAGGTTGGTTGAAGCGGCGGCCGAAGGGGAAGATGCACTCCTTGAGAAGTACCTGGAAAGCGGCGAACTGACCAACGCCGAATTGATGCGCGGCCTGAAGGCCATTCTTCGTTCCCAGGCTTACATTCTGGTTTTCGTGGCGGCTGGCGGGCATGAGAAAGGCGTCCTCCCGCTCCTGGATGCAGTCATCAACCTCATGCCCTCCCCGAAGGATGTACCGACGGAAGCCAAAGGGAAAGATGGGGTGGAGAAACTAACTGCGGCAGATTCTGGCCCCCTTGCCTTATACGTCTGGAAAACAACCGCCGACCCCTTTGTTGGCAAGTTGACATACTTTCGTGTCTATTCCGGCTCTCTCCAGGGCGATACCCGCATCTGGAACCAGAATAAGGCCGCCGAGGAGCGTATGGCTGGGCTGTCGATTATCCGCGGCAAGGAAACCATGCCCGTCAAGGTGGTTCACTCCGGGGATATTGGCATTGTTGCCAAGCTGGCCGCCACCACGACCGGCGATACCCTGTGTGACAAGGGCCACCCTCTAACCCTGCCCATGCCAGTTTACCCGCATGCCCTTTTCCGCGTGGCCATTAAGCCCAAGACCCAGGCGGACGCGGCCAAGATCTCGCCCACCCTCACCCGACTCTGCGAAGAAGATATGACCCTTTCCTGGTATCAGGAGAAAGCCACCGGCCAGACCATCCTGCAGGGCATGGGTGACCAGCATATTGATGTGGCCATCCGGCGTGCCGAAGGCAAACTTCAGGTGGGATTGACCACTGCCGAGCCAAAGGTTCCCTATCGAGAGGGCATTACCAAAAAGGCCGACGCCATGTACCGCCATAAGAAGCAATCCGGTGGTGCGGGTCAGTTTGGTGAAGTTTGGCTGCGGATCGAGCCGTGCCCGGAAAGTGATTTTGAATTTACCGACGAATTGGTTGGCATGAACCTTTCAAAATCCTATCTGCCGGCGATTGAAAAAGGCATCGCGGCCACCTTGCAGGCCGGTGTAATGGCCGGGTTCCCACTCAGTAACGTGCGGGTTATCGTCTACGATGGTAAGGAACACCCGGTCGACTCCAAGCCGGTGGCATTTGAAATTGCTGGACGCGAGGCCTTCAAGCTGGCTGTCCATGATGCCGGCCCTGTGCTTTTTGAGCCGATCATGAATGTCCGCATCGTCATCCCGGATGCCAACATGGGCGACGTGATGGGCGACCTGAACAGCCGGCGCGGCCGCGTCCAGGGTACCGAGTCCGAACGTGGACGCACGGTGGTCGTGGCACAGGTCCCGCTGGCCGAAATGTTGCGTTACACCACCCAGTTACGCTCCATTACCGGTGGTCGTGGCGTCTTCACGATGGAATTTGACCGCTACGAGATCGTCCCGAATCATCTGGCCCAGGATATTATTGCTGTGCACCAGAAGGAATTGGAAGCGAAGAAGGAAGAGTAGCTTTTTCACAGGAGCGGCCGTAAGGTCGCTCTTGATTTTCCTTGACAAATCAAGGAAATACCATATAATTTCTATCAGTTATATCATAAATATTATGGAGAAGGCTATGGCTTCTTGCATGTGTCTGAGGCGGGGATCGTAACCACCGCCTCTTCTTGGAAAATCTAGCCAACGGAAGAAGGACGGTGGTCGGGCCCCCGCATGCGAGCAGGATTTTCGCGTGGCGCTCTGCCTCGTCCTTTTTGTTTGCCCGTTGGCTGTATCATTTAATTTGGGAGCATCATGAAAATTGCAAATGACGTTACTGATTTAATTGGCAATACCCCGCTTGTCCGCCTGAACCGTTTACCGGAAGGCGCATTTGCAGAGGTGGTTGCCAAGCTGGAGTTCTATAACCCTGCCCATAGCGTCAAGGACCGTATCGGGGTGGCAATGATCGAAGCTGCTGAAAAGTCAGGTGCGCTGACCAGGGACAAGATCATCGTCGAGCCGACCAGTGGTAATACCGGCATTGCACTCGCCATGGTTGCGGCCGCCAAAGGGTATCGTTGTGTGCTGACCATGCCCGAGACGATGAGCAAGGAACGCCGTATGTTGTTGCGAGCCTATGGAGCCGAACTCATACTGACTCCTGGTGCGGATGGCATGGCTGGAGCTATAAAAAAGGCCGAAGAAATGGCTGCTTCTGACCCGAAGTATTTCATGCCCCAGCAGTTCAACAACCCGGCCAATCCGGAGATCCACCGGAAGACAACCGCTGAAGAAATTTGGCGCGATACCGATGGCAGGGTGGACTTCCTTGTTGCCGGGGTGGGCACCGGCGGAACGATCACCGGTGTGGGTGAAGTCATCAAATCCCGCAAGCCATCTTTTAAGGTGGTCGCCGTTGAACCGGATGGCTCCCCGGTGCTTTCCGGTGGGGTAAAAGGTCCGCACAAGATTCAGGGTCTGGGCGCTGGATTTGTCCCGGCGGTGCTGAATACCAAAGTGTACGATGAAATTATCCGTGTCAAAGATGATGACGCCATGGAAACAGCCCGCCGCATGGCCAGGGAGGAAGGCTTGCTGGTGGGGATCTCCTCCGGGGCAGCCACTTGGGCAGCTCTGCAGGTGGCTTACCGGAAAGAAAATGCCGGGAAGCTGATTGTTGTCATCATCCCCTCCTTTGGAGAACGATATCTGAGCACGCCATTGTTCGCCAACCTGGCAGAGTAGGAAAGATCATGGATACGAATCAAATTGCCTCCGTGCCGCAGATGGTCCAGGTGCCCCGGCGCTCCGGTTTTTTTGCCTCCATCCGCAAGGACCTGGATTCTGTCCTTGAGCGTGACCCGGCTGCCCGGTCCAGGCTGGAAGTCTTCCTGGTATATTCTGGTTTGCACGCCATCTGGGCCCATCGCGTGACCCACTGGCTTTGGACTCATAAATTCAAATTCCTTGGACGCTGGTTCTCCCAGCTTGCCCGGAACCTGACTGGCGTGGAAATCCACCCTGGTGCGACGATTGGTCCAGGCTTCTTTATTGATCATGGCATGGGGGTGGTCATCGGCGAGACCGCTGAGGTTGGCGCGGATGTTACCCTCTATCACGGTGTTACCCTGGGTGGGACGAGCCTCGAGAAGGGTAAACGACATCCCACCATCGGAGATCGGGTGGTTATCGGTGCAGGAGCCAAAATTCTCGGGGCAATTACCATCGGTGACGACAGTCGCATCGGCGCCAATGCGGTAGTGGTTAAGTCCGTCCCGGCCAATTCAGTGGTGGTCGGCGTGCCCGGGCAGATTGTTAAGCGTTCCCATCCGCACCACCTCGGCGATGCACCCGATTTGAACCACACATCCCTGCCGGATGTGCTCGGATTATCCCTCCAGCAATTGCTGGAGCGAGTCGATGCCCTCGAAACCCGCCTGGATGGTCACTCCACAGCCGGCTCGCATGTTCATGCCCCAAAGGGTGACTCCTGGGCCGGAGATGATTTCTCGATATAATATGCCCATGCTCCCTGAACTGACGCGTGAAGAGATCCTGCGATATTCCCGCCACCTGCTCATCCCCGAAATTGGGCTGGAAGGACAGCGCAAGCTAAAGGCCGCCTCCGTGCTCATTGTCGGAACCGGCGGGCTGGGATCACCGGCCGCTTTGTATCTGGCTGCCGCAGGTGTTGGTCATATTGGGCTGGTTGACTACGATGTTGTGGACGAATCGAATTTACAGCGACAGGTTGTTCATGGCATGGGAATGCTCGGCCAGCGCAAGGTCGAGTCAGCCCGTCAGCGTCTCCTGGATCTGAATCCGGCCATCCACATCGATGCGTTCGATGAACCATTCATTTCAGGGAATGCTCTCCAAATTGCCGGACCTTACGACCTCATTCTGGATGCCACCGACAATTTCCCTACCCGCTACCTGACCAATGACCTGTGCGTGCTGACCGGTAAACCTCTGGTCTATGGGGCGGTATTTCGTTTCGACGGGCAGGCCAGTGTTTTTGACGCGCGCTTGGGTCCTTGTTATCGATGCCTGTTTCCGGAGCCGCCTCCCCCTGGACTCGTGCCTTCCTGCTCCGACGCGGGTGTGCTGGGCATTCTACCGGGGACGATCGGGACGATCCAGGCCACGGAAGCCATCAAGCTGTTGCTTGGGATAGGCTCCAGCCTGGTTGGGAGGCTGTTGCTCTATAACGCCCTGGATATGTCGTTTGAATACGTAAAACTAAAAAAGAACCCGCATTGTAAAGTATGCGGGCCGTCCCCGGAAGTGACCAGGCTGATAGATTACAATGCTTTTTGCGGTGTGCCCGGCATCGGACATGCTGAAGACTCAACTGGCAGGGAGTGGGATATTTCCGCCACCGACCTGGCTGCCCGGCTTCAGCGTGGAGAGGAGATCCGCCTGATCGATGTGCGTGAACCGCACGAATTGGCGATTTCCTCCCTGCCGGGGGAAGAGTTGATTCCTTTGGGCCAGTTGGCCGCTCGTTTGTCTGAACTTAATAGCGCCGAGGAGATTGTTCTCTTTTGCAAGTCCGGTTCACGTTCAAACCGTGCCCTGGAACTGCTGGTCAGCGCCGGTTTCAGGAAGGTCAGCAACCTGCGCGGCGGGATCAACGCTTGGGCCAGGGAAGTGGATCCGAACCTGCCGGTTTACTGACATCTACTCAGGCGCTGGATTCTGCATCCTTTTCGCTTCTCAACGCTTCGCTCCACTTGATACCTTCACGTGCCATATAATATGCACCCACAAGTGTGATCGGGAGCCAGAGTGCCACATGTAATACGATGGTATATCCGGCTGCAGTAGCCTGCTCCACGTTGTAGGCGGCCAGCACGGCGATGCCCGAAGCGTCGAATGTTCCTATGTAGCCGGGCGCGGCCGGGATGATCGTGATCAGGTTGACGATGCCGTTCATCAGCATCAGGGCAAAAAAGCTGACGTGGAAATTGAAGGCGTGCATCACGAACCAGTACTTGCCGGTTTCCAGCAGCCAGATGACTACTGAGGTGAGGAACACCATTAAAATATTGGACGGCGAGCGCAGAGAGGCCAGCCCATCCAGGAATTTATGCATGATGCCGGAAACCTGCCCGCGCCAGCGATCGGGCACGAGCCGGTCGATGAACCATTGTCCGAACCTCGCCGTGACAAGCGGGAACATGGCTGCCAGCAGAAAGATCAGCAAAATAATAAAAGCCAGGATGGTACCGATGATGGCCACCTGTTGTATGTTACCAACAAAACCCGAGCTTCCTTTCAGCTTGGCTAGTTCCGGCAAATTAACAAAGACGAATCCAAGCATAACCACCGCATCGAAGAATTTTTCGACGATGATGGTAGCCAGCGAAGCTGAGACCGGGACGCCTTCCCGCCGTTTGAGTACCACGGCCCGCAGCACCTCCCCGGCGCGCGCCGGATAGATATTATTGCCCATGTAGCCAATGCAGGTGACAGGGAACATCACACTTGTCTTGATCACCTTGATTGGTTTGAGCAGGTAATGCCAACGCCAGGCACGTGCCCAGACTGCGACGAAGTATACGGCGATGCCTGGCAGGATCCACCAATAATTTGCGGTCCTGATGGCTTTCCAGAAATCGCCCAGGTTCAATTTGTTGAGCGCCCACCAAAGGAAAAGCGCGCTGATCAAGACTCCGACCCAGAATTGCCACCGTTTCATGCTCCCATTGTACCAGATGGGCAAAAGAGGTAAATGAAAAGCCGATTTTTCAGTGCGTCACAGGCCCCTGGCTGTTCTGCTGAAACGCCTCCGAACGACTGCAGCATTTCGTACCGTATTCTTTGATTCATGCTAGAATTAAACCGTGATGATCGATACCTCTGAACGAATTGCATTTCTTAAGAAGATCCACCTTTTTCGAGGCTTGGATGATGATCAGTTGGCGACCGTAGCGGCCAAATTGGGCGAGGCATCCTACAAGACCGGCGATGTGGTATTCAAGCAGGGGAGTCAAGCGCAGGATTTTTTCCTGATATATAGTGGATCTGTTCGGGTCATGCGGAGGGAGAAAAAAACCGAGCAGCAACTTGCTGTTTTGTTACCTGATGATTACTTTGGAGAAGAAGCATTTCTGTCAAATTTCCGCCGGCCAGTGTCGATTTATGTACAAGAGGATGCACTTCTATTCGTCCTCTCTCGTCATGATTTAGATGCACTTCACAAACAGTTTCGCATACTCAAACCAAATTTCGAAGTAGCAATTTCCAGCCGCCAATTGGCCCGCAAGTTAAAGTTTAATTGGTTGCAGCCCGGTGAAGTGATCTATTTTCTGGCACGCAAGCACCCGATTTTTTTCTGGGAAGCCATGATCCTTCCTTTTTTTGCTTTTATCATTCCGGCCGGCTTGTATGTGGGCTTCCTGCTTTCCAAAACAGAGCTTGTTTTATATGCGGCAATCGCGGCTTTCCTGCTGAATATCGCCTGGGTCATCTGGCGGGGGATCGATTGGGGGAATGATTATTATATTGTGACCAATCAGCGTGTGGTCTGGTTGGAAAAAGTCATCGCCCTGTACGACAGTCGCCAGGAAGCGCCCCTGAGTACTATCCTTGCAGTTGGAGTTGAGACAGACCAGGTGGGACGTATAGTGGGTTATGGTGATGTCATCGTGAGAACCTTTGTTGGAAGGGTTGCCTTTTATCACGTTTCCCATCCTTACCAGGCGGCTTCATTGATTGATGAGCAGTGGATTCGCATCAAGAGCGCCACCCGAAGAGCAGATGTCGATGCCCTTAAACGGTCCATCCGCCAGAAACTGGGGTTACCGGTTGCAGAGGAAGTCAAGTCTTCTATATCGGCTCCAGCTCCAAAAGTGGTCACGAATAAAGCTCTCAAATTGAAGGATTTCTTTGACAGGTTAAATATCTTTAAAGTGCGGTTCGAAGATAAGGGAGGAACGATAACATATCGAAAACATTGGGTTGTACTTTTCTTTCATACATTATTGCCTGGCCTGATTTTCCTGGTTACCTTGGTGCTGACTGTGTACCGGTCGACCCATTTACCGGAACCACCGGCTGGTTCTCTCCTGGGTTCTCGCGATAACCTGCTCATCTTCCTGATCATCATCCTGATGGGAGCTTTTCTCTGGTGGGTTTATAATTACTGGGATTGGAGCAATGATATTTTTCAGGTTACACTGGAAGAGATTTTCGACATTTATCGCAAGCCGCTGGGCAGGGAGGAAAAAAGGTCAGCCGCATTGGATAATATCCTGAGTACTGAAGCGGATCGCCGAGGTCTGTTACAGATTATATTTAATTATGGAAATGTCTACATCTCTGTTGGTAAAACGCAGATGGATTTTTTTGACGTCTATAATCCTACGGCTGTTCAGTTGGATATTGATCGTCGCCGGATGGCTCGTATCGAAAGAAAAAAACAGGCCGAGGTACTTGCCGAACGCGAGCGCATGGCAGAGTTCTTTACGATGTACCACCAAAATACCCAGGAACTTCGGAGAGATCAGGAAGGCCAAAGGAGAACGGGACCTCAGAACCCTCGGACTCCAGACCAAGCCGAATGAAAGAAGAATATATTAGTAAAATTACTGGTGAATTATGACATTGAGACAAATTGTTAAGCTTCCAGATCCTGTTCTGCGCCACAAGGCCAGGCCAGTCATCCAATTTGATACGGAATTACAGACCCTGATCGACGACATGATTGAAACCATGCGTGAAGCCCCCGGCGTCGGGTTGGCGGCCCCACAAGTGGGCGTTTCGGAGCGTGTGATCGTAGTGGAATACGAAGAGAATGATGAGGAGGAGGACTCACCAAAAAAGCTATATGTGATGGTCAATCCTGAGATCAAGTCCTCTTCCGAAGAGAATGTTGAGGGCATAGAAGGCTGCTTATCCGTCCCGGGCTGGCAGGGCGAAGTGGAGCGTGCCGTTGCAGTGACCGTTAAAGGGCTGACCCGCCGGGGTCAGCCAATGAAGATCAAGGCAAAAGGTTGGCTGGCGCGCATTTTCCAGCACGAGATAGACCATCTGAACGGCGTAGTCTTTACCGACCGTGCCACGAAGATTTGGAAACCACAACCCGAGCAGCCGCCATTGGATAACGTCTGATCGGGCCAACATATCAACGTTTAATCGATTCATGTATCTCACACATCTCTCTTTGACCAACTTCCGCAGTTTCGCCCGCCTGGATATGGATATCCCCCGGCGGGTCGTTTTGCTAACTGGCAGCAATGCCCAGGGCAAGACCAGTGTACTTGAAGCCGTCTACTTCCTGGCAGCCTTTACATCCTTCCAAACCCATACGGACCGGCAACTGGTCAATTTCATTGAAGCCCGGAAAGAGCTGGCAGTAGGACGGTTGGTGGCCGAGTATACGCGCGGGCTGGCAAAGCATAGGCTCGAGGTGCGGCTGGTGCTCGAAGCGGTCGGTGCCAGTGGTCAGCGGTTGCGCAAGGAAACCCTGCTGGATGGCGTCAAGCGTCCGTTGGCGGAGATTATCGGCCATTTTAATGCGGTTATTTTCGTGGCTCAGATGACCCAGATCATCGAAGGTGGGCCTGACCATCGCCGTCGTTACCTTAACCTGGCGCTGGCGCAAACAGTACCAGGATACGCCCGGCAGTTAAGCGATTACGGCGAGGCGCTGACTCAAAGGAATGCCCTGCTCAAGTTGCTGGCCGAGCGTGGCGGGGATTCATCGCAACTGGATTTCTGGGACGATTCGATTACCCGTACAGGAGCGGCCATCATTTTGAGACGTATTGAAGCCATCCAGGAGATCGAGAAACTGGCCACACGCATCCACTTGGAATTGACACAAGCTGCGGAGGTACTGCGATTGCACTACCAGCCCGCTTATGACCCGCTCCCTCGTCCGCAGGGACAGATCGCCATGACACTTACCACACCAGTTCAGCGGAATGGCCTGGGCGAAGAGGCTATTCGCCAGGGGTTCCTGGGAGCGCTCAGGCAGACCCGCAGTGAGGAAATCCGCCGGGGCATGACAGCGTTGGGGCCGCACCGGGACGAACTTCGCTTTCTGGCTAACGGGATCGATCTTTCGGACTACGGCTCGCGCGGGCAGGTGCGCACCGCGCTTTTAGCGCTTAAACTGGCTGAAATCGAATGGATGAAAGCCCGCACGGGCCAATGGCCGGTTCTGCTTCTCGATGAGGTTTTGGCAGAACTGGATACACAACGCAGGCTGGATCTGTTGGCGTACCTGGATAATATTGAGCAGGCACTGCTCACCACCACCGACCTTAAGCTGTTTGCACCCGGTTTTGTCGAAAAGGCCGAAATCTGGCAGGTGGAAGCCGGCAATGTTAGTAAAGAGAGAGTAGAGAGTAGAGAGTAGATTCGGAGGAAGATATGTTTGTCAAACATGTGAAAGATACGCCGGCACAAGCTGTCAAAGCCGGGGATTTTACCAGCATACAGGTCTTGATCTCTGGCCAGGAAGCACCAAATTTCGCCATGCGCCGTTTTGTGATGGAGCCTGGAGGTGGGATGCCAAAACATACGAACACGGTCGAACATGAACAGTACGTGCTTCAGGGTCACGCAGTTGTCGGGATTGGCGGGAAAGAGTTCGAGGTACAGGCTGGGAACGTGGTGTACATTCCGGAAGGAATACCGCACTGGTACCGGAATACTGGTGAGGAAAATTTTGAATTTTTGTGCATCATCCCCAACAAGGCAGATGTTATTAGGCTGATGGATGATAAGAATTGTTAGAACACCTCCACGAATTGGAGCGTTTTTCAAAATATCCAAAAAATCATGCGACATATCCGCAAAGAATCGCTCGGTATTACCGGATGAAAGGCGAAGTGTGCCGGGCACTGATCGTCCCAATGTCTGAAGGGTCTGTTGAAAGGATTTTTTGATGAATAATGACAGTCCAGAAAAAAAAGCCCAAATTGTATATTTCTCCCATGGCGGTGGTCCCTTGCCAATTCTCGGAGACCCCGGCCACAAGAAGATGGTGGAGTTCATGGAACGTCTTCCAAGCCAGCTTACAAAACCAGACGCCATCCTCGTGATCAGTGCGCATTGGGAAGAAAGCGCGGCAACGTTGTTGGGAGCTCAAAGCCCCGAGATGTTCTATGATTATTATGGCTTCCCGGATGAGGCTTATGAAATCACCTACCCGGCTTCCGGCAGCCCAGAGCTTGCGAACAAGATCGCCGGATTATTGAAAATAAATAATCTCGCGGTCCGTATCGATCCTCAGCGGGGATTTGATCATGGCTTGTTTATCCCCCTCAAATTGATGTACCCAAAGGCCGATATACCTTCTCTTCAACTTTCACTGTTGCGCGGTCTCAACCCTTCTGCGCATATTGCACTTGGCAAAGCTTTGCGTGGTCTGATGAATGAGAATATCCTGGTGATTGGATCCGGATTCTCGTTCCACAACATGGGTGCTTTTCAGTGGGGAGGTTCTGAAAGGCCTGATCCAGCTAATGATGCCTTTCAAAATTGGCTTATTCAGAGTTGTACCAGTCCAATTTCTCGGTCTGAGCGTGAGAAACAAATGATCGAATGGGAGAAGGCACCATACGCGCGATATTGCTTCCCGCGTGAGGAGCATTTACTACCGCTGCATGTGTGTCTCGGTATGGCGGACAAGCCTGCCAAATTGATATTTGATGATAAGATCCTCGGCAAGCGCTGTGTTGCATTCTTGTGGTGACGGAAAAAAAGCCATCTTTCCCTGCACTACCTTAACATCATCAACTCGTACAAAGCTGTACCATGCAGCGTGTCCCGCAGGCCATCCAGGTTGATGGTCAGCTCAAGTTTGGCATTGAACCGGAAATAAAATGGATTCACCACAAAGCGCGCAAGTGACCGCTGGAATGGCGGAAGCGCGCTCAGCAGGCTGGTTGCCTCGATAAGCAGCGGCTCACATAGCGCCAGCTTGACGCTTTGCTTCCCGGGTTCCCACAGGAAATCTACATTAAGAGGGTACTTGCGCCCACCTTGATGTCGAACAAGATCACCAGCCTGCATGGTCAGGAAGCGGGCATCATCCGCCAGTACTTTTGCTCCCTTCGTCAGCAGGAAGATCGGGATCCGTTGTGAACCGTATTTTTGGGTAGAGATCTGCTCAACAAAGATCATCGAGTAATCGCCCACATGTGCCCTCCCCCAGGTCCAGTGATCAAGTACGAAGGGGAGGGGAACGTTTCCCCAGTTGTGGTCATGGTAACCCGTGCCGTGCACATGACGCGTCTGCCCATCATAGGACAGCGTCCCTTCCACCGATCCGTAAGGGATGCCGGGCAGCCACGCGAAGAAATGCTCGAGATCGCCGAAATATGACTTGCCTGCCCCCGGACGCCAAGGCGGTACCAGACCGGTAAAGACCAGGTCCGCGGACTGGGTCTTTGTCTGTGCATGCAGCGTGTAGATCCAGTGACCGCATTTTTGTTCCTGGCACGCATAGGCGGGTCCCATGTGCACTTCGCAGGCTTCCTTTGCTGCAGAGAATTCAAATGCCGGCGGCAGGTCGAACTCAGCGGTCTTGCGTCCATCCGGGCGGGTGATTGTCAGTGAGAGGTTGGGCAGCAACGGGACGCGCGGATTAATGATGGGCTTGGTGGCGAAGACAATCACTGCGGTTGAACCATCCTCGAAATGGGCATCAAAATACCACCATTCAAAGTTTCCTGGATCAGTATTTAAGCGCAGTCCGTCCTCCCAGGGTAGGACAGTATCTGTCAACCCATCCAATTCCAGAAACTCCTGGCCTACGGCAAAAAAGATCGGTTTGGTCATGAGTCGGCTCCCGTCCCTATTGTAAAAGACATCCGGTGCAAATTAGCATCGGATGTCTGGATTTTTTATGTTGAAAATTTTAACCCATCGGTAGTACGTTCAACCAGAATGCGGTCACCCTCTTTGAATTCTCCCGAAAGGATTTTTAACGCCAGTGGATCCTCCAACTCGCGCTGGATGGCGCGTTTCAGTGGACGGGCGCCAAAGTCGGGGTGATAACCCACCTCAGCCAGGTACAGGTGTGCTGCCGGACTTACTTCCAGCGAATACCCTTTTTCGACCAACCGGCGCGACACATGCCGCAACAGGATATTCACAATGCTCGACAATTGTTCCTTGTCCAGTGGGTGGAAGATCACGATCTCGTCGATTCGATTGAGAAACTCAGGGCGGAAGTGGGATTGTAATATCTGTGTCATGGTATCACGGGTTACTGTTTTACCACCCTCCCAGAGTTGATTACCCAGGTTCGAGGTCATGATGACCACCGTGTTACGGAAATCTACTGTACGTCCCTGCCCATCGGTGAGACGGCCGTCATCCAGGAGCTGCAGTAGAACATTAAAGACCTCAGGGTGGGCTTTTTCGATCTCATCGAATAAAACCACGCTATAAGGTCGGCGACGTACTGATTCGGTCAACTGGCCGCCCTCATCATAACCCACATAGCCTGGAGGGGCACCGATCAGCCGCGAGACGGTATGCTTTTCCTGGTATTCGCTCATATCAATGCGAATCATTGCCTTCTCATCGTTAAAGAGGAACTCTGCCAGGGCGCGTGCCAGTTCGGTTTTGCCCACCCCTGTGGGACCCAAGAAGATGAAAGAACCGATGGGACGATTGGGATCCTGAAGTCCTGCCCGGGCACGCCTTACAGCGTTTGAGACGACGCGCACGGCTTGTTCCTGCCCCACGACGCGCTGGTGCAGGTTCTCTTCCATGTGCAACAGTTTCTGGGTCTCGCCTTCGAGCATGCGGGACACCGGGATGCCCGTCCAGCGAGCTACCACCTCGGCAATCTCCTCTGCGTCCACTTCCTCTTTCAGCAGGGCGCCATTAGTTTGCACCAATTTCAACTTTCTTTCGGCTTCAGTCAGTTTTCCTTCCAGCTCGCGCAGGGTACCATAGCGCAAGCGTGCCACCTTTTCCAGGTCAGACTGCCGCTCAGCCCGCTCGATCTCGGTGCGGGTTTGCTCAATCTGTTCCTTGACTGTTCGCAGTTCGGTGATGGCTCCTTTTTCATTCTGCCAGCGCGTCGTGATCTCGAGCGAGCGATCCTTCAGATCCGCCAGTTCTTTCACCAGCTTCTCAAGGCGTTCGATGGAAGCCTTGTCTTTTTCTTTCTTAATGCCTCGCGCTCAATCTCCAACTGCATGACCTCGCGGTCCACCTCGTCCAGTGCCTGTGGCTTCGAATCAATCTCGGTGCGCAGGCGGGCGGCAGCCTCGTCAATCAGGTCAATGGCTTTATCTGGAAGGCGCCGGTCGGTAATGTAGCGTGCACTAAGGGTGGCTGCGGCAATCACCGCCGGGTCGGTGATGCGAACGCCGTGATGAACCTCGTAACGCTCTTTTAATCCGCGCAGGATGGAAATGGTGTCCTCCACGCTTGGTTCTTCCACTATTACAGGCTGGAAGCGGCGTTCAAGGGCAGGGTCTTTCTCTACGTATTTGCGATACTCATCCAGGGTTGTCGCCCCGATCATATGCAATTCGCCGCGAGCCAGCATCGGCTTGAGCATATTACTGGCGTCCATCGAGCCTTCTGCCTTGCCTGCTCCAACGACGGTATGCATCTCATCCACGAACAAGATGATCTCCCCGGCTGAATCCGTAATCTCCTTTAAGACAGCCTTGAGACGTTCCTCAAATTCCCCGCGATATTTTGCTCCTGCTACCAAAGCGCCCATATCCAATTGGATCAGGCGTTTCTTTTTGAGCCCCTCGGGAACATCACCGTTGACAATGCGCTGTGCCAGGCCTTCGGCAATGGCGGTCTTACCCACGCCCGGCTCGCCAATGATGGCGGGGTTATTTTTAGTGCGCCGTGACAGGATCTGGACAACGCGGCGAATCTCCTCGTCGCGCCCGATGACCGGATCCAACTTGCCCTGGCGCGCCAGGGCGGTCAGGTCACGTCCGTATTTTTCCAGGGATTGATAGGTGCCTTCCGGATTCTCATTGCTGACCCGCTGGCTGCCGCGAATGGATTTGAGAGCGTTCAGTATGGCATCCTTGGTCAGGCCGTATCCCGCCAGTCGTTTTCCTTCGCTGGAATCAACCAAGGCCACCAGGATATGTTCCACGGAGACGTAATCATCTTGCATCCCTTTGGCATAACGCTCGGCGGTATTCAATACGTCGACGGTGGCGGGAGCCAGGCCAATATCCATATTTCCCCCCTGGATCTTCGGGCGTACTTCCAGGTCGTTTTGCAGGTCTTCCTGCAAAGCTTGCACGCTGCCAGCTACTTTGGTTACCAACGCTGGTATGATGCCATCTTGCTGGCGGATCAAAGCCAGGAGGAGGTGGGCAGGTTCGATGTACTGGTGATGTAGGTCCTGGGCAAGCTGCTGTGCACTGAAGATGGCTTCCTGGGATTTTTGAGTGAATTTATCGAGGTTCATCGTCATACTCCAAAAAAGGTCTATTTCAGAGTATAGACCGGTTGTATTGGAGTATTGTTGGATAAAGATAAGAGGAAGATATGACGGTTGATCTGCTCCTTAATTATGCCAGGTTATCACTGTCCTTGAAATTTCATTTCGATCCAGGTTGCTTCGACATAAACTTCCCGGTATTGCGCCAGCCGCATTTGTTGGCTGGTGGTATGAACCTTCAGTTCGGCTTCCAACTGGCGGATATGAGTCTGCAATTCAACGACCTGACTGCGCAGATGCAAGATTGCTTCAGCCGCATCCAGGTTGACCCCGAGGTCGGCCTGTAGACGTTGTTGAGAGCGCGACTCATAGCCTTCGGTCGTACCATACCAATACCTTTTTTTGGTTTTATTTTTGGGATTTATAGACTGACCTCATCTGGTAAATGATTGTGAACGTTTTTGCCTGGCAACGGCCAACTCACGGATAGTATTGATCTCTTCGTCGGTCAGCGGTTCAGGTAGCACCAATCTGACCCGGGCAAACAAGTCGCCGTACTTGTCCGGTTTTCCAAGGAGAGGCATGCCTTTGCCACGCAGTCGAAAGCTGCGGTTGGCATTCGTGTGAGGCGGGATCGTCAGTATCAATGGTCGCCCCAGGGAAGCGATTTGAACTTCACCCCCTGCAATCGCTGTAAAGATATCCACCGGGACTTCGATATGCAGGTCATCACCGGCACGCTCGAAGGTTTCGTCAGGCATTACATGAATGATCAAGTAAAGATCTCCAGCTGCCCCGCCATTACGACCTGGCTCTCCCTGGCTTGCCAATCGAACTCGTGACCCGGTGTTCACACCAGGTGGAATACTGGCCCTGATGTGGTGTCCATCTATTTCCAACAAGCGGTCTGCACCTTGATATGCCTCTTGCAGGGTCAGGTCGATTTCGTATTCGACATCCCGACCACGCCGTGGGGTGGTGGAAGTAGCCTGGCCCCCACCCGGGCCGCTTCTGCGTACCTGACCAAAAATACTGTTGAAGAAGTCGGAATACGGTGACTCGCTACCAAAAAGATCCTCTAGATCTTCGGCATTGGTGTATTCAACGTGTACACCACCGCCAGGTTGGTTACCAGGCTGGGCTGACCAGTTATGCCAATCGAAATCCTGTTGGCGCCCACCCGTTTGCCGCCATTGCTGGTATTGCGTCCGAAGCTCATCATACTTCTTCCGTTGTCCCTCGTTTGAAAGAACCTGGTACGCCTCATTGATTGTCTTGAATTTCTCTTCCGCGTCCTGGTTTCCTGGATTCACATCCGGGTGAAACTTGCGGGCCAACTGGCGATAAGCCTGCTGGATGACTTTCTTATCGGCGTTTAAGGGTACACCTAATATCTCGTAATAATCTTTAAAGTCCATTGCAAGCTGCCTCATTCTTCCTGTTCATTTTCCAGCTCTTCATTATTTCTGGACTTCCATCTTTTTAACGCAATCTGTATTTCTTCGGCGGTGTGGGTATCACAGGCGACCAGCGGTTGTCCTTCATCCGGCACAATGTGGCCGCCAGGACTGGTCACTGTACAATCCAGCAGCTTGCCACCCGGGGTATAAACGGCAAGAATGTTATAAACTCTACCGCATACGATGCAGCCATGCAACTCAACAGCACTATTATTTTCGGCCATGAAACCTCCGTAAATGCTCAAGATTTGATGTGTCCAGGCCCAAATCCCTGGCCTCAGGCTTATTAATCAGCATTATTTCTTTCTGCTGACCTCACTTAGCGTGCGTATCAGGCTGATCACGTCGTCCCGGCCCAGCACGCCCTGAATCTGATCCCCAACCATCACCGGCAACTGATTTACGCCGTCCCGGTCCATTTCTCCCAACGCATCCACAAGCTCTGCGTTGGGAAGGATTTGTTTCATTTGTTCAAGGGGTATCATTGCCTGAGCTGCGGAGGTGGTAGGCCAGGCAGTTCGTGGGATCTTTTTGAATTCATGCAATGTAAGTAATCCGATGACACAGCCATCCTGTTCCACGATCATGCTGCGTCGGCCACCACCCAGGACGTGCTCATCGACCAGTTGCTCCAGGGTAGTATCAGGCCTCACTACCACGTAGTCACGCCGCATTGCGTCTGCCACCCGGTGATTAGCCAACAAATCATGAATGGTTTGTTGTCTGACCTGGGAAACAGCTGCACTCTCCAGGAACCAACCGATGAAGGCAATCCATAAGCCGTTGCCAAAATTTCCGATAAATATCTGCCAGACCCCGATGAGAATAAAAATATAGGCAATAAACCTTCCGACGTTGGCGGCGATAAGGGTAGCCCGGCGCAAGTTATGTGTGATTCCCCAGACGATGGCTCGAAAGATCCGGCCGCCGTCTAAAGGGAAACCTGGGATCAAATTAAAGAGAGCCAATGTTCCGTTAATATATGCCAGATATTTGGCCAATGCCAGTAGCGGGGCCACGGTGCCTGCGAATGCCTGGAGCAAGCCAAAGAGTAACGCCAAGGCAAAACTCACAACGGGGCCGGCCAGAGCGATCCAGAATTCGGCGATAGCGCTGGGCGGTTCGCCACCGATTTGGGCAATGCCGCCAAAGATGAAAAGGGTGATACTGCGTACCGGTATCTTGTAACGCAAAGCCACCACCGAATGCCCCAGCTCGTGCAGCAGCACACTTCCAAACAACAGGATGGCTGTCACCGCACCGATAACCCAGTATTGCGCCACGGGCCAGTTCGGAAATTCAGCAGGATAATAACCGTTGGCCAGTGACCAGGTGAGTAGTGCAAAGATCAGAAACCAGGAATAATCCAGCCCGATCGGAATCCCCAAAATGCGACCTAAAGAAATAGAGCTTCTGTTCATACTTAATGCTCCTTTCTCCCTAATAATATCACTTTGTATTTGTTTGAGCCAAATTCGTGCAGGTCAACATGATCCTCACAAACCAGCCAGCTCCACCCCGTATTTCTGTGCTACCGTTAAGGGTAGAATGCCACAGTGTATTCTTTCATCTCCTCCCCGGTATAAATAAATTTCGCTGAGAAAAACCTACCCTTCTTGATCCACGGCAGAAAAACGTGGTCGCTTGGCCAGAGGGGCAGGGCCTCCAGCTCCGTGTCTGGGATCCATTTCAGATAGCCTTCCTCGTTTTCCTGTAGTTCCCCGTTGAATTCCTGCACAGTAAAGATGAACACGTACCAGTCCTCTCCCTTGAAAGCTGGAAACATCAGAATTCCGCACAGACGCGGATTGTCTATCTCCAGCCCGGATTCTTCGTACACTTCCCGGCGTACGCACTCCTCCGGACTTTCGCCCGGTTCGAATTTACCGCCCAGGCCGTTCCATTTGCCGAGGTGGATATCATCCGCCCGCTTGATGCGATGGAGCATCAGGGTGGAACCAGCGTGGTGAAGGTAGCACAGAGTGGCGAGGATCATTCTTCTGCAACAGAATCGTGGCGTGCGGCGATCTCCTGGCGCGCCCTGGCATGGCCGGCTCGGCTGAGCGGGTAGAAAATGGCAAAGACTATCCCGCCCAGAAGCAACACGGATGGCACCGGGCCGATCAAAATGCGGATGGCTAGAATGGCGGAGGGTTTCTGGACGGCTGCATTGGAGATGTAACCACTCCATTGCAGGACCAGCAGGGTTAGTGGGATGGCAATGGAGGAAGCGATCTTTTTGAAGAGCGAGACCAGGCTATAGAAGATCCCTTCATGACGATTGCCGGTGGTCAGTTCGTCCACTTCGACGGCATCCGGGATGATGGCCCAGGTGAGTACATGAATTGCTGAGACACCAATACCTGCTAGGACAGCCATGACCAATACCATTGGTAGACTGGCGGAAGGGCTCAGAAAGATGAGCGCAATCATGATGACCGACAGGAAGATCATTCCGGCAATGTATGCCTTGCGTTTGTCAGTCTTGAGGGAAATCCAATTCCAAAAGGGCAGCACCACCAGGGCAGTGATGAAGATGGCACCCATAATGAGATCGCTTTGGGCTTCCAGTTTCATTCGGTATTTCAGGAAGAAGAGTAGGAAAGCCTGGATGATGTCCGCAGCCGTCCATGTAAAGAGGAAGATCCCTGCGGCAAAAAGAAAGGGCCGGTTCTTCCAAACCGCTCGTAAGGATTCGCGCAGGCTGGGCCGGGACTGGGCAAAATACTCGGGGCGTTCGTGCGTCCCAAAGAAGGTAAGAAGCAGAGGCAGTGCACAGGCCGCCCCAAAAATAAGGCCCATGGAGAAAACGCGGCCGGCATTTTCTGGGCGCATGGCTCCGATGATTATCAGTGGTACAGTGAATGCCAGCAGACTGCCCAGGATGGAGAATGCCATGCGGTAGGTTGTAAGGGACGTGCGCTCGTCATAATCCTGGGTTAATTCAGGAGTCAGGGCAGAGTACGGCATGGTGACAAATGTGTAAGAAGTATCAAAGAGGAAATAAGCCATTGCATAATACGCCACCAGCAGGAACTGGTTTTGTGTGGGCGGGCGGAACCACATCATGGCGAACATCAGCCCAAAGGGAATGAATCCAAATAGCAGGAATGGCCGCCTGCGGCCCCAGCGGGAACGCATCCGGTCTGTGTAAAAACCAATCAGCGGGTCGTTAATATAGTCCCAGGTGCGACCGATGAAGATGGCTGCAGCGGCATATACTGGTTTCAACCCGACCACATCGGTCATAAAGATGGCAAAAAGCACCTGCATGGTCGTGTCTGTACAGGCGAAGCCGAAATCACTGATGCCGTAGAGAAATTTGGTAAGGCGGGGAAGGCGGCTTTCGGAGGTGGTGGTCATTTTTGAAACGCTCCTAAGGTCAATAATGAAGTGACAGGGTTATCAGATATAACCCGAGGACCGGTTTTCGTTGTGCAATTAAGGGCAATTTAGGCAATTTTTTCTGTTTTCAAAGATAGTGACCAGTATTACTGTCCCAATGGTCTTTAACAAGCAGATCTTAAAATTATGAACTATTTATAAAGCTCAAATAGGGAAGTATCGTATATTTTTGTGAAATGGTTACGAACATATTCTACGACCGAAAATTCTTCATCAAAAGGAACAAACCCGTCTCTTAATTTCTTTGCCTGTACTTTTTGGACGATCACAATATTGGTATTGCGGATTAAATCAAGATCGTGGATTACACGGGAAACCAATTCTGGTTTGTTCAATTCTATTCCCTGTACCCAATCAATAGATAATGGATTAGCTTGCGGTGATTGGACCCACCAACCAGCACAATCAGGAATAATTGCGTATGTATCTCCAAAATTCTTGGAGACCTTGATTACCATCCTTAGCTCAAACAGGAAGTCATAAGTGTTTTTATTGGTTCTTATTCCTTTTCCGCCTGGAAGAACAGCATCCAACCTTTCAGTTAGTTTTACGGCAGGTAGATCACGGAAAATATATCTCATTCTGGCTATTCCAAAAGAGATAAGAATTATGGATAAGAAAACCAATAACGTCACTGAGTAAATATCTCGCCTTTTAAGTATTTCCAGTTTCTGCTGGATCAAAGGAAGTGTAAATGCCAGAAGGAATGCCAATAACTGTCCTGAAACCAAATCTGGATAGGGCCAACCAATTGAAATTGATTCACTCCAGGCCATGAGCAAGAATATCAGTCCAATTCTTCCTGCTTCGCGCGGCTTCTCAGTTCTTACTAAGAAAAAGCAACCAACAACTCCAGCTACCAGGCTGAAAAGCCAATAAGACAACGCTAGAATGTATCTGCCTGAAATGAAAGAAGCTGATATGGCAAACACCGGTATTACCGAAAGGGTTAATAGCCCGATCCATTCCTTTACGGGATTGCAAAGCGGCAAGTTTATTTGTGCGCTTCCCAATATAAAACGGGTCGAAAGATACCCGACAAGAAAAAACACTATTAGTTTCGGATTTATGTAACCATGAAACCCGTAGTATAGGATGTTACTCTGTGAAGTTAACTGTAGAATGGCATCGGGTAACGCGTCCGTAAGTAACAAAAACGTGATATAGAGAATTCCTGGTATCAAAATGGCCAACCAATACCTTATTTTTCGCCAATCTCCCATTATTATTATTGATAACGGCGCGAAGAATATAAAACTCTGTTTACATAGATAAGCCATTCCTAACAGTAAATAACCAATTATTTTGCCTGACCGTTTTTCAGATAAACAGAAGACAAGACCAAGGGAAATAAAAAATAACCCGTCGATTGTATGCCAAGCAACAGGTGGAAATGTATGAGCAGAGACAGCCAGAGAAATTAATGCAATCGTTATTCTTTCGAAGTTTCCAAAAGATAATCTTAATCCTTTTTCAATTATTGAAACCCCAGCCCATGCCATCCAGGCAAATTGAAACCATACAAAGAACCTTGAAAGCATGTATGTATGTTCCCCGCCCCAAAATACGAATGGCACATGAAGCAGTGGTGAAAGGAAAGGTCTAATAATAATAAAATCACGGTGGGGAATTTGACTGGCGATGATTCTCCTACTGTAAGCAAGAGTAAAGCCGTCATCAGTTGGATTGAAGCCAAGAGAGGAAAAAAAAATATGGGAAACCAATGGGACAAGAATCAAGAACAAGATCGAGGTAGCGGGAATTCGAACTAGATTCTTCCGTAGATTCATATCCTTGTCTGCCTTTTATATGCTCTATAGTCTGAACAAGGTACCTTACTTGAGACTAATAATTCTCAGGATCGCATTGGAGGCGATCGGGTGTGTCGATATTATTGAGGCAATTGCTAGAGAGGTAATTCAGGTTGACTCTGGATACCTTGCTAGCCTGAATTTCCTTGCTGTAAAAGGCGCTGCCATTCAAATTTCAAACTGTAAGCGGCGACGAAGAGAGCGCGGTACACTTTTTCCAAATGACTCATAGGGGGTTGATGATAATAATTCCTTCGCAGGTAAGCCAGTTTGAATCCAATTCGCATCGTGTTATGGTATGAAGAAATCGGGTGTTCGGGTGTGTCTTCATCGGTCTCACCGACAAACCACTGGCAGCCAATGTCCAATCCCTCCTGGATAAGGCGGGCAATGACAGCGCTTTCACCGCCGCGTCTGCGATGGGTTCTAAGCGTACTGCCAAAACCCAACCAGGCCACCTCGTTGTTCATAAACATGGCCGCGGCTGCGACAGGTTTCTCTCCGGCAAATGCAAGGCAATGGTGCCATCCTGGCTTGCCTACATTGGCTTTCACCAGTGGGCGGTAAGCGGGTCTCAGGCCAAATACGGGAAGCACAACGCTGGCATAGGCATCTGCCTGATCTTCCCCGATCATTTCCACGCGCAAGTCAGTGGAAATGGCAGGTACTGGTTCGGTGCCTCGATAAACTTTGGCCATATTCCGATGAGGCTTAAATCCACGTTCAGCAAGCCAATCTGAAATTTGGGCGGGTTGTGTTATTGGGCAGAGCTGGACTTTATAGTTCTTGCATCCAGCTTTTTGGAAAGGGGCAATCACTTTGTCCAACATGGATTCAGTCGCGGGTTCGCTCAGGCCCAATCCCAGAATTCGGTTGGAATCTATGTTGTCCGATCCTGGGATCATTGTCACGCACACCGAACCGAAACGTTTGACTTCCAGCCGAAATGGTCGGGAGAATTCCGGCGGCGCACACAGGAAATAATTCGCATAAGCTTCTGCTTCTATAACTTCATTTATTTCAGCAATCTTCGCAGGAGTCAAACTGGACATTGTTTTCTCGAATGAATATTATCCCTGTCGGATTTTGAAGAAAAACCAAACTGTCATTGAAAATGATTTTACCACGGGGGGAAAGGATGGTTGCAAGGGGGAATGAGATTTGGTAGTCAGAGCATGAATCATTGGAAAAAGATGCGTGTGATGCGAAAAAAGCTCTGTAAATCCACAAATTGGGTATATTTATATCCAATGAACAGGGTTAAAAGGGCACTTTCCTGGGTGGTGACCTGGATGATGTCGGCATTATGATGCATATATGTGGTCCGAATAATCCTTACTGGATTAATGCCAGTCCAAATATTTGCGCGGATTCTGAAATCTTTACCTATTTCACTTTGGCTCACACGAATGCTTGATGTAGAGATAAATAAATGAAGATACTTGATCCTGTATTGGCCCCGGATGTCTCAATTTGGTGTGATCATATCAATCCGAAGGAGTTCGAGGATGCGGGTTGCAGATCGGTGGTGGTTGGCCTTTATCCTGTTCTGGATAGTATGGGTGGGAAAGTTCTGTCACCCATCTCGCGCCAACATTGCATTGATGTGGCAACCAAAAGTTCCATGGTGCTGCAAGCTTACTTTTGGGATGATATCATCCTGGATCCCATCCAGCAGGCAAATTGGCTGATCCAAACCATAAAGAAAGAAGGTTTGCCCATAAAGTGGATCTGGGCCGATCAGGAGCAGTGGTGGCTGAACTGGTCTGCCTGGCAGCAAGCCAGAGGTGGAAGAATCTCCTGGAGCGCAGTCCCGAAGGGCCAAGCCGTAAATATAAGTACCCATTTTGAGAAATTTATATGGCAGTTACATAGTCAGATTCCTCAAAGTGGCGTGTATACGAACAAGGGCTTTGTTACAACCTGGGCGGCGGGAATGGACAATTGGCTTCCACAGTATCGCGCCTGGGTGCCGCATTATGGACGGCAGCCCAAGCAGGCAACCCAAATGACTTGGGCGCAGTTCAAAGAGTCCTGGTTACCCGATTATGAAATAGTCCTGTCGGATGGTCAGAAACCCGAGCTGGTGGCTGGACACCAGTTTACGGGGGATATCTGCAAGCTGCCTGGCTCGTACAGCCGTTATGGCGAAATGTTGGTTCTGGATGTGAACCATTATTCGAAGATGTTCATTGAAGAAATAGGGGGAACCATTCCAAACCCGTCTCCAACACCTACGCCGGTTCCTCAACCGGCAAGCGTTGATTATGTAGTTATATACGCGCGTATCAATGTAAGAGCCAACCCAGACTCCGGTTCCACCTGGATGCGTTATGCAGTTAAGGATGAAGTATTACAGGTGGTAAAGATTGAAAACGGGTGGGCGCAGCTATTGGATGGTACATATGTTTTTGCGGGTTACATCAATCCGAAACCGGCGAATATCCCGACCCCAACTCCAAACCCGGCTCCTCAACCATCGACCAGTGATTATGTGGTTCTTCATACGCGCATCAATGTGCGAAGGAAGCCGGACTCCAATTCCACCTGGGTTCGGTTTGCCGTGAAGGATGAAGTGCTTCACGTGGTCAAGATTGAAAACGGATGGGCACAGTTATTGGACGACACGTATGTTTTTGCAGGGTATATCAGGAAAGTGTAAATTTTAATCAAATGACTCCGATAAGACGGAACGGTGCTCTAAACTGCGAATAACGAAATTTTATAAAGACTTATGTTACCGGGAATTAGAGATGTACTGAGGTATCTGGTATGCCATACTTTATATTAAAGCCTTTCCTGAAACAACTTGGAATTGACATTGAATCACAAGGTAAAGGACGTGGGCCATGTTCAAGGATATTAAAAAACTGATTGTTTTGGGGAAAATCTGCTACATCCTAAGTGCGGCACTCATGTTCGCCGTACTGGTGTCCGGTTTGTTGCCCCCGAACTCTGTTTTGGCGGATTCCCAAGGAAAAGTGGTTGGGAGTGCCAGTGTGTTAGTGACCACCGGTTCCTGCAGCTGGACCCCGGTGAAAGGATCTTTAACGCCCGGGATTCTTTTTCTCCGCCATGCCTCGCTAATGATCAATGGTGTGACCTACAAAACTTCGAAGACCATCAACCTGGCACCGGGCAGCTATCCCTACAGCTGGAAAGCTGAGGCCGGTTATATTGGAAATGGTAGAGGGGAGCTTTATATTAGAAGCTGTGCGAGCGTTTCGGTGACCGCTGGTATCTGCAGCTGGACCCAGGCGACTGGATCACTAACGCCCGTGTCAATTGTTCTTAAATTTGCCTCCCTTACGATAAATGGTATGACCTACAAGACTTCGAGGACCATCAGCCTGCCACCAGGTAGCTATTCATATAGCTGGAAGGCTATTGATGGTCATACTGGAAACGGGAGTGGAACTCTGGTTATTAAAGGCTGTGAGCCCGTAACTGCGGAAGCTTCAGTTGAAACCGGAGACTGCCATTGGACTCAAGCAGACGGATCGCTGACGCCTGTGAAACTTGACCTGGAGCATGCCGCGCTGACGATCAATGGCAAGACATATACGACTTCGCAGACCATCAACCTGCCACCTGGCAACTATCCCTATACCTGGACAGCCGATAATGGTTACATCGGGGGTGGACATGGGAAGGTGGATATTAAAGACTGCGAGCCAGAAATTGGAAAAGTTTATGTCTGTAAATATGTGGGTACACCCGGAGTTGACGAACGACTCCAGACCGGGCAGAATCCTATCGAGGTGAGCGTCAATGCTGTACCACAACCAGTGGTAATTGGTTCTTACTTTCCAGATGCACAAGGCCGCTCGTATGTACTAGGATTTGTTCCCATGGTTCCTGAGCCGACCAGGGATAATTGTCCACATCCAGATTTGCCGGAGCAGGCCAGTGCTTCGGTGAAACCTGGTCAATGCCATTGGACCCAGGCAGACGGATCGCTGACGCCTGTGAAACTTGACCTGGAGCATGCCGCGCTGACGATCAATGGCAAGACATATACGACTTCGCAGACCATCAACCTGCCACCTGGCAGCTATCCCTATACCTGGGCAGCCGATAATGGTTACATCGGGGGTGGACATGGGAAGGTGGATATTAAAGACTGCGAGCCAGAAATTGGAAAAGTTTATGTCTGTAAATATGTGGGTACACCCGGAGTTGACGAACGACTCCAGACCGGGCAGAATCCTATCGAGGTCAGCGTCAATGCTGTACCACAACCAGTTGTAATTGGTTCTTACTTTCCAGATGCACAGGGGCGCTCGTATGTACTTGGATTTGTTCCCATGGTTCCTGAGCCAACCAGGGATGATTGTCCACATCCAGATTTGCCGGAGCAGGCCAGTGCATCGGTGAAACCTGATCAATGCCTTTGGACCCAGGCAGACGGGTCACTGACTCCCGTGGAACTTGACCTGGAGCATGCCGTACTGACGATCAATGGCAAAACATATACGGCTTCGCAGACTATCAACCTGCCCCCTGGAAATTATCCATACAGCTGGACGGCCGATAGCGGTTATATTGGAAGTGGCAGTGGGACGGTTGATATAGGAGACTGCACGCCAGGTCTTGCTAGTGCTTCAACATCCGTTGGTGCCTGCAGTTGGAGCCAGGAGACCGGATCGCTGACATCCATGTCCATTGATCTGGACCATGCCTCGCTGATGATCAACGGCAAGACATATACGACTTCGCAGACAATCAGTCTACCACCTGGTAGCTATCCATATACCTGGACGGCTGATAAAGGTTACACCGGGGGTGGGCATGGGAAGGTGGATATTAAAGACTGCAAGCCAGAAATTGGGAAGGTTTATGTCTGTAAATATGTGGGTACACCCGGAGTTGATGAACGACTCCAGACCGGGCAGAATCCTATCGAGGTCAGCGTCAATGCCGTACCACAACCAGTTGTAATTGGTTCTTACTTTCCAGATGCACAGGGCCGCTCGTATGTACTTGGATTTGTTCCCATGGTTCCAGAGCCGACCAGGGATGATTGCCCACATCCAGATTTGCCGGAGCAGGCAAGTGCTTCAGTGGACCCTGGTCAATGCCATTGGACCCAGGCAGACGGATCACTGACGCCCGTGGAACTTGACTTGGAGCATGCCGCGCTGACGATCAACGGCAAGACATATACGGCTTCGCAGATTATCGATTTGAAACCCGGAAGCTACCTTTATACTTGGGCGGCTGAGACTGGTTACATAGGGAGCGGCAGTGGGACTCTTGATATTGGAGCCTGTGAGCCAGGTCCCGCGAGTGCAAAGGTGACCACCGGTGCCTGCATTTTAAATCAGGCGTTCGGATCACTAACGCCTGTTTCCATTGAATTAAATCACGCCGTACTGACGATCAATGGTTTGACTTATGTAGCCTCACAGACCATTAACCTGACACCCGGCAGCTATCCCTACGATTGGACTGCCGAGACTGGGTACGTTGGGAATGGTGGCGGGACGGTTGATATTGCTGGTTGTGCTCCAGGCATCGCAAATGCATCTGTGACCACTGGTGCCTGTAATTGGAACGAGGCAGAGGGCTCGCAGACATCAGTGATGCTTGTCTTGAGCCATGCCTCGCTGACAATCAATAACGTGACCTATACCGCTTCGCAGACCATCAATCTGGCACCTGGCAGCTATCCTTATAGTTGGATGTCCGATGTCGGTTACATTGGAAACGGTAGTGGAACGGTAGATATAAGAGATTGCACACCAGGTACCGCGAGCGCTTTCCTCACGAGCGGTGCGTGTATCTGGACCGAGGAGTCTGAATCGCTTACACCCGTGACACTTTTTTTGGAGCATGCCTCGCTGACGATCAATGGTGCGACCTATAATACTTCCGTGTCCAACAGACCTGGACAGAGAGCACTAATCACCCATTCTGAAACCTACGGGGCATCACATACCATTAACCTGCCACCTGGCAACTATCCCTATAGTTGGTCAGCTGAACCCGGTTACATAGGGAATGGCAGTGGGACTGTTGTTATAGGTGACTGCACGCCAGGCACTGCAAGTGCCTCAGTGACCATCGGCGCCTGCAGTTGGACCCAGGCGGCAGGATCGCTGACACCCGTGACGATAGAACTGAAGCATGCTGTCCTGACGATTAATGGCGCCTCCTACGCGGCTTCGCACACTATTAACCTTCCACCTGGCAGCTATTCCTACAGTTGGGCGGCTGAGAACGGTTACACAGGTAGTGGAAGTGGGAAGGTCGTTATAATAGGTTGTGCTCCAGGCACTGCAAGTGTTTCGGTAACTACTGGTACCTGCAGTTGGACCCAAGCGGCAGGATCGTTGACACCTGTGACAATTGAATTGAACTATGCCGCGTTGACGATTAATGGCGCCACGTACATGACTTCGCAGACCATCAACCTTGCACCAGGCAGCTATCCATATAGTTGGTCGGCTGAAGCCGGTTATATTGGGAATGGCAGTGAAACGATTATTATTGGAGCTTGTGTCCCAAGCAATGCAAATGCTTATATCTCTGTTGGTGTTTGCAGCTGGACTCAGGGATTTGGATCGCTGACAATTTTGTCCATTGACCTGAAGCATGCCGCGCTGACGATCAATGGTGAGACTTACACAACTTCGCAGGCCATCAACCTGGCACCTGGCAGCTATCCGTATACTTGGACGGCAGACACTGGTTACAATGGGAATGGCAGTGGGACGGTTGTTATTGGAGCTTGCGCCCCAAGTAATGCAACTGCTTCTTTGTCTGTTGGTGTTTGCAACTGGACCCAGGTGGGTGGATCGCTGACACCCTTGTCCCTTGAATTGAACCATGCCGCGCTGATGATCAATGGCGCGACCTACATGACTTCGCAGACCATCAACCTGCCACCTGGCAGCTATCCCTACAGCTGGACGGCATTAAGTGGTTATACCGGAAGTGGGAGTGAGACGGTGGTTATCAGAGATTGCCCACTTATCTTAATCCCAGTATCGGGTATAGATAGAAGATCGCTGAATTGGATTTTGTCAGAATCCCTCTTCGGTCCCTCACTTGAGGATTATATCCGGATAAGTATTCAAGCCTCCCGTAATAACCTGAATTCAACCACGGTAGTTGCCCCGACGGTAATTTCTGACAAAAGCCGCCCCAACGCAGATACCTACGGGTCCCAATCGTCCGGGCTGGCTCCGGACCGGTTATTCATCTCAAGGATCAATCTGGATGTGCCGATCGTACCGGTTGGTTACAACATAATTGATTCGGGAAGCCAGGATTATGATCAATGGCTGACACCAAATCAATATGCAGCCGGCTGGCATGTTACTTCAGCCCTTCTTGGCCTGCCTGGAAATACGGTGCTCAACGGCCATCATAATGCATATGGTATGGTTTTCAAAGATCTAATAAAGCTGCAAATAGGAGATGGCATCAGTGTTTATTCCGGTTCTGTGGAATTTCGGTACCAGGTTGTTGCCAATGTGCTGCTTCCGGAACGTTTTGAACCATTGTCGACCCGTATCGAAAATGCGCGGTGGATCGCCCCGTCACAAGATGAGCGGATCACATTGATTACTTGCTGGCCACAGGACAGCAATACGCACCGGGTTGTTATTGTTGCCACCCGAATAAGAAATCCAGATTAAAATCCTTCGTCATAATTAACCGATTCTAGAATAATAAACTCTCATCTTCCCCAATTGCATCTGTGTACATTTGGGCGAGTCTTTTAGTTCGCCGGCTGCCTTATAATCGTATCTGTCCCAATGATTTTTCGCACTCCATGCTTGCAGTGCTTCTTTTTTAGCGCGTGATTTGTGGAAAAATCCAAGAAAACCCTATAAAATTAGCCGTTTCCTTTTTCCAACATTTCTCGTAAAGATAGAATAAACGAGTACAATTATTCTGATTCTTTCACTTTCAATGGATATCCAATGGACTTCAAACTTAACGCTCCCTTCCAACCCACCGGTGACCAGCCGGAAGCCGTTCGTCAACTCGTCGAAGGCGTTCAGCGAGGACTGAAACACCAGGTCCTGCTGGGTGCGACTGCTACCGGTAAAACATTCACGGTCGCTTCAATCATCCAGGAGCTCCAGAAACCAGCTCTGATCATGGCGCACAATAAAACGCTGGCGGCGCAGCTCTACGCTGAGTTCCGCGAGTTCTTCCCGGAAAACGCGGTCTCATATTTCGTTTCTTACTATGACTATTACCAGCCGGAGGCGTATGTGCCGCGGCATGATCTATATATCGAAAAGGAAACGGAAATCAATGAAGAGATCGAACGGCTCCGGCTGGCGGCAACGACCGCCCTTATGAGTCGTCGGGACGTCATCATTGTGGCGTCGGTCTCGTGTATCTACGGGTTGGGCAATCCGGAAGAGTACGGCAAGGGCGTGGTGAGTCTGCGCGTCGGTGAGATCACCCGGCGGAATGCCCTTATCCGGCAACTGGTAGACGGCCAGTACCAACGCAATGACATGGAACTGAAGCCAGGGAACTTCCGCGTGCGCGGTGATACGCTGGAAATTATCCCGGCCTACGAGAACAAGCGCGGTTACCGGGTGACCTTTTTTGGAGACGAGGTGGAACGGATCACGGAGGTCAACCCGTTGACTGGTGAGATCTTCTCCGATCCTGAAAAGGTGGATATCTATCCTGCCAAGCACTATCTGGCTGGGGATAAACGACTCAAACAATCCATTTCGAACATCGAGAAGGAATTGGAAGAGCGGGTGGCTTACTATAAAGCCAACGAGAAACTGCTCGAAGCCCAGCGCATTGAGCAACGCACTCTTTATGACCTGGAGATGTTGCGCGAGATCGGGACCTGTGCGGGCATCGAGAATTATTCGCGCCAGCTGGACCAACGTGCTCCTGGCACGCATCCCTGGACTTTGATGGACTTTCTGCCGAGTGACTACCTTCTGGTGATCGACGAAAGCCACATGACCATCCCACAGGTGCGAGGCATGTACAACGGCGACCGAGCGCGCAAGGAGACACTGGTGGAATACGGTTTCCGCCTGCCATCTGCCATGGATAACCGTCCTCTCAAGTTTGATGAATTCGAACAGGTGATGGGATCGACCATTTATACTTCCGCCACGCCTGGCCCCTACGAAATGCAGCATGCCGATCAGGTGGTGGAACAGATCATCCGCCCGACCGGCCTGGTGGACCCCGAAGTGGAAGTCCGCCCAACGAGGGGGCAGATCGATGATCTGGTGAAAGAGATACGCGCCCGGGTCGAGGATGGGGAGCGTGTACTGGTTACCACTCTGACGAAACGCATGGCCGAGGATCTGGCGGAATATATTGAGGAACTGGGGATCAAGGTCCATTACCTGCACTCGGAGGTGGTAACCTTGGAGCGCATCGGCATTCTGCGGGATCTGCGGCTGGGCGTGTTCGATGTGATCGTTGGCATCAACTTGCTGAGAGAGGGGTTGGATCTGCCGGAAGTCTCCCTGGTGGCGATCCTGGATGCTGACAAGGAGGGTTTCCTGCGCTCGGATACAGCCTTGATCCAGACCATCGGACGGGCGGCCCGGCACATCAATGGGCGGGTGATCATGTATGCCGACCGTATGACCAATTCGATGAAGCGCGCCATAGATGAGACCAGCCGCCGGAGGGCCAAGCAGGTCAAGTGGAACCTGGATCACAACATCATTCCAGTGAGCATCCATAAAGCCATCCGCGACCTGACCGACCAGATGGCACCCAAAGCAGTGGCAGAGATGCGCGGCGTGTACAAGACAGGCAGCAAGCGAGCCGAAACTGCCACGCGCGGCGAACTACAAAAGGTCATTGCTGAGTTGGAAAAGCAAATGAAAGAGGCTGCCAAGGACTTGCAGTTCGAGCTTGCAGCCTCGCTACGGGATGAGATGTATGAATTGAAAAAGGTTCTGGCGGACGATGAAAGCCTTAAGCCCTGGGAGAGGATCAAGTTGATTGCGGGGGAAGAGTAGGGATGAGGTAAAAGAGAACAGAGAGCATTAAAGCAGGCTTCCGAAGTTTTATAACTTCGGAAGCCTGGTGTTAATCCTGCCCCCGCGAGGAAGGAGTGTTATAAAAAATCCATTTGAGTCACGATTAACCAATTCATAGATAAGTTGTAACCTTAATCTTCCAAAATCAATCCCCCGTGGTAGAACAATTCATAGGCCGTCTCACCTTCGAGTGGGATAAATTCGCGGCCGCGAAAGGAGGTCTCTGTTCCTTCGCTGGCATCCGTGTAAGTGAAACCCTCATGCTCATATTTGAATCCACCCAGGAAACGGCCTTCGAGATACATTTTCGAGAGGCTGGCCTTGATTACCTGCCCGGCCTGGACGGGTGTGATCAGGTCCGGGCGGAGGATACGGCCGTAGTAATTCATCGCCCAGACAGGCTTTCCCTGGAAATAAACCACTTCTTCGCCGATGAAATCGCGGCCGCCGAAGTAGCTGTCGAGGTAGGCCCAATCGGCCTCGGAGAATTTCAGGTCATGGGAACCGGGACGGGAGGAGGGGGCAGGCTGCCCATTGCCAACATAGGTGGCCGCTTTGGCGCGCACGATGAAGGTGTTGAGATTTTCCAGGAATTTGTTGTCCATGATCTATGCTCTTTCTATCCCGTTCCGAACTGGCGATCGCCGGCATCCCCCAATCCAGGCACAATGTAACCGCGCTCGTTCAAATGGTCATCGATGGCAGCCAGGTATATGGGTACATCCGGGTGGGCTGTCTGCATGCCGGCGATGCCCTCTGGCGCACCGATCAAGCCGACGAACTTGATTTTTTTCACCCCCCAGCGCTTGACGATGTTGGTAGTGGCAACCGCTGAACCACCGGTCGCCAGCATTGGATCCAGGATGAGACAGACGGAGACAGTCGGCTCGATGGGAAGCTTATTGTAATATTGTACCGGTTGGAGCGTTTTTTCGTCCCGGTACAGGCCAATATGCCAGACCTCGGCGGTCGGCATCAGCTCCCAAAAGCCCTCAACCATCCCAAGGCCGGCGCGCAGTATCGGGACAAGGCCGATCTTCTCCTGCAATTCTGCGCCAGTCACGGTGGCGAGAGGCGTCTCGATCTGGCGTGGAACGGTCAAGAGGTCCGCTGTTGCTTCGTAGGCCAGTAAAGCAGCAATTTCACGAACCAATTCACGGAATTTTTTTGGGTCAGTGCGCTTGTCACGCATACGGGATAATTTATGGGCTACGAGTGGGTGTTTCGACGGGAAAATGTTATCCATGCGGCCTCCGTTATCGCTGAATTATATACTACGTCTGAGAGAAATAAGACTGATAGGATGCGTTTTTTTTATTGAGCTGGAGTCCAACGTCTACAGATGTGCAGAGTCCGAAATCAGAGACTTCGGACTCCGGCATCCTTTCTGGTTGCCGTGAATGGACGAAAATGGGGTTCATACCAGGCGTATAATGTATTCGGGACCTCTCTGAAAGAACTTTGCGAAGAATATGACCCCGTAGCCCATCCCATCTGCGGACCGTTACTCACGTGTGGGCCGGTTGCACTGGTGATGGAGTACGCCCTGCCGCATGATCAGAAATGTGTCGATGCGTGCCACCTGTGTTATGAGGCGCGGCGGAGTCTACGCGAGCGCTTCCCGGAAGTCCTGAGGCCGGATAAAATGTACGGGGTTGCGTTATAAGGAGGCGATGATTTGGCTCTCATGGCAGGCATGTTTGTTGTTTCGGGTTTAATCCTGTGCATAATTTCCTTGCCAATGATCATGAAGAAAATCAAACCCAACGGCTTGTATGGTTTCCGCGTCAAGAAGACATTGGAGAATCCGGATATCTGGTATGCGGTGAACTGCTATTCAGGAAAATGGCTGCTTGTAACCGGATCAGTCACCATCTTAGCCGCGATTGGCTTAGCCTGCCTGCCCAGCCTTTCGATCGACGCATATGCGCTCGGAGTGCTGGTTATCTTTACGATCGCATTTGCCATCAGCATCGTGGCTTCGGTGAGGTACATGAATATGTTATAGTCATCATGCCCGGAAGAGCACACTGACAATCTCATGAGAGCGCACCGGGAAAGTCACACGGCCGATTTCATCAGGTTTCAACGCGGACTGTTTTTCTTCCGCCAGATTGACCAGTTCCACCTGCCTGGAAGGTTTCCATGGCTTGAGTGTGACAGTGATCGGTTCACCAGTGATATTGTAACCGCGTACCAGCCAGCCGCCTCCGTCTTCGGCTTGTTTTACGGCTGATACTACAAAGGTTCCAGGTGTGGTCTCCACGAAAGCACCCGAGGGGGGCAGGTTGCCTGTATGCAGACTGGTGGTAACCGCCCGGAGGGGGGTCTGGAAGGCATAAGCCTGCCAGAAAGCAGACCGCCAGTCGCCCTTGTGAGGAATTAATGAATAATCAAAAGCCCATTTGCCAGGTACCTGGGCAGCAGGGGTTTCCATGAAAGGCCCGGCATGTCCGTGGCGGGCAGAAAAGTCGTCACGGGAAAGCCAGCCGACGCAGCGCAGAAGGGTCAGGGCAATTTCGGCGTTCATCTGAGAATTCTTCAGAACTTCAACCTCCGGAAGACCGCGAACGGCAAGCATCAATCCGGAACTGCCATCCGAGACATCCGTGAAAGCGCGTTGTGGAACCTCTGGCCTGGGTCGTTCAATCCAGCTGCCGTCGAAGGCAGGCAGGCCTACCTTGCGTTCAACGACCTCAAAATGCCCATCATGGCTGCCCGTCCCGGCAGCGAAGAAAGCCGGGAAATGGACGCGCAGGCGATGATCTTTGGCGCTGTTATCGACAGTTGTATGTATATCCAGGCGTGGGACAGCATTCATCAGGGAAATTGTCGTTGTGATGGGAATCAGGGTCTCTTCCTTCGAGCGCGACTTTGAATCAGGGGCAAGCATGGCGGGGGTCTTCAGTTCCAGCTCAAGCTCGATGGATTGCTGAACAGGGCCAAGTTCCACGGTAACACGTTTCAAATGTGGGGAAGTAAAGCGGTCTATGGCGGGCGGGGAATAATTGTACTCGTCGCCGCAATCGGCGCCATCCACAAATTGATTTAGACCTTTAAAATGCCTGCCATCACGTTTATCCAACAACGAGAGAGTGCCATCCTGCATTGCCTCGACGACAAAGAAATCATTCGCTATCTTGTAAGGCGGCTTACTGGAGTGTTTTCGGGCTATCAGTTTCTTAATGATAGGCATTCGTGCCAGCGGTAGAAGGGCTTTGACTAGAGAACCAGTCACATGGATGGATGTTTTCGCTTCGCTGGAGTGGGCGCGCAACCAGAGTGTGCGATAACCGAGGCCTGGAACATCTTGAGCGGCGAGGACAACCTGGGCTGTGGAAGCAGAGCGCGCCCGCACATGATAGTCTGTTACAGCCGGGTCGGCGAGATATTCGTCGATCTGCCCGCGACCGGCTTGCCAGGCGGCCAGGTCCGGTTCGCCGCCTTCCGTTAAGATCGCATCGATAAAGACCTGTGAGCCTTCCCGCATGACCTTGATATCCTGGATTGTCATCCCAACTGCGCGTCCATTACTGATGGAACCGAACGCGGATTGCAGACCTTTTGCATCCAATTGCATATTTATAAGTTCCTGGCTGCCAAGGCCACGTGCCTGATAGGGGAAGATGGTGCCATTCTCGTCGACCAGATCGAATTCATCCATGCCGGCAGGCAATTCCAGAGTGAGATTAACCAGGTCGGTACGGGTGGAGGAGGTTGGGTTGAAAATTACAATGGCTGATCTTTGATTTTCGGTTGATGTTTGCGTACTGATGGCGCTCGTAATTGTTTCCAGACTCTGCCGGGCAAGCTCTTCGCCTATCTGGTCCACCTGGTCAAAGCGGACCTTCATCTCATCATGAACCTGGTCAATGGAACAGCCGCAAATCGAATCGTGGGGGTGATTTTCCATGAGCAGGCGCCAGGCATACCGGACGATTGACGATGGGTCATCGATGGTGGATAATTGAGCATGAACGCCGGTTGATAATGGTTTTGTGATCCGCGGTCCATTGTACGTGGCTACTAGCTTGGCAATTGTACTGAATGGCTCAACCCAACTGGTGAGAAGGTTTTCACTGGCCTGATTGCGCTGTTTGATCCACATACGTGTGGAAAGTACGCCTGGCAGGAGATGCATGCGTTTGCAGGCGCGCAACTCACCACTTACTGTCGGGAGGTTGAGCTTTTGTTTATTAATGTCCTCCCAAAGGGCAGCGACGAACTTTGGCAGGGTTGAATGGACCACATGTGTTTCTTTTAGCACTTTATCAGCGTAAGCGATGGCTTTGGAGGTTTCAGGGGGTGGCTCCATATGGTCTGTGCCATACATGACCAGGTAGTCTGAGACGACTGAATGGTCAGCGAGAGTATCTACCTCAAGGGAAAGGTTTTCTGCAAAGGCAGCAGGTTGCTCAGCAGGAAGGGAAGCTCCATTGGAATAACTGTCACGTAAGTAGATCATCAACACACGCGAGCCATCCGGAGACTGCCACCAGAATTCCGCCGGCTCTTCATCCAATCCACGCCACAGGCAGGCTGTCTCAATGCCAAAGCCACGCAGGATCTGTGGAACCTGCCCGGGATGGCCAAACGGATCGGGAATATAACCGACCATCATTTTTGGGCCGAACTTGCGAACCGTCGTTTCACCCTGTAACAGGTTGCGGATGTGAGATTCGGGCCCAACCAGGAACATGTCCGGTAGTATGTGCCAGGGTCCGATGAGGATCCGGCCTTTCTGGACATATTGGCGGAGAATTGCTTCCTTCCCGGGGCGCATGGCGAGATAATCGTCCAGAATAATGGTCTGGCCGTCCAGCAAAAAATACTTGAAATGTGGGTCTTTTTCGAGCAGATCCAACAGGCCATCGATCAAATGGATGAGCTTAAGCCGGAAGGATTGGAAGGGGAGATACCACTCGCGGTCCCAGTGGGTATGAGAAACAACATGAATATTGCGCATAATTACTCCGTAACAAGTTGATTGAGAATTTCCTGCCAGTGGGTAAACAATAGTAGATGTGCTTCGTTTTCGCAGATCGTGATCTTGCTGCTGGGGATCTTTCCGGCCACATGACGGGCCATAGCCAGGGTCGCCTGGTCATCCTCCGTCCCGTGCCATAAATGGTACGGGATGCGAATATCTTCCAGCGGGAAGCCCCATGGGCGGGTGAGCAGGCGTGCTTCCCAGGCCAATCCGTGCAGGCCGGGACGAAAGGCCTCGACCTCGGATTGGATGCATGTTTCCAGAACAAGGTGGTTTCTCAACTGCTCATCATCTGCGGGAGGGCGAATTCCTATACCGCGTTTGACATCAGCCGCGGGGTCTTCGGCGCGGCGATGATAGAACACCCAAACCAGCACCCGCCAGAGCGGCCAGGGAGTGAAGCGTCCAATCCTCACTCCCAACTTATTCATGGCAGCCATGCCATCTGTGCTCCCGGGCGAACCGACCGGCCCGGCAGCAGATAGCGGGGCCGCGGCTGTAATACGTCCCGGGAGGGCATAGGCACAAGCCGCCACGTATGGCCCGCCCGCAGAATGACCGGCTACTGCGAATTTCTGGATGCCAAGATGGTCAGCAAGCTTGGCTATGTCCTTGGGCCAGTCCAGGAAGCGGCGTCCTGGTTGGAAGGTGGAACCTCCATACCCGGGACGGTCGGTGGTGATAAGCCGGACCCCCACTTTTTTTGTGATCTCATCTGGTGGGCGGAAGAAGCGCGAGCCGGGCATGCCATGGAAAAAGAAGATTGGCTTGCCGAGGGGGTCGCCATATTCAGCATAGGCCAGGGTACGACCATCGGATAAAGTCAGGGTGTTTCCTAGTTTAGTCACTTTTTTCTTACAACCTGACCTTTTCAGCCGTCAGCGCCCTGGCCTCTTCCATGGCCGCGGGACGGTTGGTGATGGGGAAGCGATTGTTCAGCGGGCTGAGGCGTGCTCCAAGAGCAGTCGGCTCGTACATGCCCCAGCGTGTCACCCCTTTCATCGAACCAGATAACGCAGCTGCGCTTTTCAATTCTTCCAGGGTGTCCCTATCCCAGCCGCCAAATAGACCATAAAGGAACATATAGAGCGGGAAACTGGGCAGGATGCCGATAAAGAAGATTAGCACACTGGATATCTGGTCCCCCTTCCAAAGGAATCCATTAATCAGGCTGAGAATCCCAAAATGAACTGCACCAGCCAACAGCGGAGCCACTAACGATTGCCAGATGTAAAAGCGCTGTGGGAAGCAGACCTTGTGGTTGATGAGATAAGCTGCAACACCCTTGGCGGTCAGTCCTACGAAATAAGCGATGATCAGCCCGGTCACCTGGAAGCGTGCAAGCAGGATCCAGGCCAATACCACCCGGATGACCTGCTCAGAGAATACCAATATGGACTTTAGATACGGCTTATTAGCGCCCAATTGGACATTGTCACCCACCCAGGATGGGAACTGCACGGCTCCCCAGATGGTCAGAGGGATGACATAAATTGCGGCGCGCTGGAACTCGATCCCGGTTGAGCCCAGGATGAACTTGGGAGCCACCGCCAGGAGCACGGCACCGATGAAGGCGCTTAAGAGGCCGTTGTATTTATAGGCCATAACACTGTAATACTGGCTTAGCATGCGCTTCCCATTGGAAATGGCCTCTGAAATGGCAGGCATGACGCCATCATTGAGCGTCTGTGTAACATTGAATGCAAAGATGAAATTCTGAGCCAATCCCCAGTTCCCCCAGATCTCGGCGTAATTGATCAGGCGAGCTTGTGTGATGAGAATCTCCATAGCCTGACCGAAGGACCAGGCGGCTGAGCCGAGCATTTCGAAGACACCGAATTTGAAGCTGGTCTTCACCACATCCCAGTCGAAATGAGCCAGGAACAGGATACGGGCGTTGTAGCCGACCCGGTTGTATAACCATAGCCCAAGCAGGAAAGTTAACAACTCTGCCGCATAGGCGGCCAGGCCCATCCCCAGCAGCCCACCCATGGCCCCTCCGAATACCGGATGCGCCTTTCCCCAGGCATACATGATGGTCACAAAAATGGGCTGGACCAGGATGGGCAGGATAACATTCAGACCGATCTCCAGCGCACGGCTGTAATCCAGGCGCTGGAAACCGGTCAGGGCGTGCTTCATGACCTGGTAGAAACCAGGGATCTGGATAGTGGAATGGATAATGACGCTCCAGGCATACAGGGCATAGGCTGAACGCGGTGCCATTGTGCTGGCGAGGCCTATAACAAGGGCCACCTGGACCGCTCCTGATAGCGCCTGCCACCAGACAAAGACCTGTCCGTATTGGATGCCTTTCTTCGGATCCTTTACCCTGTGTTCGGAAAGGTATTTGATAAAAGCGATGCTGGTCCCCATGTCGAAGAAGAGCCAGGCTAGGTTGAAGAACTGGGTTACGCGTCCCCAGATACCAAGTGCCTGCGCCGAGGGTAGTATATAGGATGGCAGGATCAGGTTTTGATAAATGATAAGAGGAATGAAAGTGATCAGTCCAATGCTCAATGCGACCAGGAAACCGCTCAAAGGGCGATGAAAACCGACGGTTTCCCACTCGGTGGATTCTTCGTGAATCTGGAATTTGGCCCGGTCTGAGACAATTTTGTCCAGTTCCTCCGGGTGTCTCAGGCTGTAACGTCGCACGATCAGGAATACCGCGAAGGTGGTTATCAGGATCAACCCCATGATGCCCAGCAGGATGTTCCGTTCGGGAGCATGGGGTACCGGGGAGCCAGGGTAATCGGCAAACGAGAGCGGCGTCTGCCCGGCCGCACGCACGGTCAGATGGTAGATCAAATAGTTGAAGTATGCCCATTCCTGGATCTGCGGATTGAACCCATCTGTCAGGTAAGCATTGAAAATAAAGGCTTTGTCGCTGCGTTCTGACCAGAGCACCCACTCTCCATCTTCATAAGCGGTAACGAAAGGCTGAATCGCGGATATGGGTGTCATGATGTTGGAGCGCTCGCGCACCTGCGGCGCGCCGTTCCAGATAATCTGCTTGACGAGCGGGTCATTGATTTTTATATCTGTCAGGCTAACAGCATCCTTGCGCAGCTCCAGGCTGAGCGGGATTCCGAGAGCAGTCTGCACGGCCCCAGACTGAAGATCCGGGCCAAGGAAAAGTACAACCCCTGCACCCGCGGCCAATCGGGCCGCGACCGCGGCCGGGTCCGGGATGAAGCCGTTCAATACAAAAACGTCTGCCTGGGATGGGTCGGTGACGAAGGTGAATGTCCCTTTGGGAGCAAGGGTCAAAGCGGTGTGGACGCTGTTCTTTTCAGGGCCTGCATAATAGAGGCGAATGGCGTTGGTGGCTGCAGCCGGGGTGACGAAGCTGAGCAAGACTGCCAGGGTGATCAAGATGATAACAAAACGGCGCATGGATTTTCCCTTACCCTTGGTTGAGTGTGTGGTTATCTAAAATTCGAATCCGTTATCCTGAATTACTTTGGCAAACCAATGACCACTGTCTTTTATGGTTCGTTTGAGCGTCTTGTAGTCCACATAGACCAAGCCAAAACGCGGAGCGTAGCCCAGGGCCCATTCGAAATTGTCCATCAGCGACCAGTGGAAATAACCCTTCACCGGGACACCCTCTCCCAAGGCGCGCTGGATCTGGGCAAGGTGGTTACGCAGGTAGCGGATGCGGCGTTCGTCGCGGACGCGACCATCGAAGTCAAGCCCATCTGGAACCGGGACGCCGTTCTCGGTGACCATGATTTCACATTGCGGCTGGTATTCTCTCCAGATGCGCGTCAATATTTCGTAAAGGCCTTCCGGATAGATTTCCCACATGCCGGAATACTCATTCCCTTCCGGCTGGACCTGTGAAGCGGCAATAACAGGGAATTTTCGATCGTATTTTGCAACGGTGCGGGTGTAGTAGTTAACGCCGAGCAAGTCAAGCGTGTGCATTTTTTCCAGTCGCCTGATTTGATAACGCTTTTCGTGACCACCTTTCCGATGGCGAATTCCTGCAAAGGGGTGGTGCCCTTTAGAAGCGGGTCAAGCTGCAGGCGGTTCAGGACAGTATCCATCCGCCTGGCAGCATCGTGATCTCTCCTGGTGTCAGTGGCGGGGTGGATGGGATTCAGGTTTAAAGTGATGCCCACGCGGATTGGCTGCCTGGCTGAAGCACGCATAGCCTCGGCAGCAAGTCCATGGGAGAGGAATAAATGGTGAAGGGCCTTAAACCCGGCAACCGGGTCTTTCAGTCCCGGGGCATGCTGACCGGCAATGTACCCTGCCATACCGGATACCCAGGGTTCGTTGTGTGTCATCCAGATCCTGACACGGTCACTCAAGTGTTCGGTGACAATGCGAGCATATTCAGCGAAATGGTAGGCCGTGTCGCGGTTGGGCCACCCGCCTTTATCCTGGAGGGCCTGCGGCAGGTCGTAATGGAACAGGCAGACGTATGGTTCGATCTTCTTTCTGAGCAATTCATCCACCAGACGATCGTAGAAATCCAATCCAGCCTGGTTGATGGGACCGGTGCCCTCCGGGAGGATGCGGGCCCAGGAAGTTGAAAAGCGGTATGCATCCAGGCCAAGTTCCTTCATCAAGGCTACGTCTTCCTTGTAACGGTGGTAATGGTCCACTGTAACATCACCAGTCTCACCGTTGGCGATCTTACCTGGAGTGTGGACAAAGGTGTCCCAGATGGATGGCCCTTTACCGTCTTCATTCCAGGCACCCTCCACCTGGTAGGCAGAGCTGGCACAGCCCCATACAAATTCTTCAGGGAAAGATAAAAAACTACTCACGATCTACTCCAGTCGAAAAAATGGATTCCATGCTACAAGGATACTGGAAAAAGCCCAGCCGCGCAAGCGGAACAACACTTTCCAAGGCAAGAGCTTCTTTCAAGACTCTTGATTACCCCTGTTTTTTGGCTGCCGCGCGGGCGGCAGTACAAAACAATAGAAAACAAATATTATGAATGAGAAGAGCGAGTAGAGGAATCAGGTGCGGCAGGAGACCGAAAACAACAAGAATCAATACTGGTGTGACATGGGGAATAAAAGTAACTTTAATTGAATTTTCCGCGGAACGAATAGGGGAAGAGGAGAGGAGAAAGAAGAGAACAAAGAACAGTAAGTGAGGAATAGGCGGGGTGGAGGATGACAATGGGAGGCTACCTGAATAATTATAGAAACACGGAAAGCCCATAGGCCTTCCCGTGCTTGGGACTATTTTAGAACATTTGTTCAGATTTGTCAATGGCGGCTCCAGACAGATAAATTGGAGATGATGGAGTGATACAATCAGAAGGTTAAGTCCAGCGAGGTTCCATGAAGAATTCATTCCTGCGCGCCCGATACCGGCGCTTGATGTTTTTCTTTTCTGGCGTTGCAATCAGCTTCATCTTTTGGGAGATCGTTCTGCCGCGCCTTGGCCTGCGTACATTGGCGCAGCGAACACGTTCGAATCGATATCGGGGGGTAGCGGCACGATTCCGAACCCTGGCAATCCGCATGGGAGGGGTGATGATCAAGGTGGGGCAGTTCATGTCTGCGCGCCTGGACGTGCTTCCACCGGAGATCACCGAGGAGTTGGCCGGCCTGCAGGATGAAGTGCCTCCCGAGAATTTTGAAGAAATCCGCAAGCTGGCCGAAGCTGACCTTGGTGCAGCTCTGGACCAAAATTATGAGTTTTTTGAGGAAATTCCCCTGGCGGCCGCTTCGCTGGGACAGGTACATCGTGCCCGCCTGTGCGTGAAAGATCCAAAGGGGGATTTTTGTGATGTAGTTGTAAAGATCCAGCGCCCGTTCATCGATCAATTGATCGAGGTGGACCTGTCTGCCGTTCGGCAGGTGGGAGGCTGGCTGCAGAAATATCCCCCGATTGCCAGGCGAGTGGACGTGCCAGCCCTGATAGAAGAGTTCTCCACGACCGTCCGTGAGGAAGTGGATTACCTGGCTGAGGGGCGCAATGCCGAGATCTTCAGTGAGAATTTCAAGGATAACCCACACGTGCATGTGCCGCGTGTGGTCTGGACACATACAACCCGCCGGGTGCTGACCCTGGAAGACGTGTACGCCATCAAGATAACCGATTATGAGGCGATCGAGGCAGCCGGGATTGACAGGGCTGAGGTGGCGCGCAGGCTGCTGGATACCTATCTCAAGCAGATCTTCGAGGATGGTTTTTTCCATGCCGATCCGCATCCTGGCAATCTGTTCGTTACCCCATTAGCCGGTCAAAGTGAAGATGGAAAACCTGCCTGGCGGCTCACTTTTGTGGATTTTGGGATGGTCGGACATGTCCCGGATAACCTAAGGGCCGGCCTGCGTGAGATGCTGATTGCCACGGGAACCCAGGATGCCGCCCGCATGATCCGTTCTTTTCAGACCCTGCATGTGCTGCTCCCAAGCACAGATTTGAAACAACTCGAACAGATGAGCGCATCCATGTTTGATATGTTCTGGGGTAAATCCATGGACGAGCTGCGCCAACTCAGCCCGGAGGAGATGTTCCGTTTTGCCGACCGGTTCCGCGACCTGATGTACAACATGCCATTCCAGCTCCCGCAGAACCTTTTGATGCTTGGAAGGTCGGTGGCCATCCTTTCGGGGATGTGTACGGGCCTGGATAAGGACTTTAACCTTTGGAACCAGCTCGCTCCATATGCCACCAAAATGGTGTCGCAGGAGGTTGGGTCCAACTGGCGAGTCTGGCTGGATGAAGCCGGCAATATTTTCAAGGAATTGATTGCGATTCCATCGAAAATGGGACGGGTGCTTAGTCAAATTGAGCGCGGCGACCTGACGGTCCAGATGCCGACGGTAAGTCGACAACTGGCCCACCTGGAAAGGGCGATGAACCGGTTGACAGGCGCGCTGGTTTTTACCGCGTTCCTGATCGGCAGTATTATGCTCTACAATGCCGGAAATGATCTCCTGGCTGGATTCTTGCTCGGCGCAGCAGGTTTGACATTGATCTGGATCGTCTTTTTCAGCCGTGGATCACCACGGCGATTCCACCCGTAAAGAATGTAAGAAACCGCCCCGTTTCATGCGGGGCGGTTTTTGCCGTCAGGCTTTCTTTTTGTTTTCCTCCATGCGTGCCAGCGATGCGTCGATCATGCTGCGCCAGGCCAGCAACATCTCTTTGCGAGCCTTGCGACGATGCTCCATGAACCCGGGCGGTAACATGCCCTCGAGGCTCTTGTGGAGCTCCTCACGGGCGGCGCGGAAATGCTGGCGGGTTTCTTCCGGAATCTTGTCTTCAAAATGCTTGCGTGTATGTGCAGATTGTTCAACCATTGGCTCACTCCTTACTATGAATTTATTATAGCGCGGACTCAGCGGTGGGGCAATATCCCGATAATTAGAGTAAAATTAATAAAAAGAAAAGAGAGGTCCCATGGAGTTCCGCACACTTGGCCTGACCAGTTTGGAAGTCTCCAGGATTTGCCTGGGTACGATGCAGTTCGGCTGGACAGCTGACGAAAACACGTCTCAGCGCGTCCTTTCGGCGGCATATGATGCCGGTATTAATTTTATCGATACTGCCGACGTATATTCCCGCTGGGCAGATGGCAACCCTGGCGGAGTGGCCGAACGAATTGTAGGCGAGTGGATGAAAAAGGGTGCAATCCGGCGCGACAGGATCATCATTGCGTCGAAAGTGCGGGGAAATATGGGAGGCGGGGCGGATGATGAGGGACTATCGAGGAAGCACATCCTGAAATCCGTGGAAGATTCCCTGCGTCGTCTGCAAACGGACTACCTGGACCTCTATCAGGCCCATTGGCCGGACGAAAAAACACCCATTGAAGAAACCCTGCGAGCCTTCGATGATCTGGTTAAGCAGGGTAAAGTCCGCCACATCGGCGCGTCGAACTATGCGGCCTGGCAATTGATGCAAGCACTGTGGACTTCAGACCAGAATGGTCTGGTACGGTTTGATAGTCTCCAACCACACTATAACCTGGTACATCGCGAGGAATTCGAACGCGAGCTGGCCGCTGTATGCAGTACATATACCATTGGTGTGATCCCCTACAGCCCACTGGCGGGCGGATTTTTGACAGGAAAATATCGCCGCAACCTTGTCTCAAACAGTGCGCGTGCCAGAGGGGTAAAACGGTATTTCACTGAGCGCAACTGGGCTTTGCTCGACCAGATGGAAACAATAACTAAAGGGAAAGGGATAAGCATTTCACAGGTGGCCCTGGCCTGGCTATTGGCGGACCCGCTGATGGCCAGTCCAATCATTGGAGCAAATTCGCTGGAACAATTACAGGATAACCTGGGTGCAGTGGACGTGCACCTGACGCCAGATGAAAAATCCGCACTCGACCAGGCGACTGCCTGGAAGGAAAAAAGAGACTGAAACCAGTCAGGGCGGATGAAGACCCGCCCCGGATTTTTTATGCGGGTTAAAGCTGACCTCACTTTGGTGTTGGTGACAGTAATATGGGGAAGCGCCTTCGCTGTCATGCGTGTAGCTGCCGGGCATGGCAGTATATTTATTTTAAATGGCCTGCGGTTCATCCTGGGAGGAGTACTACTGCTTCCATTTGCCAGCTTGAAAAAGGCGTTCAACCGTGAGACTCTGGTCTATGTCGTACTGGCAGGATTTGCGTTGTATGTGGGAGTTGGCCTGCAACAAGCAGGCATGGTAACAACCACCGCCGGGAAAGCCGGTTTCATCACCAGCCTGAATGTTGTAATTGTCCCGCTCATCCTGTGGGGTGCCTGGAAGGAACGCCCAGCTCGGATAACTTGGGCGGCTGTTGGAATGGCAATCGCGGGTGCTTACCTGCTCAGCGCCGGGGGCAGTTTCAAGATCCAAGCCGGGGATGTGCTGATATTCATCGGTTCTTTTTTTTGGGCTCTGCACATCGTCGTAGTGAGCAAGGTGCAAGGGAAAATGCCGGCGCGTTCTTTTGCATTGGGACAGTTCGTTGTGTGTGGTCTACTGAACCTTGTCAGCGGTATATTTGTCGAGCATCCAGCGCTGGCGGATATGCTGGCCATCATCCCTGCCATTCTATATACCGGAATCTTTTCAATAGCCATTGCATTCACCCTGCAGGTGATGGCCCAGAAACACACCCCGGCGAATGATGCTGCGTTAATCATGAGCATGGAATCGGTCTTTGCGGTCCTATTTGGCTGGTTGTTCCTGCGGGAGAGCCTGCTTCCAGTCCAAATCGCAGGATGTATATTTATCCTGGCCGCGGTAGTACTTGTACAGATCAAGAATGGTAAAATGAGAACCATATGACTGCAAAAATCATCCTCAACCCTTATTCCAACCGCTGGAATGCACAGAAGCGCTGGCCTGAAGCTGAAGCGGCGCTGAAAGCTGCCGGCGTGGATTTCGAATTGGCCATCTCTGAGCACCCGCGGCATGTCATAGAACTGGCAGAACAAGCTGCCCGGCAGGGTTTTTCGCCGATCATCGCGGCTGGGGGAGATGGGACGATCGGTGAAACCGTCAACGGGCTGGCACGTGCGGCGATAAATGACCAGGCGCTTCTCGGCCCGTTCGGTGTTCTACCGCTGGGTTCGGCCAACGACCTGGTGGATAACCTGGGACTGCCAAAGGAACTGGCTGCAGCCGCCCAGGTCATCGCGGCTGGGAAGACCCGCCGCATGGACGTGGGCATTGTGAATGGCCTGTATTTTGCCAACAACTCCGCCATCGGACTGGAGCCGTACATTACCCTGGTGCAGCAACGCATTACCTGGATCAAGGGCATTCTGCGTTACCTGGTGGCGGCAGTGCGCGGGATTATGGACAAGCCGCTCTGGTCGGCCGAGATCGAATGGGAGGGCGGGCATTACAAGGGACCGATCATATTGGCCACGGTTGGGAACGGCGCCAGGACAGGCGGCGTGTTTTACATGGCTCCGCACGCGGATCCATTTGATGGGAAACTAACCTTCGTATATGGGTTCCGCCGGACGCGCCGGGAGATGTTTGCGGTCCTGCCGAAAACGATGAAACGGGGCGAGGGAAGTTACGTGGAGACGGACGATATTCACGAGGAGCATTCCACCTGGATCAAGATCCACGTCGACACTCCCACACCGGCCCACGTTGACGGAGAGATATTCTCAGAGGCCATTCAAGATCTGGATTACCGAATATACCCACAAAGGTTGCAAATCCTCATGCCATAAAGAAAAAATCGCCCGAAACCGGGCGATTTTCATTTATAGAGACACAAGGCGGCCAGAATATTGGTGAGCAGTGGGATAAGAGGTTATTGAGAGATGTATAAACTATTTGTGACAAATATCACTTGTCACCGGCCGCAAAGAGGGGAACAATCTATATAATATCCGAAGCTTTGCTGACGAATCGTCAGGGGTGTCAATTTTCGATCCTGCCAAGGAGAAAGAGATACCAAGATGACAGGCAGTGAGGATATGCTGACACAGGCAGCTGCACGGGTGGGTGTTTACATTTGCCAATGCGGGACCAACATCGCGTCTGTGGTGGATGTGAAAACGGTGACAGCGTTCGCTGCCCGCCTGCCGGGCGTTATCATTGCCCGCCAATATTCCTATATGTGCTCGGATCCCGGCCAGACTCTTATAAAGAATGATATCCGCATTGAGAATCTGAATCGGATCGTGGTGGCATCCTGTACACCGGTGATGCACGAAAGCACATTCCGCAAGGCCTGCACCGAGGCCGGATTGAACCCCTTTCTTTTCCAGATGGCCAATATCCGTGAACAATGCGCCTGGGTTTCGATGGACCCGGAGGCGGCCACGGAAAAAGCCGAGGCGCTGGTGGCTGCGGCAGTCAGGCGTGTGGCTTTGCAGAAGCCCCTGGAAATGCGCCGGGTTGCCATGAAGCCGTCTGCCCTGGTCGTTGGCGGCGGGATTGCCGGGATCGAAGCAGCCCTGCGCATAGCGGACTCAGGCAAACATGTCACGCTCGTTGAGCGGGAAGCGTCCATAGGCGGACACATGTCCCGGCTGTACAAGACGTTTCCAACCCTGGACTGTGCGGCTTGAATACTTACCCCCAAAATGGTGTCCGTGGGACGCCACCCCAACATAACCCTGATGAGCTACAGCGAGGTCGAAAAAGTCGACGGGTACGTGGGCAACTTCAGCGTGACGGTGCGACGCAAACCACGCTATGTGGATGAGGCGTCCTGCAATGGCTGCGGGACGTGCAGTGAAAAATGTCCCTGGAAGAAAATCCCGTCCGAGTTTGACCTCGGACTGGGCGTCCGTCCGGCAATCTATACACCTTTCCCCCAGGCGGTGCCGCGTATACCGGTGATTGACACGCAAGCCTGCGCCTACTTTAAAACCGGCAAATGCCGGGCATGTGAAAAGTTCTGTCCACGCCAGGCAATTGATTTCGGTCAAGAGGAGCAACGGATAGTGATCGAAGTAGGGACGGTCATCCTGGCGACCGGCTTCCACGATTTCGACCCCCGCGGAGCAGCGCAGTTCGGTTACAGGAAATTGGACAACGTGGTGACTGGAATGGAAATGGAACGGCTGATCAATACCGGCGGTCCAACCAGCGGAAAAGTACTCCTTAAGAGTGGCGACCAGCCGAAAAAGATCGCCATCCTGCATTGCGTCGGAAGCCGAGGCGTGGAACATGAATATTGTTCGCGCGTCTGCTGCATGTACTCACTCAAGCTGGCAACCTTGATCCGGGAGTACATCGGCGCCGAGGTGGTTGAGTTCTACCGGGATATGCGCGCTTATGGCAAGGGTTACGAAGCTTTCTTTGAACAGGCTGGTCAGCGGGGCGTGTGCTTCATCCGATATGACAGGGAGATCTGCGTTGAGCCGCGGGATGGCAGGCTTGCTGTGCTCGTCTCAGATGTTTACAGCGGCGAACCGGTTGAGACGCTGGTGGACATGGTTGTACTATCGACCGGTATCGAGCCCCAACCGGACCAACATGCGGTCGCAGCGATATTTGGAGTCAGCCGCAGCCCGGACGGATTCTTCCTGGAGAGGCATCCCAAGCTGGCTCCGGTTGAGACGACCACGGATGGTATCTATCTGGCGGGCGCCTGCCAGGGACCCAAGGATATTCCGGATAGTGTGGCACAGGGCGCGGCGGCTGCTGCAGCCGCACTTTCGCTGATGGATGCCGGTTCGGTGGAGCTTGAGCCGTTTACCACATATGTCGTCCCCGAGAGGTGCGGAAACTGCCACACGTGTGAGGGACTATGCCCATACAGTGCCATCAGCATGGTTGATTGGAATGGCCGGCGGGTAGCCTCGGTCAATGAAGCACTATGCAAGGGCTGCGGAGCCTGCGTGGCGGCCTGTCCCGCCGGCGCGGCTGTTCAGTATGGATTTACCAATGAACAGGTAATGGCAGAAATTGAAGGGATCTTGACACTGGCCTAACCATTAAAGAGTTGAGCCTGCTCAGGAGAAGATTATGAACCTCTCGAAAATCAGAACCGGCGTGTACATCTGCCATTGTGGGACGAACATCGCCGGCATGGTAGATGTAGCAGAGGTGGCCGGGTTTGCCCGTTCCCTGGAGGGAGTTGTACTGGCGCGGGATTACACTTACATGTGTTCCGACCCGGGCCAGGACCTGATCAAGCAGGATATCCAGGAACAAGGCCTGAACCGGGTGGTGGTGGCTGCATGCACCCCGTTGATGCATGAAACAACCTTCCGGCGGGCATGCAAAGAGGGCGGGCTGAACCCGTTCTTCTTCCAGATGGCCAATATCCGCGAGCATTGCGCCTGGGTTGTGAACGACAGGTCGCAAGCGACTACCAAGGCAAGGGCTATGGTTGCTGCTGCTGTGAACCGGGTGCATTACCACCATCCCCTGGAGATGCGCAGTGTGGCGATGACGCCTGCGACGCTGGTGGTGGGCGGCGGGATCGCCGGGATCGAGGCGGCACTTCGCCTGGCAGATGCGGGGAAGCATGTCTACCTGGTGGAGCGGGAACCGTCCATCGGCGGGCACATGGCCCAGCTTTACAAAACCTTCCCAACTCTCGACTGCGCGGCTTGAATACTCACACCGAAAATGGTGTCCGTGGGACGCCATAAGAATATCAGCCTGCTGAGCTACAGCGAGGTTGAGTTTGTCTCGGGATATGTTGGCAATTACCAGGTGCGGGTGCGCCGCAAGGCCCGCTATGTGGACGAATCCGCGTGCACTGGCTGCGGCAACTGTACTTCAGTCTGCCCCATCGAGGTCAGGAATGAGTTCGACCGGGGTTTGAGCCTACGCAAGGCCGTCTATCGTTTCTCGGCCCAGGCTGTTCCTGGAGCCTATGCGATCGACAAGCAGGGCGTGGCCCCCTGCCGGGCTGCATGCCCGACTGACCAACGTGCCATGGGCTATATTGCCCTGGTCAAGCAGAAGCGTTATGCGGATGCTTACTGGGCCATCCGGCGTGAGCACCCATTCCCATCGGTCTGCGGCCGGGTTTGCAACCGCAACTGCGAAGCTGTTTGCAGTCGCGGGAAGGTGGATGAACCGGTCAACATCATGGGAATCAAGCGTTTCGTTGCTGATTGGGCTTATCAGCACCGTGACGAACTGCCAAACGCCCGTACCTACGGTACGGGTGAAGGTATGCGCGACAAATCCATCGTTGGAACGCCATTTCAGCACAATCCCCCGCCAACCGGCAGGAAGGCGGCAATCATTGGGGCCGGGCCGGCGGGTTTGACTGCCGGGCTGGACTTGATACGCCTGGGGCATAAAGTCAAGATCTTCGACGCTCTTCCGGTGGCAGGCGGAATGATCCGCGTCGGCATTCCTCCCCACCGCCTGCCGTACGAGCGGATGGACTGGGAGATCCAGCAGGTGCTCGATGAAGGTGTGGAGCTGCAACTCAACACCCATATCGATGACGTTCCAGGTTTACTCAAGAGCGAGGACCTGGGTGGTCCTTACGATGCCGTGCTGATCGCCTCCGGAGCACACGTGGCAAAGAAAGTCAACATTCCCGGGAATGAACATCCCGACAACTGGCTCAGCCTGGATTTCCTAAAGAAGGTCTGCCTTGGAAACCCGCCAGACCTGAGCGGGCATAAAATTGCCGTGATCGGCGGCGGCAACGTGGCATTAGATTGCGCCCGTTCGGCGGTGCGAGTGGGGGCGGAGGAAGTACGCATGATCTTCCGCAAGCCAAAGGGCGAGATGACCGGCTTTGAGTGGGAGGTAAAGACCGCTGAAGAAGAAGGTGTGCAGATGTGCGGGGCCACCCTTTTCAAGGAAATTGTCATTGAAGACGGGAGGATTGCCGGGGTTAAATGCATCCGCACCGAATACCATGGCTATGATAGGAAGGGCCGGATCCTGATCGACGAACTGCCCGGAACCGAGCATGTACTCCCGGCAGACATTGTGCTGTGGGCAACCGGCCAGGGCTGCGATCTATCCTTCCTGCCGGTAGATGGAACCATCAAGCCTTCGAAAACCGGCATCGACTCGGATGGTGACATGATGACCAGCCTGGCGGGCGTCTTTGTGGCCGGAGATGTACATAAAGGGTCGACATTCTACGTGGTGGACGCGATCGGGGAGGGACACCATGCTGCCCGCTGTATTGACCGTTTCCTGCGCGGCGAGGCGGGTATCCCGGAGCCGGTTCTGCCGCCAAAGGTTGAAATGAACGCGGAAGAAGTGCGAAGACGCATCCAGGACGGTGAAGCTTCCGGGCAGGAACGTGTGCCCATCACGTGCATTCCACTGGAGCAGCGCTGGCACAATTTTCGCGAAGTGGACCTGACCCTGACCGAAGAAGAGGCACTCATCGAGGCGGAGCGCTGTGTTCGCTGCGGCGAATGTGCAGAGTGCCTGGAGTGCGTGGCTGCCTGTGACCGGGGGGCGATCGACCATAATATGCAGTCACAAGTGGATGAATTCACAGTCGGAACCATCATCCTGGCAACCGGCTTTCGAGACTTCAATCCAGAACGCATTCCAGCCCTTAATTATGGGAAATTGGATAACATACTGACTGCCCCAGAATTCGAGCGTATGATCAATGCCAGCGGGCCGACGGGAGGCCGGGTTTTGCTAAAAGACGGCCGGCAGCCCGAGTCTGTGGCGATCCTGCACTGCATTGGCAGTCGAGATAGCAACACGAACGAATACTGCTCACGGGCCTGCTGCATGTACTCGCTGAAACTTGCGCAACTGGTGCACGAGTACACGGGCGCCGAGGTGCACGAGGTTTATCGCGACATACGCTCCTTTGGCAAGGGCTATGAGGAATTCTACAACCGCACCACGGACATGGGTGTGCACTTTTACCATGGACGGGTAAGATCCATCAGCTCTGCCTCTGGCGCAGGAACAGGTGAAATGCGAGAGAGGAAGCTGCTGGTGAGCTGGGATGAGGCATTCCACGGCCAACCGGAGCATGTGCTGGTGGATATGGTGGTGCTTTCCACGGGTTTCGAGCCACAGGCAGATGCAGGAGCGGTGGCGAACGCCTTCGGAATTGGGCGCAGCCAGGATGGATTCTTCCTCGAGCGCCATCCAAAGCTGGCTCCGGTGGAGACGGCCAGCGAAGGGATCTACCTGGCAGGCGCCTGCCAGGCCCCCAAGGATATTCCCGACAGTGTCGCCCAGGCCGGCGCGGCTGCGGCTGCGGCGCTCTCCTTGATGGACCAGGGCAGCATTACCCTCGATCCATCCATCGCGATTGTGAACCTGCAATGCTGCGCCGGATGCGGACAGTGCGCGGCCGCCTGCCCGTACCAGGCCATTGTGTTGGAGCAGGGCCTCGCCAGGGTTAATGGCTACCTGTGCAAGGGCTGCGGCACTTGCGCGGCGGTTTGCCCCAACAAGGCCATGTCCCTGATCAACTATGACGACCGGGAGTTGGTGGCCGAGATCATTGGCGCATTATCGGTGGACGTTCAGGATGTGTTATGAGCTTCGAGCCTAAAATCATCGCTTTCCTGTGCACCTGGTGCTCCTATACCGGAGCAGATACGGCCGGCATTGCCCGCTTGAAATCCCCGGCAAATATCCGCGCCATCCGTGTGCCCTGCTCAGGGCGGGTCAGCCCCGAAGTGGTACTGCGCGCCTTCGACCAAGGTGCGGATGGCGTGCTGGTATTGGGCTGCCACATTGGCGAATGCCATTATGGAACCGGCAACCACCGCGCTGCCAAGCGCCTGCCAATCCTGCATGCTTTGCTGACCTTTGCCGGCCTGGAACCGGAGCGGTTCCGTTTGGACTGGGTTTCCGCGTCGGAAGGTGAGCGTTACTCCCAGATCACGAAAGATTTCTCGGATTCGATCCGGAGATTGGGTCCGGTGCACTGGAAATTGGAGGATGAGCGGAAGGAAGTTCTGGATGCATCGATCACCTGGGAACATAAAGCCATTTCATTCCCGTTGACGAATTACGCTTCCAAAACCAACGCCATCCGCCTCAAGGCGAAGGAGCTGCTGGAGAGCGGCCGGGCCGGGTGTGTCATCGGCTACGAGGTCGGGCCACGCGGGCGGACACGGCCAACCTTCATTTATGCTCCTGAGGATACGGATAGGCTGGTGTGGAGTGCGGACTGCACCCATAACCTGACCGTCTACCTGCCTGCCAAGCTCCGGCTGGAATCTTCCGGCAAAACCAGAGATGAACAGCAAGCGCGTATGAGGGTGGCGGTGATAGCCAAGCCCTGCGACAGCCGGACGATCAATGTCCATTTGGCCGAAAACCAATACCGACGCGACCAGGTATATGTTATTGGTGTAACCTGTGAGTGTATGCAGGACAAGCAGGGGAATATGCAAGCGCGCTGCATCACCTGCCAGGAGGCGGCGCCGGTGGTCTGTGATACTCTGATCGATGGCGATACATCTGGTTTTATCCCGCGCCTTTCCAATGATACAGAAGAGGAGATTGCAGGCCTGGAGAATGCCAATCCAAGCGAACGCATGGATTTCTGGCTGAACCAGTTCGATCGCTGCATGCGCTGTTATGCGTGCCGCCAGGCCTGTCCCTTATGCAACTGCCCAAGCTGCCTGTATGAACGGGATGATTCGACCTGGGTTGGGCTGGGTATTGGTTTGAATGAGAAGCGCACCTTCCACCTGGGGCGGGCTTATCACCTGGCCGGACGCTGCGTGGGCTGTAATCAATGCGAACAGGCCTGCCCGATGGACATCCCGATCAGCCTGCTTAACCAGAAATTGGCAATTGAGATCGAGAAAGCCTTTGGCTTCCGCGCCGGCCTGGCAGTTGCACCGTCGCCAATCGTTACCGTCCTATCCGGGGAATACAAGGAGGAGTAGGATGGGCGGACCTCAACGCTGGCTCATTTCCCAAGAAGAGTTGAATGGCTGGCTGGATAACATTGCCAGCACAAGCAACCTTTCAACTCCACGCCAGGTGGGAGGGGTGCTGCTGTACCGCCAGGTGGCAAAAAGCAGTGAAATTGCACGGCAGACAGGCAGGCCGGTTTTATCGGCAAAGGAATTCTTCTTCCCGCCCACCGAACGCCTGTTCACAATCGAGAAGACCGGGCAGCGGATCCACCTGCAGGAAGCCCTGCAGCAAGCGCCTGCGGTAGTCTATGGTGTGCGCCCGTGCGAGGCGCGCGGCATCCGGCTGATGGATGCCCTATTCCTGGATACTCCTCCGGCCGATACGTATTATGCCCACCGCCGCGAAAAGACGGTCCTTATCGGCATGGCCTGCCAGGAAATGGGGCCGACTTGCTTCTGCACGTCCGTCGGTGGGGCGCCGGACGAAGCCGGGGATGTGGATATCATGCTGTATGCCAACAATGGAGCTTACCTGGTGGAAGCAGTTACTGAAAAAGGCTGTTTCCTCATTCCCGAGGCGAATTGGGAGAAGACCACTGCTGAACCGCAGGCTGCTAACATTAATCCACCATTTGCGATCCCCGACCCTCAATCCATTCCATGGGAAAAAAATTTCGAGAGGCCATACTGGCAGGAAATGGCAGAACGCTGCCTAAGCTGCCGGGCCTGCGCCTACGTCTGCCCAACTTGCCGCTGCTTCGCGGTGAGGGACGAGGTGACTGATCCAGGCAAGGCTGAACGCATCCGCTGCTGGGATAGTTGTGCGGGTGAGAATTACCGGCGTGTGGCGGGAGGAAAAAAGGCGCGCCCTGAAAAAGGCGAGCGGCTGCGCAACCGCTTCTTTTGCAAGTTCTACTACTACCCGGAGCAATCCGGACTGGGGAAGACCTCGGCCTGCACCGGCTGCGGGCGCTGTATTGATGTCTGCCCGGTAGGGGTGGATATCACAGAAGTTTTAATTGCGTTGGAGAGGCTGGTATGAGCGCGAATCCGATGATGCCATTCCTGGGCAGACTGGTCGAAGCGCGTGACCTGGCGAGCGAGATCAAGCTCTTGCGTGTAGAGATGCAAAATGGTGGAGGGGAAGCCTTCCAGACCTTCCAACCCGGCCAGTTTGCTTTTGTCTCGGCCTTTGGGCTGGGTGAGGCCCCGTTTGGGATAGCCAACGCGGCCGGCCGCGGGCCGGTGTTGGATTTCGCGGTGGCCCGCTTGGGTTCAGTGACGACCGGCCTGCATGAATTGGGCGTGGGCGACCCGGTGGGTGTCCGCGGCCCGCTGGGGAATTCCTTCCCGATGGAAGAATTCCAGGGCAAGGACCTGGTGGTCATCGGGGGTGGGATCGGCGGCGCGCCTTTGCGACCGGTAATTCAGCATATTCTGGACCACCGAACTGATTATGGGAGGTTGACCATCCTGTGGGCAGCCAGGCATCCGTCCCTGCTGGTCTTTACCGAGGAATATGACGAGTGGCGCGCCGCTCCCACCACCAACCTGTACCTGACGGTGGACAAGCCGGATGAGACCTGGCAGGGCGAGACCGGGTTGATCACCCAGCTTCTCCAGAAGGTGGCTCCTTCTGCCAGGAATGCAGTTGCCGTTACCTGTGGTCCGCCGATCATGATCCAGAATGTCACCCGAATGCTAACTGAAATGGAATTTGCCCCCGAAGACAGCTATGTCACCCTGGAGGCACGCATGCACTGCGGCCTGGGTAAATGCGGAAGGTGCAACCTGGGAGAAAAGCTGGTCTGCGTGGATGGGCCGGTGTTTAGTATGGCCGAGGTGGGGGAGTTGATGGAAACGTACTTGTAATTTCTTTCAGATTTGAGTTAAGTGAAACCAAAAGAGACCTGTGAAGGTCTCTGTGTGGGCGCGAAGAGGCTCGAACTCCCGACCTCATCAATGTGAGTGATGCGCTCTAACCGACTGAGCTACGCGCCCAAGTTGTCGGGATTATAGCCGAGGGATTGTCCTTTGGCAAGGTTACGGACTTTGGCGATTAACCACCTGGTTTTTTTTGGGATATTTTGCTCATGGCGTATTCTGCCAGCGCAGTGATGGTCAGGCTAGGATTGACACCGGGATTGGCCGGCATGACCGAGCCATCCACCACGTACAGGCCGGGGTAATGATGCACCTGGAATGAGTCATCGATTACGCCTTCCGAGGCATCCCTACCCATTGGACACCCGCCCAGGATGTGCGCAGTTGTGGGCAAATCGAGAAGATTTTCGCCCAGTGAGCCCATCGGGATACCATTTGTCTTTTCTGCGAAGGAACGTACCACTGTATGGCCGGCATCCACCCGGGGATTAATCTCATGGCCAACCTCCGCCTCGGCTACCAATCCTTTGCGAAAAAAGGTCTGCAGGCTGCGTCCAAGGCGGACGGTCATGCGGTTATCCACGTTCTGCATGACAAGAAGGATGGTCACCTTGCTTGCCCAACCGGGCAATACCTGCGCACTAAGAAAATCGAGCGGGTGACACATGATCCACACGATGGATTTCAGAATTCGCACTGGAACCGAATGGCCATTGGAGATGAGCGGGGCGGCCAGGATGCGCATCAGATCGGAACCCTGGGGATAACGAACCGGTTCGACGCGCGTAGACGAGTCAACGTTGAATATGGAAGTGATGGCGATGCCTTTGGAAAAATCGGCTTGTTTTTCACGAGTGACACTGCCAAGTAATGCCTCGGAGTTGGTACGTACACGCTCGCCGAGACATGAGGAGAGCTGGGGTAAGCTGCGGTAACGATCGCGGCAATGCAGGAGTAATTTAAGGGTGCCTATAACGCCCGCGGAAACAATCACATTACGCGCCCGGACCGAAGCCTGGACAAGGTTGATCAATGCTGTGGAGGAGTGATACTTGACCAGGTAACGTGCTCCATCTGGTTGACCGGATGGCAGCGGAACCAGGTCATGGACATGTACTTGTGGCCGGATAACAGCTCCCTGTTTTTCGGCGAAATACAGGTAGTTCTTGGGGAGGGTATTCTTGGCATTATTGCGGCAGCCGATCATACAACCACCGGTCTGAATGCAACCGGCACGCTCCGGACCTGCACCGTCAAAGTACGGATCAGGGACGGTCTGCCCCGCCGGCCCAAAGAAGACTCCCACCTCGGTGGCCCGGAAAGTCGATTCTTGACCGAGTCCGATGGCAATTTCCTTTAATGTTTTATCCGCGGGCCAGAAATTCGGGTTGGTGACTGCTCCCAGCATGCGGCGGGCGGTTTCGTAAAATGGTTTGAGGGTTTTCCCCCAAGAAAGCCTCTCGTTCCAAGCTGGCGTGGCAAAAGTTTCGTCGGTGGGGATTTCAAGAACGTTGGCATATCCCAGGCTGCCTCCGCCGACGCCTGTTCCATGGAGTACCATCATGCCTTTCAGCAGGCTGATCTGCAGGATGCCGAAGCAGCGCAAGGGCGGAGCCCACAGGTATTTCCAGAATGACAGGTTGGATTCAGGGAAATCCTGGTCCCGGAAGCGTTTCCCCTTTTCCAGGATCAGAACCGAGTAACCTTTTTCAGCCAGGCGCATGGCCGAGACGGAGGCTCCGAATCCGGAACCGATAATTACAAAATCAAAGCAATCAGACATATGAACTTAAACACAACTCCCTCCCCAAAGTTATGTAGGGGATGGCAGCAAAGATCTGGAGAAATTATCGTTCAAATTTGGTCCAGGCGGTACAGATACGTCGATAAGTCTCGCCCAGACCCTCCGGGAGTACACGTGTCTCAGCCACGGCGGACATGAAATTTGTATCCCCACTCCAGCGAGGCACAACATGCAGATGCACATGCCCGGCAATACCGGCACCAGCCAGCTCTCCAATATTGGCACCGAAGTTGAAGGCTTCAGGTTGATAGACCTTGCGCAAGATGACCATGGCTTGATTGGCCAGTTCCATCATCTCGCAGCGCGTCTGTGCCTCCAATTCCTCGAGGGTTGGGAGATGAGGGTTGGCCACCACCAGTAAATGTCCGCTGGTATAGGGATAACGATTGAGGATCACAAAAGCATTTTGACCGCGAAAGACGATCAAGTTTCCGGCATCATCCGCCTGTTCCTGTACAGTGCAAAAAACACAAGTTGGCTGCGGATCTTGTGATTGGACATATTTCATGCGCCAGGGCGCCCAGAGTCGTTTCATATGTGGAGCCTTTATTCAAAGACATTACCAATCGAGTTGGGTAAGGGTTCTGTAATTTCGGGTTGACCTCAATTGTACTATCAGTTGACATCTCCCTGGAATGCGAGTATTCTCTAGCTATGGAACAAATGGCGTTGTTTGACAGCCCGCCGAGATGGACGGTCTCGACTTTGACGCGTTATCTGCGCCAGCTGCTTGAATCAGATACCGCCCTGCAGGATGTTTGGGTGCAGGGGGAAATCTCCAACCTAGCGCGGCCAGCCTCTGGTCATATCTATTTCACTTTAAAGGATTCAGGTGCCTCCCTGCGCTGTGTCATGTGGCGGCCAGACGCTGCCCGCATGCGTCTGGCCCTGCAGGATGGCCTGGCAGTTGAGGCACATGGGAAAATTAGCCTCTACGAGGCCAGCGGACAATATCAACTGTACGCAGATACCATCCGGCCCGTTGGCGAGGGGGCGCTTTTTCAGGAATTTATGCGCCTGAGAGCTCTGCTGGAGGCCGAAGGACTATTCGATGCTGCCCGTAAACGCCGTATCCCGGATTCGCCACGCCGGATAGGAATCGTGACCTCACCGACGGGCGCGGCTTTGCGGGATATTCTCAATACGCTGCGACGGCGACTCCCGTTGGTGAAAGTGATCCTTGCTCCAACACCTGTGCAAGGTGATGAAGCTCCGGCGGCGATTGTCTCCGCACTGCGAAACCTGAACCGGGCAGGCGCGCCGGATCTGATCCTATTGGCACGGGGTGGAGGTTCCATTGAAGACCTGTGGGCTTTCAATGATGAGCGGGTTGTACGTGCGGTGATTGAATCCGACGTGCCGGTCATAACCGGAGTGGGGCATGAGACGGATTTTACCCTGGCAGATTTTGCCGCTGATCTGCGTGCGCCGACGCCGACCGCGGCCGCGGAACTGGCAACGCCTGTCACCATGCTGGATCTGTCGGCCAACCTGGCTGAAATCGGCGCTGTACTTGCGCGTGGAATGGTGGTGCTCTTCCAGCAGAAACGTGACTCGGCAGTCTGGCTGGATGGTCGCTTAAGAATGGCCTCGCCAGGGAGGCGTTTACAGACCGAACGCCAGCGGCTGGACGAGATGAGCCGCCGCTGGAACGCTGCCCAGACGCACCGTCTGGAGATGGCTGCGGAGAAATTTAAGGGATTGGAGAATCGCCTGCTTGCGCTCAGTCCGCTTGCGGTGTTGAAACGCGGTTATGCGGTTGTAACGAAAAACGAAAAGGTGGTGAGCAGTGTGACGCAAATCATATTGGAGGATGCGCTGCGAGTGCGGGTCCAGGATGGCGAATTTAATAGCCGTGTGACGGGCAAAGGATAGGCAGGTGTTTATGGCGAAGAGCGAAAACACAGCAATAGAAAAGATGAATTATGAAGAAGCGTATGCTGAACTTGAGGAGATCGTCAGCGCGCTTGAATCGGGCGAGCAGCCCCTGCAAGAGGCGCTTACCCTTTTCGAGCGCGGTCAAAAATTGACCAAACATTGCGCAGAGCTGTTGGCCAGGGCGGAGCTTAAAGTTCAACAACTTTCCGGGGAAAAACTGGAGTCTTTCGAGGAGGGCGAATGAATTTAGGCGCTATTTTCCAGAACCATGTGTTGTTAACCGGTCTGGCAGGCTGGATACTTGCACAGGCGTTAAAAATCCCGATTGATTTATTCCAAAGCCGGCATTGGAATTGGGCTTTGTTCTTCGCGGCGGGAGGAATGCCGAGTTCCCATTCCGCCCTGGTGACATCCACGGCTATGGCGGTGGGATTACATAATGGTTTCGACAACCCGCTCTTTGGAGTGGCTACGGCTGTTGCAATGGTCGTGGTCTATGATGCAACCGGTATCCGTCGTCAGGCGGGGATGCAAGCGCAGAAGATTAATATTCTGGTGGAAGAACTCCTGCAAGGACATCCGATCTCGCAGGAACATTTGCGCGAGGTCCTGGGACACACCCCCCTGGAGGCATTGGGCGGCGTATTACTGGGCCTGGTGGTGGCAGTGGGTTTGTGGTTCCTGTGGCGTTAGGGATGGAGATTAATTTTTTGAAAGTCGCCGCCGGATTCCGTGAAACAGAGTGTGGATTTCCTTGACACGTAATAAGACCAGTGCCAACCCATAGGTTGCTGCACCAAAGGCTACTCCCCCCAGGGTGGTTATTAAGGCGGAAAAATTATCCACGGTCTGCATCCAAATAAAGATTACCACACACATGCTCAATGTGCCGAGTACTGCCGCGCCTGAAGCTCTGATCAAATTCCAGCCCTGGATGCTCTTCAGCCGTTTGCGCATCAGTATAATTAATGTGGTTGTTTCAATTGCGGTGGCCAGGGAATTGGCCAGGGCTAGCCCTCCATGCGGTAACCAGCCAATTTTATTGAATAAAGCCACGAAGGCGAAACTCAAGCCCACATTAATCCCCATCGCGGTCGCACCGACCAACACGGGGGTTTTTGTATCATGCATGGCGTAGTATGAACGCGCCAACACTTCCAGCACTGAATGGAAGACCAGACCTGAGGCATACCAGAGCAAAGCCCAGGCTACCAATTGGGTGGAATGAGCGTCAAACTCACCGCGTTGGTATAACAGAGAAATAATCGGTACGCGCAGTAGAATGAGACCAAGTGCAGCAGGGAGGGCGAGAAGGATTACGCCGCGCAGGCTTGCGGCCAGCGAAGCGCGTAAATCATCCAATTTCCCGAGAGCATACTGCGCTGAAAGGGTGGGCATGGCTGCAATTGCAATGGATTGGGCGATTGCGCCCTCTGCCATCATCATAAGGGCAAAGCCGTAAGATAAACTGGCAACACTGCCCTTGTCCGGCATTTTTGAGCCCAGCCAAATATTCACCCAAAAATTCAGCTGCACAATGGCGGCTCCAAAGATGCGCGGCCCCATCAAGCGAAGTACCTCGGCAACAGATGGCATATGCCGTCCAAGGGTGGGGGAGTACCTGGCACCATATTTGATGAGAGTTGGGACTTGTAGAAGGAGATACAAGCTTGATCCGATGAGCACACCATAGGCCAAACCGTAAATTCCCATGCGTGGAGCAAGCACAAGGACGCCGAAGATCAGCCCAATTTGATACATGGCCGGAGTGAGAGCAGGAATGAAGAATACCTGATGGGCATTAAGGATTCCCATCGCCAAACCGCCCAGAGCGAAAATGACTGCAGAGCTGAGTTGAATACGCAGCATGTCCACAGTCAGTTTCAACAATACAGGATCATCAGCGAATCCAGGTACCAGCAGGTAACGGGAGATTTGCGGTGCAAAGACAGCCGCCAGGGCAGCCAATACGCCCAGGATGATGGTAATCAGGTTGGCTACCGCTGAAGCCAGGCGCCAGGCAGAATTTTTATCGTTTTTGGTCAGAAAAGTTGTGAATGTTGGGATAAAGGCTGAACTGAGCACGCCACCCGCCAATAAAGTAAAAAGCGTTTCTGACACGCGGTTGGCAGCAATGAATGCAGATAGTTCCGGGCCAGCGCCAAAGGCACGCGCCACCAGGATGCTGCGTACCAGTCCGGTTAGTTGGCTGATGATAAAAGCCAGCATAACGGTCCCGGCGGCGCGGGCGATTTGTCGGTTGGCTGTGTTGACGGTCTCACTCATGTGGGGCGATTATACACCGGCGAAAGCAGTATAATCCTATCAAGGCATAAACAAAGGATTGAAGTATGAGGTATTGGAATATTTCGCGTAGCCATTGTGTTATTAGTAGCTTAATTTTCGCGCTGATGTTGGCTTCCTGTGGTTTCCGCCCGAATGGGGCGAGCGCCCCGTCGCAAATTCTGCCAGCAAGCGTCACCGAACCCACGGTTGCTGCCGGCACGGAAACCAATGCATTCCAGATATACTTTACCGACCCAGCTGCACCGCGCGCGAAGGATTATCGGGGCGGCCCGGACGAGATTTTGGCAAATGCCATTGACCAGGCGCGTCTTACGGTGGATGTTGCCGCATACAACCTCAATCTATGGAGCATCCGTAATGCGCTTATTGATGCGCATAAACGCGGTGTGGTGGTGCGCATGGTGATGGAAAGTGACAACATGGACAACCGGGAGGTACAACAGATAAAGGATGCCGGGATCCCGGTCATTGGCGACCAGCATGAGGGGCTGATGCACGACAAGTTCGTGGTTATCGACCGCTCAGAAGTATGGACCGGTTCAATGAATTTCAGCGTGGGCGGAGCGTACAAGGATAACAATAACCTTATCTGCATCCAATCAGGTAAGGTTGCGGAGGACTATACCAGCGAATTTGAAGAGATGTTCATCAAGCATCTTTTCGGTCCAGATGCAATGGTAAATACTCCTTATCCAAAGCTCAGTATTGATGGAACGCCGGTTGAGATCTTTTTCTCGCCAGATGATAAAGTGGCGGCGCGTATCATAGAGCTTATCCAGGATGCCCAGGAAAACATTTATTTCATGGCATACAATTTCACCTCCAATGATATCGGAGATGCAATCTCGCAACAGGCACAAGCCGGGCTAAACGTGGCAGGAGTATTGGATGCCGACCAGGTCACTTCCAGCCAGGGAACTGAATATGACGCGTTCATGCAAGCGGGAATGAATGTACGCCTAGATGGAAACCAGGACGGACTGATGCATCATAAGGTAATCATCATCGACCGACACATTGTCATCACCGGTTCCTACAATTTCACCGCAAGCGCTGAGGAAAAAAATGATGAGAACGTTGTGATCATATTCAGCCAGGAGATTGCGGCGAAATTCATGGAGGAATTCCAGCGTGTTCATGACCTGGCACAGCCGCTTTTGACTGAACCATCATCAGAGCCAACATTGGAGCCGCCATTGGAGCCAACATCAGAAATACCCTAGATTGGGACCAAGTGGTCGAAACGAAGATTTCCGGTAGCGCGCAGCTCTTGAAAGGATTAATATGTTCTGGCTTATCTTTTCGGTACTTTTATGGGGAGTTTTCCATTCCCTCCTGGCCTCTCAACAGGCGAAAGAGATGATCTTGCGCTGGTTTGGAGAGTCCCTGGCGCGTTTTTACCGGCTGGCTTATAACCTGTTGGCTGGAGTAAGTTTTCTGCCTGTGTTGGTGATCGCCGCAGTCACTCCCGACCGGAAACTCTACAACGTCCCACTGCCCTGGTCGGTGCTGATGGTTCTTGGCGAATGCCTGACAGTGGTCGCACTGCTGGCGGGGTTCCGGCAAACGGATATCTGGGAGTTCCTGGGTCTGCGGCAATTGAAAGGCGCTGCCTCTGGTGGGTACCCAGGCGGCCCGATGGAAACGGCGCAGGGACACTTGATCACGTCAGGAATGTATCGTTATGTTCGCCATCCACTCTATTCCGCAGGGATGGCCTTCATCTGGTTGATCCCGCTGATGACAGTCAATGTGCTGGCGATCAATATCGCCCTGACCGTTTACGTGGTGTGTGGAGCTTATTTTGAGGAGCGCAAACTGCGGCGGGAATTTGGCCAGGAATATACTGATTACGCTGCAAAAACCCCCATGTTTATACCCTTCCTGAAAGGGAACAAAACGCCTGGCTAGACGTCTGGAACAGGTATCCATCTCGCGGTTATAATCAAAGAAATGTCCTTCGTCAGCACACCACGACCCCAGCATTCACCTCTTTCGATTCAAATCCTGGCTGCTTTTCTAGGCGGCCTGGTTTTGTTCCTGGCAGGCGTTGGTGCGATCAGCGGCGGATACCAGCTGCTCTTTTCAGAGCGGGTTTTTCCTGGAATCTCGATGGCAGGCGTGGACCTTTCCAGCCTGACGCCGGAACAGGCCTCGGCGACGCTTAGCCAGCATCTCACTTTTCCGCAAAACGGTCGAATTGTTTTTCGCGACGGTGAGCGTGTTTGGGTGACAACCCCGGCAGAGTTAGGCATGGTCTTCGACGCCGGAACCAGCGTGCAACGAGCCTATGGACTGGGCCGCCAGGGAGGTTTGCTGGAAAATATGGCCAGCCAGCTGAATGCCTGGCAGGGCGGGCTGGAGCTGGCACCGGTGATCATATTTGATGAACGCGTGGCATATGGATATTTACAGAATATTGCTGCCCAATTGGACCAGCCGGTGGTTGAAGCCGACCTGCATCTAAACGGCACGGAAGTAATTTATACCCCTGGTCAAAATGGGCGCCTGCTCAATGTGAATAAGATGCTGGCAGCCCTTCTCCTTCAGTTAAAGACCTTTAAGGATGGGGAAATCCAATTGGACATTGAGGAACAGGCTCCAACGGTATTGGAGGCCACGACACAGGCCGATTCCCTGCGCCAGATTTTGAGCGCCCCACTGACCCTGCATATTGCCAACGCGCAGAGTGATGATCCGGGACCCTGGACGATCGATCCGGCTATTCTTGCAGGTATGCTGGCGGTCGGACGCGTACAGACTGATGGCGGCTGGCAGTACCAGGTCTCAGTTGATACGGCAGTCATTGAGCAGCTCCTGGGTGAAATTGCCCCAAAAGTGAACCGGGGCTCAAAGAATGCGCGTTTCTATTTCGACGATGCCAGCCGACAATTGGTCCTTACGCAACCAGGAGTTACAGGGCGAGTCCTGGATTTTGCAGCGACACTTGATGCGATAACCAAAAGACTTTTAGCGGGAGAGCATGATATCCCGCTCGTTTTGACTTTGGTGAAGCCTGAGGCGGGAGAAGATTCCACAGCAGCTTCGCTTGGTATTACCGGGCTGGTTCAAGCCTACACCAGTTATTTCCGTGGTTCGAGTGCGGAGCGTTTGCAGAACATTGATGCGGCAAGCAGGCAATTCTATGGATTGCTCATTCCTCCGAATACGACTTTTTCAATGGGTCAGGCGATAGGAGATATCAGCCTGGATAATGGTTATGCAGAAGCGCTGATCATTTACAATGGAAAAACGATAACCGGAGTTGGAGGCGGGGTATGCCAGGTGAGCACCACGCTGTTCCGCACGGCGTTCTATGGCGGTTATCCGATCGTAGAGCGGCATGAGCATGCCTATCGCGTCTATTATTATGAACAAACTGCGAATGGCACAAATCCCGAACTGGCTGGACTGGATGCTACCGTTTATTTTCCTCTTGTGGATATGAGGTTCACGAACGACCGGCCGTACTGGTTGTTAATGGAAACTTATTTTCATCCTGAAAATTCCTCGCTTACCTGGAAGTTTTATTCAGGCGACGATGGCCGAACGGTGGAGGTTCAAAACCTGGGGTTGCGGAATGTGGTCCCTGCGCCGGAGCCGCGCTTTGAGGAAAATAAGGACCTGGCGACCGGCACCTGCAAACAGGTTGATTGGCCAGGGGATGGAACAGATATTACTGTGACACGCAGTGTTACTCTGAATGGGCAAAGGCTTACTCTGGATGGTGACACCATTCGTACTCATTACCAGCCGTGGCAAGCTGTGTACCAATACGGACCTGGAACCGTGGATCCACAGTCCCTGGCGGCTCAAGGACAGTGTCACTAGACGTGGTAAAATAGCGACTTGCGGTTACTGTAAAAATGGAGATGATAATGATCAATCAGGCATTGCTTGAGATCCTGCGTTGCCCGGACTGCGTCCATGAGAAAAATGGCCTATTAACTTTCTATAAAGAAAGCTGGTTGATTTGCCAGGATTGTGGACGAAAATACCCGATTGTGGACGACATCCCGGTCATGCTCATCGAAGAAGGAGATAAATGGGTAAAGGTGGCTGAAAGCGATTTACCTGTGCCACCCCCGCCCATCAAGTAAGATGGCTCAAAAGAAATTTGATCTGGTTCAAAAACTGCGGACCTTCAACCGTCCAACCATTGGCCATTTTGTTTTAATGGCGGCGGGATTGGTTCTAGCCGTATTGTTATTTGCCTTTCTGAGCGGTTTTGTATCCTGCTGGCAACTAACTTCGCTGCCAGGTGTTGCACCCTCGACTTGTTCCACCAATGGTGCGGTAGTGCCTGTGGCAACCGCCTCCGGCGATGCGTTGGTAGACCAAACACCCGCCCCTGGCATAAGTGCACCACAGGTACAAATGCCGCCGGCATGGGATGGAGCCAGCCGTGTGACAATTATGATCGTCGGAGTGGATTATGGGGATTGGTCGGCTGACCGGGAAGGTCCCTCCCGTACAGATACGATGATACTCCTTACGATTGACCCGGTGAGCAAGACAGCGGGAATGCTCTCCATCCCGCGCGATATGTGGGTCGATATTCCTGGATTTGAATATAGCAAGATCAATAATGCCTATGCCTTTGGCGAGGCGTATAAACTTCCCGGCGGTGGTAAAGCCCTGGCGATGAAAACGGTCGAAAATTTCCTGGGCATACCGATCCAGTACTTTGCACAGGTCGACTTTTCAGCTTTTGAGAGGATGATCGATGATATTGGTGGGATCTGCCTGGATGTACCTGTTACAATTAATGTGGGTGTGCTCAATGAAAACGGAACGACCACGGTGGAAGCCGGCCACCAATGCCTGAGCGGAAAAGTTGCTTTGGGGTACGCACGCGCCCGTGATGTTGGACAAGGTGTTGCGGGTGGTGACGTGGAGAGATCCGAGAACCAGCAGAGGGTCATCCTGGCGATCCGGGATAAAGTGCTCTCCAATTTACCTGCGTTGGTGACCCAGGCGGTACCGCTCTATAATGAGCTCTCGTCCGGCGTCCACACGGATCTATCCCTGGATGATATTTTGCGATTGGCGATGCTGGCAAAAGATATACCCCTGGATTCCATCCAGCCGGGAGTGATCAATTACACGATGATGGAAGACGCGAAATATGATTTGAACGGCCAAACACTGGATGTTTTAAGGCCGTATCCTGACAAGATCCGCGAACTGGTGGACAAGATCTTCGGTGGTGACTCGATGAAGCCGGTTGCATCAGGCGATTCGAGCCAGTTAATGCAACAGGAAGCAGGACGTGTCCTCGTCATCAATGGGTCAGGGGTGGATGGGATTGGCCAAAAGACATATGATTATTTGAAATCCCAGGGCATGAATGTGTTGGGACCCGGGAATATGACAGATTATCCCGATAAATATCATTATCCTCCGCTGCCTGAGCGTACCCAGCTGATCGTCCATGCAGGCAAGCCTTATGCCATGAAATACTTGATGGAACTGATGAAACTTGATAATGCCAATCAGTTCATCGTGGATTTTGACCCAACGGCCCAGGCAGATATAACCCTTGCCATTGGCGCCGATTGGGCCAACGATAATCCGATACCGTAAATCAGGTTGTTTCCCCTTGACGCTATTTTTATGCGGTAGTATAGTGTCGGGAATAATTAAACCTCGTTAGGCGAGGCAACTACGTGGATATAAGCCATTGTCCCGAAACGTCGAAAGACGCCAAGGGATAGACCAGGCTGGGCCGGCTTAAGGCTCCGCTCAAAGTGGCTGGGTGCAGGTTCCCCTACGGCACGCAGTGCCAAAGCTCAACCAGGAGGTGCTCACGGTTCATGACGTGAGTTGTAATTTTGTTTTCAAACCTCCTGGAATTCCGGGAGGTTTTTCTGTTTTATGCATGGCTTGGCGGAATCCAAGTGCATACGGAAAGGAAGTGATGGTATGGATGCTGATACTATCCCGCTAAGTTATAAGCCAGAATGGCAGAAAGCGCAGTTTTCGGGTCCCGGGAAAGCGGAATGTCCGCGCCTCAACAGGTTATTTTTTGGTTACCGTGAGATCAGATCCGCCGCCTTCTGCAGCTAGAACAGGCGGTGTTTTTTTAGTGTTGTTCGGAGGTGGATCATGGCATATTTGAGTGAAATTATTGGGCGCCCGGTCTCTGATTTGGATGGGCAGTCCGTTGGCAAACTAAAGGATGTGATTGTCCGTCCATGGGCGGAATTCCCGCACCCATTGATCGAGGCAGTGGCCATAGAAATAAAGGGTGGAGAGGTCTGGAATTTACCTTTTGCAGCTGTTGCTGCCCTCCTGACTCCTGTAATTCCGCTAAAATATCGAGGGGATGCTTTGCCGTCATTTGATTTAAAAGAGGATGATGTTTTTCTTTCCCGGGATGTACTGGATAAGCAGATCATTGACACGGAGGGAGCGCGCGTGGTGCGTGTTAACGACGTCGAACTTGTCCGTGTAAATGGGACGATTTATGTCAGCAATGTAGAGGTCTCCTGGTTGGGAATAATTCGTAGGATGGGTTTTGCGGGACTGGCAAACTTCTTTGCTCGCCGAAGCAAGCAAAAAGGGATCTCCTGGGATGATGTGGAGCTTCTGCGTCGTGACCAGTCCATGCAGCTGCGTGTTCCAGCAGAGAAATTGCACGAACTGCATCCGGCTGACCTGGCGGAAATCGTCAGCGACTTGAACAGACTGGAGAGCGGACAGCTACTTGACACGCTGGATGTAAAGCACCTTGCCGATACACTTGAGGAGGTTGAACCGGATTTCCAGACGGAATTAGTCGAACACATGTCGGATGAGAAAGTTGCGGATGTGCTCGAGGAAATGGAACCCGATGAAGCCGCCGACTTGCTGGGTGATATGCCCGAAGAACGCAAGGAAGGGTTGTTGGCCTTGATGGAGAAGGATGATGCGGACGATGTCCGCAAACTCCTGGCTTACCCCGAAGAATCGGCGGGCGGCATCATGACAACCGAATATGCCTCCATCCGCCCTGACCTGACAGCGGCTGAAGCCATCCAGGTATTCACGCGGCATGGCTGACGAAGTGGAGACGATGTTTTATGTTTATGTGGTGGATGAGAACGAGTGCCTGATCGGGGCCTTTTCATTAAACAACCTGATCTTTGCGGCTCCAGATCAAAAAGTCTCGGACTTCATGACCACGCGCATCATTTCGGTCAACCTGACCGACGATCAGGAAGTCGTCGCGCAAACCGTTGCCAAATATGATCTGATTGCGATCCCGGTGGTGGATGACCAGAACCACCTGCATGGCATAGTAACCGCCGATGACGCCCTGGATAAAATCGTGCCGACGGCCTGGAAGAAACGCCTGCCGCGCTTTTACCGTTAACGAGGGGAGGAGATTTCCATGAATCAAATCACTGCACCCCGCAAGCGCAGAGTTCTGCCGGGATTCTGGAAGCGGATCCTGATATTCTTGTCAATTTTTGGACCGGCAACCATCACTGCCATGGCTGATAATGATGCAGGCGGTGTGGCGACCTATTCCCTGGCTGGCGCGAAACTTGGCTACCCGATCTTGTTCCCTTTGGTCATAATTACCGTCCTGCTGGGTGTGACCCAGGAAATGGGCATGCGTCTGACGGTGATCGCCCGCAAGGGCCTGGCAGACCTGATTCGGGAGAAGTTCGGTGTCAAGGCTGCCTTGTTCATGTTCGGCGCTCTGTTAATCGCCAATATTGGCACGCTCATCACTGAAATTGCGGCTGTCAAAACCACCAGCTCCATGCTGAATATACCGCCCACTCCTTTTGTGATCGCTATTGTCATAGGGTCTTTTTTCTTTGTGACAAAAGGTAACTACAAACTCACCCAGGGTATCATGCTGATTGCCAGCCTGTTCTACGTGGTTTATATCATTTCGGCGGTCAAAGCGCACCCGGACTGGGGTATGGCGTTCAGCAACCTGCTCTATCCACACGGTGTCAAAATGACACCGGTTTATCTGCGCGATTTTCTACTCATTGGAATGGGTGTGCTCGGTACGACCATCACCCCCTGGGGCCAGTTCTTTATCAGCAGTTTCGCGTTCGACAAGAAGATTGAGAAGGGCAAGATCTTCTACGCCCAAATGGAAACCTATTGGGGCGCATTCCTGACCGATTTTTTCTCTTTCTTTATGATCACTGCAACTGCGGCTACTTTATTTATCCACGGAATCCAGCTTGAATCAGGCGAGCAGGCTGCGTTGGCGATCCAGCCATTTGCCGGACAACTCGCCGGAACCCTATTTGCCATCGGGATCCTGAATGCCGGATTTATGGGCCTGGTGATCGTTTCGCTATCTACAGCCTATGCCTTCGCGGAATTTTTTGGCCTTTCAGGGAGCCTGGATGACTCGTACCAGAAAAGCAAGACGTTCTATATCCTGTTTGTAATCCAACTGATCGTGGCAACGGCAGTGGCGCTTTTTATCCCACTATCATTGTTTAAGGTGGCTGTCATCACGCAAACCATCAATGCAGTAGCCCTGCCGCCGGTGTTCTTCTACTTGATCAAACTGACCAATGACCGGCAGTTGATGGGCAAATTTGCGAACAACAAGTTCCAGAAATATTTCGCAATCATCTGCACCATCGTAATCATAATAGCCTCGATTTTTACGGTCGCGGCTGCCTTTTTCAATGTCTAGAAAACTTTCCGGTATGTTACGAGACGATTACTTAGTTCCATACAACGCTTCCAGCCCATGCCAGAGGTCGTTCCGCCAGGAAGTATAGTTGTGCCCACCGGGAAATTCCCGATATTCCACCCGGTAATTCCTTTCCTTGAGTAATGCATACATCTCCTGGTTACCTTTAAGCAGCCATTCCAGCTGCCCTACATCCATCCAGATCTCAATTTCCGGAGGCGGGGCGTACCGAACCAGGTCCACTACGACAAATTGGTAATCAGGTGCAATGAAACCACCGGATTGGCTGAGCACCTTTCGAAAAACCTGGGGCAGGCGCAGGGCAGTGAAAAGTGCCATCGAACCGCCTAGTGAAGCCCCCATGATCCCATAATTGGCGTACTTGATCGGTTCCAGGTTCAGGTTTTCATTGGCCAACGGCAGTACGCATTCCATCAGCAGGCCAAGGGTGGATTCCGAGCAGGAATACTCAACTGAACGGGCTGCGCCCCCGTCCTGGATCATTGCCATGGCAAACGGCTGGATGCGTTGCCCGGCTATCAGGTTATCCACGATAATGTTAAGCTTCGCACGATGAAGGTAATCGGAACCATCGTAGACAAACAGCAGTGGGACCGGCGTATCAACCGGGGGATGATACAAATAAACAGTACGCTTCGCTCCGGCAGCATATTCATGGGTCGAAAGCACGTGCCTGGTCACCGTTCCCCGAGCAATCCCTTTTCCTGGACGAATGAGCGGATTGGGTTTTCCTTGCGGCATATAGAAGTAATGGTTATAGGTATCGATGCCATTCCAGACGCGTCTGGGGTTTAGGGGGTCGGGAATGTGCTCACCGGTTTTTGGATCCATGAAGGCATATTCGAGGTAGGCATCTGGAGGCAGGTGGAAAGAGAGATACCATAATCCTTTACCGGCATGCAGCATCTTCTGGGGCGACTCGTCCCAGTTGTGGGTATCGTCCATCAAGCGCGGGGAGGTTACCCCTTGCCAAACTATAGTGGCGATCCCACCTTCGATAACGGGATTGCCCAGGGATCGAGCCATGGTCAGTAAGTGGTGGTTAGGCATGGTAATAATTCCTTTATCTACTTCAGGAGCTCACTTGATAATTCTGCCGGTTCACTATGTTTGATAAAGAGTTCTTTGGCTGCATGGAAATCCATGAAATCATGCATGGCTGTTGCAGCAGCTTGTACCAGTTCTTCGGCCGGTTTGATACTTGGCTCCAAGTGGATGGCTTTCAAACGTAAAGCACCATTTTTATATTCCGATTTTGAGGTCAAAAAGCCTTCCAACAATCTGGTCCACGACCTCATAAACGGTGTCACGTGTTGAGCTGAAACCATCGGCTTTGTTCAAGCCCTGGGTATGGAGCGTAAATATATGTAGCGAGAAGGTGGATAAGATTTCATTGGCTTCGCAGAGAAATGCACAGGGGGTGGAGTTCTGCCATCATCACATTCTTCATGACGGAAGGATCATTAAACATAAAGGCGTTTGCCAGCTGGTCGCTTTCAGCCTGGAAGATGATAATTCCGAATGTGTCGTCGAGGCACGGGCCAGCCAGCAGGACAATTCCGTTTTCAGCAGCCCGCTTCAGGTACTGGTAGTGCTCTTCCATGATTGTGTCTTCTTCAGGTGTGGGCTGTTCAAAAAAACCATCACGAAGAGGGTGGATTAGATAAAGGTATTCGGGCATGGCTAATATGAGAAAGTTCCCGTCCAAGTCTCGTAATGGCTACCTTTGCGTTCATTTTCCTTGAAAAAAGTCAGGTAGGTCAATACCTCGTATGGGATGAATTTCTGCTCTCTGGGTCTATAAGTTGCCAGGTCGAAATAGGTATGCCAGGTGCCGGAATTGAAATATAACTGGTGGGTGGGGCGAGGTGTTCCTGGAAAAGAATCCAGTGGGACAATTTCATAATGGTGAGTATGACCATACACCACGAACTGAGCTGATTGATTGACGAACGCTTCTTCGTTCAAGGCATGATGCGCGAAGGTTCTTCCGTCGGGATTAAACTTCTTGCGGGCCCAAATGACGATATCGTCAATGGTTGAGAATGAGAAACGGTCTGTAAAATGGATAGCCAACTCCAATCCATCCACCAAATCAAATCTAAAGGGCTTATCCTCTTCCTGCACAAATGGAAGGACAAGGAATTCATTACAAACCTCGTCCCACAGGTTTTTGAGTTTTCTCTGGATACCCAGACTGATAGAGTTTTGCCTCAACTGGCTGCCGATCCACAAGGGAGTAGCCAGGGTCGGTCGAACGTTCACCAATTCGTATAAGCTCTCCAAGAAAGCTGGCGGCAAATCCTCTTTCAGACGATTTGCCACCTCAAGCGGAAATCGATTGATGACTTCCACGACAAAAGCATCTCCAAGGGAGGCTGCATCCCGGCCTTTTTCCCTGGAATAATTAAAAAGATCATAAAGATCGCCATGCTGGGCATAGACCTTATGCGCTTTGAGCAGGGAACTAAGACTGATTGACTCATGGAGTTCGTGAGGAAATGGTCCAGGCGGATTGGACAACCCGCAAGCCTCAACTATTTCGGCGCGGATGGCATCGAAGGCAGGACCAGGCAGATGATAATACCAGTCATGGTTGCCGACCATATAATGGATGTGCACACTAATCTGTTCACGCTGCCTGGCATCCATATCCGGAACGCCGGAATGGGTGACTGGCGGCAAGGTGAGCCCGGCTTCATCCGAGAGCCCCCTAAGAATCCCAATCGCTTCAGCATTCTTTATCAGGATATTCCTGGTGATTTTTGTAAGCGTGGCAGCGAACTCAGGGGTTCGGTAATCCGTCCATGGGCGCACATATCCGGATTCGCCGCGACTCTTTTCGAGCCAGAGTGCTGAATGTAACACGTCGAGGATATCCCCCAGCAATAGGATGTTAACCTCCTCGATTGGAAGATACGTGCCATCCGAACGCCAGGATGCATTGAAAGCTAATTCCTGCAGCCGGTCCGCAAAGAGACGGAAGGCGGAGGCCGAGATGGATCTACCGCATGTGCCATCACCCAGATGGATATCGCTGACAATAATGAGCATTCCCAAGTATCCTGATCGTATGCCTCAATCCCAATATTATAGCCCCAATGGCCGCGGAATTTACTTAAATGGTACCCAGACAGGGTTATTTTATGGTCAATTCCAGCGGTTTGGCGTGGCAGGCCTTGTAATTATTGGCCGAAGTGGGGTACTATTACCCTAATATGATCATCCAACCACGTTCTTCCCCATCCCACTCAGGTCGTGGCGTGCAAACAGCGCGCATCCTGCAAACCACATTCAGCGTGGCGATCCTGCTGGCAACCCTTTTTGTTGCCTTTTCTCCAAAAATGTTCACCAAGAATTTGAACTCCATGGTTTCGGGTCTCTTGAGCCCAGAGCAAGGAGGCGTGGCAGCAGTTCCCACTCCAATGAGCGTATCGGTACGAAGTGGAGCGCGGATTGGCATCGTTTCCGGCCACTGGGGCAATGGCGATGATTCAGGAGCTGTTTGCCCGGATGGGACAAAAGAGAACGATGTCAACCTGGCGGTTGCGACCCTGCTCCGCCAAAAGCTCCAAGCGCGTGGTTACGAAATCGATCTTCTCCAGGAGTTCGATCCACGCCTGGAGAACTATCATGCTGCAGCCCTGATTTCAATTCATGCTGACACCTGTGATGTGATTGACGACCAGGCCACCGGCTTCAAGGTGGCAGCCTCCACGTACAGCCATGACCAGAACCTGGCAAACCGCCTGACGTTGTGTTTGGAAGATCGTTATTCCCGTGTCACCGGGCTGCAATTTAAATCTGGTAGTGCCACCATCGATATGACTGATTATCATGCTTTCAGTGCCATCAATTCAGCCACCACTGCTGCCATTATAGAGACTGGCTTTCTAAACCTTGACCATGAAATCCTGGTTCATCATCCAGATTTGGTGGCCGATGGCATATTGTCTGGAATTCTATGCTTTGTCAATAACGAAAACATAGAACCAACGCCTGTCCCAATTCCATGAGCCCTGATCCGGAATCTGTCCGCAAGATCCTTCTGAAAGCCCGGCAAGCCATGCAACAGGGCGATCAGCAGGCTGCGCTAGGCTGGGCCAAGCAAGCTGCCGCGTTGGATCCGGATTCTGAAGAACCATGGCTTTTCCTGGCTGCACTCTCCAGCCCGCGCGCCAGTGTCAATTATCTTGAGCGGGCATTGAAGATCAACCCGCAAAGCCAACGCGCCCGCAAGGGGATGCACTGGGCGGCGAAACGGCTGCGAAATGAGCAGTTGGTCAGGTCGGCGAGGAAGGAGACTCTGCCCAGCCCGCAGCATGGGGGGATTCCTGGGACTGGTGTACTTCCACCCAAGCCACTTGCCAGAAGGCGTTGGTCATTTCTGGCGTTTTTCCTGGTAGCCGTCTGCCTCATCCTGACCTGGGCACTCTGGCCAGGAAGCGCCTCCCCAGTCCTGGCCTTCTTGCGCGTCCCACGTTCCACAGCTGCCTTTCCTGGTGTAATGGCGGAAATAGTTAAGCCGACCTATACACCCAGCCTTACTGCCACTTTTACGCCAACCGCGACTTTTACTGCCACCCCGACTTTTACCTTAACCCCGACTTCTACTCCAACCCAGACCTTTACACCCACGCCGACTCCCACTGATACCCCGCAACCGACAGAAACCTTTACGCCAATGGATACGGAGATTCCATGGCCAACAGACACACCAGAACCGGTTTTTAATCCTGGAGGCGGTGGCGAACGTTGGATCGACGTAGATCTATCGCAACAGAGATTGTATGCTTACGAGGGCGATACCATAGTAGACAGTTTCCTGGTTTCAACAGGCGTCAGCGAACATCCCACTGTAACTGGCCAGTACTATATTTATATTAAGCTTCTCTCCACTGATATGTCAGGGCCTGGTTATTACTTGCCGAATGTACCGTATACCATGTATTTTTATAAAGGGTATGGAATCCATGGAACCTACTGGCACAATAACTTTGGCACACCCATGAGTCATGGCTGCGTAAATATGTATACGCCAGATGCGCAGTGGTTGTTTAATTGGGCTTCCGAGGGTACATTGGTCAATGTTCATTATTAGGAGTGTCCAGATTACAATGGCTTGCCGATCGGAACAAAAGAAACGCCTTGATTGGATCAGATATGTCTAGTGGGATCCTTTCGAGGCGCGAATTCCTTAAACTGGGCAGCGCTACGCTGCTCAGTATTTTATTGGCAGAACTGAGACTTGACACAGTTGAGGCAGCAGCCGGAACCTTTCAGGGACGCGTGCTGGCGACCTCCCTGGTAGTGCGCGATTCTCCATCTTTCAGCGGGAAGAAACTCGCCTCGGTAAAACGGGACACTCTTTTAGATATTGAAAGCCGGGTGCATGGCGGTGCGGAGGGTGATTACAACCGTACGTGGTATCGGCTTCCCAATCAGAGTTATGTATATTCAGGCTGGATCCAGGAAGTCAAAACCACGCATAACCCGCTGGTGATGTCCATCCCAGAGACAGGTGTGCTGGGTGAAATCACCATTCCCTACGCAGATTCGGCGTACGGGATCAATGGAAGCCCGTCGCCAGGCCCGCGCCTGTATTATGGGACGACCCATTGGATCACGGCTCAGATTGCAGACAAGCGGGATGGCGCGGCGTGGTACCGGGCTTTTGATGCCGCCACAAAAGCCAATTATTACATTCAACCGGCCTGGGTGCATCTATTCCCGCCGGAAGAACTCGCACCACTGTCGCCGCAAGTACCTGAAAACCAAAAGCATATTGAAATCTATCTCGACCGCCAATTGCTTCTGGCCTACGAATGGGGGGTGCTGGTCTATGCGGCGCGGATCGCCACCGGCAGAAGGAACTATGAAAGTCCAACTGGCTGGTTCCATACTTTTCACAAGCGCCCCACCTATCACATGTTTGGAGGCGCGGACGAGTTTTCTGTTTTTGACCTGCCCGGTGTTCCCTGGGATACATACATCACGGATAGCGGGGTTGCCCTCCATGGAACGTACTGGCATAATGATTTCGGCACTCCTCACAGTCATGGATGCATCAATATGGCCATCCCGGATGCCAGATGGATCTTTCGTTGGACACAACCGATTGTGCCGTTTAGTGAACGGCTTGTCCTTCAACCCGGTAGCGGAACGCGGGTACGGATTACCCAGAATTGAAGAAAAAAAAGACGCCATAAAATCAGGTAAAATAGTTTTCAAGGTATTGAAAAAGGAGACGCAGATGCAATTGTCGAAATCAGACAGCTTGTTTTACACCAAACATAAGGGGATATTACCAGTTGCGGCATGCCAAGCGCAGATAGAATCGGATTAACCATGCCGCGCCAACCTCTATTTGCAGGTCTCATCGTCGACGAGGACGAACACCCGGTAGGCAGCTCATATGTTGGTGACGAACCTTGCTATGTGGTGAACGATCACGGGTTCCTTCGCCATATTCCATCCGAGCAGGTGGATTGCAAGGTGCTGGAATTGATGCAACAACAGATCAAAGGGAATGAAGGTGTGCTGAGCGAGGAAGCTGCCAAAATGCTGGGCATGGATGATATCTTCTCAAGAGCAATGCTTGAGAACCAGTTGAAGAATATGGACAAGCAATTCGATGCCATTCTTGATTCGGGTATTCCTGAAGAAAGCCGCGCTTTTATGGGAATGGCAGGGTTTAAAGTGGTCATCAATGTCCATGGCGAAGTGATCCGGTTGGAGCAACCGGCAGGACCAGCTGAGGGTGGGGGTGACGATGAATAGACCGGGAAGGCGGCCGACCAGCCGATGAAAAGAGATGGAAGATAAACTTACCCATGAAGAAAAAAAGGCCCTCCTAAGACTGGCACGCCAGAGCCTGGAAGCCGGGGTGCGCGGCACCCGCCTACCGACGCTTGATCCGGCTGAACTGACGCCGACTTTAAAGGCCGAAGGTGCAGCATTTGTGACGCTGACGATCCATGGTGACCTGCGCGGCTGCATCGGCGCATTGGAACCTTACCAATCCCTGGCCGAGGATGTACGCGAACATGCCGTAGCTGCTGCCCTGGAAGATCCACGTTTCCCACAGGTGCAGGAAAATGAACTGGCAAAGATCCAGATCGAGGTCTCGCGCCTTACTCTCCCCACTCCTTTGGATTATGAAGGCCCCGAGGATTTATTGGGTAAACTTCGCCCGGGCATGGATGGGGTCATCCTGCGGGATGGTTTTCGGCGGGCGACTTTCCTGCCGCAGGTATGGGAAAAAATCCCGGAGGCGGCGGCTTTTCTGGCAAACCTGTGTTACAAGATGGGAGCCGCGCCGGACACCTGGAAACGCAAGCATTTGGAAGTGCTGGTTTACCAAGTGGAGGAATTTCACGAGTGAAATCACTTTTCCAATCAAAAAAGACAACTGCCCCGATTTGAAGAGCGGGGCAGTTGTTTAGATCTGGGTAAAATGCTGGTTCTCGATCTCCTGGCAGGGCTCTTCCGGTATAGGCATGTACTTGGCCAGCAGGGGATGGACATTGCGAATCTCGGCTGCCACGCGCTGGGCCACCCGCCGCATCGAAAAATGGGCATTTGGCGCGCAGCGCAGTGTACAGAAGGCAAACGCTTCGCGTAGATTCAGGCTGAACAGGACGCGCCGGTTATAGCCATTGGGGACGATGTATGCAGCCACTTGCGGATTCCAGTCCGCCAGTTTTTCATAGGTGTCCGCAGCATTCTGCATGGCGGACCGGTACTGGATTTCGAAACCAGCCTCTCCAAACAGGCGAGGGACAGCGTATCCAAGCCGGGTAGTCAGCGCCTGGGGTGTTTGCGTCATCATGCGGTGACGCTTGAATTCGGCAAACCCTCCCTGGTCAAGTACCAGTTCAAACATGTAAGAGGTATATTCAAGCTCGCGCAAGGGTGAATCGTGCCCGCCCAATTGTCCCAACAATGATCGAGCCAATCTGGCACGTTCGACTTCAGAGGCGGAATGGAGCTCATCCAATGCTTCGCCGTAGGAGGTTCTGCCAAAACGGAATAATGCTGCCGCCAGTATCTTATTTTCGCCGTCAGGATCAAAATCAACCAGCCGGCACCAATCCGCTTTTTCCGAGCTTCCCGGGGCAACATTTCTTCGGGGGATTTGGGATAACGCATCCCCGGTTTGCTTCAGATAGATATTTTCCCCAGCGTACTTGACCAGAGTGGGAACTTCGGCCTGGGCAACGAGTTTGACCTGCCCGCCTATCTGGCGGACTTCCGCCAATGGGTGGGAGAGCATTTTGCTGATGGCATGCTCGAGTACGCGCGCATTGGCGGTCATACCCAGGTTGGCGAGCGAAGCTGCCGGGAGCAGGAACCGGCAAGCATCCACATACTGCGAGCGGATGCGCCGTTCGTAGGCCTCATCCGTTTCATTCTCCCGGCGTGCGGAATGGCGCTCAACCAATTGGCGCATGGGTGGGAGCGAGTCCAGGTAGGTCTGAAAGAGTAAATTGCATGTTTGCGTATAGGAATCCAACAGGGAGTGCGTTTCCAGTTCGGGTGGGATGAAAAAGGCCTGCGCGTCCCATTTCTGGTAGCGGGAGGATTTCTCCGTGTAGGAGGCCAGCCGGTTGGATTCGATGCACTCCACCGCCAGGCGGGAAACATTTTCGATGGCAATGTGCAGGACGGCATGCTCGGCCACGGATGCGTGCCCATAACCCACCACCCACTTCTCGTGAAAGCGGGCGGATTTTTCATCGTTTAATCCGGAAGCGATCTCCTGGAAAGACTCAGGAGAACGCGAGGTCCTGGCGAAAGCCACTGCGATGGTCTCAGGAGAGAGATCTTTAGGGGAAAGCAGGTAAATTTCTCGAGCAGGCATGGTTGATCTTCCAGACTGGCGGGTTTGTGCAACTATAGACGATAACACAGGATGAGTCAACAAAAATTCCTCCGAAGGAGAAACGAACTGGTGGTTGGAAGGACGATAGGCGGCAAGCCAACAGACGACACAAAATTGAGGATTGTAGATTGAAGATGGAAGGTTCGTTCCGCGGAACGACGGAGGAACGAATATTGGCCAGGGATATGATTATTATAGATGTAGAAGAACACGTGTAATTTTGAGGAGGGATTTGTTTTTGCGAAACGAATAGAGAATGATGACGATGGACAAAGGAAGGTGAAGGATGGAGGATTGTTCATGGGTGCAGGGGAGGAGGGTGGACGAGGCATGCAGTAAACATAAAACATTTGTTCTGATTTGTCAAGCGTTTTTGGCTGGAGTTCAGTCATGAACCCGGATTAATGAAAAATTACCGGAAGAAAGATCAGCAGGTGGTGCCCAATTGGCGTACCTGTCAGAGTTGGTGTGGAGGTGGGGGTTGAAGTAAAGGTGATTGTGCTGGTGGTGGTGAAGGTCGTGTGTGGCAGTTGGAGTGCTGGTGGTGGTGAAGGTCTGTGTGGCAGTTGGAGTGCTGGTGGCGGTGAAGGTCTGTGTGGTAGTTGGAGTGCTGGTGGATGTATTGGTTGGCGTGGGGAGATTGCTCATGGAAGAGGTCAAATTGAGCTCAAGATTGCCTCCCCCCACCCAGGGTGCAGCCTGACGGCCAGCAAATTTCCGACGTGAAAGACCACCGTATCGCCAGGAACCCCGCCTTCAACAGGTATGGTCGCAGGATCATCACCAGGAACGTTAATCGAATAGACAGTATCGTCGCCATATAACAGGTAAGGCGAACTTGCATATTGAACGCCGTTGATGAAGGCTGAGACCTGCGTGCCGATGGGCACGTTGGCGCCATCCATTTTAACCGTGCCGTAATAGCTGGACGGGAGGGGAGGAACGGCCCAGGCTTTCGACACATTGACCGTGAGTAATATCATCGTCAGGAAAAGAACAGATAAAATCCGTAATGTTTTCATTTCACAACCCCTGAAACCCTTTGGGTTATTTCGTGCAGCTTGATATCCAGCCTCAGCACATGATTTTGTATAAAAACATTGGGGTAAACAGAACGCGAACCCCTTCATGGCGAAGGGGTTCGCGTTCTGGAACCTCGATCAGCGGAAGATCAATGGCAAGTAAATCTGCAAATATATGGGAGGTGGAGCAGTCAAATTGAGATTAACATTCGTGCCGCTCTGCCAGGTTCCAGTCTGGTTGGCCTGGGTGCCGCTCACGAAGAATATCACTGTATCCCCGGGAACACCCCCTTCAATGGCTGGAGTGCTGGGATCATCACCAGGCACGTTCAAACTGTAGACGGTATCATTGTTGTCCAGGATGGCCGGCGAAAAAGCATAAATATGGCCATTGATACTGGCTGAGACCCTAACACCGACGGGCACGTTGGCCCCGTTGGATTTGACCGTGCCGTAAAAACTGGACGGTATGGCAGGCGGATTAGCCACTTCTGCGGTGTAATCTTGAGCATCCCGGTTGTACATGACATTTATATATGTACGAAAGGGCGGGGAGAAGGTATAACCGGTTAGCGAAGGGGTGACCGTGCCCACCCAGCCATAGTCAACAGTGAACGAGTAAAAACCGGTACTATTCGTGGTCGTCGAGCCACCTGTATAAGTGATGATCGCCCCGGCAATCCCGACGTTGCCGGATATGGTAAAGGGAACGGCAGTGGGGTCGGTCACGGTCAAGTTGAGACGAACATTAGCCCCTCCAGTCCATACCCTGGTCTGGTCAGCGGCAAGAAGGCCGACCATGAATATGATTGTTTGTCCTTGAGTGCAACCTTCAACAACCCCGCTTGTCGCGGTGTCATCCCCGGGCACGTTGAAAGCATAAACTGTGCTGCCGTAATCTATGTCGTAGACGTCGTCGTCAAACAAGTAAGGTGAAGTGGCATATTTAACACCGCCACACCAGGCAGTCACCGCCGTACCAACTGGAACGTTGGCACCGTTGATTTTGACGGTGCCATAAAAACTATGGGGCTGGGGAGGAACGGCAAGGGCATTTGAGAATGTAACCAGCGCCAGCAGAAGAGCCAGGACAAGACTGATGATCGAATGTCTGGTTTTCATGGATTACTCCTTTCTGTATTGAAACGAATAAACAATCCTTCTCATACCACAACCATTAAATCTTCTTTTCACGGTTGGCCATGAAGAAATAACCGATCACCATCACCAGAACCAACGCGACCATGATGACCACTGCAATCGTGGTAATGCTGCCTGAACCAATCCCCGGCTTCTTTTCAGATCCGGCAGATGTCGGAGAAGGCTGCAGCTTCCAGGTGGGGACCGGCGAAGATTCAGCCGGCTGGGTCGCGACCAGGGAGGATTGAGCCAGGGGTGTTTCTGTCAGCGAGACCTGGGTGGCTGTATCAGGAACCGGTGAAGATTGAATTGGAGTTGTCGATGCCGGTAAGGTCGGGACGAGAGTGGCAGACTGCAGCGTTGGAGTGGAAGCTTGGGTCGGGACCGGCGTGAGCGTGGTCCTTGGTGTGGCAACCGGCGTGGATGTGGAAGCCGTCAGGATAAAATTAATATTTGTGCCCGAATGGAAAACGCCGGTCTGGTTGGCCAGCACTCCACCGATCTTGAACTGGATCGTATCGCCTTCACGACCCCCATCCTGCACTGTCGTATCGGTATCATCGCCGGTTACATCCAGCGAGTAAACCGAGTCACCCTGGTAGGTCTGGGTGAGCGTTTCGGCATATACCTTTCCACCGATGAGAGCCTGAACGGAGGTGCCATCCGGAACATTGGTTCCATTGACCTTGACCGTCCCATAGAAGCTGGAAGGTAATTGGGGGACGGCCAGGGCAGGCAGACAAATGAACAGGCTGGCGATCAGGCTTGCCAGGGTTATATAGACTAATCGTATTCCATGTTTCATTAAATGTTTTCCTGTCTTTCTTATTTTAAAGAAATCCTACTGTATTCCGTGGCTACAAAATATACTTTATGGAGCAAGGTAATTGACCGTCCAGGTGCTGTCTGCCGTGACTTCGATCCAATAACCCCATCCGGGTGTCATGGCCTTCAAGTCGTTGGCATAATTACTTGCGGTCGGGTCAAACAATTTCCAGGGGTCACTTGTATCATTGGCGTGATAGGCATAGATCAGGGTGAAATCAGTCAGCCCGGCATGGTCTCCTGGGGGAGTCAAGAGGCTCCGGTTTGCCGCGGAAGGATAACCGACCAGGTTCCATCCGCCGACATTATCCCAAAGTAAAATGTCGGTCGCCGCCACGGCGCTCCCGGATATGTGCAGGGTAACCGCCTCGGTCACCTCGATCCAGAAGCCCATCTTTTCATCCAAAGATTTCAGGTTGTTTGACCACGACGGAGTATCCGGTGCATATTTCAACCAATTGCCGTCGTCGGGGTGTGCGCCAGTGGCATCCCAGGCATAGACCAGGTCATACATGCCATGGATGCCTGAAAGTACAACGCTGGGGGCTGTGTTGGCCGGATGAAGATTGCATGATATCAGGTTCCAGCCGACCACGAGCGGAATGCTGCAGGTGGCAAGATTGATATGTACGCTCGCGGGCGCGCTGGTCACCGTGTTCCCATCATCGTCGGTCACTTGCAGGCGGATGGTGAAATCGCCGGTGGAAAACCAAGTATAAGAAGGAGAGGCGCCTGTGGCGTCGTCGTAAAACCCATCGCCGTCCAGGTCCCAGGCATAGGTGCAGGCATCCACAACAACACATGTAGCGCTGCCAGTCAACCCAATTGCCTGGCCGGAGTCTCCGGTGTACGGGCCACCGGCATTGGCGTTGGCAGGCAGTACGTCATGGATCGTCACCGAGGTAGTATACTCGGTTATGCCCCCGTCCTTGTCCTGTATTTTTCCTTTGACGATGCGATTGCCCTTGTCATTGGTCGGGCAGGCTGCCGTACTGGTAGTGCTCCAGCTTCCATAACCAGCCCCACCTCCGCAGTCGAAGGCATACAGGAAGCCTGCGGCGGTATCCAAACTGCTGGGATCATATGGGGAGGACAGGGAAAGCACGATATCACTGCCCTCATCCACATCTGGCGCACTGAAGGTTGCCGTTGGGGCGACATTATTGACGTTGACCGTGAAGGTTGTCATTCCCTCGCCGCCCTGTGCATCAGTAACTTTCATACCGACTGTGAAGATGCCATTATCCGTCCAGGTATAGGTCGAACCTGTGGTTTCGTAAGAGCCGTTGCCGTCCAAATCCAATGCATAAGAGGCAATATCGTTTCCCCAATCGAGAGAGGCACCGCTGAAATCGATGGGCGAACCCTCGTTTCCGCTGGTAATGGCAGGGATCGCTTTCGGCGGGTGCAGGTTCAGCAATACGCTCGTCCCGGTATGCCAGGAGGCGATGGCAGCAATGCGCCCGTTAATCATAAAGGTCAGTGGGTCATTTTCAATGCCGCCTTCCTTGACGGGCGTACCATCGATATCGCCCTGCACGTTCAATTCAAATCCCAGGTAGGAATCAATTGTCCGGATGGCTGCCGTGGCTGTCGTGCCGCTCACGCCAGGGGCGAAGATCTGAACGATATCCGCGCTGACGGGCGGGTTGTCGATGAAATGTATTTCGCCGTGGAAACTGGAAGGCAATGGAGGGGGAGGCGCGCCGATGACCATGGTGGCTGTTACCGAGGCACCATTGGATAGCGTCACAACTACTGTATACGCGCCGACATTGGTGGGCGGGATTAAAGATCCATCATAAGTAACTGTATATGTCAGGGGTAATTCTACGCCAAGGACAGTAACCGACTTGGGGGTTCCGTCATAAGCCTGTCCGGTCAGACCTTCCAGCTCAATCACCACCACGCTGGTGGTGGCCGACCCTTCGCCTCCCTGGCCGTCGGTGACTTTCAAATCAACGATCTTTGTACCGATTGAAGAAAAAGTACAGGCGGGGTTTTGGGAGGTGAGATCGTCACAAGCGCCATTTCCGTTGAGATTCCAGGCATATGCAGCAGTATCTGTTCCCAACCAATCCATGGCTGAACCAGCCAGGCTTTTGGCAGTATTAACCAAAGCCGCATAGGGTCCGCCGGTATTGGCGGTTGGAGGGTGTAAATCCAGCAGGACACTGGTGCCGGCGTGCCATCCGGCTTTTGCAGCAACCCGCCCGTCGACCAGGAAGGTCAGCAGGTCGTTTTCGACTCCGCCTTCCTTGGCCAGGGTATCCGGGATGTCGCCGCGCACGTTCACCTGGTAAACCAGGTTGGGATCAACCGAAAGGATGGCTGCCACGGCGGCGCTGCCGCTTACACCCGGAGCCAGGATATCAACCGTGCTGCTGGTTATGGGCGGATTATCGGAGAAATGGATCTCGCCGTGGAAACTGGAGGGCAGCGGAGGCGGCTGAGTCCCATCCACGGTGAAGCTGAAACTGTAATCGCTTCCAAGCGCCAGCGGATCAGGCGCGGGCGTGGAGACGGTATGGTCAATGATCACATGATAGGTCTGCCCGAAGGTCAGAAGGCCCGGGTTGACGGTGATTATGGTTCCACTGCTGTCCGCACTGACCTGGGAGGATTGGATGGCCGCGCTGTTGATGCTTCCAGCGAATGTGTCCAGGTCGATGGCCCGGTCAAAGACCAGCACGATCCGGCTGGTGATGGCCGCCCCGGATCCATTGGGCTCGGCGGAAAGGATATGCAGGTACTGACCGCCCGGGCGGGCATCACCCCCAGCGCGCCTGCCAGGAATACCAGCAGCAGGAATGCCATGACCATCCTGAGCGGAAGGCGCAATCCAGGTTTGTCCCGGGATATATTTGATAACAGACTCTGAACAGGCATCATGCCTCGCATTCCGGCTCGAAATTCGAGCCTTTTGATGGTAAAGGTGCGCAGTCAAGGTCAAGCAGGGAAGTTAATGATTTCAAATAATGAATTAACTGCCACAGGGATTCACCCCAGGCACCGCATCCTTAATGGGGATGAATAGTGCGGGCGTGAGGTGAACCCCTCTACAAAGACTTACCCATTATTTTGCCGGGGGAGGCCTGGAGGGCACTCCCCCGACACCAAATGTAGGAATATATTAAGCGGCACCTGATTTAATAAGTCACCGTCCAGTTATAGGTTGTAATCGCATTGACCCAGTAACCATACCCAGGAGACAAGAACTTCAGGTCGTTGGCGAAGCCAGGTACACCTGACCGATTGTCAAACAACTTCCAAAGGTCACTTAAATCATTTGCATGATAGGCATACGCCAGCGTGAAATTGTTGCCCATGGTACCCAACGATGCCGGCAGGATGGCACTGTTACTTGCTGAAGGATAACCGACCAGGTTCCAGCCGCCACCCACGATTGATAATGGAATACTCGTCGAGGTGGGCACACTCCCAACGATATTATATGTGTGGCTAGTTATGGCGGTCACATGGATCCAGAAGCCCATTGTCTCATGCAGGGCTGTCAGCGTATTTGCATATGATGGTCCGCCTGGTGCATACTTCAACCAGTTGTTACTGCTCACGGTTCCATCCCAGGCGTAAACAAGATCGTAATTGACACCTATGTCGGACAGAACAGTGGCGGGGCTGGCATTCTGCGGAATCAGGTTGAAAGAAACCAAATTCCAGCCGGGCTCCAGCGTGATGGGGTATGTGGCTCCAGTGATGGTGACAGTTGTTGAGTCCGTCACTTTATTTCCATCACTACCATCGTCCACCTGCAGGCTGATAGGGTAAACCCCGATGGTATTCCAGGTATTGGATGGAGAGGGTACCGGTAGCGTCATCGTAAACCCCGTCATTATCCAGATCCCAGTTGAATGTGCAGGTATCCACCGACACGCATGTGGCCGAACCGGTTAATGATACTGGTTTGACCGGCGATACCGTTGTAAGTTCCATGTGCGTTCACAGCGGTTGGAAGCACATCATTAATCGTGACGTCAGCAGTATACGGAGTAGTCCCTCCATCATTGTCCTGTATGATGCCTCCGACGTGGGCAGTGCCCTTATCGGTGGTAGGACAGACGTATATGTTGGTGGAACTGTAAGCGGTATACGTGATTTGGTCACAAGAGAAGCTATATGTGAAGGTATCCAAACTACCGGGATCGACAGGATCTGTGAGTGATAGCGATATATCACTGCCCTCATTAACGGAAACCGGTGCATTGAAGGTGGCTGTCGGAGCGACGTTGTTGACGGTAACATCAAACGTCTTTGTACCCTCGCCACCTTGTGCGTCTATGACTTTCAGGGTAACCGGGTAAGTACCGTTATCCGTCCAGGTGTAGCTGACGGTCGTACCGCTGGCTACAGGCGTAGTACTGCTGCCCAAATATAATTTATAAGTAGGCGATATCTGCTCCTGCGTCGAGGGAGGTACCGCTGAAGGTGATCGCCGAACCCTCGTTGCCGCTGGTTGCGGCGGGAATCGCTTGCGGCGGGTGGAAGTTCAAGGGTACATTCGTCTTTTGTGCGAACACATGAGTGGCAACTACCCGTCCACCGATCTTGAAGGTAACCAGGTCACCATCCACACCGCCTTCTACAGCAGTTGTGCCGGGAGGTCGGTTGGAACATCGATTTGGAATCCCAGATCAGTCCCATCCGCGACAAGGTTCGTCTTGGCTGCGATACCGCTCACGCGGTCCACGTAGGCATCCACCGGGCGCCAACAGCCGGGGCGTCATCGCCATTGATAAACCGGATATAGCCGTAGAAGCTGGAGGGCTCAAGAGGCAAAGGCGTGGTATTGAAAGTCGTGCACGCCGCATTAGTGCACCATGGGTTAAAAGGCACGTCCGTCGGGATGATCGAGTCACCGGTGCCGGGACCAGCGCCCGAAGGTCCGCTGGCATTACCCCACCAGTTGGGCGTTGCGCTTGCGGTATAGGTTCCACCTGCAGCACTATCCACACCTTCTGCAAGGCCGATGGTATTGCCAGAGATATTATTGGTAGAGAAGGTTGCATTGATGGTTTGGGCAGTGTATGGATATATATTACCCCACGTCGAGTGTAGCTCCCGCTTCCAGCTCGATCCCATAATTGAAGCCGGTGACCGTATTCCCTGTGAAGTTCACACTTACATCAGAGTAGCCCCATGAAATCAGGTCAGTGGTGATATAGATGCCTGCACTATTCGGTGATCCATTACCTGTAACCGTATTGTTGGTGAACTGTGGAGTTACTGCCGCGCCTTGCCCAAAAGCCGCAAGACCGGGGTCGCAGTTTATGATGGTATTGTTATTCACGGTAGGGGCAATGTAGGGAACAAAGGTCCAAATTCCGTACTTGCCGAGTGTACTTCCGGTACAATCAACATGATTGCCCTGGATCAGGTCGGCAACGCCGCCACCGTCTCCGGCATTGTCGGTGTGAACACCGCTTCCAGAGAAGGTGATAGTGTTGTTCAGGAACTGGATGCCTTTGGAATGGTTGGCGCTGATGGCGTCACCGGCATACGAGACAGTATTGTTTGCCATGATTCCGAGGTCCACCGCCGTAAGCGAACATGGCAATGGAAGCATATTCAGCCTGAACATTGGTGACGGTATTATCGTGGAAGTTGAACGTTCCACCGCTGGAAGCATACATGCCCCGCAGGTAAATGTTCTGGACTGTGACATTGTACACTTCGAGGCCGTTAAATACACCCAGCGCATGATTGGTGATGATGCCGTTGCGCGCATCAATATTCGCGCCGCCCTCGTCGAATCCGGTTGTCAAATTAGGATTATCACCTTCCACGGTCAGGTCGTGGATGATTACGTTGTCTGCCTGAATGAGGAAGACATTGCTGCCTCCTGTGCAAAGAGAACCGCCGCCAGCACCACCACAGTTCGGGTTGGAAATGGCCGGTTCGATGATCGTAACGCCTTGACCGGCGCCGATGATTTCCACCGTCTTATCAACGACGATGTTCTCGGTATACGTGCCGGCGGCGATATTAATTGTACTGTGCCCAACAGCATCAATGGCTGCTTGGATGGAGTTGGTACTCGCACCCGGGTGTCCGCAATCGCCGCTCGGGCAGACCCAGATATCTGAAAGCGGGTAACCGCCATCGCCAACACTTAGAGACCATAACGCTTCACCTGTGATTTCGTTGTTTTCCCCATCATGGTTGATCGGATCACCTTCCCAACCTCCAGTACCAAGCGGAACACTGGCAATATATGTCGCGGCATTCGTGATATTGGTCAGATAAGTTGTCCGGTTTAATTTATCCAATGCTAGAATTGCATAGGCAGTTTCCTGGATACACTCATTGCCTACGCTAATGTAACTTGAAAGCCAGGAATAACCACCGCTGGAAATCTGATAGGACGCAAGGATGGATCCCAAATCAGCGGTGCTGCTGGCTGCGGCATGCTGGCCTGTTGTCGGGTCGAAATCCTCGCCAACATAGGCCAAGCCATACACTGCACCGGCAAGACCGAGCACATCATAATAAGAATTTCCCACTAATGCATTGACCGCATTTTCAGTACCAGTTACCCAGCCAGCGGTATCGGCGCCGACTGATGCAGCCCCAACCAAGCCAAGTGCGATATCCCAAGCTGCCAGGTTGACAATTCCTTGATTAGTCCTGGCAGTAAGGATAAGGCTCGCAAATGAAGCAGCGGTATAGAGTGTACCAACTCCATTCCGGTCGTATGTACCGGCAGCAAGCTTATCGTAAAAATTGGTCTTAACGAAGCTGGTATATGTGTTCCCCCCAAAGATCGAATCCAGTTTGGCTGCCAGGATGCCGTCTCCGGCTGAAAAGTTGTTTGTTTTTGCCAACAGGTACGTTCCAGCTTTCAATAATGCCGCCCGATTGGTCAGGTCCATGGTATGGGTATAAGCCTCGGCCAATCCTTGTGCTATTGGTTGAATGGTATTCAGAGCACTTGCGCCGGTCAATGGCCAGCCCCAGCCGCCATCGCTGTTTTGCGTAGCGGTCAGGCGTGCCGCCCCATTTTGGAAGACACTCAGCGAAGTGGCTGACCTTAACGAAGGTGTGCGCGCCGCGCTTGTGGTTCCACCACCTGACGTAGTTTCTCCTTCAAATGGCGCAGCAGGCGCCGGGTGCTGCGGTGATTGAGCCCGGATATTGCCGGTGGGCACCAGGAGCATGCTCACCAGCACGATCAAAGTGATCAGGGTAAGAAATTTACTTTGTTTATGGACGTTCATTGTATTCTCCTATTGTTGAAATTTGATTAATTCAAGGCTAGAAAGAGTAGCATACTGGTTCAAAAACTCATCTTTTCTGAATAACCCTTTTCAGGATTACAAGCATATCACACGCTTCAAAATACTTGGGTCTTCTTGATAGATATTTAGCCAGCCTCCTCTCTTTTCTTCTTCAAACCACAGTAAATACGGTTATCTTCTTTTGACCGCCGGATAAGTGCACATGGATTTCGTAGAAATTTTCGCTATGCATTACAAGGAAATCCATCTTCATTCACACGATAGAACATTGTAAGTACGTTTTCTTCGGATAATCGATTGTATAGGCGAATGTCATGGTTCAGGTCAAGCAATTGTTGTGCGGATTCCAGAAAGTAGGATAACCCCAGGGGAGGCTCTTAGGCCTCCCCTGGGAGATCAAGAGTATAAAAGGATCAATCTCTTAGTAGGTCACCGTCCATGATAAAGGCGAAGACACCTGGATCCAGTAGCCCCATGTGGCCGTCAGGCTGGGCAGGTCGTTCACGAAGGAAGGCGCATCTTTGTCAAACAGCTTCCAGGGATCGCCTGAAGTTATCGGCATGGTAGGCGTAGATCAGGGTGAAATGACCAGCCAGGTCACCGGGGAGGGTCATGGCTGTCCGGGAAGGATAGCCCACCAGGTTCCAGCCGCTGAGAACAACCGTGGAGAGCGGTATGGTCGTTGAGACGGGCGGATACCCGGTGACTGTCAGGTTACCCGGCGCGGTCATGTGCACCCAGAAGCCCATTTTTTCATCCAACGCGGTCATGTTGTTGGCATAGGATGGCCCGCCGGGAGCGAATTTCAACCAGTTGTTGCTGGACACGCTGGCATCCCAGCCATAGACCAGGTCGTACTTGCCGACCAGGCTGTTCAGGACGGTGCCCGGAGTGGTGTTGACCGGCGTCAGGCAGAGCGAGACCAGGTTCCAGCCGGCGATCAGGTTGGTTACGTCACAGGTGGTCTGGATGTACATTGTTCCAGTGGTTGAGCCGTACCCATTTGGATCGTTGATGGTGACAACGAGTGCATAAGCGCCTGGAGCTGAAGGCTCGGTCGACGAACCATTGTAGGTGACATCGTAAGCCAACCCAGCCGGAACGGTGACAACCGTTGGGTGCTTAGTTGAACCATCATAATTCTGGACCAAGTTGCTCAAGGTGATCGTAGCAGCTGCCGGGTTGATAACTAATGTACCCGTTACTGAACCGGAATAGCCAGTGATTGTAGCTGTGACACCATAACTTCCAGCATTAATTGGTGGATCAGTTGGCGTGTAGGCGAAGTTCACCATCAGGCCGGATGGATTGGTGGTAGCGGTTGCCGCCAGGGGGCTGCCAGTATATGTCTGGCTCAGACTCCCAAGCGTGATCGAGGCAATATGGACGATAGTCGTGGCTGTTCCCACGCCGCCCTGGGAGTCGGTCACTTTCAGGCCGATAGTATAGTTCCCAACAGCCGGCCAGTTATGATTTATATTCTGACCGGGGGTCTCGTAAGAGCCATTGTTATCCAGATCCCAAGCATAAATAGTGGGAGCCGGACCCCAGTCATTGGCAGAACCGTTAAGACTGATTGAAGCGCCTACCAGGCCGTAGTATGGACCACCATGAAGCGCTTGCGGTGGGTGGAAGTCCAGTCGAACATTTGTCCCGCTGTGCCACACGCCCGTGGCGACGATGCGTCCGTCGATCTTGAATGTGATGATGTCACCCTCCACACCGCCTTCCTTGTCAGTTGTGCTGGGCAGGTCGCCTGGTACATTGAAGGCATAGTTTGAGGCGTCCAAGAGGTTGAACGATGCCGCCGGCGGGATTGTAACCCCATCAATATCGGCTGTCAGAAGTGAGCCGACGATAGGAGCTGTATCGTTGAAGTGAATATAACCCCAGAAGCTGGAGGGCAGCGGCGGCTGTGGAAGGTTGATGACAACATTGGTCGTCCAAAAGCCAGGTTCTCGTGCTAAACCTAATGTGGATAGCGGCCATTCAAGAGTGGCGGGTGGAACATTCTTGGCTGGGTCATCTGTGTAGGAGACGATCCAGGGATTCGTGTTGACAGTACCAAAGATCCTACCGGAGATGGGACCACCAGCCGATCCCCACCAGTTGTTGGTGGCGTTCAAGCCTCCAGTTTCCTGGTTGATGAGAACATATCCATCCCAGGGCGGCCCAAATGGCGTTGGATCTCCGGGGTTGATGCCCGAGTTTCGAAATGCATTGTTGGTTACCTGGATGGTTGTGGGATCAGCACCAGTCCGCACCCTAAAGCCGCGGCCATAGACTTCATCGGTGAAGTCATTATTGGATACCGTCAGGTTCCTGGATGGCCGGGTGAAACCATACTCGTTGCCCCAGAGTGCCAGGTAAGCACCATTCCGGAAGGTATTGCCCGAGATGCTCCCGGTATCAATGCCGATCGAGCCACCAATATCCTCAACCAGATTATTGGTAAACTGCCCATTCTGGATATTGCCAATGTTGAGATTTGCTCCAACGGTCGGTACGTTACGGAAGCGATTCCCATTGATCACCATCCCGTTGATTAGGTAGATTCCCGGGTCTGCGCCACTGAACAGGGTATAGCCGCCGTCAGGGCTCAAATTACGGAGATCGTTATAGGAAATTTCTATATTCTCATACGTGGGATGACCATCTGTACTGTTTCCGCTGCTAAAGCCAATTGCAGACAGTGCATATGCATCACCACCAGGAGTGACGTTATTTACATCGATGATGTTGTGTGTGATGAGAAGATTCTTTAGCAACCCCGGACTGGTTGTGAAACCTATCCATGCATCTTGCGCATGAATCCAGTTGTAGGAAACTGTTATATTTTGCATCGTGTAATCCGGTGCAGCGTACCCAAGTTCATCGTGATCTACATCGACACCATAACGAAAGTCTGCCAGTTCAAATCCGTTAAAGATGACATTGCTTGAATCGATCTTGACAGCATATGAATTGGAAATTTTGCTTTCGCCGCCAAGTCTTCCACCGTCAACTGGATTGACATCTGCCTGGGCGCCGAGCACGGTAAGCGACTTGTTAATCGTGATCGATTCGCTGTATGTCCCTGCTGCCACATGGATTGTATCGCCAGTCGGGGCAGCCGCATCGATTGCATGCGAGATGGTCAGGAAGGGCGAGGCCATTGTGCCCTCGTTGGTGTCCAAACCGGTCTTGGCAACGTACCAATACGAGGGGACCACAAAATCATAGGCCACTCCTGCGATCGTAGCCTTGTCGACCCACGCAATGGTGCCCAAACCAGCTGTGCCGTGATACGAGTTGCCCATACCAAGACGCAGGTTGGTACGCATAACATTGAGGCCGGTGTATAGCGGATCACCAGCAATGCTACCCAGCGATCTCTCGGGCGTGGTGACCGTGCCCATCATGTCATCCCATTTCTGCCATAGCCCGGTACCACCATTAATAATATTCCAGCCAGTTGAGTACGGGGTCGGTACAAATTGGAAAATCGTGTTGTCGTCCCGGTCGCCCGTCGTCGCGGGGTTCCCATCATCCACCACCCCCGTGTCAATCTCGATCGTCATCCAGACAGGGTTTTCGCCATACTGGTTCTCAACGTCGTAGGTTAGTGTTTTGCCCGCGAAAAGATCAATCGTGATGTTAGGCCGGAAAGAGAAGTCGCCCTCATCCCAGTAAACCCCATCACTCGGGTCCGGGGCTAGACCGGCTTTGATGATACCGGCCTCACGCCCGTCAAAGAGAGTCGTCGCACCCGGGGAAACGGGATTGTAATCAGGAGGGCCGTAGTAGACAGAATAAACGCCTCCTCCACCTGGCGCTGTCCAACTGGGCTGGAGATTGTCCACCAGGATGGTGGTGCCAACCGCCTGCGCACCGGATAACGGCATTGCCAGTCCCAGCAGCATGGCCAGGAACAGCAGTGCGCTCACCAGGACATTCAACTTTTTGAAATGTGTTTTCATTGCATTCTCCTCCATGAGTCAAAATTGAAAAGTGTTTTTTATTTCGAAAGAAAAGGTGGAAGTAGCGCTCACTTCCTTATTTTGGGCCTTTATTGATCAGTAATCCGGTTGCCTCCTTTCCGTTGAGGTTTTTTTTATTTCACTGATTCGGCAATTCCAAAAAAAATCTGCGCCTGCATTACCAGCCATGCGCAGATAGGATCGCTTACCCACCGTCGGGAGTTCTGCCCGAAGTCAGGATTGTGTAGCAATTAATAAAAGGGCGGTTATTTTTTAGCAAGGAAAACAACTTTGGGGCGAATGTCTATTGATGCCATTATGGCAGGATCATTATATGCACGTTTCACGGGAAAAAAGTTCACCTAGGCATATGTCTAGGGTCGGTTGCGGAGGTGCCGGGAGGGTACGAGCCGGGAGTATTTCCGGGAAAACCGGGGTGCAGGCCTTTAATTTTCCCCCCAACCCATTCCTAGGAAGGAGAATCCCCCCGGATCACCTCCATCAGGGAACATTCCATACGTGTTCCAGGCTTACTTTGATCCAGTAACCCCAGCCGGGGGCCAATTCGGGCAGGTCGTTCAGGCTTACCGGTATCACCGCGGGATCGAATTTCTTCCACCCATCGGAATCGCCGGCATGGTAGGCATATATCATCGTGAAATCGCTGCCCACCCCATGCTGGCTCAACGCCTCCGGGAGGCTATGGGCGACCCCAGAGGGATATCCCACCAGGTTCCAACCGCCAGCAGTGGCTGACAGGCTGATATTCTTTACGGGGGCTGTCCCTGTGATTTCCAATGTGCCGGCGCTGGTCATCCAGATCCAGAAGCCCCTGGATTCGTCCAGTGTTTGCAGGCTGTTGAGGGAAAGAGGCTGCATCGCCGGGTCATATTTCAACCATGATCCGGCCCCACCTGCATCCCAGGCATAAACCAGGTTGTAATTCCCTGCAATGCTTGTAAGCAAATCTGCAATCAGGGTACTGGCCGGATGAATATTGAATGAAACCAGGTTCCAACCGGAAGCCAGGGGGATACTTTGCGCGGCGGCATTTACATGGATTGTCACTGTGGCCGTATTCCCATCCAAAGAACCATCATTGGCTTTATATGTAAAAGAATCCTGGCCGGTAAATCCGGCCGTGGGATTGTACGCGAATGAGCCATCCGGGTTGAGCACCAGGACACCATTTGTTGGGCCGCTGACCAGGATGGCCGTTAGCGGGTCAGAATTGGGATCATCGTCATTCTCCAGAACGCCGGGTGCAGGGGCATTGAGGACAGTGCCGGTATAGGTGGTGAAAGTATCATCCGTGGCAAGCGGGGCAACATTGGTGGTGGGGCCCGGGATGGTATATGAACCAGTAACTGCACCATTCATCCGTACATAGTCAACAGTCACCTCGGCTGGCGATACGGTCACACGCAAGTGACCCGAATCCGTATATTTTGTCGCATCGCCATAGAAAAGCATTCTTGAGGTAGGCGGGTACTGGGAAGCATAGGTACCGGTTTGTTCGTCCCTGAATCCGGCGAAGTTGTCAATTGCTGCGGGCATCGGGACTTCCTGGTAGACAATCCCATCCAGCTCTTGTTTGGCGTAGAAATGATCATGTCCATGGAAAAATATGGTCACATTATACTGATCCATTAACTGGTGAACTGGAACGGTCCAACCAGCCGCGGCCGGTCTGTGCGTATCCCACCCCCAGGTGTCATCCCAGTTCTTGCCACCCCATTCGAAATAACCGGCGATTTCCGTACCGCCGCGGCCGTAGGGGATGATCCCACCAGTGACATTATGGATGAAAATGAACTTGTAGGCCGAAGTACTGGTTTCAAGGGTATTTTTCAACCACAAGTACTGTTGAATACCCAGCGACCAATCCCAGCGGGTGCCTTTCGTCGCTTCTTCGCCAGGCTGATTTTCTTCACCACCGAAGGGATAGGTGGAATTTTCCTGGGGAAATTTCATGGTGTACCAGTACGGATCCAGGGCAATAAAAAGGGCATCCCCCCACGTCCAGGCATAGTAATCTTCCCTGAGATGGTCGTCATTTATATATGTAAGGGAAGTATCTGTGTTTCCGGTATAGAAGCCGTCTGGTTTGGGATTGGGGAAAATCAGCCTGCGCGCATTCGCTGCCTGGATCGGCTGGGTGTCAAGAGGACTAATTTCGTCATCCAGGCTCCAGCCCACCTCCTGCTCATGGTTCCCAAGCACCTGGAAAAAAGGAATATCACCACTGACGGCCTTTATGAGGCCACGAAAGTTCTTATAACCATCCTCGTAGGCAGCCTGACCGGACAGAAAATCATCCTTGGGCGTATCACCCGTGTCAATCCAAAAATCCGGCTGGTCAGCCAGCATATGGCCAAGAGTCTGGTTATACCTGGCGGCGCTAAAGAAATTTCCACCAAGTCCAGAGTGTGTATCCGAGGTCACGATAAAAGTAAATGTATCATCGGCATCCCGCCGGGTATGGAATGAATGCTCGCTGCGTGTCACCCAATCGGTTTCCCCCGGCAGGTGGTAGTGCATGTGGTAGTAGTATTTTGTATCCGGACCAAGGCCGCCGATGACCACATTATTGGGTGCACCGGCTGCCGCTGATACAACCGAGGTGGACGAATAGGTTGTGCCACCGGAAACCTTGTAGTCATAATAAAGTTCGATGGCCGAGGCAGGAATTACATTAATATTTATGGATGTGTCCGTCGGACGCGTGAGCAATTCCTCGGCGGTAAAGGTGATCGGGGTGGCGGCCCGGACGGAGACGGCCGGCGTTTTGGAAAAGCACAGAAGCAGGGTGACCACGAAAAAAATCGGGATGAAATAACGTTTGAATAGTTTTCCCATAATGCCCTCCAATCAAGATCATTAATCTTATTTTAATTATACTTGAATAGAAACGAGGACACCTTCACGAACCTTAGGCTTCCAATTTCGTGTCCATATTCAAGCGGATGGACCGAATCAACAGATGAATTTCCTCCCCATTTTGTAATGAAGGGTTGATTTTCTACTTAACGATTTGAATTGTCTTTTTGATATCCCGCTTAATTTGTGACAGTAGGGCCTCAATGGAGGCGTATTTTTTTTCAGGACGTAAATACTCCACGAATTCCAGTTTAACTTCCTGCCCATACAGGTCGCCATTGAAATCCAGCAGGTGGGCCTCGATGGTTGGAGCGGGCGGGTCGGCCGGGTAAAAGGTTGGGCGGATACCGATGCTGGTGGCGGCCGGGTAGCTCTGTCCACCCACCCAGGCCCGGCAGGCGTAAATGCCGTAAGCGGGCAGGACTTTGCCGGCAGGGATCTGGATATTCGCCGTGGGGAGGTTGAGGCTGTGTCCACGCCCGTCTCCATGTACAACCGGGCCGGTGATGGAATAATTGCGTCCCAGGTCGGAGGCAGCCGCAGAAACATTTCCGGCGGCGATGGCCGTCCGGATGCGCGTCGAGGAGATAATGCCCGCCTGATCTTTCAACGCCGGGAAGCTTGTTACAGAATAGCCGAGTTCATTCCCAATCTCTGTCAACCGGGCGGCATTGCCTTCCCGGCCGCGCCCGAGGGCGGTGTCATAACCGATAAAAAGGTGGCGCAAACCCAGGCTGCGGGAGAGCCAAAGCATGAACTCTCCAGCTCGTAGATCAGCCAGAGTCCGGTCAAACGTTTGGGTAATGACCACATCCACGCCGAACGATCCCAAAAGCGCAGCGCGCTCGTCTGGCGTGGTCAGGCATTTGAAGTCAGTTCTTCCGCCCAGGACAAGGGCGGGGTGAGGGTGGAATGTCAAAACAACAGCCACTTGGCCAGCCGTGTGCGCTGCGGAGACGAGCGGGCGCAGGATCTCCTGGTGGCCGCGATGGACGCCGTCGAAAATACCGATGGTCAGCCAGGCGTCCTGCAGGTGAATATCGTCGAGGGATTGGTATTGATGCAATTTAGATCAGGAGAAGAAGACTTTCTTTGGCTGCCACTCCGGAGAGCCGTCTTCGCCGGTAACGAGGTCCATGATGGCAATGAGTTCGCCGGCCATGCTGACGCCGCGCACAAGACCTGGTTGGGCGTCTGCAGCAGCTTTGACGCGGTGACCATGCTTGACTTCCTCGACCTGGTCGGGGTTGAGCTCGACTGCAGTCCATTCAGCCAGGGCTTCGGCAGCAGGGATCAGGAATTGGTACCAGTTCCCGGCCGTGAAAGTCTCCTGCAGTTTGCGCAGGGGGGTGGCATCCCGCAAGGTAAAGCGTCCGGATTTGGTACGGCGCAGACCCACCAGATAGGCTCCACAGCCGAGGGCTGTACCCACATCGTTTGCCAGGGAACGCACATATGTTCCGGACGAGCAATGAACGTCGATGACCACTTCCGGCGGTGTCCATTCCAGAACTTCCAGGTGGTAGACGTTGATCTTGCGCGGGGCGAGTTCAACTTCTTCGCCTTCCCGTGCCATCTCATAGGCTTTGCGCCCGTGTACCTTGACAGCAGAATAGGCTGGAGGGGTCTGCTCGATTTCTCCGACGAAACGCTGAAGAACTTCGTTGAATTGCTCCTCGGTAACATTCACCGGAGCCGTAGCTTGCTGGGTGAAGCGACCTTCGGCATCATAGGTATCGGTGGAACTGCCGAGGCGAAGGATGGCCTGGTAGCGCTTATCCGAGGCCGACACAAACTCACTGAGACGCACTGCCGGGCCGATCAACACCACCAGCACACCGGAAGCGCGCGGGTCGAGGGTGCCAGTATGACCTGCACGGCGAATGTTAGTGCCGCGCCGAATAATATCAACCACATCGTGCGAGGTCAAACCAATGGGTTTATCCACCACCAGGATGCCAGAAATGGCATTTCTAATGTCTTGACTTTCCATTTATATTCCTCCTTGGATCCATGATCCATCCCCTTGAGATGTATTCTTGTACATATTTTACCGCATTATATAGGCAATTGTAATGCCTCGCGGGTGGCTTTCAACACGCGCGTGCGTACCTCGTCCAGGCTGCCGGAAATTTCCGCCCCGGCAGCGGCTTTGTGGCCTCCGCCACCGAACTGGCAGGCAATCCGGGCGACATCCATGCCCGGTTTTAACCCGCGCCATGAAATCTTGGTGCTGGTTTCGTCCTGCTCTACGAAGATGATGGCGATATCAGCATCTTCGATGGATGAAATAATATTAATGAGGTCCGCGTCATCGTTGCCGCCATAGCCTGAAGTATTGCGGTCGGCTACTGTCAGGCTGGTCCAGATGATTCCGTCAGAGCGCTGCAAGCCGCCAAGACCCTTTCCCCAATATTTCGCCGCAGGGAAAGTACGCCGCACCAGGCTGAGGAAGTAGAGCGTGCTCATATCCGCGCCAAGTTCAAGCAAATCCGCGGCCTGACGCAGGCTCTCGGGGTTTGTATTCGCTGTGCGGAACCCAAGCGTATCGGTGACGAGACCGGTCATCAGGTTATCAGCAATTGGTTCCGTGATGGTGAGCTCCCAGGCACGCATGAGACGCATCAGAACCGAGGCAGTCGCCACGGCTTCCGGTTCGATCAAGTTCAAGGTTCCAAATGCATCGTTGGTGCTGTGGTGGTCGATGACGATATCCGGAGAATGATAGCCATCCAAGGCTTTGCCTACGCGTTTCAAGTCCGAACAGTCAACACAAATGATCAGGTCGAATGAACCCTCCGCCCTGGTCTTGACCAAATGGCTTCCGGGTAAATGCTCGAAAGATGCCGGCAATCCATCCGAAAGAACCACCTGGACTTGTTTACCAATATCCTGCAATGCCAGGGCAAGTCCCAAGCTGGAACCGATTGCATCTCCGTCCGGGCGGATATGTGAAGTGATCAGAATGTTTTTAGCCGCCAGAATTCGTTCTTTAATCTGTTTTTGAAGGTCGTTCATTTTTTCTTATTTCCGCCAGCAGGCGTTCAATGTGGTCTGCATGTTCAGGAGTGGGATCCCAGTGGAAACGCAGGCGTGGAAAGGTGCGCAATTCGATCCGGGCGGCCAATGCATGCCGCAGGAATCCACTGGCATGTTCCAGTCCATCCAGGATCTCGGCGCTGCGGACTGCCCCTTCCACCGCCGAGACGTAAATGTCGGCAAAGGCCAGCTCCCTATCCACTTTGGCATCGGTGATGAAAATCTGGTGCAAGCGCGGGTCACTGATCTCGCGGATGAGCAGTTCTGAGAGATCCTGGCGGATGCGGTCTGCAATACGTTGGAGTCGGACTTTGGATGGCATGCTTTACTCTACGATCCTCACTCTGATCCAGTCTTCTCAAGCAAGAAACAGGTAATGACATCACCAACCTGGATATCATTGAAATTCTTCAGGCCAATGCCGCATTCAAATCCCTGGCGCATCTCGCGCACATCTTCTTTTTCATGTTTGAGCGAGCCAACCTCGCCCTCGTAGACGATATCCTTGCCACGCGTGACGCGTATCTTACCATTGCGGCGGATCTCGCCTTCGGTCACCCGGCAGCCGGCAATGTTGCTGCCTTTTGAAAGGCTGAAAACTTGTAATACTACTGCCTTGCCGACCGGTTTCTCGGTGAATTCCGGAGCCAGCATGCCTTTGAGGGCTTTTTCCACGTCTTCGATCAAACGATAAATGATATCGTACAAGCGGATATCCACGCCTTCTTTTTCTGCCAGTCGGCGCGCGGCTACGTCCGCCTGAACGTTGAAGCCAACCACAATTGCTTGGGAAGAGGATGCCAATAGGACATCGTTCTCGCTGATATTACCGGTTTCAGCATACAGGATGTTAATGGCAATTTCACCTTTGTCCAGGTTATTAATCTCGTTAATAATGGGTTCCAGCGAGCCCTGGACGTCAGCCTTCAAGATCAAGTTGAGTTCTTTGGTCTCACCCGATTTAACTTTGGAGAACAGTTCTTCCAGGGTCATTTTCTTGGGTATGGAGGCTTGTTTCTTGGAAGCATCGCTGCGTTCAAGGATGATTTGCCGGGCTTCCCTTTCTGTCGCAACCACCCGGAACACATCCCCGGCAGAGGGCATACCGTTGAGTCCCATCACCGCGACCGGGAAAGATGGTCCGGCCTTTTCGACCTTTTTTCCCCGGTAGTCGAACATGGCACGCAGATGCCCAAAGGCATTCCCGGCGACAACAATATTTCCATCCTTCAGCGTTCCATTCTGAACCAGGAGCGTGGCAACTGGTCCCTTGGATTTATCCAGTTCTGCCTCGATGACGGTACCGAGGACGTCACCCTTGGAATTGGCACGGATATCGGTGTTATCAGCCACCAGCAGAATGGCCTCCAACAGATCCTCAATGCCTTGTTTTTGTTTGGCTGAGACTGGAATGACCATGGTGTTGCCCCCCCAATCGTCTGGAGCGAGGTCGTTTTCGCTGAGTTGTTTTTTTACCAGATCCGGATTGGAATTGGGCTTGTCTATCTTATTGAGTGCCACGATGATGGGCACACGGGCGGCCTTGGCATGTGCTATCGCTTCCTTGGTTTGCGGCATCACGCCATCGTCGGCGGCGACCACCAGGATGACAATGTCTGCTCCCTGGGCGCCGCGTGCCCGCATGGCGGTAAAGGCTGCATGACCGGGTGTGTCAAGGAAGGTAATCTGCCTGCCTTTTAGTTCCACCTGGTAGGCGCCTATATGTTGCGTTATGCCCCCAGCTTCCCCTTCGGCCACATTTGAATTGCGAATGGCATCCAGAAGGGAGGTCTTTCCGTGGTCAACATGACCGAGGATGGTCACTACAGGCGGGCGGGGCGTCAATGCGGCCTCATCCTCATCTGCAATGGTCTGCCTCCATAACGGCACCTCACCGGTCGCTTTCTCCACCGGAGTTTCCTGTTGTTCCAGTGTAGCTTCAAAACCCATCTCATCAGCCAGAATTGCAGCGGTGTCGTAATCAATCGACTGGTTGATGCTGGCCATTACCCCGTTGCTCATCAGCTTCTTAATGATTTGGATTGGGCTCACTTCAATGATCTGCGCAAAATCACGGATTGAGATGTTCGCAGGGAGTTCAATCTTCTTAATTTTTGAATCGCTCATACGGTACCTCTTTTCATCAATCAGCCTGTGTGGCAGCCAAGCTGTTCCACACTGGCGGGTTATACGGGTCCGGACCTTTCGGTTTGGGCTTTCGAGAGAAAGCCATTCAAAACCACCGGCTGAGCGATCGGTTTATCGTCAGCCCATAAGGTCTCTATTCTCTTTCACCGGCGGCCTCGTTGTCGTCCTCCGGCAGGGTTTGCATGAACTGGCGGAGATGATCAAGATCATCAGGTGTCAGATTCACTTTCAAGGCGTGAGCCAGTGGCCCTTTCAGACCCTTTTCCCAGCAAAGGCGGACATTATGCAGGTAAGCACCCCGTCCCGCCATTTTACCGGTCGGGTCCACCCGGACGCCTTCAGGTTGGCGTACCAGGCGAAGCAACGCCCGTTTGGGCAGGACCATTCGACATCCTACGCAAGTGCGTTGGGGTATATGTTTGGGTCGTCTAGCAGGTTTGGTGGACACCTTAATCAATCCACGTGACAGCCACGTGCCTCTGCTCCAACACAATTATTCCCATTCTTCAAGTGCTCTATCATCATCGCCGCGCTTGTGCTTCTTTCGGGCCACAACTTCGCCACGCTTCTCGTCGAATTCCAGTTCACGACCTTTCTTGACTTTCTTTTCTTTCTTCTTGTTTCGCTCTTCTTCGCTCTCTTCTTCACTCGCCGGTGGAACAGCCATCACGTTTTGCAGAGAGAAGATTTTATCGAAATCTTCTTCTTTACTCTCTTCGGGTGGTGTAACCGATTCAGTTTTTTCTTCCACAACCGGCACAGCCTCTTCAGTTACCGGCGCGGTCTGGATGGCGGCTACTTCTGCGACCTCTTCCACTGGAACTGCAGCTTCGATTTCGGGTGGTTCAATGGGCTTTTCGGGCTCTTTGAAGGAAATGCTTTCCAGCGCCTTTTCAATGGACTGCATGGCTTTGGGACCAATTCCAGCCAGACTCAGAATTCTATCGGGATTGAGTTTCATCGTCATCATCAAATCGCCGACGGTTCGGTGCTCAGCCTCGGTTAAGATGGTATAAACATGCTCGGCCAATCCCAAAGTCGATATATCCGCTTCAAAAGCAGCGTCCGGAATTCCGGCCCGCGCCGCGGTGACCAGTTCTTTCTCAGCCACGGCTTCGGCTTTCTTTTGTTCGCCCGTGCGCCGTTCAACGCGGTCCACAAACTGGATAAGGGACAGAAATTCTTCCGGTGTCAGTGGGCGGTTTGCGCTCTTCTTGGACAAGATCTCTTCAACGAGCGGGATACGATCATGTTCCGCCTCGGCAATTTTTACCAGGGCTGGATCACTCTGCACCTTGACAATCGCATCCGTGGCAGCCTCGGTCAATGACTTGATATCAATACGCCATCCGGTTAATTTAGCGGCCAGACGGGCATTCTGACCGTCACGACCAATGGCCAGGCTCAACTGATCTTCCTGAACGACAACGGTGGCGGTCTTTTCAAGCTCATTCAGATAAACACCGGAGACTTTGGCAGGACTGATGGCTTTGGAAATATAAAGCACCGGATCAGCATTCCATTCGATGATGTCTATCTTTTCATCATGTAATTCTTTAACAATCGCCTGGATGCGAACGCCTCGAATTCCCACGCAAGCACCAACCGGGTCCACGTTGGGCTGAGTGGCTGATACTGCCACTTTTGCGCGCTGGCCCGGTTCGCGTGAGATCGCACGAATTTCGACGATGCCGTGATAGATTTCAGGGACTTCGTTCTCCAACAAGCGCCGCAGGAAGTTGCGGTGAGAGCGTGAAAGGATGATTTGCGGGCCGCGTGGGCTTTCCTTGACTTCCAGGATAATGGAGCGTACACGGTCATGTACTTTAAAGCGCTCGCCAGGGATTTTCTGGTTCTGTGGCATGATCCCCTCGGCCTTCATATCCAGGCCGACCGTCGCGCCCTGGGTCATATTCACAGCCTGTACCACTCCGCTGACAATCTCGCCAACCTGCTTCTCAAAGTAATCAGACTGCATCTGGCGTTCTGCTTCGCGAATACGTTGTTGGATAACCTGGCGGGCTGTCTGCGCAGCGACACGACCGAAATCCTTGGGAGTGGATTCGACGATTGCCATATCTCCCAGGTTGACCTCCGGGTTTACCCGGCGGGCATCTTCAAGCAACACCTCTGTACGATCATCTTGTATGTCTTCAACCACTTCCTTCTCGACAAAGATGGTCACTTGCCCGGTCTCCGGGTCAATTTTAGCTTCGACCTGCTGGGCGTTGGATGCATTTACTGCCCGCCGATAGGCAGAGACCATGGCCAATTCAATGGCCGAAAGGATGATCTCTTTGGGCAGTTGTTTTTCTTCCAACACTTCGTTGAAAGCCAATGCAAATTCATTCTTCATAATCAACCTGCTCCCCGAAATCTTTATTACACGCAGAAAAGTGGGGGTTGCCCACTTTTCGATGCGTTCGGTATTGGTATAACAACAACGCTGGATTTTAACATACAAGCCAAAAAGGTGCAAGGATTTTAAGACCAACGTGCCGCATGGAGAAAATCTGACCTACGCACGATTATGCCGGAAGGATAGCATGTGGCGCCGCAACTTTAAGAGCGGAATCCACTTTCCTGCAAAGTAGATTAATATGGCACAGACTGTCACAAGGATTGTAACCCCAGCGGTCCAATCGAGGCCGATTTGTATTAATGGGAGCTTCCAATCAGATGGACGGCGATTGATGAAATCAATCAACTTCAATTTATCCGTGATTGGAATACGCTCAAAAAGTCCTGAGCCATTTACTTCGGGGAAGACAAGCCCCGAGGGATTGGTCATATTGTAATAACCGTCCTGCAAGTCAAAAACGGATCCTTCGTGGACCAGGGGAGTTAAAAGTGAATTGTCGTCTCTGAATAAAGGATCATAATGATGTTTTACATTGCTCGAATTCAGCATAAAAACTTCATCATCGTTCATATCTGGGACAATCTGGTTTACCGGGAAGGTTGTTCCGGTAGAACTGCGCTGATACGTCTTGGTTAATGTTGTGATTTTGTAGACACGCGCCTGGGTATCCAACGGCATCAGATAATAAGACCACATACTGGCGAGAGAAACCCCACAAAGAATGGAAAAAGCGATGAATCTTGCCCGGCCAGATTTCCACTTTTCTGTCTCCGCATCAAAAACCTTGCAGGCAATGATTGCTAAAGGCAAAATAAACGCAGATGTAAAACGGGTATTGGCATGCAAGGACTGCAGAACAGGCAGCTTCCTTAATAGTTCGTACAAGATCCCTTTTGTAATCGAGAATTCTGTGGTGAGGCTAATGGAAAAAAGAAGACATATCCCGGCGATTATCTTTTTATAGATGACATTCCGTTTTTCAATTTCTGGTTTTCTGAATAACATCCTTAAAGCGCCAACGATGATGAGAATGAGAAGGCCGGGGGTGAAGGATGAATCCAGTTCCCAAAATCCATAGGGGGTTTTTGTCCAGGCGTCAAGCCGAACGATATAAGATGCACTGGTCTTGTGAATCAAGCCAAGAATGGGAGAGAAATTCATTGTTCCAACCAATTGTAAGATCATACCACCCAGGCCTGTGATCCAATTGGTTCCATATTGATCATGTTCAGTTCGAGGGAAAAACCGCATATATGCGGCGGTCGCAAAGAGTTTTGAGCCACATAAAAGTGCTGTGAGAATACCGCCCCAAATTAGCACCGATAGAATTCTTCGCCAGGAAAACAGCGAGGGCTTTAGGAAATACACTAACGGGATGATCATAAGAGACGAAAAAAGGCCTATGACCGCAATATATACTCCACCTGAATAAACCAGCACAGCTCCAGTCAGTGAAATCAAAACCCCGGCAATCCAATGCGGAAGTTTGGAATTAAATATTGCGTATACAGGGATGATGATGAGAGGAAACGTCAGGAAATTAACATGACCAACCACCACACGCTCGATCAGGAATCCGTTAATGAGGAAGAAATCAGCTCCAAGGATCGCTGAGAGTGGTTGTAGTTCAAGAACATTGAAAAGAAAAAGGTAGGTAACAAAAAAACCGATTGCGAGATAAATTCCTGTCGAGACCAACACTGCAGAATATGGATTAATAAACCAGGTGATCAATTGAGGGAGAGAGAATTGCATTTGGAGCGGGTTGGGATAGGCCGGCAGCCCGCCTCCGAAATTTGGAGTGTACCACTCGATGCTGAGTCCATTAACTTTATAGTAAAGGTGGGTGTCAAGCAAACGCGAAATAAACAGCCGATAATCGTGGCCTACCAGTGGATACGCAGCGTTCGTATATTGAACGAGAAAAACAATGATAACCAAAATATTTATTATGATGAGCAGAGTGTAAAAAAAGCCCTTCTTCATGAATCATCGCCTCGGAAATCGTAAATCCCCTCCGAAATTTTCCATTGACGTTTGCATGAAGGGCAGATGATTTGCGGGTCTCTAATAACTAATGGTGAATGTTCACATTCAGGGCACTTGAAGAAAGATGTGAGATCTTTTTGCACTTCCGAGCGAACATTTTCGCGGATGACTCTGGTACGCAGAAAAACACTGGGTGTGAATTGCCACATTGCTCCGGTCCACTGAAAAATGGAGTCAAGTCCGGCCAGCAGGTTGGGTGGAATGGTTCGCTTAAGCACGCCGATCCGGAAGTGAGAGACCGTCAGAGTCCTTTCGATTTGAAAACCGAGGCTCATCAGCAATGTTCGTAGAAAGCGCGGGTGGAAGTCAAAATTCAACGGTGCGAATTCCACCGATTCTGGCGCGAACGGGTTCCAGGCTTGAAGACCTAAAAAATAGCGCAGGATGGATTTCAGGTTACGTTTGTTGGCAAATTCCAGGATGAAGCACCCGCCTGGCTGCATGACATTGCTTACCTGGCGCAAGGCGGCAGGCGCATCAGCCATGTGGTGCAGGACGCGGATCATGGTTGCGGCGTCGAATAATTCATCAACGAATGGCAGACGATAAATATCTGCAGCAACATATATATAGCGATCGGAATATCCAAGATGTTCCTGGGCTAGTTTCAACTGCGTACGGGAATAATCCAGCAGAACAACGCGCTCGAAACCTTTATAGCGCAGAGTGTTTCGGCCTGCACCGGCGCCCAGTTCGAGCAACAACTCGCCGCTTTCAGGCAAGAGTTTCTTTAAGGCGATTGATTCACACCGGTCTTCGTATTCGCGCCCACCTTTGTCCCAGAAACGGACCTGGTAATCAGACCCTTCATAATCACATATGGGCGGTCGTTTCTTGTTTGGCATCCTATTTCCCGTCGAAACCTCGCCCAATACCCCGATAGGTAAATCCCAGGGAGCGTACTTCTGTGGGGTCGTAAACATTACGTCCATCAAAAAGGACCGGTGTCTTCATGACCGAGCGGATGCGAATGAGATCCAATTGTTTAAATTCGTTCCATTCGGTAATGAGTATCAATGCATCGCTATCCCTGGCCATTTCGTACGGATCATCGAACATTTCGACAGCCGGCATCAGGGCTCGCGCATTATCGACAGCCACAGGGTCGTACCCTCGCACTTTCACGCCAGATTCAATTAGCTTCTGGGCAATATCAATGGAAGGCGCTTCGCGCATATCATCTGTATTGGGCTTGAAAGCCAGGCCCAGCAGGCTGATGGTTTTCCCTTCAAGCTTTCCAAGCATTTCTTCAACCCGATCGACAACTAGGATGCGACGGGCGTAATTAGCTTGGGTGACGGTATTCAAGATTTTTGGGTTGACCTGCTTTTCCTCTGCCATATATGCGAGCGCCTTGACATCCTTGGGAAAGCACGATCCGCCCCAGCCCAAACCTGCATCGAGCATTGCTGAGCCGATGCGTTTATCATAACCCATCCCAATGGCGACTTCTTTCACATCAGCGCCAAGTGCCTCACAAATATCGGCAATCTCATTGATGAAAGAGATTTTTGTAGCCAGGAACGCATTGGAAGCATATTTGATCATCTCGGCGGTACGCAGGTCGGTTATGATGATGGGAGCTCGAAGCGGCAAATGCAGTTGGGCTACCTTATCGGCGGCTTCGCGATCAAATGAACCCAGTACGGTGCGATGTGGCTGCATGAAATCACTAATGGCAGTCCCTTCACGCAAGAACTCCGGGCAGGAAACGACAGAAAAGGGGACTGGTTTGGGTTGATATTTCTTTACAATTTCAGCCACCCAGTCTCCGGTTCCGACCGGGACAGTGGACTTGTTTATGATGACTAATGGTTCGGTCATTGTGTTGGCAATGGATTGCGCGGCAGCGGCGATATATTGCAGATCCGCTTCTCCGTTGACACCTGAGGGAGTTCCTACGGCAATGAAAACAAATTCAGACCCTTTCAGTGCCTCGGAATAGGACGTGGTGAAGGTGATGCGATTGGCGTGAACGTTGCGTTCGACCAGTTCTTCGAGCCCGGGCTCATAGATGGGCATGATGCCTTTTTTAAGATTATCAATGCGGTTCGAATTGATATCCAGGGCGACCACCCGATTGCCCAAGTCGGCGAAACACCCTGCAGTAACCAGACCAACATAACCGACACCGATAACACAAATTTGTTTCATATTCCTCCGAACAAAGTCAAAATGATAGCGGCCTTAATATACCAGAAAAACTCAAAGGCAGGACAAGGCTTATGCCATTCGTCATTCCTTCGTTGACGGGGACGAATCGCAAGATTATGGTATATTTCTTTTAATGAGAATCCTTTTTGTCGCGGATGGGCGTTCTCCGACCACGCTTAATTGGTTGAGATATTGGATGGAAACAGGTCATTCTGTTCATCTCATATCTACATTTCCCTGCGATCCTCCGCCCGGGTTGGATTCTTTTAATATTTTGCCGGTCGCCTTTAGCAGGATGGCCGGGAGTCAGGCGAGGAATACCATTGGAAACCTACGAAAGCCAAGCCTGGTGGGGCAGTTGCGCGGGCAATTTCGCCTTCTTCGCTATTATTTTGGCCCGCTCAGTGTGGCGTTTTACCATGCGCGCTTTGGTGCTCTGGTTGCTGGGATCCAGCCAGACCTGGTGCATGCTCTCCGTATACCTTTTGAAGGGATGCTGGCTGCAGCCACGCCAGAAAGAATTCCTCTTGTGGTTTCCACGTGGGGGAATGATATAACCTTGCATGCCAGCGGATCATTCTTAATGGGTCGACTGACTCGGACCACTTTACATCGTGCCAATGGTCTCATTTCCGATACCCAGCGTGATATTCGTCTGGGATATGAGTGGGGTTTTATTGAGGGCAGGCCGACCCTGATTGTGCCAGGATCTGGCGGCATTCGGTTGGATGGAATTGAGCCGGGTTCAACCTCCGAAACGTTACCAGAGGAATTACCAGATGTGCCGCTTATCGTAAATCCGCGAGGGCAGCGTCCAGGCAGTTTGCGGCAGGATACCTTCTTCCGGGCTATCCCGATGGTGGTGGATCAAATTCCTCAAGCACTTTTTATTTGTCCATCTCTCCAAGGGGATATCGAATCTGAGCGTCTGGTGGACACATTGGGGATACGATCAAACACAAAATTGTGGCCACGTTTAAGTCAGGCACAGTTATGGACGCTTTTTAATAAATCTCAGATCTTTGTCTCACCAAGTGTTCATGACGGGACCCCCAATTCATTATTGGAGGCAATGGCTTGTGGATGTTTTCCGGTAGTGGGAAGTACGGAATCAATGAAAGAATGGGTACAGCCAGGCATTAACGGTCTGCTGGTGGATGCCACGGATGCATATTCGATGGCAGATGCCATTGTTCAGGGCATTAATCAGCCCGCCCTGCGAAGAGAGGCCGCAAAAATTAATGCCAGCCTCATCGCAGAACGGGCTGCGTATGAACCCAATATGGCACGTGTAAATGAGTATTATCGAAGCGTCGGATCAAAGCGGTAAATTTTCTTTCAATTATGTTATTCCATTACGCTTTGGGTGCACGAAGTACTTCGAGACGGTCCTGCAATTCGATTCGCTTGGTGCTGGCTGCCTGTCGAATATCCAGGGCAAAGGTTTGGGCGCGGTCAGTAATTCGTGTGCGGATTTCCTGGCCCGATGCGGGAGCAAATAACAATGCCAGGGTCGCCCCGACCATACCACCGAGCGTTGCGCCAATAAGAAAACTAAAAACTCGTCGCATACAAACCTCCAGGGAAAGATGGGAATATTACCCATATTATAGAGCAGAATTAGGCGGGTTGCTAGATTGCCTTGAAGTTGATTTTGTGGAATAATCCTTACCTGCTGGAGGCTGCCATGTCCACAATTTCTACAACTTTGAATGGAAAAACAAACCCACTAAAAATGACAATACCAGATTTCCGCCGGAAAAAAGAGCGTGGCGAACCGATCACCATGCTTACAGGTTACGATTATTCCACCGCCCTGGCCCTCGAAAAGGCAGGTATTGATGCCATCCTGGTGGGTGATTCACTCGGAATGGTGGTTCTGGGTTACGAAAACACTTTACCGGTCACAATGGATGAGATGATCCACCACTGTCGTGCAGTGGCACGCGGGGCAGGATCCGCTGTGCTTATCGGTGATATGCCTTTCATGTCTTACCAGGTTTCGGTGGAGGATGCGGTTCGCAACGCCGGGCGGCTCCTTCAGGTAGGGGGCATGGACGCAGTCAAGCTGGAAGGTGGAAGGGAGCGCCTGGATGCCATACGTGCCATCATTGGTGCGGGGATTCCGGTTATGGGGCACCTCGGTCTGACTCCACAGTCGGTACATGCCTTGGGTGGTTTTCGCCCGCAGGGACGTACAACAGAGGCTGCGAGACATATACTTGAGGATGCTCTTTACCTTGAGGAAGCCGGCTGTTTCAGCCTTGTGTTGGAATCGATCCCCGCCAGACTGGCAGAATTAATTTCAAAGAGACTTTTCATTCCCACCATAGGGATTGGAGCCGGAGTTGGTTGCGATGGACAGGTGCTGGTGGTACATGATTTATTGGGATTATTTGACCGTTTCACACCCAAATTTGTCAAGCAGTATGCGGACTTGCAGGTCGAGATGCAACGTGCCTTTGGCGAGTATATTGCGGATGTAATGGCACGGCGATTTCCAGCACAAGAGCATACAGTGGATATGCCGGATGAAGAATGGGAAATGTTATCAAGGGAAATAACGGCGGATAGGCACAAATGAGTTCAGGTGTATTAATTGTCGGATGCGGTGCACTCGCCACACTCTTTGCCGCCAGGTTATCAGCGGCAAATGTAGCAGTCACGATGCTTGGCACCTGGCCAGAAGGTCTGGCAGCCTTGCGTAGGAGTGGGGCGCGTTTGGATGGAGAGGGGAGCTTTACGGTCCGGGCTACCAGTGACCCGGCTGATTGCAGAGGAGCAAAGATAGCCCTGGTGTTGGTTAAGTCCTGGCAGACGAAACGGGCAGCACTCCAATTGGCGGATTGCCTGGCAGAAGACGGGATGGCTGTGACATTCCAAAATGGCCTGGGAAATGATGATATTCTTGCTGGCATCCTGAGTCCGCAGCGTGTGTCCCGCAGTGTAACCACTCTAGGGGTGACTTTGCTTGGACCAGGTTTTGTTCGTTTGAACGGCAAGGAAGAGGTGACACTTGAGGCGAACCCTAAGCTGAAGCCGCTTGAAACTATTTTGCGTGTAGCCAATTTTGAAATAAATGTTGTTGAAGATTTGCTTCCCTTCGTTTGGAATAAACTTATTATCAACGCCGCAATAAATCCACTGACAGCGCTCCTCCGCGTCAAGAACGGGAGATTGCTTGCCATTCCACCGGCACGTGAATTGATGGGGGTTCTTGCCAGGGAGGTTGCCTCGGTGGCAGAATCACTTGGGGTGACGTTACCATTTGCTGCACCGGAAAAATCTGTTGAAGAAGTGGCACAAAGCACTGCGGATAATATTTCTTCCATGCTCCAGGATGTTCTGCGCGGCGCGCCGACTGAAGTGGACGCCATTAACGGTGCTGTTGTCCACAAAGGAGAGGAGATGAAGGTTCGCACACCGGCCAATCATGTAGTCTGGTCCCTGGTAAAAGCCCTTCATTCTTCTGAAGGGCAACCATTTGCTCGATCCATATCGTAAAGGAGATTTGTAATGCGTAAAATGATATTGATACTGGCGCTTTTTATATTTTTAATTACTCCAGCCAATGGGAAGGCGCAGGGCGAAACGCATCTCAGTTTATTGAGTGTGGATATCTGGCCGGAATATGACCAACCAGCTGTGTTGGTAATCTATCGTATCACGTTGGCTCCTGGTACAAGCCTGCCAGCCAACCTGGCAATACGCATACCTGTTGGGACGCAGATCAACGCAGTAGCGGTTAAGGATTCAGCTGGCGGCCTGATCAATTCTCCGTATGAAAATACTTTGCAGGGGAAATGGTCAGTCTTAAAAATGACGACAAACTCCCTGCAGGTCCAGGTTGAGTTTTATGAGCCGCTGGTCAAGGACGGAAATACACGCCACATTAAATTTGAGTGGGCCGGTGACTATCCGGTGGATAGGCTGGATGCCAATTTTCTTCAACCGCTTGGTGCAGAAGATATATCCATGAACCTTACGCCAACAGATACCAGCCCTGGTCAGGATGGTCTCACGAATTACCATATTCAGACTGTCAATCTCACGGCTGGGCAATCTTTTTTGTTGACAATTGACTATAAGCGCCAAACCGACGACTTAAGCAATTCAGGTCAACCTGTGCAGGCTGCTTCCACGCCAGGACCTGATACTCCGGGCCGTATTTCAATGACCGGAATATTACCCTGGGTGCTGGCGGGTATTGGGATTTTACTGATTGTCTCTGGCGTGGTTGCCTTTTTTGTGTGGCAACGAGGCAGCCAGGGATCGTCGAAAAGCAAAAAACCGGCAAGAAAACTTGGGGAGAATGAAGACGGATTCACATATTGCCACCAGTGTGGTAAACGTGCCCAACCGGGAGATATTTTCTGCCGCACCTGCGGCACACGGCTCAAAAGAGGATCGACGGAATAATGAAAATCTCAGCATATCTTAATCCAAACATGTAAAAATGCATGCAGCATATATTTTGGAGATTCTTCATGCAAGCATCCGCAAATTCTGGTAAACAAAACCGAACTAAATTTATGATAGGCGGCTTATTAATCATGGCAGCCGTAGCCTACCTGATTTTTTCTTCCACCAAGGCGAATTCAGAATATTTCATGACTGTGAATGAACTGCACGCGCAGAGCGACAGTATGGTTGGGCGCAGTCTTCGTATTTCGGGGGCAGTCGTTGGCAGCACCATCCAGTTCGACCCGGACACTCATGTTTTGACCTTTGATATCGCCAACGTGCCTGGCGACAATGCCACCATTGCAGCCCAGGGAGGATTGTCCAAGGTTTTGCATGAGGCAGTTGTTGACCTGACGCAGAGGCGCTTGAGGGTCATGTATAACGGTCCCAAACCCGACTTAATGCGGGATGAGGCCCAGGCAATCCTCACTGGCCATTTGGGTGAAGATGGAATTTTTCAAGCCGATGAACTCCTGCTAAAATGCCCGACCAAGTACGAAGACGCCGTGCCTTCGCAAGTTAGTGGGAATGGATAAAGAAATCCTTTCCAGGAACTGTCGAAGGGCTTAAGGAGATTGCATGCTGGCTCAATTTGGTTTTGGCGTTTTAGTACTGACATTTCTATTGGCGCTATTCAGCGTAAGCGCAGCGATTTATGGCTATGCCAGGAAATCAGACCGCTGGGTGGAAAGTGCCCGGCGTGCTTTACAGTTGACCTTCCCCCTTATCAGCCTGTCCGCGCTTGCGCTCATTTATCTCCTGTTGACTGGCCACTTTGAGCTGGAATATGTTTATTCCGTGACCAGCCGGGATATGCCTGCATATCTTAAGGTAACCGCGTTGTGGGGTGGGCAGGCTGGCTCGTTGGTTTTCTGGTCGTGGCTAATGTCAGCCTTCGCCACCGCCGTGACGATGCGTAAATGGGAGCGCGACCGCGAGTTTCTGCCCTGGGTGGTCGTTGTGACGGCAGTCACCCTGGCTTTTTTCCTTTCTTTAACGATATTTTTCGAAAATCCATTTTCCCGTTTATGGCAGACGATCAATGGGGATATTGCACCTCATATGTTTGCACCGGCCGGTGCGGCACTCTTCACTCCATCAAACGGCCGTGGGTTAAATGAACTCCTACGCCATCCGGGTATGGTTTTTCATCCGCCCATGCTTTACCTGGGTTTTGTTGCGTTTGTCATCCCTTTCGCATTCGCGGTGGCCGCCCTGGTGACCGGCCGCACAGATGACCGCTGGATCCGTCTCACCAGACGTTGGACTCTGGTGGCTTGGTTGTTCCTATCCATTGGGCTAGTGCTGGGGATGCGCTGGGCGTATGACGTACTCGGTTGGGGCGGCTATTGGGGCTGGGATCCGGTGGAAATTGCAGCCCTGATGCCATGGTTGGTCGGCACGCCCTTCCTTCATTCGGTTATGATTCAGGAGAAGCGCGGCATGCTTAAGCAGTGGAATATGCTGCTTATCATCTTGACCTATTGCCTGGTGATTTTTGGTACATTCCTGACCCGTTCCGGCGTGCTCTCATCCGTACATGCTTTTGCTCAGAGTGCCATTGGCCCGATGTTCTTCATATTTATTGGCGTAACATTCTTTATTTCTATATCTCTCCTGATCTATCGCTGGGGTGACTTGCGGGCGGAAGTTGAGATGAAGTCCCTGCTCTCGCGTGAAGCGCTTTTTCTTCTTAACAACCTGCTTTTCTTCGGTATCTTAATCGCTTGCTTCTGGGGGGTCATTTTCCCGCTGATTTCCGAGATCGTTACCGGTCAGAAAATAACAGTTGGACCTCCTTTTTACGAACGGGCTACTGGACCGTTGTGGGGTGCTTTGATGGCATTGATGGGGATCGCCCCTCTTTCGGCATGGGGCTATTCCAGCTTCAAAACCATTGGCCGCGCAGCCTGGAAGCCATCGGTTATGGCCCTGATCGTGCCGGTGGTGTTGTTTGCTTTGAAATTTCGTAATTGGGTGGCCTTGCTTGGTTTTACTTTGGTTGCGTTCGTCGTTTTCATAACCCTCTATGAATATTGGCGGGGTGTTCGTACACGCCAGAAATCAAAAAGCGAGAACATCCTTACTGCGCTTTCCCGAATGACGGCTCGTAACCGCCGGCGCTACGGTGGATATATTATCCATATATCCATGGTTGTGATGGCAGTTGGCATCCTCGGGATTGAGGTTTTTCAAACTCAGACACAGCAGACTCTTGCAACCGGCCAGGAGATGCAGCTCTCAGGATATACCTTGCGCTACGACTCGCTTGCCCAATTTCCTTATGTGGATGGGAGACAGATAACACGAGCTGTCCTGAGCGTATTCAGGAACGGAAAATTTCTTGGCAAACTGACGCCACGTTATGATCTTTATCCTGACGGTCAACCAATGACGATCCCTGCCATCCGTAGTACTCTGGCGGACGATTTGTATGTAGTGCTGGTGAATTGGGAGAATGTCTCGGTGGAACAAACTCCGTTCAAGGTTTATCACAACCCATTGGTCAGCTGGTTGTGGATTGGCAGTGCAATCTTTGTGCTCGGATATCTGGTGGCGGCTTGGCCGGTGAAAGAACAAGCGTAAAATAACGAGGACTTAATGATTAGAAACCTGCCATTTAGCCGTTTTCTGCAATATGCTTTGTTATCCTCTTTCGTTGCAGTAGTGGTCTTTAGCTCCCAACCTGTTCGTGGCCAGCGATCGACCCCCTCTGATGACGATGTCAATGAAATCGCCCGGCAATTATTCTGCCCGATTTGTGAAAACACACCATTGGATGTTTGTCCGACGGATGCCTGCCGGGATTGGCGCGAACTTATCCGCCAGATGCTGGCACAGGGCAAGTCGCAGACTGAGATCAAACAGTACTTTGTTGATCACTATGGCGCCCGTGTATTAGATGAACCGCCTCGAACCGGACTTAACTGGTTGGTTTACATTATCCCGCCGGTGGTTTTCTTGACCGGTTTTATACTTCTGGCTTTCATGGGATTCTCAATGTGGAAGAGACTATCAAAAGAATCGACCGTGGAAGTGAAATCAGATTCTGGATCATCTGTGAAGGATGAATACGCCTCTCGTCTTGAGGAAGAACTCCAAAAACGGGAATAAGGAAGCTCCATGGAACAGAGTACAGCGAATCCGCCTGATGTGCAGCGTCGGGGAGCGCCTCTATGGGCGCAAATCTTAGTCTGGGTTGGTCTAGTGGCCTTGCTTGTTCTTCTCGGCCTGGGATTATTCCGGGCGCAACATCCCATCATCTCTATTAATTCAAAGGTGCCTGATTTCACCTTGAAATTGTTTGACGACTATAAATATCAAGGAGCTGACCAGGTCAGCCTGGCGGGCTTACGCGACAAGGTGGTGGTGGTTAACTTTTGGGCTTCGTGGTGTGTAACATGCGCTGATGAGGCTCCTGATATGGAAGCGGCCTGGCGGTATTACCAGCCGAGTGGTCAGGTGGTTTTCCTGGGCGTTGATTATACAGATGTGGACTCCAAAGCGCTTGATTTCCTGTCCAAGTATAAAATTACCTATCCAAATGGGCCGGATCTTGGAACCCGTATCACACCTATTTTCAATCGTAATATTGCCATGCCGGAAACTTACATAATTGACCAAAAAGGCATCTTGCGATACAAGCAGATTGGCCCATTCCAATCACTGGCGGAGATCCGTTCTGCCATCGACCCAATACTCGCCGGGAGGTAATGCATGGAACCGGGTGCAATTCTTCTACTCCTGGGGGTGCTCGTTAGCGTTGGATTGTTTATCGCACAGCCATTTAACAGCCACTGGCGGGTCAAAGTAAAGAGATCCCAGGAGGTTTCGACTCTGCTGACAGAGCGCGAACATGTTTTGAGCGCCTTAATGGAATTAAATTCAGATTATGAGATTGGCAAAATCCCTGCTGAAGAATACTCCAGCCAGCGTGCCAGCTTGATCCAGAAAGGATCAGAAATTTTACGCCAATTGGATGAGATCCAGGCTACCAAACCATCATCTCTTGAAATACCTGCTGATGCGGATATTTCGAAACAACAGGCGAGCCTGATATCGGACGAGGATCTCGAAGACTTGATCGCCCAACGTCGGACGAAACGCCAACAAAAAACAGCCGGGTTCTGTCCCAATTGTGGCAAGCCAATTTTACAGTCAGATCAATTTTGTCCGTCTTGTGGCCAGACATTACGTTCGAATTAATCCAAATATTGATGTAAGGAATTGTTAATGAAATATCGTCTGATTTCACTCATCGTTTTTCTCTCTCTGGCTATTGCTTCCTGTTCTTTGGCAGAGGATATAACCCCTCCACCTGGGTACCAATCTCCTACGGCGGCGAGCTTGGAGCCGGTCACCCTAGCCCCGGAAGCCAGCTTGACCATCGAACCAGCCACGCCCACACCCGAAATCACCCTTGCCAGCACACCTGCAACCACCCCATCTGCCGATGTCAGCACACCATCGGGGACTTTGCTTGGTAATATCACTGGCAACTTAATAAATGGATCTGGCAGCGTTATACCGGAAGGGCAGAAAGTCACACTGGTGGGATTTGATGTGGATCCGTCAGGCAACTATCAGAAATCCATGGAATTGGAAACCACGGGAGATCCCAATGGTGCATTCAGCTTCAAGGATGTGGAAATACCGCGAGGGCGTGTCTTCCTGGTTTTCACTAGTTGGGGGGATATAGAGTACAAGTCCGATCCGGTTACCGTTTCGGAAACGACGACGGATTATTCAGTACCAATCACCATCTATGAAAAGACGGACGATCTAAACACCCTCACACTAAGCCAGGTACACCTTATATTTAATTCATCATCACAGGATGCTCTTCAGGTGACTGAATTATATATAGTTACCAATAACGGTACACAAGCGGTGGTTGTCCCCAGCGATGGAACCCGTATCCCATTTATACCTATCCCGGAGAAAGCCAGCAGCGTGCAATTTCAGTTGTCTCAAGGTAGTACGGAGCTAGTAAACGCAAAAGGGGGGTTTGCCATGCTTCCCGGCGCTGAGAAGCAATATGCGTTTATTGCCAACTATACAATGCCTTATGGCCGAAGTTTGAATTTTGAACAGCTTTTCTCATTACCGGTATCTTCTCTAACAGTCTTTATTCCCAAGGGAGTGCGTTTGCGCAGCGAACAGTTGGTCGACGCAGGAGCGCAAGACATTCAAGGTCAATCTTATCAGATGTACCAGGCCAGCAAGATTGCATCGGGCAGTTCGCTTTCGCTATCTTTATCCGGGAAACCAGGGGCTTCGACTGGATTCAAGCCTGGCAGGCAAACACTTGTTTTGATTGGCATTGCTGTGGTCGGGCTTCTCCTGGTCGGCCTGGGAATATATCTATATTTACGCGATCGCGCCCGTTTAAAGAGGGAAAACGCAGCCAGTGAAGAAGGAGTCGAAAAAGACGCACTTGGCGAAGATCGTGTCAGTATCATGGATGCCATGATTGCCTTGGATGACCAGTATAAAGCCGGTGAAATTCCGAAAGAGGCTTACGAAACGCGTCGTTTCGAACTAAAGGAACGCCTTAAACAGGCACTCTAAATATCCACTATCATCCTTTCAGGACCTCGATTATCTTAATGGTTTAATCGGTAATGGTTATTGTCCATAAACTTGTCAAGCGTTTTGGCTCAAAGACTGTTCTGCGCGGCCTCAATTTCGAGGTACGCCAGGGAGAGTTTGTAGCGATACTCGGTCCGAATGGAGCGGGGAAAACCACTTTCCTGCGTATCCTGGCGACACTTTCCCGCCCTACCCTGGGCGCAGTTCAGGTGGCAGGTTATTCTCTACCAGGTCAGGCCGCGGCCGTCCGTGCCCGGCTGGGGGTGGTTACCCACCTGCCATTGCTCTATGGCGACCTGAATGCCGAGGAAAATTTACAATTCTACGGAAGAATTTACAGCGTCATGGGGTTGAAGCCTCGGATTGACGAAATTCTTAGTTTGGTTGGCCTCTCAGAACGTCGCCATGATCTCGTGCGTACGTTTTCGCGCGGGATGCAGCAACGCCTGGCCATCGCGCGTGCCATCCTGCATAACCCGGAGGTAATGCTTTTTGATGAGCCGCATACCGGTCTCGACCAGGATGCCTGTGACATGCTTGATATGCTCTTGAAGGATGTAGCAGGACGCGGTCGGACTGTTATCATGACCTCCCATGATTTGGCGCGCGTTGAAAGCCTGGCGACCCGCTTTGATGTTCTTTCGCGTGGCGTGATTGCCGCCTCGATCGGGCGGGATGATCTGGGCAGAGAAAATCTGCTTGACTTTTACCGGCGGTCGCTGGTGGGATAAACGAGGGGAGAATGTCGAATATAAAAGGTCACTTTTCATCCTACCTGAAAGCAATTGGCTCAATCGTCTGGAAGGATCTGGCGGCTGAACTCCGCTCCCGGGAACTGCTCTCGGCCATGCTTGTCTTCGCTCTTCTGGTTATTCTTATCTTTAATTTTGCGATTGAGTTGCAGCCGAATCTCCGCTCAACGATAACGCCTGGTGTGTTATGGGTGACCTTCGCATTTGCGGGGACGCTTGGATTGAACCGCTCGATGGCTATTGAAAAGGATCGTGGTTGTCTGGATGGGTTGTTGCTTGCGCCGGTGGACCGTTCGGCAATATATTTCGGCAAAGCCATAAGCAATCTGGCTTTCATGTTGATTGTCGCCATCATTGTTTTACCGGTTTATAGTGTTCTGTATAATTTCAATTTATTCAACCCCGGCCTGCTGCTGGTTATCTTGTTGGGCTCGACCGGATATGTGGCTGTCGGAACTTTGCTCTCCAGTATGGCAGTCCAGACCCGTACAAGGGATGTTCTTTTGCCAGTTCTGCTTTTCCCTGTCATCGTTCCGGTCCTGCTTGCAGCTGTCAAAGCCAGCGGCAGTTTCCTGCAGAATATCCCTATGAATGAAATATGGCCTTGGATAAATATTCTGATCGCATATGACGTGATCTTCACGGCGATTGCATATATGGTTTTTGATTATGTCGTTGAAGAATAACAAGTATGCAAAGGGACAAAGTTCCCCCGACTTTACTTTTTTGATTTTTGCTCAGAGATCAGATTAGGAGTGCTATGACGCGTCAACCAAAAGCTTTGTCTTTTTTAACAATCCTATCAGTTCTTCTTTTTCTAGGAGCGCTAGGGATGGTTTTTTTCTACGCACCTTTGGAAGCGCTGATGAACTATGTCCAAAAGGTTTTCTACTTCCATATATCAAACGCTTGGGTGGGAATGCTTGGTTTCATTGTCGCAGCCGTTGCCGGGGTAGTCTTCCTGGTTAGGAAAGATTTGAAATGGGATATTGTTGAACAAGCTGCGGTGGAAATCAGCCTGGTCTTTTTCTTAATCGCCATCATAACTGGTTCCATCTGGGCAAAACCCTCCTGGGGAACATATTGGACATGGGACGCCCGCCTTACCACGGCAGCCATCCTCGAGATGATTTACCTTGCATATTTCCTGCTGCGCCAAGGAATAGAGGATCCTGAAAGACGTGCCCGTTTCAGCGCAGTCTACACCTTGATCGGAGCAGTAAGTGTGCCGGTAACATTCTTATCTATACGTTTATGGCAGACCATCCATCCGGTAATTATTGGCGGGGAGGGTTCTGGTGCACAAGGCAGTTTCGGTATGACACCACCGATGCTCACAACAATGTTCTTTTGCCTGGCTACTTTCTCTGTCATTTTTGCCACTCTACTCTGGTATCGTATCCGATTGGGCATTTTAGCTGAGCATGTGGAGCAACTTAAGTTTACGATCATGCAATAGAGGTAAAAAATGATTCCTTATGCGATTTCGATCAAATATATGCTCGTTGGATATGCAGTGATTTTCATCGTTTTAACAATTTATATTGCCAGCCTATTTATCCGTTGGCAAAGGCAAAAGCATGATTTGCACACTTTTGAGAATCTGCAAAACCACCATTAGCAATCCAAGACAATAAATATCAACTGGCGCACACAAAACCTGTATTATTAGCTATAATAATCTCGGGCGACCATATCTGAAGCTATGTTGACTCGTTATCGAGCCGGATGGGCGGCTGCAGTTCTTATGCTCCTGTTAACTTCGTTGGTTTTGTCAGGAACCCGAGGTGTGTACGCCGCGGGAAAACAACCTCCTGGCCCGGATCGTTTTGCTGTAATCTTACAGAAATACACCTCCTATAAGTGGTGGTTATCCAGTTGGGAGGATAATAATGTAGTCTGTACCGTTGTGGTCGACCATGATGGTCTGCCCACTGGAGGGGACATCTTCGAATCCTGCGGTCAGGATGTATATAACGAATGGATTGCCACTAAACCATGTTTGAACACCGATGAGTGCAGCGGCTTCTATCTGCAATTGGTGAAGTCTGAACCAGCTCAACGGAAAGTTGGTGTAAAACAGCCCTCCCCCGTCGTCTGGGTTACATTGGATGGTTGTGTTCCATATAAATCAACTTTCCGCTGTAATACTTTACCGACCCTGGTACTGACCGGCGAAGAGCCTCTGAGCGGAGAACATATCACCAGTCTGGAAGGGACTGTGGATGGTAAAGCTTTCACATGTGACGCGATTTGCCAGGTGGAGCTGGTGCCTACGGATGAAACCGGCACCAGTCTGGAGTTTTGGGCCAATTCAAGCTATGGTGACAGCAGCGAAATATTTACAGCCCGCGTGCAGGTAGCCAAATCAGATGATCCATCTGATCAGGCTTGGTACGCTAACGTGTTGAGTTCCCAATGGCAAGGCAATACGCTGGCTGGTTGTTCGGAGATTTGGGATCTATTTCCACCGGTTGGCGGTCTTCCCGACTGGCTTTCGACTCCTCAACGACCCGAAGACCTGGCTACCAATGTCTCTTACGAGTATCTGGCTGCTAACCTGATCAAGCATGGCGTTGTGGATACATCAAGCTGTGACAATGGAGGTTTGTTTGCGAATGGTCTTGCCAATCCTTGTGGCCTTGAGACGGTGCGTCCTGCGGTCAATGATTGGCAGAACCGTTTTGATGACCTTATTTTTTCTGCTTCCCAACAAACCGGGGTGCCAGCACGGTTGCTAAAGAGTATTTTTGCCCGTGAGAGCCAGTTCTGGCCGGGAGCGATGTCCGGGCCCTCCGAGGCTGGCCTGGGACAGATGACCAAAGGCGGTGCAGATGCTGTCCTGATGTGGAATCCGTCGTTCTACGAACAGTTCTGCCCGACGATACTGGATCAAACTATCTGCAAAACTAAAATCTACCCTGAGCCCGAGGAGGATTGGCAAGAAATTGGATTGAAGGATTCTGCTCGTTCGATCTTACGTAATGCGCTGGTTCACAGCGTTGATGCGATCTGCCAGGACTGTTCAAATGGGATTGACCTGCAGAAAGCCGATTTTAGTGTTTCTGTCTTTGCTCAGACGCTGATCGCGAGCTGCAAACAGACCGGAATGGTCATCGATATCAATTATAGTAGTGGGTCAGGACAAACGGCCAGTTACGAGGATCTGTGGCGCTTTACATTGGTTAATTATAACGCCGGGCCAGGCTGCCTGGGCCTTGCAGTTGATAAGACAGGCAATATGGGTGAGCCATTGGACTGGACGAATTTATCCTCTAACCTTACCCCTGCCTGCCAGGGAGCGCTTGATTACGTTAATGATATCAGCGGGTCGGGTCCATAAAAAGTTGAATTTCGCTCCTCATCAAGACTGTTGGCGTGCTCATCCCAACCTTGGATTGCAGCTATCACCTACCTATCTATTTCCTATCGAGCCGGCGATCTTGCCTACTTTGGAATATAATAACGACAAGCCTGATAGAATTAGACGAAACTAATATTAACAGTAAATTGGCACGTTCAGGCTTCTATTGAAAAGAGATCTTTTGTCGGGGGAAGGTAGATAATTGTTATTCAACAACGATCTGGTGAAAAAGACTCGCCGATCAGCTTTATTGTTCCATTAGCAACACCTGTTCCTAATAATATGCGTAATTTCGCCGGGAACAGAACTATTCGGTATTCTCTTTTGGAGGCTTCGATGAAAATTTTACTGGTATACCCTGAATTCCCTGATACATTCTGGAGTTTTAAACATGCTCTGAAATTCATCCGCAAGAAAGCATCCACTCAGCCGCTTGGCTTGCTGACAGTGGCGGCAATGCTGCCGGCGGATTGGGAAAAGCGTCTGGTGGATTTGAATGTCAGTGCGCTCAAAGAACAGGATCTCGCCTGGGCGGATTATGCCTTCATCAGTGCCATGGTTGTTCAAAGGAAATCCGCGTATCAGGTCATTGCCCGGTGTAAAGATGTGGGCCTGAAAGTGGTCGCGGGTGGACCGCTCTTTACTGCCGAACCTGAGCAGTTCCCCGATGTGGATCATTTCGTACTGAATGAGGCGGAGATGACACTTGCCCCATTCCTGCGGGACCTTGAGTTGGGTCAACCCAGGCGGATTTACACCTCTGATGAATTTCCCGATATTCAACAAACCCCTGCGCCGTTATGGGAATTGGTGGACCGGAAACGTTATGCCACCATGTCGATCCAGTATTCGCGGGGTTGTCCATTCGATTGTGAGTTCTGCAATATCACCACGTTATTCGGCCACCGGCCGCGCGTGAAGACATCCGCACAAATCATCCATGAGTTGGATGGGTTGTACCAACTTGGCTGGCGTGAATCTGTTTTCTTTGTAGACGATAATCTTATCGGGAACAAGAAACATCTTAGGGAGGACCTGCTCCCGGCATTGATTGAATGGCGTAAAGGGAAGAAAGGCATGCCCTTTAATACCGAAATATCCATAAATATTGCCGATGATGAACAATTAATGAATCTATTGACCCAGGCTGGTTTTGATACCGTTTTTATCGGTGTAGAGACACCGGACGATGACAGCCTGGCAGAGTGTAACAAGAAGCAAAATCTGCATCGCGACCTGGTCGCGGATGTGAAACGCATCCAGCGCGCCGGTTTGCAGGTCCAGGGTGGTTTCATAATCGGATTTGATAGTGATACTCCGTCCACTTTTCAGCGGCAGATAGATTTTATCCAGAAGAGCGGCATTGTGACTGCCATGGTGGGCTTATTACAGGCTCCTATTGGGACCCGGCTGTATAAACGAATGGAAAAGGCTGGTCGACTGGTCGGGGCATTCTCAGGCGACAATGTGGACGGAGCGACAAATATCATCCCCAAGGAGATGAACATAGATGTGCTCCAAAAGGGCTACCGGGCCGTCATGAAAACCCTGTATGCGCCCAAGAATTATTATGCGCGCGTGAAAACCTTTCTGAAAGAATATAAAGCCCCCAAGATTACTATACCCCTGAACGGGGAATATTTACGGGCATTTTTCCGATCCGTATTACGTCTGGGGATCATTGGGAAGGAACGCCTCCAATACTGGAAACTCGTTTTTTGGACACTCTTCCGCCGCCCTGAACTCTTTCCGCTGGCGATCACACTGGCGATCTATGGTTACCATTTCCGCCAAGTCATGGACTTGCACCTGATATGATTAGACGGATGGCATGCAGGTGACTGGCGCATGAAGGGCCTATAGTCGTAGTAAAATAGGATAGTTCTCCTATAATTTCAGCTTTTTCATGGAGTTGTCCATGTCCGATACATATGATGTCCTGGTTATAGGCGCGGGACCTGCGGGTTACGTGGCTGCCATTCGAGCTGCTCAACTTGGGCAAAAAACCGCCATCGTTGACAAGCAATGGTTGGGTGGAGTATGTTTGAATGTTGGCTGTATTCCATCCAAGTCGCTCTTAAAGAACGCCGAAGTTGCCCATCTTCTACGGGAACGCGGCAAGGAGTTCGGCTTTTCATTCGAGAATCTCAAGCTGGATTTTTCAGTGGCGGTCAAACGCTCACGCCAGGTTTCCGAAAGGCTGGTAAAAGGCGTTGGCTTCTTGATGAAGAAGAATAATATTTCCGTCCATATGGGCGCAGCCAGGCTGATAGAAAAAGACAAAGTCGCAGTAACCGATAAGGATGGAGCGGTTACGGAGCTAATTGCCAGGAATATCATCCTCGCCACAGGAGCCAGTGCAGCCGTTCCGTCAGCCTGGAAAATGGACGGGCAACATGTAGTCACCTACCTTGAAGCCATTCTACAGGATAAACTGCCAAAGTCAGTCATAATTATCGGGGCAGGTGCCATTGGAATGGAATTCGCAACCGTCTGGAATGGTTATGGCGTGGAAGTGACTGTAGTGGAGATGCTTCCGCATGTACTGCCGCTGGAGGACGAGGAAGCTGCGTCCGAAGTGGCAAAGGCGTTCGCCAAGCGCGGTATCAGGGTACTGGCAGGCCACAAGGTCGAATCGGTGGAGACGACCGCTACGGGTGTGATTGTGAAGGTATCCTCCCAAGAGCAGACCACCGTCCTGGAAGCCGAGCAAGCCTTGGTGGCGATAGGATTCCGTCCCAATACAAAAGAACTGGGCCTAGAGGCTGCCGGTGTCAAGACCTCGGAACGTGGTTTTATTGAGATCGACGAGAAAATGGCCACGAATGTCCCGGGTATCTGGGCAATTGGAGACGTGACTGGAAAACTCATGCTGGCGCACGTGGGTTCCGCCCAGGGCATTGTGTGTGCTGAAAATATCGCCGGGGCCGAAACTGTGACGCTGGATTATGAAATGATGCCGCGCGCCACCTATTGTCAACCGCAAGTGGCTTCCTTTGGAATGACCGAGGCGCAGGCAAAGGAACGCGGCTATTCCGTCAAGATCGGGCGATTTCCATTCCAAGCCAATGGCAAGGCACTCGGCCTGGCGGACTACGCTGGCTGGGTTAAGTTGATTGTGGAGGAGAAGTACGGTGAGCTTCTAGGTGCGACCCTGGTTGGGCCTGAAGTGACCGAGCTTCTCCCTGAACTGACCCTGGCGCACATGCTGGAACTGACCCCGGCTGAGATTGCCCGTAATGTGCATGCCCATCCTACCTTGTCAGAGACCCTGATGGAAGCAGCTCACGTGGCAGAAGGAATGGGTATTCATATTTAGCCATTTTTCTTCATTGCAGTCCAGATCACTCCTGGAGAAACTGAAACAATTAAGTTGGGGGATACCAATTGTGGACAAGTCGTATTATAATAGTCCAAATTAGTAAACCAAAGGTACTCCATTTGGAGGTAATATGTCAGGGAAGTTTATCTCGCGTGGATTTGAGGGTAAACGACAGCCTGCGGGTAGGGAGGGACGCCTCCCTCCGGGTCAATACATCACTGAAGATTTTCCTGTATTGTCAGCCGGTCCAACCCCGCATATCCAGCTCGCTGATTGGAGCTTTACTATCGAAGGCTTGGTTCAGGAAAAGGTTAGCTGGAATTGGGAGGAATTTATTAAACTCCCGATCCAGACCTTCGTTGCTGACATTTCTTGCGTGACGAAATGGACCAAACTGGATATGAGTTGGGCAGGCGTAAGCGTTGATACCCTACTGGAATACATTAAACTGGATCGCAAGGCCCAATTTGTCACGGCGTTCAGCCATGAAGGGTACACCACCAACTTACCGATTACTGATATAGTCAATGGGCAGGCCTTGGTAGCTTATAAGTATGACGGCAAACCCCTGACTCCCGAACATGGCGGTCCGGCGCGGCTGGTTGTACCGCACTTGTACTTCTGGAAAAGTGCCAAGTGGATTGCTGGTCTGCGCTTTATGGAGAAAGATAAAAGAGGTTTCTGGGAATCGGCCGGGTACAACAATCATGGCGACCCCTGGAAGGAAGAGCGCTACAGTAATTCATGGTAGGGGCTTCCTGATGAGACAATCCATTGATTGGCAGATTGCCAGCCTGAAAGCAGTCAAGGCAGAGACACCCCGGGTGAAGTCATTCACGCTCACCCTTCCCAGCTGGACGCGGCACAAACCAGGTCAACATTACGACGTTCGCCTGACCGCTCCCGACGGCTATCAGGCTCAGCGTAGTTATTCGATCGCATCTGCGCCCGAGCGGGAAGGCGAACTCGACTTGACTGTCGAGAGGATCGAAAACGGGGAAGTATCCACCTACATGCATGATATTCTCGTTCCAGGCGACCTGCTCGAGTTGCGCGGTCCGATCGGAGGGTATTTTGTCTGGGATGGAAGTGAGGATGCCCCTCTTTTACTGGTTGCCGGGGGTTCAGGAATCGTCCCCCTGATGGCAATGATACGGTATCGCGCTTCTGCTGGAATAAAGTTGCCGGCACACCTGCTCTTTAGTTCCCGAACCTACGCTGACATCATATTCCATGATGAATTGGATCAACTACAAAACGCCCGGGATGGCCTGAAAGTATTTCATACCCTGACGCGCGACCATCCTGTTGGATGGAAAGGATATGACCGGCGGATCGATCGGGAGATGCTGGCCGAGGTTATCGAGCCACTTGGCCGGTCAATGCAGGTGTTTATCTGTGGGCCAACCCTCCTGGTTGAGTCTGCTGCAGATAGCCTGGTTAATTTAGGGATTAAACCGACGCACATCCGTACCGAACGCTTTGGGCCGACCGGTCAGGCGTAAGGAGTATGAACCATGGAGAACGATCAAGTTGATACCAACCGCAACCTGATGATGGATGCCAACGCGGTTGCCGGACTCCTGACGGAAATTTTCGGGATGGACATGACGGCCGAACCGACCGAGTGTGCCCATTGCGGGAACCAGGCTGAGATTGGTACTCTCCTGGCGTTTCTCCAGGGTCCAGGTGTGGTTTTGCGCTGTTCGGCATGCAGCCAGATTGTCTTGCGGATAATCCAAACCCCGGATGCAATCCTTCTCGATGCACGCGGAGCCGTATATCTAAAGCTGGCGCGTTGATTACACACCAGAATTATTGTTTTAATTAAGCCCGAATCATCGTCAGCAGCATTTTGAATTTCTTGACTGCATGCAATCCATGTGGTGCATTGGCGGGCATGATAATACCTTCAGCTGCTTTCAAACGATAGGCTTTTCCCGAAATTGTGATCTCAACTTCACCTTCCAACACGTGTACAAGAGCATCAAAAGGAGCGGTATGCTCGCTGAGTTCCTGGCCTTCGTCGAAAGCAAACAGGGTCACATTGCCTCCCTCGGCTTTGGTTATCTGGCGGGAGACGACTGCGCCGGTTTGGTATTCAGCCAGGCAGGACATATTCAGGATTTCGGATTTTGGGGCGTTGGACGACATGGGTTCCTCCAGTTTGATTTTGCAAAGAGAATTATCGAATAGAGAATTGATATGGCGCGATGACACGCGTGAAGCGCGCCGTGCCGGTTACAACCAGGAAGACATCCTTTACCCCGTTTTGACCGATGGTTAGTGGAATGTCAGCTGATTGGTTATCGTTCACAGGGATAATCTGAACCATCGTTCCGCTAGTTGTGTGTGAGATGAGCGCCAGCCGGAAAGTCTGGGGAATGGTGTTTTCAATACGGACGAAACCGGCAGTCTGCCAGCTACTATCGTCGGTCTCAAAGTCAGTTGAAAAGTTTATGGCTGGGATGGAGAAATCATCCAGCAGAAAACCTTCCCCGTTCACGGCCGGGTCGGTCAGGTATTCGAAGCGCACGGCAATCTTCTGACCGGCATAATTTGACAGGTCAACCGATTCCTGTATCCATCCATCAGTGGACCCGGTATATCCCCATCCATAGGATGCACCATTTGGGTTGCTAGCGGTACCGGATGGGGTGCTCAGGATGGTCCAGTGCTCGTTATCGGTGGATGCTTCGACGTAGAGATAATCAAAATCCTTCTCAATATCGTACCAGGTCCAATAAGACAGGCTGACCGGTCCGGAGACTCCGGTCAGGTCGAAGGTGCGGGTCAGGGTCATATCTGATTCGTCGCCTTTATTCGACCAGAAGGCGTAGGAACCGGAATGAGGGTCTGCAGGCAAAATTCGATTGGATGTGGCGCCCTCAAAGTGCAACGAATAATTTCCCTGGCAGTTAACGCGAATGTAATCCACTCCATATTGGTTGACCGTCCGGCTTGCATTATCCATCGGGCAGCTGGTAATGGTCTCGGCGGGACCGGCCGATGGAGCGCCGGAATAATTATGATAGACGTAACGCCCATCACCCACGGAGCCATCCTGAACAAGATTGGCGACGGCCCAATCCAGGAAGAAGTCGTCGGCGGTGATGACTTGACCGGTGGAATCATCTGTGATTTTTCTTTGCGCAAGCGTATCATCAAGACTATTCAAGCCATTAAGCTGGTTATGGATCAGGGCCTTGGTCGTTTCTTCTCCAAAGCGATCAAGGAAGTAAGTTACGAACAGGAAACTGGCGCCATAATGGGGAGCGTTATCGCCTGTACTGCCCAACCAATCGGTCAAATTAAGATCGGGGTTGGAAACGTATATGTGGTCAAAATAGCCGGTATCGTAGCCATTGATAAAGGTCGCCAGCTCAGAAAAACCTTCATTCAGAAAGGATGCCTCATTTCGATCCTGGTACCAGTGAATCATATGCTGGAATTCATGCGCCAGAGTGCCGTATGTATAGGGATCCGAGAGAGACTCGGATGTACTCATGTAAAACGTCTCGTGGGCATTGGAATACTGGCGGACCAATGGATTGTATTCGTCGGGCGAGTAGAAATATCCGGCAACGCTGGACCCAAGGCCGCTGGCATAAATGATGTAGATGTGTGGATCATCGTCCACACCGGGAGTCCATTCCGAGCCAAAAAACTCTCGGTCGGTGGGATAGATCTTGTTTTCGAAGGTATCCATCAGATCTTTGATTTCCTGCTGGTTGTAGCTGGCGCCGTCTTCAACCCAAAAATAAGAATGAGGGGTGACATAGCGTAGTGTGGTATGGACCTGGAAATAGGAATTGGTGTCCTCGTTGTTGACCCAGAAGGATTGCCTGGTACCCTCGCTATACGGTTCAGCAGGCGCGGGCAGTGTTGGCGGGATGTTGCAGACATTCTTGAACCGGCAGGCCATTGCTGCCAGATCATTATCGGGGATATCAATTGCTTCGAGTTGTTTCAGATTTTCGGTTGGGATCTGATCGGCCGGTTGCCGGGTGATTTCGAATGGGGTGGGGGTCGGGCCATTCTGGGGGATGGGCAGGTTTGCAGCAAGGGTGGGGAGTGCCTTCCCGATATTCAGGAAGGAAAAATAGGCACCACCCAGGATAATGATTAGGCAGCAGCACGACACCAGAACGACAGCCAGGATGATGAGAAAAATGGATGTGTTTTTATTCACAGAATACTCCTATTTATTTAATGGCTGGATTTTCAAAGAATCTCGGGTGACCACCTTGTTCTTGAAGATGGTTGAATATAGTCAAACCAATTGCACTGGCCAACCCGATTGTAAGTCCACCGATCCAGATCGCGCGGGGTGAAATCTTGTCGTTTAGAAAGCCGCCAATCAACGGCGCTGTGGCACGCGCGATTCCCCACGCAAACCAGTAAAAACTCATGTAACGTCCGCGCATATCCACAGGAGCCAGGTCCGCGATATATTTACTGACAGTGGGGACAAGAATCAATTCCCCAAAAGTCATCAAGATCATGCTAACCCAAAACCCCATGAAGTTTTTCATCAAAGCGACGCTTCCAACGCCCAAGGCGAAGGTCAACATCCCTATGGAAGCGACTGGCAAAGGTCGGAAGCGGCTTGAAACGCGCGTCACAAACAGTTGAACAAATACACACATCAGAGCATTGGTGGTCGGAAGCCAGCCAAACAGGCTCTCGGACAAGTTAAAGTTTTGTTTGGTATAGACTGCCATCAGAGACCACAACATGGAAGGAGCAACCAGGCCGATACCGACCAGGAGTGCAAAGATAATATACGGGCGGTTACGGAAGACCCGTTCATATCCTCCCAGACTGTCCCGGTCGGATTTTTCCCTTATCTGGTATGTTCTGGAGAGGGTTTCGCGGGCACGCAAGAAGAGTAACAAGCTATAGATGAGCATCCCCGAAGCTGCGCCGATAAAAGCATAGGTATATGACCGGGAAGCCAGGAATCCGCCTGCTGCCGGTCCGATTGCGATCCCGGCGTTGTTCACCATGCGGATTATCGCATAGCCATTGGTCCGTTTTTCCGGTTCGATCATATCCGCCAACATGGCATCTGCGCCGACCTGATAGAGCGGATTCGAAGCGCCCATCACAACCATGAGCAAGGCAAACCCGGAATAGGAATGGGCCTGGCTCATGAACAGGTAACCGATCCCATTAACCGCCAGGGAGAGCACCATAACCGGTTTCCGCCCCAGCCGGTCAGCTACTGCTCCCGCAATTAAAGAGGTAAGCAACCCTGTGCCCGCGTTAATGGTAATTAATGTTGAAACGGTGCTGAGCGACAGGCTGAGCTTTTCGCTGACATAGATCATCAGGAACGGCCATATCATGGAAGCACCGGCCGAACTGATGAGCAGACCGGAGGCCATCAGCCAGAATTGAGGAGGATATTCTGCAAGAGTGCTGCGAAAGCGTTTTACCATGGTTGCATAAAACAGGGGCGACACTTGGGTGTCGCCCCTGAGGATTTATCGCCTGGGACCGCGACGGTCATCACTACGACCACCGGGGCGCCGGTCGCCGCCAGGACGACCTCCTCCTGGACGCCCGCCGCCGCTCTTTTTTGCGTCATGTTCCTGGGCTTCTTCGATGGTCCAGCCTTCGAGAACAGCCTGCCGGGAGAGGCGGATTTTGCCCATGGGATCAATGCCGGTAACCATGACAGAAATCTCATCGCCGAGCTTACAGACATCTTCGACTTTCTCAACACGTTCACTGTCAAGCTGGGAAATATGCACCATGCCGTCAGTACCAGGCAGGATCTCCACGAATGCTCCGAAGTCGGCAACGCGGACAACCTTGCCGGTGTAGATGCGCCCCAATTGTGGGGTCTCGGTGATCGCTTCGATGCGTTCGCGTGCCATCTTTGCGCCTTCACCATTGGTCGAGGCAATGTAGATTGTGCCGTCCTCTTCGATGTCGATCTTGGTGCCAGTCTCTTCCTGCAGGGCGCGGATGTTCTTCCCTCCCGGACCAATGATGGCGCCAATCTTATCGGATGGAATTTTTACAGTGGTAATGCGCGGGGTATGCGGTTTCAGTTCTGGCCGCGGCGCGGGGATGACCTCCAGGATCTTGCCCAGGATAAAGAGGCGTGCCTGGCGGGCTTGCTCGAGTGCCTGTTTCATGATCTCGGTGCTCAAGCCGGAGATTTTAATATCCATTTGCAGCGCAGTTATGCCCTGTTCTGTCCCGGCAACTTTGAAATCCATATCGCCGAGATGGTCCTCGGTTCCCTGGATATCGGTCAGGATTTGATAGCGGTCGCCTTCCATCACCAAACCCATGGCTACACCGGCCACCGGAGCCTTGATCGGAACGCCAGTATCCATCAATGCCAGGGTCGAACCACAGACGGAAGCCATTGATGATGAGCCGTTGGAAGCAAGTACTTCGGATACCAACCGCAGCGCATAAGGGAAGGTCTCCTCAGAAGGGATGACCGGTTCAAGGGCACGTTCAGCCAATGCGCCATGCCCAATCTCACGCCGGCTCTGGCCGCGCATCATTTTGGTCTCACCGGTGGAGAAGGGTGGAAAGTTGTAGTGGTGCATGTACCGCTTGGAGTCGACCGGTGTGAGGGTGTCCAACTCCTGGGATTCACGCAACGTACCAAGGGTTGCCAGGGTCAAGACCTGGGTTTCGCCGCGAGTGAACAAGCCGGAGCCATGGGCACGCGGGCTGAAGCCCACTTCGCACCAAATTGGGCGTATCTCCGTGGAGGTGCGTCCATCCGGACGTTTGCCCAGGTTCAAGATGCGGTCACGTACCACCTTCTTCTCAGCTTCGGCAAAGGCTTCCTTTACATTTGCCAGACTGGGAGCATCAGGCAATGCAAATTCAGGGATATCTTCCACATCTCCTTCGTCCGAAACGGTCACTTTTGTTCCCGCGGAGGGGATCATTTCTGCGACCAGGTTCTGCAGAAGGACGTCCATCCCGGCGTAGAATTCAGCCTTCATGAGCGGTTTGTCCAGCAGTTCATTCATCGGACCGCTGACACTTGAATATACTTTTTCTTGCAGGGTTTGATCTGGCAGCGCAAACGCAACTTCGCGTTTAGGCTTGCCAATTTCGGCTTGCATCTTGAGCTGCAGATCAATTAACGGTTGGATGGATTTGTGCCCGAACTCCAGGGCAGCCACCATTACATCCTCGGGGATTTCATCTGCACCTGCTTCGACCATCAGGATGGCATCACGCGTTCCAGCGATACGCAGGTCGAGGTCGGATTTATCCATTTCAGGAAAAGTGGGATTGGCGATGAACTGGCCGTCCACACGCCCAACGCGCACCGCCGCAACAGGACCATTCCAGGGAATGTCGGAAATCATGATTGCAGCGGAGGCGGCATTGATGGCAAGAATGTCGAGCGGGTTTTCAGCGTCCGCAGAAAGCGAGTACATGATGATCTGGACTTCATTGCGCATACCATCCGGGAAGAGTGGGCGCAGCGGACGGTCCGTGAGACGGGCGGTCAGGATGGCATCTGTGGATGGGCGCCCTTCACGTCGGAAGAACGAGCCGGGGATCTTGCCGCCTGCGTACATGCGCTCTTCGTAATCCACGCTGAGGGGGAAGAAATCGATGCCTTCGCGCACGCCACCCATTGTGGCAGCGGCAAAGACAATTGAATCGTTCAGGTGGACCGTGACGGCTCCACCTGCTTGTGCAGCCAGTTTACCAGTTTCAATGGTAATTTCACGGCTGCCCACTGTAGTAGTGTAGCGTTTTACTTCGGGTTTCATGAATAAACTCCTTTTCCCGCCAGTTCAGGGACTGAAAGATGGTAGCAACCGAAGTTGTAGCCATGTTTCAATTCCTGACGGTCGGGCCAATTGTGGGGACAGACACCCGAGTTTGTCCAGGCCACATATGAATAAAAAAGGTAGATGGGCCGATGCCCATCTACCCGGGCGAACCACTTTCTATTTTCGGCGCAGTTTCAACTGCTCGGTCAGCGCCAGGTAGCGCTGATAATCGTTCCTGCGCAAGTAAGCCAGCAGCCTACGGCGCTGGCCGACCAGCATGAGCAACCCTCGCCGGCTGGATTCATCGTGCTTGTGTGTGCGCAGATGATCAGTCAACTGGAGGATGCGGCTGGTCAGGATGGCCACCTGGACCTCCGGCGAACCGGTGTCGGTCTCATGACGGTGGTAATCCGTAATGACCTTGGTCTTGACTTCCTTGTTAAGCGGCATGACGTTTGCTATCCTTTCTCTAAATTTTGAGCAGGTCTCCTCACCGGCAGGGTTGGCCGCGGGTGGGACCAGTCAATGCGGATCGTATTATACCAGATATTTTGGCATTCAACTTTGGTCATGCTCTGCCCTTGCCAGCGAAGGGTCTTTTTTTCTTTGAAGTTGATATAATTGAAATGGCGCTTTGAACGGTCCGTCCTGGTTACAGATTCAGGTAAGAATTGACACCTTATTGCAGATGACCAATTATAAAGCGCTGGTCGAAGATGCCACTTGCCACTCTTTCTCTTGATTTGCGTTATCCTCCTGATTTAATCCGCTCCCTGCGTGTATCCAGGAATATAACCGTTCTCACGGGTGCAGGTGTATCGGCAGAGTCCGGTTTGCAGACATTTCGAGAAGCCAACGATTCCAGAGCAACAGGACAGGCGCTTTGGTCCCAGTATCGGCCTGAAGACCTGGCTACACCTGAAGCTTTTGAACGCAACCTGGAAATGGTCTGGGAGTTTTATGCCATGCGGCGCTTGAAAGCTGGCGAGGTCAAGCCCAATGCCGGTCATATAGCGCTAATGGAGATGGGACGCCGTGTTCCCCAGTTCACGCTCATTACCCAGAATGTGGACGGTCTCCACCAACAAGCTGGGAGTAAGAACGTGATCGAGTTGCATGGGAATATCACCCGCATTAAATGTTCGCATGGCTGTGGCGTATACACTGAATGGGAGGACATACCGGGGCGTGTACCGGTATGCCCAAAATGTGGCGCGAATCTTCGGCCTGATGTGGTCTGGTTTGGCGAGATGCTTCCTCCCGCCGAACTGCAGGCTGCGTTGGAGGCAGCCCGAACCAGTCAGGTCTTCTTTTCCATCGGCACGTCAGGATTGGTCCAACCGGCGGCATCCCTGGCTCGGTTGGCCGGACAATATGGCGCAATTGTGGTGGAAGTTAACACCGAGGAAACTGCACTCACGGCCTCAGTCGACTATTTTTTACAGGGCAAATCGGGGGAAATTTTGCCTCGGTTGGTGAAAGAGCTCTGGGAGTGACACCAGCTAAGGAAAAGGCCTTTCGTCACCTGGGCGTAATTTTATCGTTCTTGTTCAACCCATCCAAGTTCCGTTCCATGGGGGCAGGCTGACGGAGATTTTGCCACCGGTAACGCTGGATTTCTGTCCGTCCATCAAGCCATGAACTACGCGTCCATCTTTCCAACCGAGAGCAGCGCATGGAACCTCCACAACGCGTGCTCTTTCGGAAGCGTTCAGGGCGATAAGAATATTTTCTTCTCCCAGGGTGCGGGCGAATGCGTAAATTCCGTCTTCAGCCAGTAAGCGGACGAAGTCACCGCGTCGAAGAGTTGGAGTCCGTTTACGCAGTGAGATAAGCTGCCTGACCCATAGCCTAAGTTCTGCATCCCAATTACTTGCTCGCCAGGGAAAAGCCCGCCGGCTATCCGGGTCCTTATTCCCCTCCATTCCAATCTCGTCTCCGTAATAGATGGCGGGTGCTCCGGGGAAAGCCATCTGAAACAGGATGGCCAATTTGAGCTTCCTGGTATCCCCGCCGACTAACGTTTTAAAACGCTCCGTATCGTGACTGTCCAGCGGTACATACATGGCGAACAGGTTTTCGCGCGGGTAGGCTTTGATTAGAGACTCGATGCGCTGGCTAAATTGAAGGGTATTTTCACGCCCCTGGAGCAATGCCGCCAGGGCATCTTTAACCGGGTAATTCATCAGACCGTCAAAATGGGAGTTGTTGGCCCAGCGCGGGTTTATATCCCAGATTTCGCCTGTGAGATAAGCATCCCGATTGGTGGATTTGACCACGTGACGGAATTCTTCCCAGAACCCGTCGTCATCAATTTCGTTGGGGACGTCCAACCGCCAGCCATCCGCACCTTGCTCGATCCAATAGCGCGCCACGCTGAGAATATATTCACGGACCTTGGGGTTGCCAGTGTTGAGTTTGGGCAGACTCTTATGGTTCCACCAGCCGATGTAATTCTTCGCATCACCATCACTATCATAAGCATCCAGAGGAAATTGTTTGATATGGAACCAGTCTTTGTAGGGAGATCTGTCGTTGTTTTCAAGCACGTCTGTGAAGGCGAAGAAGCCGCGTCCACAATGGTTGAATACCCCGTCCAGGATAATTCGCATATTGTTGGTATGGACTGCATCGACCAGGGCATGGAAGTCCGCGAGTGTGCCGAGGCGCGGGTCGATTTGGAAATAGTCACTGGTGTTGTAACGGTGATTGGATGAAGCCAGGAAGATGGGATTCAAGTAAAGGGCATTGACTCCCAGGTCCAGCACATAATCGAGATGCTGAAGGATGCCACGCAAGTCGCCGCCCTGGAAATCCCATATATTTGGTGGAGACCCCCATTTTTGAACATTTGGGGGATCGTTGGTTGTATCGCCATTAGCAAAACGATCGGGGAAAATATGGTAGAAGATGGCGTCCTGGACCCAGTAAGGAGTAGTCATGATTTTTTTAGCTCAATGGAAGGATTTTTTTGCCGGGGAAATTTTACCGCAAAGGGCCCTGGTGTGCGGAGATAATCTAAAATTATCTACCCGCTTGCAAGGAATTATCCGCCGGTTGAGACCCCGATCAATTTTCCTACACCAAAGACCAACGCGGCTGCTGCCAGTCCGATTAGAACCTGCCTGAAGCCGGACACCCATGCACTCTTGCCGGTTAGTAAGGTTATTGCAGCCCCGGTCAGGAAGAGGGCCAACGCACCCAGAGCAAGACTGGAGATAATGGCGATATAGCCATGCAGAAAGATATAAGGAAGGAGGGGAATGATTGCCCCGGCTGAGAACAAGAAAAATGATGTAATGGCTGCCACCCAGGGTGAACCGCCCAACTCTTTGGGGTCAATACCAAGTTCCTCGCGGGACAGGGTATCCAGGATGGTGGACTTATCGTCCATCATATGGGCAGCCAGATCGATGGCACGCTCCTCCGGCAATCCTTTTGATTGGTAGATGAGCGCCAATTCTTCCTGTTCTTCCTTTGGGCTGTTTTCGATTTCCTCGGCTTCTATTTTGATCTGGTTCTGGTAGAGTTCACGTGAACTCTGAACCGAAAGCCATTCACCCAGCGCCATCGAGCTGGCTCCTGCCAGCAAGCCGGCGACACCTGTGATAAGTACGCCATGACCGGGCAGGTTGGCTCCGGCTGCACCCATTGTCAGGCTCAATACAGAGACAAGACCATCGTTTGCTCCAAGGACGGCGGCGCGCAGGGCATTTCCCCCGGTAGCGCGATGGCGGCCTTCCAGGAGAGCTACTTCGCTTCCAGCGATACCATTTTGACGACCTGAAACAGCTGCCATCAGCCGGGCATGGGACTTTTCGTCTGCGGACATACGTCCTGAATCCGTCAGAGCTTCAGGCTGGTTGTCATAGGCCAGGCTGTCAGCTCGTTCGTTACCAGTAACAGTTGGAAGCACAAACTGCGCACCAAAGCGTTTTGCCAGGAAGCTCATTATTCTGGCGCGCCAGGACGGCCGTCGAGGTGGGACCACATTCCCGGCTTCCTTCAATCGCTTTTCCCATACTACGGCGTGCTTTCCTTCTGTGATTGCCAGGCGGCGATATACATTCGCAAGTTCTGGTTTTAGTTCGATCTCAGCCAGTGTGTTGTACAACGTCATGCCATCAATCTCTTTCTGCAAGTTTTCACGGTATCGAGATACATCCTTGGATGAAGCCATGGTATACCTTTCTACGATTTATCAGTACTTGAATTGTACCGCAACAACTTGGGGAACCAATGGCTATTTCAGGCTAAATCGCCGTATCTTAGCCGGCTTGATTGTTCCCTGTTATACTTGATTGTCATTCGATTGAAAGGGTCGTTAATGTGCTCTGTTCCTTCTGACCAATTGGCGAAATTGACTGTTTCCGGAATGCAGGTTGAATGAGGCAGTTATGAAGGTGATGTTTGTGATTGATAATGATCCAGATGCAGAAAACGTTGTCCAGTCCTTCTTCGAGCAGATCTAAACCATGCGACGACCAGCCTTATTTGTTTCCCGCTCCCGTGCACAACGAGTTTTTCGAATGTTTACCTGGGGAGGAGAATGGGCTATCCCACTTTCCTCACAGATAAAACATAACCTGTATTGGTTCTTTTTTGACGGTCTTTTTGCATCAGCCAGCGATAATATCATCGTCACTTATGTGACTCTTTATATTCTTGCCTTGGGTGCCACGCGCGGACAAGTGGGCCTGATGAGTTCATTGTCCAGTTTATGTGCTGCGCTGCTTCTGCTGGTAGGGGCGGTCCTGGTAGAACGCTATGGTCATCGAAAAGAGCTTACAATAATTTTTGGCGGCGGGTTGGCAAGACTGGCGATCCTGGTACTGGCGCTGTTGCCGGTGCTAACGAAAGGGCAGGCGGTCGTTTGGGTGGCGATTGCGCTTTCGGTGACACGCGACGCATTTGGAAACATGGCATTTCCCGCGTGGATGTCAATCACTGCGGACCTTGTCCCAATGGAAGGAAGGGGACGTTTTTTTGGTTCACGGAATTTCATTATGGGGATTACGGGCATGCTGGCCATCCTGCTGGTCGGCGAATTGATCACCCAGACGACCATTCCGCTTGGATATCAAATCGCCCTTGGCTTGGCGTTCATATTTGGTATATTCTCTACCTTCAGTTTTGGACGCATCAGGGATCCCAAGGGAAACACCGTCCCTGGGACCGCGGTGGGATCCTTTTCCCTGCGGACCATACTGCAGGACTTGAAAGATCATCCCACCTTCCTGGCACTTAGTCTGATCATGGCCTTCTGGAATTTCTCACTCAATATTGCCGGACCATTTTTTACTGTAAACATGGTCGCAAACCTGAAATTCACGGCTTCGATGGTGGGCATCACCAGTATCGCCACTACGCTAACCAGCCTTTTGGTTCAGAGAAGAATCGGGCGGTTATCGGACCATTGGGGCCCGCGTAAAGTGCAATTGATCAGCATGGCTCTTATTCCAATTCTGCCATTTGCGTGGATATTCATCACCAAATTCTGGCAAGCGGTCGTGTTGAACTCATTTAGCGGTATTATGTGGGGAGCGTTCAATCTGGCTTCATTTAATTACCTCCTGTCACTGACCCCAGATACGCATAGAGCGCGTTTTTCGGCGTTTTACCAAATCCTGGTGATGCTTGCCCTTGCAGGCGGTGCGGCCTTCGGAGCATGGGTGGTCACCCGGTGGGGATATCAGGCCATCTTTGCTTGCTCGGGAATTGGCCGGGTGATCGCCACGGTATTATTTATTCGCTTTCTTTCAGCCAAAGTGGAAAAGGAAGCGGGATTGGCTCAGATTTAAAAAGTTGTTGGATATAACCCAGACTTCCACTTATTGTCTTTCAGGAGATCCACATGGAACCAAATTATGGGAAAATCGACCCCGAAGAACGCACCAATAAGTATATGGCCGCCATTTCACTGATCCTTGGACTTTTCAGCTTGTGCGCCGGTCTAATCCCGATTTGTGGGGCGGTTGTCAGTCTTGCCGGAATCGGATTGGGTATCCTTGGCCGGCGGTCGGAAAGCCGCAAACTGGCTACGGTTGGAATAGCAATCTGTGTACTCGGATTAATCCTTTCACTGGTTTATGGTTATCTCGAATATCTCAAGAACCATTGATCCAAAATTATCATGCAGCAATGGACTCCGAGCGCAGACAGCACTTGAGCGGGAGAAATGATACAATTGAGACAAGTATAAACCTGCAAAGTGGCTTCGGACGGTTGATCAGGCCTTTCACATGTATCAAAAAATAAAAGACAGAATCCATAATTCTTTACAAGAAGAGACTACCGCTGAGCGGTCAGAGCGCATGCTGCCGGGTGCTATCTACGGCGCTTTTGCAGCCACGATTTATATTCTGACACTCTTCATGGTCAATGTGGTCACAATTCCTGGTCAGCACCTGGCGATCGATTGGGTGCACTTATTGACATACTGGATTAGTTTTGGCTTGGGTCTGGCAATATGCGGCGCAATTGTAGGTTGGTTTACCGAGGATTACGCGGGGGTGGTGAGTGGAGGAATTATCATGACAATCCTCCTGTTGGTCGGGAACCTGGTCATTTCTCTGATTAATGGCGAGAATACCAGCATCCTCTTTCAATCGGTGGTCACGGCAGTGCCGTTGGTGGGGGGTGCGATCCTCCTGGCACTTGGTCTGAGATTCGTGATCAAACGCCATCTTCAAAATGCCCGGACCAGGGAACCCAGGCAGCGCAGGAAACTTATTGCCAACTTGATCGGGATTGTCTTCCTGGTCAGTTTTGTGCCAGGATTTCTTTCCCGTTATGATTCTACTCAGATCAAGGTGTTTAAGGCATTGAACACTGCATTACAGAAGGGGGCTACAGATCCACTCTCAGCATCCCGTTTTTCTGCAAACCAATTACCGGGATTAAAGGAACATTTTGGAAAAGATTACATGGTGTTTCCACGCATTTCGGTTTTATCTGCCGGCTCCCTGGATATAACCGTACGCTTCAAAGACGGTTATGCGTTTTCATGCGTTGTGCCCACGGATGCCGGGGAGGAGACTTTTTTTACTACGTGCAATGAAGGGGAAAAATTTACCCAAAAATAACGTACACCCTCTTTCTTATAGCTTTCTAAAAATGAACTGCGGGAACATCCCATATAATGTTCCCGCAATTAATTCTGTTGTCTCGGGATTTTGTCCAGAAGCAAAGGGATAAGTATTAAGCGCCCTTTTTATAAATCAAGAATGGCAACTAATCCTTGGTGCTCCCAAACATCATGCGCTCCATTAGGGTACGCTGCAGGATCACAAAGACGATCACAACCGGGATGGACATGATCAGGGCCAGGGATCCGAGGTAGCTCCAGGGCTGGGCCGCGCCTAGATATTCATTCTGAACCATCGCATAGATCGCCATGGACAGGGTGACTGTGCTGGCTTTCTCAACAAAAAGCCAGCCAATTGTGAATTCGGAATAAGCCATCAGGAAGGCGATCAACCCGGCTACACCGATGGATGGAAGGGCCAGAGGAAGCGTGATATTCGCGAACGTGGTGAGTACCCCGGCACCATCCAAAGAAGCTGATTCTTCGATCTCCTTGGGAACTGCCTGGAAAGCCGAGCGCATGTTCCAGATGCAGAAAGGCATGGCAAATGCAGTATAAACGATGGTCAGGCCAAGTAATGTGGTGCGGATCTTCAGCAGGCTCAGGATGATGTAAAGCGGGGTCATGTAAGCAACCAGAGGCAGGAAGGCAGCCAATAAAAGCACAAACAATCCTGGCTGGCGACCGGCAAATCGGAAGCGGGCAAAAGCGTAAGCCAGGCTTGCGCCGAGGATGACGGCCAGAATGGCTGCGCCGAAGGAAACCACCATGCTGTTCTTGAACAGGATGTTAAAATCTACAGATTGATAGGGATGATTTAGTACTTGGAGAAACGCATCCACGGAAAATTGCTTTGGGAAGACCATGAATTCTGTCGGCCGGCTCCTCAGCGAACCGTCGAAAGCCAACCGGGCGATGCCCCAGATGGGCAGGATAATAAAAAGACCAACGACGATCATGGCGAACTGGGTGGCGATTTGTTTCCAGAGTGGCATTTTAAGCATAGGTCACCCCCTCTCCGGCCTTGCTCCAGCGATTAAACACGATTACGAATCCCACAAGGATGATCACTGCGAGGATGTTGATGACCGCCGAAATGGCAAACTGTCCTCCCCCTTGTCCGGATGGGTTAAAGATATTGTAAGAAAAAGTCGCCAGAGTGCTGTTGGGGAAATAGAAGACCTGGAATAAATAGAATTGGTTAAATGCAAAAATACTGCGGATAATAAAGGCCGGGATGATCAATGGCAGTAGCAGTGGCCAGGTTATGTAGCGGAAGGTACTCCAGGAATTGGCGCCGTCGACTGCTGCCGCATCGAAGACCTCAGGTGGGATCGTTTTCAGCCCGACGCTGGAGGACAGCATCATAAAAGGGAAACCGTACCAAATCGCCGGGATTAAAAAGACGAGCAGCCAGAGATTGGTGCTCCGCTCCCAACCGACAAAGAACGCAAAGGGGAAATGCGGCCCATATTTCTGGGCTGCCAGAGCGAGCCACCCCCAACCAGGCTGGAAGACGTTGAACCATAGCAGGGCTCCGATCATCTCTGGGATCGCCCAGGGTAGAATGAAAAGCGTCTTCCAAAACTTGCTGAAGCGGGCACCTTTTTGGTGCAAGAGTAAGGCGACCCCCAATCCCAGTCCTGTTTGCAACAGAACCGATAGGATGGTCCATAGGATGTCAAATACTAGAATACCACTGGAAGCAAGGTAGCTCAATACCGGTTGGAAAGAAGCCAGCCCTGTGTAATGGACCTGAGTGGATGTGCTCGGAAAGTTGAGCGGCGAAGGATGGATTTGGCCGGTTAAACCGCCCCAGATTTCTCGCCATAAGCCGCCCCTGAAACCGTCCCGCAGAGATAGGACATTGAAATCCGTCATGGAAATGCCAATCTGGAGGATCAGCGGGAAGACCGTTAATATTGCAAAGGCGATCAGACCGGGTATCAGCCATGGGAGTGCACGGCGGCCATCTCCCCGGCGGTTGGATGTTTCTTTTCTCTTATTCGTTTTCCGTTGGGTCAGCCAGGCCTGTATTGGCCGGACAATGAGCTCCCTCACTCCTTCAGCGGCTGCAAGGGAGAGCGGTGCAGTGAGGATCAGGATGTATTGTGGCCACTTGGTCGGCCAAATCAGAAGAAAGAAGATCCCAATCCCAAGCCAGACTACGTACAAACGCTGTTTTTTCCATAGGCCAGCGATCCCAAAAGCCGCTATCAGGGTAATCAATGGATCGATCGCAAAATAGAAAGCCTGCGGGTGCCAGGCGTATGGAGTGGTGTTCAGCCAAATGAATATCTGCCATAATGGATAGCCGGCACTTTGCACTTCGCTGGCAGTGGCTGAATAAGCTGCGTGGTATAGAATGGACTCACTGAGCCGGTTGAAAGGGTGAGCCCAAAGGTAAGGATCAAATGCAAAGAAGATAACGAAGGAAAGCACCCCCCAGATCAATACATCCCTAAAAAAACGTCGCCAACTTCCGGTCTCCCGCACATCCAGGAACCAATCCGACAAAATGGCAACACCAACGATGCAGTAGAGGTATTTTGAGGCGGCAGTAAGTCCGAGGAAAATGGCTGAGCCTATCAACCATCCATCAACTCTTTTTGCGCCTCGTTTCTTCCAACGTAAATAGGCCATAACGCATGCCAGGCTGGTTAGAGCCGGAAGCGATTCGAGCATGACTTGCGATGTGTATTTGATCGTAAAGGCATGGATTCCCAGGAAAAGCCCAGCCAATGGGTTAATCAGGGTCACCAGGAGAACCTCCAGGGTGCCGAAGATCGCTGAGGTGATCCGGGCGGGACGCAACAAATCCTTGGGAAGATGGGCATCCGGCTGGGCTGTGGTCGGCCGGTCGGGGGTGAGAGCTTCTTCCGGGCTTGCAAGCAAGCTGACGCCAAAGGCGATCTTTTCCAGCGGTGGATGCTCTGGACGATAATTGGTCTCCAGAAAACCTTTCCAATCCCCGTTACGGATCAGGCTGGTGAACTGTTGGGCGGCGCGTATATAATCATCTTCATCGTAATCGACCGGAAGATTGGTTACAGCATGCCAGCGTAATCCGGCGGCGATGGCGACAACCAAAAGAATCGTCAGGAGCCGCATAACAACTCGAAGAATCGCGGAAGCGTTTTGCTTTTTCATAGTCCCCTTATTTTACGGCTTAATTTTGAAAATGGAAACGCTATGGGCCGGAAGCTCTTCCAGCGGCTTGTAGCTGCTGAATCCTTGGCTGGCAATGGTCAGGGGAGCGGGTGCCCCGTTCCCGTAAAGCACCCCAAGAGAATGCTGCCCATCTGCGAGACCTGCGTTTTGCAAACTCAAATCGTAATTGCTGATGGCAGCCTTGGTGAGGTTGATCAGGACCAGGATTTCTTCGTCTCCGTCACTGCGCAGGATCGAATAGACGCCCGGATTCCCATTCGATATCAAGGCGATTTTTCCACCCCATAGGGCGGAGTGAGCATGACGCAGGGCGATCAGTTCCTTGTAGAAGCTCAACAACGAGTCTGGATTGCTTGATTCTGACGCTACGTTCACCTGCGGATAATCAGACGCAGGTTTCCGCCATGGAGTCCCGTTGCTGAAACCTGCATTGGTTTGCGCAGACCATTGCATGGGCAGACGGATATCCTCATCCGGCTTTTTCCCCTGCATCCCGATCTCTTCTCCATAGTAAATGAAAGGTGTACCAGGTGCGGTGAACATCAGGGCGGCTGCCACCCTGGCCTGGCCTTGGTTCCCATTCAAGGTACTCATGACGCGATTTTGGTCGTGATTGGTAAGGAAGGTGGCAAACTGTCCGTCTGGCAAATCCTTGAGCATGAATTTGATCGCGCTGTTCACCCCGGAGTTCGCTTCCCCGGCAGCGCTGTTGACAAACCCGCTGGCCATTTCGAAGTTAAAAACCTGGTCAAACTGGTCGCCGGTATAGGTCTTGGCGAGAAATGCTCCCGCACCGTAAATTTCGCCGACCGTGAAGGCATCCGGTTTATCTGACTTGTAAGCGGTGTAGAAGTTTTGAAACCAGGCATGGGTGGAACCGGTATTTTCCAGTTTCTGGCCTTCTTCGATCAGGTATTTTGGCGCATCCAGGCGAAATCCATCCAGGCCCACTATGGTCAGCCAATACCTTGCCACCTTCTCCATAAAAGTCGTCACCTCGGGATTGGTGTAGTTCAGGTCGGGCATGTTGGGGCCGAAAATCCCGTAATAATATCCGAACTTGCCGGCATGCCAGGCTGGCCCGTTCAGTCCCGAAGTCCCGGGGTCGGAATCCGACCAGATATACCAGTTTCGAAACGGGGATTGTGGATTGTTGTTGGCTTCGATAAAGTCGGGATTCTGATTGGAAGTATGGTTTAGCACCAGGTCAATGATCACGCGTATACCGCGTCGATGGGCTTCGTCCAGCATAAGCTTGAAATCTTCCAGCGTCCCATAATCCTGGTTGACGGCGAAATAGTTGAGCACATCATAGCCATGGTATGATGGAGAGGGGTGGATTGGCATCAGCCAGATGGCGGTCACCCCCAGGTTCTTTAAGTAATCGAGTTTTTGGGTGATGCCGTTAAAATCGCCGATCCCGTCTCCGTTGCTGTCATTAAAGCTGCGCACAAAGATCTCGTAGAAAACAGCCTGCTTCCACCAGGGGAGCAGAGAAGCATACGTTGGAAGAGAAGTCGGCGCTTGTGCGGTTGTAAGTGGATTGGACGAGGGGAGACTGGTCCTGGCTGGAGAACACGCCACCAGGAATATGACGAGCAGAAGGATTGCAAAGAACTTTTTCACATCTTTTCCGAAAAAAAAGGCGGCCGGAAGGCCGCCTTTTTTGAATTAGCCTTTGACGCCACCGGCTGTCAGGCCGCTGACAATCTGCTTTTGCAGGGCGATATAAATGACGCATACCGGCGCGGCGACGATGATGGACATTGCCGCGAAGCGGTTCCACGGGATGGAGGTGGCGTACTGGCCCACCATATTGTACAATGTCATGGAAAGAGTGTAGTTGTTGGGTTTGGTCAGGAATAACCAGGGCAGGGCAAACTCCTGCCAATAACCAATGAAGCCCAGGAAGAAGGTGACTGCCAGCTGAGGCGTAGCCAGAGGCAGCACAATTTTGGTAAAAATCTGGTTGGAAGATGCTCCATCGATCTTGCCGGCTTCCTCCAGTTCCTTGGGAATTGTGTCCAGGTAACCCTTTAAATTCCAGACTGCGAACGGCAGGGCGCCTGAAATCATGGCTATGCCGACTCCCAGAAGCGAGTCGCGCAAATTGAAGATCACTTGTCCAGTCGTCCCAGCGACGCAGGTGGAGAAGGGGGTGAGCGCAATGACATTGGCTCCGCAATTTAGAAACTTCACACTATTTAAGAGAAGGAAAAGAGGTGCAGAGAGACCCACGGCAGGCATCAGGAGTGGGATAAACACCAGAACCATAAGGACCTGGCGCATCTTGAAATTGAAGCGTGAGAATGCGTAGGCTGCCGTGACCGCGATCAAGAGGGCTATCGCGCCCACGCCGAAAGAAAGCAGGGTACTGTTCCGCAGCAGAACGAGGAATGTGACAGGATTAGCCGTAGGTTGTTGCACAACCTGCTTGAAGGCCACCAACGAAAACTCATTCGGGATGAGCCTTAAACTGGACGGGCGCTCGGACTTGGAGCTTAGCGACATGGTGATAACATACAGTAGCGGGAACATCACCTCCAGTAAAAGAACGAGACAGATCACTTGGAGAGTCAACTGCCGCCAAAGTGGCAGTTTCCGCCCGGTGCCTTTACCACCGGATGTATCCATTGTGAAAAACCGGACCAGGAAATTCTTTTTCGATTGGGGTTGGGTTGCCACGGCCATGTCATGCCTCCGAATAGCTAGCTGTCGCATGGGTAATGCGATTGGTGATCAGGAAGACGATCATCGCCACAATAAAGATGAAGACAGAGAATGCTCCGGCTGCTCCGTACAGGTGCAGATCACGCACCAGGGAGTAAACGAAGGTGACCAGGATTTCGGTTGAGCGGGCCGGTCCACCTCCGGTCATGAAGTAAACAAAACTAAATAAATTAAATGATAGAGTGAACCCATATACGGCGGCCGGGATCATGGCCGGCCGAATCAAAGGTACGGTAATGTTCCAAAACTGCTGAGCACCCGTGGCCCCGTCAATGGAAGCAGCCTCATACAATTCCCTTGAGATGCTTTGAAGCGCGCCAGTTGCAACCAGGCACATAAACGGCCATCCCAGCCAGAAGTTGGCGATCATCATGGCGTAATAGGCCAGGGGAAGGGGGGCATTGGGGAGCAACCAGGGGATTGGCGGTTTGTATTCAAACAACCAGCGGATATGGACAATCTGGCCTGATCCGAATAAATGGGCAATGTTGGTCAGTAACTGGTTCATTGCGCCATATTGTTCGTCAAAAATATTTTTCCAGACAGTCGCAACTACGATCGTGGGGATCATGACCGGCAAGACATACATGGCACGATAAATCTTCTTAAACCACAGCCCGTTTATATTCAGCAGCACGGCGATCAGGATGCCGGCTGGAACATGTACCATGACATTGGTGATTGCCCACCAGAAATTGTAAGTGAGCACGCGGAAGAATTCGAAATTCTGAACCGGGAGACCGCCAGTGAGAATATCGACATAATTTTTAAATCCAATCCAATGGAGGTCAGTGGAAGATAAGCCGTGCAGGAGGTCTTTAAGCGCAAAGTCTGAAAAGGAAATGACCATCTGGTAGATCAGCGGATAAAAAGTGATCACCGCCATGACAATGAATGCAGGTGCCAGGTATAAGTATGGAAGGCTGGCCCTATTGAAATCGAACCTTTTTTTATACGCGGGTGCTGTTGCTGTAGCCATGCATGCCTCCACTTCAGTCGCACTGGTTTTTTTGTTTGCTGACTAAAAAACGAGAAGCGAACAGGGTTCCCCCTGTTCGCTTCTTTATTAATTGTTACATGACGATTATATGTAATATCGCCAGGAATTGCAATACTTACTTCTTGGCGGCATCGGTGCCGGTCTTGATCCAGTCCGCTGGGGAGACACCCTTCTCGAAGACCTGGTCCATTCCGCAGAAATTGGCCCAGTACTTATCCAATTGGGCATCCTGCGGGCGAACGATGCTGTTCTTGAAGGCATCCACGAGGCTCTTGATCAGTGGGTTGGTGACGGAAACGGTGGAGATCGCCGGGACATGGCCAGCCTGGTCCATCATGATCTGCTCACCCACTTTGCCACTGATGTAGAGGGCCACGTCGATGGCACCCTGCTTGTTCTGGCTGTTCGGATTGATGTAGAAACCATCCACGCCCAGCAGAGGCTTGGAGGGGCCTTTCGGGCCGGCAGGAAGCGGAGCCAACGCCAGGTTGGCACCGAGGGCTTTTTGATAGTCGCCCATGGCCCAGTTGCCGTTGGTGATGCCGACAATCTTGCCTTCCTGGAAGGGAGCCAGGCCATCACTGTCGGTCAGCGGCCAGGAATTCTTCTTGCCGATCTGGTAGAGCTCGTTCAGATAGGTCATTGCATCAACCATGCCAGTGCCCTGGTCGGTAACAAAGTTGAACTTGTCATCGAAGACCTGACCACCAAAAGCGCTGTAGAAGCCCCACACGTGGTAGCAGCTGTAGCTGATGCCGATGGCTGTACCGCCGTTCATCAATTTCATCAGATCATCAGTCGTCGCCGGAGGCGTGGGCAGTTTGCTCTTGTCATACCAGAAGACCACTGCCTTCAAGGATTCCGGTACGCCATAGACCTTGCCACCAACGCTCATGCCATCGACAGATAGAGGCGCATAATCGCCCAGCTTGCCTTTTACCAGGTCGGTAATGTCAGCAATCAAGCTGCTGCGCGCTTCGCTGCCGAGGTTGTCATTCGGGGCGACGAACATATCAGGACCACCACCAGCAGCAACGTCGGTGGAGTACTTGTTGAAGATGTCGTTGAAGGGCACCTGCAGGACATTGATCTTGTACTGGGGCAGATCGACGGCGGCCTTGGCGAGAACGGCGGTCAAAGCCGCTTCCTCAGCGGAACCGGTGCCATAGGCATGCCAGAAAGTGACTTCAGTCTGTTTGACGGGCGCAGCGGTCGCGGGGGCCTTCGTGCCGCAGGCGGTCAAAATCATGGATGCAGCCAATAGGAGGCTTGCCAAAACGAAAATAGGGCGTTTCATTTTTAATCTTTCTCCTTGTCATAGTCGAATAAAATGGTGGGAACCTTGCCATCCGGCATCGTGTTCCGTCTAGCTGAAATTATTTTCAACCCGGCTTTTCAAGCGAGCCGTGGGTACAGATATCACCTCCTTTCGATCAGCGACTTGGTGCGAGGCAATGGTTATAGCCTGGATGATGGCACCCATACTGGATGAACGGCGCCCCAGCATGGCAGTAGTGATCCGGACAGCGCGCGTTGCCGCAGGCAGGCTGCGGCGTTGAACAGCCAGGCGGATCGGTTCGAGCAGTATATCTCCACTCTGCGCGACACCGCCCCCAATGATAACCATCCCGGGATTAAACATGTTGATGACACCAGCGATCGCGATGCCCAGGTACATACCTGCCCGGCTCAAGATTTGCTGGGCTTTAAGATCACCCTGTCGGGCAGCGGAGTTTACATGGCGGGCAGTAATGGATTCGATTGGTTTAATATTAGCTAACTGGGTACGTGGATCGTTGCGAGCAGCATCCTGGGCTTGTTGGGCGATGGCACGACCGCCTGCAATGGCTTCCAGGCAACCGTGGTTGCCACATGCGCATAATGGACCGTTCTCTTCAATCGTCAGATGACCGATCTCTCCAGCTGAACCGGTTACGCCGCGGTAGATCTGTCCATCCAATAGAAGGCCCGCGCCAATCCCTGTTCCAATTTTTATGTAGGCCAGATTCTGTTCCCCGCGTCCGGCGCCGGCTGCCCATTCGCCAAGCGCGCCAAGCTCAGAATCATTGCTCAATGAGACCGGGCAGCCCCACATCTTTTCCAGTGAAGCGCGAATAGGAAAACGGTCCCAGCCGGGCATAATGGGTGGTGCCAGGACCATACCGGCGTCTGATACGATCGGACCCGGAACCCCTACGCCGATCGCCAGGATATTTTTTAATTCCTTACCAGCCTTGTTAAGAAGCTCATGAAGAATGTGATCAGCCTGATCGAGGCAGGTCTTGGGTCCATCTTGAATGTCGATGGCAATCTCGGCCTCTTCCAGGATATGCATCCCCAAATCTGCAATGAGGATGGCCAGATGGCTGGCACCAAAATCGATCCCGGCGACAAACCCGCGTGTTGGATCAATTTCCAATTCGACTGCTGGACGCCCGCTGTGCACATGAATACCCCCGGCTTCCCGAATTATTCCGGTTGACAAAAGATCATTAACGATGGCGGTAACAGCCGCGCGCGTTAACCCCATCCGACGGGCCAGCACTACGCGTGAAACACCACCTGACGAGAACCGGATCAGGTCAAGAATAGTGTATTTGTTAATGTTTTTTACATTCTGTGGTGGTAAATACCACATAAAAGCCTAAAACCCATCTAATAATGCTTGATTATGTAGAATAATTAACAAATTCTTGAAATATAATAACAATAACGTGTTGTTTTGTCAAGGAATTTAACTAATTCCTCTCTCATAAAAATTTCCTGCGCACCCGAAGGTGCGCAGGAAATAATCACTTTCAGTATCTTTAGTGTTTTAAGGCTTCCCAGCCGGCATACTTGGAGGTATCACCCAGTTCAGCTTCAATCCGCAGCAACTGGTTGTACTTGGCAACACGGTCAGAGCGGGCAGGTGCACCTGTCTTGATCTGCCCCATATTCAATGCGACTGCCAGGTCAGCGATGGTACTGTCTTCGGTCTCACCAGAGCGGTGGGAGGTGACAGCCCGCCACCCGGCTCGATGACAGGTCTCGACCGCTTCGATGGTCTCGGTTAGAGAACCGATTTGGTTAAGTTTGACAAGCAGAGCGTTGGCGGCGCTTTCCTTGATCGCCTTACGAACACGTTCGGGATTGGTAACGAGCAAATCATCACCCACGATCTGGATCTTGTCCCCCAATTGCTTTGTCATCAAAATCCAGGATTCCCAGTCATCCTGAGCCAGGCCGTCTTCGATGGAAACAATCGGATAATCCTTGACCCATTTGGCCCAGAACTCAACCATCTGGGGGCCGGTCAGTTTTTTACCTTCCTTACGCAGGTTGTAGGTCTTGGTTTCTTCATCGTAGAGCTCCGAAGCAGCCGGGTCGAGGGCAATCGCCACCTGTTCGCCGCGTCCGGCTTTGAAACCTGCCTTGGCGATGGCTTCCAGGATGACTTCAACCGCCTCGTTGTTGGCTTTCAGTGCCGGGGCATAGCCGCCTTCATCACCAACCAGGGTCACATAGCCCTTTTCCTTGAGCACGGACTTGAGGGCATGGTAGATCTCTGCACCCCAGCGCAGGCCTTCGGCGAAAGATGGTGCGCCGAATGGCATGACCATGAATTCCTGTGCATCGGTCGACTGCCAGGCGGTATGTGCGCCGCCATTGAGAATGTTCATCATAGGGACAGGCAGCAGGTGGGCGTAGACACCGCCGATGTAGCGGTAGAGCGGCAGTTCAAGTGAGGCCGCCGCGGCTTTTGCCACGGCCAGCGATACCCCCAGAATGGCGTTGGCGCCAAATTTGGATTTGTTGGGTGTGCCATCCAGGCTGATCATCTCAGCATCAATTGCTTTCTGATCGGTGGCGTCCCAGCCGTACAGTTCATCGGCGATGATATCGTTGACTGCGGCGACAGCTTTCAGTACGCCTTTTCCATTGTAGCGCTTCTTGTCGCCGTCCCGCAGTTCAAGTGCCTCGTGAACGCCGGTGGATGCTCCGGATGGAACCGCGGCGCGGCCCCATGAGCCGTCGGCCAGGATGACTTCAACTTCCACGGTTGGGTTGCCGCGCGAGTCAAGGATTTCCTGCCCGGTTATGAGTTCAATTGTTGGATCCATAGATTTCTCCTTAATAAATTGGATGATGTCCACCAGGGACTGTGTCCGTCATTTTTCAAGGCGCAAGTATATCGCAGTTATTGGGAAAGGGATACTCGTTTCTGATTTTTCTACTTCTTGCTTTTCTCTATTGCCGCTCGAATCAACCCCAAGAACAGCGGATGGGGACGCATCGGTCTGGAAAGGAACTCCGGGTGGAACTGGCTGCCAACCATATAGGGATGGTCTTTTAATTCGGCGATTTCCACCAGCACCCCATCCGGCGAGATTCCAGAGAAAACCATGCCAGCTTTTTCGAATTCTCTCCTGTAGGTGTTGTTGAACTCCCAACGATGGCGATGCCGTTCCTCGACTTGCTTTTCATTATATATTGTGGCGGCTATCGTTCCTGGTTGCAGCAGACACGGATACAAACCCAGGCGCATGGTACCACCCATATCAGTTATTGCCCGCTGTTCCAACATGAGATCAATGACAGGATGCCTGGTGCTGCGATCAAACTCGGTCGAGTTGGCATCCTCATGCCCCAATACATCACGGGCAAACTCCACACACATCACTTGCATTCCCAGGCATAGACCCAGGTAAGGTATTTTATTTTCTCTGGCATAATGGGCTGCCTGGATCTTCCCCTCAATGCCGCGTGAACCAAACCCACCGGGAACAATGATTGCATCTGCGGCTTTGACTTCCTCCCAGCCTCTATTTTTTTCCAGGTCAGCAGAATGTACCCACCGGATCTCTGCTTCCACTCCCATCCTCAGGGCGGCATGTTTAACAGCCTCGCGGACAGACATATACGCATCTTGTAACTCGACGTATTTGCCGACCAGGGCGATATTTATCACTGGCTTTGGCTTGTGCACTACCTCCACCAACTGTTTCCATGGAGCCCAATCGGGGGTTTCCCGAGCCGTGAGTCCCAGGTGTTCAAGGATGTAATCACCAACGCCGGCTTGTTCCAACAGCCAGGGCACTTCGTATAGCACTTGTGCAGTCACCATTGGTACCACCGCGCGCTTGTCGACATCGCAGAAAAGAGCGATTTTATCGCATAAACCTTCCTCAACAGGATTGTCTGAGCGCGCAATGATCATGTTGGGGGAGATACCGATGGAGCGCAAAGCGGCCACCGAGTGCTGTGTCGGTTTCGTTTTGAGTTCCTGTGTGGCGCCGATAAAAGGCAACCAGGTAACATGGACAAAGAAAGTATTCTCGCGCCCCACTTCGTTACGCAATTGGCGTAGAGCTTCCACAAAGGGTTGTGACTCAATATCACCTACTGTGCCGCCGATTTCGAGGATGACAATCTCTGCCCCGGTCGTTTTTCCAGCCAGGCCGATGCGGCGCTTGATTTCATCGGTGATGTGCGGAATCACCTGGATTGTGCCACCCAGGTAATCGCCATGCCGCTCTTTGCTGATGACCTCGGCATATACCTGCCCGGTGGTGAAATTGCTGAACCGGCCCAGGCGTATGTCCACAAAACGTTCATAGTGACCCAGATCCAGGTCTGTTTCGGCTCCATCGTCGAGGACATACACTTCGCCATGCTGGTAGGGAGACATCGTGCCCGGATCCACGTTGATATAAGGATCCAATTTTTGCATGGTAACCTTGAAACCGCGCGATTTTAGTAACAGGCCAGTCGCAGCCGCAGTCACGCCCTTCCCGACCGAACTGACGACACCGCCGGTAAAAAAAATGTATTTGGTTGGCATTTTAACTCCTAAAAAAAGGGCGTGGGGAGGGCCAGTGATTGGTGTCCTCCCCACGCGGGTTGACGTTTTCGGATGGAACGATTATTTCACCTGATGATCTCATTCGGCCCATTATAAGGGAAACTCAATAATTAAGCATGTCTTTCAGCTCGCAGTTCACAATTTTCCTTTCCGGGTAAGTCTATTCCAGAAAGCCCGGCGCAAGAAATTACCTGTTAGTGCACCTATGAAAATGGCTGCTGCCAAACCGCCAAAGAAAGAAAGACAGGTCAGATCCGTTAAAAGGTTTCCAGAAAGAGTTTCCGTAAAAAGCCGATCTTTCAACCACAGGAAAGCGGTAATCCAAAGCCCCAGACAGATAATTACGATAATGAATGTCAGGGAATTTAGGATTCGTCCGGCACAGGAAGGTTCAAATCCTGGACGGTGTGCATTGCGGATGGTCGCCTGGCCTGATTTCCGAAACTGGAGAAGGCAATTTTTCACCGTTCAATCCTGTGTCAGATGGAAATTCAGCCCTTGTTGGTTCATCTGGGGAATTTTACTTCAAAAAGATTAAGCATAGTATCATTTAATGGAGGAAAAATCGTTTACCTGCCTGGCCCTCCTGTACTATAAAAGCGCAAACACATTCCGGCGTTGACCCATATCCGTCTTCGTGTTAAACTTACCAGTTACAGATTGCTGGGACAAGATGATTGGAATTTGATTAATATCTATTGTACAAATTTCTGGTTGCAACGCAAATGAATGATTGAGACTTTTTTAATTGTTGGTTTGGGTAATCCTGGCCGTGAATATCGTGAAACCCGCCATAACGTGGGCTTTATGCTGCTCGACCGTCTGGCGGTGGAACTCAAAGCACGTTTCTCCAGATTGCAATCCCGGGCATTGGTGGCAAGTACCACGTATGCATCGGAAAAAGCGGGTACTGGTGAGCGAAAAATCATCCTTGCCAAGCCGCAGACCTTCATGAACCTTTCCGGTCAATCCGTGCAGGGGCTGGTCCATTTTTACAAACTGCCCCTGACCAACCTGCTTGTTGCCCATGATGATCTCGATCTACCTCCGGGTACCATTCGAATACGCCCGGATGGCGGTTCGGCGGGGCAGAAAGGGATGACATCCATCCTGGAACGTCTGGGTACAGATGCCTTCCCACGCCTAAGGTTGGGGATTGGCCATCCGCCCGGTCAAATGCAGGCTCCTGATTACGTCCTGCAGGGATTTTCGAAAGCCGATCTGACTGTCATTTCGGAAACGCTTGATCGCGCCGTGCAGGCCGTGTTGACTTTTGTTGTTGAAGGTTTGGATGCGGCAATGAATAAATACAATGGAGTTATTGCGTAGGATCGTGATTTAAAGTGCCGCTGGGATATCTTCTTGCCTGGTGGCGACGATAAGGGCAGCCTTGGTCCCGTATGGACATCCTCCTGGAACAGATCCGTTCACTACCCGCATACCAGCATCTCCTGGCTGAATTGCGGACCGGGAAATCGCTTCCTGGCTTGGCCTTGCCGCGCGCCGCGCGCTTACCCGTATTGGCTGCCCTGTATTTGTCCCTAAAGCAACCTATCCTGTTGGTTACCGATCGCGCCGATCACGCCCTCCAACTGCACGATGAACTGGCTTTCTGGTTACCAGACGCTTCCCGTTATATCTTCTCCGAGCCCAACCCGCTTTTTTATGAAGAGGCCGCCTGGGGTACAACCACCCGCCGTGAGCGCCTGCAAACCTTGACGGCACTGGCTCTCTATCATCTTCCTTTTGTTGAAAAGCCATCCTTTCCACCCATCATTATCACATCAGCTCGTGCATTGATGACCCGTACCCTGCCTCGGCGGGATTTTCTAAAAGCATCAAAACAACTTAAAGTCGGACAGAGCATCTCCCTGAACTCACTGCTTGAAGAGTGGGTGCGGATAGGCTACCAGCCATCGGATACCGTTCTCGAACCCGGCCAATTTTCCCACCGGGGCGGCTTGTTGGACCTCTGGCCGCAATCCGAGCCCCGCCCTGTCAGGTTGGATTTCTTCGGCGATGAGATTGATACGATCCGGCGCTTCGATCCCGGTTCACAGCGGACAATTGACAAGCTCGAGTCTGTCCTGATTACACCAGCGCGGGAATACCTCCTGCAGAAGAATGAATCGTTGAATTTTGAATCCCCGCTTTCTGAATTTCACCTTCCAATTCTCCACCCCTTTCCAGCCAGTTTATTGGACTATTTTCCGGTGGAATCCCTGGTCCTGGTGGATGATTTTAGTCTTCTTGAGAGCACCATCTCGGAAATTGAGGAGCAGGCGGTTAAGCTGCGTGCTGAATCCACCGCTGAAGGAACACTGGTGGAAAGTTTCCCGGTCCCTTATCTTTCCTGGTCGGAGCTGGATGACAACTTGAACGGCCGCTCTTGCCTGGAATTGGGCCGGTCTACGGCGGATGGTCTCGCTTCATATTCCGGGAGTGCTGCGGGGGATGATAGTCTGGCTGCTCAATTCGGTCAATTGGAGCGCTTCGGTGGACGATTGAAACCATTCACCGAATATATGGTCAGGCTCATCAATGAGGATAAAACGGTGATCCTTGTTTCCCGTCAATCCTCGCGGCTTGAAGAACTATTGGGCGAACATAACCTGCAATCCACATTTGCCAATCCACAATTTGTTGAGGGCAGTCTTTCCGAAGGTTGGAGCCTCGGACGGTCATATCTCATTACCGATTCCGAGATATTTGGCTGGGAACGCCCCCAGCCGCGTCAACGTCCCCGGCCTGGTGCCGAAAACCCTGAAGCTGCTTATGCAGATTTGAAGCCGGGAGATTGGATTGTCCATGTAGATTATGGCCTCGGAAAATATATTGGTCTTGTCCAGCGTACACTTGAAGGTTTGGAACGTGAGTTCCTGTGTGTGGAGTATAAGAACGGTGATCAGGTTTATGTTCCCATCCATCAAGCCGACCGGTTGACCCGCTATATTGGCCCGGATGGTTCCCCGCCAACGCCGGGAAATCTTGGAACCCAGGACTGGACGGAGACAAAGCGTAAGGTGCGCGAAGCCGTGCAGGAGGTGGCGCAGGATTTGCTGGACTTGTACGCCCGCCGTCAGGTCGTGGAAGGTTTCGCCTTTAGCCCTGATAATGCCTGGCAGGGCGAGCTGGAGTCCAGTTTCCCTTATGTTGAAACGGAAGACCAGGTCAAAGCGTTACAGGATATTAAGCGCGACATGGAAACGCCGCGTCCGATGGATCGCCTGTTATGCGGCGATGTCGGTTATGGCAAGACCGAGGTCGCTTTGCGGGCGGCTTTCAAAGCCGTAATGAGCGGTCGGCAGGTGGCAGTGCTGGTACCGACCACCGTATTGGCGCAGCAGCATTATGATACGTTCAGGCAGCGGCTCTCGGCGTTCCCTGTAACGATCGAGATGCTTTCGCGCTTCCGTACACCCCGTGAGCAAAGCCAGATTTTGTACGCCCTGTCCCAGGGAGCCGTGGATATTGTCATCGGCACGCACCGGCTCATCTCGGGCGATGTACAGTTCAAAGACCTTGGACTTGTGATCATTGATGAAGAACAGCGATTTGGCGTGACCCATAAAGAACACCTGAAAAAATTACGCACTGAAGTTGATGTACTGACACTGACAGCCACGCCCATCCCGCGCACGCTCTACATGGCCCTCACTGGCGTACGCGACATTTCAAATCTTAATACCCCCCCTGAAGAACGCTTACCCATAGTCACCCACGTAGGCCCTTACTCGCCGAAACTTGTCCGCCAGGCCATTTTGCGCGAATTGGAACGTGGCGGCCAGATTTTTTTCGTTCACAACCGTGTCCATACCATTGATGCCATGCGTATGCACTTGGAAAAACTCGTTCCGGAAGCGCGCATTGCCATCGGTCACGGCCAGATGCTCGAGACCGAACTCGCCAGTGTGATGCATCGCTTCACTGCTGGCGATATTGATATCCTGCTTTCGACCTCAATTATCGAATCCGGGCTGGATATCCCCAATGCCAACACTCTTATCGTTGATCGGGCAGATGCCTTCGGCCTGGCACAACTCTACCAACTGCGCGGTCGTGTGGGTCGTGGCGCGGCGCGAGCTTACGCCTATTTTTTCCGTCACCGGAAATTCTCACCCACCCCCGAAGGTCAGGAACGTCTGGAAGTCATTGCCGAGAATTCGCAGCTTGGTGCGGGCTATTCGATCGCAATGCGTGACCTGGAAATGCGCGGCGCCGGTGATTTACTGGGAACCCGCCAATCCGGATATATTGCTTCAGTGGGATTTCATTTGTACACGCGCTTATTGGCTGCTGCTGTCAAACAGGCGCGCACGCAAGGCAGGTTTGAAGGTCTGAAAATGGACCTGAAAACCACCAGCCTGGACGCTCTTCAACCCATGGGCTTGCCGGTAAATGTGGATTTACCTCTTGCCATTGGAATCCCCGAAACTTATGTACCCGATACCAATTTGCGTCTGCGTCTTTATCGCCGTCTGGCTGATCTGACCGATGAGGCTGCCTTGGAAGCCCTCGCTGCTGAGTTCACCGATCGCTTCGGGATTTTACCGGAAATGACAACGAACCTCTTCTACCAGATGCGGGTCAAGCTGCGAGCTGAACAGGCCGGGCTGGTCTCGGTTGGCATGGAAAGCGGGCAGATCGTCTTGCGTTATGCGCCTCCACCGGAGGGCACCCAGGCGAAGCGGCTGGCGGACCTTGGTCCGGGTGTGCGCGGTGGAAAGAATGCCTTTTGGTGCACCTTTGGGAAGGACGCCGACTGGCAGGAGAAGTTGCTGGATGTACTGGAGCAGCTGAAGCAATGATAAGATGCTGGCGCATATGGCAATCGCGCCGGGTCTCAAGCAGGGACTTGATCAGGGAAGTGGAAAAATGAAAATTAATTGGTATGTACTCAGTTCAGGAAAATTACTTAAACAGGCCTCCCCCACTGGTTGGCCAAAAAAGGATTTGAGCAAAATGGGGGATAATTGGTTTGACATTGAGGCTGCCAGCCCCGAAGAACTTGGCAGTTTCCTGGCGACCCTCAAGCTTCACCCCCTGCAATTAAAGCGCTGCCTGGATGCGATCGATGATCCGGGTGTTGTCTCTTTCGGCAATACCATGCTGATGGAATACCCGGCTGCCTTTGACCAGAGCTCGGATGCCTCGGCCTACCTGACCATCTTGCTTAGAGCACATGTCCTCATAACCATTCGGCATGGCCCTATTTCTGCGTTGGATGACCTGCTGCAGGAATGGAGCATCGAGGATGCCCCTGTCCTGCTCCACCTTCCACAGATTATTTATCTGATCCTCGATCAATTTTCTGATCTGAATGTGGAAGCACAGAGGGAGACGCGTGACCGGATTCTTTACATGACCAAAACCCTGGCTGATGATCCCAAATCGGTCACTCCGGCAAGCCTTTCTCAATTGCGCTGGCAGGTGAACAAGCTGGTCGCTCTGATTGAGAACCAGTTATATTGTGTCTCCGGCCTGAACGCTTCTGACAATGCCGCCTTGCAAGAGCCACACCGCAAAGCCTTTATCCAAGACCTGGTCTCTGAAGCGGAAATTGCTCAGCGGGGAGTGTACCGCCTGGAATCGCGGGTCAATGACCTGTACAATGATTACCAGATGGCCGGCAACGACCGGGTGGAAAAACGCCTGCGTTTCCTGACGATTGTCTCGGCGATCACTTTGCCGTTGGGATTGATTGCAGGTTTACTGGGAATGAACGTTGGAGGGGTGCCAGGAACCACTTCTGCATTAGGTTTCGGCATCGTTGTAGTGATTATGGTGATCATTATTGCAATTCAATACTTGTTTTTCAAGCGCAGCGGATGGTTTGATTGATTCTCAGATAACCAGCTATGCCAGACTCCGGATCCTGATCTCGATCTCCTTTTCCTCTTTTAATAAATCAAGTAACTCCTTGACATCCGTATTTCCGTAATGATATGGATACAGGATGCGCGGCTTGATGGATCTGGCTGCATCTGCCACCATTTCCGGTGTCATTGTATAGGGCAGGTTCATGGGGAGGAAGGCAATAGTAATATCTCGCAGGTTCTTCATTTCTGGGATGTTCTCAGTGTCCCCGGCAAGATATAAATGTATATCTCCAAAGGCCAGGATATAGCCATTCCCGATGCCTTTTGGGTGGAAAGGGTGTCCATTTTCGCGTTTATGGACGAGGTTGTAAGCTGGCACAGCATCAATGCGCAGACCAGCCACGGTTTGAGTATCTCCATTGCGCATAGCAATCCCGCCTCCAACCTGCCTGGCACCGGCTGAATTGAGAACCAGGATGGTCTCCGTGGTGCGGATGGCCGCCAGTGCCTTTGGGTCGAGGTGGTCTAAATGTTCGTGTGTGGCAAGCACGAGATCCGCTTTGGGAAATTTGGAATAGTCGGCTACTTCGCCATATGGGTCGATGAAAATATTCTTTCCATTAAAGACAATGTATAAGCTTGCGTGTCCGAGGAATGTGATTGACAAATCTCCAGCGGAGGTGGCGATCAAGTCGGTTTCAAACAATTCTTGGGTTTTCATTTCGGCCTTCCTTTGCAGGTTTTATTTTCCGTTTGTATGCCTGCCATCACAAAAAGGTTTATTCGTGGATTTTCCACAGCGGCACAGGCTTACCCTGTTACGAACCTCATAGATATAACCATCGGCTGACTCGATTGGGATACCACCGCGCACCCATAAGGGGCCAAGTTCGGCGACAACCGGGTCAAGCACCAGCCCGATGGATGGTTCGAATTCAGGTTCGATCAGGTTCCCGGATTTGTCACGCAATACCAGCCTTCCGGCGGGACAGTCGCCAACCTCCTGGAGGACAATCTTCTTTGCTTCCGGGTTATCGGAAGCGCGCAGGTTGTCCCAGACTCCACCTGCCCGCTCACAGAAGCGTGCCAGGGCGCACAGGGCCACCACATCGGTCAGTTCCATTTCGGGGCCAACTGTCTTCGGCTCGGCCTGACTGTCAAACGGTTCCCGGCTGGCTGTCTCGGTGCCATCGAAAGGAATTTCGGTGTGTGTCAGATCACAAAAAGGTTTGATTTTGGAATTGCCGCATCGGCACAGGTCGTACTCTTCCTTGACCGGGTATTCCTTGCCTTTATGCCATCGAATGGACAATCCCTCGGCGTCCGGAACTAGGATCATGTCCATCATCGGGACTCCGCCAGAGATGGTGTATGGGCCATTCTCATGTATTTTGATTTTCATCTTGCTGTTCTTAACTGCCATGCTGAAGCCTCTTTTCTTTATGATCAATCCAGACAATAATCATCGGTTTGGATGGATTAATCATAACTCATTCTCCAAATTTGCGATAGAACCAGGTTTTGATGAACTGGGTCAGGATCACATATACCACCAGCATCCCGAACAATAACAACCAGTACAAAGGCGGCAGCGGTACGAAGCCTAGCGCGCTTGCCAGGGGGGAGTAGGGCAGATAGCCGCCGATTGCCACGATTGCCAGCGAAGTTAAAATGAGCGCTTTGCTGGCCCGGCTCTGCAGGAAGGGAATTTTGTTGGTACGTATTACGTGGATAATAAGAGTCTGCGTGAAAAGCGATTCTACGAACCAGCCGGTATGAAACAAGTCTGGGTTGGTCCAGCTTTTGAAGATGTAAATCATGATAAAAAACGTCAGGTAGTCAAAGATGGAGCTGATTGGACCAATGAAAATGATGAAACGGCGTAACTCGCCAATGGCCCACTTACGCGGCCTGGTCAGCCACTCAGCGTCCACCTCGTCGGTCGGGATGGTGGTTTGAGAGAAATCATAAAGCAGGTTGTTGGTCAAAACTTGAATTGGCAACATGGGCAGGAAAGGCAGGAAGATGCTGGCGCCCAACATGCTGAACATGTTTCCGAAGTTTGAGGATGCCGCCATCTTGATATACTTGACAATGTTACCGAATACCCGGCGCCCCTCCATTACGCCATCTTTGAGAACCAGCAGGCTGTTTTCAAGCAAAATGATATCGGACGATTCTTTGGCGATGTCCACAGCACTGTCCACGGAGATGCCCACATCCGCAGCTTTAAGCGCCGGGGCGTCGTTGATCCCATCACCCATGAAGCCGACCACATGACCTTTACTCTGTAAGGCATGGATGATGCGCTCTTTGTGCGATGGACTGAGCTTGGCGAAGACTGTCGTTGTCTCGGCGGCTTCACCCAACTGCCCCTCGGACATTGCCTCGATCTCCGGGCCGAGCAGAATGTGCTCGACAGACAGGCCGACCTGTTTGCAGATTGTCCCCGTTACAATGTCGTTGTCGCCGGTCAGGATTTTGACGGCTACATGATGCTCATTGAGTTTACTTAATGCTTCGGCGGCGCTGGCCTTGGGCGGATCCAGGAAGGCCATGTAACCCAACAAAGTCAGATCTGATTCGTCCCGATCTGAGTAGTGCGGTGTATCGTCAGTCCCTGGAAACATCCGGTAAGCCACGGCTATGACACGAAACCCTTCCGAATTCAATTCCATGACACGTTTTTTGCGATGCTCATCATGCTCCGCGGTTACTTCCAGGATCTCTCCATTAATTTCGACGTGTGTTGAAAGCTGCATGATCTCCTCAACCGCGCCCTTGCAGATAAGAATATGCTGGTTCTTGTCGTTTTCCACGATAACCGACATGCGCCGGCGCTGGAAGTCAAACGGCAGTTCATCAATCTTGTGATAGAGTTCATCCACTTGCAGTTTGTCGTTCAAATCGCCATGATTGAGGATGGCCTCATCCATCAGGTTCTTCAGACCAGTCTGGTAGTAGCTGTTCATATAGCCATAATCCAGGACCCGCTGACTGGGGTTGCCTTTTACATCCAGATGTTTTTCCAGGACGATCTTGCCTTCCGTAATGGTGCCGGTCTTGTCGGTGCAAAGGACATCCATGGCACCGAAGTTCTGGATGGCGTTAAGACGTTTGACGATAACCTTTTTTCTTGACATTGCGATCGCGCCCTGCGATAGGTTGACCGTCACGATCATTGGCAGCATTTCAGGGGTTAGGCCGACTGCGACTGCCAACGCAAACAGGAAAGCATCCAACCAGTTATGCTTGCTGAGCCCGTTGAAGATAAAAACCAGCGGGACAAGAATGGCCATAAAACTGATCATCAGCCAGGTGAACTGGTTGATGCCCTTGTCAAAACTGGTCAGCACACGTTGACCAACAATACTATTTGCCAACGAGCCGAAGTAAGTGCTGCTGCCGGTTTGAACGACGACCGCTGTGCCGGTGCCGCTTTCGATGTTGGAGCCGAGGAAACACAGGTTGGGCATTTCCAGCGGGTTTTCTACCGTCTCGGCAACGATTGCGTAGTTCTTTTCCACAGGCATTGATTCGCCGGTCAGAGCAGCCTGGTTAATGAACAAGTCCTTGGCGGAAAGAACACGAACATCTGCCGGGATCATATCCCCGGCTGATAGCGATACAATATCTCCAGGTACCAGTCCTTTAAGGGAAATCTCTTTGCGTTGGCCGTCGCGCATCACCGTGGCTGTGGTGCTGACCATGGCCTTGAGCTTCTCGGCGGCATTATCGGCGCGGCTTTCCTGTACGTAGCGTAATACGATGCCAAGCACAACCATCAAGAGGATCATGATGGTTGCCCGGATATCACCGGTCAGGTAGGAGATGACGCCCAGGATGAATAGCAGGATTACCAGTGGATTTTTAATGTTATCCCACAGGCGCGCCAGCCAGGTGCGCCGTTTCTCTTTGGCAACCTCATTCGGTCCGTACTGCTCAAGGCGCGTTTCTACCTCGGCTTGGGAAAGGCCGTTTTGCGTGGTATGCAATTGATCCAGAACGGTTGTGATATCTGCGTGGGCGCTCTCCACAAGTCTCTTTGAGATTTCCACTCCACTTGTGCGCCCGGTGCCAAGCGGCCGGATTGGGATCTTAATCGCAGGCAGGAAGCTCATGGTCCATCTCCAGAAATATCAGTTTGGCTCTATAATATCTTGTAATCAGGAAGAATACCAGATGTTCTCAAAAATAAAAGACTTGTTAATTGGTCCGGCGCTCCCCACCCAAAGTATTGGTCACAAACAATTAAATAAGATCCGTGCATTGGCGGCATTTTCACCAGATGCTCTGGCCTCGATTGCCTATGCCAATCAGGAAATCTACCTTGGGCTGATAGTGGCCGGGAGTATGGGGCTGTCTTATGCCTTGCCAATTGGTCTCGGGATTACCTCCTTGCTGGTGGTTGTGGCGCTGTCCTATTTTCAGACCATCCACGGATACCCTTCCGGAGGCGGGTCATATATTGTTGCCCGGGCCAATCTGGGTAATTTGCCAGGTCTTCTGGCTGCTGCAGCATTGCTGGTGGACTATCTCCTGAATGCAGCCGTCAGCCTGACGGCAGGTGTGGAAGCTCTGGCTTCGGCCTTCCCGGACCTCTGGCCGTATCGGATTGTCATTGCATTGGTTTTGCTCCTTATCATTACACTGGTCAACCTGCGTGGGCTGCAGGAAGCCGGGACCTTTATGGCTATACCGGTCTATCTATTCCTGGCCGCGTATTTTTCCATGCTGGTTTATGGAATTATTCGCCTGATCATCGAGGGACCAACGTCGCTAACCGCGGTCGCACCCCCGGCGCTCCAGCCCGTCACACTATTATTGATACTGCATACTTTCTCCACTGGCAGTACCGCGCTGACCGGTGTGGAGGCAATCAGCAATGGTATCCCTGCCTTTCAGGAGCCCAAGGCGAAGAATGCCGGCCGCACATTGTTGATCATGGCGGTGCTGATGGGGCTGCTTTTTGTCGGCAGCATTGGGCTTACCCAATTCCTGGGAGTGGTGGCAGGTCCGCAGGAGACGATCCTGTCTGCCCTGGCGCGACGATTATTCGGGGGCAACCCTTTTTACTTTGTGGTCCAGCTTGCCACGCTTGGGATTCTGACGGTCGCTGCCAATACCAGTTTTGCCGGATTTCCACGCCTGGCTGCCATTTTGGCGCAGGATGGATTCCTGCCGCGCCAGTTCAGCAGCCTCGGTGACCGCCTGGCATTTACGAATGGCATCGTTTCGTTGGGTACTTTAACGGGGCTTTTGATAATCCTCTTTCAAGGCAATACGCATGCCCTGATTCCTTTGTTTGCAATCGGCGCGTTCCTGGCTTTCACGCTTTCGCAGGCAGGTATGGTGGTTCACTGGTGGAAGGAACGCAGCCGGCGGTGGGGGCTAAAATCAATCATCAACGGCATTGGCGCACTGGCCACCCTAACTACTCTGATCGTGGTGATAATCAGTAAATTCATATATGGAGCCTGGGTCACTGTCCTGCTTATTCCTCTGATCGTACTCGGTTTCAGAAAGATCTCCTCCCATTATCAACAAGTGCGCAAGCAGCTATCATTGAATGGACTGCCGCCCTCGCTCAAACCGGTCGAGCCAACCAGGGTAGTCATCCCGATCTCCGGAGTCCATCGCGGCATGGTGGGCGCGGTTAATTTTGCCCGGTCCATTTCTGACAATGTGACCGCAGTTTTTGTGGAATCGGAACCTGGGGAAGGGGAGAAAGCGCGCCTGGAATGGGAATCCTGGTGGCCGGATGTGCCATTTGTGGTCGTCGAATCGCCTTATCGATCGATTGTTGCACCCCTGTTACAATTTCTGGATGAGATGGATGCACAGCATAATGATGGCCAGCTTGCCACCGTTGTGCTCCCGGAATTTATCCCCGGCCGCTGGTGGCAAAGCCTGTTGCATAACCAGACAGCCTGGCTGATCAAGGCTGCCTTGCTTTATCGTCGACGCCAGCAAGGATTGGAACGGGTGGTAATAGATGTTCCATTTCACCTTAAATAAATAGCGTTGACCTGGCCGCCTGCCAGGCATGGTTTTCATAAAGTCGGGGTTTGGGGTGTTAGCGGGCAGCTTTGTTGCCCGCTAACATCCCAAGACTCTCATTTCTGAAATTTTTTTATCAAGACAGGAAGTGGTATAATTTTATTATATAAAATTGAGCTGCCTTTCTAGGCCGACTCAAATCATTTCACCTAATCGAAAGGATATGCTATGAGTATTTTCACTACCATTCTCGATAAGCTTGGACTCCATAAGCCTGCAAAACCAGCCGTAACCACCGCGGCGCCCAAGCCTTTCACCACACCACCTAATTCAAACTATACACCTGTAAGCGCACCCCATGTCACTCCGCCGACCGTTCCGGCCTCACAACCCGCTCCGTCATCGGTTTCCCCCATCCACTTTGGCCCTCCAACCCCAGCCGCTCCGGCTCCGATGGCCATGGTCGATGTTGTCAGCCAACTTAACGCCCTCGCCAAGAAAAGCACAATTCCTGACCTCAATTGGAAACAGTCGATCGTGGATCTGCTCAAGCTCCTGGGTCTCCCCGCCACTTCGAAGGCCATCAAGGATCTTGCCGTTGAACTGGGATGTCCTGAGAAGGAAATGGCTGATTCATACAGCCGGAACGTCTGGACACACAAGGAGTTGCTCAGGAAAATTGCCGAGAACGGTGGCAATATTCCGCAGAATCTTCTGGACTGACCGGTTCTGGAAGCTGCCGATAATCAAGAAACAAGATCTGGATCCCTGGCGTGGGCTCGGGAATCTATTATCTTGCAATTGGTTCGGTGCATAATTGATCTAAAAAATGCCTCCAGCTCCTTTGCTGAAGGCATTTTTTCGTTTTAACAAGCAAAATGTTGTTTTACCAGGCAGGCGTGCTGTTGCCCTGTGAATCCTGCCAATGCGGCATCCATACCAGGGCAACAAGTTGGACCAGGATGTCGGATTTATTCGGTTTAACTAGGATGGTATCAAGGGCCTCCGTGCTGGGGTCGATCCTCTCTTGCAGGGCAGCCACCTCGGCATCAAAATCTGCCTGCAGGCTGGATAGTTGCTGCTGGATGGCCGCAACAGTATCGCCGGCCCGGGCAACATCTTTACTTTCATCCATGGCCCGGCCAACGCCCCGAAATGCGCTGGAAGCCTTGCTGATCGTTGACCTGCTGACTTTCCGGCCGGTGAATGCGCTCAGAAGGGTGCTGCCAAATGAGAGGGCCGTCTGTAATTTTGCCTGCTTGGCCTGTTCGGCTTGTTTGTCGACCGCCTGTTGAGCCCTGCGGAGTCGCTCTTGAAGAACGGACATTTTGCTGGCATATTTTTCCCGCAACTTGGCCACCATCTCGTCGCGATTCTCACGCCCGGATTGTTGCAGCCGGATACGGAATGCTGCCTCGGTTTCCCCTGGCTGGGAAATTGTGTGTAAACTTGGACTCGCAAACAATTCCACTTTCTGGGTTCCGTAAAGCCAGTTGCTGAAATCGCGATTCCAGTTCGCATAATTCTTGCTCTGGTTTGCCGCCGGGGGAAGCTCTCCATACAAGGCATTTGATTGCGGCGATTTTTCAAGATCCGTTGCCGGCAAGTCAATCTCTTGGGCGTTGTCCCACGACACTGGGATCGCATTGTCAGTAATTTCCGTAACAAATACTTTTGAATCAGAGAGTTCCACTTTGGTTTTTGTGTCTGAGAAATTGATTTTTGCCGCGCCCAGAATCCTGGGGAGGTACGCTAACTTTTTGTCTGATGATCCACCTCCTCGTACAGGAATGTAATAGACTGGAATATCAGGGGGCAATGCAGCCGGTTGAGTCGTATTGGGCAGGATTGAAACAGGTGCTGCCGGCATGGCTTTGGGAAGCGGGTTTTCTGCCATTCCAGATAAACCAGAGGATTTTACTGGATCCATCAGCGTTTTGATTTGGTCTCTGGTGAGCGGGCCGCGCAAGTAAGAAAGCGCCCAACGGGTTTGGAAGATTTCCGGCTTGTCCTCATGAGTATTATTCATCATAAAGACACGATTAGCCAACTTTGACAATATACTCTCTATTTGTGACCGGTTGAAATTAATTCCGGAACTGGCCGCCGCGCTGTCCAGGCCGTCCAATAGCCGGGCTTTATCCCTTTCGGTCTGCAAACGACCGACAAACCATGTCCCGGCATTGCTCAGCGCCTTATAGTCCAGATCAACAGGATTCTGGGTGGCCAACACCATGCCAACCCCGAAGGCACGCGCTTGTTTCAATAAGGTCAACATGGGCAATTTCGATGGGGGATTCGCAGTCGGCGGGAGGAAGCCAAATATTTCATCCATGTAAACGATTGCACGCAGGCTGGTTGTTCCAGATTGGCTGCGCATCCAGCCGAGGATCTGGTTCATCAGTAAAGAAACAAAGAACATGCGCTCAGGATCGCTAAGGTGGCTGATCGAGAAGATGGCAACGCGCGGTTTTCCTTTGGGTGTATAGAGAATTTGACCGATATCCAGTGGTATGCCTTGCAGCCAGGTGCTGAAGCCGGGGCTTGCAAGCAGGTTGTTCAGGGCCAGTACCAGGCTAAATCGATCCTTGGAAGGATAGAACGATTCCAGGTCAAGCACGCCGATCTTGTTGACCGGAGGTTTTTGAACCTGCTGGATGATCATTGCCAGGTCCAGATCCTGGCCCTGTCTCCAGGCTGTATCAAGTATGGTGGAAAGAAGGATATGCTCCCGGCTTTGCACCGGGTCGGCATCTATTCCAACCAATCCGAGCAGGCTTGTTACTGTTGTACCGATTCGGTCCTGGAGTAAATCACCATCCTCAAGAATTCCTGCAGGAGGTGCGGAAAAAGATTTGAGAATGGAGACGGGAATACCCGCGTTGCTTCCGGGTGTATAAATTAAGACATCCGCCGCATCTCGCAGGCGCTGGATCCTTGCTCCGTCTTCCCCCCAACTTGCCAGTCCGTTTTTCCATGTATCTGCTTGCTTGGCGGCATAATCTTCAGGCGACATGTCTTTTTGCCGGGCATCATCCAGGTTGATCCAGGGAAGAAAATCTTTCCCTGTGAGGCTTGGAAAAGTAAGCATCAAATTGGTGAGATCGCCCTTTGGATCGATCAGTATCGAGGGCACACCATCGATGGCGGCTTCTTCAATTAGCGAGATGCACAGGCCCGTCTTACCGCTGCCGGTCATGCCAACGCATACCGCGTGGGTGACCAGATCCTTCGAGTCGTAAAGCAGTAATTCGTCTTTGGTTTTATTTGCATCCATATCATAGACCCGCCCGAGATAAAAACTACCCAATTTTTCATAGTTTTCCATGTTTTTTCTCCTTATCCTGATAGGCCATCAACGCTGGCTTATTGTAATATATTATGTATTTTTGGTGACATACCTTTAATTAATCTCCCCTTGAATTATCGCCTTGCAGGAATCAAGGAGGCGGCCTTGGCCGCCTCCTTGATTTTGATTACAGAAATAATTCTTATCAGGCTTTTCCAGTGAGACCACCCAGCGCCTGCAGGAAGGAACTTGCCACGAGCTGGGTGGATTGCTGGCGGTGATTTGTATTACCCATCCCACTGCCGGCAAGAACGGCCTGAAGCAATGCCCCCGCAGTACTGTTACCGCTCTGCTTGGCTTGCAGGAAAGCCATACCGGCATTAAGCAGGTCTCCCATATCCAATCCGCCACCGGCATTGGATGCTCCGCCACTGGTATTGGCCTGGGAATTTCCGCCGCCGGTCAGCCCGCCAAGCAGAGAACCAAGCAGATCGCCGCCGCCCGATTGTGAGGGTTGCTGCTGTTGCATGTTTTGCCCACCACCGGTCAGCCCACCGAGCAGGGAGCCCAGCAGGTCGCCGCCGCCCGATTGCGAGGGTTGCTGCTGCATGTTTTGATCCCCGCCTGTCAGCCCACCAAGCAGGGAGCCCAGCAGGTCGCCGCCACCCGATTGCGAGGGTTGCTGCTGCTGCATGGATTGCCCCCCGCCTGCCAGCCCGCCCAGCAGGGAACCAAGCATATCCCCACCGGAGGATTGTGTGGATTGCTGCTGGGATTGCCCGCCGCCAATCAGGGTTTGGAGCAATTGGATTGCTGATTGAGGGTTAATTGTCTGGCCCTTGAGCTGGGTGGCAGCATTTGCCAGCCCTTGCGCATACAACTGGCCTGAACCGCTGGTGCTTTTTTTGGCGACTTGTTTCGCGGCAAAAGACAGGGCATCGCTGGCTGGAAGACCTTCCTTTTTTTCAATGGAGCTGGTAATGGTCTGGAAAGTCTTGACCATATTGGTTCCATGGTCATGATTTTGATCATCTGCCTGGTCAAGAGCCTGCTGATTATTAACCAGCGTCTTCGTCACTTCCTGGAAGATGTTTGCCAGTAGAGCATTATTATTTTCCATGTGAATCCTTTCTCCTTATTCAATTATTCTTCAGTTATATCAAATATGAAACGATAACCTGATTGTGCAGACTATCGAATCTGGTTTTTGAAGTACAAGAAAAATACATAAACCAATAAAACTGGCAGAATGCTGCTGCGCCAGTTTTATTGATCCCAGTATGTTCGATCATCACGAATGAACGGATAAGAACCCGGTCATTCGAATGAGGTCTACCTTTAGTACTTTACGACCCGGGGTAGTTTCTTGGCCTGGGCGATCCAGCCTTCAACTTTCTTGACTCCGGGCATGCCATTCACCAGGTTTTTGGCTTGATTGACTTCAACCATCTTCGCATACAGGTTGGCGGGCACACGTTTGGAGAGTTCTACCACGGTATCCACGCCAGCTTTTTCAAGCAGGTCGGAGTACTGCTTGGCAACTCCTTTGATCCGGTACAGGTCTGCCCGGTTTACCCACTCCAGGACCAGGGTCTGGTCGATCCCGCTTGCATCGGCAATTTCCTTGCGACCTTTGGCGGAGGCGCCATTCTTAAGGAGTCCTTCCACCGAGCGGATGCCTACTTTGGCCAACTTGGCAGCGTGAGCGGGTCCGATTCCTTCAATATCAATGATTTTCATGGTTTTCTCCTTTTCCGTTGAATGGATTGGTGCTGAATCGCTCCAATTTGTAAATCGGATAATACTCATATAATAATATCACAAGTTTGAGATTCTTCCCAAAATTTCCTTTATAGGGATATTTTAACCTCATCTATGGATCTTTGCTCGACATCCTTGGCTTCTGGAGATCGGTCAGGCTCTCTTCATCAAGAGACTGTTATAATCGATATATGGCAGAACCAACCAAACGCCTGCTTGACCCGGAGCCGAAGGCCGACGACCGTCTTGACCAGACCCTGCGTCCGCAATCACTGTCTGATTTGATTGGCCAGGAGAACGTCAAGGAGAATCTGGCCATCCTGATCGCCGCGGCTCGCCAGCGCAGCGAACCGCTTGACCATGTCCTTTTTTATGGACCTCCTGGCCTGGGCAAGACCACGCTGGCACATGTCGTGGCGAACGAGATGGGCGTGAACATAAAGGTCACCTCCGGCCCGGCTATTGAACGCGCAGGTGATCTGGCAGCCATTCTGACCAACCTGCGTGCCGGGGATGTACTCTTCATTGATGAAGTCCACCGCCTCGGCAAAGCTGTCGAAGAAATTCTTTACCCGGCGATGGAAGATTATGCTCTCGACATTATCATTGGCAAGGGACCCTCAGCGCGTTCCATCCGGTTGAAACTGCCGCGTTTTACCGTGGTGGGCGCGACCACACGCCTGGCATTAATGACCGCGCCATTGCGGGCACGATTCGGTGCTGTCTACCGGCTGGATTATTATGATATCAAGGCGATACAAGCCATCGTCCAGCGCGCCACTGGTAAGTTGGCCGTGGAAGCGGATGGAGGCGGAATCGAAGAGATCGCCAGGCGGGCGCGCGGTACACCGCGCGTGGCGCTGCGTTTATTGCGGCGTGTTCGGGATTATGCCCAGGTACGGGCAGATGGGATGGTTACGCGTGCCATTGCCAGGGAAGCCCTCGACCTGTTGGCCGTTGATCCGCTTGGCCTGGATGACCTGGATCGGCGCATGCTGAAGATTGTCATTCAGAAATACAACGGTGGACCGGTCGGGCTGAACACAATCGCCGCCGCAATAAGTGAAGAATCCGAAACCATTATGGAAGTGGTCGAGCCGTATCTGCTCCAACTGGGCTTTCTCGATCGTACTCCTCAAGGACGCGTGGCCACCAGGGCAGCCTACGAACACCTGGGTGTGGAATATAACGAACAGACTCAGCCGAAGTTGTTATAACGCTTGAAAACCTGGAAATCCGCGTAACTTTTGCCAGCATGATTGCCTGGTAACAGCTCATCCCAAACCCTTGTGGGAAAAGAACATAAGTTCTATAATTGATTTGCTGAGAGAACTAATACCTGTTTCATATTGTCAGAATATGCACTCACCAAATATCCAGCCAATTATTCGTTCCGCGGAAAATTCAAATTAAGTTACTTTAATTCAAGCCTGGTTTATATGAAGACATCTGACTTCAACTACCACTTGCCCCTGGAGTACATCGCCCAAACACCTGTCGAGCCGCGCGATGCCTCACGCCTGCTGGTCTTGAAACGTGACACCGGAACTCTGGAACACACCATTTTCCGCGACATCGGCAGGTATCTTAACTCCGGTGACTTGCTGGTTATTAACCGGACGCGCGTTATCCCGGCACGCATATTTGCCCGTAAATCCACGGGAGGGCGCGTGGAAGTATTGCTCCTGCAGCGGCAGGATCTCCTGACCTGGGAATGCCTGGTGGGTGGAAAGGGTTTATCGACTGGCAGGACCATGGCCATTGAGAATGGTCCCACTGCGGAGATCATCGAAGAACTGGATGGTTCACGTCGGCGCCTGCGTTTTGCGGAACCAATTGAACCCTATTTCTCCAGGGTAGGGCATGTACCGCTGCCGCCCTATATCCATGAGCCGCTCCAGGATCCTGAGCGCTACCAGACCGTGTACGCGCAGGAACCCGGCTCCGCGGCTGCACCGACAGCCGGCCTGCACTTCACAACACGGCTGATGGATGAACTCAAGGGGCAGGGAGTTCAATTTGCCGAAGTCACCTTGCACGTCGGACTGGATACCTTTGCCCCGGTCACAGAATCAAATCCCGAAGAGCACCAGATTCATACCGAGTGGTGCCAGGTACCGCCAGCCACGGTGGAAGCCATTGCCCGGGCACGTCAGTCTGGTGGTAGGGTTATTGCCGTGGGTACGACATCTGTGCGAACCTTGGAATCCGCTGCGAGAGCAGGTCAGCATGCCATCTTGTCCTACAGCGGGCCCACGAATTTATTTATTTTGCCAGGTTACCGCTTCAGACTGGTCGATGGCATGATAACCAATTTTCACCTGCCCAAGTCTACTTTGATCATGCTGGTCAGCGCTTTCGCTGGACGCGAAAAAATCCTGCATGCATATGAGGTTGCCATGCAGGAGCATTATCGCTTTTACTCGTTTGGTGATGCAATGTTTATTTTTTAATGGTTCCCGATTTGGCACCCAATGCCCGGTCGTACTGGTCGTTCAAGATCATTTTGCCCATTTGTTCGCCGTAAGCTGTCAGATTTGAGATCTGAGTGGGATCATCCATCGAAATGGACTGGTTTAGGTCCACCTGGAAGCGGCGGAAATCCAGGTCTTGGAAGAAGGTTTTTACCAGGTGAACTTGCTGGTCGGCGGCACAGGTCAGGAAAGCGTCCAGAGTTGGATTGAGCCAATCCCAGGCCATGAAGCGACCAGGCTGGCCAGGCTTGAGTCCTTGTGGATCGCGGCCGGTACCCAGGCTGATGAGTGTTGTCTCCTTTGGATCCCATTCCAGGCAGTATTTTGCCTCATAGGCTGCCAGATAGCATGGATTGGCGTAGGAACCGACCCCGCCATCCACATAGCGGTTATCTACTACAGGAAAGAAGGTCGGGACGGAGCTCGAAGCCAGTACCGCCCAGACGACAGGCCAGTCCTTGTACTCCTTTTTCCATGGTTTTATGAAGCAGGTCTTGCCAGCGAGAAGGTCATAGGTCGTAATAACAACATCGGTGGGCGGGCTGGCTGTCCAGAAATCGCCCATTTTCCTCGTGCCGATATGTTCGCGCAGCGCATTGATCAACGGTTCGTGAGGATAGCGGTAGCGGGTTAGCGGCCAGAGAGAGGATCGCCAGGTTTTCTTAAAAATGCTGGCGCCAAGTGTGACATAGAGCTGGTGCATTTGGGCAGCAGTCAGTCCGCCGGCGATACCAGCGGAAATGATCGATCCCGTGGAGGTCCCGGCTGTCAGTCGGAAGATGTCATGCACAGGTTTTCTCAGGTACCTTTCCAATGAAACAAGAGCCCGTGCGACCATTACACCACGGATGCCGCCGCCATCAATGGCAATGGCTACGTTTTTTCGGAAGGGTCTCATTCTTCCTCCATGTAATTATTGTAGCTTCTTCTTGTTGACTATCATGCAGTATTTAGTAAGTTTAACGCAACAATGTAGAATTTCAAGCCAGAGTAGTGGCTAATTTTGTGGGTATAAATGACCATTTCTGTTGAGAAACGACGTTTTTTACGCATCAAGCTAGCCACTAACCAAGCCGCAAGTAAGGTAGAATTTGGATATGACCTTACTGCAACTCAATGCTGAACTTTTGAATTGCCGCCGCTGTGCGCGTTTGGTGGAGTGGCGCGAGAAGGTGGCTTTGGAGAAACGCCGGTCTTATCGTGATTGGACATATTGGGCCAGACCGGTTCCAGGATTCGGCGATCCGCATGGGCGCGTTTTTGTTGTCGGCCTGGCCCCGGGTGCACACGGCTCCAATCGGACTGGACGCCAGTTCACTGGAGACGCCTCAGGTGACTTTCTTTATCCAAGCCTCTACCGCGCGGGTTTTGCATCGCAACCAACTTCTATTTCACGCGATGATGGGTTGACACTCACTGATTTGTATACTGCTCCGGTTTGCCGTTGTGCTCCACCAGACAACAAACCTACTTTGCAGGAAATGGCAAATTGTCAGCCATATCTACAATGCGAATTGGAACTCATTCAGCCCAAAATACTGGTGGCGCTGGGCCGGATTGCTTTTGACCGAATTCTTCGAATTTATTCCATCAAAGACGCATCTTTTGGGCATAATACTGTTTTTGTGATCCCCGGAGATGGATTTCTGGTTTCTTCTTACCACCCCAGCCGCCAAAACACCCAGACCGGTCGATTGACTGTTGCAATGTTTGACCAGGTCTGGAAAACTGTACTCGATTTGCTGAAAAGATAGGTGCCTTAGGAAAATGGTTTTGTTTCCATCGATTGTTGGTAAATGGAGAGCAGGTACATATAAATTAATAAGAAAAGGCTGTAATTCTACATCAGCAAACTACTTTGCTCGGTCGGATCGTTCAATATGCACCGTATGGACAAAAGATTGTCCGGCAATCTTCAAATACGTTACAATAGGTAAAGTAAGGAAGGAGTGACCATGCGTGCGGTTGACATCATTATCAAGAAACGGGAAAAAGGGGAATTGACCGGCGAAGAGATTAAATTCTTTGTAGATGGTTTCACGCAGGGAGAGATCCCTGATTATCAGGTGGCAGCCTGGGCGATGGCAGTTCTGCTCAATGGCATGACGCGGCGTGAAGCTGCCGACCTGACCATGGCAATGGCGAACTCTGGGGAAATCCTTGACCTCACCGATGTGGTGAAGATTGCTGTCGACAAGCATTCTTCTGGTGGGGTGGGAGATAAGACCACCTTTGTTGTCCTGCCGGTGGTGGCGGCTTGTGGATTACCAGTTGGAAAAATGTCAGGGCGTGGGCTCGGATTCAGCGGGGGGACACTCGATAAAATTGAATCCATCCCGGGTTTCCGGGTAAATTTATCCACAGGCGAATTCAAGCAACAACTAAAAGAAATCGGTATCGTGTTGACTGGTCAGAGCCTCGATCTGGCTCCTGCAGATGGCAAGCTGTATGCGTTGCGTGATGTGACTGGCACAGTACAATCCACACCATTGATCGCTTCATCGATCATGAGCAAGAAAATCGCTGCTGGCGCACAGGCCATTTTGTTGGATGTCAAGGTCGGCCTCGGAGCATTTATGGAAACACTCGAAGAAGCTCGTGACCTTTCGAATCTGATGGTCGACATTGGCAAACTGGCCGGCCGTCAGGTGGTTACATTGCTCTCGGATATGAATCAGCCGCTCGGCGAGTCGGTAGGGAACGCCCTGGAAACGATCGAGGCGATTAGCACATTACATGGCGCTGGCACGGCGGATTTCCGTGAGCATTGCTTGCATGTCTGTGCGCATATGCTGGTATTGGGTCAGCGTGTCTCAGACCTTGATTCTGGAAGAAAAATGGCAGAGGCAGCCATCGCCTCAGGCGAAGCTTTTGAAAAATTCCGTGTAATGGTCATTGCACAGGGCGGGGATGTTTCTTTTGTTGACAATCCACAGAAATTTCCAACCACCAGGTTGGTTGAGGTTGTGAAAACCAGTCGGAGCGGGTACCTCTCCCAGGTGAACGCCCGCCTCATCGGTGAAGCAGCTGTGATGCTTGGAGCGGGACGAGCTAAGAAAGGTGACCCTATAGACCACGCAGTGGGCTTCCTCGTCCATCGAAAAGTCGGAGATTATATTGAGCAAGATCAACCCATGATTACGATTTACGCGAATGATGAGTCGATGTTACCTGAGGTCAGGGATAGTATCAAAATGGCCTTTAGGCTGAGTGACAAGCCTGTTGCACCGTTGCCCCTTTTTTATAAATGACATAAATTAGGTGAGAAGTGCAATTTATTACCCACTAAATGTAATTGCGCAATCATTAAGTTTAGTGCATAATAGCGTCAGGAGTGCGCCATGGAAAATGTCAGCCTGCGTGTTTACAACCATGAAATAGGAAGTATGATTGAGGGAGGGCGATTGGACGAGGCTGTAGCTCATTGCCGGCATATCCTCGAGACTTTCCCGATGCATGTTGAAACGTACCGTCTTCTGGGGAAAGCTTTTTTGGAAGCCCGGCGTTATGAGGATGCAGCAAATATCTTTCAACGTGTTCTCATGGCTGTACCGGATGATTTCGTTTCACAAGTAGGTATGAGTATCATCCGGGATGATGAGGGTAGAGTGGACGATGCCATCTGGCATATGGAACGGGCGTTTGAGGTTCAACCATCCAACTCTGCCATTCAAGGCGAACTTAGGCGTCTTTACGGTCGGCGGGACGGGGTTGAGCCATCAAAAATCCGTTTAAGTCGTGACACGCTGGCCAACATGTACACCCAAGGCGAACTGTTCGATCAAGCAATTGCGGAGATACGTTCCATCTTGGCCGAGCAGCCTGACCGCCCTGATTTGCAGGTTATGTTAATGCGCGCTTATTATCGCTCCGGGCAAAAGGGTGAAGCTGCTGAAATTGCATCTACTCTGCTCAAAAAATATCCCAATTGTGTCGATGCGCTGCGCCTCCTCGTGGATATTGATCCCGGTAGTGAAAATATGGAGAATACACGGGAATTTCGTCATCGATTGTCCCAACTCGACCCTTATTCATTTTCTACGATTGATTCTGTTTCTGCCTCTGGCCAGCCCATAGAGGCGGCGGCAAATCTTCAACGGCTGGATTACAGATCAGGACTGTTGCCTGGTTCAGTTCATCCTGATTGGGCCTCTTCTCTTGGAATAAAACTGAATCCAGAAGAAAATGATGGACCTGCTACTGTCCAGTTACATGCTCCAAAGGCTGCTGGAATGCCGGAAGTAACTATTCCCAAGCGTTCTGGAGTGGAGGCTGAACCTGCATTGGATGCCGGTCCGGATGCGCTACCCGGGTGGATGCGATTTCCTGGCCAGCTTGATTCAACTGGCGAAGGAAAGGATAAACCAGACACCGCCGGAGTATTGCAGCCGGAGGAGCCAAATGCCAGAGCGGAAATACCTGCATGGCTTATGTCGACGGCTCCATCTGAATCACTTGACGATAAGAATAAAAATCCAAATGAGTCCATCGAAGGTCTGCCCGAGGGCGAGGAAGATATTCCAGATTGGCTGAAATCCACGGCCCCGCATGAAGCTACAGAGAAAACGCAGTTAGGACCTCTGGAGATTGCTGGTTCCTTGCCTGAAAATACGGACGAAAGTATTTCATCCGTCAATCCAATAGAAACTGTTAGTGCGCCGGCCGTGGAACCTGAGAAATTCGGGGAAGTTCAACCTGCAAAGGGTGAGAATATCCCGGAATGGCTCAAACCAGCGGCTGCAACGATTGACCTTGGGGAGGAAGTAATGGAACCCAAGGAGCTGGACGCACCTCAACCTGTAAATGCGGAAGATGTTCCAGATTTTCTCAAGTCCTTGGCACAGACAGAACCAGTTTCAGAGGCAGCCATGGAAACCCGGAATGATATTGAACCTCACATTGCGAGTGAAGCAGACCTTCCAGATTCGCTCAAGGGCATAACTTCAGCGGAAACTGCCGGGGATTCGTTTATTAAACCTCAAGTACCTTTCGAACCTCAACCAGTAAGTGAAGAGGCTGTTCAAGAAAAACTTCAAACTACGCTTCCGACGGAAGTAACCGGGGATGGGTTGATTAACCCCCAGTTTCCTGTCGAACCCGAACCAGTTGGTGGAGAAGAAGGTCAGAGGAGTCTTCAGCCCATGGTTTCAATGGATGTAAATGGCACCTCCGATGCAGAATCTGAGCCGGCAATCCCGGAAGAATTCGCCAGCGAAGCTGGATCTGAACTAATCCCCGCAGAAACGTCTTCAACGGGTTCTGGGGCTTTTCCTGATTGGCTGGAAGAGATAGGTGCTGGTGCGGCCGCGGTTGTACCTCCTGTTGCTGAAACAATGGAACAGCCAGGACCTGAGGGGCAAGGTGTTTCCGGACAACCTGTCACCGACCAACCGGCTCCAGAACAATCTGGTATTGGAGAAGCCGTTCCTGAGCAACCTGTTGGTCCGGATTTGGCTGACCGGGCAAAGGTTGAACTGTCGAAATTGGGTGATGCAGAGTCGGGTGGGGTGGAGAGTATCGCTGTCAAGCCTGGAGATTTGCTTGCTATTCCCCAGGATTATGCAGTGGAGATCCCCGATTGGTTGGATCAGCCGGAGGTAGATGAGGTTGAGACTCCTTCAGAGGAGTTGCAGGAGCGGAAACAGAACTTGGCCGAAGCGGTGCCTGGCGAACCACAGGTGGATTTAAACAATGAGGCTTCGGTTCCAACACCTGACCAGCACATTGAAAAAGCTGCCGTTGCACAGGAAGAGATACCGCCATCCGAACCTCCATCAGAAGCGGCTGCACAACCAGCGTTTCAGGCAGGTGGGGAGGCAGATACGCTGGCTTGGTTGGAGCGAATGTCTTCAGGTCAGGGAACAACGCCTGAAGAACCCAAGGTAAGTCCAGAGGAAAAGGCGGAAACGATACCTGAGGTCAATCAAGGGTTGGCAGACACGCAACCAGTAGTCCGCACGATGGAAGAATCGGTCGGTATGCCAACGGAGTTGATAGAACCAGCAGAAAATGCAACAGGAGATACGCCGGCTGAGCGATCCATTGAAGAAAAGCTGGCTGTGCCTGTGGAAGAATTGCCTGTCTGGCTAAAAGGCTTCGAAAGCCATTTCAAACCAGTTGAAGCCTTGAACGCCAGTGACGATTTTCCTGATTGGTTGTTGGATCCTATTGTGGGTGGTGGGGATGTTCCTCACTTGCCCAAAAATATGGCTCCAGCCGAAGCAACCGAAGATGGGTTGGTGGAACCCCAGGTTCCTGTCGAACCCGAACCAGTTGGTGGAGAAGAGGGTCAGGGAAGGCTTCAACCTCCGGTTTCAACGGATGTAACTGCTACCTCGGATACTGTGTCTGAGCCGGCAACCCCGGAAGAATCCTCCAGGGAAGGTGGATCCGAACCAATCCCCGCAGAGACGTCTTCTTCAGGTGCCAAAGCTTTTCCTGATTGGATGGAAGAGATAGGTGCTGGGGCGGCTGTGGTTATACCTCCTGTTGCTGAAACAATGGAACAACCAGGTGTCGTAGGACAGGAAGAGAAACCCCCGTTCGAGCCTCCATCTGAAACGGCTGTACAACCACCGGTTGAGCCGGCAGTTGAGAAGGAAGATATGTCGGCGTGGTTGGAGCGGATGTCTTCAGATCAGGGAACAACGCCTGAAGAACCCATGTTGAGTTCAGAGGAAAAGGCGGGAACAATCCCGGATGTGAGCCAAAAGTTGGCAGACACGCAACCAGTGATCCGTACGGCGGATGAATCGGTTCGCGTTCCAACAGGGTTGGTGGAACCAATAGAAGATGCAACAGGAGATATGCTGGCTGGACAACCGATTGAAGAAAAATCTGCCACGCCTATGGAAGAATTACCCGATTGGCTGATCGGCCTTGAAAATCCATCCACTCCGGATGAATCTTTCAACAACAGTGATGATTTGCCTGAATGGTTGCGTCATCCTATACCATCTGAGGAATCCGTAAGTACCTTGGGGACCGAAGTACCAGATTGGGTCGATGAAAATATACCGGTTTCCGGACAGGCAATTCCAACCATGCCCGAAGAATGGGTTCCAGCGGAAGAAAACCTGGATGTGGGCTGGAGACACGTAGTCATCCCAGAATCCGAACCTGTTGATGAAAACTTATCGAGTGTACTTGAACCTGCCTCAGAAAATATGCCGGTTGCTGAGCCTGTTGCCGAATCTATGCCTGCTCTTGAATCAGCGTTGATTCCTGAGCCACCCGCTGAATCTGCGCAAGCTGCCGAATCTGAACCAGCATCCGAAAGCAGACTGGCTGATGAAAGCCAGCCATTGGTAGAGCCGGAGTTTCCATCTGAAACCCTGCCGGAAATTGAGCCTGAATCTGTCGCTGAAACAGTGCCCGTCGGTGAATCCTTACCCGTTTCAGAACCTGAGGGGATTTCAGAGCCTCCGACTGAGTCGACTCCGGCCCCCGAATCTGAAATCGTTTCCGGAACCAAAATGATTGATGAAATCCCACCTTCAGGTGTACCTGAGCCTGAACCTGTTGCGGAATCTACGCCAATTGCCGATCTCGGATTCGTTTCTGAGACCGGATTGGTTGAAGAGACTCCTCCAGCGGTTGAATCTAAGCCGACATCTGAAACCATACCGGTTACTGAACTTGTATATCCTTTCGAATCGACTCCAGTGGCCGAATCTGATCTTGCTTTTGAAACCAGACTGGCTGATGAAAACCTGGTAGCGGTTGAACCTGCACCTGCTTCTGAATCCACGCCGGAAATTGAGCCTGAACCTGTTGCCGAATCTGTACCTGCGGTAGAACCTGAGTGGATTCCTCAGCCTCCCATCGAACCGACGCCTGTTGCTGAATCTGAGCCTTTATCCGAAACCAAAATGTCTGATGAAAACCTGGTAGCGGTTGAACCTGCACCTGCTTCTGAATCCACGCCGGAAATTGAGCCTGAACCTGTTGCAGAATCTGTGCCTGCGGTAGAACCTGAGTGGATTCCTCAGCCTCCCATCGAACCGACGCCTGTTGCTGAATCTGAGCCTGTATCCGAGACAAAAATGTCTGATGAAAACCTGGTAGCGGTTGAACCTGCACCTGCTTCTGAATCCACGCCGGAAATTGAGCCTGAACCTGTTGCCGAATCTGCGCCTGCGGTAGAACCTGAGTGGATTCCTCAGCCTCCCATCGAACCGACGCCTGTTGCTGAATCTGAGCCTGTATCCGAGACCAAAATGTCTGATGAAAACCTGCCAGCGGTTGAATCTGCGCCTGCTGCTGAATCCGTGCCGGAAATCGAGCCTGAACCTGTTGCCGAATCTATGCCTGCCATAGAATCTGAGTGGATTCCTGAGCCACCCGTCGAACCGATGCCTGTTGCTGAATCTGAACTTGCATCCGGGACCGGATTGGCCGATGAAAATCTGGCAGTGGTTGAACCTGCACACGCTGTTGAAACCATGCCGGATATTCAGCCTGAACCTGTTGTCAAATCTATACCTGCGATTGAACCTGAATTGATTTCTGAGCCTTCTGCCGAACCGACGCCAATCCCAGAATCTGAAGAGGTTTCTAGAATAGAACTGGTTGGTGAAAACCCGCCGACAAGTGAGCCTGGATTTGCCGTCGAATCCACGTTGGTTACTGAACCCGGATCGTTTCCGATTGAGGTCCCTGGTCAACCACATGCCGGAAGGGAAACTGATATAACCCCGGCAGCTCCGATTCTTGATAAAGATGCAGAGCTTTTATCAAGCGCACAGGCAGTCCTGGAGAATAATTCATTGGATGAGTCTATGAAATTATATTCGAGACTCATCAAGAAGGGCCATCTATTGGATGAGGTCATTCATGACCTTCGTGAAGCCATCCATCGTTACCCGTTGGATCTGAATATTTGGCAAACTCTGGGGGATGCCTACATGCGGGCTAATCATTTACAGGATGCGCTGGATGCCTACACCAGGGCCGAGGAATTGTTGCGGTGACATATTCAAGCTTGATTTGCATGCCTTTGGGTTGTGCCGTGTAATCAGGTAAAATGTTTATCCGGGACCTCGGGGTGGGCTACACCTCGAGGTCACATATAATTCAGGAGAGGGTTTCATGGAACGAACCTTGGTACTCGTAAAGCCGGATGGTGTTCAGCGTGGATTAATCGGTGAGGTCATTGGCAGGTTGGAACGGCGTGGACTGCGCCTGGTTGCCGCCAGGTTTTTGCAGGTCAGCCAGGAACTGGCAGAGACACATTATGCCATCCATAAGGGGAAACCTTTCTACGATGGCTTGATCAAATACATTACCTCTGCGCCGGTGATGGCGATGGTCTGGGATGGACCGAATGCTGTTGCAGCCGTTCGCCAGACGATGGGTGCCACTCGCCCGACTGAGGCAGCTCCCGGCACAATCCGGCACGATTTTGCCCTTGAAGTAGGCCGCAACCTGACTCATGCTTCAGATACGGTCGAAAACAGCGAAAAAGAAGTGGCGTTGTGGTTTACACCTGCAGAACTGCTTGATTGGAAGCGTGATACCGACCGATGGATTTTAGAAAGGAGCTTATCATGACCGAAGAACTCTTCACGAAAATGGCTCAGAGCATACTGGATGGTGATTCTGATGCCGCAATTGAACTGGCAAAACAAGCCATCGAAACTGGCCTGGATCCACTGGATGCCATCTCAAAAGGTTTTGTCCTGGGTGTCAATCAGGTTGGTGAAAACTTTGCGAATGGCCAGGCTTTCCTGCCTGAACTGGTTATGGCGGGAGAGGCTATGAAAGCCGCAGTCGCCACCCTGGAACCAGAGATGCAAAAACGCGGCACAAGCCGGCAGGTTTATGGCAAAGTGGTTCTGGCGACCGTCGAAGGTGACATCCATGAGATTGGCAAAACGCTGGTTGGAACCATGCTTTCAGCCTCTGGTTTCCAAGTCTACGACCTGGGAGTAGATGTCCCTACCGCCAAGATCATTGAAAAGGTCAAGGAGGTGAATGCTGACCTGGTTGGTTTGAGTGCCCTTCTGACAACGACGATGGTCAAGCAAAAGGAAGTCATCGATGAACTCGATAAACTTGGGCTTCGGAAAAATATGAAGGTTATGGTGGGCGGTGCCCCCGTGACTCGTGACTGGGTCCAGAAAATCGAAGCGGATGGTTACTCGGAAGATGCTATCGGCGCGGTTGCTTTGGCCAAGAAATTGGTTGGTGCAGCCTGAGCGGACCCGGAGAGTGTCATGTCAAAAAAGATTAAATCCATCACCAACCCAAAATTACATCTTGATGTACTGACCCCTCTGGAAGTAAAGAAAATTCATGATGCCACGCTGTGGATCATCGAAAAAGTTGGTGTACGTTTTCCCTCCAGGCGCGCTCTTGAGATTTGGGCAGCAAATGGAGCGGAGGTGGATCTTGATAAAATGGTTGTCCGTGCCAAAGCGGACCTCATCGAAAAAGCGTTGAAGACTTGTCCACCGGTCTATCCGCTGGCGGCTCGCGATCCGCAGCAGGACCTGTCACTGGATGGCAACCACGTTTTTGTGGGAACGGACGGCTGTGGCGTGGAAGTGATTGATCTTCATACCGGCAAGCGACGCGTCTCCTGTTTGCAGGATGTGCGTGATATCTCCCGCATTGCTGATGCAACTGAGGAAGTGGCTTTTCACTGGGTGCCCGTCTCTGCACAGGATGCCCCCCCTGAAACGCGTGGTCTGCATGAGATCAAGACCATTTGGGAAAACTCAACCAAGCATTTGCAGACCGAATCCATTTATAACGAACGGGAAGCGCGCGCAGCCATCGAAATGGCAGCCTTGATTGTTGGCGGCAAGGATAAATTACGTCAAAAACCGGTTCTTTCTTTGATGCAGTGTTCCGCTTCCCCATTGGGACATGATGGCGGCAGCCTGGATGCTGCGCTGGTGGCTGCTGAATATGGAATCCCGACCGGTTTCATGACCATGGCGGCGAACCTTACCACGGGTCCGGCGACATTGGCAGGTAACCTGGCGGTTGGTAATGCCGAAGTTATTGCGGGAACAGCCCTCGTCCAGTTGGCGTTTCCTGGTGCGCCAGTTTTCTATGCAGCTGCGCAAACGGCTTCCGACCTGCGCTCGGGTGCTTACACCGGCGGTGGTCCGGAAGATTTCCTCTACGGCGCGGCTACGAATGTCCTGGCGGATTTCTATGGAATTCCTCTCTCCATGGGCTCTTTTGCCACAGGCGCCAAGGAACCAAACTGGCAGGCCGGCATAGAAAACAGCATATCCACCTTCATGGCGTGCATTGTCATGTCAGATATGCTCTTGGGGGTGGGATTCTTGCATGGCAGCCGCATTTGGTCTTTTACCGAGATGATGCTGGATTGCGAAATCTATTCGATCATTCACAAGATGATGCAAGGTATTGTCGTTGATGATGAAACATTGGCGCTGAACGCCATTGCTGCTGTAGGTCCGGGAGGAAATTTCCTCGCCCAGAAGCATACCATCAAGCACATGCGCGACTTGTTCCTGCCTCAATTCATGGATCGCCGTCCTTATAATGAATGGGAATCCAGGAAAGATGATGCACGCGACTGGGCGCTTGATAAAGCTCGAAGAATTCTTGAGTCTCATCAACCTGATCCCTTGGATGAAAGAATCAGCATTGAAATGGCGAAAATCATTTCGTCACTGGAGTAGAAATCATTTCCGATGCAGCCCAAACTTGAACTGCTCACACCAGATCTAATCGCTCGTATCCTGGATGAGGCTTTCCAGTTGATGCGAAAGCCGGGAATAAAAGTCCTGTCTGTCCCGGCGAGAGAATTACTCATTGCTGCCGGTGCAAGTGTGGATGGGGATGTGGTAAATATCCCCGAGAGAATTATCCGTAACGCTTTGGATAGCGCACCAAAGGAATTCCATCTCCATGATCGGTATGGTTCACCGACGATCCTATACGGGGGAGATTCGGTCCATTTTGACCCAGGCTCATCGGGTGTTCATATCCTTGACCCGGAAACCCTGGAGCACAAAACTTCTTATTCTCAGGACCTTGCGCGCATAGTTAAAGTGGCAGAGATGTTACCGCAATACGCTGCTCAATCCACTGCCATTGTGTGCAATGAAGTACCAAAAGCAATTGGAGATTTATACCGTCTCTATATAGTTCTGCTTTTATCAAAAAAACCTGTGGTAACCGGCTCGTTTTCCGTTCAAAACCTGCCTGCAATGTTTGATATGTTGGCCTTGTTTGCTGGCAGTCGTCAGGCGCTGGCCGAAAAACCCCAGGCTGTTTTCGATGTATGTCCATCTCCACCACTCATTTGGAGTGAGTTTGGAGCTGATAATCTAATCGAATTGGCACGTGCGCGTGTACCGGCGCAATTAATTTCGATGCCGCTGGCCGGAGTGGCTGCGCCGGTAACATTGCTTGGCTCGGTGGTTCAGCACGCAGCCGAGAGTCTGAGCGGGATTGCTATTCACCAGCTTGCCTGCCCGGGTGCGCCGATCGTTTGGGGGGGAGCACCGGCCATCTTTGATATGCGGCATGGCACTACGCCGATGGGTGCTGTTGAGACGGCCATGATCGACGCCGCTTATGCGCAGGTCGGTAAATCCCTGAATTTGCCCACGCACGCTTATCTGGGAGCCTCTGATGCCAAGGTTGTGGATGCCCAGGCTGGGCTTGAAAGCGGTATCACTGCGATGATCGGGGCGTTGGCTGGTATCAACATGATTTCCGGAGCTGGTATGCTGGATTTTCTGGCCTGTCAGAGCCCGGAGAAATTGGTGATAGATGCCGAGGGGATCGCCATGGCACAACGAATGTTGGCGGGGATCGAGCTCCGCACCGAGACTCTGGCGACTGGCCTTTTTGAAGGAATAAACTTCAAAGGTGATTTTCTCAAGCAAAAGGCCACTCGCGAACTATTTTCCAAGGAACAACACATTCCTTCGTCTGTGATTGATCGGGACTCCATCAGAGGTTGGCAGGCCTCTGGAGGTTTCGACACCTTTGCCCGGGCCAAAGCGCGCACTCGTGAGCTATTGGCGGCTTACGAGCGACCCAAGTATACGCCCGGGCAGGAACGCGAGTTGCGGACGATGGTCGAAAACTTGGCCCGCAAGGCTGGAATGGATGCTCTGCCCCAATTGGAATGATCGTGATGCGCCATCAAAACCGATTTCGGAGTCTTGATGGCGCTTTTTTAGATCATGAAGATCCATATTCCCCAAAGGAGAGAGAGAATGTCGCGTAAACTTGTTTTGTATCCTGTTCTGGCAATACTGGTCGTGGCCAGCATGGTCCTTACCGGCTGCGGTGGCGCAAAGACAACTCCTGTGGCGACGACGAATTTACCTGCAGCAGCTACGCAACCACCCGCCACAGCCACTCAACCACCTGCGGCAGCCAAGAAAGTTGCCACCCTGATCTACACCCAGGAATTCGACAGCCTGAGCCCGCTTTACTCCAGCATGTGGTTCGCCTGGACCACCTGGCAGATGAATAATCATTGGGCCTGGGAGTTTAACGAGAAGAACGAACCATTCCCGGTGCTGGTAACTGAAATCCCGAGCGTGGAGAACGGTGGGGTCAGCGCAGATGGTACGGTTATTACCATGCATTTACGGAACGATATCAAATGGTCCGACAACACGCCCCTGACGGCTGCTGATTTCATTTTTACCTGGCAAATGGCTGTCAGTACCTCCAACACCGTTGCTACTGTCTACCCGTATGACAGTATCAAATCTGTAGAAGCACCCGATCCCACCACCGTGGTGGTGACCTTTACACAGCCCTTTGCTCCCTGGCTGGCCAACCTTTGGCACGGAATCCTTCCCGCCCATATCCTGCAGCCCATTTACGATGCGGAAGGGACCATCGATAATGCAGATTGGCTCAAGAATCCTACGGTGGGCTGTGGTCCATATAATTTTGCGGAGTGGGAATCGGGCAGTTTTGCCCGTTATGTCCGCAATGATAATTATTGGGGCACACCAGCCAAGATCGACGAGATCTTCATTCGCTTTGTTCCAGATGATGCCTCGCAGGTGGCTGCCCTGAAAGCTGGCGACGCCGATATGGGGACATTCATCTCCTATTCGGATGTTCCGGGTCTGAAGGAAGCCGGTTTGAATATCATGGTGGAACCAAGCGGCTACGGCGAATGGATGTTTTTCACGCTCAATAAAGAAAAAAGCAACCCCGGGATGTTTGATGTCCGTGTCCGTAAAGCGATCGCCTTGGCGATCGATCGCGATGGCATCAATCGTGACCTGCATTACGGCTTGACCAACACCGTTGCCAGTTTTTGGGACGCTCTGCCCTATTACAATAATCCACCATTGACCCCATATCCCTACGACCCGGAAGGGGCTAAGAAACTTCTGGATGAGGCCGGCTGGGTGGATGCGAATGGCGATGGTGTACGTGAGAAGGATGGCGTGGATCTTGTAATAGAACATGCCACGACGATACGCGAGGACCGCCAGGATGTCCAGGCCGTCATGCAGCAGCAGTTGGCTGCTGTTGGCATCAAATTGAATATCAACCCGGTTGACGAAACGCTATATTTCAACGGCTATGGTGACAATGGACCGGCTGCCCGGGGCGAATTCGATATCCAGGAATGGTCCGATGGCCCCTTGTTTCCGGATCCGGATATCTATTACTGGCTGTGCAGCCAGATCCCGACCGACGAAAACCCGACTGGGGAGAACTGGTTCTACATCTGTGACGAAGAACTCGAACTCGCTGATCCAGTTACAATCGACCCAGGTGGATGTGGTCGAGAGGCAAAAGACCATCTCGAAGATCAACCAGTTGTTTTACGACAAGGTATACATTATCGGAATGTGGCAGGACCCGGATGTATATGCAGTCGGCCCGCGCTTGACGAATGTCAAGTTTTCCGGAGCGACCATGTTCTTCAATATAGCCGATTGGGATTTGGCAAAGTAAACGGGCAAGCTTGGGCACTTTGGACAGGTCGGGAGGTTCCCGGCCTGTCCATAATTGCTGAGGAAAGGTTGTAAATGGGCCGTTACATTCTCAAGCGCATCCTGCAAGGCATCCCTTTGTTGTTTTTTATCAGTATAATTCTCTTTGTGCTGATGATGAATATGGGGGACCCCATATCAACCATGGGCGGACGGCGGGTTACACGTGCCTCTGATCGCGAACGTCTTAGGCGGCAACTTGGTCTGGATAAACCAATCTATACTCAATACATTTATTGGTTGATCGGCAACGACTGGACCAAGGTTGACATGGATGGAGACGGTATCGCTGAGACGCGTGGCACACGCTTGGGTGTCCTGCGCGGCGATTTTGGGGTTTCCCTGGTAAACAGGAAACCTGTCATGCAGGTGATTAGTGAGCGGTTGCTGAACACACTTATCCTCATGTTGGCATCCGAAATCATAATTATATTAGGTGCATTGCTGGTGGGGGTCTATTCAGCATTGCGCCAATACTCGTTCGCCGATAATTTGATCACGGCCTTGCTTTTTATCGGTTATTCCATGCCAATTTTCTTCATTGCCTTGATTTCCATGTATATTTTTGCCGTGTTGTTTAAGAGGTGGGGTTTGCCTTACCTCCCAACTGTTGGGATGTTCGATCCTCAGATTGGGAAAACCCCCGGACAGGTGATGCTGCACATGGTACTGCCTGTCTTGAGCATGGCCATTATTAGTTTCGCAGCTTATAGCCGCTATATCCGCAGTACCATGCTGGAGGTAATGGGGCAGGATTACATCCGGACGGCTAAATCGAAGGGCTTGCCGCGCAGGGAGGTGGTTTTCATTCATGCGTTGAAGAATGCCTCCCTGCCGATTGTGACAGTTGTCGGCCTGGACTTGCCACTCTTGCTGGGCGGTGCGGTTGTGACCGAGCGCATCTTTGCCTGGCCTGGCATGGGTCGCTTGTTCCTGGATCACGTGGACCGCGCTGACCTGCCGGTAATTATGGGCATCCTGATGTTGATAGCAGTGGCGGTGGTGGTTTTCCAACTTACTCACCGACATTGTCTATGCCTGGCTCGACCCGCGCATTCGTTATGATTAACCTGGAGCAACCAACACAATGCAAGCAGACCTTTCGCGTATAGCTACCCTGATCCCGGATGACCTGGAGACGCCTCCGCTCAGCCTGGGACAATTGACCTGGCGGCGTTTCCGTCGTCATAAGATGGCCATCTTTGGCGCAGTAATTCTGGTATTGTTGTTCCTTTATTCATTCGGTGGCGCATTGTTCCTCTCGGAAGACTATGCCAATTTTACGAACACTCTCCTGCGTTTGAATTCTCCTTCCGCACAGAACCCCTTTGGCACCGACACGGTCGGCCGTGATATCCTGGCACGCACCATATATGGTGGGCAGATTTCTCTTTTGATCGGATTGACTGCTGTGCTTATGGAAACCATTCTTGGCATCCTGATTGGGGCGCTGGCAGGCTATTACGGGGGTGTGCTTGATAGTATATTGATGCGTATCACCGAAGCCATGCTGAATATCCCGGAAATATTCTTGCTGATTGTCATGGCGAAGTTCTTTGGCGGAAAAATTCCTGACCTTAACATCATGGGCAGAATCTTCAGCGGTAGTGTGGTTGTAATCGTGCTGATTATCGCGGCAACATCATGGATGTACCTGGCGCGGATTGTACGGGCGGAATTCCTTTCATTGAAGGAGAACGAGTTTGTTTTGGCCGCACGCGCAACCGGTACGAAGAATTTTGAAATCATCTTCCGCCATATCCTCCCGAACAGTATCGCTCCAATAGTTGTTTCTGCCACGTTGGGAGTTGCCAATGCTATTCTTGCAGAAGCATATATCAGTTTTTTGGGACTGGGTGTGCGACCACCGACTGCAACTTGGGGTAACATGTTGGAAAGTGCCAATAATTATATCGAGTCAGCTCCCTGGTTGTGGTTCTTCCCAGGTCTCTTGATTTTATTAACTGTGCTCTCTATTAATTTTCTAGGGGATGGATTGCGGGATGCCCTTGACCCGCGCGGCCGGGCAATATAAAGGTGCGGCATGATTGCCAATAGGAAACCTCTGCTCGAAGTCACCAATTTGATCACGCGCTTCCACACACCGGAAGGAACCGTCTATGCCGTTAATGGTGTATCGTTCCAGGTGCACGAAGGTGAGACACTCGCGGTTGTCGGGGAGAGTGGCTGTGGAAAATCAGTCAGTATGCTTTCGTTACTGCGACTGATCCCGATCCCCCCGGGAGAAATTGCCGGGGGCACAGCCTTGTATAACAATGAAGATTTGCTTAAGATGTCTGAAAATGAAATGGAAAACTTCCGGGGTAGGGAAATATCCATGATTTTCCAGGATCCCATGACTTCACTCAATCCGGTATTAACGATCGGCAGGCAGATCACCGAATCGCTTCGCACTCATTTGGGGATGGACCAAAAAGTGGCAGAGGCACGTGCAGTGCAACTACTGGAGATGGTAGGGATCTCGGACCCTTCCCACCGCCTGGGTGATTACCCCCATCAATTTTCTGGAGGAATGCGCCAGCGTGCGATGATTGCCATGGCTCTGGCATGCAATCCCAGTCTGCTGATAGCCGATGAGCCGACCACTGCATTGGATGTGACCATTCAGGCTCAGATTGTGGAATTGGTTACGAAGATTCGCAATCAAGTTAATATGGCTGTCATCTGGATCACTCATGACCTAGGAGTGGTGGCTGGGATTGCTGACCGTGTCATCGTGATGTACGCAGGTCTCATCATGGAAGAAGCAAACGTAAATGACTTGTACGAAAATCCGCAACATCCATACACGAGCGCCCTGCTGGGAGCCCTGCCGCGGGTAGACCGTCGTCGAGACCGGCGACTCAAGTCCATCCCCGGTGCACCACCCAGCCTTCTTGTGCAGCCGCATGGCTGTCCATTTATCGCCCGCTGTGAGTACGCCATCGAACAATGTAAATCCGAAACGCCGCAACTCATGCCGGTCGGAAGAAACGATCACAAGATCGCCTGCTGGGTGGATATCCGGACTGGAGCGCCTCGATGAATGATACTCAGCCTCTGGTATCGGTTGAAAATCTGGTAAAGCACTTCCCGGTGATGCGCGGGATTATCATTCAGCGCAAGATTGGTGCAGTAAGGGCAGTGGATGGGATAACATTCGCCATTAAGCGAGGTGAAACCCTGGGCCTGGTAGGAGAAAGCGGTTGCGGTAAGACTACTGCAGGTCGCACTTTGCTTGGTTTATACCCGGCGACGGATGGAATTGTCAAAATTGACGGGCAGGATGTCTGTTCCGCAAAGGGTAAAGACATGCTCGCCATCCGGCGCAAGGCGCAGATGATCTTTCAGGATCCATATGCATCTCTCAACCCGCGCTGGACTGTGAATTCCATCGTCAGCGAGCCATTACGCGTCCACAGGTTATTAAAGACTCAGGTGGAACGGGAAGAGCGTGTAAAAGAGTTAATGGGATTAGTCGGATTATCTGGTCGGCTTATCAATCGTTTTCCGCATGAATTTTCAGGTGGGCAGCGTCAAAGGATAGGGATTGCCCGCGCCCTGGCCTCTGATCCAAAATTCATTGTCTGCGATGAACCAATTTCAGCTCTGGATGTATCCATACAAGCACAGGTGGTCAACCTGCTTGAAGATTTGCAGGATAAGTTCGGGCTTACCTACCTGTTCATCGCCCACGATCTTAGTATGGTTCGCCATATTTGTGATCGAGTGGCGGTCATGTACCTGGGGGTGATGGCAGAAATGGGTGACCACAACGAATTGTATGAGCACCCGCTCCACCCCTATACTAAGGCGCTTCTTTCGTCAGTACCGGTACCGGACCCGAAGAAGAGTCGCGCCCGTCATCGCATCATTCTAGGCGGTGATGTCCCCAGCCCGATCAATCCACCCCCCGGCTGTCGTTTCCACCCTCGCTGCCCTATAGCAGTTGAAAGGTGCCACCTCGAGATACCCGAATGGAGGCAGGTTTCCCAGGGGCATTGGGTTGCCTGTCACCTGGTCTGAAGAAAGAAGGTCATGATCGATTTAGGGGCTTTGTTGCGTGTCCCTTGTGTGGAATTTGAGACTGGTTTCGATATCTCACCAGACGGTAGGAAAGTAGCTTTTTCCTGGAACAAGACCGGACAGTGGGAGATTTATGAAATCTCCCTCACCGGACACCCGACCCCCAGACGGATCTCTGTTGGTCCGGGTGGGAAATTTGGACCCAAATATTCTCCCGAAGGTTCGCGCCTCGCCTACTTGGTGGATTTCGATGGCAGCGAGCAGGACCATTTATTCCTGCAGGATTTCATCTCCGGAAAAAACATTGACCTGACGCCGGGCATTTCATTCTCGTTGCAAACGAATATTGCCTGGTCGCCGGATGGAAACGCAATAGCTTTTATAGCAGACCAAAACCAACACTTCGATGCCTATGTGATGGATTTGGACACAGCTCTTCCGGAAGCTCGGGAAACGAGTACGCTCTTTCCGATCCGCAAGATCCTCAGCATTAACCGTCCGGGGTGGAATGTCAAATGGTCGCCCGATGGGCATTGGTTGGCGGTGGTTTTTGAAGGCCCTGGCCAGGATTACCTGACCTACCTCGTATCGCAGGATGGAAAAGAAAGTCGGGCGATCATGAAAGATGGGTTGCCGATTGATGCTCGCAATCCGGCCTGGTCCCCAGACGGCAGGCGGCTGGCATTTGATTCAGATCTGTCAGGCTGGCACAGTATTGGCATCCTGGAAATTGATAATCAGAAGATTACCTGGCTTAAAGGAGGCCAATGGGAGCGCTATTCGCCAGCGTGGTCGCCGGATGGAAAGAACCTGGTTTATGTGGCTGCCAACGGAGGCGAGACCTGGCTGGAGCTTTGGCGGGAGGGCAATTCTCCGCTGCGTTTGCAGCAAATGGAACCTGGGCAGCATTACTCACCGGCTTTTACCCCTGATGGCGATTCGATCATTTTTATATTCGACAATCCAGGCCACCCGGATGACCTGTGGGAGATCTCCTTCCGCGAACGGAACCTGCGGCAGTTAACGCAATCCCTGCCAGCGATACTGCGCAAGGCGAACTTTATCATACCGGACGAGGTCATCTATACCAGTATGGACGGCGAAACAATTCCGGCTCTCCTCTACCGTCCTGATGAAGTGGGTTCTGACACCCCGGCTGTGATCGTCATCCATGGTGGACCCACCTGGCACTTTTCTTATACCTGGTATCCGTTCATGACTCACTTGGTCAGTCGCGGCTGGATCGTACTGGCTCCCAATTACCGCGGTTCCACCGGTTACGGACGCGTGTGGCAGACCCTCAACCGCTTCGACCTTGGGGGCGGGGATGCTGATGACTGCGCGGCCGGCGCCCAGTACATTGTGCGTGAAGGTCTGGCTGATCCGAAGCGCATTGCTGTAACTGGTCGCAGCCATGGGGGTTACCTGACCATGAGTTGTCTTACCCGCCACCCGACTTTATGGGCGGGTGGATCCGCCATTGTTCCCTTCTTAAACCTGTTTAACTGTCATGAGGAATTGCGTGAAGATCTTAAGCATTGGGATGTTGAAAATATGGGCCGCCCGGATGAAAACTATGAACTGTGGCACGAGCGTTCCCCGTATTTCTTCCTGGACCGCGTTCAGGCTCCAGTGCAGATTATCTGTGGAGAAAATGACCCGCGCTGCCCGGCGAAAGATTCCATCGATGCCCGCGATAAGCTAGTGGAACTCGGCCGCCAGGTGGATTTCAAGATGTACGTGGGTGAAGGGCATACTTTCCTCAAGCTTGAGAACGTTATTGATTCGGAAATTCGCCGGGTTGGCTTCCTTGCAATGTTATTGGAAAGATGAGAAGTAAAGACCATGGAAATGGTTATGACGAGTTGCGGTTATCGCTGCAACCTCTACTTGACTTACAAACAAAATGTCATCCGGTCGATATCCTGAGGCAGCCATGATGTCCCTGAACCTGCTATCAAACGATGAAGTTGAAGCTATTCATCAAGCGACACTACGCATCCTGGCTGAGACTGGCATTGTTCTGGCAGAACCCAAAGCATGCCAGCTTCTGAACGAAGCAGGTGCGAAGATCCAGAAAAATCGGGTGCTTCTGCCACCTGAATTGGTGGAAACCTGCATCCGACAGGCTGGGAAACGCATCTCAATCCGTGGCCGTAGTGGGACGGTCAAGACCCTCGGTGACGGGAATCTCTATTTCCACAATTTGGGTGGGGCACCACAAGTCTACAATGCCGCCTTCGGGACACGGCGACTGGCCACTATTCAAGATGTGTGTGATGCTACCCGTCTGCTGGATGCAATGGAGAATTGCCACACAATCACTCCCTTCTTTACACCGACTGAGGTACCGGGCGGACTCATGTCACTGGCAATGTATCGCCATGCCCTGTCGAATACCACCAAGCCACTTCAAGGGCCCGGCGTTCAGGTCGCTGCCGAAGTGCGCTACGCTGTGAAGATGGCCGAGGTAATTGGACCGCCTGCGGATGTTTTGACACTCAGCCTGTCACCGGTTAGCCCGTTGACCATTCCAGACTACGAAGCGGAAGCTGTTATCGAGATTGCAAAGTCGGGCATTGCCTTTGGCCCGTTGCCTTGTCCCACCGCAGGTACGACGGCACCATTCTCCATTGCTGGAGCAATCGCCCAGCAAAATGCTGAAATATTGGCGGCTTTGGTATTGGCCCAGATTGTCCGGCCGGGTTTACCGATGATTTATTGTGGTCGACTGGCGATGATGGAACCGCGCACAGGACTCTCTGTCTGGGGCGGGATTGAAATGGGTATGGCTTCCGCTGCGACCGTCCAGGTTGGTCATTATTATGGATTGCCGGTCAATGTCTATGGATTTTCCACTAATTCGCATAACCTGGATGTACAAAACGGATTTGAACGCGGCCTAAATGCCATCCTGCCTGCGCTGGCAGGAGCGGATGAACTCTCCGGGATTGGAGAGATGGAAGCAGGTGTGATGGGTTCTTATGCCCAGATGGTTGCAGACAATGAGTTTGCTGGAAGCATCCTGCGTGCCTGCAAAGTCGTCAGCACGGATGCGGATGCGCTGGCAGTGGATGTGGTTGCAGCGGCCATGGCATCCTCACATAACTTCCTCGGCCAAAGACACACGATTAGACATCTCAAATCGGGTGAGCTATTTATTACCCGTTTGGCTGAGCGTTCCTCCTGGGAGACCTGGGAAACAGGTGGACGACTGGGTCTGGCCGAACGGGCACAGATCGAGGCAGAGCGGATTTTACACGCGCACCAGGTTCCGCCACTGGAGGCTGCCCAGGAGCGCGAATTGGATGCCGTTATGTCTGCTGCTGAACGCGAATTGGTGAAATAGTTCCATGAAAAAGAGCGCAAAGAAGATGGTGAGAAGGATGTTCAAGAGGGCTCAGACTATCCAGGACGACCTTATTGCATGGCGGCGTGATTTCCACATGTATCCAGAATTGGGTTTTCATGAGGTGCGCACATCAACGCGGGTGGCGGATATGCTGGAAGGATTCGGCTGCCGTGTAAGACGTGGCATCGGGCGGACCGGTGTGGTTGCAGAACTTGGAGAAGGTAAACCCGTCATCGCCTTACGAGCTGATATGGACGCGTTGCCGATCCAGGAAGCCAACCAGGTGCCGTACGCATCCAAGAATCCCGGTATTATGCATGCCTGTGGGCATGACAGCCATACCGCCATGCTGCTGGGTACAGTTAAATTGTTGGCAAATGCAGAATTTCCGGGAACGGTGCGATTCCTTTTCCAACCTTCTGAGGAAGTTGGTGACGAGGATGGCATTAGCGGAGCGCCGCGCATGATCGAAGACGGTGCAATGGAGGGCGTGGATATGGTGATCGGCCTGCATGTCGACCCATCCACACCAGTGGGCGATATCCTTCTGGAAACCGGACCGGCTTCAGGTGGAGTAGACTCGTGGTTTGGGACCATTATTGGCAAGGGAGGTCATGGAGCAAGGCCGCAAACTTCGGTTGATCCGTTCTATATTGCTGCGCATATTATCCTTGCGCTGAATGCTATCCCGTCGCGCTGGTTATCTCCTTTTGACCCTGCTGTTGTCAGCATAGGATCTCTGCAGGGCGGTCAGACCGAGAATGTTATCCCTGAGCGGGTGGAAATAACGGGTACTTTGCGATACACGGAATCTCGCGTCCAGAAGCAAATCCATGCCGAGATCAAGCGTGCATTCGAACTGGCTCGTCCCCTGGGAGGAGATTACCAACTACACTTTGAGATTGGCGCGCCTCCCATGCAAAACCATCCGGATGCGGTGGAATTTATTCGAAAGGCAGCAGATTTTATTCTTGGTCCGGAACATGTGAAAAGACCCGAGAAGGATCTTGGCGCGGAAGATTTCGGTTGTTTTTCAGATTTGGCTCCGGGTGCGATGTTCTTGCTGGGGACCAGGATAGAGGAAGATGAACGCTCCGGGCATAACCCTCGGTTCGATATAGATGAACGCGCTCTTCCCATCGGAACTGCAATTCTGGCAGAAAGTGCATTACAATTTCTGAAAGGAAATGTTTGATTTAGGGAATTTGATTTCATTCGATTTGATATGAATACCAAAATAGGAGCACTTATGCACACAATCTTGAAAGGGAAAGTTAAGGAAGTAACCATAGGTATTGACAGGCCATTTGTAATGATCGGGGAAAAGATTAACCCGACTGGTCGCAAGAAACTGGCAGCGGCGCTGGCAGAAGGAAATCTGGACTTTGTTCGCCAATTGGCTGAAAGCCAGATAGCATGGGGTGCCGAAGTGCTGGATATTAATGTCGGTGTGCCGGGTTTGGATGAAATGGTGGTGGTTAAAAGGCTTGTTGAACTTCTTTCGTCGCTTGTGGACATCCCATTTTGCCTTGATTCCGCCAACCCGGATGTGCTGGCGGTCGGTTTGGCAGCCGCACCTGGCAAGCCACTGGTCAATTCGGTCAGTGGGGAGCAGAAAAAGCTGGAAACAGTCTTGCCGCTTGTCAAGGACCGCGGTGCGGCTGTTATCGGCCTGACCATGGATGATAATGGTATTCCCAAAACCCCAGAAGAACGACTTGCTGTAGCTGAGAAGATCCTGGAACGAGCAGCTCAACTGGGAATTCCAAGAGAGGATGTCATTATTGACCCACTGGTATTAACCGTCGGCTCAGACAGCAATGCCGCGCTTGTTACGCTTCAGACCGTTGAACTTCTGCGGAAAGAATTTGGTGTTAATATCAACCTGGGTGCCAGCAACGTTTCATTTGGCCTGCCGGACCGTCCGATAGTTAATGCAGCCTTTCTTACGCTCGCCATCCAGCTGGGTGCCACCTGTGCCATCACTGATCCGGCCAAACTCGGTCAAACCGTTAAGGCAGCTGACCTGCTTCTGGGTCGCGACAACAATTCCATGCGGTACCTGAGATATTTTCGGGCGGCCGAAGCGTTGCGGGCCAAGGAAGCCGAACAAGCAGGCTAGTATGGAATCAAACTGGAAACCAAGGAAAGTCGTGATTATTGGAGCGGGCGCGGTCGGCTCTACATTCGCGTATGCCCTCGCTCAGAAAGGCTTGGCAGAGGAGATCGATCTATTAGATGCCAACCCGGATCTCGCCGAAGGACAGGTATTGGACCTGGCGCATGGTTTACCGTACTATCCGTCTGTCCAGATCCGGGTGGGACAAGAGCAGGATTATGCGGATGCCCAGGTAATTGTCATCACCGCAGGCGCCAAGCAGGCGCCGGGGGAAAGTCGTCTGGTCCTGTTGCAAAAAAACAAGGTTATTGTCGAATCCATCGTGGAGAAAATCGTCAGTCGTGAATCCCAGGCGGTCCTTGTAATTGCCAGCAACCCGGTCGATATTCTCACCTATGTGGCATTAAAACATTCGGGCTGGCCGATAAAACGCGTAATGGGCTCGGGCACGGTACTGGACAGTGCGCGCTTTCGGTACCTGCTCAGCCAGCACTGCGGAGTGGATGTGGGCAATGTCCATGCCTACTTCCTGGGAGAGCACGGCGATAGCGAATTCCCGGCCTGGTCGATGACGCATATAGCAGGAGTCTCCATTGATGATTACTGTCCATTGTGCAAGAAATGCAATGCCTGGCAATGGGAACGTGAGAGGATTGCTCAAACGGTCAAGGATTCGGCTTATCACATCATCAATTACAAGGGAGCTACGTACTTTGCCATCGGAATGGCCTTGTCGCGTATCGTCGGCAGCATTTTACAGGACCAGCGTAGCGTCCTGCCGGTTTCGACTTTCCTGGATGGTGAGTATGGATTAAAGGATGTTTGTCTGAGTGTTCCCTGTATTGTCGGACAGGGTGGTGTTATAGAGATCGTAAAGGCCCCTTTGTTACCCGACGAAGAAAAAGCATTATCCAAATCGGCCACCATTTTGAAGGATTTCCAAAAACAATTGGAGTAGAAATCAGAGGCCATATTGGGTCGAGCACGAACTCCTGGTCTGCGAAGAACCGTCTGCCACTACTCACAGGACTTATAAAACAAACCGTATATTGGTGACGATAGATAGAGACTCGACTGCCAGAGGAGCAAACCGCCGATGAAGTAAGTATTGGGAGTGCGATCAGCCAGAGCCAGGATCGCCAATCCCATTGCCAGGCAAATAATACCAATTCCTGCTTCCCATTGGGTCAGGAAGAGAGCATTGAGCACGCGCACCTTGCTCATCGTCTTCGGTGTGCGCAGAAAAGCGGTCTGGGAATGAATCAGAGCCTGGATGCTGGCCAGGGTGTTAACCCATCCAACGCTAAACATACTATACATCGAGCGGAATGCCAACCCCCAGGAGACCTTGAGCGCATTGCGAATTACCCAGATGAGCCGCCATAAGTTCAGAAATATGTAGAATGAAGTGAAAATAATCCAAGGAATTGTGATGGGTAGGATTGTAAAATGAGACGAAACCAGCTTGATGGCGCCGCCAGCCACTAGAAAGCAAAGAAAGGCGAAATTAAATGCATCTGAAAACCATTGTACCAATCCGGCCAGGTAGTAGTAACGCTGAGCTTGTGTGAGACGGTTTTGCGGGTCGATCCAATGCGCCCATGGCATAAGAGCTTCCCAATGTCTGCGTAAGATTTGAATGTTTCCAAAACACCAACGGAAGCGCTGCCGCTTTAACCCGGAGAAGGTGCAAGGCATCAACCCGCGCCCCATGCTGCGGTGGAAATATATGGATTTATAGCCACGCTTGAGGACACGCAAGCTGGCCTCGGCATCCTCCGTAACGCACCACTCACTCCAACCGCCGATTTCCTGAAGGACAGTCTTGCGTATCAAGCCCATTGTCCCGGAAAAGATAATGGCGTTGTGCTCGCTGCGGACCTGCATGGGCACTTCGAAGAAATATTCGTAGGAGAAATACATAGCCTCCGCAAAAGATCCCGGTTTGTAATCCCGGTAATCCTGCGGAGCCTGGATGAAGGCGACCTTTGGATCGGTGAAGGCTGGAACCATTTCGCTCAGGAAACACGGGTCAACCAGGTAATCAGCGTCGACCACGCCGATGAGTTCAGCTGCAGGTGAAGTCTGGGCCAGGGCAAAGTTGAGGGCACCGGACTTGTAACCAGGCCAATTTTCCAAATGGAAGAATCGGAAACGCGGTCCCAGGTCCCGGCAGAGTTTTTCGATCGGCAGCCAGGTTCTTTCATCCGGTGTGTTATTATCGATAACCAGGACCTCATAGTTGGGATAATCCAGATCCGCCAGCCTGCACAGGGTCGCTTCAACAACCTCAGGCGGTTCATCATAGGCCGGCAGATGCAGGGAGACCATCGGCAGAAAGCCCGGTGCCGGATTGACCCGCACCAAACGATTATGCCAACGCACCCGGCAAGTCACATCGATATTTTCAAACATGTGGGTCAGTAACACGATGGAGGCGATAGTCTGCAAGAACATGAACATCTGAGCAGCGATAAGATAGGCGGGTGCGAGGCGGGCGGTAATAACGATAAAATAGGCGTAGATCAAAAAGAGCGCGGTCGCGAAAAGCGTTGCCATCCAGGCTACCTGACCGAAAGCATTCCAATCGCGTAGCCGCCAGATGCAGGCTAGGCCAAGCAGGATTGCCAGGGCGGTTAGAACAATGACTTCCACCGGTTGTCTGAAGGTGGCAAGCACCCAGAAGTCACCAATACCTAATACAACCGCCAACCAGGTAAGCGAGACAGCAATATGTGTCAGGCGGAGACGATTGCCTGCCAGCAACATCACTACCAGACTGAGGGTGAACCAGGCGCCGGCCAGAAACAATGCGTGAGTTAAAATGGGATTCATATCATGAAGAAAGGCGCGTCAGGAGTGATTTGCTCATGGGGATGGCTAACACGAGCAGGAAAATGGCAATCCCACAAATAACTATTACCCGTTTTTTATCTCCTGGCGAAAGATGACGGGTGAACAGCAGTACTAAGGCCCACACCATAGCGAGCGGCGCCAGAACGACTGCACCCAGACCGGCCGGGGCCAAGCCCACAAAGGCCAGAGCCAACAGATGAAAAACAGGGGTGAGCGGCCGGGTTGGTAGGTCGGGAAAAGGCTGCGGAACACTGCGGTTCTTTGGAACATACAAGCGGACCCCATCAGGACGGGAAACCTGAAACGAACCATCGTCTTCACTTTTATATCTCAGGATGAGCGTTCTATCCGGCTCTGATCGATCATCGTTATATTGTGGCAAGGTATTTGGCATAAGAAAATTCATTCTACCGCTTATTGGCGGATCTTCTTTTGCTTTAGGTTTCCGCATTAAAGCTTGAAGGAGAGGTGTTCCATAAACAAAGAGTTAAAAGCAGGACGGGCCGTCAGCTCGATGTATCCGATCCGGCTGGCAAGGTCTTCTGCCTGCCAGCGCAATTTCAGTGAGACGAGCATTTGTTTCGCCCCGACGCCGGCAGCGTTGCCAACCTGCCGAAATATTTCAAGCGGCAGAGGAGGAAACATGCCGATGCGGACAGCGGAGCGCAAGTCCAGGTAAGTGCCGAAGGCTCCAGCAACGATGAACTCGTCCAGCTCAGAATATGTCAGCCCGGCTTCTTGAAGCAGGATCTCTAGTCCCGACCGGATTGCGGATTTTGCCAATTGGACCTCATGGACATCTTTGCGCGTAACCAGTAAATCACGCCCAAGGCCTGTCTCTACGGCTGGGACAAGCACATAACCAGATTCGGTGTTGGTTTTCAAGGCCCCGGTGGATCTCACCAAGCCGCCGTCTTGCAGGGCAGCCACCACGTCCAGGATCCCTGAGCCGCAGATGCCCACGGGTGGCTGATCTGAGATCGTCTGCCAGAGGATTTTTCCACTTGACCATCGGGCGCGCTCAATGGCTCCAGGAGCCGCACGCATGCCTTCATGAATATGGGCCCCTTCGAAAGCCGGGCCAGATGCGCATGAACAACATGTGATCCTGCCATGCGTGATAAGAGCAATTTCTGTGTTTGTTCCGATGTCAAGTGCAATGACATTGTGCGGTGATTTCCAGGCCTGCGTAGAAAGTAACATGGCAAGGTGGTCCGAACCAACATACCCGGCAATGACAGGCGGCAGGTAAGCGAAGGCAGACGGACCAAGATCAAGTCCCAGCACCCCAACGGGGATGGAAATCGGCCAGGTGGAGGCCGGGGCAAATGGTGCGTGACCAAGTTGTTCCACCGGCAGCCCGGCGAAAAGATGGTGCATGGCGGTGTTGCCAACCAAAACAGCATCCAGAATAGAAGCAGGGGAAAGGCGCGCTTCTGCACACATCCTTGCCAGAAGATCATTAAGCGTTTGCACTAAAACCAATTGGAGCTTTCTTGCCCCATCCGGATCCCGAATGGCAAAGGCGATGCGGCTGATGATATCCTCACCATAGGCGATTTGCGGGTTCATTGCTCCAGCCCGTGCTATGGTCTGGCCGGTCTCCAAGTTCACCAAATAAGCAGCCAGCTTGGTGGTGCCAATGTCCACCGCCAGTCCGTGTGCTCCGGGGCTGTGGACGGCTGGCTGGAGTTCCAATTGCGTATCTTCACCATCCAATTGAAGGCGCTGATCAGCCGTTAATGATTCGGGTGGGATGTACAACTTCACGTCACTCAACGGTTCTGCCTGGCATGCCAGCCGGAACCCGGCAGACAGATCGGCTTTACTTAGGGCAGCTTCTTCCACCAGGGTGGGTGAAGTGAGATTGCCGGAAGCCAGACGTATCCGGCACTCCTCACAAGTACCCACTCCGCCACAGACTGAGGCCAGTCCAACCCCGGCAGACTGGGCGGCCTGAAGAAGTGTTTGGCCGGGAAGTGCCTGACCACGCCGGCCGAGCGGTTCAAAGTCGATGCGGAAGGGGTCAGGCATACTGGTACCGGCAGGTCTCCTTCAGGCCGCAGACTTCACACATTGTAGTTTGCGACATCTCAGGCCCGATTCCAACGATAAATGACATTGATTTTTTCGGGAGCATCATGCCACCGGAGGTAAGGTGGATCCCGGCTTGTGGGTGATTGAGAATGGAGAAAACCTGTGGCTGGCCAATTTCGACCGGCCAATCTGGGCTGCCGGGGCTGAGCGGCGTGGATACATGCAGTCCCTCAATACTGACCTGCTCTCCAATGTGGCTACAGACCTGTTGTGCGAGGCTCTCCATGGCGGCGTTGCCCAGCCCATCCAATGCCAGTGCATAGAGTGGGTCTTCGTTTAGAAGATTGGTAACGGCTTTCTCGAGTGCCGGGCCAATTGTGCAAATGGCTGCGACCACGCGCTGGGCTCCGGCGAGATGGCGTGTTACCAGCGGACCGGTCAGCTCCCGACCACCATCCAGGAAAAGGCGTTTGTGGCTGTGCGTGATTACGATTACTTCGCCTGTCTGAGAGACAGGTTGGATTAGGTTCAAGCCCTGGGATAAGGCACGTTCTACAGCAGCCATGAGCCTCGGCTTTCCGGTTCGAACAATATCAGGATTTGCTCCCTGGCCGCGTAACACATCGTCTGCGCTCAATGAGAATTTCCAGTCTGATAAAATAGTCATCATATCCTGATTATAAGTTCATTCCCTTGAAAAAACATCAATTTTAGAATTGACATTACAAATATTGCTCAATGGCAGACGGTGATTACTTTCCTGATCCAACTGGTCATCATAGGCCGCCATTGCCTTCGTTATAACAAATGAGTGGGAATCCAAGAAAAACCGATTTTGGTTTGACAGGAGCGAATATTCGCTTTAAACTGGTAAGCAGACTGGAGGCAGAATGCAAACTGAACTTACCCAAACCGGACCCTTGCTCAACCCGGATGGCCGCCTTGCGCAGGTTGGCTGGTCTCGGCAGCCCCTATTGAACTGTAACCTGGAAGCAGCGCATTTCTACACTTTACGACCTTTGCAACGATTCCGCATCAAGCGCTGGGATTATTACGCTGTATTCAGCCGGAAGGGATTTTTCTCTGCGACCATCGCAGACCTGGGATATGCTGGTAATCTGTTCGTCTATGTGATGGATTTTGCGACCGGGGAATTGCACGAGGAAGGTTTGGTCATTCCTTTTGGCAAAGGGATTAAGCTTCCGCATGACAGTGTCGAAGGCGACAGCCATTTCAAAAATGAGAAGGTGTGCCTGGATTTCCGCGTATCTGCGTCCGAAAGGAGGATTTCTGTGGATTGGCCGGAATTTTATGGTGGCAAGGGAATAAAAGCGGATATTAACCTTAAGTTCCAGCCTGGATATGAATCGATGACGATCGTAATCCCGATCGGCAAAAAACGTTTCTACTACAACCGTAAGATCAATTGCCTGCCAGCAGAGGGGACGATAGAATACGGCGACATGACTGAAACCCTCAATCCGCTGACCTGCAGCGGCTCGCTGGATTGGGGCCGGGGTGTCTGGGAATACCAGTCCTACTGGAATTGGGCAAGCAGTTCTGGATTCTTACCGGACGGCCGAACCGTTGGCCTGAACCTGGGCCGTGGATTTGGTGATCTGACGAAAGCTGGGGAGAATGCTCTAATCCTGGGAAATCGCATCCATAAACTCGAGGTGGTTAAATTCGACTACAACCCTGACGATTATATGAGACCCTGGAATTTCAGCGATACTGAAGGAAGGCTCGATCTGACTTTCACGCCTTTCAAAGAGCGGCTTGCCCGAACAAATTTGGGAATTATTTTTAGCGAAGTTCACCAAATGTTTGGCTGTTACAATGGCAAAGCTGTTGCGGATGATGGGGAAGTCATTCAAATCCAGGATCTGATCGGCTTTGCAGAAGAACATCATGCACGCTGGTAAAAAAAGGGAGAGTCATAAATCCTAAAACCATCATCACCAGGAAAATCTGGATCGCCATCATCCTGCTCGGTTTTTCAGGCCAATTGGCCTGGGGTGTTGAAAACCAGTTCTTCAATACATTTATGTACGATAAGATCACACCAGACCCGCGGCCAATCTCTTGGATGGTAGCCGCATCCGCCGTGGCTGCTACACTGACGACGATCCTGATGGGCACGCTTTCGGACCGCACGCGTACACGCTGGGGTCGCCGGCGGCCTTTCATCTTGTTCGGGTACCTGGCATGGGGTATTCTTACAGCTTTATTCCCTTCAGCGGCATTCTTCCGGCCGGTAACACTGGCAATTGGCATGGCAATCCTGTTTGATTGTGTGATGACTTTTTTCGGTTCTACTGCCAATGACGCATCCCTGAATGCCTATATCACGGATGTCACCACTACGGAGAACCGCGGGCGCGTGATGGGAGTAGTGGAAATCCTGACCTGGGTTGCTATCATGATCGTTTATGGAGGGGCGGGGTTAATCATCCAGATGCTGGGTTACTATGCATTTTTTTACATCATTGGTGGAACAGTATTCGTACTGGGGCTCATCGGCAGTCTTTTTATCCATGAAGAACCCATAAGTAAAAAACCTTCAGGCACGTATTGGGGGCAGATTGCCGATAGTCTACGCTGGAAAAACCTGGTTGCCAACCGCAACTTCTTCCTGGTCTTGATGGGGATCAGCCTGTGGGCAGTGGCGCAGAATGTTTTCTTCCCTTACTTGATTATTTATCTTCAACATTACATCCAACTCGATACGATCAGCTCTTCCATCACTATTGCGGTTTGCATCCTTGTGGGAGGCATCGCACTGGCATACCCGTTGGGGCTTCTAATAGACAGGTGGGGACGCAAACCGGTGGCACTGCTGGCAGTAGGTGCTGAGACGATTGGACTACTCCTTTTTTCGCTCTCCCGGACCCTTGTCCCATTGATCGTTACCGGCATCCTGTGGCTGATGCCAATGACTGCCTGGACGATTGCGACCAGCACCTGGAGCAAGGATTTGTTCCCGGAAGATAAGCGCGGCCAGTTCGCCGGATATTACTTGTTCTTTTGGGTGATGCTGCCGATGATCCTGGGTCCGTTGACGGGTGGCTGGCTGGGGACACATTTTGGTATTCCTACTGTCATTGAGGGGCAGGCAGGTTTCATCCCGACACCTATCATCTTCCAGGTGGCTGGAATTGCCACATTGTTAGCGGCGATTCCGCTGGCATGGGCCAAAGATCGCAAATCCGGGGAATAGTATTCATGGGAAACTGGCAACCTACTCCCGGCAATATAATGACCCGGTGGACAAAGAGTGTCACTCCTGAAAATGCCTGGCTGGAGTATCCTCGTCCGCAGATGAGGAGACCAGATTGGGTCAATCTCAACGGATTATGGAAGTATGCCATTGTCTCCAAGGAACAAAATTACAGATTTTCGTTCGATAATGAGATTCTGGTCCCATATCCGATTGAGTCTGCCCTTTCAGGCGTGAAGCATGCGCTTCAGCCGGATGAGCGATTATGGTACCAGCGGATGTTTACCATTCCGGATACCTGGCATGGGAAGCGAGTTCTGCTTCATTTTGGGGCAGTGGATTGGGAAGCAACCATCTGGGTAAACGGTAATGAAGTTGGAATGCATCGAGGCGGATACCTGCCTTTTTGGTTCGATGTTTCTCCCCATCTTTTGGTTGGAGAAAATGAACTGGTCGTATCTGTCTGGGATCCGACAAATTCATTTTGGCAGCAGCATGGTAAACAGGTGCGTAAGCCAAGATCCATCTGGTATTCGGCGGTCTCGGGCATCTGGCAGACAGTCTGGCTCGAACCGGTACCAGAGACTTCTATTACGAGGCTGAAAATCACTCCAAATATAGATTCAGGAACAATCCGTGTCAAGGTGGAACTGAGTCACGCTTCGACGACAGAAACAGACCGGGTTGGAATGTGCATTACTGTGCATGAGGCTGGGGTTTCCCTGGCAAAAGTAAATACGGATTCCATGGACAGGGAGATCGATATCCCGATTCCCAATCTGAAGTTGTGGAGTCCCGAAACACCGCATTTGTATGATCTTACTGTCGAGGCTGGTGAAGATCGAGTGGAGAGTTATTTTGGGATGCGCAAGTTCAGCCTTGGAAAGGACAGGCAAGGGCGGACACGTTTATGTCTAAACAACCGGCCGGTCTTCCAGTTTGGACCTCTTGACCAGGGCTATTGGCCGGATGGTTTATACACTCCACCCACTGACGAAGCCATGCGGTGGGATTTGGAAATGATCAAGTCACTGGGATTTAATATGCTTCGTAAGCATGTCAAGGTGGAACCGGCGCGATATTATTATTATTGTGATAAGCAGGGGTTGATCGTCTGGCAGGATATGGTCAATGGAGGTACGGCAGTAGGGGATGCGACTTCGCTTCTAGCGATCCTATTCGGCTCACGAAAGCATGACCGGAATTACCGCTATGCCGGGAGGAGTGAAACGGCTTCCCGCCAGGATTATCGGCGAGAGTTGAAGGAACTGGTTGACCACCTCTACAATTTTCCCTGCATAGGAATGTGGGTGCCGTTTAATGAAGGCTGGGGACAGTTCGAAGCAAATTCAGTGGCAGAGTGGCTTGGGAACTATGACCAGACCCGACTTGTGGATCACGCCAGTGGCTGGTTTGACCAGGGTAGTGGGGATTGTAAAAGTCTTCACGTTTATTTCAAGAAACTGCCGCTGATACCGCCAGAAGAAAAACGCGCCGCGGTGCTATCCGAGTTTGGGGGTTACAGTTGTAAAGTAAATGATCATCTCTGGAATCCAAAGGCGGAATTTGGTTATAAAAGGATCTCATCGGCAGAGCAATTGACTGATTCATATCTGGAGTTGCTGGAGAAGGAAGTAAAACCTTGTATTCAGGCCGGTCTCTCGGCTGCGATTTACACACAAACCACGGATGTGGAGATCGAAGTAAATGGATACGTGACGTATGATCGGGAAATTGAAAAGATGAATTTTGGACGAGTGCGTGAAGCGCATCAGGATTTGTTTCAAGAACAACAGTAACCGATAAATGTTTCACCCCGCATGGAATTTAGGAGAATCATATTTCTTTCCGACCACCTGTTGGCAGGATAGATAGAATAACAGGGCCGGATTATTCATGCAGCGGGGTATAATCGGCGCTGGCGCATCCCAGGTACCGCTATCAAATTTCTTTATTTCGGGCGATTAGCCAGTTATTTTGTGCCTATGAACAATATTGGAGATGAGATCCATGAAGTTTGGTCATTTTGATGATTCTGCCCGTGAGTATATAATCACTCGTCCTGATACACCCTTGCCTTGGATCAATTACCTGGGTTGCGAGTCTTATTTTGGCTTGATCTCCAATACGGCGGGTGGCTATTCATTCTATAAAGACGCCCGCCTGCGCCGACTGACGCGTTATCGCTACAATAACGCACCATACGATATGGGCGGACGGTATATCTATCTACGGGATAACTCTGAAGGTAAGTTCTGGTCGCCTTCGTGGATGCCGGTGCGTAGCGTACTTGATGAATATTCCTGTCGGCATGGGATGGGATACACCATCATCCGGAGCGTTTCCCATCAAATTGAGGCAGAGACACGTTATTTTGTTCCGATCGGCGAAAACTTGGAAATCTGGGACCTAACACTTACCAATCAGAGAGTGGAAATGGCTGAACTCTCTGTCTTCTCAGCAATTGAATTTTGCCTATGGGATGCCTGGGATGATTCCACCAACTTCCAACGCAATTTCTCGACGGGTCAGGTGGAAATAGTTGATGATGTGATATACCATAAAACCGAATACCGGGAACGGCGCGATCACTTTGCTTATTTCGCCTGTTCTGAAAAACTGTCCGGATTCGACACGCAGCGCGATTCTTTCCTTGGCGCATACCGTGGCTGGGAAAGCCCTTCGGTGGTGGAATCTGGCAAGTCCACCAATTCGCTGGCGCACGGCTGGCAGCCGATTGGGTCTCACCACGTCAATGTCCAGTTAGCAGCCGGAGAGTCGAAGAAGATCGTTTTTATCCTGGGTTATCACGAGAATCCCAAGCATGCCAAGTTCGATCCACCTGATTCCCAGATTATTAATAAAAAGACAGCAATACCAACCATCGCGAAATATCTTCAACCTAAAAATGTAGAATCCGCGTTCATTGCTTTGCGGGATTATTGGAGCGAATTGCTCGGAAAACTGCAAGTGACAACTCCGGATGAACATACCAATCGGATGGTCAATATATGGAATGCTTACCAGTGCATGATCACATTCAACGTGTCGCGTTCTGCCTCCTATTTTGAATCGGGCATTGGGCGTGGCATGGGCTACCGAGATTCAAACCAGGATCTCCTTGGCTTTGTCCACATGATACCGGAGAGGGCGCGTGAACGCATATTGGATCTTGCTGCAACCCAACTGAAAAGTGGTGGCGCATACCACCAATACCAACCGCTCACCAAGCGCGGCAATAATGATGTCGGTTCAGGATTCAATGATGACCCGGCCTGGCTTGTACTGGCTGTGGCTGCTTACCTAAAAGAAACTGCCGATTGGGATATTTTGGATGTACAAGTACAGTATGAAAACGAGGCTGGGAGCGAATCACCGCTCCTGGAGCACTTACAGCGATCATTGCAATACACTCTCGACCGGCTCGGTCCGAACTGCCTGCCTTTGATCGGAAGGGCGGACTGGAACGACTGTCTGAACCTCAATTGCTTCTCTGATACTCCGGGACAATCCTTTCAGACCACAACGAACAAGGAGGGAAAGGTTGCTGAGTCGGTCTTCATCGCAGGGTTGTTTGTCCTGGCTTGCAAAGAGATGGCAGAATTAACAAACTACTATGTCAACCTCCAAAAGACGAAAGGTGCAACATTTAATCTTCAACCTTTGGCCTTTTATTCCAAGGCTGCCAAGGACATGGAAGACGTAATCTGGAAAGCCGGCTGGGATGGGGAATGGTTCCGGCGTGCTTATGATGATTTCGGGCATGTGTTGGGTTCAAAAGTAAATGAGGAAGGTCAGATCTTCATCGAGCCGCAGGGTATATGTATCTGGGCCGGGCTGGGAGTGAAGGATGGACGCGCTCAAAAAGCGCTGGACTCGGTCAATAAGCATCTTGCCACGGCACACGGTATCGTACTGCAACAACCAGCCTTCAGCCAGTATTACCTGCACCTGGGGGAGATTTCCTCCTATCCGCCAGGTTATAAGGAAAATGCAGGTATCTTTTGTCATACCAACCCGTGGATCATGATCGCTGAAACGAAAATCGGTCGTGGTGACCAGGCATTTGACTATTACACTCGCATCAATCCTTCGAAACGCGAGGAGATCAGCGAATTACATAAATGTGAGCCATTCGTGTATCCACAGATGATTGCTGGAAAAGATGCACCGACACACGGGGAAGCCAAAAATTCGTGGCTATCGGGCACGGCAGCTATGAATTACATTGCCATCACTCAGGCAATCTTGGGAATTCAACCACAATATGATGGGCTCGAAATAAAGCCGGTTATCCCATCGAACTGGCAAGGCTTTGAAGCGGTCCGGCATTTCCGGGGTGTACGATATGAGCTCTCGATTCGCCGGAAAGGGTCTGGGAATGATGTCACCCTGGTGGTGGATGGCAAGCCCGTCCCGGGAACTGTGATTCCCGTGCCAGATAAAAAAGTTGGATCTCTTCAAGTAATAGCCTACATCGGTCAGGAGTAGATTAATGAGAAAAAAGACCCTGGTTACTATTTCTATGCTTTTCTTGATTTTCAGTCTCTTATTGGTTGGTTGTGGTAAGGATCAAATTGATGCGACTCCCACCCCTTACCCTACCCCGGTTAAAAAGACTTATTCTGTCCAGCGCGGAGATATCGTCATCAATGTAGAGTTGTTCGGGCGTGTTATCCCCCTTGCGTTGGCAGCGGTCAATTTCCAGATGGATGGACATGTTGGTAATGTATATGTCCAATTAAATGATCCGGTCAAGAAGGGGGAGTTGCTGGCCGATCTGGAAGAACTGAAGACTATACAATCACAGTCTGTTGAGACAAGTGATGCCATCAAGCGCGCTCAAATCGCATTGCAGATCGCTCAATTGACATTGGAAAAATACAAGGCGGAAGGCGCATCAACTTTTGATATTCAGATCCAGGAAAAGCAGGTTGAATTGGCGCAGATGGATTTGAACGAAGTGTTGATCAAAAACGGCATAGATCCAACCTTAACTCAACCGGATACTTTTGCTGAGAATGCAAACAAAGCAAAAGTGTTTGCCCCCGTGGATGGAGTCATCATCTCTGGTGTTAATCAGGGAAGAGCAGTAACCTCCTCGACGGTTGCATTCACGATTGGTGACGCGAAACATTCTGAGATCCTTGCAACTGTCGATCCAGGTAAACTGGATAATACGCTCAAAGATATGTTCGAAGGAATGCCTGTTACAGTCACTCCGAACAGCAAGCCAGATCTGCATTGGGCTGGTAAAGTCCGGCAACTACCATCGCCTTACGGCATCGGCAGCGCTGATGATACCAACATTTACATAATTCTAGATCAGACCCCTTCCGCTGAAGATTTAAAATCAGGTGATACGGTTACCGTCCTCGTGCAGTTGGCAAATAAGTCACACCTTTTATGGCTTCCACCCGCGGCAATCCGCACAGTTGGAGGCCGGACATTTGTAATAGTCAATGGAACAAATGGTCCCAAACGAATAGATATTGAGATTGGCCTGCAAACGGCAGATAAGGTGGAAATAATCTCAGGTCTGGATGAAGGACAGGTCGTAATCGGGCAATGAAAATCTTAACAGGCTTGATTGGGTTTATACAACAGATCTGGGCCACAATTGGTGTGGCTTTCAAGCGCCTTTTAACGCAGCGTTTTCTTGGTATTGCCGCGATTGTTGGATTACTGGTTGCATCCGGTTTCATTTTGAGCATCCCGTTATTTGCAGACGCGACTTATTTCCGCCTCTTCCGCGAAGAGCTTTTTGCCGGAAATGAGGCAAAACTGGCCAACCGCCCGGTGGACTTCGCGCCAATGGCTTTCGCTTTTAATCTAAATGTAGCCGGGCGAAAGAGTCCTCAATGGGCGGATGTGGAAAAGGTGGACCAGTATTTATCCGGGGATGCTCTGAGAACGATTCAATTCCCAATTGAACAAACCATACGCCGGTTCCACACCGATGGCTATTTCTTGTACCCACCTTTGGACCCGAATATATCAGGCAGCAAATATTACCTGGCTTCTGTCAATCTTGCATTTGTCACTCCAATGGAAGATGCAGTGAGGCTCGTATCCGGTCAATTCCCTCAACCTTATACATCCATTCTGGAACTGGGGGAAGTGCCGGCAATGGTCAGCGAAACGCTAGCCAACGTTATTGGTCTTCAAGCAGGGGATGTATATTACCTTCGCAATAACGGAATAGAAATCCCTGTAATCATCGTTGGCATTTGGAGCCCGGTGGACGGAAGTGCTCCATACTGGGGGGTTGGATCTGATAATTGGCTGCTTGTCAATGAGGTCAGTTATGCCAGCGTGATTAGCGATGCCGTGAAGGATGAGTTGCGGGATTCCATGTGGTATATCGTGGCAGATGGCTCGAATCTTCACTCTGGAGATATTTCTGGTCTAAATCAACGGATACAGGGGATTCAAAAACAGGCTGGCGCGCTCCTTAAAGACACCAAATTGGTTTCTTCCCCCCTTGATGCGCTAAAACGTTATCAAAAGAACGCTCCCTACCTTACATATCTCTTATATGCTTTTAGCGTCCCGATCTTGGGATTAATTCTGGCCTTCATCGGACTGGTGACAGATTTGTTTGTTGGACAACAACGTGCTGAGATGGCCATCCTCCGCAGTCGAGGCGCGAGTTCTATACAGGTAGTTGGTATGTCGATGCTCCAGGGAATATTGTTAGGTATGGTTGCACTGGCGGGAGGAGTATTCCTCGGTTATTGGATCGCACATGCGATTGGAAGGGCACGCAGCTTCATGGATTTCACTGCCTCAGGAGGTTTGAGAGTCAGCTTGACAGTATCCGCGCTAATTTATGGTATAGCTGGCATTGTAATTATCCTTTTTGTGCAGGTGCTCTTTCCGGCTCTTGTTGGGGCCAGGAATACAATTGTCACTTACAAGCAGGAGCGTGCACGTCTTTTGCGTCCCCCTTGGTGGCAACGATATTGGTTCGACCTTCTTCTGCTTATCCCCGCCGGATATGGCCTGTGGCAGTTGAGACGTGAAAGCATTCTGGCATCATCGGGGAATTCAAATGTCCCGAACCCGCTGCAGAATCCATTGCTTTTGATCGCTCCTGCCATTGGCATTTTCGCGCTGGCACTGTTCACGCTGCGCGTGGTTCCGCGTTTGATGAGTGTGCTGAGCTGGTCGATGCGGAGGACAAAGAGTGTTGGGGTGCTGATGGCCGCGCGCTACCTGGCCAGAACGCCGGCTTTTTACAGCGCGCCTCTCGTCTTGCTTCTATTGACGCTTGGACTTTCATCCTTCACTGCATCTCTGGCAAAAACGTTGGATACCCAACTGAAAAAACAAACTTATTATCAAATCGGTTCTGATATGAATGTCAACGAACAAGGCACAACGGTCAATATTGAAACCCAAAACCCTGTTTACACATTCGGCCCGGTTGAGGAGCATCTCAGTTTGAAAGGTGTGCTTGCCGCAAGCCGTGTGGGAAGGTACACGACCACTGCATTAACAACCACAGGCGCCACGATTGGCGGGACTTTCCTTGGAGTGGATCGAATCACGTTTCCGGAAGTGGCTTACTGGCAGCGTGACTTTGCTTCCCAACCGTTGGGCAATTTGATGAATGCATTGGGCGCGGATCCTGAAGGCGTGCTTGTGCCGAATGACCTGCTTAAGCAACAAAGTCTGAAAATCGGCGATAAGCTGATATTAGGGGTTCAAACAGGTGATTCGGGTGTATCGATTCCAATGGAATTAACTATTATTGGAGGATTTGAGCTGTTCCCAACCTGGTACCCGGAAGACGGCCCCATGTTTGTAGCTAATCTTGATTCGCTTTATTTGCAGTCGGGCGCTGAATATCCACATGAAGTCTGGCTCCGAACAATCAGAAATGCTGACCCTGAAAGTATAGTATATGCCATTCGTGGATACAGCATCACCCTCGATCTGCAGGCGGATCAAAACCGCCTGGTTGAGAATGGGTTAAACACCCTGGTGACGAATTGGTCGTCGGCAAGCAACGATATCCTGGCTGCCCAGAAGAGGCCTGAACGTCAAGGGTTGTTCGGTTTGCTTTCGGTAGGTTTTGTTGCCTCAGCCATCCTGACCGTATTAGGCTTTCTGTTGTATGCACTGTTTTCTTTCCGCCGTCGTTTTATTGAAATGGGGATGTTGCGGGCAATTGGGTTGTCCGTCAAACAGATGACCAGTTTTCTGGCTGCAGAATTGGCTTCCTTGATCTTGCTTGGAATCGGCGCCGGAACGTTGGTCGGCGTTCTTGCAAGCAGATTGTTTGTACCATTCTTGCAGATCGGATCGACATCCCAGGCAAATTATCCCCCATTCCAAATCGAAATTGCCTGGCTCTCCATATTTCAGATCTATGGTTTATTCATCATTCTCTTCATAGTGGCGCTGAGTGTGCTGTCGGCTATCCTGGTGCGGATGAAGATATTCCAGGCGATTAAACTCGGAGAAAGCAACTGATGATTGACCAAGCATTTATCCATTGTGAGAACTTGATAAAGATCTATAAGATAAATGATCAGGGCGAAGCCTCCGATGCTGGCCTGGAGGTACAGGCGTTACAGGGATTGGACTTAACGGTTGCAGAAGGTGAAATGATTGGTGTAGTTGGAGCAAGCGGGAGCGGCAAGTCCACACTCCTTAACATACTTGGTGGGTTGGACCGCCCTGATGGGGGAAGAGCACTGGTTAACAAGCAGGATCTGGGCAAGCTCAGTCAGAGAAAGCTTGACCAATATCGACGAGAAACAGTTGGATTTGTCTGGCAATATGGCGCTCGAAACCTGATTCCGTATTTGACGGCTGCAGAGAATATCCAATTGCCCATGACGCTTTCAGGGAAAGTTGGGAGGAAACCGCGCCAGCTTGCCATGGAATTGTTGGAAAGGATATGCATGGGCGACAGGATGGATCACCGCCTTGAAGAGCTTTCGGGAGGGGAACAACAGCGGGTCGCAGTTGCCATCGCGCTTGCCAACCAGCCACGACTGCTCCTGGCGGATGAACCAACTGGGGAATTGGATTCGGCGACCGCAAAGACGATCTATGAATTATTGCGCGATCTAAATCGTAAGTTGGGGCTGACCATCGTAATTGTCAGCCACGACCCGGGTATCGCTCAACATGTTGACCGTGTCGTGGCTGTCCGGGATGGCAAACTGGCGAGCGAGTCTGTACGGATAAGCCCGACAGCAGGTGGTTTCCACGAGGAATCTTTACACAACTTCGAAGAATTGGCCATCCTGGATTCGGCTGGCCGGTTGACCATTCCGCGTGAGCATTTGGAGCAATTCCATATCCGCCGTCGCGTCCGCTTGGAAATTGTCGACGAAGGGATCTTAATCCGACCGCCAGCGAACAACCACGTGGAGCTTGAGCATTCAACTGTAGATCAGCCGGTAGCAAAAATTTCAGAAGAAGTCGGCGAACGACGAAATTTGTCTGCCTGGTTGATACACCCGCGAAAATATTTCGACTGGTTCATTGACAACCTTCGCAAGGGAACAAAAAATGCAAAATAACGTGATTTTGAATGGGAAACGAGAGACAAAAGAGATTCCCCCTTCTATTGATTTAGTGATCGAAACAAAAGACCTTTGGCGTATCTACCGGATGAAAAATACCGATCAAGGAGGGATAGCTGCGCTACGGGGTGTTAATCTGAGAGTCCGACCAGGGAAATTCATCGCCCTGAAAGGCCGATCTGGAAGCGGCAAGACCACTTTATTGAACTGTCTGGCTGGCCTGGACCAACCGACCTCCGGAACCATCCGGGTACTTGGGCATGACCTGGCTCAAATGAGCGAACAGGAATTGACCATATGGAGAAGAGTGCAGATCGGTCTGGTATTCCAATCCTTCGGACTCCTGCCCACTCTTTCTGCTTATGAAAACGTTGAAATTCTACTGCGGATCCAGGGCGAAGGATACACTGCGCGTAACCGCAGGGTACTGGAATGCCTGGAATTGGTCGGGTTAAGTGATTGGCGAAACCATCGCCCTTACGAGATGTCAGGCGGACAGCAGCAACGTGTGGCTGTAGCGCGCGCACTTGCTAACCGCGCTCAATTGATCCTCGCAGATGAGCCGACGGGCGAATTGGATAGTAAGACTACCCATGAATTGCTTGCCTTCTTCCGGAAATTGGTCGAGGACAGGAGAATCACGTTCCTGATGGTGTCACATGATCCCCTGGTAGATCAATATGCACATGATGTAATTTATATGAAAGATGGCAAGGTAGTTCGGAGTGAAGATTCAACTGCCTCGGATTGCGATGTATAACATGAAACGAACTGCTTCAACTTTCTTATTGTTTATCCTTCTAACATCCTGTTCGCTGAATGCTCGGTCAACGCTGACGACTGCGATTACTCCCATTCCCAGCCAACCGGCGGCAATTTATCCAGATCCTTCCCGGCCACTCGAGGAACGTGTAGATGATTTACTTTTACGGATGTCTATGAATGAAAAGATCGGGCAGATGACCCAGGTGGAACTGGGCAGCATTCAGCCCGGTGATATTACCACTTATTATATTGGATCCATCCTGAGCGGCGGGGATGGTAATCCAAATGAAAATAACCCGCAAGCTTGGCAGGATATGATCAAGGGTTTTCAAACGGAAGCCCTGGCTACACGTTTGAAAATACCGATGATTTATGGCGTAGATGCAGTCCATGGCAACGCCCATTTATATGGTGCGACTGTTTTCCCCCAGGAGAGTGGTGTGGCCGCCACGCATGATCCCGCCCTGGCGCAAGAGATCGGGAAAGCAACTGCCGAGGAAATGCTTGCCGCTGGTATACCGTGGACTTTTTCTCCAATCGTAGCTGTACCGCAGGATATCCGTTGGGGGCGCACATACGAGTCGTATAGCGAGGACACCCAGCTAACTACAGAGATCGGGACAGCTTATATCAAAGGTTTAGAGAACATTCCGGATGGTTATAAGAAGTCTGAAGGACAGACGAAATTCACCCTGGCGACCGCCAAGCATTATATCGGTGATGGCGGCACAATTTGGGGCTCCTCGCGTACTGACGACTATAAACTTGATCAAGGAAATGTTCAGGTTAATGAGACGACACTCCGCAAACTCTACCTGCCTCCATATAAAGCTGCCGTGGATGCCGGCGTGATGAGCGTTATGGTCTCGTTCAGCAGCTGGAGAACCACCAAGATGCATGCTCAAAAATATCTGCTGACATATGTGCTTAAAAACGAACTTGGTTTCAATGGCTTTGTTGTCTCCGATTGGGCTGGGATCGATCAAGTTGACCCAGATTATTACACGGCGGTTGTCACAGCAATCAATGCCGGGGTTGATATGAATATGGTTCCTACCGATTACATTAAATTTATTACTGTTATGAAGCAGGCAGTTGATGAAGACGATATATCCGAGGAACGGATCAACGATGCAGTAAGGAGGATTCTACGAGCGAAATTCGCGCTGGGATTGTTTGAACACCCATATCCTGATCCGACCTTCATCCAAACTATCCGCTCAGATGAACATGTTGCGATTGCCCGGCAAGCAGTCAGAGAATCGCTGGTATTACTTAAGAATGATAATTATGCCCTGCCGATTCCCAAGACCACGTCAGAAATTCTTATTTCTGGCCAGGGCGCGGACGACATCGGCATGATGTGTGGAGGCTGGACAATATCCTGGCAAGGGCAGACTGGAAGCATCGACATCGGAACAACCATCATAAACGGAATTAAGACAATCGTTTCCCCTGATTCTACAGTAGTATATAATAAAGATGGGAATTTTACCGACAGGGCGCCAGTCGGTATTGTTGTAGTTGGCGAAATGCCATACGCTGAAGGCCATGGCGATAAGGCAGACTTAAGCCTGGCGGTTGCAGATATACAGGCGATCACTGCGATGCGTCCGATGGTTGACAAATTGATCGTTGTAATTATTTCAGGACGACCGTTAATCATCACGGATCAATTATCGACTGCAGATGCATGGGTGGCAGCCTGGCTGCCCGGAACGGAAGGGGAGGGAATAAGCGATGTACTCTTTGGAGAATATCCATTTGTGGGAAGGCTGCCCTATACCTGGCCGCGGTCAAACGATCAAATGCCCATCAATAAGAATAATTCTACTGGCAAGACCGGGTGTGATGCGCCACTTTTTCCCTTTGGGTACGGATTGGGAGATGCAGGCAGTCAGCCAATCGTTCAGCCAAATTGTCGTTAGGTGGACTCTTGGAGGCAAGAATTGTGTTTGGCACCCTAAATTTTCAGAGGCTCGCGGGAAATTCTTATCTGGATTCTGGTATTAATGAAGATGGTGTGAAGATTTATAAGCAAATGGAAGGGTGTTATGGATGAAAAGTTGCTCGAGATTTGTGAATTTATTGATCCAGGATACCGACCAGTAATTGATTTTTGCGAATGGCGCGTAGCCATCCTGAACTATCTGGACGAAATTCAACCGGAACGGATCGAATCGATGGAACGGCACTATGAGACTGATGAGGTCTTTGTAATGGTCAAAGGACAGGGTATATTGTTCCTGGGTGAAGGGGACACGGATATCAAGAAGAATTCATACACACTGCATGGAGTATGGGAAGATTTATAATGTGAAGCGCATGGTCTGGCACACGGTCGTTCTGAGCCAGGATGGCTCAGTATTAATTGTCGAGAACAGGAATACCAGTAAAGAGAATTCAAGTTACGCTTTACTTGACCCAGAACAACGTTGTGTGATAGTTGAGAATTCCCGTAATGTAAATCAGGCATGAGGTAGTTTACTTTTGACTACTCCTGCCGATCGGCGGCAATCATTGATGGGATCATAATGTCAGGTGACGTTACTCGACGATAGATGATCATATGCTGAACAATCAATTGGATAAAAATGGGCAATATGTAATTGAAGATTACCAGAACATCCGGCCATTCGCCAGTTTCCTGCCAGGTATAGCCGGGCGAATGGGAGTGCCTTTGTGGGTGTTTTACGTTAACCGCGGGCAGGCGATTGCCAGCTTTGGGGTGGAGAATAAGGATAAACCCATCCTGGAGTATCAACCGGCCAATCGGGCATACCAGTTGACCTCATATCTTGGTTTTCGCACCTTTATCAGGATGAAACACGGAAAAAGATGTGTGTTCTACGAACCGTTCAAACCAGGCTTTTCTTCACAGAAGATGACCATCGGCGCGAACGATTTAAAATTACAGGAAATCAACCAGGTAAACGGTTTACAGACGGAAGTAATTTACTTCCTGATACCAGGCGAAAATCTCGCTGGATTGGCGCGCATGGTAACAGTGAGGAATCTCTCGGACCGGCCAATTTCACTGGAAATGCTGGATGGCCTTCCCGCAATAATTCCTTATGGCGTAAACGACCGGTTATTGAAAGATATCGGTCGGACGGTTGAAGCCTGGATGGAAGTATACAATCTCGAGAACGATGTGCCCTTCTACCACTTGCGCGCAAGCGTAGCTGATACGGCGGAAGTGAGCTCATTTGAGGCCGGTCATTACATGCTGGCGTTCCGTGAAGGCATGGATGGACAAAAATTACTGCCAGCCATCGTCGATCCAGCACTGGTATTCGGACAGAATACAGCCCTGAGTACACCGGATGGGTTTTATCATAATGAGTTGACTGCATTGCTCGCCCAGAATCAAATTGCCTGCGGAAGAACGCCTTGCGGGTTCGCTGGTTTCCAGGCGATATTAGATCCTGGCGAATCCATCCGGATAAACAGCATCTTTGGACATGCCAACCGTATTGAGAATATCCATCTAAAGATCGATAGCCTTACCAGGGCAGGTTACTTGGATGATAAACGTCGAGAGGCCAATGAGCTCATTCGCGGAACTGACGGGAGCAATAGCCTGCCATACCGGCTCAAATATCTTTGACGCCTACTGCCGCCAGACATTCCTTGACAATATCCTGCGCGGTGGGTGGCCGATCGTCTTTGGATCTGGTAAAGAGTCGAAAGTCTACTATATTTTTTCACGCAAACACGGCGATTTGGAACGCGATTACAATGCTTTTTCCCTCGCGCCTGAATTTTACTCGCAAGGAAACGGTAGTTACCGGGATGTAAATCAGAACCGAAGGGAAGATGTCTGGTTCAACCCGGCTGTCGGCGATTTCAATATTCGCGTTTTTATGAGTCTAATCCAGATTGATGGCTATAATCCATTGGTTATCAGAGGGAGCCGCTTTCACTGTCCGGCCTGAAGAACTGGAAAGATTGTCAAGCCTTGCAAGTGTGCCAATCAAGCTGCGCAAGCTGCTTTCCAAATCATTCAGTCCAGGCAGTCTGCTGAAAGAAATCATTGACGAATCGATTGAGCTAAAAACTGATCTCCAGCAATTCCTGGCAAAGGTCATGGAAAAAAGTGAACAGCATGTCGAGGCTTCCAGCGGCGAAGGATACTGGGTCGACCATTGGACGTATAACCTGGACTTGATTGACGCTTACCTGGCTATCTATCCGGACCGTCAGCATAACCTGCTCTTTTCAGGTAATGATTACACTTTCTATGATAGTTCGGCAATGGTGCAACCGCGTTCCAAGAAATATGTACTCATGGACGGATATCCCCGGCAAATGAACAGTATTTTCGAAGACCAGCAGAAAGCTACAATGATAGCTGCGCGCGGAGATGAGGCAAACTGGTTGCGCACTAATCATGGAACCGGATCGATCTACCGCACCAGTTTGTTCGCCAAATTATTTTGCCTGGCATTGATCAAATTCGCAACCCTCGATCCATGGGGCATGGGGATCGAGATGGAAGCCGGGCGTCCGGGCTGGGATGATGCCATTAACGGCCTGCCTGGGCTTTTTGGTTCATCCATGGCAGAGACTTACGCCTTGAAAAGGCTAATAACGTTGTTACTTAGTGCGCTGAAGGCGGAGGTGTCAGGCCGGCTGCTTCTCCCGGTGGAAATAATCAACCTGCTCCATCGGGTGGTCAATGCGCTCAGGCGATATTCGTTCGCCAAAACAGATGAACGTGACCGCCAATATTGGGACAAGGTCTCGTCCGCTCGTGAGGCGTTTCGCTCTAGTGTTCGCCTTGGACTGGATGGTCTGGAGGCAGAATTAATCTTCACCGATATCGAGAAAATCCTTGATGCATTTGAATCAAAAATAGATAAGGGTATAACTCGTGCGATTGAATTGAACAACGGCATGCCGCCAACTTTTTTTTCCTATCGCGTTGAAGAATTCGAACCCATAAAGGATAAACGAGGTAGTCTACGATTGGACGCGCAAGGTCGCCCTTGCATCCGCGTTAAGCGGTTTTCGCCGGCTCCCTTGCCCCTTTTCCTGGAAGGCATGGTGAGAAGGATGAAGATATTGGATGCTGCTTCATCAGAAAATCTTTATGAACAAGTAAAAGCAAGTTCGCTGTATGATCGCAAATTGAAGATGTACAAGATCAATGCATCACTTAATGGTTGGCCCAAAGATATCGGCCGTGTATGCGCGTTTACACCTGGTTGGCTTGAAAACGAGTCGATCTGGCTGCATATGGAATATAAGTACCTTTTGGAGGTTTTGCGGGCAGGATTATACAAACACTTCTTCGAGGATATCAAAACCAGTCTGATACCTTTCCTTAACGCAAAAATCTATGGACGCAGTATATTAGAGAATTCTTCTTTTCTTGTCAGCAGTGCTCATCCAGATGAATTATTGCACGGAGCAGGATATATCGCGCGCCTTAGTGGTGCCTCAGCCGAGTTCCTGAGCATGTGGAGACTGATGATGGCAGGTGAGCGACCTTTTTACGTTCAGGGAGGTCAATTATGCCTGGCTTTCAAACCGGTGCTACCGAGCTGGCTCTTCGATGAGGACAATTCCATTTCCTTTATGTTTCTAGGAGTGACAAAAGTTATCTACCATAATCCAAAGGAACGCGATACATTCGATCAACAAGCTGCCATAAGATTGATAGCATTGCACGATATGGATGGGAAATTGCTCGAACTGATTGATGGTTTTATTCCTGCACCTTACTCGGAACGGGTCCGGGATGGGCAAATACAAAAAATCGATGTCCACTTTGCATAGGATTAATGTGTAGGGTTATTGGAGACTGCATGACTCCACAAGACAATTCCAATTGGGAATTTATCGATGAGGCTGGTACATTTCGCCTGTCCAACCCGCATCGGCATAATTCACTCTATTTTCCATTGGTCAACGAGGCAGGTATTTTCTCGGCTGTGACACCGAATTTGCATGGGGATATCAAAGCCGATCAGCACGCATTCCTGACACCGCCAGTCTCCGTTGAAGATTTACATAATTCACGGTCGGCGCGCAACTTCTGGATACAGATGAAAGGATCTTCCCCCTGGTCTGTGACTGGTAATAGTTCTGCGCAGACTGCGCGTCACTTTACGGATCTAGATGAGGAAACAATTCTGGAGGCAGGTTTTTTATGGCAGCGGGTGACAAGGAAAAATGCAGAAATAGGTTTGCAGGCTGAGGTTACCAGTTTCGTGCCCGCCAGTGCTGACCGGGTGGAATTGATGAAAATCACGCTTACCAACCTATCCGATAATACCCTTGACTTCACGCCAACGGCTGCTATTCCCTTGTATGGACGCTCGGCGGACAACTTGCGTGACCACCGCCATGTGACTTCGCTGCTGCACCGTATACGCTGTGATAAATTTGGCGTGCTTGTCAAACCAACATTGTCCTTTGATGAACGCGGTCATCAGCCCAATAACCTGACTTATGCAGTTCTGGGAGGGGAAGGGGATGGCACATCTCCTCAAGCCTTCTTCCCGATAGTGGAGGATTTCATAGGCGAGGGCGGTAGCCTGGATTGGCCACAAGCTATTGTCCAGACCCTCGAACCGGAATTCCGGGCTGGAATGAATGTGGATGGTTATGAATCAATAGGAGGATTACGATTTCGAGATGTAAGGCTTATACCAGGCGGAAAATGTACATTTGTTTTGATTTTGGCGATTCTGAACTCCGATGAATCTGACCGGCTTGTTGATGAATACGGCGGGGCAGCGCGTTTTGATTTTTGGTTTGAGAAAACACAAATTTATTGGCAGTCCAAAATAGAGGTGCCGCGTCTACACACAGGTGATGCGCGCTTTGATGGCTGGCTGCGCTGGGTGACGGTCCAGCCCATCCTACGGAGATTTTTTGGGAACTCATTTCTTCCCTACCACGATTACGGCCGCGGGGGCCGTGGTTGGCGCGATCTCTGGCAGGATACCATGGCATTGCTTATGATGGAAAGTGAAGATGTCAGCCAGATGCTTCTTAATAATTTTGCCGGTGTACGCATTGATGGAAGCAACGCCACCATCATCGGTTCCCGGCCGGGTGAATTCAAGGCCGATCGTAATAACATCCCGCGTGTCTGGATGGATCATGGGGTCTGGCCTTTGCTGACCACTGGTTTATACATTGACCAGACTGGTGACCTGGCATTCTTGCTGCGCCCTCAGGTTTATTTCAAGGATCATCTGGCGTCACGTGCGCAGAAAGTGGATAATGACTGGTCTCCTGAACAGGGGACTGAATTGCGCACCTCCTCAGCAGGTACATCTTACACGGGCACGATTCTGGAACATCTGCTTGTGCAGCATTTGGTTCCGTTTTTCAACGTAGGCGAACATAACAATATTCGGCTGGAAGGCGCTGATTGGAACGATGCAATGGATATGGCCAGCCAGCGCGGTGAGAGTGTGGCTTTTACTGCAATGTATGCGGGTAATCTACACCGACTAAGTGAATGGGTATTGGCATTGCCAAGAATAGATGTGCACGAGGTGGAAATTGCTGTCGAGATGCTCCCATTACTGGATACACTGGCTGAATCAGTGGATTATGATTTGGTCGCGGCGAAGCAGGCCCGCCTGGCGGAGTTCTTTAGCGGGAGTTATCATGTGCTTTCTGGTGAAAAAATATGCCTGAGTGTACGTGATTTGTCTCTCGACCTGGCGGCCAAGGCGGACTGGATGCGCAGCCACCTTCAATCACAGGAGTGGCTGACCAATTTCGAAGGTTACAGTTGGTTTAACGGTTATTACGATAACGATGGGGTGCGAGTGGAAGGAGATTTTCCAAGCGGTGTACGAATGACCCTGACAGGCCAGGTGTTTGCCTTGATGGGGGGTGTTGCCAGTGACGAACAAACTAAGCAAGTTGTCCGTTCGGTTGAACATTATTTGTATGATGCCAGGGTCGGCGGTTACCGGCTTAATACTAATTTTGGCGAGCTGTTGCTGAACCTGGGACGCGGTTTCGGCTTTGCTTATGGGCATAAGGAAAATGGCGCCATGTTCAGTCATATGGCGGTCATGTATGCCTATGCATTGTACCGGCGTGGTATGGTCAAGCAAGGCTATAAAGTTTTGCAGGGCATTTACCAGCACTGTCAGGATTTTTCACGCAGCCACATCTATCCGGGTATTCCCGAATATATCAATGAGCGTGGTCGTGGGATGTACACTTATTTGACAGGTTCAGCCAGTTGGTATCTACTGACCCTCGTGAACGAAGCTTTCGGCGTCCGGGGACAATTCGGAGACTTGGTGGTGGATCCGAAATTGGTTGCCGAGCAATTCGACCGTGAAGGAATTGCACGCCTGTCAACCCGTTTTGCTGATCAGAAGATTGAGATCATCTATCTCAATCGGAAGCATTTGGACTTTGGTGATTATCGAGTTCATAGTGCACGCTTGGACGGGCAACCAATCGCATCTACAGGGTTAACAGTCATCATTCCCCGTAACCGGATTACTTCCCTGGACCCTGTCAGGACACATCGTATTGAGATAACATTAAGCTAATGAAAGAAAAATGAATGTCTGAATTGCGCAGCGCGAGTATCCACATCACAGGGATTGTTCAGGGTGTCGGATTCCGCCCCTTTGTATATGGACTGGCGGTACGATTTGACCTGAGCGGCTGGGTGCGCAATACATCTTCCGGCGTGGATATCGAAGTGGATGGGAAAGATGTAGTACTGGACTCCTTCATCAACTCATTGAAATCTGAACTTCCCCCGCTGGCGCGCATAGACACTTTTAATGTTTCTTTTGGAACTTCACGCGGGTTTACCGGTTTTGAAATTGTACACTCTGAGGCCGTACCGGGTGCCTTTCAGCCAATTTCTCCGGATGTAAGTATTTGCCCGGACTGCTTGCGGGAGTTGCTCGAACCATCCGACCGGCGTTACCGTTATCCATTTATTAATTGCACAAATTGCGGACCACGGTTTACCATTATCACCGATATCCCATACGATCGCCCCAATACTACCATGTCGCCGTTCGAGATGTGTCCTGAATGTGCTGCGGAATATAAGAATCCACTTGACAGGCGTTTTCATGCACAACCGGTAGCCTGTCCGGTTTGCGGACCGCAGGTCTGGCTGGAGGATACAAATGGACAACGATTGGCCGAGCGGGATGAGGCCATCCTGGCTGTACAGAAGCTCCTTGTCAAGGGGAAGATCGTTGCCATTAAAGGACTTGGTGGTTTTCATCTGGCATGTGATGCCACGAACGCGGAATCCGTGGCTGAGTTGCGCCGGCGTAAGTTGCGTGTGGACAAACCTTTTGCCCTGATGATGCAAGATATGCCGATGGTGGAACAACATTGCCTTATTAATGAAGATGAACGTGCAATTCTCGAATCCCGCCAAAGGCCAGTCGTATTGCTGCCTCGCAATCCCGAATCTCCCATTGTGGAAGAAGTCGCGCCAAAACAGATCAACCTTGGTGTCATGCTGCCCTATACCCCAATTCATTGCCTGCTATTCGCAGCAAAAACTGGTCATCAAGATTTAGGATTCACCATGCAGCCATTGGTAATGACCAGCGGGAATCTTTCCGAAGAACCCATCGCTACGGGGAACGATGAAGCCCGTCAAAACCTTGCCACTCTGGCGGATGCCTTCCTGATGCACAATCGCGACATTCGTACCCGCTGTGATGATTCTGTTGCGAGGGTGATTGGCGATCAGGGGAACAAATCCTCTATTTATTTTCTTCGCCGCTCGCGCGGCTATGCTCCCGATCCAATACGATTGCCTTTTGAGTCTCCAGCCCTGCTCGCCACGGGCCCGGAACTAAAAAACACTTTCTGTCTTACCCGCCAGCGATATGCCTTCATCAGTCATCACATCGGTGATATGGAGAATTACGAAACCCTGCGATCCTTTGAAGATGGAATAGGTCATTTCGAGCGTCTCTTCCGTATCCATCCGGAAGCGATAGTCTGCGACCTCCATCCAGACTATCTTTCCAGTCGTTATGCGCTACAACGTTCACAACAAAACGAGCTCCCACTTTACCGCGTCCAGCATCATCATGCTCATATAGCGGCCTGCATGGCGGATAACGGGCTGGATGGCAGCCACCCGGTTATCGGATTGGCTTTCGATGGCACCGGATATGGCGAGGATGGAGCCATTTGGGGCGGTGAATTCCTGGTGGCGGACTACACCGGATTTCAACGACATTACCATCTGGCCTATTTTCCCCTTCCCGGTGGAGATGCGGCAATTAAGCGTCCAGCTCGCACTGCCCTGGCCCTCCTCTGGTCGTTGGGCATGGATTGGGAGGGTCGGCTGGCACCTGAACAGAATTTATGTTTTGAGGAACGCCAGGCATTGCGCATCCAGTTGGAGCGCGGTTTGAATACACCGCGTACCTCCAGCCTGGGACGCCTGTTTGACGCGGCAGCAGCACTTGCCGGGGTGCGGCAGACGGTAAACTATGAAGCGCAAGCCGCCATTGAATTCGAAGCGGCGCTGGATCCGGCTGAATCAGGCGCTTATCGGTTCGAGATCAATGGAGAAATTGTGGGGACCGGGGAGGTTATCCGTGGATTATTGAAAGATATTGATAATGGAAATTCCATCCCAGTCATTTCAGCGCGCTTCCACAACGGAGTGGCCGAGATGGCACATCAGGTCTGTACTGAAATCCGCCGCCAGACTGGGTTCAGAGAGGTCGCTTTGAGCGGCGGTGTTTGGCAGAACATGGCATTGCTTGAACGGGTAGCTATCAGTCTCCGCAAAGATGGTTTCATTGTTTACTTGCACCATCAGGTTCCTGCAAATGATGGCGGGATATCGCTTGGTCAGGCAGTGGTCGGGGTAGCCAAGTTTGGCGCAGAGAAATAAGATTGAAGCCAATGTCAGCCCCTGGTTTCGCGGTCCATCTCGCGTTCGGCATCCCTTCGCGCGATGGCTTCGCGCTTGTCATGAAGTTTTTTCCCTTTGGCAATGGCGATTTCAAGTTTGGCGCGGCCGTCCTTCAGATAGACGCGAATCGGTACGATAGTGACCCCTTTTTGCCGGACAGCATCCCACATTTCGCGGATTTCCTTACGATGTAATAAAAGGCGGCGCGGCCGTTTCGGGTCATGGTTGAAACGGTTGGCCTGTATGTAGGGAGCGATGTGGGCTTCAATCAACCAGGCCTGATTCTCATCCACGCGTATATAGGATTCCGCCAGGCTGATCTGTCCCGAGCGGATGGATTTGATCTCGCTGCCTTTTAGCGCAAGGCCTGCCTCGAAACGCTCAAAAAGGAAATATTCAAAACCAGCTTTGCGGTTGGTGGCGACAACTTTAACATTTTCAGCCATATATACTTGATATTACCATGAGTTTTGAAGAAATTGTTTTTTTGGGAATCCCCTCGGTGCAGTAATTATCCACCTTCTCCTCATACGCCCTCATCAAACATAGCTTTATCTTTTTGGCTTGACAGGCTTTCGTTGCTCTACCCCCTTGACAAACTAGAAATTATGTTCTATCATTATAGCAAGCACGGGAAGGCTTATCGTCTTTCCGTGCTTCCATTAACCAAGATTGCTTGCCAATGTCCGCCTCTATCACTTCTGCCTTTATTCCATCCCTCACCCCACTCAATTCTCAAATCTCTATTTGGAATTGTTCCTCTATTGTTCCGCGGAACAATTCCACCTTCTATTCGTTTTTTTTTCGATACGCGGAACGAATATCCCATGGGATGTCCGAATGAAAGTCGATCTGAACTCTTGGACGTAGCTTCAAAATCCGAAAATGTTAGAGCCCTGCCTCATCAACCGGCCATCATTCCCAGTACTGCGGATGGGAGCGATTATAATCAAAGCAGGTATAAGCGTTAGAAGGAGTTGACCATGTATTTTGACCTGCCGCTCGAACAACTGCAAACTTACTTGCCCGTCCGGACAGAACCGGAAGATTTCGATGCATTCTGGAATGAGAGCCTGGCTGAGACCCGGGCATATCCAATCGATGCCAGATTTGAACGGGTCGAAACTGGACTAAAATTCCTGGAAGTGTTCGACGTCACGTATAAGGGTTATGGCGGACAGCCCATTAAGGGCTGGTTTTTACAGCCTCATGAACACCCCGGGCCGTTGGCTTGTATTGTTGAATATATCGGCTATGGCGGCGGTCGCGGCCATCCATACGATTGGTTGTTGTGGGGGAACGCCGGGTATGCCCATTTTGTCATGGATGTACGCGGCCAGGGCAGTGCCTGGCGGAGCGGGGATACCCCGGATCTCGAACCAGATGGGGGCAATCCCCAGATTCCCGGGTTTATGACACGGGGCGTGCTTGACCCGCGTACCTACTTCTATAGGCGGGTCTTCTGCGATGCCGTCCGCGCAGTGGAAGCTGCTCGGGCGCACCCGGCTGTAGATCCGAAGCGCGTGGCAGTTTTAGGAGGTAGTCAGGGCGGTGGGATCGCGCTGGCAGCAGCCGGACTGGTTCCGGATCTGGCAGCGGTCATGCCAGATGTGCCTTTCCTGTGTCACATCCGGCATGCCACGGAGATTACCGATTCCTATCCTTACGCTGAAATTCAGAATTACTTTAAAATCCACAGGGGAAAGATTGAGACTGTCTTTAATACTCTGTCTTATTTTGACGGCGTCAATTTTGCCACGCGCGCCAATTCCCCGGCGCTGTTTTCAGTTGGATTGATGGATGAGATTTGTCCACCTTCAACAGTTTTTGCAGCCTTTAATTATTACGCAGGACCCAAGGAAATAAAAATCTGGTCCTATAATCATCATGAAGGTGGTGAAACCCTCCAAAGTGTAGAGAGAGTAAAATTCTTAAACCGTTTGTGGAAATAGCACGGTTTAGGAGATTCTGGAAAAGGTGTCATGAAACGAGTCATTTTGAATCTTGTCATCCTGGCATTCCTTTTTACTGCTTGCCAACCAACTGCTAATCAGGTTCCTGGCCGTCCGCGTGTCTTGGCAGTCGAATCTTTCCTGGCAGACATAGCCCAAAATGTTGCTGGTGATCGCCTGGTTGTGGAGAGTCTCATCCCGGTGGATGCCGATCCGCATGCATACCAGCCAGCTCCTCAAGATGCTTCCAGAATTGCGAATGCGGATGTGCTTATTATCAATGGCGCCAACCTGGAGGCTTTTATTGCACCCTTAATCCAAAATGCGGGCAAGAAGCAGCGGGTCATTACGGCCTCTGCCGGATTGTCATTCCGCCCAGATCCCTCCGGGAAAAATCCCGAAGGCGACCCACATTTCTGGCTCGATCCGAACAACGTTTTAAAATACGTGGAGAACATACGGGATGGTTTTTCAGGGGCTGATCCGATTGGAAAATCCATCTACGCGGCAAATGCACAGAAATATACCGCTGATTTACAGACACTGGACGCCTGGATCAAGGCACAGGTACAAAACATTCCGCAAGTGCACCGCCTTCTGGTGACCAACCACGAAACTTTTGGCTATTTTGCTGAACGCTATGGATTTACCGTAGTTGGAGCGATCGTCCCAAGTATTACCAGTGGGGCAGCCCCCTCAGCCCAGGAACTGGCTGCTCTGATTGACCAGATCCGCTCCAGTGGGGCTCCGGCAATTTTCCTGGAGACCGGGACCAATCCGCAATTGGCAGACCAGATTGCTTCAGAAACAGGCGTAAAGGTTATTTCCGACTTATATACACATTCGCTTAGCTTTCCGGACGGACCGGCACCAACTTATATTGGTATGATGAAATATGATGTAACTGCAATTGTTGAGGCGCTTAAATGACAACCTCCCATCTAGGCCCGCATTATCCGCACGTTCCGCATAACCCCGATGCGCCTATCCTTGAGGTTAATGAGCTGAGCATACGTTATGATGGGCATTTTGCACTCGAAAATATCTCCTTTCACCTGCATGCCGGGGAACGCGTGGCTGTGGTTGGACCGAACGGGGCCGGGAAAAGCACCCTTTTCAAAGTAGTAGCTGGTGTATTGCCGCCTAGCTCGGGCGAAGTAAAAATCTCCGGTTACGGTCCGCGCGGGCACATCTGCATCGCGTACGTGCCCCAACGCAGCCAGGTGGATTGGCGTTTCCCGGCCAACGTGGCCGATGTGGTCATGATGGGGCGTATTGGGCAGATCGGGTTCTTTCGTTGGCCACGTCGCAGTGACTGGGATACCGTGCATGCAGCGTTGGAAGCAGTCGATATGAATTCCCTGGCAAATCGCCAGATTGGTGAGCTGTCTGGCGGTCAACAGCAGCGGGCATTCCTGGCGCGCGCCTTGGCGCAGGAAGCTGAACTCGTCCTGATGGATGAACCTCTCAATGGTCTGGATGCCCCTTCGCAGGAAGCTATCCTGACCCTGCTGGAAAAACTGCGCCAGCAGAAGATAACTGTCATGGTTGCCACTCACGATCTTGGGCAGGCTGCCAGCCATTTTGATCGCGTTATGTTGCTGAACCGGCGCCTGATCCGTTTTGGGCCTCCACAGGAAGTGTTGACCAGCGAGAACTTGCTGCAAGCTTATAGTGGTCATGCTCAAGTGATTCAGGATTTGGATGGTAAGACAACTCTGGCCGATTCCTGTTGTAGTGAAGAAGAAGAAAATGAATAATTTTTTTAGTATCTTCCTCGCACCATTTTCCTATGCTTTTATGCTGCGCGGACTGGCAGCATCTGTTATCGTCGGTATCGTCTGTGCAGTGGTGGGCGTTTATGTTGTTCTGCGTGGGATGGCATTCTTTGGAGACGCCCTGGCGCATGCCGTCTTGCCTGGGGTGGCTTTGGGTTATTTACTCAGCGGTGGTAGCCGCGAGACCCTTTTCTGGTGGGCGCTGGGTGCAGCTGTGTTGGTGGCACTGGCAGTGGGACGCGTCTCAAAACACGCCGAGATCCGCGAAGATACCGCCATCGGTATCCTGTTTGCCAGCATGTTTGCCCTTGGCATTGCCCTGATTTCCACCGTCCGCAGCTATACCGTCGATCTGAGTCATTTCCTTTTTGGAGACGTACTGGGGGTCTCCTCTCGTGATCTGGTTCTGACTGCTGTCTTTGGGATACTGATCTTGCTTGTGATTTTTTTCTTTTACAAGGAATTCCTGGTTTTGTCCTTTGACCCGGTACTCTCTGCCACCTTGCGCCTTCCGTCGGGGTTGCTTAATAACCTCCTTTTCGTGCTGATGGCGCTGACCGTCTCAGTCGCCATGCAAACAGTCGGGGTGGCTTTAATGGTAGCCATGCTGGTCACCCCCGCGGCCACTGCTTCCCTGCTTACCCGTCGGCTGTGGCAGGGAATGCTGGTCTCGGCAGCCATTGGTGCATTCTCGGCGGTGACCGGGTTATACCTAAGTTACTACTTTAATATTGTCTCCGGTTCGGCGATCGTACTTACGGCCACACTCATTTTCCTGCTGGTTTTTCTCTTCCAACCAAAACGAGGAATGTTGTGGAAGAAACGGTAATTGGCGGGAAAAGGAACAAAAACCTTCGAATCCATGTGATCTGTGCGGATATGGTACTCATCAGGAGATTCTATGACTGCATTATTGGATTTTCGTAAAGCCAAAGATGATTATTTTAGAACCGATCATCAATCCCCGTTCGATCACGCCCAGCAAAAGACCTTTTCTGGCCTGAACTATTACCCGGAGAATCCTGCCCTCCGCTATACCCTGTCCCTCGAAAAGGTGGAAAAACCTGAACAGATGATCATGGCTACATCCACCGGCGATGAGCAGGAGTATTTCCACGTTGGACAGATTCGCTTTGATGTGGAGGGACAGGAGGCGATATTGCAGGTGTATGTTTCGGTTGAAGGCGGGGACTATTTTATCCCATTCGTGGATGCGACCGCGCCTGCCGAAACGTATGGCGCAGGGCGCTACCTGGAGCCTGAAGATTTGGGAGCGGGGCATCTGCATATAGATTTCAACCTGGCCTATAATCCTTATTGTGCTTACAACGACCGCTGGTCCTGTCCGATTCCGCCGCGTGCTAACCGGATATCCGTACGTATCGAAGCCGGCGAGAAGAAGTATCACGAATAGCAGTAATGAGGCTTTATTTCATCCGTCACGGCGAAAGTGGAGCCAATACCCTTCATATCATATCCAACCGTGACCTGCCCCATTATTTGACAGAAAATGGTCGCCTCCAGGCGGCGATACTGGGGAAAAAATTGCAAGGAAGATCCATTTCCCGGATTTATTCCAGCCCAATTCCGCGGGCTAAAGAAACTGCCCAAATCTTGTCCGTCACCCTGCGGGCGCCGATGGAATGCGTGGATGCTCTACGTGAACCAGATTGCGGGGTGCTGGAAGGTCGTGGGGACGCGAAAGCCTGGTCGCAGCATACTTGCTGGATGCAGACATGGCTTTCTGGACAAGAAAGGAATTCAGGACCACAGGGAGGTGAGACTTTTGAAGAAGTCCGGAAACGGTTTGGTGATTTTATCGAGTCTTTAGTCATCGGGTTTGGAGCAACCGAATCCGAGTTCCTCCTGATCACGCATGGAGCGCTGTTGCTTATTGGTTTGCCGGAGATTCTAGCTGGCTTGGATCGTCAATTTATTGTGGATCATCCTCCAGGATACACTGCTCTAATTACGGCAGAATATAAGAAGGGGATGTTGGCGTGCGTGGCATGGGAGCCCGAGTAAATTATGGTGGGAAAGCAAGGTGAACAAAATGGAGCAGGGAGCTTACTTACCTGATTCTTCAAATCGAATACGATGAGTCATTCGGATTGTAAGGTTTTTACAAGGTTGCCAATCTCTTCTACGCTCAAATGGTGATAGAGTGGTTTGCGATTTTCATGCACCCACTTCCTTAGCGGTTCAGCCCACCGGACCAGGGCGCGCGCGTCTGCGGGGTAATGGCTGGGACGTGTTCCGATATTGATCCATTTGAAATCTGCAAGGGCGGCTGCCCATTCGCCGAAAGGAGTGCAGTCTGGAGTTAGAGAAAAGGTCGCCAGGGGTGAGAAGAAGACCGGTTTTCCTACGGTGAACTTGCTGCGCATTTCCTTTAGGAAGGCAAGACTATCTTCGGTGTTAAAAATAAGCCATAATGGTAACAGTCCAGTCTGCATGGATGCTGTTGCATCAAATTGGCTGAACATTTCAACCAATACGCCGGCCGGTTCCCGGCCTTCTTTTTCCAATAATTTCAAGGCCGCGGCAAATGCAAGGCGCGAGAAATCACTCGGGTGAGGCAGTCTTATGCGAACAAAGCGATACCCCTCTGTCAAGCAAAATGCTTCGAGTGCCTCAGAAAGTCCTGGCTCAGAGCCCCACTCGGACTCGGGACCGCTTTCCAGAGGATAATCCGCCAGCCTCCAATCATGGTACTTCAGCCCAGCCATATGCGCATAATCACAAATGCGTTGGCTGCCTTCGAGAAATTCCTTCGTTGAAATTCCGCCCCATCCGCCGATTTGGAATACACTCCGTGGCCCCAGGCGATATCTCAACCAGGATGCTTCACTATCCAGGTATACTATCGCGCCGCCAGGTTCCAGTTTCGACTTAATGAATTCGGCATATACAGGTGGCAGGTCCAGCAGCTTGAAACGCAGGTGGTTGACAAAACGTGTCATCCAACCATCGTGGATGGGATCGAAATGCTGGACGGTCATCAGTCCGGGATTCGTGTCCGCAATACGAAGGGCGGGCTCCAATGAACGATGGAGGTATTCAACCACATTTCCGTCCTTCGAACCGCCTTTAAGGGTGAGAACGAATGCCTGGGGCAGGAAAGGTCCGCCCAGTGCCAGTGAAAGGTATGCCGTTGCTCCCCCTAGAGCTGGACCGACGGCAATTTTGGGAAACTTTCCTGCTAATTGAGCATAATCATTAAGGCGAGCGTGAATTAGATTATCCAACAAAAATTGATCTAGAACTTTTGGGGATAGTCCGGAGATGGACTCAAAACGGCTGATGGCGAAACGCGCTGCGCTTTGTGGCAAGGCTCCTAGTACTGCCAGTAAGGCTTTCTGCCAACTTGGAAATGGATAATTATCGCAAAATTCCCCACGCAGACCGGCCGCGACCGCGCGGGTTACAATGGGCGATGAGCTTTCTGGAGCTTCGAGAAGAGTCATATTCATATTTTCACGAGTATAATCATTTTTTACCTTGGGTTCAAGGCGCCTGAAGAAAGCGGGTCGAGGAGATAAAAATGGATATTTCTCTTGCACTGGGAGGCGGCGGTTCACGCGGGTATGCTCACGTAGGGGTTTTGCGCTGCCTGGAGAAGGAAGGTTTTCGAATCCGTGCAGTGGCTGGAACGAGCGCTGGCGGCGTAGCTGCGGTGGCTTATGCAGCCGGATATACCCCTGACGAATTGGAAACAGCGTTTTCCAAAATAAACCAGTCCAAATTGTTCGTACGATCTTCGGATGAAGGACCTGGTATCCTGGGGCTTTCCGGAGCGACAAGATTATTTGAAGAGTACTTTGGCGAACGAACATTTGCAGACCTGCGTATGCCTTGTGCGGTGGTGGCAGTGGATTTAAAGGCGGGGAGGGAGGTTGTCTTGAACCAGGGCAGGGTGGTGGATGCACTCCTTGCAACCATCGCTGTACCTGGCGTTTTCCCACCCAAGCGCTTCGGAGATTCAGAGCTGGTGGATGGCGCCGTCTTAAACCCTGTGCCGGTTACTGTTGCCCGGTCACTGGCTCCAATGCTTCCTGTAGTGGCGGTTGTATTGGAAATATGTACTGAAGAAACCAGAGGTTTTAATAACATCCCGCTGCCCGTGCCGGTACCTACTGGACTGGTGGAGCGGCTCACGCGCACGCGGATTGCCAAATCTTTCAATATTTTCCTGCAATCCGTGGATGTTGGCAGCCGGATGTTGGCTGAATTGCGCCTGCTGGCAGATGCTCCCGATGTGGTGATCCGTCCGGATGTGAGCGGGATCGGCGTGTTGGATAAAGTGGATGTACGCGCGATTGTCCACAAAGGCGAAGAGGCAACTGATATTGTACTTCCAGAGTTGCATAAGGTAGTCGCCTGGCCAAATCGTTTACGCCTGCGAATGTTTCCCCATCGGTGATACCTTAAAAATTTCATTCTTGTTATAGGATAATAAAAAGTATGTCACGTGACCTGCGGAAATATGCAAGCCAAACTAGTGTTCAACTGATAGGCGGGGCAATATTATTGCTCTTCGTCATTGGCGATGGTCTGATATATTTTATCTACGGGAAGAGTGCGGCGTTGATGGGGTTGGTGTGTTTATTGGTTGGATTGATTCCCGTGGTACTGGTTGTTCTTGTCTTGATTATTCTTGATTGGATTAGAAAACGTGTCGATCGCGACTGAGCCTCAACTGCATAAATTCAAGGATTGGACATTTCGCCTGCGCACAACGCAGGCGAAACCGGCGCGAATCCTTATCCTCTTTCATGGTTGGATGGGAGATGAGAATTCGATGTGGGTACTTGCCCGAAGACTATCCCCTAATTATACGATCCTGGCCCCACGCGCACCCTTCCCGGTAAAAGAAGGCGGTTATTCCTGGCGGAAAATCAGAACTGGTACTTGGGGAATGGCTTCGCTCGAAGAATTAGGTCCTTCAGCAGAGGCATTGCTGGCCTTTGTGGACGATTGGTCAACATCGGCGGGTATAGATGCCGGACAAGTCGATTTGATGGGATTCAGTCAGGGGGCGGCAATGGCGTATGTGCTGATTCTATTGTACCCGGAGCGCGTTCATCGGTTGGCGGCTCTCTCGGGGTTTATCCCTGAGAATGGGGAGACTTTGCTTGTTGAGAAGAGGTTATCCGGAAAACCAATTTTCATTACCCACGGCAGGCAGGATGAATTAATTTCGGTGGAACTGGCTCGGAGGTCAGCAGCGCTGCTAACGAAGGCCGGCGCGCAGGTTACATATTGCGAATCGGACGCAGGTCACAAAATAAGCAAGGAATGCTTAAGAGATTTGGGATTTTTTATGGGGAAGTTTTAATCCTCTTATAAGGTGTTAGTTGACTTCTAATCGCTTACAGGGTATCCTTGGCGCCATGACTTTCCCCAAACACAATCTTTCACGTCGGGACTTCCTTAAACTGGCTGGGCTTGGCGCAGGAGCCTTGGCAATCCATCCTGTAACCTCACGATGGAATAGCCCTGCCAGCACCCGTGGTCTGGCGCTGCCCGACTTTCCCAAATCCGATTTACTCGGCCGCAACTGTACATCCGATACCAATCTGCAATGGGGTGGCACGGTTCCGATCATGACTCGTCCAAACTCCAATAGTTCCAAGGTTCGTGATGCGCATCGGGATGAGGTTTTCGCCTGGACACGCGAGGTCAGCGCAGAAAACCTCGACTTCAACAATCCCAACCAACGTTGGGTGGAGACGCCGGAAGGATATATTTGGTCTCCATACCTGCAACCTTGTCGAAACCTGCCAAACGCTCCCCTGACAGCGCTTCCGACCGGTAAAAAAGGCTTCTGGGCGGAAGTGTCTGTTCCTTATGTCGATCTCATCATGGATAATCCTGCACCAGTCTCACCATGGATGCGTGACCATGTTACCTATAACCTGCAAGCGCGCTTATATTATTTGCAAGTCATGTGGATCGATGAGGTCCGCACATCGGATTCCGGGACAATCGAGTATCACGTAAACGAACTATACGGCAATCCGGGTGACCTTTTCTGGGCTGAGGGGGCCGCTTTTCGTCCTTTGACAGAGGATGATATTTCACCCATCAACCCAGATGTAGACCCTGCCACCAAAAAGGTGAAGGTTAACTTGAACTATCAGAGCCTGTCTTGTATGGAAGGCGAGCGTGAGGTATATTTTGCCCGCGTTTCTACGGGTATCCAGGAGGGTTCTACCCCCATGGGAGAACACTCAATCTGGAGGAAGTTGATCTCAGTCCGGATGACAGCCGACACGACTGGAGCCAGTTACGATCTGCCAGGTATGTCATGGTCAACCTTTTTTGTCGGGGACGGCGTTGCCGTGCACGCGGCGACATCGCATAACGATTTTGGCGCAGTTCGCTCGCATGGCTGCGTCAACTGCAGGCCGGAGGATGCCAAATGGGTTTTTCGTTGGTCGCTACCGACCGTACCCATGGAACCAGGTGACATCACCATTACGGATTGGAAGAACGGCAGCACACATGTTTTTGTGGAAGACACTTTTTAGCAGGTTGGTGTAATGAGCAATATTGAGTTATCAACAGGATTGGCATTCCTTGCAGGGCTGGCGTCTTTCCTGTCCCCTTGCGTATTGTGTTTAGTACCTGTCTATATTGGTTATCTGGGTGGACGTGCAGTAGGAGGGGAATCGAACAACCAGAACCGCTGGATCACTTTTACGCACGGTCTGGCATTTGTTGTTGGATTTAGCTTGGTTTTCATCCTGTTCAATATCCTCGCGGCAGCTCTGGGGGGCTTGTTACTAGACATGCGCACCTGGTTGGCCAAATTGGGAGGTGTACTCGTGATTATATTCGGCCTCCACATGATTGGTGTATTCCGCATCCCTTTCCTGGAATATGACGTACGCATTCATACCCAGGCAAACCCACGCTGGGGATATGTTTCTTCGATACTAATGGGCGTCTTTTTTTCGGCAGGCTGGGCACCTTGTATAGGCCCGATCCTTGGATCGATCATGACATTCGCCGCGAATGGCGGTTCGATCATTAAAGGGGTTTTGCTCGGTTCCGCTTATTCGGCCGGCCTCGCAATCCCATTTCTTTTGGCAGCCCTGGGTATCGGTTGGGTGAGCATAATCCTGCGCAAGTATGGTAAGGTCATGCGCATTGCGGAAGTCACCATGGGGATAATGCTGGTCCTGGCGGGCGTTTTACTCTTCATGGGTTCCTTCAATATTCTGGCAAGCTACATACCCTTTCTTAATTTCGGTCTTTGATTGGTATTGAGGCGGTTCATTTAGGAATTTGATTATGATTTCAGTCACCCTTTATAGCCGGGCTGAGTGTGAACTATGTGAACAAGTAAAATCACAATTAATGGCGTTACAGGATGTTATTCCACACAGATTAACGGTGATTGATATTGACTCTGAACTCTCACTTCATAATGCCTATTCAATGGATATCCCGGTTGTCGAGGTGGGATCCTTCAAGTTGAAAGCGCCTTTCACCCAACAGGATTTAAAGAGGATATTAATGGCAGCTGTGGACAAGCATGATCAGGTGGAGAAGATCAATAATAAGGCGTTCCGGTTAAGCACCTCAAGCAGTCAAACCATCAGCACAGCAGACCATATTTCGTATTGGTTGTCGAAACATTACTTATTGGTGTTCAACCTTTTCCTGTTATTCTATGTTGGGATTCCATTCCTGGCCCCGATTTTCAAGAAGGTTGGCTGGAATAGACCGGCCGAGGTGGTATATAAAGTTTACAGCCCACTGTGTCACCAATGGGCTTTTCGTTCCTTTTTTTTGTTCGGTGAACAGGCCTATTATCCACATGCCGCTGCCAAGGTACCAGGTGTATTAACTTTCGAGCAGGTAAGTGGCATTACTGATGTCAATGATCCCAGCCGGAGCCAGGCAAGGCTTTTTGAAGGTACCCTGCTCCTGGGATATAAGGTCGCGATATGCGAACGGGACGTGGCCATATGGGGGGCAATGGCTTTGTTCGGTCTGCTCTTTGCTGTCACAGGCCGGCGTCTGCCAAAAATGCATTGGGGCGTGTGGATATTGGTCGGCATGCTCCCGATCGGGTTGGATGGTTTCTCACAATTGTTCAGCCAGATTCCCATTGCTTTCATTCAGACCTATTTGCCCTATCGCGAGAGCACGCCCTTCCTGCGTGTCCTGACTGGTTTCCTGTTCGGTTTGACAACAGCCTGGTTTATTTTCCCGCTTATGGAAGAGACCATGGTTGAGACCCGGCAATCACTATCGAAGAGATTTGCCAGTTTCAAATTACACTAAATATGCCATTCCAATCCAAAGAGGGAATTCGGTATTTTCAATTCGAAAATCTGGGCGAGGGCGTAACCCAGGCGATTTTCACCCGCCGGGGAGGTCTTAGTCCGGACCCATGGGCTGCTCTGAACATGGGAGGGACGGTTGGTGATGACCCGGAACGGGTGCGAAAGAATCGCCAGTATGCACTGGCAGCTCTGGGCTGTGACCCGGAGTTTGTTTATGATGTCTGGCAAGTACATGGCGTCCACGTGGTGATCGCAAAAGCACCTCGTCGCGAAATACCTCATCTGCAGGCTGATGTCATTCTGACAGGTGCGCCGGGGACTACCTTGATGATGCGATTTGCTGATTGCGTCCCGGTATTATTGCATGACCCAATCCGCAAGGTAATCGGGATTGTCCATGCGGGTTGGATGGGGACCGTTCGGGGAGTTGCGCGGATTGCCGTGGAAGCCATGCAAGCGCAATTTGGTTCAAATCCGGTAAAAATCCTCGCAGCAATCGGTCCTTCGATTGGCCCGGATCACTATGAAGTTGGGCCGGATGTTGCGGTGCAAGTTCGGCAAGCCTTTGGGCAGAATGCGTCCGGCTTGTTGAGGAAACATGGTGTAAGCGTGCATTTTGATTTGTGGGAAGCAAACCGTCTGGCGCTGGAACAGGCGGGAGTGCGTCAGATCGAGCTGGCCAGTCTATGTACCGCATGTCATACCGGGGATTGGTATTCGCATCGTGCCGAGCGCGGCCGGACCGGGCGATTTGGTGCGATCATTGCACTAGACTTGTGAGTTTACGATCATATAAAAATATGAGTGAATCCTTGATGTCTTCTATTCATGAACGTTACCAATTAACGCTTGCACAAATTGCTGATGTGGCTACAGGGTGTGGACGCGATCCGGGAGATGTGCGCCCAGTGGTGGTCAGCAAATCCCAACCGTTGGAAGTTATCCGGGAAGCAGTCTCGGCTGGTATAACCATGTTTGGTGAGAATTATGTAGAAGAAGCCATCGAGAAGATTATTATTTTACGGAATACGGCCTTAGAATGGCATATGATCGGCCATGTTCAGAGCCGCAAGGCCGAAATGGTGGCTGAACATTTTACCATGCTGCATTCATTGGATAGTGTGAAACTCGCCCGACGGTTGGAGCGTTCCTGCGAAAGGATAAACCGGACTCTGCCTGTGCTGTTGGAGTTCAACGTCAGCGGCGAGGAAAGTAAATTCGGCTTTCCAGCCTGGAATGAAGGGAATTGGTCAAACCTGAAGCAAGAGATGGAACAAATCCTGGCATTTCCGCACCTGCTTGTGTGTGGTCTGATGACCATGCCGCCCTTCTTTGATGATCCAGAACGTACCCGACCATATTTCCAGCGACTACGAGCCCTGCAGGAATTCCTGAAAGAAAAATTTCCCGAGTCAACTTGGAATGAGCTATCAATGGGCACCAGTGTCGATTATGTTACTGCAATCCAGGAGGGAGCGACTTTTGTGCGAATTGGACAGGCAATTTTAGGTCCCCGCCCAAGATAGAGGATACATGTTTATTTTAATTGCAAATGTAATAAATATCGTTGCCAATCTTTTCATATTTATAGTAATCGCCGATTCTTTGCTTTCTTTTTTCCTAAGTCCTTATCATCCTGTACGTGAAACGATGGATCGTATTGTCAACCCGTTTCTGGCACCCCTTCGGCGGATTATCCCATCGGTGGGGATGTTGGACCTGAGTCCATTGATTTTAATCATCCTGGTTGAAATCCTGGCCAGAGTCCTGGTTAATTTCTTATATACGCTCTAAGGTTCCATATGGCTCACAATCACTTTCACATGAAGGCTGATAAGAAGGGTGCGACTCTGGCATTACGGATAACACCACGTGCCAGCAAGAATGAGATTACAGAAATCTTGAGCGATGGGACTGTTAAGATCCGTCTATCCGCGCCTCCGGTGGAAGGAAAGGCGAATGAAGCCCTACTTAAATTCCTGGCGGAAACACTGGATGTACCGGTTTCGCATCTAGAAATAGTGTCCGGGGCAGGCGGACGCAATAAACTCGTTTCTGTGATCGATATGGATGCAGAAATTCTTCACAGGAAAATTGCGGAACACATCAGATTAATTCATTCTCCCGCAGACCGATCGTCCTGCGGGAGAATTCTTGTGGCATTATGAGATTGTTCCATAAAGGGTCCGGTACATATAATAAATCTCATAGATACTTCGAATGTAATTACGCGTTTCTTCAGAGCGGACGACTTCCAAGAACAGGTCGGAGTCCGGACCGGATAGGTCGTGCCAGATTTGAGCGGCTTCAGGACCTGCGTTGTAGGCTGCCAGGGCAGTGACAAGGTCACCATCGAAGCGGAGACGCTGTTGCTGTAGGTATGTTGCACCAAGCGAAATACTGATATTTGGCCGATACAGGTCGTCTGGTGTGTAGTTGGGAGGCCAGTCCAGATTATCTGAAATAAACTTTCCAGTATCAGGGGTTATCTGCATCAGGCCGCGTGCTCCTGCAGATGATCGGACAAAACCTTCAAAAAGACTTTCCTGGCGTATGACAGAAAAGAGAAATAATGGGTCGAAACCTGCTTGTTGAGCTGCTGGGACGACAAGATCAAAATAATACAGCCCATAGCGAACATGGTTGAAATAAGCAGGCGCTGCCAGTGTCTGGGACTGAGTGGCCATCCCGGCCAGGGTGAGCACCTGACGTATCGCGTTGATGCCTGGACGATAGAGCCCCAGCTCAAGCAAATAATTCGCCAGTCGATAACTGTCTGCGGGATTTTGCTCTACGGCAATGCGTAGATCTTCGAATTCCAGACGGGCCTCGTCTTTCAGTCCGATATTCCACAATTCAGTCCCGCGTATCAGGCGCTGATCCGAAAGAAGAGCTCCAGGAGTACTCAAATTGGTATCCGTCGGCAGGCTGAAGGTTACGCGTAACCAGGCTTCAGCCTGGACACGTTCGGCTGCGAGATCCACTGTAAAATTGATAGCAGGAGGGGGATCGAAAGCTGAGCGCTTAAGGAGCATATCCTGGGATCGCAAGCTGTAATAATCGGTCGGGTCGAGGGAGGCGGCATGTTGCCAGGAGGATTGTGCAGAGGCATTGTCGCCGACTGCTTGTTGGGCTTTGCCGATCCAGAAATAAGCACGTGCCTGGTCTTCGACTGCCGATGAAAACTGCAGGTCGCGTTGGAAGGTTACCAGAGCCTTATCATATTTTGCTGCACGGTAGCGCACAATCCCAGCCCAAAAGAGAGCTTGTGGAACCAGGTCGCTGCCGGGGAAAGAATCTGCGATGCTCTCCCAGACGCTTGCTGCGTCATCCATACGATCGGCGCGTTCGTAAATGCGACCAGCGTTGAGCAATGCCTGGGGGGCAAACATGATGTCTGGATCCGTCTTGGCGTAATCAAGGTATGTTTGGGCGGCGGCAGCATAATCGCCTAATTCCGACCATTGTGTCTCTGCTTTTTCTCCCCAGGCGGATTGCCAGTTTTTATTGTCTCGATAATTAATGATGAAGTTGGTAAGTTCATCCACCCCTTCCTTGGTAATTACCGAGCTTGAGTGATGCCATTGCATGATAATATGGTGCTGTCCCATCATTTTTGGGATTGGCAGTAATATAGCGCTGAAATGCATCCAGTGCATAACCATACTGGCCGGCGTAATAATCCGTCAGGCCTCGGTGTAAATCATCGACCGGCACGTTGGCGTTCACCAAAGTGACGAGCGCACTATATGAGTCATAGGATAATGGATAGTTGTTGACTGCATCCAGGAAACGCTCGTAAGCTAGGTCCGTCTGGCCAAGAGAAAGATACAACCTGCCTGTAAATAGATCAATTTCCGCTTTGACGTAATCGTTGGTGACTACTTTCGTAATGGAATCATAGGTATCAAGCGCGTTGGTTGTATCGCCAGAACTGACGTAAGCCTGTGCTACCTTGATTTTCATAAGCTGTCTCATCGCCCAGGTGTGGAGATGCCAAGGCGGTTTTGTATGCAGAGATGGCTTCGGAGTAATTCCCGTTGGCGTTATAAGCATCCCCGAGCCGTTCCTGGACAAAACTGTCGAGAATGTTGGGGCGCTTTGTAAGATAGGTTGTAAATGCCTGAGCGGCTTCAGCGTAGCGCTCCCCAGACATGTAGATTTCACCCATCAGGAAATTGGCCCGTGCGGCGTCTGGACTATCTGGGTAGCGAGTAGCCAGACTCTTCAAGTCCTCCAGCGCCTTGCCATTATTGCCGGCTAAATATTCTATGCGTCCAAGGTACCAGAGAGCAAGAGTGTACGTTTCCTGATCTGTCGCGCTGGAAAGTGCTGCCCGGAATTCTGTCTCGGCGCGTGAATAATCTCCAGTAAAAAAAGCCTTGTTGCCATTCCTCAAGAGAGCTTCGGGGGTAGGAGTGGGAGAAGGGATCAGGGTCGGAATGGGTGTGGTGGAAGGATTGGCAACCAAACGCATTGTCTGGCTGGGCGAGCTGGTGGAGTTGTAAGTGGCAGAGGGTGTGGATTGAGAGGGGGCAATCGCACAAGCAGCCAGTAATAGTGCCATCAGAACTGTGAGTAATCGCTTCATATCCATCCCAATCTTATAATTTAGAAAAAGGAGCATGTCAATGCTTGAGTGTCAAGGGATAATAGCCCTGATTCTTTGACAATCCAACCCTCCCGTGTTAGACTTTACCCGCTTTCATTGGCGCTCTCACCGAGGGCGCCTTTTCCTGTGGTTATATGCGAACAATATTCTGGGAAGACAACACTCTCAAGATGATCGACCAGCGCTGCTTGCCGGCTTCACTGGAGGTGCTTTCATTGCGAACCTGTCAAGAAGTTTGCACAGCAATTAGAAATATGACGATCCGCGGAGCGCCAGCGATTGGTGCGGCAGGCGCCTTCGGTCTGGCATTGGCGGCGTTTGAGTCCCTTGTGCAATCTCCTGCAGCGCTCCTTGCGGATCTCGAAATCGCTGCAAAGGCATTGAAGGAGACGCGTCCTACTGCAGTTAATCTATCCTGGGCGCTTGATAGGGTGTTACGAGCAGTAAGGTTTGCCTTGGAGGAAAAAAGTCTTGAAGAGTTGAGGATTTTAGTGCTGGAGGAAGCCCAGAGAATAGCCGATGAAGATGTGGAAATCAATAAACGCATGGGGCGCCATGGCGCGGCGTTGATCGAAGATGGTGATACCATAATCCATCACTGCAACACCGGTGCGCTGGCTGTCGTGGATTGGGGAACGGCGTTGGGCGTGATCCGGACGGCGTACGAACAGGGCAAGCATGTTCATGTGCTTGTTGACGAAACCCGCCCGCGTCTACAGGGTGCGCGCCTGACAGCCTGGGAATTACAGCAATATGGCATTCCTTATGAAATTATCAGTGATAATATGGCCGGATATTTTCTGCGCACTGGTCAGGCGCAGAAAGTCCTTTTTGGGGCTGACCGGATAGCGGCCAATGGCGACGTTGCCAATAAGATTGGCACGTACATGCTGGCGTTGGCCGCCCATGATAACGACATCCCGGTTTATTCAGTGGCACCGACCTCAACGATCGATCTGACCCTGATGGATGGTAGTCTCATTCCCATCGAAGAGCGCGACCAGGATGAAGTTTTAGGGATACAATTCAATGGGGAGCGCGTTGTTCCCCAAGCGGCTAAAGCCCGCAACCCAGCTTTCGATGTGACACCCAATCGATTGATCACCGGGATCGTTACAGAGAATGGTATTGTCAGGCCACCTTTTAATGAGAACCTGCGTTCCATATTAGCAGATTAGTGTGGTGGCGGCCCAACTATACCGCAATGACACAGATGAACTGGCTAACGGTTAGGAGATAAATGGATATTCTGATAACTGGTTCTGTTGCATACGATTACCTGATGACATTCCCGGGTCTTTTCAAGGAACAAATCCTGCCGGAGCACCTGGAGAAGATTAGTCTATCCTTTTTGGTAGATTCAATGTCTCGACAACGCGGGGGAATTGCGCCAAATATTGCTTATACCATGGCTTTATTGGGAGAACATCCACGCGTCATGGCAACGGTAGGAGAGGATTTCGGAGAATATCGTCAATGGCTGGAAAGCAAGGGCGTGGACACTGCAATGATGCAGGAAATCCCGGGTCTTTATACTGCCTCGTTTTTTGCTACAACTGATCAGTCAAACGCCCAGATCGCCACTTTTTATCCCGGAGCAATGGAGGTTGCAGCAAAGCAGAGCGTGCACGAGGTCCAGAAACGACCCAACCTGGTTGTCGTCTCGCCCAATTCGCCAGAAGCGATGACCAAGTTCGCAGAGGAGTGCCGTGAACTAAAAATCCCATATTTGTATGATCCCAGCCAGCAGATCTTGCGCCTTGAAGGGCAGGAACTGGCACGCGATATGGAAGGAGCTCATTTTCTGTTTGTCAATGATTACGAGTTTGGATTGATCTCTAAAAAGACAGGATTTGACCTTGCGCACATGCTACTCCACGTGGATGTGATTGTAGTCACACGCGGCAAGGACGGTTCGACTGTATATGCGGCCGGAAAAGAGTACGATATTCCGGTAGTAAAGGAAACATGCATTGTGGATCCGACGGGAGTGGGGGACGCCTTCAGGGCGGGTTTCTTGACCGGCTATTCGCGTGGTTGGGGCTGGGAACTGTGTGGCCAGATTGGCTCCCTGGCAGCGACCTACTGCCTGGAGCAGAAGGGTACACAAAATCATTTCTTTACCACTATAGAATTTGTAAGACGTTTTCGGGAGAATTTTGATGACAAAGGCATTCTGGATACAATTATCCTATCATAGATTTTCGGGAGATAAACATGAGCAACTACGATATTAAAGATAAATCTTTGGCCGAAGGGGGGCGAAGGCGAATCGAATGGGCAGAGCGGGAGATGCCCGTCCTGAGGACCATCATAAAGCGATTTGAGAAAGAAAAACCGCTGAAGGGTGTGCGTCTATCGGCCTGTCTGCATGTCACAACGGAGACCGCCAACCTGGCTCGGACGCTGGTGGCGGGCGGTGCTGACTTGGTGCTGACCGCCTCCAATCCTTTGTCCACGCAGGACGATGTGGCAGCGGCATTGGTCAATATTTACGAAGTACCGACCTATGCCATTAAAGGCGAGGACAACGTTACTTATTACAAGCATATTGGAGCCGCCCTCGACCACAAACCGCACATGACGATGGACGATGGTGCTGACTTGGTTAGCACCATTCATAAGGACCGGCGTGAATTGTTGCCCGGAATAATCGGCGGAACCGAAGAGACAACCACCGGCGTTATCCGCTTGCGCGCCATGGCCGCCGATGGAATGCTGCAGTTTCCGGTGATTGCAGTAAACGATGCCATGACAAAGCATTTCTTTGATAACCGCTATGGCACCGGACAATCCACATTGGATGGCATTATCCGTGCCACTAATGTTTTACTGGCAGGCAAGAATTTTGTCATTTGTGGTTATGGTTGGTGCGGCCGCGGCCTGGCTTCACGTGCGCGCGGTATGGGTTCGTTGGTCATCGTCACCGAAGTGGATCCGCTTAAGGCATTGGAAGCCATCATGGATGGTTTCCAGGTCATGCCAATGATGGAAGCGGCCAAGATTGGTGATATCTTCTGTACTGTGACCGGCGACATCAATGTGATCGATAGCCACCATTTCGAGGTCATGAAGGACGGCGCAATCGTCGCCAACTCTGGTCACTTTAATGTTGAGATTAACATTCCGGCGCTGGCTCAGATGAGTAAGGGCGAACCGAATCTTGTACGCCCATTCGTACAGCAGTACACTACCAAAGATGGCCGCAAGATCAACATCCTCGGTGAGGGTCGTCTAATCAACCTTGCCTCTGCTGAAGGACACCCGGCTTCGGTGATGGACATGTCCTTTGCCAACCAAGCCCTGGCGGCTGAGTTCATGGTAAAAAATGCCGCAACTCTGGAGAAGCGCGTTTATTCTGTCCCGGCAGCGGTCGATGCAGAAATCGCCCGGATTAAGCTGGCTGCCATGGGAATAGAAATCGATACTCTGACAGCTGAGCAGGTGAAATACCTGAATTCGTGGGAGGAAGGCACGTAGAAATAATAAGCAAGGGACAAAAATCCTTGCGGATATAAATCCATGCCCCCCAAATACCGGGAATCTGTAAATGGACTCACTCACCTGGTTGGTGCAGTCGTAGCCTTTTTCGGGCTGATTGCCTTGCTCATTGTTAGTTGGGGCAAACCGGTGAAGGTTGTTTCAGTTATCGTCTATGGTTTCAGTCTAATCGCTTTATTCTCAGCCAGCGCCACCTATCATTTGTCAAAGGTAAGTTTGCAAAAGCAACAGACCTTGCGTAAACTGGACCATTCTGCCATTTTTCTTTTGATTGCTGGAACTTATACCCCTTATTGCCTTATTGCTTTTACAGGTTTCTGGCACTGGGGCTTGCTGGCAATCATCTGGACGATAGCGGTGGCCGGGATCCTGGTAAAAGTTTTTTACATAAAAGCTCCACGCAGGTTGAATGCAGCCATTTATGTCATTATGGGTTGGTTGTGTGTGCTGGCGGCCCCGCAGATGGTGTCCGTTCTGACAGTGCGCACGGTGATTTGGCTGGGAATTGGTGGTGTATTGTATACGTTCGGCGCTGTGGTCTATGCGACGAAAATCCTAGATTTCGTTCCTGGGAAATTTGGCTTCCACGAAATCTGGCATATTTTTGTCCTGCTCGGTGCGTTTACGCACTATATTTCAGTAATGTCTCTAATCGTTTCCAGAGGAAGAATCTAATAGGCTGACAACTAAAATAAGAACCTCGCGACGGAAAATCGCGAGGTTGTTTTCATTTTGTTCTAATTGCCATTATCTTTTACTAATTATCTCCAGATAATCGCTGTACCCGCCGATATATTCCTTTATGTGCCCGTCTTCGAGGGATAGGATGCGCTCAACGTTCCTATCAAGAAAGTAGCGGTCATGGGAAATGACCAGCACAGTTCCGACAAAGTCGCTCAGGGCATTTTCGAGCACTTCTGCGGAAGCAATATCGAGATTGTTGGTGGGTTCATCCAGCAGCAGGAAGTTGGCATCTGAAAGAACCAATAGGGCCAGTTGCAGGCGCGAGCGTTCTCCGCCAGAAAGCGTGTGAATCTTTTCGGTGGATTGTTTATACGTAAACAGATAGCGTAGTAAAAAGGCCACAGCGCTTGCTTCGCTCATTTTTCCGAACCTGCGGACGGTGTCTATCAAGGTTTTATCCAGGTCAAGCGTCTCGTGCTCCTGAGCATAATAACCAACCTGGATTCTGGGACCGATTTTGATCTCTCCAGAGTCAGGTGTCTCCATCCCGAGGATGAGCCGCAGCAGGACCGATTTTCCGCTGCCGTTTGGGCCGATCAGACCAACACGCTCCCCATGTCGGATCATAAACCGGACGCCTGTCAATACCGGCCGGGCAAATGATTTATGTACATCCACCAGTTCCAATACCTGGTTTGAGCCGCGCCAGCCATTGAACTCCAACCCCATCTTGCGGCGTTCGAGCTCAGGACGATCCAGGTGCCTGACCCTATCGAGCCGGGTTTGCATGGAACGTACCCGGCTGGCAAACTTATCGCTGACCTGCACCCATTGCTGGTAGCGTTTGAGTGCCATTTCCATGCGGGCGATGGAACGTTGTTGGATCTGGTAGAGTTCCTCAGCACGCGCCATCCGCTCCTGTTTTTCAATGATGTACTCAGTGTAGTTTCCGGGGAATGTGGTCAGCTTTCCATCTTCGATTTCAACAATGTGGGTTGCGACTGCATCCAACAGGTAGCGATCATGGGAAACAAGGACTGCCGCATTGGGGTAGTCGAGTATAAGCTTTTCAAGGTAAGCTTTACCAGGCAGGTCAAGATGGTTGTCGGGCTCATCGAGAAGCAGAACATCAGGGCGAACCAGCAATAAGCGAGCCAACCCGATAAGTTTCTTCTGACCTCCAGAGAGAACGCCAACGGGTTTGGCAAGGTCCTCTTTGGGCAGACCCAGACCGAGTAGCATTTCCCGAACGCGATCTGGAAAGGAATCGCCTCCCAAGGATTCGTACTCAGCCAGAGTTCGTTTGTGCTTTTCCAGGGTCGCGGTGAGCACCTTTTTGTCTTCATACACGAATGGCATGCCTAATAAAGATTCGATCTCAACCAGGTCCCGCTCGAGTTCCGCAACCCGCGGGTTGCCGTCCAGCGCAAGTTGAAATGCCAGCACAGATGGGTCGAACTCAGGTTGCTGAGGCAGGTAACCGACCTTAACGGCTTTGGCGCGGGCAATAACTCCACCTGGCTCAGCCGTGTATTCTCCTGTGATAAGTTTGAATAGGGACGATTTGCCAGCCCCATTCGGTCCGACCAGGCCTATCTTCTGATTGTGTTGGATTTCCCAGGATAGGTTGCGGAAGATCGTTTTAGCTCCCAGGATGAGTGAAAGATTGGAAAGGCTGATGGATATCATAATTACTCCGGCTTGGGTTGAACTTTTGGCAAATGAGAGAGGCTACCTAATAAGAAAAAACCGCAGGGAGCGGCCTGCGGCGTGAGAAAGGCTCGATACGGAAATTACGGTTTATGCTTTCCAGGCAACAGGCGCGATTCGAGGCTCCCCATCAGAGATGAAGCCGCTGACCACCACGAACAGCACGGAAGATTTACTGCGGTTGGCATGAATCATAACGGCGGCATTATAACATAGGTGAACTTCCTCTGCCCAAATTTCACACAATCTGATAGAATACAAGCCGCACGCCGGAATTATAAAATGTCAATATTGACCCCGGTCTCTACTTCCGGGGTTTTTGTATGGAATACAGTGAAAGTTTTAGTTTCTTATTATGGTCGGACCCTGTCCGCTCCTGAAAAAGGTAAAATATGCTTAAAGAACGAACAGATCTCAGAAATATTGCAATCATAGCCCACGTGGATCACGGAAAGACCACTCTGGTAGACGGTCTATTACGCCAGTCGCATACCTTCCGCGATAACCAGCAGGTAGCCGAGCGCGTGATGGACTCGAATGACCTCGAACGTGAACGCGGTATCACCATCCTGGCTAAAAATACTGCCATTTCTATCCCCGATCCCGTCACTGGAGAAACTGTGAAGATCAACATCGTGGATACACCCGGCCACGCTGATTTTGGCGGGGAAGTTGAGCGGGTAATGAATATGGTGGATGGAGTCCTGCTGCTTGTGGACGCTGCCGAGGGTCCCATGCCCCAGACCCGTTTTGTATTAAAAAAAGCTTTGGAAATGGGCCACAAGGCAGTGGTCGTGATCAACAAGGTGGACCGCAAGGATGCCGAGCCGGAGCGCGTGGTCAACCAGACTTTTGACTTGTTCATTGAATTGGGTGCAACTGATGAGCAGGCAGATTTCCCGATTATCTACGCCCAAGCCACCAGCGCCCAGGCCGGTTTCAATCCCGAACTCGGACCAGACCTCCAACCGCTGTTTCAGACCATTCTGCGGCATATCCCGGCTCCAAAGGTGGACGTGGATGCACCACTGCAAGTGCTGGTCACCACCCTGGGTTATGACGATTACCGCGGCGTGACTGCCGTTGGGCGTATCCATGCTGGAACGATCAAGGTTGGCCAAGCGCTGGCTCGCCTGAAGATAAACGGAGAGAGTGTTCCGGAACGCGCCCGTTATCTATATATCCACCAGGGTTTGAACAAGGTTGAAGTCGAGCATGCCGAAGCTGGTGAGATTATTGCACTTGCCGGCTTGGAAGGTATTGCGATTGGTGAGACGCTGGCTGATCCAGAGAACCCAATGGCATTACCGACGATCAGAGTGGAAGAACCAACCGTCCGGATGACATTTGGGGTCAATACTTCGCCTTTTTCTGGCAGGGAAGGAAAGTGGAGCACTTCACGTAAATTACGCGAGCGTTTATTCGACGAATTACGAACAAATGTCTCTCTTCGTGTAGTTGAGACCGAATCCGCAGATACCTTCCTGGTTTCCGGGAGAGGCGAATTACACCTGGCGATTTTGATCGAAACCATGCGCCGGGAAGGGTACGAGTTCCAGGTCTCACGTCCAGAAGTGATCTTTCGCCAGGCATTGGACGGCACTCAATTGGAGCCGTACGAGGAAGTCCACATCGAAACCAGTCCTGAGACGGTGGGCGTGGTCGTGGAAATGCTCGGAGGGCGACGTGGCAAGATGATGGATATGCAGGATACCGGGCAGGGGAGCGTAAGACTGGTGTACATCGTCCCAACGCGCGGTTTGCTTGGATTCCGCTACCAGTTCTTGACCGCCACACGTGGAATGGGTGTTATGAATACTCTATTCCATGGGTACGAAGAGATGGCTGGACCAATGGCTCAACGTTCCACCGGCTCACTGGTGGCATGGGAGGTGGGTGATACGACTGCCTATGCCCTAAAAAGCGCTGAAGAGCGCGGTAACTTGTTCTACGGCCCGGGTGTGGCTGTTTACGAGGGCATGGTTATTGGAGAGAATGCCCGTCCCGGGGATATCCCTATTAATGTATGTCGCAAGAAACACCTAACCAATATGCGCTCATCTCATGGCGATATGGAAATCCGCCTGACACCTCCGCGGCAGATGAGCATCGACGAAGCAATCGAATACCTGGCTGACGACGAACTTCTCGAAGTGACACCGCTTTCTTATCGTATCCGTAAGCGTATATTAAATACGGACGAACGCGGTAAGCAGCAAAAGAAAGCCAAGGATGTTCTGGAAGAATAAGTATTATGGCTTGACGCGGACGATTTTTCCCTGCGTGATTTTTACAAGGTCTGAAGATAATAGTTCGAATATAGCATTGGGCGTCCCGGCGGCAGCCCAAACAGTTGTAAAATTTAATAAATCTTCATCGATGTACGTTTCAATGGGGTGGGCATGACCGACTGGTGGCACCCCGCCGATGGCAAATCCAGTTTTCGCGCGGACAAATTCAGGGTCAGCACGGGCAATGTCTTCACCCGTATATTGGCTGATTTTCTTTTCGTCGACCCGGTTCGTACCACTGGTCAAGACGAGGATTGCCGTGTTGGTGCTCTGACCTTTGAAGATCATTGATTTTACGATCTGTCCAAGGTGGCAGCCCGCCCTGTCAGCTGCTTCCTTGGCTGTTCGCGTACTTTCGTTGAATTCGATGACTTTAAAATTGGATCCTAGTCCGCTTAGAATATCTTGAATCTTTCGGGCAGAAGGACTAAGTGATCCCATTTTTCTCTCCTTTTAGTTAAGATCTCCTGGCAAGAACAACGTCTACCGGCAGGCTCCATAGGTTATCTTCAATTATTCGGGTGACGAAAAATCCGGCATCTTCAATTAATGGGCGAACAGAAATGGGACGACAGTCCACAACTTTCGGAAACCTGGCATGGAACCATTCGTATATTCTCACTGACTGGGTATCCTTTTTCGCCAACGAGACAATTCCCAGTCTGCCTTGGGGTTGCAAAATGCGCATGCAATCTGCTATTATAATTGGAATAACCTTCGTATCGAATAACTCTAGTGTAAAGCTCATGAACACGGCTGTAAATTGTTGATCGGGATAAGGCAGATGAGCTGCATCACCTACAAGTATAAATATGTTTCCACATAGACCTGAATGGTGAACACGCCGGTCTGCAACAGCCAACATACCTGGGGATAAATCAATCCCATATACGCTCCCTGTTTCACCGACAGCACCTGCCAGCGCGATTATTGCGCGGCCGGTGCCGAATCCGATTTCTAACACCCTTTCACCAGGCTGAATACTTAAAAGTCTCAAGCCGGCCTTAGCTAGACGATATTCACTAAATGAAAACAAATCGTACCAACGGCTCAGACGGTCGTAGTTTTGACGGGTGCTGAAAAGCGATATTCCTTTGGTCACACTCCTATTTTACATGAGAAAACAGGTACCTAGTTTTGAATGGATCAACAGTTCCGAGGATCAGCCAGGGTTTGCTGGATCTCCTCATGCGTATTTATCACGGTATATCTGCAGCTATTCTTCCCCCCCAGCCTCATCACCACCTTCTTCACCCATGGCCAGCGGAAGAGCAACTTCGCCGCCGGTGGCACGTTGGCGGATTACGGCCTCGATTTCATCAGCAATCGCCGGGTTCTGTCGTAGGAATTCCTTTGAGTTTTCGCGCCCCTGCCCAAGGCGTGTCTCACCGTAAGAGAAGAAAGCGCCGCGCTTGTCCACAATGCCAAGTTGGGTTGCCAGATCAATCAGGTCTCCAACTTTGGAGATGCCTTCGTTGTACATGATATCGAACTCGGCTGTGCGGAACGGCGGCGCAACTTTATTTTTAACAACCCGAACACGGGTCCGGTTTCCTACGATTTCTGCCCCAATCTTGATGGATTGAATGCGGCGTACGTCGAGGCGGACGGAGGCATAGAATTTCAATGCGTTGCCTCCCGTGGTAGTTTCAGGATTTCCAAACATTACACCAATTTTCATACGCAACTGGTTGGTAAAGATAACAGAGGTCTTGGTCTGGTTGATCGCCCCGGAAAGTTTGCGTAATGCCTGTGACATCAAACGCGCCATTGCACCCATTTGTGCATCGCCCATATCGCCTTCTATTTCCGATCTGGGGACCAGTGCCGCGACCGAGTCGATCACGACCAAGTCCACCGCACCAGAGCGGACAAGCGTCTCAGTAATCTCGAGAGCCTGTTCACCGGTATCGGGTTGGGACACCAAGAGGTTGTCCACGTCCACGCCGCATTTGGCTGCGTAGACTGGATCCAGTGCGTGTTCCATGTCCACGTAAGCTGCGGTCCCGCCAAGCTTTTGGACTTCTGCAACGATATGCTGGCAAATGGTGGTTTTCCCGGAAGACTCCGGCCCATATATTTCCGTGATACGGCCCCTCGGGATGCCGCCAATACCAAGTGCCAGATCAAGGGAGAGCGAACCGGTTGGGATGGCGTCGATGGTCATTTTATGCGCGTCCCCAAGCCGCATAATGGATCCATCGCCGTACCGTTTGACGATATCTCCGACAGCCTTGTCAAGCATGGCACGGCGGCCTTCTTCCATAGAATTGCTGGTTACAGAATCAGATTTCTTGGCCATAATTTCTCCTATCTACACTTTAGTTAATACACAGTATAGCACAGATGTTCGATGCGTCAAGGGATTCCATATCCATTTCCAGCGGCTGGTATAATTCGGGCATGGCTACTAAGCTGACGCACCTTGATGATTCCGGTCGAGTCCAAATGGTGGATGTAGGCAACAAGCCAGAAACCGATCGCCTTGCGATCGCACGGGGGGAAGTCCTTATGAAGAAGGAGACGCTGAGTCTTATTCGCGCTGGAGCGATAAAAAAGGGCGACGTATTGACCGTGGCCCAGATTGCCGGCATTGCTGCTGCCAAACGTACTTCGGACCTGATACCGCTTTGTCACCCCCTTTCAATCACTTCCATTAATTTAACCTTGACTTTGGAAGATGAGCTTCCTGGCATCATTATTACCGCAACTGTTAAAACCACTGGCAAGACTGGAGTTGAAATGGAAGCTCTGACAGCGGTCTCTATAGCCGCTTTGACGGTCTATGATATGGCCAAGGCAGTTGAGAAGACGATGAAGATCCAGAACATCCGTTTGATCGAAAAACATGGTGGCCAGTCGGGGGATATAATCAATGAGTGAGAATTCTTTAAATATTCTTCCGATAGAGGACATATGAGGATCAAGATTTTGTTTTTTGCTACTCTGCGTGATTACGTGGGTACAAATGCGCTTGAATTAGAAATCCCGGCATATACCACTGTGGCTGGTTTGAAAGAATTGTTAACGAGTCAATACCCCAAGATGATCCCCGCACAGAAATCCATTATGGCGGCCATCAACCGAGAATTTGCTGCCGATGAACAAGTAATACCACTGAATGCGGAAATCGCCCTCTTTCCACCGGTTTCTGGTGGTTGAGTGATTTATGGGATATCCGACGATCATTTCTGTCTCCGAAGAGGAGCTTGACCTGAACTCACTGCTGGCGAGTGTCACGTTATCCTCCTCCGGCGCGGCTGTGATATTTTCTGGTATTGTCCGCGGAGCTACCAGTCGCGGCGGGCAGCACAAAACTGTATATCTAGAATACGAAGCCTATACTACAATGGCTGAGGCCAAGATGCGTCAGGTGGCGGAAGAAATCCGTTCGCGCTGGCCGACTATCGAGGGGATAGCAATTGTCCAGCGTGTGGGGAGGCTCTTTCCAAAAACACCAACAGTTTTTATTATTTGCACTTCGGCCCACCGAGATACAGGCGTTTTTGATGCGGCGCACTACGGGATTGATCGGCTTAAGGAAATAGTACCGGTCTGGAAGAAAGAAGTTGGTCCGGGGGGCGAGTTTTGGGTGGAAGGCAAATACTGGCCGAAACCTGGGGATTGAGAATGCCTTTTCCTCTTGAAACGAACCGTTTGCTCTTACGGCAATTCCGCGAACTCTGATTTGGATGAGTTTCTTGCTTATCGTTCTGACCCCTTGGTAGCCCGGTATCAAGGTTGGGAAGTCCCTTACAAACATGATGAAGCTCAAGCATTTATTGATCAAATGAAAATTGCCATTCCTGGGACACCTGGAAAATGGTTCCAATCGGCCATTGAATTAAAATCCGTGAAAGCTGTGATTGGCGATTGTGCTTTTCACGTAATGGAGAACGATAAACGCCAGGCTTATATTGGCATCACGCTTTCCCATCCCTATTGGGGAAAAGGTTACGGCGAAGAGGCCAGCCGCCGTCTAGTCGATTACCTTTTTAGTGAATTGAACCTGCACCGGGTTGTTGCAGAGTGTGACGTTGATAACACTGCATCGTTTTCACTTCTTGAGCAGCTTGGTTTCCGGCGTGAAGCACATTTGATCGAGAACATTTGGTTTAAAGGTGCATGGGGAAGCGAATTTCATTATGCCATCCTGGAACGTGAGTGGAAATGGAAATGACCAGCTCCAGGGTTTTTTGCATCGATTGCGGAAGAGCCTACCCACCAGAAGGTGTTCCCTATCGTTGCCCGACTTGTAATGGTTTATTTGATTATGAGGAAGTTTTTCATTTTAGCTTGTCGAAGGTGGATCGGTCTCAGCCAGGTATCTGGCGTTACCGACATGCTTTTGGACTACAGCCAGATCTTGAGCCGGTTTCACTTGGTGAGGGGAATACACCACTCGTTTGGGCCAAGGTTTTTAATCGACAAATAGCCTTTAAATGCGAGTTTAGCAATCCAAGTGGTTCTTTCAAAGACCGTGGTTCGACAGTTATTACTACCTGGCTAAAATGGCATGGAGTGTCCGAAGCTGTTGAAGATTCCTCAGGAAATGCTGGAGCATCCTTTGCGGCGTATGCGGCCCGGGCAAAGATAAAGGCGCGTATTTTTGTGCCCGATTCTGCTTCTGGCCCTAAGAAAAGACAGATAGAGGCCTATGGAGCAGAAATAGTTCCTATAGCAGGTTCGCGTACCGATGTATCTGACGCGGTCAGGAAAGTGGCTGATGCTGGAACAGCATATGCCAGCCACGCTTTTCTCCCTTTTAACCTTCCAGGTTACGCTACCACTGCATATGAGATAATTGAACAATTGGGGCAAATGCCAGGCACTGTAGTGGTACCGGCAGGGCAGGGAGGCTTGCTCCTTGGTCTGGCGCGCGGATTTGATGCTTTTTGCATTGACAAGCATTCAATTACAATTCCTAGAATGATTGGTGTTCAAGCGCATACCTGTGCTCCGCTGTGGACGATATATGCAGGGGATGGCCAGGAGCCAGTACCTGTCTTGGGACGTTTCACCTTGGCGGAAGGAGTGCAGGTGAGTAATCCGCTGCGGAAAGATGCAGTTCTGGCGGCAGTTGTTGCAAGTGGCGGTTCCATATGTGTTGTTGAAGAAAACGAAATCCTGACAGGGCGCGATGCACTTGCAAGGCTTGGCTTTTACGTAGAACCGACTTCTGCCATCGTCTGGGCAGCGCTGGCAAGATTGGTGGATTTATTACCCGATCCAGTCGTTGTAATTCTAACGGGCTCTGGACTGAAGTACGGGTAAAATTGGGATCATACCTTGGAAAGGATATAAACCATGACTGATGTTCAGTCTTTTGGAAGAAAGCTTATCAGCAATCTTGAGAAAGTTATTGTCGGCAAGCACCAGACGATTGAATCGATCGTTGTCGGTCTACTTTGCCAGGGACATGTGCTAATCGAGGATGTGCCAGGTGTCGGTAAAACAGTACTCGCGCGTAGCTTGGCAAAATCGTTGGGTTGTTCATTCAGCCGTCTCCAGTTCACACCGGATATGCTCCCCAGTGATGTGACAGGGGTTTCCATCTTTGATCAGTCCAAGCGCGTCTTTGAATTTCGTCCAGGACCAGTTTTTGCCCAGATTGTACTGGTGGACGAAATCAACCGCGCCACCCCCAAGACTCAAGCAGCATTGCTTGAGTCGATGGAAGAGAAGCAAGTTACCGTAGATGGAATAACGCATACTCTGCCCAATCCGTTCATGGTCCTGGCTACTCAAAATCCCATCGAATACGAAGGAACATTTCCATTGCCTGAAGCACAACTGGACCGATTCCTGTTGCGGGTCCGGCTGGGTTATCCCACTCAATCAGATGAAATAGAGATTCTTGACCGGCAGCAATTGCGTCACCCGATCGAAACTTTGGAAGCGGTCATTGATGTTGAAGAATTACGGGCAGTGATGGAAGAGATCAAAACAGTTTACGTTTCTAAACCAGTCAAACGCTATCTGGTGGATTTGGTGAATCGCACGCGCCAGAGTGCTGATGTATATCTGGGTGCCAGCCCGCGTGGCAGCCTGGCGTTGTATCGTACTGGGCAAGCGGTGGCTGCATTGACTGGACGGGATTTTGTCTTGCCAGATGATATCAAGAGTTTGGCAGTGCCAGTTTTAGCACACCGTGTCATAGTCGGACCGGCGGCTCGCCTGCGCGAGTTGAGCGCTGAGAAGATCGTAGAAGAAATTCTTGAGAACCTACCAGTGCCGGGAGGAGATTACCAGGTTCCTTAGCCTATGAAGGTATCTACCGCCTCGCGCTGGTTCCTCGCGTGTTTGATCCTGGTTGGCTTGATCGGAAGGATCGTAACCGGCCTGCTCGTCTACATGCGCCTGGCTTATTTCGGTATCCTTTTACTGTGTGGTGCAGCAATTTGGACGATCCTTTCAATGAGTGGCATACGTATGCGGAGGAATACACGTACGTTGCGTGCCAGCGTTGGCGATGTGTTTGAAGAGCACTATGAGATAAAGAAAGATTCATGGTCAGGATGTGCCTGGTTGGAAGTGATTAATCAATCCAGCCTTCCAAAAGCCTCCGGGTCCCGTTTGTTTACCAGGATTGGCGCGCACCAGTTGCGATATTACTCGGCGCGTACTGTCCTGACCCGGCGTGGTGCTTTTTTACTTGGCCCGACTGTTCTGACATCTGGTGACCCGTTTGGAATATTCACCTTACAGAAAAAGGTCGCCGCCAGGGATACATTGGTTATTCTGCCAATGACATTTACAATCCCCGCATTTCCTCCGCCTCCCGGCCTGCTTCCGGGTGGGAAAGCGATCCGTCAACGGACATTGGATGTGACACCCCATGCCGCGGAAGTGCGTGAATACGTTCCCGGTGACCCAATGAAACGCATTCATTGGCAAAGCACGGCTCACCGTGGTCAATTGATGGTCAAAGAATTTGAACAAGACCCACAAGCGGATATCTGGTTATTTCTGGACGCTTTTCGCCCGGCGCATGTGTCTATACCAGAATCGGAAATTGCTTATCAGGAAGACAATTTGTGGCTGCGCCGCCCGAAAATTTCAATTCCAAAGGACACATTCGAGTATGCCATAAGTGCGGCGGCCTCGCTCGCAAGCTTCTTCCTGATGGATCGACGTACGGTCGGGCTGATGTGTGCTGCTGGTAAATTTACTGTTGTCCCTGGCGAGCGTGGAGAACGCCAAATTAATAAAATTATGGAGACTTTGGCTTTTTTACAACCAGAGGGGATCATACCTCTGCTTGGATTAGTGACAATGCAAGCCAAATTGCTCTCACTTGGAAGCAGTGTCATATTAATTACGCCCTCATCCCATCCAGACTTGCTGCTTGCGGTGGAAGATTTGCACCGTCGTTACTTACGACCAGTGATCGTCCTTATCAAATCGGAGACCTTTGGCGGTCCAGGAGGAACAGAAAAAATGGTTGCAAGCTTGCTTTCAAGGGATATTCCTGTCTGCCAGATTGGTCTTGGCGATGATTTGAGTAGCAAGCTGGCATTGTCGACTGTGTACTTTCAACGTTCTTATATGCCGAAATCCTACTTTGGTGTGCAAACATAAACGTGGGATTTTTAGGTCGCGATTTTCCAGTCTTTCTTATCTGGGTAGAAACAGTTATTCTTCTTTTATATTATGCCTGGGATGAGAGGATACAATAATACTTTATTTGGGTGATTACCAAAATACTTTTGAAAGGATACATAGCCAGCTTCGTAGAGAGTTTCGTCAGCTCTCCCGCTGGAATAAATGAGGAGCAGCAAATGGATTGGCAAACGATCTACAAATCACGTTTGACCACAGCGGATGAAGCTGTCAGATCAATTGTCTCGGGGAATCGGGTTTTTATGACCGGAAATGTTTCGGTGCCCCAGAAATTGCTGGCTGCTTTGGTGGACTATGCACCGGAACTCTCGGATGTGGAAATTTGTCAGGCACTTACGGTCGGGTCGTCCGATTATGTGAAACCGGAAATGGAGGGTCACCTCCATGTGAATACCCTGTTCATTGGGGACAATGTTCGAAAGGCTGTTTGGGAAGGCCGCGCCGATTTTACCCCTGTGCTTCTTTCGGAATTTACCCTGCTATTCAAAAATAAAGTTCTACCGCTGGATGTAGCAATGATTCATATCTCGCCGCCTGATGAGCATGGCTTTTGCTCGCTGGGTGTGGAGGTCGGCTTGACCAAGTCGCCGGCCGAGTCAGCCAGGATCATTATTGCCGAGGCCAACGAACAAATGCCGCGCACTCTTGGCGATTCTTTTATCCACGTCAGCCGGCTGAATCATATTGTGTTGGTGAATTATCCGATCGCTGAACTGCCAATGGGCAGCGAAGGCGATGACCAGATCAGTCAGAAAATAGGTGGTCACATTGCCGAACTGATACCAGATGGTGCAACCCTTCAAATGGGGATTGGAGCCATCCCGGATGCCGTTCTAAATTTCTTGAATAACAAGAAAGACCTTGGTATTCACAGCGAAATGTTTTCTGATGGTGTTGTTCGGTTGGTGGAGCAGGGCGTGATCAATAATGCCAGGAAGACTCTGCATAACGGTAAGATTCTATCCGGGTTTGTTCTAGGCACCCGGTATTTATACAAATGGGTCCATGATAACCCGCTTTGTGAGTTCCATCGCCAGGAATATGTCAATGATCCATTTATTATTGCCCAAAATGAAAAAATGGTGGCAATCAACTCGGCAATCGAGGTTGACCTGACTGGACAGGTCTGCGCTGATAGCATTGGACCCCGGTTCTTCAGTGGTGTTGGTGGACAGCTGGATTTCATCTATGGGGCTTCCCGTTCAAAAGGTGGAGTTCCGATTATTGCCATGCCTGCCTCAATCACCAGGAAGGATGGAACAATTATCAGCAAGATCGTTCCGATGCTTAAGCAAGGCGCGGGTGTAGTGACGGGCCGCAATCACGTCCATTATGTAATCACCGAGTACGGCGTGGCCGACCTGTACGGCAAAACGGTGCGTCAGCGCGTCAGAGCGCTTGTTAACATCGCCCATCCTGATTTTCGGGCCGACCTGGATAGGCAAGCCAGAGAGCTTAACTGGATATAATTTAATATACAGAATCAGATCCCCGATGACAGGCAGGGTTTCGTATATAATTACTCTATGAACAGAAAAGCCAAAATCGTTGCCACCATGGGGCCTGCAAGCCAGGATGGATCAATAATTGAACGCCTGCTTCTGGCCGGGATGGATGTAGCCCGCCTGAACTTTTCACACGGGACACACGAAACACATGCAGCCCTTACTTCGCAATTGCGCGCTACATCAACTCGCTTGGGGCATCCATTGGCGGTTTTACAGGATTTGCAGGGACCGAAGATTCGCGTGGGTGAACTGCCTGAACCGCTAAAATTGGATTCAGGCCAAACTGTTCATCTATACCCGCAAGCCAGCAGCAAACCAGCCATTGGCGATGCCCAGGCGCTTATTCCCGTGGACTTCCCTCAATTATTCGAATCAGTCAAACCTGGCAGCCGAATCCTGCTTGATGATGGCCGGCTGGTATTGTCAACTATTTCCATTCAGAAAAATCTTGTCCTTGCCGAAGTACAGACTGGTGGGTTGTTGACCTCACATAAGGGCATTAACCTGCCTGGTATATCCCTGGCTATCCCAGCGTTCACCGAGAAGGATGGTGAAGATTTGAAGTTCGGTTTGTCGCTCGGGGTTGACTTTGTAGCTATCTCGTTTGTGCGGCGGGCCGAAGACGTGCAGAAGGTCAGGCAGGAAATTCTCTGCCAGTCACCGGTACAATGCCCGCTGCTGATCGCCAAGCTGGAAAGACCTGAAGCATTGGATAACTTGGAAACCATTTTGGATGCGTCGGACGGGGTGATGGTGGCGCGCGGCGATCTGGGTGTGGAGATGTCTCCAGAAGATGTGCCTGGTGCGCAAAAACGCATTATCTGGGCCGCCAACCGAAAGGGCAAAATAGTCATAACTGCCACGCAGATGCTCGAATCGATGATTCACAACCCGCTCCCGACTCGCGCCGAAGCTTCGGATGTTGCCAATGCAATTTTCGATGGTACGGACGCGGTCATGCTTTCCGGGGAAACGGCCGCTGGCGAATACCCTGTGGAAGCGGTGACTATGATGGACCGTATCGTGCATCAGGCCGAAGCCAGTTTCGATTTATGGGGACATATCCAGGATATTGATTCTCATGAGCATGACGATGCAGTGGCAGTTACCCGCGCCGCGCGTGAGTTGGCACATGATCAGGATGTTGCAGCCGTGGCTGTTTTCACTCGCATGGGCCGCTCAGCACTTTTTATGGCAAAGTCCCGGCCATGCGTGCCCATCCTGGCCTTCACACCTGAAGAGCATACCTACCGTCGTCTGGCTCTAGCTTGGGGCGTTCAACCACACATTGTCCCGTTTGTTAAAACGGTCGAGGAGATGCTCCAATGCGTTGAAACAGCCTTGCGTGATTCCGGAACGGTGAAAGCCGGCCAACAGATGGTGCTGGTTTGCGGATTCCCCATAGGCGAAATGCGACCGCCGAACATGGTATTGCTGCATACTGTAAGATAAATCACAATTGAAACCTGTGCAATCATAATTGACATTTGGTATAATAAAGTCACTATACTCTTTTGAAACGGAGGCTCAAATGGCAAGTGTAACGTACGACCATATTAGCAAGGAATATGGCGATGTTGTGGCAGTCAATGACTTAAATCTGGCCATTGACGACAAGGAATTCATCGTCCTCGTAGGTCCTTCCGGCTGTGGAAAGACAACTGCTTTGCGCATGCTGGCAGGTCTGGAAGAGATTACCAAAGGCGAGGTAAAAATTGGCGACCGCATCGTAAACGATGTTCCGCCAAAGGATCGTGATATCGCGATGGTGTTTCAGTCGTATGCTTTGTACCCGCATATGACGGTGTACGATAACATGGCCTTTGGCCTCAAGTTACGCAAGACACCCAAGCAGGACATCAAGCGACGTGTACAGGAAGCGGCGGAGATCTTGGGCATTCAAGAAATGCTCACCCGCAAACCCCGCCAGCTTTCCGGTGGCCAACGGCAACGTGTTGCGCTCGGTCGAGCCATTGTTCGTGAGCCAAAGGTCTTCCTCTTCGACGAACCACTCTCCAACCTGGATGCGAAGTTGCGCATTGCAATGCGCTCTGAAATCACCAAGCTTCATCAACGCCTGCAGACAACTTTCATCTACGTGACCCACGACCAGATCGAAGCTATGACCATGGCTAGCCGAATTGCGGTGATTAATAAAGGTGTCCTACAACAGTTGGATACACCGCAAACCCTTTATGACCGGCCTGATAATATGTTCGTGGCTGGTTTCATGGGGTCTCCGGCGATGAATTTCTTCAAGGCCAAGCTTCGTAAGGAAGATGGCCATCTCTTCGTTGAAGGCGGAGCGTTTAAAGTCCCTGTGGTGGATGAAAAGAAAAGCTATCAAAACTATGTTGATAAGGCGGTTATATTAGGCATCCGCCCGGAAGATATTCACAACCCGGCTTTTGTTGCGCCAGGTATCCATGCTGCTCCAGTAGATGCTAAAGTGGACGTTACTGAATTAATGGGCAACGAAATCAACTTGTACTTGCTGACCGGCCAGGATAGCATTGTGGCTCGAGTTGATCCACGTACTGATTTCCGCATGGGCGATAAGGTGCAAGTTGCTTTCAATATGGACAAGGCTCATTTGTTCGATCCGGATACCGAGAAAGCAATTCGCTAATCATATTTGATTTAATAACCGCCAGGTGGCTCAACCCTGGCGGTTTATCATGCTTGTTATAGGTGAACCATGGAAACGAAATACAAACTCGTCCTTTTACGTCATGGACAGAGCACTTGGAACCTTGAAAACCGTTTTACTGGTTGGACAGATGTCGGTTTGACAGAGCAGGGGATGGGGGAGGCTCATACTGCCGGCCAATTATTGCGGGACAATAAATATACCTTTGATCTGGCATATACATCGGTATTACGGCGAGCCCTTCAAACGCTCTGGATTGTACTGCAGGAGATGAGTCAGGAGTGGATTCCGGTTGTCAACGCCTGGCAGTTGAATGAACGTCACTATGGTGCCCTGCAAGGGTTGAATAAGGCCGAGACTGCCAGAGAATATGGCGAAGCTCAGGTGAAAATCTGGAGACGCTCTTACGATGTTCCCCCACCCGCGCTGGAATGGGAAGATCCGCGCCATCCGCATTTTGACCCACGGTATGCCGGCCTGCAAAGAACACAATTGCCTGCTACAGAATCATTAAAAATCACCTTGGAACGTGTACTGCCCTACTGGCATTCCACAATTGCACCCATGATCAAGGCGGAAAAGAAATTATTAATTGCCGCCCATGGGAATAGCCTGCGAGCGATGGTCAAATACCTGGATAATGTATCAGAGGCGGAAATTACAGAACTTAATATCCCTACGGGCATCCCGTTGGTCTACGAACTCAATTCGGAACTCAAGCCAGTAACTCATTACTATCTGGCAGATGAGGAGACTGTTCGGAAGGCGGCGGAGGCAGTGGCTGCCCAGGGAAAGATCAAATAATTAGAAAAAAACTGACGCTGATGGAGTGTCAGTTTTTTTCTGACAAACTATTTCCGTCTACGGCTTATAACAGCAACCAACCCGGCAAGCATCAGTGCCGATACGATGATTGCCGCCATAGCTCCTCCAGCTGATGAAACCGGCAGGCCCGGAGAAGGAGTGGGGGTGGGGGGAATGATGGTTGCTGTGAATGTGAGGGTGGAAGTGGGCCAGGGTGTAAAGGTTGATGGAATAGTGGGGGTTGAGGTCGGCCGGGTTGGTGTGGGTGTGAAAGCCGACCGGATGATAATCTTTTGGTTCGGGTAGATTGTAGACTTGAGCGTCAGACCATTCAAGCTTAGTAGGTCTGCGAGCGGAATATCGTAGGCGATAAAGATCGACCCGAGCGTATCACCTGGCTGAACAATATGTACAATTGAACCGTCGGCGTTGGGAGTATTCGGGACAAGTGATGGAGTGTTTGGGTGGAGAGGCGCGGGCGGGGTGTAGACTACCGGTGTTCCGCCAGTGGATAGGCCGGCATCCAGAACATAATAGTTCGTATTTCCATTTACGCCCACGCCCGCCCCAACATCTTGAAGTGTTCCTGATAGCATGGTGTTCCTATGGGGATCATCGCCCATCCATGCCTGAACGGCGTCTTCAGCGGTTTGCCCTGCCCCACCGGTGATATTCTCCGCGAAAAAACCTACACTCGTAGTAATATCGCCTGCCACCATATACCCGGCGGCCAAGGCGCGTTGGAAAGGCAGCCGCCCTTGCACGTCCACGTGGGTATAAGTACCAATCGATACCAGATATTCAGCCTGTGCCTGGGCAATGGACATCAGGATGGAATTCGGCTGGTAGGGTGCGAGCCCATAGGTGGCGCGCAAAGCGTTAACTGCTCCTATGAGTTCGGAAGCTGTTGAATATTCAGTGGAGCGCGAGGATGATTTAGCCTGTCCTACTCCAGGTACGGAGAAGGCAATCAGAATGAAAATCAGGACACAAATTGCCTTGATGTTATTTTGCATGATGCTATTATAATGGCAGCATGTTCAATTTAGCGTATGAATGAAACCAAGGAGTCGTTATGCCTGTATTTACCCCCGGCCGTCGCTGGCAACCACCTTATACTTCCTTCGGAAGAGAACCTTTTGGAAGGCGCCTATTAGCTTCAATGGAAAGGGTTGTGAAAGGTCCACTATGGGGATGCAGGATGTGCGGCAATTGCCTTTTACAGGAAACCGCTTTTATCTGCCCGATGGAATGTCCCAAAGGCCTCCGAAATGGGCCATGTGGGGGCTCGACTTCAGAGTTTTGCTATGTGGATGAAACCCGCCCATGTATATGGTATAAGATTTTTGACCGGGCATTCAAAATGGGACGACAGGAGAGACTGTTGGAAGTCCTGCCGCCGCTGGATTGGGATAAGGTTGGTGGAGAAACTTGGGGGGACGTGGTTACCCAGGTAAGGAAAATTGGAAGCAGGAAAGTTGTGCGCGGGCTGGTCAATCGTAATCCAGCCTTGCGCTCCTTGACTTGGGACCAGGTTTTCCGGCCTGTGCGTCAACCCGAATGGTGGCAGGGAGATGATGGATACCATCTCCCCCAAAATTCCGAACCGGTTTCGAATCTTGAGCGACGATTAAAAGCCGGTGAATTTGTGGTTACGGCTGAAGTTCAACCCCCACAGACGGTTTCCACGAAAAAATTAGCCAGTAATGTGGCATTGGTTATGCCTTATGTTACAGCAATCAATTTTACCGATTGTCCTTCAGCTACCCCGCGAATGTCCTCTTTGGCATGTTCCAACCTTGCCATCCAGAATGGTGCAGAACCGGTTATGCAGATCGCGGCACGTGACCGGACCCGGGTGGGCTTGCAGGCAGAGGTGGTGGGCGCCAATGCCTTGGGCGTACGCAACATCCTTTGCCTCTCAGGTGACAGTATGAAATTGGCTCCAGGTCCGCGCGGGCGGATGGATATTGTGGACCTGGACTCCGTCCAGATGTTGTGGATCCTGCGTCGGATGCGTGATGAAGGCAGGTATCTGGACGGTCGTGAGATGAAATTCCCACCGAATTATTTCCTGGGTGCGGCGGCATCGCCGTTTGCTTCGGAGCCCAAATTCCAGGCGATACGGGAACATAAAAAAGTTAATGCTGGAGCACAATTCTTCCAGACCAATCTGATTTACGATGTTGACAGTCTGGAAATCTGGTTGAATGAACTTGTGAAAAGGAATATCCTTGATAAGGTATATATTCTTGCCGGAATCACCCCGCTCAAGACCCTGAAAATGGCGAAATACATGAATGATGAGGTCCCGGGAGTATTTGTTCCCGAATCTGTTTTGAAACGGATGGAAGCGGCGGAAGCAGCCGGGAATGCACAGGAAGAAGGCGTGCAGATCGCGCTTGAGCTGATTGAAAAAATTCGCGGCAAAGAGGGTATTAATGGCCTCCATATTATGGCTGTCGGATGGGAGGAGATCGTCCCAAGGATCGTCAATGAAGCTCACCTCTTGCCAGAGGTGGGTAAGAATGCGAAGCCAGGCTAGGAATGTTATTTATCACTTATTCAATTGATATCTTGCTTTTATGCGCCATTCCCGTTGCATTGGGTATCTTCCTGGTACGTAAATTCGATCTTGAAGGCAGGTGGTGGTGGATTGGTGCTATTGTTTATATCCTTTCCCAGGTGATCCTGTTGCCTCTTGAAAACTATGTCATCAACCCATTCTTAAACAACCTGAGTTATTCTGGAAGCCTTCCCTCAATTCAAGTATTGTTATCCGGAGGTTTGATACTAGGCTTGTGCGCAGGACTAAGTGAGGAACTCTTACGTTATGCCATGTTTCGCTGGTGGGTGAAGGATGCGCGTTCTTTCAAGAGCAGCCTGCTGCTTGGAACGGGTCATGGCGGCGCGGGGTCTATTTTCCTGGCTCTCATAGTTCTCTATAATTTTGCCAACATGGCAATATATCGCAATACGGACATGACTGCTCTCATGCCGGCGGACCAGGCGCAAATGCTACAGACTCAAATCACGGCTTTCTGGTCGGCGCCCTGGTACTACACTTTACGCGAGGCTATAGGGCAAATATTCATGCTCATGATCCAGATAAACCTTGCTTTGATAATGTTGCAGACCTTTATCCGAAAACGATGGTATTGGGTTCTGCTTGCCATCAGTTTTCACACTGTGGTGGAGGCCGCCCGGGTCATCACGCTGAATTTATCAAGTGAATACCTCATGTATGCTGTCCTCGGCGTCTTCGCCATTATCAGTGTGTTGATTATCCTCTCATTGCGCGGTCATAAGGCTAATGACTACACGTCATCAGGAATATTAGGTCAAACCACTGAGGCGGATCATTTTGTAAAATAAAAACAATTGTCGTACTGGTATAAATCACGCGGATTCATTTGGCCAACTTGAAAGAAGAAGATAGTATGGATATTCTCTTTATTGCCCATTTTCTTAACGGCTTGCTAATGATTGCCATGCCTGTTGGATTGGCGATCTACTTGATCAGGCGCTGGAATCTGGGAGGACGGATCTGGTGGATCGGGGCAGCAACATTCGTTATATCGCAGGTGGGTCATATCCCGTTCAATTGGGGTATCGGAAAGCTGCTCAATCAGACCAATATGGTCGCCTGGAATCCTGCATACCAGTTGATCTTCAATGCCGTTTTCCTCGGCCTCAGCGCGGGGGTTTTCGAAGAGGGGACGCGTTACCTGGTGTTGCGTTTATGGGCGAAGGGCGCGCGCTCCTGGCGTATGGGAGTTTTGTTTGGGGCCGGTCATGGCGGTGCGGAAGCAATCATTCTCGGTATACTTGTTTTATATGGTTTTCTTCAGATGGCAGCTCTGCGAAACGCTGATATCGCCCAATTAATTCCAGCAATCCAGGTGGAACTTACCAAAAGTCAATTGACGGCTTATTGGTCCGCGAGTTGGTATGCTTCTCTTCTGGGAGCTTTGGAGCGATTATTCACCATCCCGTGCCAGATTGCCATGGCTGTGATGGTGATGCAGGCTTTCACCCGCAAGCATATCCGCTGGTTGTTATTGGCGATCGGTTATCATGCTCTATTGGACGCATCGGCAGTTGTCACCAGTAAATATATCGGTGTTTATTGGACGGAGGCGGTCATAGCTGGGTTTGCCATTCTGAGTGTGGTATTGATTGTCTTTTTACGCCAGGCTGAACCACCCAGTGATTTTTCACCCTTAAAGCCTTTGCCGGCTGTCAGCATGCCCGAGTTGCCCGAGGAGACTCTGGAGAACCTGGAAAAAACGAGGTATCAATAAGAAATGATCCATACCGAAAATTTGACCAAACATTTTAAGGAAACCCTCGCAGTCGATGGCCTCAATCTGGACATAGCTGATGGAGAGGTGTTCGGCTTTCTTGGTCCGAACGGAGCGGGGAAGACAACCACAGTCCGCATGTTGACCAGCCTTATCGCCCCGACCAGCGGTTCAGCAATGGTCGCTGGCTTCAGTCTTGGCCGTCAGGATACCGAAATTCGCCGGACGGTTGGCGTATTGACTGAGACGCCAGGATTATATGATGCCCTTTCTGCTGAATATAACCTGCGCATCTATGCTGAATTGTACGAGGTTAAGGATGTCCCAGGGCAGATCGAGAAATATTTGAGGATGCTTGGCCTCTGGGAGCGCCGCTACGATGCTGCCGGGACTTTTTCAAAAGGAATGAAGCAAAAGCTGGCGATTGCGCGTGCGTTGTTGCATGAACCACGCATCCTGTTCCTGGATGAACCAACCGCGGGCCTGGATCCGGAAGGTGCCCACCTCGTCCGTCAGTTCATTGCTGAACTGAAGAAAGAGGGACGTACCATTTTCCTGTGTACGCACAACCTTGATGAGGCCGATCACCTGTGCGACCGGGTTGGTGTTTTCAAAACACACCTATTGGTGGTAGATACTCCAGCGAAATTGCGCGCTACTGTATTTGGACATAAGGTGATATTCCATCTGCGTTTAGCAGATGAATCGATTGCTGGGGAGGTAAGAACGCTGCCGTTCGTGCATGATGTCAAGGTCATTGAGAACAAATTAGTGGTGACTCTGGACGATCCTGAGACCTGCAACCCTGAGGTTGTGCGGATTCTTGTTTCTATTGGGGCGGACATACAATACGTCGGCGAATTGCGGCATTCGTTGGAAGATGTCTACCTTCAACTGGTTAAGAGCGCCTGAGGAAAGAATGAAAAAAATTCGAACTATCATACGAAAAGAGTGGGCCGAGGTTTTTAAGAACCGGATGGTGATTTTTACGGTGGCATTCCTGCCACTTCTAATGACAGCAATTCCTCTTGGAATAATTTATAGTACACGTGGTGTCGCTTCGGCATCTGGTAATGCAATCAATAGTCAATTGCCTTCCGAAGTGACCCAGTCCATGTGTCCAACCGGCTTAAGCGGATCTGATTGCTTCCAGGTATTCATGGTCAGTGAATTCATGATGTTATTCATGCTTGTACCAGTCGCTATCCCTGTGACGATAGCGGCTTATTCGATCGTTGGGGAGAAGACCACCCGTAGCTTGGAACCACTGCTGGCTACCCCGATTACCACGGTGGAGTTACTGGTGGGTAAATGCCTGGCTGCTGTCATCCCGGCGATCCTGGCAACCTATGCTGCGTTTGGGATTTTTGCACTGGGTTCATGGGTGATCGTTGCGAACAAGGCGCTCTTATCGGCGCTTTTAGATGCCCGTTGGCTGATTGCAATTTTTATCGTCGGTCCATTGCTTGCGCTTCTGGCGGTCGTCTTTTCGCTGATGATATCTTCACGGGTTAACGATCCGCGTGTAGCTGAACAAATCTCGATGATAATAATTCTGCCGGTATTGGGAGGTTTTTTTGGACAGGTAGCAGGTCTTTTTGTTTTGAACAAACAGATTATTACTGTTGTAGCTCTTGTAATGCTTTTACTGGACGTACTGATGGTTTATCTGGCAACCCGCGTTTTCCAACGCGAACAAATCCTTACGAGATGGAAGTGATACAGTGAAAAAATTTACTCTTGCCCTTTTGGCTGCAATCTTATTCAGCCTTTTCATCAGTCTGGTTGTGCTTGCACAGACTGAACAATTGACTCTGAGGATGTCTCGTGACTGGGGCTACGGTGGTCTTAATGGTGATATAGAAGGCTTATTTTCGATGAAAGTGACTGGGTCGGCAGACCTGGCGCGAGTGGAATACTACATTGATGATACAAAAATAGGCGAAGTGTCTCAAATACCGTTTAACCTGCAATTCACTACCGATAATTATCCACTTGGCAGTCACAAGCTTTATGTCGTAGGCATTTCCAAAGGGGGAATGGAATATCGTTCGAATGTTATCACTGCGAATTTTGTTCCAAAACAATCCTCGACAAAGATAATCTTGCCAGTGCTGGGAGTCATCCTTGCGGCGACCCTGCTTTCGACCTTGGGCCCATTACTTTTCAGGCGCGGCAAGCGTCTCAGCCTTCCGCTAGGTGCTGAACGGAATTATGGTACAGGTGGTGGCGGAATCTGTCCTAATTGTCATCGACCTTTTGCCATTCCTTTGCTAAGTGCACACCTTGGGTTTTCCAAGCTGGCAGTCTGTCCGTTCTGTGGCAAGTGGAGTTTGGTTCGGATCGAGTTAATAAGCAAACTGCGAGAGGCAGAGAAAGCTGAGTTGCAATGGGCAAAACCAGAACAACCATCTGAGATTCCTGAAGAAGAAAAGCTTAGCAAGGAGTTAGACGATTCGAAATATCAGGGCTTGTAAGATCAGGAAATGGGGTCTGTAAAAATTAGAAATCATCTGCAATAGGCGTCATTGCAGATGATTTGTTATCTACGTTTTCTTGTTTGTCTATCCGCTTTGTGTTGGAACAAATAGTCTTGGATTTAAAAGGCATGCTCAAGAACAGTCATAAGCTCTATGTCTGTCAAGCTTATTGGGTTACCTCTCATACTGTTGGCTTTTTGCGACTTTTCCACAAGGGCCGGGAAATCCTCTGGTTTCAACCCATACTCTTTCAAAGGACGGATATCCAAAGCCTGGCAGAGTTTCCATATCCAGATCACGCCGGTATCCGCACTTGCATTTTCATCCCCGGTTAACAGACGGGCCATCTCGGTATAGCGAGAGAGAAAAGGTGAGTCGGGTTGGCGTGTCCGCAGGGCATGCAAATTTGTTTCCATCACCAGCGGCAACAGGCGGGCGCAGATTGCCCCATGCGGAGCGAATGACATGCCGCCAATCAGGTTGGCCATCCCATGAACGGCACCCAAACGTGCATTAGCCAAAGCCATTCCCCCAAAAAGGCTGGCCAGGGCCATATCCTGCCTGGCATTCGCATCCCAAGCACATTCGTAACTTATGTGAAGAGAACGGGCTGCCCGGGTAATCCCGTCCCGGCACAGGGCGTCTGTCAAAGGAGTGGGGGTATTGCAGACAAATGGCTCGATTAGTTGAGTCAGCGCATCCATGCCGGTAGAGGCTGTTATTGGAGGCGGAAGGCTGTAGGTAAGTTCGGGGTCTATAACTGCAATTTTCGGCAACAAGTAGGGACTGCGCAAACTGACTTTGATACGGTTCTTCGGTACGGTGATGACCGCATTGCGAGTGACCTCGGAGCCGGTCCCTGCCGTCGTGGGAATTGCGATGTACGTTTTTGAAGGATTCTCAAGCGTGCGTCCTGCACCAATAACCTCCAGGTAATCGAGCGGGTTACCTGGGTTGGTCATCAAAGCAGCGGTGGTTTTGCCGGTATCCAAAGTAGATCCACCGCCGAAGCCAATTATCAAATGGCAATCATATTCTTTGGCAATGCGCGTAGCCATTATTACATTCTCTATATCTGGTTCATTCTCAACCAAGAATAAGGAAACTGACAACCCCATTTCAGCAAGTCCTTCTAGCAGTATTGCGCAGCGTTCCTGTGAATCAGTCACCACAAAAACACGTTGGCCTTCCAGAGCAGCAATACCTGGGACCTCAGCTAAGGTTCCTGGACCGAAAAGGATGCGGTTGGCAGTGGCAAATTCGAAACGCATTTACCAATCCTCGTTGAAAGGGAAGATGTTATTGTATATCGTACGCGTACGCGGTTCGGCCAGCATGGGTTCGGCATGTTCACGCCATTTGTTGTAATGAGCGGTCTCTTTATGTTTTGCCTGATCCTCAGGCTGGCGATAGACTTCGATCAATTCAAAGTGCGTGGGATCATCGATTTGTTGAATAACATCGAAACGGGCGATTCCAGCCTCCTGGAGGCTATTACGGGCATTTTCCTGCGAAATGACTTTGAAGACTTCGATAGATTCTGGCTTAACATGAATGTGGACATGAACAATATACATCGTCAACTCCTGCGTTCAAGGTCATTTATGGAGATGCCTGGCCGCGACGAAACTTAAACTCGCCTCTGTCAGGGCTCGCGCGGTGTGATTGCAGGCGTCGATTTTATCCATGAAGTTCAATTGCATGGGATCCCAATCCCCGGAAGCAATTACCTCATTTTTCTCGCGGAAGTAATCGAGAATATCGGACTGGTGGGTACGTATCTGTTCGATCTCCGGATCGCCGCCCTCGTGCTTGGCAGAGATATTGGCCACATGATCCGACACTTCGACCAGCTCAGCCCGCCGGTCATAAGGCTGGATTACGATGCTCTTCCATGTCTCGGTGATGTGGTGCTCGAAGCGAACTACATCCTCAAAGCCGAGAGCTTTACGGAAACCGGCAGTTAGTTCCATTGTCTGGTTGTTGATTGAATTTGACCAGTTGAAGCCGCAGAGAGGGGAAGTTCCGTCGTCGCGGCTGAAGAGCTTGGCAGCCAACATGATCCACAAGGCATGGTAGGGGTTGTCGGAACCAAAGAATACAGATATTTTAAATTGAATATTAACACCCAGGCGGTAGAGCAAAAAGCCCAGAAGGATTGTACCAGCGTTAAAATTGAGCACGTGTTGGACGCCGTAGTTGGTGTAATAGTAGAGAAATTCGTCCAGCCACATCAACGCATGTTCGTTGGGTTGGCCGATACCGCCAAAATAACCAGTGATTGTTGCCGGGCCCCCCAGATGTGGGTTTGAGCCGTCTGTACCCTTTGTATCCAGAGTCTCGACGAAGGATGCTCCGATGATGTCCAGTGCGGCCACGATGGCTGGCAGGTCACCATCCGCTTCAGATTCCTTCATCTTGCGTACAGCTATGAAACGACCGGGAACGAGAGTCCTATCTTTGATTGCACGTTCACACATTGGGCGAATCCATGGGAAGTACTGCAATGCTGAGACTTCCAATGTGACAGCCGATTCATCCTTAAATTTCACTTGCTTAGCCTTCGCGCCAAGTACTTTCCGTCGGTAATCAGCAACTTGAATAAAAGCGCCGTTGTCGCGCTGGCTTATCAACCATTCCAAATCCTTTAAATAATCCAGGTTCTTGACTTTCACCTTCTTTAATAGGTTCGGCAGTTGACGAGATTCGGCATGCTGGCGATTTATCTCTTCGGGTGTACCGTATTTTTTGACAACTTTGAGAAAATCGCTGATGACGCGCTCGTTGGGGTCAAGCATGACCGCATTGATGGAATCGAGACGATCTGAGGGTATTTTCAACAGGTTACGCAGATTATTTTCCATTTTAGCCTCCAATTCTTGTTAGCTTGTACTGCAACTGGATGATGGCAAATGATGTAAAGTACTTGCCGGGTTTATAAAATTCCCGCGGGAAAACTTCCAACGGGAATGTGCATACTGATTCTTCTGGATTGATATTACTCCAGCATCCTGTTCAATTCGGCAAACTCTTCATCCGGAATTCCGAACCAATTCTCCGGCTGTGGGAACTGTTTTCCGATTACCTCATCATGGTAGTTCTTCAAGCCATTCAGGATAACCTCACCGGCATTACCGAAGACCTTGGCCATTTTGGGTTTGAACTTCGGGTACAAACCAAACATATCGTGGTAAATGAGTAGTTGGCCATGTGCATTTGGTCCGGAGCCCAAGCTCATGATAATGCAGCCTTCTGCACGCTCGGTAATGATTTGACAGACCCGGTCAGGAACCATCTCAAGCAGAATGGCAAAAGCGCCAGCCTGCTCGAGGGCTTTGGCATTATCAATGATCTTCTTGGCCAGGAGGGCGTTCTTGCCCTGGACGCGGTAACCGCCCAGTGCACTGACCGACTGGGGAGTCAAGCCCAGGTGTCCAATAGCCGGGATGCCCGCACTGACGATACCCTTGATCTTGTCAGCCTGTTCGATTCCACCTTCAAGCTTGATGGCGTCACAGCCGCATTCTGCCATAAAGCGGCCGGCATTTCGGATCGCTGTCTCAACACTTGGTTGGTAGGTCATGTAAGGCATATCGCCAACCACAAAAGCAGTGGGAGCCCCTCGCCGGACGGCCTGGGCATGACGAACCATATCATCCATCGTTACCGGTAATGTTGAATCATAGCCGAGCATGGTCATGCCCAGGCTGTCGCCAACCAGGATCATTTCGATCCCAGCCTGTTCCTGCAGATAGGCGGTGGGGTAATCGTAACAAGTCAGCCAGGTGATAGGGGTACCTTCGGCGACTTTCTTGAAAAGGTACGGCAGGTTAATTTTCTTGCGGGGTTGTGGATTTGACTCAGGCATATCTCTCTCCTTTCATAAAGAACCGTTGGCTTTAATTCGAATTCGATGTATCTCACCATGAAACTTGAAATGCAAATTAGGTTGGGCAATCCAATTATGTCTGATATGACGATTAATTCCTTTTTTTCGATAACCAATCTGCCTCAATAAATAGAAATCCTGCAAGAACAATTGGGGCGCCGAGTACCACCATGCCAATTAGTGCTGTCGATAGATTATCATTAAAAACCAGGAAATAGATTGACATGAGAATGGCATAAACGGTCAGAAAAATCCCGCCCAGGAGAGGACGTTTCCAGGCCAGAATCCCAATGACCGCCATGACAACGATCATGAATATATTATTGATCTCTCGAGGAATCCCTTGGATCATCCCGACAATTGATGATATGAACCAGAAGACGAATGTCAGACCAAGTACCAAGGCTGCCGCGATTTTCAGAATAATGGTGCGTTTCACTTCTCAGTAATCCTTTCTACTTGGCGTCTAATATATCTATTATAAAGCAGACTGGTTTAAATGCTACGTATTTTTACCAACCGCCGTCTCTCATGCTTGAAGGAAAACCAATTGCCATAGAAACAGATAACTGGAAACAGAATGAGTGACTAAATTACGATAGGAAAGGCGTCCCATATGGAACGCCTTTCAGGCCTATCCATTTACTTCCACAATTCAGGCATTTATTCTTATGGTGACTTTTCGCCGGCTATCTAATTACCGAGACTGCCATTGGCACAGCCGTATCATATGCTTGTTCCTTCTCAAACTTGAACTGCTGCGTGTAAAGACGGTAGTAATGGCCCCGGTTATGCAGCAACTCGGTATGCGTGCCTATTTCGGTAATGCGTCCTGCTTCGATAACGACAATTCGGTCTGCCCGGCGAATTGTGCTCAGGCGGTGGGCGATGATGAAAGATGTGCGTCCTGACATCAGGGCTTCCATGCCTTTTTGAATGAGTGTTTCGGTCAGAGTATCGACGCTGGACGTAGCTTCGTCCATGATGAAAATCTCGGGTTTGGCCAGCACGGCGCGCGCCAAGCTGATGAGTTGTTTCTGTCCGACCGAGAGCAGGTTACCTCCCTCTCCGACTTGCTGGTCGTACCCTTTCTCGAATACGATAATGAAGTCGTGGGCACCGGCGATTCTTGCCGCTGCCTCGATATCCTCATCCGACGCATCCAACCGGCCGTAGCGGATATTCTCGCGGATTGTCCCTGAAAACAGGTGCGGTGTTTGGAGCACGATACCCACCCGGCTGTGGATGCTCTGCATGGTGTAGTCGGTGTAGTCGTGCCCGTTGATGCGGATGACGCCCGCCTTCGGTTCATAGAACCGGCACAACAGGTTGACTATGGTCGTTTTTCCGCCGCCTGTTGGCCCAACCAGCGCAATTGTCTCGCCAGGACTGACTTTCAGGTTGAAATTGGATAGGATTGGCTTACGATCCTCATAGTAGAAGTCCACCTGGTCGAATTCGATTGCGCCCTGGATGGTCTGCGCGGGTACAGCATATGGGCGGTTCTGGACCTCGGGGGTGGTGTCGAGAAGCTTGAAGATCCGTTCAGCTGAAGCCACGGCGTTTTGCATGTCGGCGTAGACACGCGCCAAATCCTGGACTGGCCAGATCATAAAAGTCAGGTATGAGACAAAGGCGTGGATGTCACCAACGCTGAAATGGCTGGTCACGCTCTCCATCCCGCCGTACCAGACGATGGCGCCCAATGCGAAGGCCGAGACGATCTGTACCGTCGGCAGAAAGAGTGCCGAGAGCCAGGTGGCCCGATATGAAGCATTGAACATGATATCCGTCAGGGCAGAAAATTCCTTCAAATTCTCGTCCTCGCGTCCCAACGCCTTGACCACGCGCACTCCCTGGATATTCTGGTTGTACTCGCCGGTGATTTTCGAATTGGTCCGGCGTGACTTGCGGAACTCCACCAGTATCTTCTTGCGGAAGTTTACTGCAATGATAAGTAGAATCGGGATGACAGCAAAGACAATCAGCGCCAGTTTCCAGTTAATAAATAGCATGAAGATCACCGATGTGATCACGCTGACGATCGCCCAGGTCACATCTAGTGTGCCCCAGGTCATCAGGTTGGAGATGCGTCCTGAATCTGATGTGACGCGCGCCATTAACCGTCCGACCGCGTTCTGACTGTAGTATGAAAGAGACAGGTCCTGCAGGTGGTTGAAGACCGCCTTGCGGATATCATACTGGATTCGCTCACCTAGAATGCCGACCATGAAGATAAAGATGAACACGGAAATTGCCTGGACCAATTGCAGACCGCCATAGTATGATGCATACCTCAGCAAAGTGGGGAGGCTTTTCCGGGCAATGCCCTGATCGATCATGTCTTTGTTGATATAAGTGAATACAGCATCCAGACAGGCCGTGAAAACAATGGCGATCAGGAATCCGGCCATCCAACGCCAGTGAGGCTTGACCAGTTCCAGAATGCGTTTAAAGGTTTGTCCGGTCAGTTGACTTGTATATTCTTCTTCTTCGAGTTCAATGATGTCGTCAGACATAATGTATCTCCGTATCAAGTGTTCCAGATTCAGGTGTCCCGCGACACGCTTGGGTCATACGGGAAGACCTGATCACCGGGCCACTGAAACTATTTCTTCATCTAATTCCTCGTCAATGCGAGTCTGAATATCGTAAATCCTGCGGTACATTCCATCCTGGGCAACCAAATCCTCGTGTCTGCCCTTTTGGACGATTTCGCCCTTATCCATCACCAGAATCAAGTCGGCATTCATAACAGATTGGATGCGGTGGGCAATAATAAATGTGGTGCGATTCTCCATCAGCCCATCCAAAGCAGAGCGAATCTCGGCTTCGGTTTCGGCATCGACCGATGAGGTCGAGTCGTCCATGATCAGGATGCGCGGGTTCTTGAGCAGGGTGCGGGCTACAGCCACGCGCTGTTTCTGCCCGCCGGAGAGTGTCACACCTTTTTCGCCGACCAGGGTCTTGTATCCATCCGGGAAGGTCAGAATGACATCGTGGATCGCAGCGGCGCGGGCGGCTTTCTCAACCTCTTCCTGGGGCACCCTTCGACCAACCCCGTAGGTGATGTTCTCGCGAATGGAGCGACTGAACAGGAAAGGTTCCTGTTCCACGATGCCGATCTGCTTACGCAGGTATTCGCGCGGATAATCTGTAAGCTCTCTATTGTCAAGCAGGATGTGACCACTGGTGTATTCGTGGAACCTCGGCAGCAGGTTAACCAGGGTAGTCTTGCCAGACCCGGTCGACCCAAGTAGGGCGACTGATTGCCCTGGTTGGATCTGAAAACTGATGTCTTTCAGGACATCGCAATTTCCATCGCTATATTGAAACGAGACTTTTTTGAATGCGATATCTCCTTGCACCGGGCCGTTGGTCTGTATCACTCCATCTGCCAGAGGTTCGCGCTCCTGCTTGACGATCTCCATCAAGCGGTCATACGAGACCAGACCGGTGGAAGTATTGACGATGATACGACCCAGGTTGCGCATTGGCCAGATCAACCAGATCACCAGCCCGACGTAAGCCGGGTATGTGCCAATGGTGATCTCGCCGCGGATGGCAAGGATACCGGCGAAAATGAAACCGCCCAGCATCTGGAACCCGCAGAGAAGATCTGAGAGCGGCCAGAAGAGCGAGTGCATGCGCAACAACTTGCGTCCACGGAGAAACTTCTCCCAATTGTCCTTCTCGAACTTGTTCATCTCGTAGTCCTGCCGGGCGAAGGCCTTGACGACACGCACGCCGGTCAGGTTCTCCTGCAGGGTTGTGGATAGCTTGGCTTCCTGTTCCTGGTAAGACTCGTATGCTTTGCTGATCTTCTTAAAGAACCAGGCCGAGACGACCACGATAATAGGCACAACTATTACAGAAACTAGCGCTAGCTTCCAGGAGAGCATCCCGATGGCAACGAAATTGATGATGAAGAGTAAGATGATTCGCCCTACACCAATGGCCTGATCATTAAAGAAGGTACGCACCGAATCCACGTCCGAAGTGACACGTTCAATCAGATCTCCGGTGGCGGTTCTACTATGATAGGCAAAGCTCAACCGCTGGATATGGTCAAAAAGGAAGTTGCGCAGTCGGCGGGTGATATTCTCTGCAGAATAGGACGCCAGCCGGCTCGAGATGTAGGCGAAACTACCTTCTACCAGGGCGAGACCGACAAAACCCAAGGCGATCAAAAAGAGTGTCCGGGATAGACTGCCGGCAAAAGGCGCAGTGTTTCCGACCACGGTGTCGGCGAAGTTACGCAGCAAAAGGTAGGTGGTTGTCTTGGCCAGCGCTGAGATCGCTAGTGCGAAATTGGCGCCAACGTAAGCTAGCCGGTAACCACTCATCATCCGCAGCATGCCGGATAGCTTCTTCTTTGACAGGGCTTTACGGAAGTCAAAATAGATTGATGAAGTTGAATTGTTTGCCATAATCGTTCCATTTCTTATCAAGGGGACGTTGTCCACCAACAATAAAAAGACCACGGTGTTTGAGTGCACCGTGGTCTAGACAACGAACCTGAATGATCTTACCAGCCAACAGGCGCACTTCGCGAAGGAAAAACCACATCAGCAACAGCATTGATGCGGATCCGCATGATTCGAACGGTAACCTTGTAAATCATGAAGTGCGTCTCCTTTCCTTAGAATTGCATTAAAGTGGTTAAGTTTATCATCGAAATATATGATATGTCAATGCCAGGACACTAGGATTTTTCTAATTCGAATTCGACTTGACAGTCCATATTTGATGCATATAATGGTATATTTAATAATATATGACTTTCCTTTGAAAGGAGGCTATGACGTAAAATTTCATCCCCATTCGTTTGTGAAAATTCTTCGTTCCAATCATAGTGATGACCCAAGAGGAGAGAGTATGAATCGCAAGAATTTGATCGGAGTAATTGCATTGCTGATAGTGGCAAGCATGATTCTTTCTGCCTGTGGAACACCAACTACCCCGGCTACGCAAGCCCCGGCACCGGCCACAGCAGTGCCTGCCACAGTCGCCCCAACGACTGCCCCGGTTGCAACTGAAGCTCCAACTGCGGCACCGACATTTACAGCCAAGTACAACTTGAGTGCACCGGATTGCAGCTATGGCGGCGAAATGAAGTCCATTGAAGCTGTCGATCAATACACAGTGAAATTCACATTGTGCAGACCGGATCCAGCTTTTCTTTCCAAGGTGGCCTTCGGTGCGTTCAGCCTCCAGAGTGCTGCCTACCTGGAAAAAACTGGCGGTGGTGGGGAGGAATTGCTCAACAAGCCCCTCGGCACCGGCCCTTACATGGTCAAGGAATGGGTGCGTGGCGATCATTTGACCCTTGTCCCGAATCCCAATTATTGGGGTGAGGCGCCCAAGAACAAGGAGTTCATCATCCGCTGGAATAGTGAAGCTGCCGCCCGCTTGCTCGAACTTCAGGCTGGCACAGCGGACGTCATTGATACACCCAGCCCAGACGATTTTACCAAGATACTGGCCGACTCCTCGCTTAACCTGGCTCCGCGGGTTGGGCTCAACGTCTTCTACCTGGGCTTTCAAAATACCATTAAGCCGTTTGACAACGAGAAAGTGCGCCAGGCTCTGGCCATGGCGATCGATAAGAAGCGCATTGTAGATAACTATTACCCGGCTGGCTCGGTAGCTGCCGATCAGTTCGTCCCATCCGGGTTGAAGCCTGGTTACGTGGATGGTTACAAGTGGTATGACTACGATGTGGAAGGCGCCAAAAAACTCCTGGCCGAGGCGGGCTTCCCCAACGGATTTGAGACAACCCTGTCCTATCGCGACGTGGTGCGTGTTTACTTACCCCTACCAGGGAAGGTGGCACAAGAGCTGCAGTCGCAATTGGCTCAAATCGGCGTCAAAGTGACGCTCAAGCCGATTGAATCGGGTGCATTCCTGGCCGCTGTTGCTGCCGGTGAAGAAGGCTTTTTCATGCTGGGTTGGGGCGCTGATTATCCCGACGCGACCAACTTCTATGATTTCCACTTCACTGGCGCCTCCAAGAACTTTGGTGACGTCTATCCAGATCTCGTCGATGCCATCCGCGCAGCTGCGCAGGTGGCTGATCCCGCCCAGCGTACGACGCTCTACGCCAAAGTTGCTGAGCTGGTCAAACAGCATGTGCCGATGATCCCCGTTGCTCATGGCGTCAACGCCATCGCTTACAAGGCGACTGTGGAAGGCCAACAGGCAAGCCCATTGGCTGATGAAATGTTCAACCTGATGTCGGTACCGGGTCAGGATGCACTGAACTTCATCCAGAACGCTGAGCCGATCAGCCTGTTCTGCAACGATGAAACTGACGGTGAGTCGCTGCGTCCATGCTACCATATCTTTGACACGTTGTACTGGTATAAGCCTGATACAGCAGAACTTGTGCCCACGGCAGCCGAGAGCTTTTCGGCCAGTGCAGACCTGCAAGAGTGGACTTTCACGCTGAGAAAGGACCTGAAGTTTAGTGACGGGACCGCCTTGGATGCTAATGATGTCGTACAGACATTTGTTGTAGAATGGGACGCGTCGAATCCTCTGCATAAAGGCAACACGGGTGTTTTTGAATACTTCAGTGGCTTTTTTGGGACCAAGCTGAACGCACCCCAATAACAGTCTGATCCGTTTTTGATCGTGTTGGCGATGGGGCATTGCCTGTGCAATGCCCCATCGCTCCCTAATCTCGATTGAGGTCGGTTTGACGGATGATAAACTTTCTTGTTAGGCGATTGTTACTGATCATACCGGTTCTTCTTGGAATTCTACTGGTCACTTTCGCTTTGGGCAGGCTCATTCCAGGCGACCCATGTATGATCGCGCTCGGCGAACATGCCACACCCGAAGCGTGTTTTCAGTATCGTGAACGCACAGGCCTCAATGATACAATCCTGGTACAGTTTGGTCGTTATCTGGACAACCTGCTCCACGGGGATTTAGGCACGTCGTTGCGCACCAGCCAGCCCGTCCTGGGTATCGTGCTGCTCCGTTTGCCCATGACAATTGAGTTGACCATCTGTGCCATGCTATTCGCGACAATCGTCGGCGTTACCCTGGGAATTATCTCCGCTACCAGACACAATTCAGTTATTGATGTACTGACGATGGTCCTAGCGAACTTTGGCGTGTCGATGCCGGTATTCTGGTTGGGACTTATGCTGGCGTATCTGTTTGCCATTCTGCTTAAAGGCACACCACTCTGGCTGGCGCCAAGTGGCCGGCTCACCCCCGGCACTAGTGTGATTCCGCTCGCTACGACTTTTCATCTCCAAAACTTGAGCGGTCTTCCACAATCCATAGTCACCTTTGCTTCGAATCTGGTTGTGTTTAACTCGCTCATCTCCGGCAATTGGAAGGTGCTGGGAGATGCTCTCCGGCATTTGATCCTGCCTTCCGTGGCAGTGGGCACGATTCCGATGTCCATTATTGCCCGTATGACGCGTTCCAGCCTTTTGGATGTTTTGGGGCTGGACTATGTTCGCACTGCACGTGCGAAAGGTGTGCAAGAGCGCAGGGTCATCCTTCATCATGCAATGCGCAATGCCATGCTGCCAATCATCACCATTGTCGGGCTGCAGTTGGGCACACTGTTGGGAGGTGCAGTCCTGACGGAGACTGTGTTCGGCTTACCTGGGGTAGGTACCTTCCTTGTATCGTCCATTTTTGCACGCGATTACTCCGTTGTGCAGGCTTTTACCGTCATTATTGCCCTCATTTTTGTAACAGTCAATCTCATTGTGGATATATCCTATGCTTATCTTGATCCGCGCATTCGTCTACAATAGTGGAGCCCGGTATGGAATCCGATAACACCCTGGATGTTCAGGTACTAGCCGGTCCACCGAACAGCTTATGGCGCAACGCGTTGCGCCATCTACTTAAGAAACGTTCTGCTGTTGCAGGGTTGGTCATGCTGGGGGCGCTAATCCTGGTTGCGATTTTCGCGCCGCTTATTGCCACGTACGACCCATCCAAGATTTTGGATGGCGCCAAACGCAATACTCCCCCCTGCATTCACATGCTGGGTTGTCCGGCTGAACAGACAGAACACATCTTTGGCATAGATGGGAACAGCCGGGATTTTTTTAGCCGGGTGGTCTTCGGCTCACGACTCTCTTTGCAGATCGGCTTTGTGTGTGTGACGTTTGCCATTGTCGTGGGAACCTTGCTGGGTGCGGTATCCGGTTATGCGGGGGGCTGGTTGGATAACGTGATCATGCGTATTATGGACGTACTCCTGGCTTTTCCGAGTTTGCTTCTCGCAATTGCCATCGTCGCGGTATTGGGCCCGGGTCTGATTAATACACTCCTGGCGATTAGTATTGTTTCGATTCCACAATACGCGCGGATTATGCGCGCCAGTGTGCTCTCAATCAAGGAGTTGGACTTTGTAACAGCTGATCGTGCCCTCGGGGCATCCCCATCCCATATCTTGTTCCGCCGCATTCTGCCAAATGCCATGACTCCGCTCATTGTTCAAGGAACACTCGGCATTGCGACGGCTATCCTTGACGCTGCAGCCCTCTCCTTTTTAGGGTTGGGAGCACAGCCACCAACACCCGAGTGGGGATTGATGCTGGGTGAGGAGCGCAACAATTTGTTCAATGCTCCGCATTTGTTGTTCATTCCCGGCATTGCCATCGTGATCACTGTGTTGGGGTTCAACCTGCTTGGTGACGGTCTGCGTGATGCATTGGACCCGCGTTTGAATAACGATCAAGTCAGCAAGGAAGGGAAAGAAGTGATTAAGGAGTGAAGTTTTACGGGTTTTACTAACGCTTGGAAGCAAATAATTTACATGGATATCCCCCTGAGAATACCGAAATCCATGACGATCTGTTGTATTCTTTCTTCGATCCTTGCCTTATACCTGATGCTTGTTACCTTTGAAAGTGGAGTAATTCCGTGTCGGAAAACCCAAACGTACCACTTCTGGATGTAAGGAACCTGAAAACGTATTTTTATACCGAAGACGGAGTTGTTCGCGCCGTAGATGGTGTGGATTTGCACGTCTATCCAGGTGAGATCGTTGGCTTGGTTGGTGAGTCCGGATGCGGAAAAAGTGTTACTTCGCTCTCAATCATGAGGCTGATCTCTACCCCAGGAAGGATCGACGCTGGAGAAATCTTTTTCGATGGAATAGATCTATTGACTCTGACTGAGAGCGAGATGAGGAATATTAGAGGAAATTCCATCTCAATGATTTTTCAACAACCGCAAACCAGCTTGAATCCGATGTTTACGGCTGGCGATCAAATTGCTGAGGTGCTTCGGATTCACGAGCATATTGATGAAAAAGAAAGCTGGTCAGATGCGGTCGAACTATTACGGTTGGTCGGGATCCCGGATCCCGAGCGACGGGCAAAGTCCTATCCGCACGAGCTGTCGGGTGGACAGGCGCAGCGAGTCATGATCGCTATTGCGCTTGCGCTCTCTCCACAATTGTTGATAGCAGATGAACCGACGACTGCTCTGGATGTTACCATCCAGGCTCAGATTCTTGATCTGCTGCGCGGGTTGCAGGGAAAATTTAAGACGGCGATAATCTTGATCACCCACGACCTGGGGGTGATTGCTGAAATGGCCCAACGGGTCGCCGTCATGTACGCAGGAAAGATCGTAGAAAAAGCGAATGTTATACCATTATTCAATCAACCCCTGCACCCATATACACTAGGGTTGATAGGTTCAATCCCCGTATTGGGAAAAATCAAGGATCGTCTTGACGTAATTCCTGGTTCGGTACCCAATTTGATCAACCTACCGCAAGGCTGTCGTTTTGCAGCCCGTTGCCGCGCTCGCCTTGAATACAAGCTTGAGATTTGCACCTCTCTGGAACCTGATCTAATTGAGATTGTGCCTGATCACCTTGTTCGATGTTGGCTGTATCAAAACTCAACAAACCACCAGGCCCCTCTGGCATCGACAATCAACAAATAGATGGAGCAATGATAATGAATTTGGCAACCGGTAGTACTACCGAAAGAAAGGAACTGATACAGGTTAATGATCTTGTGACCTATTTTCCTGTGCGATCAGGAATATTGCAGCGTACTGTCGCCTGGGTGCAGGCTGTGGACGGTGTCAGTTTTACAATCCGCCAGGGCGAAACATTAGGCTTGGTGGGGGAATCCGGCTGTGGCAAAACAACCGTTGGCCGAAGTATCTTGCGTCTGGTTGAGCCAACGTCAGGTTCAGTAATATTCGATGGAAATGATGTTTTAGCTATGCAAAGTAAAGAACTTAAGAAACTTCGGCGGGAAATGCAAATTATCTTCCAGGACCCCTATGCATCACTTGACCCGCGTGTTCCGATTGGCGCATCGGTGATGGAAGGATTGAACATTCATAAAATCGGCTCAAGACAGGAGCGCAATGAAATAATGATCCAGACTTTGCGTAAAGTTGGACTGGAAGATTACCATGCTCGGCGTTACCCACATGAATTCTCGGGTGGTCAGCGTCAACGCATAGGTATTGCGCGCGCGCTCGCGTTGAGACCAAAATTCATTATCTGCGACGAACCGGTCTCGGCCCTGGATGTTTCCATCCAATCACAAGTGTTGAACATTTTGAAGGATCTTCAAGCTGCTTTCAACCTGACTTACCTGTTTATTGCACATAACCTTAGTGTGGTGGAACATATTTCTGACCGTGTCGCGGTCATGTATCTTGGCAAGATTGCCGAATTGACTGCACGTGATGCGCTATTTAGGATGCCATTGCATCCATACACGCAAGCTTTATTGTCAGCAATTCCAATCGCGGATCCAACGCTTAAACGTAAACGAACTATCCTGAAAGGAGATGTGCCAAGCCCACTAAATCCCCCTTCTGGATGCCGTTTCCATCCCCGTTGTCCTGTTGCACGGCCGAATTGTTCTGTCGAAGAGCCGCCATTAAGGGAAATCCTTCCTGGGCATCAAGTGGCCTGTCATTATGCAGAAGATTTCCTGAAATAAGATCTTTTCTAGGGCAATCCCTTCCCCTATATTTTGTGAAGCAAAAATTCCTAGCAGGGGCCACGCCTGATTTTGTCACGTTTCTGAAATAGGCAGCATTTCGTTGACCGTTTGCGTCAGGTCATGGATCCATTTACGCGAGAAATAACGACGTAATCCCAGTATGCATTTGGTCAATTCCTCCGACATCACCATTAAATAGACCCAATAGACGGGCAGGTGGAGGATAATGCCTCCCAGAACAGCCATAGGTACTCCCAATATCCAGATGATGACGCCATCCAGGAAAAGAGAATAACGCGTATCACCTCCGCTGCGCAACATTCCAACCACCATAACCATATTAAGGGAACGTACAACCATCCATAACGCCAGTACTATCAGCGCTCGATTTACATATAAGACCACATCCGGGGTTATTTTATATAATCCTATAATCGGCGACTTGAGAGCTAGGATTGTTGCACTTGCCAAAAAAGCGAAAATTACAGTAAGGCCCAAAATTTTTCCGACGTCAGTAAAGGCTCTTTCTCTCTCGCCAGCCCCAATTTTATGGCCGGAAATTATTGCTGCTGCAGTGGAAAGCCCAAAAAATGGAACCATCGCTAGGTTGTCAACAGTTGCGACGATGTTCATGGCAGCGATGGAAGGCGTACCGATACGGGCATAGACAACATTATAAGTTGTGACTGCCAATGACCACATTAATTCATTGAGGATCACGGGGAAAACCGGTCTGAATATTTTAGCGAAAAAGCCCAAATTAAAACCAAGCAGTTCGCCTATTTTGGCTGCCACCGGATACTTCCTCCAATAGGTGATTAGAACCAGTGCCAGACATTCTGCAATGCGTGCGATTAGGGTCGAGTAAGCCGCACCACGGATGCCCATTGCAGGGAAACCAAGGGTGCCAAAAATGAGAACATAGTTGAGGGCAATATTCAAAGCCAGTGCAGAAACTGTAATAAGCATGGGAAGCTTTACTTCACCAATACTACGCAATATGGCTGCAAAGCCGGATGTGACAGAGAAGAACAAAAAAGCCCAGGCAATTATTCGCAAGTAGTCTCCGCCCAGTGCAATCACCTGTTTGTCAATTGTGAAAATGCCGATGATTCTGGGAGCGAAAAGTTCGCAAGCGATCAAGAAAAAAACAGCCGTAGCCAGTCCCATTGTCATGCACAATCCAAGTACTTTTCGAAGACTGACAATATCCTTATTTCCCCACAATTGGGCTGTAAACATGGCTGAGCCGCTTCCAATTCCGAATAGAATCAGGATGAGCAGGAAGAATACCTGGCCAGCCAATCCAACTGATGCGATAGCAGTATCCCCAAGTTGACCAACCATCACGCTTCCCACCATGCTCAAGGACGCTGTCAATAGGTTTTGGAATGCAATTGGCGCAGCTAAATGATAAAGCTGCGTCAGAAATATTTTATCTTCGAAGAAATTTGCCACCCGTTGGATTAGGTTCATGATACCGTTTTCAAGCGGTTTCTCCTCTCGATAGCCGGCTTATTATACTTTACGACCATCCTTGATGTTTATGATAAGATAGGTTTGAGTTTCTTATGATTTTTCAGATGGAAAGCCCACCAGGAGCACGAACAATCTTCAACGGCCGAGAGATGGACTACTTTGCCGGCACTGGTCACCTGGGTTTACAAAGCCATCCCGCTGTAATTCAGGCTGCACAAGAAGTATTGCAGAAATACGGCTTCTCTACTGCTACATCGCGAGGAGGCTATGGTGAGCATCCAGTTTATGAAGAATTCGAAAAGGAGGCCTGTGCTTACTTTGGGGCTGAAAAGGTGCTGCATTTCGCCTCTGGCTATTTGGGTATGTCCATCTTAACTCAGGCAACTGGCAACCTTTTTGATCATATATTCATAAACTCATCAGCGCACTTTAGTATTTGGGATGCTGCTTTAGCTACCAACCTACCCATCACCCCCTTTCATCACATGCGTCCTCAAAGCCTGGCGGAACAATTACGCAGCAATTTACACCCACAGGAACGCCCGTTGGTGTTGAGTGATGGAGTGTTTCCGGTATCCGGTGAAATTGCACCTCTTCCTGATTATCTCGAACTGGTCAAGCCCCTAAAAGGATTGGTGTACTTGGATGATGCACACGCAGTAGGTGTATTGGGGAGGAATGGATGTGGTACACCGGATTATTATGAAATCCGGGATGCCAGTTGTCAGACATGTGCAACACTTGCCAAGGCTTTAGGCGGTTATGGTGGAGTGATCTGGGGGACTGCAGGTTGGGTGAAAAATATAGATCGCGCATCCCGCATTTGTGTTGGTGCCAGCCCACCGCCGCTGGTGGTGGCAGCTGCATCTTCGCGAGCTTTGGCGTTGGCGCGCACTACTCCCGGCTTACGTCAGCGCTTGTGGGAGAATGTGGCGCGAGCCCGCAATGGCCTGCGAGCCTTGGGCTGGGAATTGCCAGATACCCCGGTACCGATCCTTTGCCTGGAGACCCGGCCGGGGGTCAGTCTGGAACGGATTAAAAAGAGGTTGTTCGAACAAGGAATAGCTTTGGAACTGGTGCGTTCCTATACCAGCACCCCTGCCGGAGGCGCCTTGCGGATAGCCATCTTTACCACCCATTCAAGCGCTCAGATTGACCGGCTGGTTGAGGCCATAAGCAGCTGCATATAAAGCTTGACCTCATTTTTCAAAAATATCGTAATAGCCTTGATCCAATTCATCGTCTGAAAGATGGGCATAACGTTGGGTTACCTGAATGCTGGCATGGCGAGCCAGTTCCTGGGCTAATTTAAGGTTTCCGGACGCGCGCAGAACAGTTGTGACAAAATAGTGTCGGAATGAATGGGGAGTGATGCGGCCTTCCGCATCATCTCCCAAGGCAAGGCGAACATACTCGCTGACTATATTTCGTCCTGTTGTAGTTGTAATTGGCTTAACCTTTTTCCCGGCGCCTTTATCATGTCGGGCGAAGAGCGGCAGGGAGGGGAGGGGGCGTCCGGATGAACCATCGAGTGCAGCCCGGCTCGACAGGTATGTTTTTAATGCGCTCAAGCTGCGGGTTGAAAAGCGTACAACGGCTTGTTTATCGCCTTTTCCTATGATAACAGCGCGACCTTCATTCCAGTCAATATCGCCGCGCCGCAAATTGCAGGCTTCGTGGACGCGCAAGCCCGTGTCAGCCAGGGTTATCAGAAAGGCCCGATCACGCATTGCGCGTAACCGAATGGCAGAGTTGTCAGACAATCTGCTCGTGAAATCTGTCACAAAGATAAGAATACGTTCAATATCATTCCTGGGGAATTGAGGGAGGCGCTGGCCGGAACGTCGGGCACGTTGCAGCCGTAATAGGTCCAAACGAGGCAAGTTGATCTCAGATAATCTTTCTGCAGCAAGAAATTTGAAGAAACCAGTTGTAGCGGTAAGATAGAGTTGCTCGCTGGCAGGAGAATAATCCTTGAGTGCAACAGCCATCCACACCACTGCATTTTCTGTCAATCCAGATATGGGTGAGACATATGGGTCCATACCATGTTCTTTCAATACTTCAACAAGGATATGCATGGCGTTTGCATATGCCCGGCTTGTATTAAGGCTGCGTGCCATTTTGACAGATTCCAAGTATTGTTCAACAGCTCGAGCGATTGTAGTAGGAGCTTCCATTTGCAACTATCCATATGTTTGTGATAATAATACTTATCGAAAGCAATTATAGTATACGATGCAATTCTTGAAATGTCAATCCCCCTCCTGCGAATCTCATGCCTTTCGCAAGGCGTCGGTTATCGCGGTATGACAATCCTTCAATTTCATTATTTTTATCATAGAATCTCTTTTTTAGGATTTCATTTTCGATTCCATGCCGCCTCCCCCACCCCATCCCGGAAGAGCATTTTCAGTTATAATGGAGGCAGCAGTCGTAAGCTGAGTTCCTGTACATCCGCTGGATAGCGAGCAAGTTCTTCCTGCAAGCGATATGTATCAGACCCATAACGCAAACGTCTGGCCAGGAATGAAAATTCCTCACTATCAAAAGCAGGGATATTAACGTCTTTGGTATTCCCGCGAACGACCCGTAATGAATCAATCAGCCAGCGCAGAAACGTATGCGCTTTACGCAGACGGGAATAGTCTTCTACTGATAATATACCCGCTTCGGCTAAAGCGGCCATTGCCATCCGGATGTTAGTCAATCGCAACGAAGGATTTTCTGCTCCGTATGTAATCTGTAATCCCTGGACAAGGTATTCTAGATCCACAAGGCCACCAGGACTGTACTTTGCATTGAATGTCCCGGCGGTAACGAGATGACGTATTTGCCGTTCCCGCATGGCACGCATGGCAGTGACATTAAAGGGTTCATCAGTATATACAAATTGATCTCTTATCTTACATACTTCTTCCCCCAGTAACTTGTCGCCGTGAATTGGACGTAATTTTACAAGTGCCTGGCGTTCATACGCCCAGGCTGGTCCCTTGGGCGCGAAATAGCGTTGAAACGCATCTAAAGATACAGCCAGACTGCCAGCTTTGCCATAAGGACGGAGCTGTAAATCAATCTGGAAAATCCCTTCCTGACGAGCTTGGATTGAATTTACAAAGGAACGCATCAATTCCTCGAAAAAAGCGCTTGAAGAAATGATTTTTGGGCCTGTAGTCCGCCCTATTCCACCATAGATCAGCATTAATTCAATATCTGAGGCAAATCCAAGCTCACGACCACCGCATTTTCCAAGAGCGAAAACCGAAGCCGGGCATGGATTACCGTCTTCTAGGCATGGTTTTCCGTATTCCTTGCAAATCTCATCGGTACATCGATCGTACGCCGCAGTAACCACCACTTCAACCAAATCAGTCAAAGCATAAGAAAATTCCCAAAATTCAGGCGTGTATCCGAGGATGTGACGCATATCAATACGGAACATTTCACGGTCTTTAAAGGCATTCAAGGCGGCGCGCCAATCGTCAGTCATGTTTAATATTACTTGAAGTTCATTCTGAAAATGCCGGCGGTCCTTGTTGGCGGCCAGAGCCTCAACGTCTCGTACTACCGGGAGCAGGTTTGAATATTGCATTCGCAAGAAGTCATCCCACAAAAAGTCACTCACACCGAGTAATCTGGCAAGCGCGTCTAGGACTTCCGGTTGTTCAAGTTTAACCAATTCATCCGGCCAGTTTGGGCGATCGAATAACTGACCTAGAAATTCCCGAAAGTGCAATAAGGCTGTTTTGGGGTTGGGCGAGCGCGGCAGAAGATGCGTAAAGTGCTTGATGAGTACCGTGGCAGCTCTCAACTCGCGCTGCTTTTCAGGGGAAGTGATTTTACGCCCTTCGGCATCTGTAACGTAGATTGTATCCTTGACCTGGTTTCCAATCGATTGCACAAACATGCGGGTGATATTGACATGATTAATTGCCAGGGCATTGCTGAACTCGTAAAGGAATCCAACAGTGTCAGTTGTGCTGATTTCCAAAATGCTATAGAGATTGGAAGAAGTATTATCAATCTTTATGTCAATTGGGTAAAGTGTAGTCGGCTTACCAGCCATGCCCTGAAACACTTCAGCTACTCGTTTTGCCAGGTCACCACGTGCTTCTCGGCGCTGGCCGGTTTGTGTTTTGCTTAACAAGGCATATAGATCTTCTGAATAACGGTTCCACATATCAGAGATTGGCAGTTCGGAATGGACTGGTTGAACAATAAACACATCCACAATCTTGCGCCGGCTGTATTGGTTCTCGTCGGTTGTCACCTTTTCTCGATACTGTAAAAAATCTTTGGAACGGGCTTTATGCGACGCCTTTTGGCCCGAATATACAGTATGCCCTGATTCACCCTCCTCCAATGGTTCATAAGTAAAAGCTTGACTTTCGATAATATCCAAACCATATATAAACATTAGACCGCAAATTAAAGATAATTCACCAAGGTAATCATATCCAACCACTGTCACACGCCAGCGTGAGTTCTCCAATGGCTTAGCTTCAACAATTACAATGGTATCGTTGTTAATTCTATCGATAAGTTGAACGTGTTGCTTGATTTCCTCCTGGGTAAATATGGCTGAATACGAAGCATCCATGCGGGCAATATGCTGTATGATTTGGGCTGATGAATGTGGGAGGTTTACAATCTCTTTGATATGCTCATTTCCCACATACTTCAGGAAGACTGCCCGGATGGCACGGCAATGTTGCTCATAACGCCCAACAAATAGCTCTCCTGCCTTCGAACCCTCGAAACCAAGTCTCCGGGCAAGCAAACCAAGCGCAGTTGGATCGGAAGGCAACGTATAGGTCTGGCGGTAGTCAATTATTTGTAAGTAATGCTCAATTGTGCGCAAGAAATTGTATCCGTCCGCCAGAACATGGGCTTCCTTCAATTCCAGTAACCCCGCTTCCCGTAAACGAGAAATTGCATTCAGGGTGCCACGTGTGCGCATCGAAGGATGAGCCATTTGCAGGGATTGGACGACAAATTCTATATCCCGAATCGAACCTTCTCCAAGCTTTACCTCGCCCCAACCTCGTCCTTTTTCACGCAGGAATTCCTCTGTTCGTTGTTTCATATTAAAAATGCTGGAACGTACCTCCTCTGCTGGCGTGGAAAAAAGTAACGGATCGATCTTAGTCAGCAACTCTTCGCCTAAGGCTAGATTTCCTGCGATCGGCCGGGCCTTAAGAAACGCTTGCTTTTCCCATGGGCGGGCGTGTTTTTGCATGTATTGTAAATAACCATCAGAGGTTGTAACCAATGGACCATCATTCCCCCAGGGGCGTAGACGTAAATCCACCCTGTAGAGAAACCCTTCAGGAGTCGTGCCGGCGATATACTTTATAAGACTTTTGGCAAGATTGTTGTATTTGTCTGGGTTTTTCTTTGTTACAAAAAGCAAGTCAATATCGGAACTGTAGTTTAGTTCCCATCCACCCAGCTTCCCCATTGCCAGAATAACTAACCCACTAGGCCTAATATCTGTTTGTTGCGCGGCGAGTACCATGCATGCACGTACCAAACCAGTTGCCATTCGGGAAAGTTGAGAAAAAACTGCTCTCAAGTCGTATAGACCAAGAAAGTCATTGATACCTATACGCAAGAGATGGTAGCGCTGATATCGACGTAACCCACTCAGTTTTCCATCCTCCGTTTCAGCCAATCGGGCTGTAGAAATGGCTTCTTGTTGAAATTGATCGATGGTTTTACGTTCTGTCAAGGTCTGACGATTTTTCAGGAGTTCAAGGGCTTCCGGAGCACGCAGGAGGATTTCCGTCAGAAATGGGCTGGCCGAGAAAAGGGTGATCAGAATCTCCAAGACACGCAGATTCTTCTTTAACTCCGGTAAAAGTTCAGTGCCATAACTGTCCAAAAAGCGCTCAAAATTGACCAGTGAACGATCCGGGTCGGCAGCGGATCCGAGAGCTTCCAGCAGGAAGGAAAAGATGTCTGCAAGACCTTGCTGATCCCTAGATTCCATCCGTCTTAATATCTTTAGGGCGTTTTTCCAATCAGCAAATCCGAATAACTGAAACAAGGATTGCGCTTTTGTTTCTTCATGTATATCTTCAAGAATTGGGGGGTCTTGTTTATCTTTCAACATTACAAAGATTATACCGTAGGGAAATGGACAGTGAAAGTGAATAAGTTATTTCCGGTTCAAGTACTGATAATTTGTATTAGTGATTATATAGGTACTAAATTTGAGTTAAGAAGTAAAATAGGAAGAATTTTATTAAACCCGTATATTCATCCTCATAAAAGCGAAGGAGAGACTCAATGGCTAAAACAATCTTGGAAGTGCTCGAGTTAGGGAAAAATGTCAAAATGGTTGACCTGCGATTCATTGACTTACCTGGAACCTGGCAGCATTTCACAATACCGGCTCACCGCTTAAGTGCAGAACTTTTCTCCGAAGGGATTCCATTTGATGGATCATCCATTCGCGGCTTCCAGGAAATTCATGAGTTTGACATGTTACTGCTTCTAGATTCGGATACAGCCTTTCTTGATCCTGTTGCGGAAATTCCCACTCTGGTGATCGGCTGCAATGTCCTTGATCCGATCACTCGTCAACCCTATAGCCGTGATGCACGTTATGTAGCTAAAAAAGCGGAAGCGTATTTACAACAAACCGGTATCGGTGATACCTGTTTTTTTGGACCTGAAGCTGAATTCTTCATCTTCGACAATGTTCGCTACGCGAGCAACACCAACGAATCCTTTTATATGATCGACAGTTCAGAAGGCTGGTGGAATAGCGGCGATGCGACAAAGCCGAATTTTGGAGGCCAAATTCTACCTAAACGCGGCTATTTCCCAGTTCCACCAGCCGACTCGTTGCAGACATTGCGAAGCAAGATTGTTATGGCGCTTGAAGAATGTGGGGTTGAGATGGAGATTCACCACCATGAGGTCGCCACCGCTGGCCAGGTCGAACTCGGCATGCGCTTCAATACTCTCACCCGCATGGCTGACCAACTCCTAATTTACAAATATATTGCTAAGAATGTGGCCCGTCAAAATGGAAAGACTGTCACATTTATGCCCAAACCCGTATTTGGTGACAACGGCTCTGGAATGCATGTCCATCAGTCTATCTGGAAAGGAAAGAAGAATATTTTCTTTGATCCTTCTGGATATGCTCAACTGTCTGACACTGCCAAATATTATATTGGAGGATTGCTCAAGCACGCCCCGGCACTCTTGGCCTTAACTAACCCGACCACCAATTCTTACCGTCGTTTGGTTCCCGGTTACGAAGCGCCTGTCAACCTGGCCTATTCCCAGCGGAATCGTTCGGCCGTTATCCGTATCCCTGTGACAAGTAGTGAAAAAACCAAGCGTATCGAATTCCGCGCCCCTGACGCGACCAGCAACCCTTACTTGTGTTTCGCCGCTTTATTGATGGCTGGACTTGATGGTATCCAGAACCGTATTGACCCGGGCGAACCGATTGATAAGGATTTGTACGAACTGCCTGCTGAAGAAGCCAAACTTATTAAACAGGTACCCGGTTCGTTGAGTGAAGTATTTGAGGCTCTTGAAAAGGACCATGATTTCCTCCTCAAGGGTGATGTTTTTACGCTCGATTTATTAGAAGCGCATGTGATCTACAAACGCCAGAACGAACTTGATCCAGTGCGTATCCGCCCCACTCCTTACGAGTTCTCACTGTATTACGATATTTAGACGCGTTTGATATCGAAAACGATCCTGATCGGGAGGCCTAGGAAATATTTCTTGGCCTCCCGATGATTATCTTGAAAGAGAAGATCCTTAAGAACGCAACGCCTTTACTGCAGATCCTTTTTCCTGCGAGTTTGTGTTTCCCTTGGATCTTATCTGCGGCGCGTTTATAAGCGGCTCCTTCATTGTCATCACTTCATCCTGAAAACTATATTCACTTTTTCGGATAAATTCCGCTTTGTCCCTCGAAAAACCGAACACTTGAAACATAAATGGACTCCATGCCTCTCAGGTAGTCATTTACGAACTTTTTCTGGACTACACGCTGATTGATCAATGCGTGGATCGCCATTTTTCACCAATAATAGTATCTGGAGGTTAGCCGATGCATTGACATCTTCCGGTTGGCACCCGGCAAAAGGAAGTTTTCCATCGATCACGAGGAAGTTGAGATCGCCTTATTCCGTCTTTATCAGGTCACCCACCAAGGAAAGCTCACCTACGTTTTCGATCAGCGTTAAGCCTGGTTCCTGCCTGTCAGAGTACCTGGTCATCTGGAGATGTGGTGGATCTGGGTTTAGATGCCCATTGTTTTGCATCACGCCTCACGGTGCTTGCGAGGCTAAAAATGCAAAGTTGTCCTGACCCCTGGCACGCCAATACCTATCGAGCTTTAGTTAGTTGTTCGACCAGCTCCTTTACTAAATAGAATAATTGTTCTATAATGTAATTATGGATAATATTACCCGTCTGAATATGCTTAGCGAACAAATGTCGTTAGAACCAGCTGAGGATAACAATTCGGCCGGAAGCCCATACCTGGATAGGACAGAAAACTGCCCAGATGCTGTCTTTGTTCACCCGGCTGTGCTCCCAAATGGGCAAAAGATCAGACTTCTTAAGACATTGCTCTCATCAGCATGCGAACGGGATTGTTATTATTGCCCATTCCGAGCCGGGCGGGATATTCGCCGTGCTGCTTTTCAACCCGAAGAATTTGCCAGATTATTTCTCATGCTGACCGAGAAAAAGATCGCCGAAGGATTGTTCATAAGCTCCGGATTGACTGGTGGCGGTATCCGGACGCAGGATAAATTAATCGAAACGGCTGAGATACTACGCCACAAACTTGGATTTCGCGGCTACATTCATTTGAAAATTATGCCAGGCGCTGAACGTTCTCAAGTAGAACATGCCATGCAACTGGCTGACCGGGTCTCAATCAACTTGGAGGCTCCCAACGATAATCGTTTGGCAATCCTCGCCCCTCATAAGCAGTTTTCCAAGGAACTCCTCCAACCTCTACAATGGATCGAAGAAATACGTACTAACCAACCAGATTACAGGGGCTGGAATGGTCATTGGCCTTCTTCAGTAACACAATTTGTAGCGGGTGGATCTGGTGAATCAGATCTGGAGTTATTGACTGCTACTTTTTTCCTTTATCGTCGCCTTGGTTTGCGACGGGCATATTTCTCCCCTTTTAATCCTGTTCCAGGTACTCCGCTGGAGAATCAACTGCCCACGCCAGTAATCCGTGAACACAGGCTGTATCAAGCCTCTTTTTTATTGCGCGACTATGGCTTTGATTTGGAGGAGATGCCCTTCGATGCAAATGGTAGACTCCCTATCCAGACCGATCCTAAAACGGCATGGGCGCAAAAGAACCTTTCCGAAAGTCCAATTGAGGTCAACCGGGCAGAATACCAGGCTTTGATCCGTGTGCCGGGAATTGGGGCTAAGGGGGCAAAAACCATTTTGCGAACACGGCGGCAGACGAAAATCCGGGATATAAATGCATTAAAAAAGATGGGCTTGCTTGCTGACCGGGCCGCTCCATATTTACTTTTTGACGGTCGGCGCGCCTCCTACCAAATCGCTCTTTTCTGATATTTCGTAGAATTGAAAAAATTGAATGGGGAACTTTATTTCAACAATAGCGTCTCTGCTATTGACCCGTCATCAGAAAATCAGTACACTAGGTAATGAAAGATTGAAGGAGGTGCTCTGTGAAGACTTTGTCGTATGGGATTACTTTGATATTAATACTTTTACTGGTTGGCTGTAACATGCCAAGTAGCCAGGTTCCGACCCCTGCTTCGCCCGATGCGGCTTTCACCCAAGCTGCTGAAACTGTCGCGGCCGAATTGACACGGGTGTCTCGGTTAGCATCACCGACACCAGGCATTCCCACCAATACACCTGTCCCAACCAACACATCTACTCTTGTACCGACCAACACACTCGCTTACACCCCAACCAATACACCCGTTCCATGTAATTTGGCAAGTTTCGTAACGGACGTGACCTATCCGGACGACACTCGCGTAGCACCAAACCAAACCTTTGCCAAAACTTGGCGAATAAAAAATATTGGTAGCTGTTCCTGGAATTCTAGCTACCTTTTGATTTTTGATCATAAAGATGGGATGGGCGTCTCATCCGGCTACACTCAGCCATTAACCACTGGTACCGTAAATCCGGGTCAGAATGTGGACCTGACCGTCAATTTGACTGCACCATCCTCCCCTGGCACTTATACGGGTTACTGGCGGCTGCGTGACCCGGGTGGAGTGCTCTTCGGTATTACACCTGCAGGCGGAACGTTCATCGTGAAGATAATTGTCGTTGCCAGTACTTCTAAAACACTGCTTCCGGTTGTAGGTGAAAGTGGAACAATTGAAAAGAATGCAGGTCCCTTTCCGGAATATGCGGCCGGCGAGTCCAATACCGATATTAACCGTTCTTGCGAGGCATTCTTGAGTTTTGATATCTCAGGCATAACGGCCAAGGCCACGATAACGGAAGTTAGAATAAACTTGAAAGATTACGCAATTACCGGACACCCATTTGAAAGCTTGGGCGTTTTAAACGGCTATGTAGTCAATTATGGCTCCTCGCTCGAACCTGCAGACTTCGTCGGAGGATTTCCTGAAGGAAATATTCTTGATTGGGGCTCGGCTGCTCCTTTGAATAATCTAGAAGCTTCATCCGAGCTTAAGGCTGCTTTGCAGGCAAAAATCGGCAAAGATCGCTTTCAGATAAGATTACAGTTTGCCGGCTCGAATGGAGATGCTATCAAGGATAGGATTACTTTCAACAATCCAAGCCTGATTGTTGTGTATACGACGCCTTAGGCTGGTTCAGTATTTGGTTGTCCAGACGCCCGGAAGAATTCGCCGGGCGTCTGGACAACCTTATTTAGTTTGCAATTCTTTCCAGGCTCCCACCCATGGTCGTCCAAGACGGTGTCCTGGTGGTACTGTAATCTTGCTCAATTTCTGTGCTGTAAGTGCGGAGATCTGGGCAACGCTTCCCCAATCATCATTCAAAACAGCCCGTTTCATGTTCTCGGCGTATTGGCTGGACCATGCCCAAGCCATTCGGAATTTATCAGCTTTGATCCAATAGTCGCGTTTTTCCCAGGGCGCCACAGTTGCATCAATTGTCTCAGAAATTATTTTGAGAGCCAGCGCGATGAACGCTGCCAGATCACGGGATTCTATTCCGGGTTTGTTTTGTTGTGCCAGTTCTCGAATGGCGAGAACAATACCCTTTGCAAGGCGTGTCCGTTCTTTTCCGGCGCTATCGGGATTGATAACTCTGCTCAAAATTACCTCCTGTAACAAGATTACGCCATTATACTGCCTAAAACTGAAGTATCTCTTGTAAGCAAAAGGTTAACGTTGACATCACATTGATTGACGCCCTCACCCCTTAAGCTTATAATCTTGCAGTTCCGGGGAAGTGGCGGAATTGGCAGACGCGCAAGACTTAGGATTTTGTGCCGCAAGGCGTACGGGTTCAAGTCCCGTCTTCCCCACACTTCACCTTTAAATCATAATAATTAATTAAAAAAGGATGTAGAATTGAAAACCGAAATCTTGCCCCGTGATGACCACCAGGTCACTATGACTGTGCTTCTTGAACCCGAACAAATGGAGGGCGCCAAGCACCGTGCTGCCCGCCGCATTTCTGAAAGAAAGTCCATTCCTGGATTCCGTCCGGGAAAAGCACCTTATGAGGTTGTCATACGCACTTTCGGAGAAAGTCTTATCGTCGAAGATGCTGTTGATTTACTTCTTGATGAGGTTTACCCGAAAGCTCTTGAAGAAGCAAATTTGGAACCAGGTGCATCTGGTTCTCTGGAAAAAGTTGAAGATCTCGATAAAAAACCTAAATTTATATTTACAGTTCCACTCGCTCCAAGAGTTGAATTAGGTAGTTACCGGTCGATTCGCATGCCTTATGAATGGAAAGAACCAGGTGAAGAGAAGGTGGACGAATCTCTCGAAGAGTTGCGGCAGATGTATGCTAAAACAGAAACAGTGGATCGGCCCATCGAAAAGGGGGATTTTGTGATGATTGACCTGAAGGGAGTCAAGGCAAAAGCTACCGAAGATGATGAACCTCTGATCGATCGTCCCGGTCTTCCTATTTTTGTTCGCAAGGATGATAAGCCTGAGGAATTCCCATTCCCTGGTTTTTCCAATGAATTAGTTGGCTTGCGCGTGGGCGAAGGTAAATCGTTCAGCCATAAATTCAAGAAGGATGAAAAGGACGAGAGTCTTCAAGGTCAAACGATCTTATTTAGCCTGACAATCAAAATGGTAAGAGGCAGTACTCTTCCGGAGCTAAATGACGATTTTGCCAAACAAGCTGGACCATTTGAGAATCTGCAAGCCCTGCGCGAGGCTGTCAAAGCCAATTTGGCGAGTCAATCGAAAGCGCAGTATGACGATGAATATTTTGCCGGTTTGATGGAAAAAATCAAATCAGATGCAATAATTAAATATCCGCCGCAGGTGGTTGACCACGAAGTAGAGCACGTGATGGAAGATCTGAAATCCCGGTTGGCGGGCCAGAGCCTTGATATGGTGGCATATCTTAAGTCCCGTGAAATGGATGAAGAGAAATTTATTTCTGAGGAAGCCAGACCTATTGCAATAAAACGTCTGGAGCGTTCTCTCATCATGGACGAGATTGCCAAGGCTGAAAAAATCGAAGTAAACCAGGATATGCTGCAATCCTCTTTTCAGCAGACTTGGAGCGAATATCAAGGTGATCCGGGGTTCCAGAAGATGACACGTGGTAAATCCCAACCACCCAAGAAATTGATGAATGCAGTCGCCATAGAGTTTGCGAATCGTGCTTACGTACAGCAAACCCTGGACCGGCTAAAGGATATCGCCACTGGTCAGGCACCAGAAATTGCGAACGAAACCCTCCCTGAAGGGGAAGGAAAAGTCAGGAAGGTTGCCGTTAAGAAACCTGCACCAGCGAAGGAGACGGTTGGTGTTAAGGAACATGCCAGCAAGAAGAAAACCCCTGCGGCAAAAACCGCCCCGGAGGAAAAGATGTTGGCCGAAGCTGGTGAAGAAAAAACGACAGTAAAAGTCTCCAGAAAAATAAAGAATACAAACCTTAAAGAGTAGATTTGCCTATTATGTAGTGAAGAAATGGAGCAAAAATGACCCTCGATCCTAAAAGTGTTATCCCGATGGTGATTGAATCCTCGGGCCGCGGCGAGCGTGCCTACGATATATACTCACTCCTTCTCAAAGAACGGATCATCTTTCTTGGCACACCGATTGATGATCAAGTTGCTAATGTTATCGTGGCACAACTTTTATTTCTGAATCGGGAGGATTCCGAACGCGAAATCCAGATGTACATTAACTCACCTGGCGGTGTGATTTACTCTGGTTTGGCAATCTATGATACGATGCAAATGATTTCCAACCCAATCAGTACCGTAGCCGTGGGTGTGACAGCCTCATTCGGAACCGTATTACTGACCGCCGGTTCAAAGGGCCGCCGATATGCTTTGCCGAATGCCACCATCCACATGCACCAGCCATTGGGAGGTGCACAGGGTCAGGCAACGGATATCGAGATCCAGACCAAGCAAATTCTTCGCTTGCGCACCCTCTTGAATGACATCATGGCGAAGCATACTGGTAAAACCGTGGATGTCATCAAGCAGGATACTGAGCGCGATTTTTACCTTGATGCACAACAAGCTGTGGAATACGGATTGGTAGATCAAGTGCTCGAGATTCCGAAAAAGAAGTAATATGTGTTGGGGCAATTTAATTGCCCCAACAGTTTTTTATGGTTAGTGCAGGTCTATTTAGCCCTCCCAATAAGAGAATAGCATGATTTTCCCATCCACGTTCTCAATCGTTGCTTGCGACCTGATCACAAAGTCTTGGGGCGTTGCTGTTGCATCCAAGTTCCCGGCAGTTGGAGCAGTAGTGCCATGGGCGCAGGCTGATGCTGGTGCAGTCGCCACTCAATCATTCGCCAACACATCCTTCGGCCCACGCGGATTGGAGATGTTAGTGAGCGGTTTCTCCGCTGAAGATACACTTTCAAGGTTGTTAGCCGATGATTTGGACCGAGAACACCGACAAGTAGGGATTGTAGACAAACATGGTGGCTCAGCCACTTTTACTGGTGACGCCTGTTTCGACTGGGCTGGTGGCGTATCCGGGCTTGGCTATGCCATTCAGGGTAATATCCTGGCCAGCGATCAGGTTGTTCCGGCCATGCAGAAAACTTTCCTTGGGACGAATGGTGAATTGCCAGAACGTCTCTACAAAGCACTGCTCGCAGGTGATCACAGCGGCGGCGACCGCCGCGGCCGCCAGAGTGCAGCCATCTACGTGGTCAAACCACATGGCGGTTATGGTGGTTTTATCGATCGATGGTTAGATTACAGGGTCGATGACCATAACGATCCTGTAAAGCGATTAGGCGAGCTACTGGAACTACACCATCTTTATTTTGATAAGAGCCCTGAATCTGAACATCTTGCTTTAACAGGTGAGACACTTATCCAGTTACAAGAAATCATCGCACATGAGGGGTATTATCAAGGCCCAGCCAACGGACGATTGGATGAAGCCACCCTTACTGCCCTCCAAGCTTTCATAGGCAATGAGAATTTCGAGGAGCGTTTTGATGCCAAGGCAGGTTGGATGGACAAGCCTGTTTATGATTACATCCTGAAACGATTTGGTAAGTAGGATGCCCAGCCTCCTGCCGGCTAACATTAAATCCCTTATCCTTGACATGGATGGTGTAATATGGAAAGCGGATGCACCAATTGGCGATTTGCCAGCCATCTTTAGTCATATACATAAGCGCGGGCTGAAGGTAGTCTTTGCAACAAACAATGGGACACTTACCCCCGATCAATATGTTCAGCGAATGGCCACTTTCGGAATAAAAATTGAGCCTTGGCAGGTGATTACCTCTGCGTTGGCAGTGGCTAACCTGCTTTCAAAGAAGCTTCCTTCTGGAGGGCAGGTTTTTGTCATTGGCGGAGCAGGCGTGATGGTTGCCTTGCAGGACTACGGCTTTGAATTGCTGCCTATGGAGGCCGCACAAAGGGCTCAAGCATTAGTCATGGGTCTGGATTTGCGAATCAATTTCGAGAAAATGCTTGAAGCTGCATTACTAGTGCGGCGTGGTGTGCCTTTCTATGCGACTAATCCAGACAAAACCTTTCCCACTCCACGCGGTGAAATCCCTGGCGCGGGCGCATGGATCTCGGTAATCGTTACATCCACGGGAGTGGAACCCATTTATGCAGGGAAACCTTACCCATATATGATGGATCTTGCCCGTCAACGGCTGGGTACTGATAAGGATGAAACCCTCGTGGTGGGCGACCGGCTTGAGACGGATATCGCCGGAGGCCAGACAGCTGGTTGTCCTGTGGCGCTGGTATTAAGTGGAGTGAGCCGGCTAGAGCAGGCAAAAAAATGGAAGCCCAGTGTGAATATAATAGCTCAAGATCTGGCACAGTTGGTAGAGTAAATAAGAATTCTTATAGTTCTTCTGGATGAGTGGGAATCCTCCAGGAATAAATCCCTTACGCAAGACACTTTTGTGTAATCCTACAAGGAATGAACACGAAAAAATGCCAATACCGATTTATGACCTTTCATTTCCCGAATTAAGTTCCCTTGTTAGTGAATGGAACGAACCATCATATCGCGCCCGCCAAATCTGGCAAGGCCTTTATGGCCAGTATTGGAATTCTTCAGAACAGTTTTCAAATCTCTCTTCTGCCTTACAAGCCAGGCTCAAAGAGAACTTGCAGTTCAACGTTCTTAATCCAACAACGACTCTCAAGTCATCCGATGGGCAGACAATTAAAACACTATTCCTTTTACATGATGGAAAAGCCATTGAAGCAGTCTTAATGCGTTATAAAAAACGCAATACATTGTGTATATCCTCCCAGGTAGGTTGCGCAATGGGCTGCGTATTTTGTGCTACAGGACAAATGGGCTTCAAACGCCACCTATCCAACGGAGAAATAATTGCGCAAGTGATGTACTACGCCTGCCAGCTGCATGCGCAGGGTGATGCAGTAACCAATGTAGTAGTAATGGGTATGGGCGAACCGTTCCACAACTACAACAATACTTTGACTGCAATTGACCGATTGAACGATCCGGATGGGTACAACTTTGGAGCTCGACGTTTTACTATTTCTACAGTCGGTCTCATTCCTGCTATTCGCCGTTTTACGGCTGAGAAGCGACAGGTTAACCTGGCTATTTCCCTGCATGCAACTGAAGATACTCTGCGTACTTCAATGCTTCCAATAAACAAGCGCTATCCTATTGAACAACTGCTTGAAACTTGCCGGGAATATGTTGCTGCAACCAAGCGGCGCGTCACCTTTGAATGGGCTCTGATAAATGGAGTGAATGATACACCTGAACAGGCACATCTGCTAGCAAGTAAAATCAGAAATATTTTATGCCATGTCAATGCTATTCCCCTCAACCCTGTTCAAGGTTACTTGGGCCGGGCTACAACGCGTGAGCAGGCTGAAAAGTTCAAACATACCTTGAATGCCTGTGGGATTTCTTGTACGATACGTTTGCGGCGTGGAATAGATATTCAAGCTGGGTGTGGGCAATTAGTTGTTTAGTTGTTTGTTTAGTTGTTTAGAGTAATGTGTTGTTATATAATGGCTATGCGCATTTATAATTCTTCCAATCTGCTCTCGCTTGCCAGAATACTAAGTTTGAAGTATCCTCAAAGCACACTCACACTTGTTACAGGTGAAAATACCCATGTCTGAGTCTCCGCAAAAAACGTCCTGGCTCGACCGCCCTATCCTTTCAATTTGTCCTCCTTTAACTGGGGAATTTGTTGTCTTTCTTCTGATCGTCCTCCTGACAATTTTCAGCCGATTATTTTATCTGGGCGCACGCGTTATGAGCCACGACGAGAACTTGCATGTCTATTTTTCGTGGCTTTTTTCAGTTGGAAAGGGCTACCAGCATACTCCGTTGATGCATGGACCTCTGCAATTTCATTTGCTGGCACTTACATATAACTTGTTGGGGGATAGCGACTTCACCGCCCGCTTTCCTCACGCCTTGGCCAGTATCCTAACGATAGTTTTACTCTGGAAGTGGCGTCGTTTTCTTGGCAGGGCTGGGACTCTGATAACAGCCGGATTGATGGCCATCTCTCCTTTCGTGCTTTATTACGGACGGTATGCACGCAATGAGGCGTTTGTTGGTGTCTTCTTTGTAATAACGCTCTACTCCATTCTTAGGTATCTGGAAACCGGCAAGAGTCGCTACCTCATCCTATTGACGGTTTCCACTGCTTTGCATTTTACCGCCAAAGAAACAGCTTTTATCTACACAGCACAAGCGCTTCTTTTCCTGGCAGTTTATCTGATCAATCGTGTCGCTCGTGTTCGTTGGCAAAATCGTGCAATCTTAAACCTGTTCATGGTTTCTTTATCTATTGGAGTTCTGCTTTTGGGGGCTGCATTGGGTTTCGCCATCTACAGCCGTGTTCTAGTCGTAACAGATGCATCACAGACCGCCGCACCGATCATTCCTGGAATAATATCTGGATTTTCCAGCTCACCGATAGGGCAATTCTCTGCTTTTTCTCTTCTTTTTATTCTCGCCGGAAGTGCTTTCCTTTTTGCGATAATCGCTCTTGTTGCCGGCTATGGCTGGAGGAATCTATGCTGCGAACGTTCTTTTGATATGCTAATCCTTCTTGGAATGTTTGTTCTTCCACAGCTGAGCGCCTTCCCGGCCACGGCCTTCGGATGGAATCCATTGGATTATCAGTTTAGCTGGCCAGGCTGGAATTTGTCAGCTCTCTGGGCACAGATACCCATTCGGACTGCGGCGGTCTTTCTTCTTTTATGGATTGTCTCGATTACGGTTGGCGTTCTCTGGAATAAAAAGCGCTGGTTTGTATATACCATCCTGTTCTGGGGCATCTACACCATTTTCTATACCAGCGTATTTACCAATTGGAAAGGTTTTTTTACTGGAACAGTTGGATCACTTGGTTATTGGCTGCAACAACAAGGGGTTCATCGTGGCGGACAGCCTTGGTACTACTACCTGCTTATCCAGCTTCCGGCTTATGAATTTCTCCCTGCGCTGGGGGTATTTCTTGCGTCATATTTTGGGTTTCGCCGAAAATCGCCGGTTCCTCTCAAAATCTCCGAATCCAAAGAGTTAGACGAAAAGAGTGCTCCTGCACAATTATTTGGTGTCTTTGCACCCGACCCAGAAAAAAAGACCAACAATGAGGGGAATTACACCTTTCCCCTACTGCTTTGGTGGACAGCGAGCAGTCTGCTGGCCTATACCCTGGCGGGAGAAAAAATGCCCTGGTTGACTGTCCACATTACCCTGCCTATGATCCTTTTAGCTGGCTGGGGGATTGGACAGGTGGTTGAGCGGGTAGACTGGCACAAATTTCACAACAGGCGCGGTTTGACCGTAACGATCCTTTCAATTGTTTTGGTTACTTCCTTGACACTTACATTGGTTGCGGCTATGGGTGCACATCATCCGTTCCAGGGAAAGATGCAGGAGCAATTGGTTTCGACAGGTTTGTTCCTCCTTACAGCTGGTATCACTATTGCCAGTGGCGGCTGCTTGTATTTCTTCTTCACTGGATGGAAATTTCGAGAATTGCTCAGGATTGCCATATTAGTTGTTTTTGCCCTTCTGGCAGTTCTGACTATACGTACAGCCATTCGGGCTGCTTTTGTCCACCCCAACGAGGCAACGGAATATCTGGTCTATGCTCATGGAGCTGAAGGTATCCAGGATGTCATGGACCAGGTGTACACAATTTCTGGCCGTGTCGCCGGAGAACAAAATCTGCAGATCGCTTACGATAATAGTTTACCGAATCAAGGCGTTTCCTGGTCATTTAAATGGTACTTGCGGAAGTTCTCCAATGCTTTTTCCTTCGACACACCAGATGATAATCTACGCGACATACCAGTCATCATCGTGGACCAGCAAAACTTCGAGAACATCAAGCCTTTTTTAGAAAATAAATATTATCGAATCGATTATATTCGGATGGTCTGGCCAAATCAAGATTATTTTGGGTTGACCTGGTCTCGTATAAAGAACGCACTCAAAAGCGCAGCATTGCGAGACGCCATCTTTCAAATTTGGTTAGACCGCGATTATTCAGAATATGCGAAAATAACCAACGAGAATGGTCTGACCTTAACAGATTGGCAACCGTCAGCCAGGATGCAGCTGTTTATCCGCAAAGATATCGCTGCCCAAATGTGGGAATATGGCATCTCTCAGGGAACACCTTTTCAGGTGGATCCTTATGAAAAAGGATTGATTAGTCAATCAGCGGATCTGGTGTTCGGAACAATCGGTAGCGAAAGTGGTCAACTCAACGCACCCCGCGGTATTACTGTTGCACCGGATGGCAGCCTGTACGTAGCGGACTCGCGCAACAACCGCATCGATCACTTTGATGCAAATGGCAATGTGCTCCAGACTTTTGGTCAGATATCACCTGGATGTCCTTATGCCGGTACCCCACCGCCGAATGTACCTATCGGGACTTTATGTGAACCTTGGGCAGTGACTGTTTCTCAGGACGGAAAGTGGGTTTACGTGGCTGATACTTGGAATCACCGCATACAGAAGTTTACTGCTGAGGGTGTACCGGTGAAGACATGGGGAACCCCCAATTACGATCCGGTTACAAGCAGCCCGTTGGGGTTGTGGGGGCCGCGCGGTATTGCTGTCGATTCGCAAGGCCATATCCTTGTGGCGGATACAGGCAACAAACGCATAGTGGTTTATGACGCAGATGGAAATTTCATTTTCCAGTTTGACGGTGGGGGCGCTGGCGCAGGACAGTTTGACGAACCAGTTGGCCTGGCAATAGATGCCTCGGGCAATCTGTATGTGGCTGATACATGGAATCAACGAATTCAGGTATTTGCTCCTAGCACCGACGGGACGGGATATGAAAACTTCGCCAAATGGAATGTTGCAGGTTGGTCCAGTCAATCCTTGGATAACAAGCCCTTTCTTGCGGTAGACCAATTCGGTCATGTTTTTGCATCGGATCCAGACTCGTTTCGGATTCTTGAATTCACAACCACCGGCGAATTCGTGCATGCTTGGGGCGGATATGGCAATTCATCGGAGAATTTTGGTATGCCTTCTGGAATATCCGTTGATAACCGAGGCAGGATATGGGTTAGCGATACAGCCAATAACCGCATTTTGCGCTTTACCTCACCGCAATAATGGTACTAATTACTAAGAGGCGGTGGAAAATGTCACCATCTCTTAATGAATAGGAAGCGAAAATTTGAAAGTGGAGATGGGAATACATGAAGCTTCACGAATACCAATCCAAACAGATCTTTTCCAGGTATGGCATCCCTATTCCAAAGGGTCGGGTGGCAGCAACTGCTACCGAGGCACGCCAAATCGCAGAAGAACTTGGTGGCCGTGTAGTCATAAAATCCCAGGTACTAGTTGGCGGGCGCGGTAAAGCCGGCGGAATTCGCGTCGCCAAATCCACCAAGGAGGCTGAAGAGTTCGCCACGCAAATCCTCGGAATGGAAATAAAAGGCTTACCAGTAAGGAAAGTGCTTGTGGATGAGGCTGCCAACATTGACCAGGAAATCTACCTGGGCATCACCAATGATCGTACTGCCCGCCGCCCGGTCATCATGGCATCATCCGCCGGTGGTGTTGAGATTGAAGAGGTTGCTCGTACCAGTCCAGAAAAAATCATTAAAATCCATATCGATCCATTATTGGGCCTGCGCGATTTCCAGGCTCGAGACATCGCCATCGGTATTGACCTACCAAAAGAATATTGGAGACAGTTCAACGAAATTTGCCGCGGGTTATGGCGCACTTTTATTGAATGTGATGCCACATTAGCAGAAATTAATCCATTGGTCATCCTCAAGGAAAAACAACTGATGGCTCTGGACGGCAAGATGCTCGTGGATGATAACGCTCTTTTCCGCCATACTGATCTGGCAGAAATGCGTGATGTGGACGAGGAGGCTGCTGCAGAAACCGAAGCGCGCAAGTATGGCCTTACGTTCATCAAATTGGATGGACAAATCGGTTGCATGGTTAATGGTGCGGGTTTAGCCATGGCCACCATGGATATCGTTAAACTGTTTGGAGGGGAACCGGCCAATTTTCTGGACATCGGCGGCGGTGCCGGTGCGGAAAAAGTCGCTGCCGCCCTTCGGATCATACTATCGGATAGGAACGTTAAAGCCATTTTGTTCAATGTTTTCGGAGGAATTACACGCTGTGACGAAGTTGCCAAGGGCATCTTAACCGCCCTCAAGGAGGTCAAACCCAATATCCCTATGGTCGTGCGGTTGGTCGGAACAAATGCCGAAGAAGGTCGCAAATTGTTGGCAGATGCAAAAATGATAACCGCTGAATCATTAGTGGACGCAGCCCAAAAAGCTGTAGCTGCGGAAAAAGCATAGGAGGTCAATATATGAGCATCTTAATCAATAAGAAAACCCGTCTACTTGTACAAGGCATCACTGGCAACGAAGGTCTTTTCCATACGCAGCAAATGCTGAACTATGGGACCAAAGTCGTTGCTGGTGTCACCCCAGGCAAGGGTGGTGAATGGGTGTTGAATGACAAGGTGCCTGTATTCGACTCCTGCCGCGCCGCGGTGGATGCTACGGGAGTAAATGTTACCGTCATATTCGTGCCATCACGCGGTGCACCTGATGCAATGTTCGAAGCTGCTGACGCGGGTATCCCACTGATCGTATGCATCACCGAGGGAATTCCAGTACATGATATGATGCGGGTGCGCGAATATCTGGACCAAAAACAAGTTCGGTTGCTAGGTCCGAACTGTCCAGGGCTATTGACTCCAGGCGAGAGTAAAGTGGGTATCATCCCCAACGATATAGCCATCCCGGGCAATGTGGGCGTTGTCTCTCGCTCTGGCACACTTACTTATGAGGTGCTTTATGCGCTCAAGGAGAACAAGATGGGCGTGACCACCTGCGTGGGTATCGGTGGCGATCCAATCAACGGGACGAATTTCATTGACTGCCTGGATTTGTTTGAAATTGATCCAAGAACCGAAGCAGTCGTTATGATAGGAGAAATCGGCGGATCAGACGAAGAGAAAGCCGCCCAATTTATCGCTGCAAATATGAGCAAGCCAGTTGTCTCGTTCATTGCCGGGCAGACTGCCCCTCCGGGTAAACGCATGGGACATGCTGGAGCCATCATTGAAGGGGGAGCAGGTACCGCTGCCGACAAGGTCAAAGCACTTGAATCAGCTGGTGTAAAGGTGGCTAAATACCCTGAAGAAATCCCATCCTTATTGGAATAATAATACAGGGGCGGTTCATTGAGTCGCCTCTGTATATTCTTAAACACATAGGGGCACGTTTATGTACGTGCCCCTATGGATTAACCTTGAGAGGATTATTTCTTTTGTGATTCAACAAATGTCACTGCATCACCCACCGTAGTAATTTTCTGGGCGTCTTCGTCAGAAATTTCTGTACCAAACACATCTTCAAATTTCATTATGAGTTCGACCAGGTCGAGGGAATCTGCTTCCAAATCCTCGCGGAAACGGGCTTCTGGTTTAACCTTACCTTCGTCCACACCTAACAAGTCTACAATAATCGCCTTTACTTCATCAAATGCATTATCCATGGCGTCCTCCTGAAATTTTGCTGACCCAATTGTAACCGGGTTGCGTTTATAATTCAATAGACGGAACACAAATCCATGAAAAAAGTTACGCCCATAGAAACTCGCAAATCTGACCAAATTAAAATTAACTTGGAACAGGATGTCCGCTCCAGCTTGACCAGCGGATTGGAACGCTACCACCTTATCCATGAAGCCTTGCCGGAAATGGATCTTGAAAAAGTTGACACATCTCTTTACTTATTTGGGAAGAAACTTGCTGCTCCTATTCTGATTTCATCCATGACCGGTGGCACGAAGCAAGCCGGGGAAATCAACCAACGCCTGGCTGAAGCTGCTCAGGAATGCGGTCTCGCTATGGGGATTGGCAGTCAGCGTGCCGCGCTGGAAGACCCCCAACAGATCCCCACGTATGCCATCGTCCGCAAAGTTGCGCCCGGTATCCTGCTTTTTGCCAACCTAGGAGCGGTCCAACTCAACTATGGTTATAGCATTAGCGAGTGTCGCCGTGCCGTGGAAATGATCCAGGCGGATGCACTCATCCTGCACCTTAATCCATTACAAGAAGCCGTACAAGCGGGTGGCGACACAAATTTTGCAGGTTTGGCGAAAAAAATAAAGGAAATATGCACACAGTCGGAAGTGCCTGTGATTGTAAAAGAGGTTGGCTGGGGAATTTCAAGAAAAACCGCGAAGCTACTGTCTGATTGCGGTGTTGCCGCGATTGACGTTGCTGGTGCAGGTGGAACGAGCTGGTCGCAAGTTGAGATGCACCGCGCACCGGATAATTTCCTTCGCCAACTTGCAGGAACATTCGTAGGTTGGGGCATCTCCACTGCAGATTCGATCCTCAATGTCAGAAAGGCGGCGCCAGGGACAATGATTTTTGCAAGTGGGGGCTTAAAAGATGGCCTGGATATTGTAAAGTGCCTTGCCCTGGGCGCCACTCTGGGAGGAATGGCTGGCCAGTTCCTAAAGACTGCCGTAGTCTCAAGAAACTCAACAGTCGAGATGATCAACCTGACGAAGAAACAGATACAGGTTGCGATGTTCGCTGCAGGGATGGGGACTTTGAAGGATGCTGGAAGTGGCAAATTCGCGAATTCAGACAGAAATATTGATAGAAAAAATGAATAAACATGATGACAAAATCAATCCATGCCATCATCTTCGATTTCGGAAATGTTCTGATAGAGTGGGATCCACATAGGCTCTTCAACGAATACTTCGACAACGATACTGCGGCGATTGATCATTTCCTGGCGGAGATAAATTTCCACGATTGGAATCTGGCTCAGGATAAGGGCTATCCCTTTGCCCAGGCTGTAGCGGACCTCTCGGCGCGCTTCCCGCAATATGCTCACCTCATTCGTGCGTACGATGAAGAATGGGAGAAATCCATTAATGGACTCATTCCGGGAACGATTGAAATCCTTTACAAACTCAAGGCAGCCGGCTATCGACTTTACGGCCTTACAAATTGGTCTGCAGAGAAGTTCTCCCTTGTCAGGCATAAGTATGTGGTCTTTGACTTGTTCGAAGATATACTGGTATCCGGAGAAATCAAACTCATAAAGCCCGATCCGGCAATCTTCAGTCTGCTGCTCCAGAAGATCCACCTCCAGGCAGATGAATGCCTTTTAGTCGATGATTCATTCCAAAATATCAATATAGCTCAGAAAATGGGATTTGTGGTCCACCTTTTCTCCTCTCCGATCCGGCTGGAAAAAGAACTTAAACAAATGGGTATCTTATGACGATCTCGCCGATCTTTGCAGTCCAATATCTCGAAAGCACCTATCCGGATGCCACCCCTACCAGTGTACGTAAACGATTGCGCCTTGCATTTGAGCGCCTGCCCATTTCACTCGTCTTGCTTGGTTGGGAATTGCCATCATCCATCGAAGAGGCTGTTGCCGAAGAAACCGTACGTCAACATGCCCGACTCTTCCGCTGGCAGCCCATCCTTACCGGCGATGCGCATACTATTCTTCCACCTGAATGGGCGACTATAGGTCCCACCGGTTCCGCCATTCCTGGGCATGGCGGAATGCCGGAGTTTACTTTTATCTGCCCAAACAACTGTGGAGTTGATGATTTCCTATTCGAGCGGGTGGAGATTGCGGCAGCCACCGGCCTATTCCAAGGACTGTTCTTGGATCGCATTCGCTTTCCCTCTCCCAGTGTCGATCCATACCAGGATTTAGCTTGCTTCTGCCGCCATTGCATCCACCTGGCTGCTGATATGGACTTGGATCTTGAATCTGTCCGACAATACGTTCAATCGCTCCCTGCAAAAGCCATTGTCCGCTGCCTGCTTTGCGAGACAGCCGAAGCCGGTTCCCCTCTTGAGTCTTTCCTGGACTTTCGCACCGCGAGCATCACCCGCACTGTCCGTATGATAGCAAGACAAGCGCAAACCCTCAACTTATCTATTGGATTAGACTCCTTCTCGCCTGCTCTAACGCGCATGGTCGGCCAGGATTTGTCAGCGCTTAACAGATATGCTGATTGGATCAAAATCATGACATATCCGCGTGTCTTTGGTCCGGCCGGAATTTCTTTTGAATTACTTAATCTTGCCAGCTGGCTCACACAGTTCGGCTTGGGTGAATTTGAGGCCACGCAACTTCTTGCTGATGCGTGTGGATTGCCAATACCTGCGAATAAAATCGAGTTGCGTCATAACGGTCTCGAGTCCAAAATAATCACTATGGAACTCCGACGTGGTAAAGAGCTGGGATTAACTAAACTGCTCGCAGGCATTGCCATGGTTGGCATGGAAAAAATCCACGAATCCACATTAGAACAGATCCGGGCCGATCTGGAAAACAGTAAGAATTCCGATGGTCTGGTTATTTCCTGGGATCTATGGCTCACACCTCTCGATTATTTGGATGAGATTCGAAACGTCTGGAGTTAAAATGGCCTTAAAATCGTTAATGGATGGCATGCTACCCGCCATCGAGTTAGAACTCCAGCAGGTAGTAGCCCGGCTGGACATGCCGGGTACTTCTCAATTCCACGAAATGCTGACTTATCATATGGGCTGGAGTGGCACGGCTACCGGTCCGGAAACTACCGGAAAACGGATTCGTCCATTGCTGCTTCTGTCAGCTTGCGCAGCGTGCGGTATGGATTGGCGGCCCGCTCTGCCAGCTGCCTCTTGCATGGAACTCATCCACAATTTCTCGCTTGTGCACGATGATATTCAGGATGCGTCCGAACTACGGCGTGGTCGGCTCGCTGTCTGGAAAATGTGGGGGGCAGCCCAGGCGATTAATGTTGGAGATTCACTTTTCATACTCGCTCACTTGTCTTTGTTTGACATTAAAGAAAGGTATACGCCCGATAAGGTTCTTCGGGCAGGGGAAATCGTTGATGAAGCTTGCCTGGCATTAAGCAAGGGGCAGTTCCTGGATATTGCCTACGAAAAACGGGCGGATTTATCCACTGAAATGTATTGGCAAATGGTTGCTGGAAAAACTGGTGCCCTACTCGCAGCCTGCACGCAGATTGGGGCAATGTTGGGTGGTGCTGACGATATTAAACAGGAAAATTACCGAAACTTTGGGCAATATCTTGGGCTGGCGTTCCAGGTGCAGGATGATTATCTCGGCATCTGGGGCGATTCGGCACTTACGGGAAAATCTATTGAATCGGATCTTTTGGCTCGGAAGAAAACGCTGCCGGTGATCTACGGTCTTTTGAAAAATGGGTTATTCGCCCGGCGTTGGGCCGAGGGGACAATTCATGTGGAGGAAGTCATCCAATTATCTGAACAACTAGCCAGAGAAGGTGCAAAAACCTATACGCAAGAAGTGGCTAACCAGATGACCGACATGGCGCTGCGTTCGCTGGATGCTGCCGATCCACATGGATTGGCAGGAGAAGCGTTATTTGATTTAGCGAATAAGTTGCTTAATCGGCAAGCGTGAGAACTGGTTCCCGTGTTAAATATCCTTAAGGCGTTCATAGGCTGGATAATTTGGTATAATCTAAATTGCTGGCGGGTGTAGTTCAGTGGTAGAACGCTTGCTTCCCAAGCAAGATATCGTGGGTTCGAGTCCCATCACCCGCTTCAAGCGAACCAACTGTCCACATGCTTACGATGTGGACAGTTGGTTTATGGACAAACAAGCGAACAGAATAATATCTGGATGGTACAATGTCTGCCATGATGAAACATCCTGATCTGACCATCGTAGGTGGTGGGCTGGCTGGAACGGAGGCTGCCTGGCAGGCTGCACAACGCGGGTTGCGTGTTCGTCTTTACGAAATGCGACCAGTAACATCAACTGGTGCACACCGGACCTCTGACCTGGCTGAACTTGTATGTTCTAATTCGCTTGGTTCAAAATTGCCAGATCGAGCTTCGGGTTTGTTAAAAAACGAAATGCAGCTTTTCGGCTCTTTATTATTAAAATGTGCACATAAAGCTGCAATACCTGCTGGAACTGCATTGGCTGTTGACAGGGGATTATTCTCACGACAGGTTAATGAGCATATTGTCACTCACCCCAATATAGAAGTCGTTCGCTCAGAAATTATTGAAATACCTGTTGGCCCAACCATTATCGCTTCAGGACCGCTGACATCTTACAGGCTTTCTAAAGCTATTTCTGATCTGACTGGTGAAGATCATTTATTCTTTTTTGAAGCGGTTGCGCCAGTCGTAGATGCCGCTTCTGTGGATATGACGATTGCCTTTCGTGCTTCTCGTTATGGAAAAGGTGAATCCGAAAGCGGCGATTACATTAATTGTCCATTCGAGGAAGCAGAATACGAAATCTTTATCGAGTCGCTTTTATCTTCTGAACGCATCAAATTACATGACTTTGAGAAAGAAATCGAGAAAGGTGTGGTTGCTGGATCACGGCTTTTCTTTGAAGGCTGCCTGCCCGTTGAAATCCTGGCGGGCCGCGGCCATCAAGCCCTGGCCTTTGGACCGATGCGCCCAACCGGAATGACCGATCCACACACAGGACTAAGGCCTTATGCACTTGTCCAATTACGGCAAGATAATCTTTTGGGTAGTCACTATAACGTTGTAGGGTTTCAAACGAATCTTGCTTATGCGGAACAGAAACGCATCTTCCGCATGGTTCCGGGATTACAAAGGGTCGAATTCATTCGATTTGGGCAAATGCACCGCAACACTTTCCTTGCAACACCCAAGACCCTGTTCCCTACCCTGCAATATCGGAAACGGTCCGACCTGTTCTTTGCCGGACAAATCACAGGTGTGGAAGGCTACATGGGAAACATCGCGACCGGCCTGCTCGCTGGGATAAACGCTGCGAATATCTTGAAAGGAAGAAAACCTATCATACTCCCAAATACGACCATGTTGGGAGCGCTTTGTTATTACATCACGCATGCAGAGATGAGAGATTTTCAACCGATGAAAGCTAACTTTGGAATCCTGCCGCAACTCTCAGCTACTACCCGTATAGATAAAAGTGAACGTGCTAGATTGTTTGTTCAACGAGCTCAAACTGATTTAATGACTTTTCTAATGGACAACGTGAATAATTAATGGCTATGCGCAAAAAGCATATTTTTACATTGATTGGCATTGGTTTGGTCATTATTGTCCTGGTTGCATGGAGAGTATCGCTTTCCAAGCGCCTGCCTGCTCCTTTCAATGGTCAGCGCGCTTATCGGGATGTGATCGCACAGGTCGCGTTTGGCCCACGTATTCCAAGCAGCAAGGCTCATGCCAAAACCATCGCCTATATTCAGGAGGAACTTCGAAAAGCTGGGTGGAAAAATCAGGTCCAGAAAACAACCTGGAACAGCTTCACCGTGTTTAATATCATCGCTACACGCAACGGCCAAACCCCGCAAGTCATCTTTGGAGCACATTACGACAGCCGTCTTCTGGCCGATCAGGATACTGGCTCTGGACGCAATTCACCCGTTCCTGGGGCTAACGATGGTGCTTCTGGGGTGGCAGTTCTGCTTGAGTTGGCGCGCACACTCCCACCAGAAAGCATCCCAACCTGGCTTGTCTTCTTCGATGCGGAGGATAATGGAGGATTGGAAGGTCGTGACTGGATTATGGGCTCGCGAGCGTTTGTTACAGAATTGAGCTTTCATCCACGCGCCACAATAATTGTTGACATGGTTGGTGATAGTGATCTAAATTTATTTGAAGAGTGCAACTCAAACGCAACTCTGACGACCGAAATATGGCGTCAGGCTTCAAGGCTGGGTTATGGACAACAATTTATCCGGGCCTCGAAGTGGTGCATGGAGGATGACCATACACCATTCCTGGAAGCAGGCATTCCAACCGTCGACATCATTGATTTCGATTATCCGTATTGGCATACTGCTGCCGATACTCCCGACAAGGTCTCAGCAGAGAGCCTGAAAATTGTCGGGGAAACGCTAATATCCTGGATGGCAACCCAGAGGTGACTTGATATGGCAAAAAAAACTCCCGAATCAACAGTCTCACCACGCGAACGTGCATTCCTTGTCGGTGTGGAACTTTATGGACAGAAACACCTGCTAACTCTTGAGGATTCTCTGACTGAACTATCTCTGCTGTCTGATACAGCAGGCCTGGATGTAGTTGGTGAACTAACTCAGAAAATGGATCGTCCAAATGCGGAAACCTTTATAGGATCAGGTAAAGTGGAGGAGTTAAAGGCCTTGGCCGAAGATACCCTGGCACAGGTGGTAATATTTGACGATGAACTCTCTCCACGCCACCAACGCGAACTCCAGGAACACATCGGCGGTTCCGTGCGCGTCCTTGACCGCACGGCGCTGATCCTCGATATCTTTGCCCAACATGCCCATACCAGTGACGGGCAATTACAAGTGAAATTGGCTCAGTATGAATACTACCTTCCGCGCCTGACCGGACAATGGACACATCTCGCACGGCAGGCAGGGGGTGGGGGTGGACGATCCGGTTCGGTGGGCGGTGTAGGCTTGCGTGGTCCCGGTGAAACCCAATTGGAAGTAGACCGCCGAGCCATCCGGCATGAGATCGCCCATCTCAAAGAAGAACTTGAAAAAGTACGCGCACATCGAATGAGATATCGCGCTCAAAGGAAACGTAGCCGCACCCCCATTGTTGCGTTGGTGGGGTATACCAATGCTGGAAAATCCACATTGCTTAACCGCCTGACAAAGTCGGATGTCTACGTGGCAGATCAGCTATTTGCCACACTCGACCCAACCACCCGGCGTGTAGAGCTTTCTGGAGGATACCAGGCACTTTTCACAGATACGGTGGGTTTTATCCAAAAGCTTCCCACTACTCTGGTGGCTGCCTTTCGGGCAACCTTGGAAGAAATCGCTGAAGCTGACCTGTTACTACACATGGTGGATATCTCCCACCCCAATGCCATGAACCAGGCCGAGGCTGTTCAGCAGACACTCGAAGAAATAGATGCAAGTCGTGTTCCGATAATCACCGTATTGAACAAGATTGACCGTTTGCAGGATCCCGAAGCTGCTCGCCGCGCAGTGGGACTTTTTCCTCAAGCTGTCGCTATTTCTGCCCGCAACGGAACAGGCATCGGGGATCTACTTACGCATATTCGCAGTGAACTCTACGAGACTCTCACTCCCATTCTTGTCCGCTTGCCCTACCAACAAGGTCAGCTTATTTCTCTTTTCCATGAGCTTGGACAGGTAGATCGCCTCGAACACGGACGAAAAGGTGTCTTGATGCAGGGGCGCATTCCTGGCCGGTTGCTCGCCCAATTCAAGCCATGGCAGCTTAAGGCAGGAGAAAAAGATAAAGATCAGGAAAGTGTCCCATCGGTTGAATAAATGGCTGATTTTAATGAATATTGGGGTGCCCCCGCCTTGCCTGTGGGGATATTTTTCTACCGGGCTTATGTTCTTGAAAAATACTTTAAGTGTTTCACTCAAAGCTCTTTTTGGTGTTTAGATAGTTAATAAGGCTAAGCCGATTTGACGGATGCACTCCGACTCTGATTGCAATAGTTGAGCAGCAGATCATCTTATTCTGCTATAACTAAATAGCAGGGTGCTTATGGTCCACTGTCCCAGAAACACCCTGCTATTTATTATGTAATCTTGTTAATTTTTCTTCTTCAAAATAATCCGTGCATCTACCACTTTCAGACCCTTTCCTTCACCGTATAACAGGACCGGATTGGCGTCAGTCTCAGCCACCTCATCGCGCAGATCATAAACCATGCTGGCATAGGCACAGAGTAGGTCTGCCAAAGCGTCACGGTCACGTGGGGCTTCACCACGCGCACCAGCCAGAATGGCTACACTGCGTATCTCATTAATCATTTGTGTACATTGCGCCTTGGTCACGGGAGCTACTCGAAAAGTAACATCTTTCAACACTTCAACGAAGATGCCACCTAACCCAAACATTATTGTCGGTCCAAAAGATGGGTCGTTTATCGAGCCGACGATGACCTCTGTACCGAAGGGTGCCATTTCCTGTACGGCAATGCCGCGGATATCAGCATCAGGTTTGTAGTTCTTGCAGTTTGCTAATATAGTCTGGAAAGCACTTCTCACGCCATCTTCGTTTTTTACGTTTACTTTTACGCCGCCAGCATCCGACTTATGAATAATGTCCGGGGAAACGACTTTCATAACGATCGGGAAACCAATCTTTGCCGCCATTGAAACCGCCTCTTCTTCGCTTTTGGCTAGGTTGATTTCAGTAACCGGTAATCCATATGCAGAAAAGATCTTCTTTGCCTCAATCTCGGTCAATGCTGTCCGCTCTTCAAAGCGCGCCTTGGCAATGATTTCACGGGCATCTGTTGAACTCCCTGGAGCACAGACGCCATCGACGCTGTTGAGGCCCATGCGGATGTCGTTAAATTCACGGAGCGCAGCCATTGCATTCATTACCTGGTCCGGTGCAGCATATGCCGGGATACCATTCTCGACCAACCATTGCATAGCCTTGTCGCAACGAGTGCCTCCAACCATTGACACGGCCAGAGGCTTGCCCTTCACGCCGCTGTCGTCCTTGGCGCGCTTGATAGCTTGGGCGATCTCAACCGGATTGGTAATGGCTGTCTCACAATACAGAACGACAAGTCCATCTGTCCAATTGTGGGCATAGGAAAATTTTACAGTCTCATAATACCAATCATTTCCAGCCATACCGGTCATATCTACCGGATTCTTGGCTGAACCAAAATCTGGCATATGTTTCTTAAGCTCTTCTTGTACATCCATTGGAGCGAATTTCAAAGGAACACCAAACTTCTCGGCTGCATCAGTAGCCAGGACGCCAACACCGCCGCCATTCGTAACAAGCAGTAAATTTGTGCCTTTCAAGGGAGGCATTAACGAGAGTGCGAGTGTCCGATCAAAAAGATTGTTCAGATCCGAAGCTTGAACAACTCCAGCTTGCTGGAATGCCGCCCCATATATCTTTGTTGAACCAGCCAGCGACCCGGTATGGGAAGCTGCCGCCGCGGCGCCGTGGACCGAAGTGCCGGCCTTGAGAGCGATGATGGGTTTATTCGCTTTCCTGCACGCTTCGATAAACTTGCGCCCATCCTTAAGACCTTCTATGTAAAGGCAAGTGCATGTGGTATTCTCATCATCTTCCAGCCACTCAATTAAGTCGGCGAAATCCACATCAGCCATATTACCGATTGAAATCATCTTGTCAAAGCCCACTTTGCGGGTATACGTAATGGCATCCATGGCGATGAGCAAGGCGCCTGATTGAGTAATTAAAGTAGCGGAACCATTAAAAGGCAGGAATGGTGCAAAGGAAGCATTCAATGCATCCGAGTTGGATAGCGAACCTACGATGTTGGGACCAAGCACGCACATTCCGTACTTATGAGCGATCTTTATTAATTCATCCTCTAAATCGCGTCGTCCAATCTCGCTGAATCCGGAAGTGATCACACTGAGCGACTTGACCCCTTTTTGCCCGCATTCCTCAGCAACCTGGTTCGTGATCTTGGCGGGAATTGTCATAATCGCCAGGTCCACAGCTTCAGGCAATGCAGTAATCGATGCGTAGACCGGAAGGCCAAGAATTTCTGTGGCGGTGGGATTGATGGGATAGATTTTTCCTTTATAACCACCTTTCAGTAAGTTCTCAACAACGGTATACCCTATTTTTCCCGGTTGGGAAGACGCACCGACTACAGCGACCGACTTGGGTCGCATCAGCTTGTTAATAATCTCTTTATTCATATTAAGTCTCCTAAATATTTTAGTCTGATTTCCACGCCGCAGTTGTATAAGTTCTCATTTTCACAAATCAAACCGTCATTATATCCATAATTGGAATTTCGAGTAGGCACAATCTGCTATATTCCACCATGACAAAGCTCCCCTTTACTCTGGTTTTATATCCTATAATTCTGTCGCATTGCTTGCAGTTAGTATATAATAGAAGCACATTATTAATGAAAAGCTTTGTATCTGAAGACATGGTCTTAGACGAATTTCAAGTTTTATTGGTTATCAGAGAACGATAGAAAGGTTAGAATGAATACCATACCCAATTCTCTACTGATCGACAAAGATATTCCTTCCCGCCGTGCTGCTTGGAAAAATATTCTTCTCTTCGCCCATACTTTTAACGGTTATGAGTACTGGGGCTCTGTTAAAAAATGCCGCGACGTTGCCAGACAAGGCCATGTCCTGCACAAGTCTAACCAAGAATTACCACAATCCCTGACCGACCTGCGCACTTGCCTGTTCTTTGAAGCACGGCGTTTTAAACATTTTGAAAAAACTCCGACCAAGACCGGCATGGTTTATATCCATGACTTGGTTGAGGCGATACGAGTGCGCGTTCAAACCAAGGAACTCTCTTGAGAGTCTTATAACTGGTATAAGCACTACAATCCTACTCACAGGTCACTCCATGCCTACCATCTACCAGGTTCTTGCCGATATCGAGACAACAAACCAATCAGCCGCTTTATGCACTGTAGTTAAAACAAGCGGGTCTACACCCCGTCACAGCACCAGTAAAATGCTGGTTTTTCCAAATGGGCACATCCTCGGCTCTGTTGGTGGCGGGGAACTGGAAAATCGGGTAATAAATGAAGCCATAGCTTCGCTGCTCGACGGTAAGTCGCGTAATCTTGCTTATACCATGGCTGACCCCGATCGCGGCGACCCCGGACTGTGCGGAGGCAAAGTGGAGGTGTTTGTGGAACCGATTCTGCCATCGCCCTTGCTGGTTGTTGTTGGAGGCGGACATGTCGGGAAAGCAGTGGCGCATCTCGCCAAATGGCTCAGCTTTCGTGTGGCCCTTTCGGACGACCGGCCTGAATTTTGTACACACGATGCCAATCCTGACGCAGATGAGTTCTACCCATGCTCACTTGCGGAACTGCCTCTCCATCTGAGCATCACCCTACAGACGGCTATCGTCCTGACCACGCGCGGCAGCAATGTTGACGTTGCCGGATTACCGGCCTTGCTTGATACCCAGGCCGGGTATATTGGTGTTATCGGCTCCCGCAAACGTTGGAATACCACCGTCAAGGAGCTCAAACAGCAGGGCACTTCAGAAGATAAGCTGGTGCGGATTCACTCCCCAATTGGACTGGGAATTGGAGCCGAAACACCTGCAGAAATCGCTGTCAGCATCCTGGCAGAAATTCTTATGTTACGCAACGATGGCACAGGTCAATCGATGCAAAAGTCCAAATGATTCAAGGACCGATTCGGGATGCTGGACTACCTTTCTCCGTAAAGCCAGGGATCTTCAGAAGAAACGGCGGAACTTTTCTAAGTTTTCCCCGTAGATTAATCATAGCAGAATATCTTGTAATTTGTATCAACGAAGCAGTATAATCATCTCATAAATTTTAGCCACTTAACCAAGGAGAAAAACTATGGCTCGTATCTTCGATGTCATTGAATATCCGAATGAAATGACGGACGAACTCGTTCATCGTTTCCCTGATGATGGCACGACTGGAGATTATCGTCTCGGTTCCAATATCATTGTGCGCACCGGACAAAGCGCGGTTTTCTTCCGCAATGGGTTGGCACTGGATATGTTCGGTCCAGGACGCCACGTAATCGCCACTGCCAACATTCCTTTGCTGACCCAGCAATTGCAAAACATATTCACGAGTGGTAAGGGAGTCTTCCCTGCAGAGGTCTACTTCGTCTCGATGAAGGAATTCCCCCAGCGCAAGTGGGGTACACCTCAGCCCATTCTGGTCAGCAACCCCGGCATGGGCTTGGGAGTAATGCTGCTCCAGGGCTTCGGTACTTATTCTTTCGAAGTAAAGGATCCGCAGCAATTGGTGACACAGATCGTTGGCAAGACGGCTTCCTACCGCATTGACGCAATTGAGGACCGTTTGCGCAGTATCATCCTTTCCCAATTGCAGGATACCCTGAATGAATGGGGCGCAAAGCTTAATTTACCCCAGCTACTGGCTAAGACAGAAGAAATGGCTGGCTTTATCCGGTCCCAATGCGAAGACAAATTCCTGGCGGTTGGCTTGACACTGAAATCTTTCATTATGGCCAATCTGAAGCCATCCGACAAGTCCGCCCAGGAGCTACGAGACATGGGTATGCTTGACATGGCCACTTATACACAGTTGCAGGCTGCGGATGCAATGCGCGATGCTGCCAATAACCAGGGCGGCGGAGCAGGTCTGACAGCAGGCATCGGGGCTGGGATGGGAATTGGCAACCTGATGGGCCAAGCTCTCCAGGGCGGGATCCAGCAACCGAAAGCTCCAACAGGCGGGGTTCCGGCAGCAGGCAGCATGGCAGATGTAATGACTCCATCAGACGTGGCCGCAGTTCTGAAAGTAGCTGAAGAGGATGTGTTGGCTGCCATCCAGGACGGTAGCTTGAAAGCTAAGAAGCTTGGCAATTTCTATCGCGTCAGCCGGCAATCGCTTGAAGAATTCCTGAAAGGCTAATTGATAAACAAACTGGGACTGTCTTTTGAAGACAGTCCCAGTTTGTTTTAGTAACTGGAGGAGCATCAAACTTCAATGGATTGAATAGACTCTTCAGGATTATTAAATCCGGGAGGATTTTGTATATAAAATATTGAAAATAAGCCTTCAGGGAGAAGGTGATGTAACAATTCATACTCGCAGACAAGAGTCAGTATACCTTTTCTACAAGAAGCAGTAAAATGGGGACATGAACGACGATGTTACTCCAATCCGCCAGCAATACTTGGAAATAAAAAGGGGCTATCCAGATACAATTCTTCTCTTTCGGCTCGGAGATTTTTATGAAACTTTCGATCAGGATGCCGAAATAGCTTCGCGCGAACTGGATATTGTGCTGACTTCACGTCCTATTGGCAAGGGTCTACGTGCTCCATTGGCCGGCATACCTTATCACGCAATCGAAAACTACCTGGCGCGTCTTATAGAAAAGGGCTATCACGTTGCAATCTGCGAACAGGTCGGCGATCAGCCTGCCAAGGGCATCTTTCCACGTAAAGTCGTCCGGGTGGTGACACCAGGGACAATAATTGAACCGGGACTTCTTCCCGGTGATTCTAACAATTACTTGGCCTCCATTGTATTAGAAAACGGCCGCGCCGGAATCGCTTACACCGACATTACCACGGGCGAGTTCGCGGTAACAGAAATTGACACATCTCCGGATCTCGCTTCAGTCCGCGCTGAAATAACGCGCCTTCGGCCTGCAGAAATTGTCTATCCTGATAATATGGTTCTCACGAAGGGTGTACCTGGCCATCTCACAGCCTGGCCAGCTTGGCGTTTCGAATTCAGGCAAATGCCATGAGATCCTTCTTTCTCATTTTGGTGCATCCACCTTGGACGGCTTTGGCATGCAGGGAAGAGTGCTTGCTATACGTGCCGCCGGCGGAATACTCCAATATGTAAAAGAAACCGAGGGAGCTGCACTCGCTTTGCTCACTGGGCTGCGCGTCTACAGTCTAGGCGAATTCATGACGCTCGACGCCGCCACCCGTCGAAACCTGGAATTGACCGAGACTTTACGTGGCGAAAGTAAAGGATCATTATTAGGCGTCCTCGACCGGACAGTGACTCCCATGGGAAAACGGCGTATCCGTCAATGGGTCAGCCAACCCTTGTTAGATGTTGATCGCATCCGTACAAGATTGGATGGTGTGGATTATTTTGTCCACAATTCCATGCGCCGCACTGAACTTCGCGCCGCGCTCAAACATTTGTCCGACTTGGAACGCCTCACCAACCGTATCTTATCTGGTCATGTCCAACCACGCGACTTGGTGATGCTCAGGGATACTCTATCGAGACTTCCGGCAGTAGACCAGGCTATGGGCTTAAAACCTGATGGCTCCTCAGATGGAGATCTTCCAGCCCCTACCTTTATACCTGCATTCAACAACTGCGTTGAAGAACTGACTCTTCTCCAAACATCCATTGATGATGATCCGCCAGCCACCCTTCAAAATACAGGTATTATCCGCCCAGGTTATTCATCTGAACTGGATGGCGTAATCGAGGCTTCGCGCCACGCGCGCGAATGGATCAACAACCTCGAACCGGCAGAACGGGAACGCACTGGAATAAAAACTCTGAAAGTTGGCTATAACAAGGTTTTTGGATATTACATCGAGATCTCTCATGGTCAGGTAGCAAACGCGCCATCGGAGTACATCCGTAAACAAACCCTGATCAATGCCGAGCGCTACATCACTCCCGAGATGAAAGAATACGAGACCCTTGTTCTGAATGCCGAGGAACGTATTCACGAGATCGAGCTGAGATTATTCCATGAAACATGTTCGACATTAAAAAGATCTTATGGACTCCTCCTTGATACTGCCCATTCCCTGGCCGAACTTGACGTACTTTCCACCCTGGCTGAGTCTGCAGCCCTTGAAAATTATATTCGGCCGGAGGTCTGTGATGATAATGGGCTTGATATCCGGGAAGGACGCCATCCGGTTGTCGAACAACTGCTCCAAGGCGAGCGTTATATACCCAACGATATCACCTTTGAAAAAGGCGAGGTGATTCGTGTCATAACCGGACCAAATATGTCGGGTAAATCGACTTATCTACGGCAGGCCGCATTGATTGCATTAATGGCGCAGATGGGATCATTCGTCCCCGCTGCATCGGCAAGGATTGGGTTGGTGGACCGTATTTTCACCCGGATTGGCGCCCAGGATGAAATCCACGCGGGTCAATCCACATTCATGGTGGAGATGATTGAGGTGGCAAATATCCTGCACCATGCCACGCCAAGTAGTTTACTCATTCTGGATGAGATTGGACGCGGAACCAGCACATATGACGGCGTCTCCATCGCCTGGGCAGTTGTCGAATATATCCACAATCATCCCAAATTACACGCAAAGACTCTTTTTGCAACTCATTACCATGAATTGACACAGTTGGCAGATTTACTTCCAGGTGTGCGCAATTACAACGTTGCTGTCACGGAAGCCGATGGCAATGTTGTATTCCTGCATAAAATCATTCCTGGAGGCGCAGATCGGTCATACGGCATCCATGTTGCACAACTGGCGGGGCTTCCGCGCCCGGTTATTCAGCGGGCAACCGAAATCATGGATGATCTCGAAAAATCCTCCGGACAGGCAGTTCGCATAAACCCGCATGCGGCACAACAGGTTGCCTTATTCCCTGAAACTAACCCTCTATTGGACGAGTTAGGCGCACTGGACATGAACTCCCTTTCGCCAATCGAGGCACTAAACAGGTTGTATGAATGGAAACGACGGTATTTAAATAAGTAAAAGTAGTGTGGATAAATAATTTAGGCTATGCGCAATTCTTACCGTTCTTCAACTAAGGAAAGAGCCTCCCGATCGGGAGGCTCTTTATACTAAAAACTTATTATCAGTTATTTCGTCTTAGCAACCTTCAAATCGGCCGTAGGTGCCTTGGAGCGGGAAATTGCCCAAATCGTTGCAGCTAAGAGAATGGCCGCAACGAGAACCACCACAAAGTTTATACTACCATCCGCCTTCTGGATCGGGTATTTTACAATAATCGGAGCAGCCAGCAGGCTTACCAGATTTGCCACCTTGATCATTGGATTGAGCGCCGGACCTGCAGTATCTTTAAGAGGATCGCCAACAGTATCGCCAACTACGCCAGCCTTATGGCGCTCAGAGCCCTTGCCGGTATTGGCTTTTAAGTCGCGTGGTTCATCCTCGATGGATTTCTTAGCATTATCCCAGGCGCCACCTGCATTTGACATGAAAACCGCCAGCAATTGACCCGAGAGGATGATGCCTGCTAGAAAGCCACCGAGGGCTTCTACTTGCAGCACCAGTCCGATCACGAGAGGCATTATTACTGCGATGGTTGCAAGGGGGACCAATTCCTTCTGAGCAGATGCAGTGGAAATACCAACTACTTCCGCATAATCAGGTTGCTTGGTGCCTTCCATGATGCCGGGAAGTTTAAATTGCCGCCGAACTTCTTCAACAATCTTGCCAGCCGCACGGCTCACGGCCCTAATGGAAAGTGAAGAGAACAACCAGGGTAATGCACCACCTAACAGCAGGCCGATGAACACCTTTGTATCGGAAACACGGATCGCCTCCATCACAGTTTGTCCGAGTTGGGCTTGGACCCGCCCTACATCGGCGATATATGAACCGAATAGGCTGACCGCCGCGATTACAGCCGATGCAATCGCAACACCCTTGGTAATGGCCTTGGTTGTGTTCCCTACCGCGTCCAGATCAGCCATGATCTGGCGGGCTTTCTTGGTTTCTTCATCTTCCATATCGTGCCAGGCCATCTCACCGATACCATTGGCATTGTCCGAAATAGGACCATAGGAGTCCATGGCGACGTTATTCCCAGTATGGCTGAGCATTCCAATACCAATCATGGCGATGGCATAGAGTACATATTTAGGATCCCCGGCGCCACCGTAAAGCAGGAGACCAAGAATAAAACTAATAGCAATGACGAAGAGGGCCCATACACTGGATTCCATGCCAACCGAAAGGCCTGATAAAATGGAAGTTGCTGCGCCAGTTGTAGTTGACTTGACGATTTCCTTCACTGGTGGCTTCTTCGTGGATGTGAAATACGATGTCAGCGGATTGAAGGCAACCGCCAGTCCCACTCCGATCGCCGTCAGAGCAGCCAGGCGGATATCGTGCGCATACAGCCAGGCGAGGAAAACCGACAGGGTCACCGTGAATACACTGGAGACTTCGTATGAGCGGAACATGGCTCCTTCTGCATCATGCGCACGCAGGAACTTCAGCGGGAATTTTTCCCAAATTGGGACAGTGAAAGTTCCCAACATTGAACTGATGACACCGATGGCCCGGATAATAAGGGGATAGACGATCCAATACAAATTGCCGGTTAGCGCGACAAGTGTTAATCCAAGGATCAGGCCGGATACGATGGTTGTCTCATAGGATTCAAAGATGTCGGCAGCCATACCTGCACAATCCCCCACATTGTCGCCTACCAGATCAGCGATGACTGCCGCATTCCGAGGATCATCCTCCGGAATATCTTTCTCTACCTTACCAACCAGATCTGCGCCGACGTCGGCAGCTTTGGTATAGATGCCCCCCCCTACTCGCATGAACAGCGCCAAAAGCGTTCCACCGAAACCAAAACCTAACAGAGCATCAGGTGCAGCTCTACCAAAGACAATGAAGATCACCGTTCCACCTAGCAAACCCAGACCATCAGTAAGCATTCCAGTGATCGTGCCAGCATAATAGGCGATCGAAAGGGCTTCATTAAAACCCCGTCGCGAAGCTGCGGCTACACGGATATTCGCTTGTACTGCCATTCGCATGCCCAACTGGCCGACCATCAACGAAAAGGATGCACCCATAATGAAGGCAACAGTACGACCGATAGCGATGATCAGTGTAATTCCCTGCGAACTGAAGGCCTTAAATTCTTGTAAGGCTTCTGCACTTGGAGGAACGATATACACGCTGAAAAACATTACCAGCGTCAGGACAGCTATAAGCGGAAGGATTGTCCTGAGTTGGCGGGTCAAGTAACTGTTGGCACCAATCCGGATCGCGTTCCATATCTCCTGCATTTTTGCAGTGCCTTTATCTTTCTTAAGCACGGTGCCACGCAGCCACCAGGCATAAGCTAGACTAATAAATGCTGCCACTAGGACAAAAACGATGGCAATCTGTTCAAAGGTGTTTAGACCATGACGACTGCCAAGCCAAAGAATATTCATTTCTCCTCCAAATTTATGAAAAAATTCTGTAGACGAACTACGGTTCCGAACAAATTCTGCGCAATTTTACCACCATATGGAAGAATAACGATAAATGCATTCTGGAATGAGAATTTTCAATCACAACCTTCCATTAGGATTTCATTAGAAAACTTGAAACCTATTGACATGGTGTTGCGATTTATTGTATAGTCTTCTCGTTGGTTTTGTTACCCATTTCGGCACTGCTGCCTCCTGGCTGCTGTGCCTTTTCTTGTGTTCAAAATCACTTAGCAATAAGGAGCATTAATGATTCGAACCACTGGTCTCACCAAAGATTATGGCTCAAGAAGGGCAATCGAAAACCTGACCTTCGAAGCCAGTCAAGGCGAGGTGGTCGGGTTTCTTGGCCCCAATGGCGCCGGTAAGACCACAACGATGCGCATCCTGGCTGGTTACATGCCGCCGACTATTGGGACTGCACAAGTTGCCGGTTTCGATGTGGTGGAAGAATCCTTGGAAGTGAGACGCCGGGTTGGATACTTACCTGAAACAGTTCCGCTTTATCCCGACATGACCGTGTTTGACTACTTGAAATTCATGGCTGATTTACGTCACTTACCCAACAGCGATGAAATGGTCGAGAATGCCCTTGAGCAGGTTCAGATGGAACAGCGGGCAAATGGTTACATCGCCAACCTTTCTAAAGGTATGCGGCAGAGGATAGGCCTGGCACAAGCATTGCTGCATAAGCCCGAGGTCTTAATATTGGACGAACCAACCATCGGACTCGATCCAGCGCAAGTTGTTGAGGTTCGCAACATTATCAGGGAAATTGGTAAAGAGCGCACGGTTCTCCTTTCAACCCATATCCTATCCGAGGCACAGCAGTTATGTGAGCGGGTTCTCATTATTAACAAAGGACGTATTGTTGCTGAGGACACACCTGAGAATCTTCAGGCCAGGCTGGTGGGGGCTGAACGCTCGATCTTACGGATTAAAGGAGATATGGAAGATCTCCTGCCCCAAATCGCCAGAATTAATGGCGTCCAGGATATTAAGATTCGCTCCGATGGTGCTCTGGAATTCCAATTTGCCCCCGGCGTGGATGTCCGACCGGAGGTCGCCAAGACTACCATCATGTCCGGCTACGATCTGCTCGAACTCAGTCCGATTGGGCTAAGTCTCGAGGAAATATTCCTGGAGTTGACGCGCGATGGTGCATCCACAAAGAAGGAGCATTAGTCATGCGCAACATTTGGACAATCGCACGTCGTGAAATCAAGTTATATTTTTCAAGCCCGGTTGCTTATATAATCGGATTACTTATCTTGTTGATATCTGGTATTTACTTTGTACTACTCATTTACTTGGCGGGCCAGTCTGCCTATACGTACAACGTTGGATCTGTCACAGCTCCTGGTCCTGATCTGGTAGTTGGGTTGATGGTGTTCCTCTTCCTGTTTGCCGTCCCGGCGATATCCATGCGCCTGATGGCCGATGAACATCGTAATGGAACCTTGGAATTGCTACTCACTGCCCCAATCCATGAATATGAACTCGTAATAGGCAAGTGGCTTGGTTCCTTCATTTTTGTTCTTATTATTATTGCAATAACATTAGTATATCCCATCGTGCTGAATAGTATGGTAACCCCAGGCATAGATCAGGGTCTCATGATGGCAAACTATCTGGCCATCACACTCGTCGTTGCAGCATTCCTCGCAATTGGTACAGCCATATCATGCTTCTTCAACAACCAGTTTGCAGCCTTTTTTGCCACACTCGCCACTTTATTTTTCCTGTGGATTGTCATTGCCTGGCCATCTGTGGTCATGCAAGGCGGTGGAGGAATTTTTGATTATCTAAGCATGAGCAAACATTTTGCATCCATGCAAACTGGGATTATTGCTCTTTCCGATATCGTATATTACCTGAGCCTTACTGCGCTTGGCCTCTTCTTGGGAACTGTCGCAGTTGAAATCCGCAGGTGGAAATAATGGCAACAAAGTCGAAATCTCCAAAAAAATTCGCCTTACGAGCGTTTGCACCTGCCGGATTATGGATCTCCGGCCTCGCAGTTCTTATAATTGTCATAACTCTCATTATCAAGCTTCTTATTTATATTGGAATATATTCTCCTCCTAATCAAAAAACCATTGGCTTGGTACTTTGGATTAGTCTGGGTATAACAGTGATTGGCCTTGCTCTTTATGCGCTTCTTGATCCCCAACGAATTAGGGAGTTACTGACAGGAAGACAAGCCCGCCATGGCAGCAATGCTGCCATTATGCTGGTTGCCTTTGTCCTTATCCTGGTCATTATCAACACACTCATTTATCAAAATCCAACCCAATGGGATTGGACCGAGGGCAAACAAAATACGCTCGCCAGTGAAACAATTGATACCCTTAATGCGCTCCCTGCAACCGTACAGGCAATTGGTTTCTTTACCGCACGTACATCAGAAAATAATACTCTGGATCTATTTACCAGGATTAAAGCCAAGAGTAACGGCAAGTTCGACTATGAGTTTGTTAACCCGGAAACCAATCCGGCGAAGGCAAATCAGTACAAAATAACTCAAGACGCATCTGTTGTATTGGTAATGCAAGGTCGCCAGGAAGTGCTTTCGAATCCTACAGAGCAAGAATTAACCAATGCCATGGTGCGTCTGATGAATCCGGGACAACGTGCTGTATATTTTCTGATTGGGCACGGCGAACGGGACATACAAAATCCGGCTGACAAGGCTTATACACGCGCCCGTACTGTACTCGAATCGAAGAATTACACGGTGAAAACGCTTAACCTGCTGGCCCAAAATAAGATACCGGACGACGCTTTGGCTCTTATCATAAATGGACCAACAAAACCGGTCTCGAGTCAGGAGACGTCCCTTCTGAAAGCTTTTCTGGAAAAAGGAAAAGCCCTTATTTTAATGGAAGACGCATCCTTACTGTCAGTTGGGGGGTCACAGCCTGATCCACTCCTTGATTATCTCTCAAGCAGCTGGGGTATTACCATAAACAATGATCTCGTAATCGATCCTAGTTCAACCCAGATTGATTATGCCATAGAAAACGCTTACGGGGTCCATCCCATTACTGATAAGCTACAGAGACAGAACATGATTTCATTCTTTCCGGCAGCACGTAGCCTCACCTTGAATGAGAAAACCACGGGTGTAACGACGACCGCGTTGGTCACAACAATAAGTAGCGCCTGGGGCGAGACTGATTTCACAGCTTTGCAAAAAAGCGAGATTTCCTTTGATCCAACGGTTGATTTCCCCGGCCCATTAACCATTGCAGCTGCTGCTCAAAATTCTGGTCTTAATGGTCGGGTCGTCATAATTGGTGACTCCGCTTTTGCCAGCGATACATATTTCGACCAATATGGCAATGGTGATTTATTCATAAACACGGTTGATTGGGCTTCTGGCCAGCAGAATATGATCAATTTAACATCTGGCCAACCCATCAGCCGCCAAATGCGTATGCCAAACAGCTTTACGATCTTATTATTGGCATTCGCCTTTATCATACTAATCCCTGGACTGGTTGTTGCTGGTGGCATTACTTCTTGGCTAATGCGACGCGCCAGGGGATGATCCTATGGTCAAACGTCCAACATGGGTCCTGATTGCATTATTAGCCTTAGTGGTTGGTGCATACCTCGTAATAAAGTCCCAATCATCAAAAGGAAATGCACCAACACCTGCACCGACTGGATACATTTTCTTGATCACAGGATCTGATGGTGTTCTGCAAAGCCTGCGTATTTCCGACAATAAAGGTGAATACTTCCAAATGCAAAGAGATATGAGCAAAACGTGGGTGATTACATCACCTAAGTCCGGGGTAGCTGATCAAGGCCTGGCTGGTGCAGCCGAGGCACAAGTTGGTGCGCTGCGTGTTGTTACTATGCTTGATCCAAATCCCGAATTGAGTGATTTAGGATTGGATATTCCAGCTCATACAATGGAATTGGGATTCGTCAGCGGTTCAAGACACAAGATCGAAATCGGGAACAAATCCCCTATCAGCAGCGGATACTATGTTCGTTTTGATGGGGATAATATCTATATTATCGAACAATCTGGAATCGATGTACTACTTAACCTATTGACTGTACCACCTTACCCCGCCACCGATACACCATCTCCACCCCCCGATCCTACAAATACCTTGACACCTGGAGTTGCATCACCAAAACCCTAGTATGGATTTTAAGGGTATTGAATTTCGACTTAAAAGAGAGTATCCTAATTAAAATCAATCATATAAGGAAACAAAATGGAAAACCCTTTATTGCTTGAGGAGGAAGAAGAATATTCACCTATCGCCCGGCTTATTGAGTTGGGACGTCAGAAGACATATGTCACAATTGATGATATTCTGCACTTCTTTCCGGAAGCGGAACAGGATGTCGAACAATTGGAGGAGGCGTTTGCTGCGCTTTTAAGTGCTGGTGTGGCATTCGTTGAAGATACTCCCACAACCGAACCGCCCGAGGATGAATTAATCGCTGTTGAGGAAACCGAGACTGAACTTGGTCCAGAACTGTCTTTGGATGATTACCTCGCAAATATCGACACTGACGATACCATAGGTCTTTATCTCAAGGAAGTCAGCCGCGTCCCATTGCTGACCGCTACCCAAGAGGTCGAACTTGCCCAACGCATCGAACGCGGTCGAATGGCCCGTGAAGAATTGGCACGTGGCAACGTCAGTTCTCACCGTCGGGTCGAATTACGAAAACTTATCGAAGACGGGTGGGCGGCTCGTGAACACCTCATAACGGCTAACTCTCGTTTGGTGATCAGTGTAGCCAAAAAATACATGGGGCGCGGCGTACCTTTTCTAGATTTGATCCAGGAAGGCAATATCGGCCTCATCCGTGCCACCAAGAAATTTGACTATCGGCGCGGACACAAATTCAGTACCTATGCCACTTGGTGGATTCGTCAGGCTGTCACACGCGCCATCGCAGACCAGGGGCGCACGATCCGCGTTCCTGTCCATATGGGTGACCAGATAAACAAGCTTCTGCGTGTTCAACACCAGTTAACCCAACGTCTTGGCCGCGAACCAACCGTTGAGGAAGTCGCTGAAGCCTTGGAAGTCCCACCCAAAAAAGTCGAAAACATGATTCAGGTGGCTCGCCGGCCGCTCTCGCTTGAAACACCAACTGATGATGAAGAAGACTCTGTACTCGGTGATTTTATTGAAGACGACGAGGCTGCGCCGCCAGATGAAACTGCGACCTATAATCTGTTGCGCGAGCACCTGGGTGAAGTTTTGAATGGCTTGCCTCCTCGCGAAGTTCGCATCCTTCAACTACGCTATGGGCTGCTCGACGGGCAAGCTTATACCCTGGAAGAGGTTGGTCGAAAGATGGGAGTAACCCGTGAGCGCGTCCGCCAGATCGAAGCTCAAGCCTTGAGTCGTCTGCGCCACCCTTCCATTCGCCGTAAACTGCGTGACTATCTTGGTGAATAATTTTTTTACACCCCCGAAAGGGTTATAGGGCCATTAAAATCCCTGCCATGATGAAAGTGGCAGGGATTTCTTATTGGCATCTTGGCACACCAACCGCGAATTATCTGGCGACAAGAACGCACCCCCATTAAGAATAACCTTCCGCTCTGAATATACAATTTAAGGTTAGTCCATTTCAAAAATACGAAGTAAAATAATTCCATGGGATTTTCAATACGCCGAACCTTCTTCATCCTCTTGGTTCTTGGCCTAACCTTTATGACCTTGCGACCAATCGTTGACCCGGATTTTTGGTGGCATCTTCGAACTGGCCAGTTGATCCTTCAAACACACTCGATCCCCCGGATCGATCCATTTTCCTTTACGAAGGCTGGCGCGCCATGGATAACTCATGAATGGCTATCTGAGTTATTATTTATCGGCTTATTTCGATTGGGTGAATATGGAATTTTGATTTTCGTATTTTCAGCCATTATTACCGGGGCTTTTTTGTTCGTTTACCTGCGTTGTCCGATAGAGACTCGCCCACATATAGCTGGATCTGTGCTACTCCTGGGTGCCGTCTCCTCTGCCCCAACCTGGGGAGTGCGCCCGCAGATGATTACGCTTTTAATGACCAGCGTGTTTTTATTCTTCCTTGACCGTTACCGGCAAACTGGTAAGCGGGTATACCTCGTATCTTTACCTTTGCTCATGCTCTTATGGGTCAACCTGCACGCGGGGTATTTCCTGGGACTTATCCTGATTGGGATCCATATTGTTGGCGGATTAATAGAAATATTATTGGCAGAATTTCACTTAGGTGAATTGTCTGGCGATGTACCGACTCTTAATTCCACACTGCTTATGTGCGTATCCTTGGGCTTCTGCGTTCTGGCTACTCTTTTCAACCCAAATGGAATCCAAATGGTAATGTATCCATTCCAAACACTGATCAGCCCATCCATGCAACAGTTCATCCAAGAATGGTTCTCGCCGGATTTCCATGAAATCATGTGGCAACCGCTTGCTATCCTTATCCTGGCTCTCATCGGTATCGGCATGGTGAGTAAGATTGTGATATCTCCTGCCAATATTCTTCTGACTGTGATATTAGGTTATGCTGCACTGCACTCAATGCGGAACGTACCGCTCTTTGCTATGGCCGCTATCCCGGTTCTGTCGGAACAAATCGGGTCCTTGGTGAAAATCAAAATCTCGAACCGTACTCCGAGCCGCCTGTTCCGGTTGATAGTACCTTTATTGCTTATGTGTCTTGTATTGGTAATTTTCGTCCACTTTACGCAGGTCATTGACGATCAGCCAATTACAGAAATAAATAATTTCCCCAAAGCAGCTGTGGATTGGCTGTTGGAAAATAGACCCCAGGGGAATATATTCAACTCATATAATTGGGGCGGCTATCTCATTTGGCGCGTTTATCCCGAATATCAAGTTTACATAGACGGCCGTGCAGATATCTACGGGGATGCTTTTATCTTTGATTACCAGACCATCTATCGCGCCCAAAAGAACTGGGATGAGAAGCTAATTGGTCAAACCATTCAGACTGTCCTGGTTGAATCGAATGCTCCAATAGCCAATGCGTTGCGCCAATCTCCAGCTTGGAAAATTGCTTTTGAAGACAAGGTAAGCATCATATTTATTCGATAAACCATCAATAATAAGAAGATCTGAGCGACTTTGATTGTCTCTTTCTAATAAGCACTAAAGTTTCTTAACAGCTTCAAGAACTTCGGAACTGTGCTCGGCAGGCTTGACATTTTCAAACACTTTGGCAATACGGCCATTGGAGTCGATCAGAAATGTCGTTCTAAATACACCATCATATGTGCGACCATATGATTTTTTGAGTCCCCAAACGCCATATTTTTCACAGACCGCGTGACCTATGTCTGCCAACAGCGGAAATGGCAGAGAATATTTGGCCTTGAACTTTGCATGAGACCTCGGTGCATCCGGACTTACACCTAAAATAACAAGTCCGGAATTCAAATAAGCACTATAGTCATCACGAAAACTACAGGCTTCGGTGGTGCATCCCGGTGTATCATCCTTGGGATAAAAATACAATATAACGGGCTGGCCGCGGAAGTCCGACAGCCGGCGAGTAACATCATTCTCATCAGGTAGAGAAAAGTCTGGTGCTTGAATTCCAGAAGCAATTGGCATCACAGCCTCCTACAAAAAAAAGCATTGATTTGGTTATAAATTTCAAATGTCATTAACGAATCCAAAATGTCAAAGTAAGCAGGTATACTGCCAGACAAAAGAATGCCGCGGATAATGGGATAAAGAATTTCCACAGCGCGCGTCCACCCCCAGCAATGCGCTGAAGCCAGACAATCTCGATCAGCGCGAAGGGCATCGCCAGGAAGACTGGCCAGACCAGGCGCCAGGGAAATCCCAGAAGCGGCGTGATGGCAAAGAAAAAAAAGGACAATAAAATCAAAATATGATGGATGGGGATGGCACGCTGCCATGTCAACCGGATCAACATACTTTGACGTCCATACTTCTGGTCCATGCTGAAAGACGGAAAGTCGTTCACAAGAAAATACGCCAGAGCCAGCAAGGAGATGGGAAAGGTCGCAAATGCAAGCAAGCGATGGAATTCACCATATTGGATAAAAAAAGCCAAAGCCGGGAACAGAATCCCCAGTTCTATTGCTTGAACCAATTCACCGTATCCCGCTTCTGAAAGTTTCAGGGGGGGAACTGCATAAGCAACTGAAAAGAAGATAATTAATCCCATCAATATCGCGGCTGGGGGCGGCATCATCCGGGCAATGATAAGAGTCACAATGATTGCACCTGAACCAGTTAACATGGCTGTTGCTGACTGGAAGAGACCTGCTTGCAAAGCTTCGCGGTTTCGAGGGGTTTCTTCTTTCGCAAGGGGCGTCAACGGCAGTTGGAAGTATGCTACTAGCCAAAAGGTAGCCGCCTGTATCGCCAACACCGCCAGTAAACCCAAAACGAAAGATGCTATATGCACTGGATGGCCAAGATAACGGGAGATCCCAGCCCCAAGACTATAGGTTAGTGCAGCCAATATCAGTTGAAGAGGACGCGCTATTTTAAAGAATGTTCTGAAGTTTGGCATAGGATTCTGGACGATTAAGGTCAGATTAACGAGTATCCACCGTCCACAACGATTGTCTGCCCGGTGATGGATTCATCCTCTAGCAGAAATTCGAGAGCAACGGATATATCTTCAAGCGAGGCTGGGTGCTTAAGCGGGAGACGGGCAACCAACTTTTCCCATTCTTCCTTTGAAGTGTTCGCGGATTGTAGAACCAATCCTGGTGCAATTGCATTAACCCGAATGCTGGGAGCGTAAGCCTTCGCCATGAGGCGTGTCAGTGTTTCCAAGCCAGCTTTGCTGACAATGTAGGCCGGATAACCAGTCCATGCTTTCCCAACGCCTGAATCTGTAATATTAACGATGAGACCCCCATCAGTCATTTGCTTGGCGGCATGCTGCGCCATCATGAGTGGAGCGCGCAAATTCAAATTCAAGGTCATATCCCATTCATCTTCAGTTATTGACCGCAGGTCAACACGTCTCATTTCGGCAGCTGAATTGACCAGGACTTTTAACCTTAAGCTCAAAGAGTCTAGAATCTCAAATAAAGTCTTGATTTGGGCTGAATCGGTAAGATCTGCTTCAACAGGATAAACTGGAACACCCAGGGCGCGGATTCTTTCTGCTGTGGCTGTAGCAGCCTCAGCTGATCGATGGTAGTGCAGGAGCACAGCGTACCCATGCTTGGCAAGTGTCAAGGCAAATGAGCTGCCTAAACGATGCGCTGCACCGGTCACTAATGCTAGAGGATATCCGTCCATATTTTAAATTAACTACATATATAATGTTCTCTAGAACCAGCTCATATAAAGTTTAATAAAGGATTTACTGGTAAAAACCAACCTGATCCGTAAAAAAAAATAACGGTTATTTATTTTTTAAAATAATTCGAGATAAAGAACCAGATATTTGCCGGTCGTTCCGCCAGCCGGCGCATGAAATACTGGTACCAATGCGTGCCGTAAGGGACATAGATTCGCACCGGATAGCCTTCCGTAATGCATTGTGCCTGCAAGTCTCGTCGGATTCCATAAAGCATTTGAAATTCGATTGCCTGCTTGGGCATGCCACGCTTGGATGCAAAATCCTTGGCAAACTGGATACGGTTCTGGTCGTGAGTGCCCAGCGCTGGTAAGGGTGGAATTCTTCCATCCACGCTAAGATTGGGTGAACCGACCGCTATAGCTGCATCGATTAGCCGTTCAGTCAATAAATCATAATTGGAATCAACGTCGGCCTTCTTTGGAAAAGCCAGTTCGGGCGGCTCATCATATGCCCCCTTGACCAATCTGATTGGTGTCTGAGCTGCAAGCAACTCTTGAATATCTTTCGCTGATCGGAAAAGGTATGACTGTATAACCAATCCAATATGGTTGAATCCTTTCGCCAGCATCTGCCGGTAAAGTTGGATCGTTCTGTCGGTAAAAGGTGTATCTTCCATGTCGATACGAACAAAGTTCCCATATTGGCTGGCACGTTTAAGGATTTGTTCGAGGTTTTGGACACACAGTTTTTCGTCCAAAGCCAGGCCGATTTGGGTTAACTTGACGGATATATTTGCCCGGATCTTCGCTCGCTCAATTTGATCAAGCAACGCCAGTATATCCTCGGTAGCCCTGAGGGCGTCTTTACTTGTACTGGTCGCCTCTCCAAGATGGTCCAGAGTTACATTCATCCCCTTAGCGTTCAACTCTCTCACCACAAGAACCGCATCTTGTATTGAATCACCCGCCACAAAACGACTTGCCGCCCGCCATGCGAACTTCCAACTGGTAATAAGCCGCTGTGCCCAGGCAGCTTTGGAAAGAGAAATAAAAGAAGAACGAAGCATGGAACCTCTTTTCAAGATTATTTGACAAACTATCATTGTATTTTAGCACACCTGTCCCAAGTGAGTGTGTTATACTTTTTGCCCGGCATGCATGATGAATATCACCTTTTTGATTGACATGGAGGTATTGTGAGATTACGCGGTTCCCCTCTTATCTTACGTGGGGTTTCTTTGATATTTATCCTGGTGGCAGCTATATTTCTTGTCTACCAAATGGTTCAATATAGCGTGTCCCGCTCAAATTATCCATCCGACATGACCATAGGAGGCGTGCCAGTCGGTGGTTTAGATCCGCAATCTGCCGCGCAAAGGCTTCTGCAAGTATATTCAATTCCTGTCGAATTACATTACAATAATGCGGTTATCGACCTTGAACCGAGTTTGGTAGGCTTTCAAATCAACACGGAAAGCATGTTGGCCGAAGCAGATCTACAACGCACTGGTGCTTCTTTTTGGCGCGGTTATTGGGATTACTTATGGAATCGCCGGTCTCAAACCAGCCAGATCCCATTGGTTTCATCTTTTTCCGAAGACCGCTTGCGCGTTTACTTGAAAAACGAAATCTCAGCACGTTACGACCATGAACCCACGCCCGCTCAGCCCATCCCCGGTACTGTTAATTTCAACCCAGGTACGCCAGGTCAGACTCTCGATATTGATCATGCAATTCCATTAATAACAGGCGCACTGGAATCTCCCAACCAGAGGGTGGTACTGCTTTCTTCGCAACGAACGCCTGCGGGAAGGCCAACATTGGCTACCCTGGAAATCTTACTGAAGCAGATTATCGACCAAATTGGCTTTTTAGGAATTGTGGATCTTTATTTCCTGGACCTCCAGACCAACGATGAAGTGCATTTTGCATATCAATCCGGGCAAGACATATCAGTCAGCCCGGATATTGCGTTCACGGCATCCAGTACAATAAAAATACCGATAATGGTTTCTATCTACCGTCATTTCAACAGCAATATTGACGAACAAACAGGTGCACAATTGAAGGATATGATTGCTTTATCGAACAACGATGCATCCGATAGCCTGATGAAATCTCTTGATAAGGCGGTCGGTCCTTTGGTTGTCTCAGAAACAATGCAATCTCTAGGCCTGGAAAACACATTTATCAATGGCTTCTTTTATCCAGGAGCAGGTGTCCTGAAGTTCTTCAACACTCCGGCTAACAAACGAACCGATGTAAGTACAGACCCGGACATCTACAGTCAGACTACTCCAGCTGATATGGGAATGTTGCTAGATGACATCTATATGTGTGCCCAGACTGGTGGCGGCTCTCTGGTGGCAGTCTTTCCTGGCCAATTTGACCAGGCTGCCTGTCAGCAAATGATCCTTTATTTGCAGGAGGATAAACTTGGGGCATTAATTCAAGCTGGCGTACCAGAAGGGACACTCGTAGCCCATAAGCACGGTTGGGATATAGATTTAACCCAATACAGTGATGCCGGCATCGTATACACACCGGGCGGGAACTACATCCTGACAATATATGTATTTAACCCCGGCGGTGGCAACTGGAACATCGTATCACCCATGTATGCTGAAATCTCTCGTGCCGTTTATAATTTTTTTAACCTACCTTCTCAATAAATCGGTTTCCTAATTCTTTATAAAATAGAAAAGTCCAAATACCTCTACCCCGACATTAATCAGTTTATAATGATGCCATGAGCCAGACATTAAGCCTTTACCGCCTCCAGCAAATTGATAGTCAGATGGACCGCTTGCGGTCTCGTCTGCAGGAAATCCAGAAGACTTTAGATGATGATGCCGAACTTAGGCAACTGAAAGAACGGGGTGAATCAGCTGATGCACGTTGTCAGGCCGCTGAACAATCACTCAAGCAGGCAGAGAGAGATGTCCAAAACCAGCAGATCAAGATCGAACAAACTCAATCTAGCCTCTATGGAGGTAAGGCCCATAGCCCAAAAGAACTTCAGGACTTGCAAAACGAATTGGCAGCTTTAAAACGTTATCTGGTCGTCCTCGAAGACCGTTTAATCGATGCAATGCAAGAATCTGAAACAGCCGAAGAAAACCAACAGTTGGTCTTCGGAAATGTAGACGCTGCTCTCGATGCACGAGCTGATCTCAGCAATGGCTTACGCCAGGAGCAGGAGACAATTAATAACGAGCTCGAAAGGTTATTAGTCGAATACAACGCTATTGCAGGAGCCATTCCAGCCTCCGATCTCGACCTTTACAATCAGTTGCGTCAAAAACGGCGCGGTGTGGCAGTCGCGTTGATTGGAGACAACGCATGTGGGGCTTGCGGTTCCACTCTTAGTCTCGCGCAAATACAATCTGCACATTCATCAGTTCGGATGATGCTTTGTCCATCTTGCGGACGCATCCTGTACGGAAATTGATAACTGTTATGATAAGGAATCAAATTAGTATTTGATCGCGGTTCTCGATCGTCTTACGGCGAGGATTAGGAATTTATTATAGCCAATATGACAACATCTTCAGATCCAATAACCATCGGCATTCTGGGCGGTACCGGCAGGGAAGGCAAAGGTCTTGCTCTGCGCTGGGCGAAAGCTGGATTTCACGTATTGATCGGCTCGCGCCTACCCGAAAAGGCCACAACTGCTGCGCAGGAAATTCTGGACCAGCTTGATGGAAATGCGAATATTGAAGGGACTACCAACCTAGAAGCTGCAATAAAAGCTACCATAGTGGTACTTACAGTTCCGTATGCTGCCCACCGTCAAACGCTGGAGGATTTAAAGGAAGCTCTGCAAGGGAAAATCCTTGTGGATGTCACCGTACCTCTAGCCCTATCAAAGGTAACAAAGGTTCAAATGCCGCCGGACGGTAGCGCAGCATTGGAGGCGCGCTCAATTCTGGGTGAAAACGTGCAGGTAACCTCTGCTTTCCAGAACATATCTTATCAACATCTCCTGTACGAATTACCGATCGAATGTGAGGTACTGGTTACTGGCACAAACAGAGAGGCACGAATTGAGACGCTAAAACTAGTCACCGCGGCTGGACTAACTGGTTGGGACGCTGGTCCACTCGAGAATTCTATTGTTGCTGAGGGCTTGACCAGTGTATTGATAAATATTAATAAACAATACGGCTCGAAAAATGCCGGTATTAAAATAATCGGGGTAGCAAAGGATAGGTAAAAGGTGGATGCGATATAATAACCAATATTCCTATCCCGGCACATTCTGACCGCCATTATTAAATCAAATATTCGGAATCCTCAATTACATATGCCGCTCACATTTACCCCCCTCCCAAAAATCCCCCTTATCCAGGCCGGTGATGATCTGGCCGAAATTCTCCTTACGTCCTTACAGACGGCCCGCATCACTCCCGAAGATGGTGACATCCTTGTGGTGGCACAAAAAATTGTCTCAAAAGCCGAAGGTCGACTGAAAAACCTGACCAGCGTCTCACCGACAAAAGAAGCGGTGGACTTGGCAAAACGGAGCGAAAAAGACCCGCGTCTGGTGGAACTTATCTTACAGGAAAGCCGGGAGGTACTTCGTGTACGGCCTGGCATCATAATCGTGGAACATCGCCTTGGGTTTGTCTGTGCATCCGCCGGGATAGATCATTCAAATGTTATGGGCAAGGATGGCAATCCAGATGACTGGGTACTCCTTCTACCAGAAAATCCAGATCGATCTGCTCTCGAAATTCGCCGAAAAATAAAAATCGCCACGGGAAATCGTCTGGGTGTGATGATCATCGATTCCCATGGACGCGCCTGGAGGATGGGAACAATTGGTACTGCCATTGGCATATCCGGCCTTCCCGGTTTGGTGGACAAGCGTGGCTGGAAGGACCTGTTTGGTCACAGGTTGAAAATCACGATCGTTGCTGCGGCCGACGAATTAGCAGCAGCTTCATCACTCGTAATGGGCGAGGCGGCAGAAGGGACGCCTGCCGTCCACGTACGCGGCTTCCCCTATCCCCTGCGTGAAGGATCATTAAGCGAACTGCTCCGGCCTAAAAAACAAGATCTATTTCGATAGAAAGAATTACAGGGAGTCCAAATCGACAATATTGTTTCTATCTTTCAAGCCAGGAACCCGCTTTCCGGAAGATTCAGGTATCGCTTTGGTTCTTGAAGGAAATTCCTTGCCTCACCTTCATCTTTTCGGGCACAGGAAAAGATGTACACATGTGAAAGACGATCTCCACGGATTCTTACGTTCCAGGCGTTCTATCCGACATTTCAGATCTGACCCGATACCTGACGAGATGATTCAGCGTATCCTGGAAACGGCGGTTTATGCTCCGTCTGCTCACAACCTGCAACCCTGGCGTTTTGTTATTGTGAATGGAGAAGAAACCAAACTGCATTTAGCCGAGGCTTTGGCGGGCAAGTTCCGGCAGGATATGGTTGCCGACGGTATCCCTGAAATGGAAATACGGGCATCTTGCCGAAAGACCATTCGACGTGCCAGGGAAGCCCCCGTGATCATTATTCTGTGTCGTGACCGGGTGACGGTCAAACCACAACCGGATGCTGTTCGGGAACAAGTTGAGGCGCTCATGTGCACCCAATCCGTAGCCCTTGCTGGCCTTCAGTTGTTATTGGCCGCCCATGCTGAAGGTTTGGGCGCCACTTGGATCTGTTGGCCACTTTTTGCTCCAGAGGAGACAGTCAATTCTTTGGAACTGGATCCCAATTGGGAACCGCAAGGAATGATTATTCTTGGTTTCCCAGCTGAAGCACCTGAGAAGCCGGCAAGAAGGCCCGTGAAGGACGTAACTCTTTACCGATGAACATTGTTGCACTGGCAGGAGGAGTGGGTGGTGCAAAGCTGGCCGAAGGCCTCGCCCAGATTCTCCTCCCTGAAGAATTAACCATAGTTGTCAACACCGGTGACGATTTTGAGCATTTCAGCCTTTATATTTGCCCCGACTTGGACACCGTATGTTACACACTTGCCGAAATGTCCAACCCTGATACTGGTTGGGGACGACTCAACGAGACCTTCCAGGTGTTGGAGAACATACAAAAACTCGGTGGCCCGGGCTGGTTTCGCATTGGGGACCAGGATTTGGCCACACATCTGGAACGGACGCGCCGCATACTCGCAGGACAGCTGCTAAGTCAGATCACGAAAATATTCTGCCAGGCTTGGGGAGTGCGGCACACTGTCTTCCCAATGAGTAATCAGCCAGTTCGTACAATGGTAAATACGGATGGGGGGGAATTGGCTTTCCAGGAATATTTCGTTCATCAGAATTGCTCACCAATAGTGAAGGGATTCCGCTTCACAGGGATTGAGTTGGCCCAGCCGGCTCCAGGAGTATTGGAATCGATTAAAAAAGCTGATGCCGTTGTATTCTGTCCGTCCAATCCATGGGTGAGCATTGATCCAATTTTGGCACTAAATGGTATAGAACCGGCCCTTTCTGGAAAAACCGTGCTGGCAGTCTCCCCCATTATTGGAGGGCATACCGTTAAAGGACCAGCTGCAAAGATGTATACTGAACTTGGCATCCGCCCATCGGCCATAGCTGTAGCGCATCATTATGCAAACCTCTTGTCCGGATTCATTATCGATAGCGAAGATTCAGAATTGGCCGGGGATTTTTCAATTCCCATAACTATTACCAATACCCTGATGAATAACAAGGAAGATCGGCGTAATCTTGCAAAAGTTGTGCTAAACTTAATTCAAGCGATACAGAATTCCGGATGATGACGCTTATCCTTCAAATTGATTTCTTACCTTATGGCCATTTGGGCTATTGTTCCCGTTAAACCACTGCGACGCGGCAAATCGCGTCTGGCCGGGTTGCTTTCCGAGGAGCAGCGTACCTGTCTCAATCGCTACTTATTGGAGCATACCCTCATAATCCTTAATGAAATTTCAGAAATAGAACACACTCTTGTAGTAAGCCGGGACCCGGCAGCCCTTGCTCTTACGCGCAGCATGGGCGGGCGCACGGTCTTGGAAGATGGTGCCCCTCAATTTAACACAGCCCTTCAGCGTGCGACGATAGTTGCCCAGGCTCAGGGGGCACGTTCCGTCCTTATCCTTCCCGCTGATCTCCCGTTGGTCGAACCATCTGATCTAGAAGCTTTTCTGACACAAGGAATTGACCCGCCTGTTGTTGTCATTGCTCCTGACCGGCGGCTCGATGGAACGAATTGCCTTCTGATTAACCCCGCCGGACTAATTGAATATGGTTACGGCCCTGGCTCATTCCAACGCCATAGCACACGAGCAACAGAAGCCGGTGCTAGATTGAAAGTAATCCAAGCAGATCGATTCGGTCTGGATCTGGATCTCCCCGAGGATTTGGAAATGGTAGGTGGATTAAAAGGGTTGAAATTGGAATAGGCACCCTCGTGGATGTCTTCGTGTCTCTAAAATGCTATAATACAGTCAGGTTGTCAGACAATTTAAAAAAATGAGGTGTCCCATGGAAAATAATATATTGCATTCACTTACAATGACCCCTGCGCTGCTCCAAACGGAATTGGCTCGCTGCGAATTCTGTGAGGAGAAACCGTGCCGTGAAGCCTGTCCTGTTAACTGCTCCCCTGCAGATTTCATCATGGCTGCACGGGTAGGTAATTCCTCTGACCTCCGGCGCTCGGCAGCTGAGATTATGCATGCTAATCCATTGGGCGGCGTCTGCGGTATGGTCTGCCCGGATACGCTTTGCATGGCAGCCTGTACTCGTAAGAAATTTGACGGCCCGATCAATATTCCACAGGTACAGGCTACTATCGTGGAAATGGCCAAGAACCAAGGCGGGCTACCGGTTTTTACAAAGCCAGGGTCGAACGGAAAGAAAGTAGCCGTTGTTGGAGGAGGCCCGGCCGGATTGGGAGCAGCAGCAGCTCTTGGTCAAATGGGGTACATGGTAGACATTTTTGAGACCCGTGATCGTCTGGGCGGTATGGTAAACCTGATCCCTGATCATCGCCTGGATAAGAAAGTAATCGAATCGGATATTGAATTCTTACTATCTCTCGGGAATATTACTCCAAGGACAGGGACGAAAATCGAAGATCCCAAATCATTATTCACGCAGGGATATGACGCTGTCTGTGTCGCTGCCGGGTTGTGGAACCCCATTGAGCTCGGCATCGAAAATGAAAACCTTGCCATTATAATGGTGGACTTACTCTCTAATCCATCGGCTTACACCATTGATGGGCGCGTGGCTGTCATAGGCGGTGGTGCCACTGCATTGGACTGCGCCATCACTGCTCGGAAATGCGGAGCGGCACATGTAGAACTCTTCATGCTGGAAAAACTGGCAGAAATGCCTTTAACTTCAAGGGAACGCAAGGAGTTGCTTGATTTTGATATCGAAGTTAACGGTCGTGTTCGAATCAGTAAAATCCTGGCTGAGGATGGCAGAATTTCAGGGCTGGAAACGATCAAGCTTGAACTTCCCGAAGGTAGACAATTCAATCCCGCAAATATCCGCGAGCTCGCCGGCACGGTGGGAACGCGTACCGGCTTCAGCGCGGTTGTCATTGCTATCGGGATGCGCGGCACCCTGCCGAGGGGCGAACAGGTAGAGGGTCTGTTCTACGCTGGTGATCTTTTGACCGGCCCTAAAACCGTCGTCGAGGCTACCGCCTCTGGTAAAAATGCCGCACTGGAAATCAATGCCTGGCTCCAAAAATCACAAAAACCGGTAATTATTAAGCCGACCAAATCCTATTTCACTCTACCAGGATACAACCCCGTTCCGGTCTCACTGGAGACAGAGTTCTTTAGACGCAGGATCATTTCACCGTATCTTATATCCGCATCTCCGTCCACCGATGGGTTGGATCAAATGACCCAGGCATATAAAGCCGGTTGGGCGGGCGGCGTGATGAAAACCGCATTTGACAACGTCCCCATTCATATTCCTGGGGAGTACATGTTCGCATTCAGTCCTTACACGTATGCAAACTCGGATAACGTTTCCGGCCATTCGCTGGACCGCGTCTGTCGTGAATTGGAGCAACTGGTGAAGCTATGGCCTGACCGCTTAACCCTGGCCTCGACCGGCGGACCGCTTACCGGTAAGGACGAGCACGATACAGCAGGCTGGCAGTCCAATACAAAAAAACTGGAATCCGCCGGAGCGATGGGTATTGAGTATTCTTTATCCTGCCCGCAGGGCGGCGATGGCACCGAGGGCGATATTGTCTCTCAGAACGCCGCATTGACCGCCAAAATTATTGATTGGATCATGCAAGTCGGTGATCCTGATATTCCCAAGTTGTTCAAATTGAGTGCAGCAGTAACGTCCATCGTTCCGATCCTGCGTGCGATTCGTAAAGTGTTTGATAAATACCCAAACAAGAAAGCAGGCATAACCCTGGCCAACTCTTTCCCCACCCTGGCTTTCCGCCCGGCTCCTGGTCACCCGTGGGACGAAGGGGTCATAGTTGGCATGAGTGGCGAGGGTGTCACGCCCATCTCGTACCTAACACTCGCCCAAGCTGTTCCAGAGGGCATTGAGATTTCTGGTAACGGTGGCCCGATGAATTACAAAGCCGCCATGGACTTCTTGGCTTTAGGTGTGAAGACAGTCCAATTCTGCACCATTGTGATGAAACAGGGTTACGGTATTATTGGCGACCTTGAGTCAGGTACTTCGTTCCTCATGCAGGAGCGTGGCATCCACTCGATGAAGGAACTAATCGGTATTGCCCAGCCCCACCCGATCACAGATTTCATGTTGCTCACGCCTATCAAAAAGATATCCGAAACCAGGGCAGAATTATGCGTTTCTTGCGGAAACTGTGCTCGTTGTCCATACCTGGCAATTACGCTCGACGAACATGGTATCCCGCACACCGATCCATCCCGTTGCATCGGATGCTCTATTTGCGCCAAGAAATGTTTTACTGGGGCCATCCTGATGCGCTCCCGTAGTAACGAAGAACTTGCTGCTTTACAAGAACATTAGGAGACAAACTATGATCACTCGTTTCGAAAACGGAATTGTTGTTACGCTTGGCAAAAATAATCGTGTCCTCTGGAATGCCACCGTAGTCACCGATGGAGAAGTGGTTGCTGCAGTAGGCGGTTCGGATGAAATGAACCGTCGATTCCCGGATGCCAAATCTGTCGATTGCTCCAATAAGGTAATCCTTCCCGGATTCATTTGTGCACACCATCACTTCTATTCAACCATGGCGCGTGGCATGGCTATCCCAGGAGAACCAGCAAAGAATTTCACTGAAATCCTCGAGAAGCTGTGGTGGAAAGTTGACCGGTCCCTGGACGAAGAAGACATCCTGCTTTCCGCACAACTACCATTGATTGACTGCATTCGCAACGGCACAACCACCGTTATTGATCACCATGCCTCTCCATCCATGCGGGATGGCTCGCTTGATCTGATCGAGACCGCAGTCAGGCAGGCTGGTCTGCGCGCATCGCTATGTTATGAGGTTTCTGATCGCAATATCATCGGCGGAGGAATCGCTGAAAACGAACGCTTTATTAAGAAGACCGGCATGGGCGATGGACAGATTGCGGCCATGATGGGAATGCACGCTTCGTTTACCCTCTCTGACGATACACTGGAAAAATGCGTCGGGATTGCTAAAGATGGGGAGGTTGGATGCCACATCCATGTGGCTGAAGATTTATCCGATCGGGAAGATTCAATAAATAAATACAAAACCACCATCGTCAACCGCCTGCATAAAATGGGCGCGACCGGTGAGAAATCCATCTTTGTCCATTGCGTCCATATTGATGAAGATGAAATGGATATAATAGCCAGAACCGGGACAATCGTTGTACACAACCCCGAATCGAATATGAATAACGCAGTAGGCGTCACACCAATCCTAAAAATGTTAGAGAAGAACATTCTCATTGGCCTCGGCACCGACGGTATGGGTTCCGACATGCTTGTCCAAATGCGCTGTGCCTATCTCCTTCATCGGCTGGCAAATCGCGACCCACGTGTTGCGTTCATGGAGGCTCCGCAAATGCTCCTTCATAATAATGCTGATATTGTACAGCGCCAGTTTGGACTTCAGCTTGGTGAAATTTCTGAAGACCACCCTGCCGACCTGGCAATCTTGGAATACTGCCCGCCTACCCCACTCGTCGAGGCAAATTTCCTCGGTCATCTAATCTTTGGGTTGGTGGATGCCGTTGTTGATACAACAGTCTGCCGCGGGAAAATCCTTATGCAAGGGAAAAAGATCCTCAGCATGGACGAAGAACGGCTTGCGGCTCGTTCACGCGAACTTGCACCGAAAATGTGGCAGCGGCTTATGGATCTTCAATAAATTCCAGTTTCCTTTACCAAAAAGGCGCCCAGGAGAAACCTGCGCGCCTTTTTCAATAATTACTACAAAATCTTATAGTGGAAAACCTTAAATAATATACTATAATATTACAAATATTATCACAATATGGAAAATTTATATGAAACGCGTCGCTCTCTACCTCCAGGATGCTCATGATTTGCGCGACGGATTGGACTGCGTCCGTTATGCCGAAAGTCATGGTTTCGAAGCCGTCTGGCAGGCCGAATCCCGACTGGTACGCGATGCCATTGTCCCAATGGCCGCCTACGCTGCGGTGACTGAACGCATAAAGGTTGGTTCGGCGGTCATCAACAATTGGACTCGCAATATCGGTCTTCTCGCCGCTACCTTCCTGACTTTGGACGACCTGGCTCCCAATCGGATCATCTGCGGCATAGGCGCTTGGTGGGATCCACTGGCAAAGCAGGTGGGTATCGACCGTAAGAAACCACTCACTGCCATGCGGGAGACAGTTAACGTATTGAAGATGTTGCTCAACATGGAGCGCGTCTCCTTTCAGGGTGAATTCATTCATGTTGATGGAATCGAACTTGATGTGGTGCATGGGGAAAGGAAGCCGCGCAATGTGCCCATCATGATCGGTGCAACCGGTGATCAGATGTTGGAATTGGCCGGCGAAATCGCCGATGGTGCAATCCTGAACTATTGTGTTCCATTGGAATACAATGACCGGGCAATGGAGCTCTTGGCAAACGGCGCAAAGAAAGCTGGGCGTAGTCTGGACCAAATTGATCGTCCGCAATTGATTGTCTGCTCAGTGGATGAGGATCACGATAAGGCAATAGACGAAAGTAAAATGCTTCTTTGCCAATACCTTGCTCAACAGCCACACATCGCTAAAGCGAGCAATGTGTCTCAGGATATCATTTCCAATATCCAATCGGTTCTGGGCTGGCCGGCAACAGAAGAACAGATAAACAAAGCCAAACATTTTGTTCCTGACAATCTTGTCTATAGCATCACCGCGTCTGGTACACCGGATGAAGCCAGGGCCTGTGTGCAGGAATATATCAACCGGGGCGCCACATGTCCCATCTTATATCCAGCAGGAGGGAGTGTTAAATTATTAATTGACACATTTGCCCAATAAGTCATTTCGTTTCCATTTTGGAGCAAAAGTATTATACAATTGCAGCAGCAGATTATGTTGGTTGCAGAGTGTGATAGGCCCTGGAATCGAAGTAGTTTGACCGCTTGCTCTCTCAGAAAGGATGAACTTATGGTTGATAAACCACTCTTGAAAAATGGCGGAGCTCCTATCGATCGACTGCGAGAAGAGTATGATCGGCAATCAGCATTGTTTGATGCCCAACCATCCATTGTCCAGCGCTTTCTCGAAGCACAGGCCAGGCAGATCGCCCAGGCATACGTGGAACGCGCTCATACTGTCCACTTCAGGCTTCCGGATCGGGTTGAAGACGTGGACAAAACCGGGGCGTCGACCGTGGATCCTTCCTTACGTGAGCAGCGGATTGGATCATTGCTCAACCGATTTGGCAGGCACGATGTACACGAAACATTGCGCCAGCGCCTGGCTCAATTGGAGCAATCCAGCGATAACACTGTTGCCATTAGTGCAAGCCTGGTTCGTTTTGCATCAGCGACTCACATGGTTCATAATATGCTGCCTTCCGGCAGAAGCATCAAATATATCGAGGCTGATGATGATATACCATCCATCCCTGCCGGCGATGAGATGGACCCTGAATCGGCCATCACTGCCACAACTGATGCCATTGCAGAAGAAGGAATGACTGAGGCTGGACGTGGTTCCTTGCAGGTTCCATACATACCAGCTGCTAGGCGATTTTACCTGCCTCAATGGGTTGCCTTTGATAGCCAGGATAAATTAATAGTGAATTCCACGGGCGAAGCCGAGGCGCACATTGCTTCTATGCAACGTTTCCTGACCATCTTATTTGCTGCCCGCTCATTGGCTCCTTACATGGTTGCGGATGACGAATTTGAGAAAAAACGCTATGGGATGCTCGGACAGCTGGTTAATCAGGGTCGGGCACTTGCGCGCTATCAAACCCGGGAAATCATCCGGACAATCCAGGAACGAGCAAAAGCCCAAAGCCTCAACCGGGGACTTAGTCTCAGCCTTCCCTATTTCGACGATCAGGATCTCAGGATCGAGTCTCATGATTTTGTTATTATTCCTGCCGGGCGGATCATGTTTGTACCGGCTTTTGTTGTGCGGGCTGTGCTTGAAGAACGGGCAAAAATTGCCCAGGATACCAGGTTTAGTCATTCTACCCGAACACACCTGATGGCTGAGCTCCAGTTGCTGGGAGAAGCATTCGAGTCAATCGGGTAAGGCAATTGATTGGCTGGCAAAGCAAGCATCCCTGGAAAAGGAAATGTTCAAGAATACACGAAAGAGAAAAGGGATAATCTGCGGGAGACGAGATCCGGATGTTCGTCTCCCGCTTTACTGATAGCTATGAGTTCTGCTCCGATCTTCACCTTGCGCGTTCCGGAAGTTTTCCAAAGTATGGAAACTTCCCAAAAAGGCCTCTCAGCGGTGGAGGCAAATTCACGCCAATCGCTCTACGGAAAAAACGTACTCTCAGAACAGTTGCAGCAGCCTGAATGGCAAAAGTTTCTACGCCAGGTTCGTCACCCATTTATTCTGCTTATGGTTCTGGCGATAGTTCTCAGTCTATGGCAGAGGGACTGGACTCTGGCACTAATAATCCTTCTGCTAAGTATTACTAACAGTGCTTTTTCTTATTGGCGCGAACATCGTGCCGAACAAGCTATCGAGAAATTGCGTCACCTGCTCCCTTCATATGCACACCTAATACGTGAAGGCGCAGATGTGCACATCCCTGCCAGTGATGTAGTGCCGGGCGATCTATTGATACTTGCCGAAGGTGATAACATACCTGCGGATGCACGTGTCGTCGAGGAATATGGGCTGCGAGTCAACAACGCTTCATTGACGGGCGAAGCAGTGGCAGCAAGGAAAACCGCAGAAGCGTCAATTCTCTCGGGCCTCAGCGACATGGAACGCCCTAATCTTATTTTTGCTGGAACATCCATCGCTTCTGGAACCGGGAAAGCGATCGTCTATGCAACTGGCATGTTGACTCAGTTTGGGCGCATCGCTCAATTGACACAGACTGTACATGAAGAACCTTCCATGTTCCAGAAAGAATTGGGGCGACTCAACCGCAGATTGACCCTTATCGCGGTCCTCATCGGCGGATTCACTTGGATTCTGGCAACGTTTGAACCGCGTATCAGCCAACACTTCCCAAATGCTCTCCTGCTTGCGCTCGGCACTATTGTCGCTGTTACGCCGGAAGGTCTGCCTGCCACTCTGACTCTCTCCCTAGCAATGGCGGTCCAGCGCCTGACCTCCCGTGGCGTTTTGGCCAAAAGATTAAATGTAGTTGAGACGCTTGGAAATGTATCGGTCATCTGCACTGACAAGAGCGGAACCTTAACCCAAAACCAGATGACAGTTCGCGAGGTTTGGGTTGCACATCACAAGATCAAGGTTACAGGTGCCGGCTATGAACCCAAAGGTCAATATTTTCCCTCGCCAGTAGGCACTTCCTATGAAGCTGACCTGAAACGTCTACTGACAGCTGCCCTTTCTTGTAACAATGCACGCATAAATCCGCCCAGTCCGGAACATCAAACCTGGACCAGTCTTGGCGATCAGACCGAGGCAGCCCTCAAAGTGGCAGCCCTGAAATACAATTTGGACGAACTGTCGATTGCGGCTTCATTTCCTCGCATTCATGAAATCCCTTTTGATGCCCGACGAAAGTGCATGACAACTATTCACCGTGAGGCTGATGGGGAAGTAGCTTTTGTCAAAGGTGCGCCGCGCGAAGTACTGCAATTATGTTCCCATATCCTGGTGAACGGGGAATCCCAAACGATTAACGAAACAATCCAGAACGAGATCATGACAGCCAACGATGAGTATTCTCGCCACGCTCTGCGGGTCTTGGGCATTGCCAGTCGAGAGCTGCCTCCGCGTTTGGGACCATATACAACCGATTTAGTTGAACAAGATTTAACTTTCCTCGGCTTGATGGCCATGATGGACCCGCCACGCCCCGAGGTGGAGCGGGCAATTCAAACCTGTCGCCAGGCCGGTATCCGTATTGTAATGATTACAGGTGATTATGGACTAACCGCCGAATCGCTGGCCAGACGCGTCGGCTTGGTTTCCACGCCCAATCCGATTATTCTAACCGGTGCTGAACTGGACGGGGTGGACGATCTTGCACTTCAAAAGCTCCTGGAGAAAGAGGTCATTTTTGCACGCATGGCTCCTGATCATAAACTGCGCCTCGTCTCTGCTTATCAGGCTTGCGGAGAAGTGGTCGCCGTAACTGGCGATGGCGTCAATGATGCTCCTGCGCTGCGTAAGGCTGACGTAGGAATTGCCATGGGAATCATTGGGACAGATGTGGCCAAAGAAGCCGCCGATATAATTCTTACGAATGATAATTTCGGTTCCATCGCGTCTGCCATTGAAGAGGGCCGGGCTATCTACGATAATATCCGCAAATTCATCACCTATATTTTTTCCAGCAACGTCTCCGAGGTTCTCCCCTTCTTGTTGACCTCGGCACTTGGTATTCCACCTGCACTGGTGGTACGCCAGATCCTCGCAATTGATATGGGCACCGATATCCTTCCTGCCCTGGCATTGGGAAGTGAAAAACCCGAACCTGATATTATGAAATACCCACCGCGGCGCTCCCGGCCTCTAATAGACAAAGGCCTGCTTACTAGAGCCTTCTTATGGTTGGGATTGCTGGAAGCTGGATTATGCTATTTGGGTTATCTATCGATATACCTTTTCTCGGGAAATGCCGTGTTATTAAATCAACCCCTATTAAATACCATTCATTGGCCACAGTTATTGTTCATCCCTGGAAATGTTAATATTGTTGCCAGGACTGTATTCTTTGCAAGTGTTGTACTTGTTCAGATTGGGAACGCTTTTGCTTGCAGAACATCAAAAGCTCATAATACCCAGATGGGTTGGGGCAGTAATAAGATTTTACTTCTTGGAATTGCCCTTTCTTTGGTCATGATTGGAATGATGGTTTACATTCCATTTCTGGCAAAAGCTTTCGACAACCAGGCTTTTCCAGTGATCCTTTGGCCATTCCTCGCGCTCTTCGCCTTGGTACTCTATACTCTGGAATGGTTTAGAAAAGCCATAATCCGCTCAAGAGAAAAAAAAGGATCTCGTTAAATTGATTCTTGCTGATAGGAGGTACCGTTATGAAAACCATTATTATGGGATATGGTCGAATCGGATCGCAAGTTGCTAAGCTCCTTGCCGAGCAGCAGCATGATGTCACCATCATCGATCATGATGCCGATGCTGATGGGCGGCTTGGCCCGAACTTCAGGGGGCGAATCATCCGTGGTCCCGGTTTTGACCGCAGCATCTTGATTCAAGCTGGAATCGAAGAGGCTGAAGCGTTTGTCGCAGCCAGTCACTCCGATAATGCCAATATCGTTGCCGCGCGCATCGCACGTAATATATTCCATGTTCCGCGTGTTGTGGCGCGTCTCTTTGATCCCCTTCGGGCCGAAATATATCAACGGTTGGGCCTGACAACCATCTCTCCCAATAATTGGGGAGCTGAACGCATCCTCCAAGTCCTTACTCATACAGAATTGGATGTTTGGGATACCTTTGGGCGTGGCGAAGTCTCACTCGTCCACTTGGAAGCACCGGCACTTTTGATTGGTCGAACAGTTAACCACCTAAATGTACCCGGAGAACTGATGGTGGTTTCGATTACTCGCAGTGAACAGGCGTTTATTCCCATCACAGGTACAATTTTCCAGGATGGGGACTTGCTTAAACTCGTTGTGCTGTCGTCTGCCATGGAACGACTTGAAGAGATGTTGGGTTTGGAAAGGAGGTAGCCATGTTCGTTATTATTGTCGGTGGTGGAAATACGGGTTCATATCTGGCAAAACTACTCTTGGATAGAGGCCACACAGTAAAAGTTGTGGAGGAACGCTCGGCAATCCTCGAAAAAATAAAAGTGGAGATTCCATCGGACTCTATTGTTGCGGGCGACGGTAGTTCACCGCAAGTGTTGGAATCTGCTGGTGTGCTAAAAGCAAATGTTCTGGCTGCAGTGACCGGCTCTGATGACACTAATCTTGTGATTACATCACTGGCTAGGTTTGAATTTAACGTACCGCGTGTCATTGCCCGTATCAACAACCCAAAGAATTCTTGGCTGTTCACTCCAGAGATGGGTGTGGATGTGGCCCTTAATCAAGCTGACATTTTGGCTCGCCTAGTTGCCGAGGAGATGTCTCTGGGTGACATGATGACACTGCTTAAGTTGCGGAAAGGGGAATATTCATTGGTTGAGGAGAAGGTTCATCCACTTTCGCCGGCTGCAGGCAAGCACCTGCGCGACCTGCAGGTTCCGAGCGAGTGTGTCATTGTTGCAATCATCCGTAAAAACAAGTTATTAATCCCGCACGGCGACACGGATCTACAATCTGCTGACGAAGTATTGGCTTTGGTTCACGTTTCACAACTGGATCAATTTGCGATTCTGCTTGGGCCGAAAGTACCTATAGTCAGAAAACCAGAATAGTGAAAAAACACCGGGCATGCCTTGTCAGTCCTGCCGGCTGATCCGCTTGAGATATGTCTCTCGAGAGTGTGTATAATAATGGTTCGTCCGTTCCGCGAGGATCCTTATGATAACCAACTACTATCGACCACAGACTCTGGAAGAAGCCCTGAAACTACTTAATCTGCCTGATACCCGTCCGTTGGGCGGCGGTACGGTACTCACGCGACAAAGTGATGATTCATTCTCTGTTGTGGACCTACAAGCCCTCGGGTTGGACACCCTACAGAAATCTGATAACCATCTCGAGATCGGCGCTATGGTCACTTTACAGCAATTATTCGAATCGCCATATGCTTCCAAGTCGTTGAAATTTGCGCTTGAATTGGAGGCACCACATAATATACGTAGCATGGGAACAGTGGCAGGCGCATTGGTGACTTGCGATGGTCGCTCATCTTTCGGAGCAGCCCTGCTGGCCCTGGATGCGAAATGCTTGCTTGTCAATGATAAACAGACCACAATAGGTATGGGCGACTTGTTGCCATTTCGGGAAAGACTCCTGGCTGGCAAGCTCATCACCATGATTGAAATTCCGCTTAATACGAATTTAGCCTTTGAGACCGTAGCACGCACACCAACCGATAAGCCAATTGTCTGCGCCGCGCTGGCACAATGGTCTTCGGGACGTACACGTCTTGCTCTCGGTGGGTGGGGTCGGACCCCAATATTGGCAATGGATGGAAACGAGCCTAGTGGCCTTGAAGAAGTCGCCCGTAGCGTCTTTTCAGAAGCGGCGGATGAATGGGCCAGTTCTGAATACAGAATGGAGATTGCCGGGATACTGGCGAAAAGATGTCTGGAAGGAATCAAATCCTCAAATCGAGATATCAATGCCTGAATACCAGAATTTTGACCAAATAATCTCTGGCGATTGTATCGAAATTCTTGCCACACTGCCCATTGACTCGGTGGATTTGGTTTTTGCCGACCCGCCTTATAATTTACAATTAAGGCAGGAACTTTGGCGACCAAACCATACGCGTGTCGAGGCAGTGAAGGATGAGTGGGACAAGTTTACAAGCCCTACAGAATATGATCAATTCACGCACGCATGGATCTCCAGTTGCAGACGGGTATTGAAAGATACCGGAACACTCTGGGTCATTGGAACATATCATAACATCTACCGGATCGGAGCTATCTTGCAGGATCTGGATTTTTGGATTTTGAACGATGTGGTTTACATAAAAACCAATCCCATGCCCAACTTCCACGGAGTGCGTTTTACGAACGCCCATGAAACCCTGCTCTGGGCTCAAAAGAAAAAAGGAGCAAAATATACTTTTAACCACCACGCCATGAAATCCCTAAATGAGGACCTACAAATGCGTTCAGATTGGGTACTTCCAATTGTTACTGGTAAAGAACGTATAAAATCCAATGGAAAAAAAGCCCATTCCACACAAAAGCCCGAAGCCCTGCTCTACCGTGTCTTGCTCTCCAGTACTAATCCAGGGGACCTGGTGCTCGATCCCTTTTTCGGAACTGGGACAACCGGCGCTGTTGCCAAAAAATTGGGACGGCATTTCATCGGCATCGAACGTGATGAGGACTATATCAAAATTGCAGAAGAACGAATAGCTTCTATTGATACCGCTCCATTGACGTCGATCGAGTTGGTTGAACGGCGCCGGCAGCCCCGCGTCCCATTTGGGGCATTACTTGAGACCGGTCTTATTCAGCCGGGACAAAAGTTATACTTTATTAAGCACGGTATAACTGCCACGATTCTGGCAGACGGCCACATCCGGTGTGGCGAATTGAACGGGTCGATCCATGGAATTGCCAGATCTCTGTTTAATGGGAGTCCTGCCAATGGCTGGGATTGCTGGTTTATCGAAGACAAAAATGGAAACAAGGTACCGATTGAACAAATTAGGCAACAAATTCGAGGGCAACCAGAACGAACAGAAGCGGGTTGATTCTGAACTATGTGCTCTCCATTAGCAGCTGCAGGTTCGCTGTCCCCCACCCATTTCATCCATGGATGATTTTTTTTGACCCATCTGGCCATGAATTATGAAAAACCTTGGAGCTGGCATGAATATACGATTAGTTGTCAATGGCAGAAAACATAATATCGAAATCACTGCACATGAAACTCTTTTCTCGTCATTGCGCCGCCTTGGATATTATGGCGTCAAGTTTGGTGACGAGCAGGGGCTGACAGGTGTGGATACGGTTTTACTGGACAGGCATCCCGTCAATGCAGGCTCTCTTTTGGCTGCACAAGCCGAAGGCCATGATATCGTCACCATCGAAGCTCTTGGAGAACATCCTGACCAGGGATGGAAGAAAACCGCAGGACTGCATCCCCTTCAGAAGGCATTTATTGAAACCGGAGCCATCCAATGTGGTTATTGTACACCGGCACAAATCCTGGCCGCCAAAGCTTTGCTGGACAAGAATCCGCACCCAACTGAAAACCAGGTCCGCCAAGCAATCGCGGGAGTCTTATGTAGATGTACTGGCTACGCGAAACCTGTTCAGGCTATTTTGCGGGCTGCAGCAGTGATGCGAGGCGAAGAAGAATTCGTTGATCGCGAAATAGGTAATCTGGAAATTTCTATGCATGACAATCCAGTATCGCCTGATTCTCGTTCTCCCTTCACCCTGACCCAGACTTCTCCAAAAATTATCCTTGCTCCAGAAACAAAACCCTATAATGTGGTCGGTAAACCTGAACCGAAAGTAGATGCGGTCAAGCTCGCTCAGGGCAAGCCTGCTTTTACTGCTGATATTGAACTGCGTGGCTTGTTACATGCCAAAGTTCTCCATTCACCACACGCCCATGCAAGAATCTCACAGATTGATGCAAGGCAGGCACGTATATTACCTGGGGTGGCTGCCGTGCTGACTTGGCAGGATATCCCCCGCGTCATCTATTCAACTGCAGGGCAATCTGATCCGATTCCCGGCCCATTGGATACCTTCTCGTTGGATAACAAGGTCCGTTTCGTTGGCGACCGGGTGGCTTTTGTCGCGGCTGAAACTCCAGAAATTGCCGAACAGGCTTTACGTCTTATTCACGTTGATTATGAGGTACTCCCACCTCTTCTCGACCCGGCGGATGCTATGAAACCCACTGCACCGCGCATTCATGACGAACCTGAATATGTCAACTTTGCTGACTCAAAACCGGAGAAAAACCTTGCAGCTGAGATCCGCATCAACATCGGAGATGTGGAAAAAGGGTTTGCTGAAGCAGACGAAATCTTTGAGGCTGAGTACGCCGTTCCCAAGGTTCAGCAGGCGCATATTGAACCCCACGTGGCAATCACTTACTGGGATGAGGATGATCGCCTGGTCATTCGCACCAGCACACAGGTGCCATTCCACGCCAGAAGACAACTGGCTCCTGTCCTGGGTTTGCCGATAAAAAGAATTCGAGTCATCAAGCCCCGGATTGGTGGCGGTTTCGGCGGAAAACAGGAAATCCTGATGGAAGATGTGGCGGCGCATCTGACTATTGCCACAGGACGTCCGGTTATGTATGAGTACACCCGCGCAGAGGAATTTATCGCCTCACGTTCACGCCATCCAATGCGCATTTGGATGAAAACTGGTGTAAAACGAGACGGAACGATGACGGCCAATGAGATGCGTATTCTGAGTGATACTGGGGCTTATGGCTGTCATGCCCTGACCGTTACAGGAAACACAGGGCACAAGGCAATGGCATTATATGTCGGCGATGGTCCTTATCGGATGTCACCTAATATTCGTTTTTTCGCTGATGTTGTCTACACCAATACCCCTCCCGCAGGGGCCTATCGCGGCTACGGCGTACCACAAGGGTATTGGCCTGTCGAGCGTCACATGGAAAAGATAGCCCGGGCGCTCGCTTTGGACCCTTTGGAATTTCGCCTGAAGAATGCCATCCACCCCGGGGAGTATCATCCATTCAGTACCGCCTGGAACGAAGGGCGCGAGCCGCGTCCGGAAATCATCCACACCGTCGGGTTGGAAGAATGCGTTCGGCAGGGCAAAGTGGCTATCAGTTGGGAAAATAAGTATAAGCACGAATCATGGAAACAAGTGCCAAACCAGCCTCACCTCCGAAAAGGGATCGGTGCTGCACTGGTTATGCAAGGTACTGCCATCCCATATCTGGATATGGGCGGAGCATCGATTAAGATGAATGATGATGGCTCTTTTAACTTATTGATCGGCGCGACGGATCTGGGGACTGGCTCCGATACAGTACTGGCACAGATGGCCGCCGAGGTGCTCGGTGTATCTCTGGACGACATTTTGGCCTATTCGTCTGATACAGATTTCACGCCATTCGATAAAGGTGCGTATGCATCTTCCACTACATATGTCTCCGGAACTGCAACTGTAAAAGCTGCCCAGATTGTCGCAGATAAAATCAAGCAACGCGCTGCGTCCATGCTGTTCAAGAATAATCCCGCTGGTCGTTATTACGAACCTGCTGAAATCAGATTGGCAGACAAACACGCATATGCACCGGATGGTCGCTCAATACCTCTTTCCGAAATCGCCCTGGATTCGCTCCATCACAACGACCAGGAACAGATTATGGGAATGGCGTCCTACGTCTCCCCGTCATCTCCTCCTCCATTTGCTGCCCAATTCGCCGAGGTGACTGTGGATATGGAGACTGGAGCTGTGAGGGTGGATAAACTCGTCATGGCGGTGGATGGAGGCGTAATTGTCAACCCATTGACAGCCTCTGGACAGGTCGAAGGCGGGATGACCCAGGCGCTGGGTTACGCAGTCTGTGAAGAGATGGTATACGACAACCTAGGCCAGGCACGGGAACACGACTTTGACCGGTACCACATCTTCCGCGCTGACGAGATGCCCGAACTGACCAGCATCTTCGTTGAAACCTTTGAGCCAACCCATCCATTTGGTGTCAAGGCTGTAGCCGAAATTCCAATGGACGGAGTTGCTCCGGCAATTGGAAACGCCGTTTTGGACGCCATTGGTGTAAACATCGACGAAAATCCTATCACGCCAGAGAAAGTTTGGAGAGCCCTTAAAATCAAATGATCTTGCCGTTACTTCCCCGGTGTTAAATTGACCAATGCCAGCCCTTAATTGAAAAAACTCCCCGGCACATGTGCCGGGGAGTAAAAATAATTTAGCCACCGAAAACAGCACTTCTTAAAATTTCGGTCCTGCTGCAATCACCTCTCCTGGGGTGTCCGCTTCAAATTTCTTCATATTACTGATAAATCGCGAAGCCAACTGCCGGTATTTTTTCCAATAATCATCTTCTTTTTGCCAGGACCGCGCCGGATATAGCACGTCTTCGGGCACATTTGGACAAGTTTTGGGCACTTGAAAACCAAACATTGGATCCGTATAATATTCAACATCTTCAAGTTCATTGTTCAAAACCGCATCGAGCAAATTCCTGGTGTGTTTGATGCTGATACGCTTTCCAATCCCATAAGGTCCACCCACCCAGCCGGTATTGACCAGCCAGCAATTAACATTGTAACGTTCAATCTTTCGGCGCAACAATTCAGCATAGAAGGCTGGGCGATGCACCATGAATGGTCCGCCAAAGCAGGCACTAAAGGTGATCTCGGGTTCGTCGCGCAATCCGATCTCTGTCCCGGCAATTTTGGATGTATACCCGGAGATAAAGTGGTACATGGCCTGTTCTACATTCAATCGGGCAATCGGGGGCAGAACGCCAGAGGCATCACAGGTTAAAAAGATTATATTCTTCGGATGCCCACCTCGTTTTTCTTCAATGGCATTTTCAATAAAATCAAGCGGATAGGAGGCGCGTGTATTCTCAGTCAGGGAAGAGTCATCCAGGTCAATGGCTCTCGATACCGGATCCCAAATGACATTTTCAAGGATCGTCCCAAATCGTTGAGTGCAAGCATAAATTTGCGGTTCTGCGCTCGGCGAGAGTTCGATAACCTTGGCATAGCAACCGTCTTCAAAGTTGAAAACACCGTTGTCACTCCAGCCATGTTCATCATCGCCTATTAAGCCACGATTGGGATCCGCAGAGAGAGTTGTCTTGCCCGTACCGGATAGCCCAAAAAACAAGGCGACATCTCCTTGCTTGCCAACATTGGCTGAACAGTGCATGGTCATTACTTCATTATTTAGAGGCAGTAGGTAATTAAGCAAGGTAAAAATGGATTTCTTAATTTCGCCGCCGTAGGCCGTATTACCAATGATACACATTTTCTTGGCAAAGTTCAGAACAATAAATGTATCCGAGGGAGTTTGGTCAATCTGGGGCGAAGCTTTGAATCCGGGCACGCAAACAATCGTGAATTCAGGTACATGTCGCCTGTATTCCTCAGCAGTTTGCGGCTTGATAAACATATTACGAACGAACAGGCTGTGCCAGGCATATTCTGTAATGATACGGATGGGCAGGCGGTAATCGGGATCAGCTCCCCCATAGCAATCTTGGATAAATACATCCCTCCCCTGCAAGTAGCCCTGCATGCGAGCCAATAAGGCATCAAATTTCTCCGCATCAAACGGCCGGTTATACTGCCCCCACCAGATATCATCCTCCGATGTAGCTTCTCGGACAACAAATTTGTCAGCAGCAGCTCTGGCAGTGTGTTTCCCGGTATTAACGATCAGGGGACCCATTCGCACAATGTTTGCTTCACCACGGAAAATACTTTCTTCATATAAGGCTTCTCTCGGCAGATTCCAGTATGCCTTGCGCAAGTTGGTAAGGCCCAGGTTTTCCAGGCCATAATCACCGCGGGCGGCTACGGCCTGTCCTTCAGAGGGTGTTTTAATGTTATAGATGTTGTTCATAGCCGTCTCCTCTGGGAATTACATCCAATCTCGCAACAACTTGCGATCGCCAATATAAATCTCAGACGGCGCATTTGGGTCGAGTGCCCATCTCATTCGTTCAATACCTTCCGTCAGGTCCTTGACTGTCCCGGCATAACTTAGGCGCAAATGGTTTTCCATGCCAAACTCCCTGCCTGGTACAGTCACGACCAAAGCCTTCTTTAGTATGAACTTCGCCAGTTCCACTGAGTTCTTAATCGTTCCACTGCCACAATAAGCACTGAAATCGGGCAAACCATAGAAAGTGCCCTGGGGTTTATTACACCGCACGCCCGTAAATGCGCTTAACTCTTGCATCAGGATATCACGATTATTTTGCATTGTCAGGCGCAAGGCTTCCACATTGGATTGGATTCCGGATAAAGCGCCTTCCGCTGCGGCCTGCATCACTGGTGAAACGCAGGTGGTAGTCTGGGATTGGATATTGGTCAAGATCTCTACCAGCTTCTTGTTTGCGATAACCCAGCCTATACGGAACCCAGTCATTCCATATAACTTCGCCACGCCATTGACCGCCACAATCTTCGTGTTTTCCACGTCTTTGGTTGTAAATCTATATGCCGGTACAGCTGCTTTTCCATCAAAAACGAGCTTGTGATAGATATCATCACAGATCATATAGATGCCCTTGCTCTCACACAAGTTGACGATCTTTGCGATAAGTTTCTCGGGGTAAACCGCACCGGAAGGATTATTGGGGGAATTGACGATAATAGCTTTAGTATAGGATCCAACGACGCGTTCAATCTCTTCGAAGGATGGTACAAATGAACCATCTTCTGGGGTAACAATGACTGGCTTTCCCCCGATCATCCGAATCATCTCCGGATAACTTACCCAATATGGCGCCAATACGATCACTTCATCTTGTGGATTCAAGATCGCAAACAGGACATTCCAAATCGACTGTTTGGCTCCATCTGAAACGATGACATTCTGCGGCGCGACCACACGATTATAGTTTTCTTCCACATACCGAATGATCGCTTTTTTGAGTGATGGATTGCCATCGGTCGGTGCATACTTGACTTCCCCGCTGTTCAATTTGGCTGCCGAACTTAAGATGGCTGCAATCGGCGTTTTATTCTTTGGCTCTCCGATACCAAGATGGATTACTGGTTCCCCTTTTTCCCGCAACAGCCGCGCTTCTTCATTTAATGCAATGGTTGGAGAGGCCGAAATGGAAATTGCGACTTTACTGAGGCTCAAGGATAACTCCTTCTTTTCTTGGCATAAACCATATCCTGGAAATGCGCTCGGAATTGGTAATGTTTCCCGATCATTTGCTTTCCATTTACTAGATCGTTATGTAAATCCGCTCTTTTCGTTTCGCAAAAAATCACGGGCTGTTCTCACAGCCCGTCAGCGTATTAAGTTACTTCTTCTTTTCTGCTTTCTTTACTGAAATAACCTCCCGCCCTTTGTAGAAACCGCAGTTGGGACAAACAATGTGCGGAAGAATCATGGTCCCACAATTGGTACAGGCTACCAGGTTTGCAGCTTCCAATGCATCATGGGCGCGCCTGCGATCACGACGGCCTTTCGATAGTTTACGCTTCGGTTGAGGGGGCATTCTTTCTCCTTATCGGTTGTATTTATACAGTATGAATTATTGCTAAAATTTTGGCTTAAGCGGGCTGATTATAGCACGAAGTTCGATACCGTCAAGCTCATTTACTTAGGTTTGAAATTTAATTCAGGCCGTAGACAGCCAACGGAAGAGACAATCCTTCCATGAACGGGAAAAAAAGGAGTCCTCTGAATCATCGCGCAAGTGCATAGACTATTTCAAGTTGTTGATCCACATCCAGGTGAATATCAAATTCAATCGTTTCGCCATCCTGGGCAATTGGTTTCATATTGGTTGAAACAAGTCGAGCCTGATTTGGCAGAGTCAATTTAACTGTGACTTGCATGGCATCGGTTCCTGGTTGTTTCTGCAATAACAAGGAATATCGTTTTTGCCGGGCAACATCAGTCACAACAAGAGGCAGATTATATTCGAGACGGGTTTGTAATTTCTCGCCATACTCGACAACGAAAAATTGTCCAAATATCGTCCAGTCGTCAAGACCTTCTTTCAAAGTTTCCGCTTTTCCATCAGCAGCTTTTCCGCTGATAAGATAGTTGCCTGGTGTTGGAAGGGGGGTTGAATATTGAAGCTGGCTACCGCGTGGCACGATCAGGCGCAGGTAATCATAGTAGCATGCCTGCATCATTCTTTCGTAGGTAACATTCTTGTCATACGCGATAATCTGCGAGCAAGGAATATTGATTTCCGTGTTCTGATTTACATAATTTAGACCCACTAACGCATGCCCTGTCCCATTTGGCAATAGAGTAATCTGGTAATTTATACTCTCCTTGATTAATGAATTAACTTTATTAAAACCCACGTTGGCATCCACTACCATCAAAAAATCCCCGCTATTTGAACGCAATGAACCATCCCAAAGCAATTCCTTTAAATTGATTGCCTCCGGGATTGTGTACATCATGAGTTGACGCTGATTCAATGCACCGATCATACCAAGGCCAAGTTGTCGCCAGTTTGCCTTGCCAGCGAGCAGTTTGTCCATCGCCGCTTGCATAATGGATTTGATGGATTGTTTTCGGGAGAAATACCACGCAAACCAATCCTCCGACGAACGGTCAATATTCTCCGGTGGATTCCACGCTTCTTGAAGAATCTTTATTACATTGGCAGATGTAACGGGTTCAGGTAAACCCAGTACTTCAAGGGGTTCAAGTCCAGCAATAAGCATCCCAACCCCCTTCAAGTTCACGCCTATAACGCCATCCACCTGCTCAGGTCGTGAAATCATGTAAAGCTTGATCGCGTTATTCGCAGTCGTAGGAAAATCCGGAGACCAGTTGGCATCGCGAAGAACCCATTGTTCAGAGCCCATGTAATCCAATAAAGGCTGGGGTGGGTCAGGATATACTTTTGTAAAATCATCCATGGCATAACTGTCCTCAGCGGTCATGGAGATTAATTTTCCTTGGTCTATTTGGACTCGACCGATCGCGCTGATAAATCCACCTGTAGGACGTAGTTCATCTGAGTTCTGCAATAGAATTAAGTATGTACGCAAACCCGACTGTCCCAGTAACCCCGGCATGATTTGCGCACCACTTATACCTAATTGAGCCAATTCAACAAGTTGGTCGACCTTCAACACCCATTTTTCAGTACGTGGCGATAAAGGACCCTTGATTCGCTCGAGTGCCGCCGCAGCCGCGCTAATATGAACATTCGCCCCCGCCAGGGCTGAGTGGGCTCCGGCAATTGCATCCAGAATTTGCGGTACTTCTGTCATTGAAAATGTAGATAATTCATAATTGCCCAAAGATGGGGCCAGTGCACTCATTACCTCATCCGTAGCAGCAAGGGATTCAAAACCTGCATCAACGAATGGCTTTGCCACACTAAGATCGCCGCTAAAACGTGCACAAATCCAAAGCATGGGGGCGAGTTCGCCACGTAAAATGGTAACCTCTCTACGCGCACCATGTATTTCGGGAGCCAGGGCAGATAAATTTATATGCTTTGGATCCGCGGCCATTTGTCGCAAGCGTGTCACTCGGTAGAATAATGATCCAGCCATAGTTCCCACGCTGACAACCCATAAAAAGACTAATAGGAGCAGAATGACCCTTATTCCCCGGATCAATTGTTTTCGGAACTCAGGTTCCTTAAACTTGAATTCAATTTCATGATACAAACGCATTATATGGTTTCGTAAGGACCGTGTCCGAATCCCTTCGCTGATAATCCATTTTTTGATCATCGGGCCCAGTCTGATCTTTGCTCTCTGCATCAATTGCTTCCAGATATTAGATATTTTCAACATGGGAATACATTCATGATGCACTCTCTCGTGAAAATTCCACAAATACCCTAATATGCACCCTCGTGCTTAAGTACAATCCAGGGTGTCCTTAACAAGATCAAGATGTCCAGCCATATGGACCAATTTCGCACGTAATAGGAATCTAACCACACACGCTCTGGATACAAAACATTTCTGCGCCCAGACACCTGCCATAATCCTGTGATTCCCGGTGGAACGGATGCATAAAGTTCAAATTGATCGCCATAATAACGAATTTCTTCCGTTACAATGGGGCGCGGCCCAACCAACCGCATTTGGCCGAGCAGAACATTGAAGAACTGAGGTAATTCATCCAGGCTGGATGTACGTAAAAACCTTCCCACTCGCGTGACACGGTTATCTTTGGGATCAGGCTTTTCTTCATACACACCCGAGCCCATGTACATCGTTCGAAACTTGTAACACTTGAAAGATTGCGAACCTTTGCCTACGCGTAGATGTGCAAAAATCACAGAACCAGGGGAATCAAGTTTTATGGCTATTGCTATTGGCAAATAAACAGTAGCGGTGAAAAGTAAGCCCACGCACGCGCCAGTGATATCCAAAGTCCGCTTAAGGATCTGGGCTATCCAACTATTCATACTCTTTGCGAGGTAATACAGGGCGAAAAAAGAACATACCAAACATCCCGCCAGCCGCGCCAATAGCAAGCGCCAAGGCTCGCGCCACTATAAAACACAGCGCTGCTAGTAATAACGTTTTATCATGGTGAACGACACGCCGGACAAATGGGATGGCACTGACTAATAAAACAATCAAACCTGCCAATGCACCCCAAGCCATGCTTGGAAAGAAAATCGCCAGCCCCGCCAGCCCTATATCTATATACACCAGTGCTAGTTGCACCTTAAGTAGCTGCGGCGTATAGGAGTCTCGTAGGGCCTTGCCTGGGTGAAGCCGGTAGGCCAATATCCGCCAAAAGCTGAATTTGATTTTACGCCTTAAATAGGCGCTCCAAGTATTTGGATGACGATGGTAGACGATCGCTTGTCTGTTGAAAATTAACCTGCTCCCGGCGCGCGCCAGGCGATAGGAAAGCTCAGCATCCTCACTTACTGCGCGCGGGAAAGCTGGTTCAAAGCCGCCATTTTCCCGTAAAACAGCAGCTCGAAACCCAGCAGCATATGTGTCAATAAAATCGATTGTTGCCAGCCGCCCAAGCCGGTCATAACGCTCCTCAAACTCATATTGGATCAACCGTGCCACGGACTCCCGCTGACGAGTAAGATAGGAACCTTTTACCCCTGCTACCTGCGGATCAGAAAATGGACGTACCATTTCGGCAACCCAAGTTGGCTTTGGCTCGCAATCGGCATCAGTGAACAAGACAATATCACCACGTGCATGACTTATCCCCAGATTGCGTGCCACAGCGGGACCCTTGTGGGTTTGCTCAATGACCTGTAAACCGTGTGCCTCTGCCACTTTTGTGGTTTGGTCATTCGATCCATCATTCACCACAAGAATTTCGTCTGCTTGCTGTGTTTGCGCCTGTAAAGCCTCCAGGCAGGCTGGCAATGTTAATGCAGCATTATATGCCGGAATAATTATGGAAATCATGAGGCTCCGCTTCTCAGGCGTTTTAAAACGGATGCTGCCTCTTCTAACGTTTGCCAGGTGATTTTCTCACGCCACAGGCAATAAATACCAATTATTGTGATAGGAACATAAATAACTAAATATAAAAGCACGCTGTAACCCAGCGCTACATCCCTGTCCACAGCGACAATCGAGAGCGCTAGAATTACCAGGTATTGAAAAACTCCGATCCGCCCTGGTGATGAAGGCACTGCTGTACCAAGCTGTAGCACTACAAGTAGAAGCAAGGAAACCCAGATCGGCAACGCCAGCTCCAAAGCCAGGAATACCAGGTAATTCGTAAGTGTACTGAATATGCATACAATCGTTGACCAGATAAATAAACCAAAGAGCAGGCGCGGGCGGCGCACCGTGTCCAGGCTGGCCATTCCGAATTGAGCTTGTTTTACCAGCCATTCCCGCCACGCCAAAGGAGCGAAACGGCTTGCCCATGATACCACCCGCAGGACTAAATTCCTTTGCCAGGCCAGCAGTATCACACATGGCACCAGGATCACCAACGTAATGGAAAAAACCCGCGCTGGAGAAGCCAGCCAATCAGGTAAGTCTACTTGCGACAACAGAACTATTAGTGAAAGTAATAAGTATAATAGATCAGCCAATCTTTCCACCGCGACAGTTCCCAGGACATATACCTTGCTATCAGATTCGGCTTCCCCCATTAAATAAGCCCGCGCAAATTCACCCAAGTGCGCTGGTAAAAAGGCATTCATCATCTGCCCGATGGAAAAGATCGAAAATGTCCGACCGAATGATGGTGATTTGTGGATGGAGAGAAGCAATTGCCAGCGGATTGTCTTGGCAGCAATACTTGACACGTAACTGAAAACCGCTGCAATTAGGATCATTATGTTCACCCGGCTCATTGCATTTGCCGTTTCCGCCAAGTCTACTTTTCTTAGTGTCAAAACAACAAAAACAAGACTGAATGTCATTCCTAACCAAAGCTGCCAACTTCTCAAGCCCGGTCGTCGCAATGAAGGCGTAGAAACAAGCGGCTCTTCTCCAGCTGCTTTTTCGCTTGTTCCGAATGGTATTTTCATAAATTGCTTTTATTCTGGATTAGCCAGGTTTGAAGAACGAAAATGAGCGCCAGAGCTGCCCACAAGATATGTTCCCATGCGGTCGACACACTACCTGCTAAACCTACACAAAAGAACACCAGGCCCAAACCAATCATGATTCTGCAAGGGGATGTTATCAGAGTCTGCATGAATCGCCTGTTCTGCCGGCTTCCCAGGTAGTTTGCTAAACTCCAACCAGCTGTCACCAGCCCCAGCCCTGTTATCCACAATGCACTAAAACTCACGGAATACCAATCAATCATACCCGTTATCCATTTTCAGGTCCTGGAACAGACAAATTACCGCCTGCCGCCGCCAAATGCTCATGCACCTGTTTGTACAACGCAGTTATTAGTCCCAGCAGCATCCAGAACAAAATTCCTGGCTTTGCTCCCAGCGCCACCGCGTCTGTCAATCCGTACAACAAGTGTGCAAGCAAGCCGCCCCCCAGGCCAAGAGCAAGAAAGCGTGTGACCCTTGCCCGGCTCTCAGTACCAAGTGCTGGATGGTGAGAGGTCTTCCATATGACCGCCAACATCCAAAAAGAGCCGATGTATAACGCCAGGAAAGCAATCAGACCAGGGATGCCCAAATCCAATGCAGCTTGCAAGAATTCATTATGCGCATGACCAATGTCAAATTCAGGTGAGATGTTGAACAGCGGATAAAGCACCGGCATCACCTTGCGAAAGGTGTTCATCCCCATGCCGGTGAAAGGGAAATCCTGGATGCCGTAGATCGCCCGTGACCAGACCTCCACCCGGCTGGCAAGCGAGTTGAGAGAAAGTGCAGGGTCATCCACCAAGTTGCTACCCGTAACCCAGATCCGCACTGCTTCCCAGTGTGATGCAAGCAGAATTCCCAGAATAATTGCACACAATACTACAATTCCCAGGCTATACCATCGCCACTTGGACGGCAAGGCTATCGGGAACAACACAATTAAGGTGATAGCCAGACCAATGTATCCGCCCCGCGACTCGCAAATTAAGAATACCGCTGCAATAAAAAATGTCACAGCCACGCAGATTATTGCCAACCCCATATCACGAAATCTCTTCAGCCATTTTTTTCCCGACGATCCCTCATTCGTTATCTTTGGATTGTGGAACAACAATATTATACTAACCGCCATTATCGGCGGCACCACCCAGATCAACGCCCCAGCCACTTCATTAGGGTGGAAACCTGATTCAGCGCCCTGTAATCCGGTAATTAACCTGGGTAGCCGGTCGATGATAGGATCAAATAAGGATATTTTATTTGTAAACCAGCTTGTACCTAACACTCCCAACGTGGCAACGCCCAGGCCAATCCCCAGGAAGGTCAGCAGGCTAAGAACCCATCCACGTGGGCTTACCCCTTCGCGCACCACGGCAAAAAATATACAAACTCCCAATAATATCCCGGTGATTTTCGGAAGGCTGTAATTGATGTCAAAGGTAGCCCACATACTTACGAGCACCATTACACCCAATAAAAGCAGCGCGCCATTTAGAGGAGTACGCGGAATTATGGATGGTCGGGATTGGGTTTTATCTCCATTATTGATGGGAACCTGCTGCTTTTTTGCATTTACAGCCAGCCAGTGAAGCAGAAATAGCGCCGGAACAACAAGCATCGCAAGACTGCGTTTGGGGGAAGGGAAAAGCAGGAACGGTGCAGCAAGCGTCAGCCACAGCCAGTGGAGACTGTCAAGGATGATCAGTGTACGCTTTACCATGGTTCCCATACTAACCCATATTACAAGTATGAACTGGGAAAATTGGACAGATGTATGCTGGAACTGGTTAGTTCATTCACCCTTTCACATTCATTCCTGTTTACTCTGGATGCATTGCGCCATCGCACCAACATTCTTAAAGCCCACAATTTCCCTCCGTTCAAAGGTGATATTGAATCGCAATTCAATGGCCATGATCAAGTTGATATGAGATAATGAATCCCAACCATCCACGTCGTCCGCTGTTGTTTCTGGTGTCAAGGTAATATCAGGATTATCAAAAACCTGCCCGAACACATCTGTCAATATACCCATAATTGTTTCAATTGTTTCCATGAGAATTAGTCCTCCAGAGTAGAAAGATCGCCAACTTCTTCGCCGGTGTACCAGGATTTTAGAACCCGGCGCATTATTTTGCCGCTTTTATTCTTGGGTATCGAATCCACCACTCGAAATTCTTGCGGCGTTGCGGTGGAAGAAATCCGGTTGGAGATATGCAAGCGGAACTTAAGTTCCAATTCACGAGTCAATTGAACATCCGTTTTCAGATGGACAAACGCAACAATCTTCTCGTAAAGAAGGTCATCCGGTGCTCCGATTACCCCTGCTTCGGCAATTTCTTCCATTTCAAGGAGAACACTTTCAACTTCAAACGGACCGACCAGATGACCAGAGGTATTAATCACGTCATCTCCGCGTCCAATGAACCAGAAATAGCCATCCTTGTCCCTAAATGCCATATCGCCGGTGTCATAATAACCCTTTTTGAATTTTTTTCTGTATTGATCCTCGCGATTTAGATAAGTAACGAACATGGAAGGCCAGCCGACTTTCAAGCACAATCGCCCTTTACGCATATCTGCTTCGGTCAATCCTTTGTCATCCAGGATGGTTGCCTCTATTCCATTAAAGGGTTTGCCCATCGATCCTGGGCGGATGGGTAAGCCAGGTCTGTTGGCAATCATGATTGCCCCGGTTTCGGTCTGGAACCACGTGTCGAAAATTTCTTTATTCAATACCCGCCTCGACCAGTCGATTACTGCTGGATTGAGGGGTTCGCCGACACTGAAAATATGGCGCAAAGGGGAGATGTCGAACTGCCGGTAAAAATCGCTCTCCTCCTGCATCAGCATCCGTAGTGCGGTTGGTGCAGTGTACCACACGTTAACCTTTTCCTCCTGCAAAATCCTGAACCAGGCATCCGCTTGAAAAGTACCCCCGAATTGAACCTGGGTCACGCCCTCGCTCATTGGACCGATGATCCCATAGGAGGTTCCGGTGATCCAGCCCGGGTCAGCAGTACACCAAAAAATATCTTCATCCTGAACACTGAGGATTTCGCGAAAAGTGGCCGCTTGCGAAAAAATACTGCGGTGCACATGCTGGACTCCTTTCGGTTTTCCTGTTGATCCCGACGTGTAATGGAGTACCGATGGAGTCTCGGGAGAAGTCCTTGGCGTCTGGTATTCGTCGCCAGCCTGCGCTATAAGGGAAGAATAACTCAAGACATGCTCTGATCCATCCTTTTCGAGATCAACTACCACCACTTTTTCCAACGTAGGCAGTTGGGGCCAGATGGAGCGGATCTTCCTCATGTAACTTTTCTTCGTGAAGAGCAGCCGGGCTGCACTATCCCCCAATCGGTCAAGCAGGGCTTCCTCGCCAAAACTGGAGAACAGTATTCCGGCAATGGCCTGGGCCTTGAGGATACCCAGGAAAATAAAAAACAACTCGGGCGACCTGGGCAGATAGGTAAATATCCGATCTCCAGGTGAGATTCCCAGGTTTAGCAAGATATTGGCAATTCGATTACTTCCTTTTTCCAAGTCAAAAAAGGTGTAATCCGTACGGTCAAGAGCCGGCGATATCCAACGTATGGCTGTTTTGTTGCCCAACCCATCATCACATTGCTGTTTCGTGCAGATATGGCCAATGTTATATTGATCGTTGATAATTGTCGTTTTCATATTTTCTCTGGTTTCTTCATTGGATCTTATTAACCAAACACCAATTCTATATGAATAAGTTTAGGACTAAAGATTCTAATTTGGCAATATTTGCCAACATCAATTACTGGCTGGAAGGAATAAAAAAGTCATAGTTCAGATATCGCTCCACATACTCCAGGATCACTATATCAGGATTTAATTGGTCTACCCAATTGATACTCCATATTCCCGGGACACCGGTGCGAAAAATTGAGGTTGTTTGTCCAAAATGTGGTTCAAGGAAAGGAATAACCCCGTCCAAAAAGGAATCATGATAAATAAGAATGCTGGGTAGCTGCTCATTTTGATTCCAGGAAAATCTTACATCATTTCCATCTGATAAAGTAATTTTCCTGATATTCGTTCCAGTCTCAAACTTGGGTAATAATGCCCAGGATTCTTCCTTAATGTCTGGCATTCCCATGATCCACGGAATCCCAAATGTTACCAGGCCTTCCTGAACAACTTCATAATCAGATAATGGATGTGATGTCAGTTCGGGATAATATTGAGATAACGCAGACATTATTTTAGTATAAGCAATGTACCCGCCCAAAGGATTCCAATGGGTATCAGTCTTATAGAATGTCTGTTTGGTCTTGCTTGTTTCTATCAAGTCAGATCGAAAATCTATAACAGGGGTCTTTCCATACTTGGTCATATAATTTACAAATTGGTCCAGGCGCGATTCATCTCCAATTTTTTTGATTTGCCCAGGCATGTACTGTGGATATATGCTATTTTTATCGGGCGTAATTAACACAACCAACTTTATGCCTTTTTGTTGAAGCTGAACATATAATCTATCAAATCTCTTTTGATCCTCTGCAAGCTCACTGTCTGGATATGAATTTGTAAGTTGGAAATCATCGATCGACCGGTCTGCGGTGTAAAATAACCAACCATCTTCTCCTACGAGTGCGTTTGGAAAAACGCGATCTCCAAGCCGAATACGCAAGGTATTAAAAGCCTCAACAAGGGTCTTGTGCCCCAGAAAGGTATTTTCGAAGGCAATAATATTTAGGCCAGTTTTAATATTGGGAATAATCAAAATTCCCCCAAAAACGAGGGCAAATACCAATTGATAGACCCTTTTCAGGTTAGCTGCCATTTCTTTTTTAATGCAATGATTGATCATTGACCGGTAGGAAGATATATCTTTTCATTGATGTATCTCTCTACGCCTTCAATAATAACGATGTCAGGATGCACTTGGTCTACCCAATGGATATTCCATATTCCCGGGATTGGGGTATTGGGAATAGATGTTATCTGTCTGAAGTGGGGTTCAAGTAGAGGCACAACTCCTACAAAAAAGGAATCATGGTAAATAAGTAAACTGGGCAGATTCTGGTTCTTATTCGAGGAAAATCTTACACTTGTTAGATTTTCATCTGAAAGAGGAATTTCGCTGATGGTCGTGCCAGTCTCAAACTTGGGACGTAAAGACCAATATTCCTCTCTTATGTATGGCATTCCTAAGATTCGTGGGATGCCAAAAGTTACCAGGCCTCCGCTTACAGCTTCATAATCCGAGTACGGATGAATAACCAGTTCAGGATATTGATGGGATAATGCTGACATTATCTTTGTATAAGTGATGTACTCAGCCCGGGGATTCCAATGGGTATCTGTTTTGTAATATACCTGTTCGGTTTTGCTTGCTTCTATCAAGTCGGGCCGAATATCTATTACATGTGCTTTTCCATATTTATCCATGTACTCAACAAATTGATCCAACCTCGATTGGCTCCCAACTTTTTCGATTTGCCTGGGCAGGTACTCTGGATATATAGTATTCTTATCAGGCGCGATTATTACTATTAACTTTATCCCTTTTCGCTGAAGCTGAACAGCCAATGCATCCCAACTACCTCCTACGTCTTTCATCTCATCAGGTGTATATGGGTTTGAGCCCTGATATTCATTCATGGTCTTGGCTGCAGTGTAGTACAACCAGCCATCCTCTCCGATGATCACGTTTGGAAAAACTCGATCCCCAAGTCTCATTCGCAATGTATTAAAGGCCTCGATAAGCTTTTCGTGCCCAGAGAAGGAGGTATCCAGAGTTCGAATACTGATACCGGGTTTAAGGGCTGGGAGGATTGAAATCCCTAAGAAAGTGAGGGCAAAAATAATCGGGTAGAGTCTTTTTCGAATAAGTTGAGGTTCAAAGGCCATTCAATTTCTCCTAAAATTTGCCGTATATACCCGGGGCGAAGCCGCTGCTGACTAATGCAGCAACAGATAAGGCAAATACAATAAATAAAGTGAAATCATAAATAATCTGGAGAGGCAGCTTCAATAAAGAACTATCCTTGATCACTCTATTGATCGTTTGTTCAATCCAGCCTCCCACAGGGAAACAAAACACGATCCCTAAAATAAATGCCAGAATTACAGAAGGATCTATGATTGGTAGGGGGTTGGTTGTCTGAAATATAAGCGGAGATAAACCGCGGGTATCCCCTGCAAGGCGCAGAAGGTATCGAATCGCAAAATGAAGATCTGGCGAACGAAAGAACACCCAGCTGATTAGGATTACGGCCATTGCATACATATGTTGAACCGGGGCCCAGAACGTGCGCAACCGCCTGCCCAATCCCGTGTTTTCGAAGACGATTGCTGAGCCGTGCAACATTCCCCAGACTAAATAACTCCACGTAATTCCATGCCACAAACCGGTCAATGAAAAGACGATAAGGATGTTTATCGGCTGACTCAGCCACTTAAATCTTCTCCGTTCTAATTCTAATGGGTAGAAGACATAGTCGCGAAACCATGATGAAAGCGAAATATGCCAACGTCGCCAGAATTCCGACACGCTCTTGGTAATATAAGGAAAATTGAAATTTTCGATAAACTCTAATCCCATCATCTTTCCCAACCCGATGGCCATGTCAGTGTATCCTGAGAAATCAAAATATAATTGGAGTGCAAAACCAACCAGGATAAACCATGCCAACCATGGAGCTATAAGGGGTTTGGGCAAATTAAAAACAGGCGTAATTATTTTCGCCAGAAAGTCCGCGATCAAAATCTTTTTTGCAAGTCCCTTTATGAAGCGGCGTATCCCTGTCGCGACTCCTTCAGGCGTCACATCAAACTTGCCAATTTGTTCCTTCAATGGTCCATAGCGGGTAATTGGTCCAACCAGAATCTTTGGGAATAATAATATATAGAAGGCAAACTTTAAGATATTTTCTTCACCTTCAATAGCCCCATTCTTAACGTCAATTAGGTACGAGACCAGCTGGAAGCTGACATAAGAAAGGCCCAAAGGAAAATCCAAGCCATGCCAGATCTTGAAGAAAGCTAGAATACCGATGTTGATGATTACACCAGTCCAAATTAAATAGATCTGGTTCCTGGACCCTAAAGTGCTCTTCAGATTTTTGCCGATAAAAAAATTGATAATGATCAATCCCAGCATGAGAGGCAAATAAATATAATTTCCCCAGGCATAAAATATGAGACTGGCAATAATCCCTACAATGAGTTTTCCGTTCTTTCCAGCAACATAGAAAATGGCCATAAAAAGGGGCAGGAAAAGGAACAGAAAAAGAGGAGAGTTGAAACCAGTCATGAATATTTAGCTCCAATATGCAATTTTATGCTCAGTCACGCAGTTTGATAAAGTTAATCCCATCTTAAGCAGGTTTTAAGAACAGAATCACTTGATGTGAATCTACGTCATTACATTCTATGGATTCAAGCTTCCATTGAGGAAAATGGCTTTCGAAGTAAGCCAATGACAACGATGTGTCCCCATAAGTAATATCCCCATCAATCGGAGCGAGTTCATGAGGAGTGAATGCAAAACCTCTTTCATCATGCATTTTTATCATTTGAGACGCTAGTGAACCTGAATCGTGAATATACCAGTACTCTTTTGGGCGTATTGTTATCACCAATAAACCATCCTCAAAAATGTATTTTCTGAGTGTCTGTAAGACAACGTGTGCTGTTTTCTCGCTTAGGTGGGTAAATACGGAAAAGGCAAAGATTAAGTCATATTGTCTCTCGAAAGGAAGGGATCTTGGAACCCAATCAGAAATGGCTAAATTCGCCCTGATGTTGTGTTTCTTACACTCATTTATGGACTCGTCCCAGGAATCAACCCCATACATGTTATCAACTGGTAAAAATTTGTAAAGAAGACGAATAAGTCTCCCCCAGCCGCAACCAAAATCCAAGACGCTCGCGTTTTCAATCTTCTTCCCTGTTAAGGCCGTATAACCGGAAATCATCGTCTTCACGAAGGCCAGCGATTGTCCCAATAATACTTCACCCTCTGCCCCGGTCCAGAGCTTTTGTACATCTTCGGATGCCATTGATGGAAGGAAAACCTTGATATGCGGGAACTGATCTGGAATGTCAAGTATGAGCTTTCCGAAAATATCGAGCGGGATTTTCCTGAACAGATGTGGTATTTCCTTTAATTGAACTTTGTCAATTTCTATATCGATTTTATTTAATTCATCTTCAAATAAAGACCACATATTTATCCTCGTTGGATTTATATATTGTTTAGATAATGCCCGGCGCCATGGAATAGACACTGACTTTCTTACAATGTTTTTAAGTCTTCTGATGAATAAATACTTGCGGTCGACCATTGTTCCTCGTCTTTCATGTTAGCCTTTGCAGCGCTTCCATCTCTGTTCCTTGCCAATTCCAAAAAACCGCCATTAATTTGTCTGGCCGTTTTCTCTTTCGCTGCTGATTTTCCCCAACTGGCTTTTACTCACCCTGGTTATAGAATCCATTATCATTTGTTTCATCTCATCAAATGGGTAGTATCCGTTGATCTCATCAAAGGATCTGTTCGGAAAGAATTCATTCCATTGCTGGCGTAGGTATTCTTCCCATTTCTTCAGAAATTCAGGTGTTAATTTATAGTGGGTAAATACATATCTCTGCACCAGGCAGAACTCCTGGAAAAATCTCTCGAGCTTTTTGTCTTGCAGGATTTTACCGATAACACTTTCGGAATGCCGCCTGTGGTAGTTGAGTTTCCTTGAGTCATATTGAATGGTTCCATCCTTAATTTCATTAACAATAAAGTACCAATCTCCGGCAATTCGCATTTCAGAAAACGTGGAACGAAATTCATTTTCGAGGACGATCTTCCTGAAGAGCACGGCGCTGGCGTTCAGGATGGTGTCTTTTACACCCAATCCATCATTGATCTCCTGCTCTGCAGATACTTTATAGCTGGTTTGCCATTTGATTGGAGACAGGGATACGAGGTATGGACTGTCGAGGTAATCGCCCAAAACTGCACCTTTCTCATCAATGATATGGGAGTTCGCATATGCCAGCCTTACTTCTGGGTCGTCAAAAGCTGGAAGGAGACAGCTTAAAAACTCAGGATCGCACACATCGTCTGATTCGGCAATCCACAGAATTTCTGATCTGGCAAGATCGATCCCCTTTATCCACTGTTTAAAAGGGGTGCCGGTATTATGCTCATTTCGTAGAAGCTGTACATCTCCGCGGCCTGAATAATTTTCCAACACATCCATACTGTTATCAGAGGAAGCGTCATCGAGCAAGATCACCTCGAAATCCTGGTAAGTCTGGTTAAAGATGCTATCCAGTCTTTGAGGCAGGTATTGCGCGTGGTTATAATTTGGCACAACAACTGAAACCCCGGGCTTTTGTCTCCCAACTTGCCGGCAGATGGATAAAATCTTGGGCGTAGTTCGTTCCGCCGTGAAACTGGTTAGAAGTTTCTCCCTTGCTCGATCGCCTAATCCCTGCCTCATATTGTCATCTTCAATGAGCTCAATGAGTTTACGAGCCATTGCCTCTACATCATTGTCAGGTACAACAAAGCCAGCATCATCACCTACAAAATCTGCCACTCCTGCATTCTTGAAGCAAATGGTGGGAAGTTTGCAGTCTGCGGCTTCCAGGGCTACCAGGCCGAAAGGTTCTTCCCTGGATGTCAGCACGAATACATCCCCAACACGTAAATATTCTCTCGGATTTTCTTTCGAACCAAGAAAAGTTACGCTTGATTTCAAATTGCTTCTTTGGAGGCGATCGAGATAATCTGACCAATTTCCATAATCCTGATCGTAATAAGGCTCTTCGAAATCACCGATCCAATATAAATGAAAATGGTCTATCCCCTCCCGTTGCAGGATTCGGCCCAGTTCTATAAATAGATCGGCACCCTTTCTGAAAGGCATGCCAAGTCCACATCCAAAGATAAGTATCTTGTTTTGAGCCAGACCAAGCTTTTTTTTGAGTTTATTCTTCTCTTCCTGGCCCAGACTAGAAAACGGAGTGGTGGGAATAATGGAAGCATAACCAAGAGAGATGTTTTCTGGGTTGACACCATGATTATCAATCAAGTTATCTGCTATCGCTCGTGAACCTGCTACGAAGTGCGCCGAATATTTTGTAATGTCATCAATCCATTCTCCAGCATAGTGCTTAATACTCATCTCCAACTCGTGTACATGGGTCAGAATGGGAATCCCCAACTTGCTGAGCCACTCATATTCCCGCCCTACTGCAACCGTATTACCGTAAATTAGATCGATGGTTCCTCCGCAAAAATCCAACAAGTTATTTGCGAGACTGCTATCCGTTTTCCCAACAGCATTGTTTTGCAATTCGCTCAAAACAATGGTATCTGCCAATTCTTTGAAACGCGGAAGCCATTCTCCTCCCTGCAAGCATAGGACTTTCAAGCGAATTGACGTATGTTCCCTGAACCACGAAATCGTATTCAATAGTACTGCTTGGGCACCGCCCTTGATGGCATCATGGGAGACGAATAGAATTGTCCAATTAGGTTTGGAAAAGAATGGTTTTTTTGGATGGGGCGTGATGGCCTCTGCAGTAGCCTGCAGGTAGGCGTAACCGTACAGCCGGTCAGGCTCTAAGTATGCACCTTCCCCCCACTCATTCCATGAATTAATGAAGACAAATTGTTTATCCTCCGGCAGGAAGCGCTTGGTGTAATTTATCGTATACTCCAGCCAGGTTTTATATGCCAAAGGTGTTGAGTTTATAAAAGCATACCCATCATTTTGTTTCCTGGCCGTATTATCCCAGGCTGGCATTACTGTCCTGAATAATGGATATTTGGGGGCTTCCAAATCCATCATTTGTTGAACAGCTTTTCTATAGTCAAATAGCCTTCCGGTATAGTCAGGATTTGTAACCTGTACCATCTCTCGAGGGATCTGTGTGGGCCATAAGTTGTGAGGAGGAAATTCCACCGCAGCGTCACAGCCATAAGGGCGTGGATCAGTAATTCCAAAGCTTTGTGCGGCTACCAGATAGATATCCCCTATCCCCATTTTCTTACATTCTGAGCGCCAAATATCTGCTGCCAGGCGTGGATTTGGTAATAAGCTGATCCGATACACAATTAGAAGTGGTTTGCCGTTTACCCGGATATATCTATTGTCCAGGAAAATTGGAATTACATCTCGGATGAAATTTAGGTATTCTTCCTCTGAGTGCACTTGTTCTATTAAAATATCATTTTCAAGACCATCCCATCTTCGTGTCCAATTTTCATTCGCCCAGCATAAGCAAAAGGGGAAATTTAAATCAGGGTTTTCAAGAAACTGGTTAAGAGGCCGCTCTAACAGGCGTCTCCCGTTAAACCAATAGTAATGAAAGCAAAAACCATATATCCCATACTTCCTGGCAAGTTCAATTTGACGTCTCTGTACTTCTGGAACGCGTAGATCGTAGAATCCCAACTCCCCCGGCAGCCGGGGCTGATAATGGCCCTTGAAATTTGGGGTGGCTTTGGAAACATTGGTCCATTCTGTAAAACCCTTGCCCCACCACTCGTCATTTTCTGGTATTGGGTGGAATTGGGGCAGATAGAATGCTATGAGTTTAGCCTTCAATGTTTTTGGATCAACGTCTTTTTCAGTAATGGGTATGAATTCAACATTGATTGAGCTGGTAATAACCTCTTGTAAGGCTGAACCACGTTCTTCGTTTTTACCAAATTTCAGGTAATGAACAAGAGGGTTGATGCCTGCTCTTTTGACGTATGGATTATCGTATAAATATGCGCTGCTGTTAAAGGTTGGTCCAGGGTCGCGGCCTTCTAAACCACCATAATTCAAAAAGTGTATTAGCGGATCCACCTTTGCTTGTGCAATATCAGGGTATTTCGATAGATACCATTCTTCATCAAAAAGGCCCGAGGCTCTGATCAAATTCGAATCTTTCTTGAGCTCTTGGTCTCTTTTGATCTTATTTAAACGGACAAAAACACCATTCACCAATCGCCCAAATACCCTCGTGCGGTGACTGCCGGGAGGGGCAAGTAGGACACGGATCTTGCGGAAGACCAAGGCTAGCTTCCATGCTCTGCTTCTGGTTATTTCTGCGATCTCTGCCGAGAGTGACTTTACAGACTGGTCTTTTTCGGTTGTCTGGGCTATCAAAGACAGAATTGTCGTTTCTTTTTCGGACAATTGCCTGCTCAGCACCTGTGCTGCTTGTTCTTTTTCTGCCAATTGAGTATCCTGTGAAGCGATCAGCTCACTCGACGCCCGCAAAACCTGTTCTTTCTCGGCAATTTGACCTTCCAATCTGGCCATTTGGGCGCTTACCGCCTGTTCCTTCTCGACCAATTGGATATTGATGGATTGCACAATTTTCTCTTGACCGAGCCTTTGTCTTGGAGCTCCTCCTATGAGGTTATTGTAAGCAACTTTCCACCGAAACGCATTTTGAGATAGGAGCCAATCAGTTCGGATGGATAATTGTGCATTTTCAGCTATATGAAGCCTGAGATCATCGTTTTCAATCAATTGGATCAAACACTCTCGCCACTCGTCCAGGGAGGCAGCCAGCAATCCATTCTGCCCATGAGTCACGGCTTTGGAATAGGTCTCTAGACTACTATACACACCCGGCGCACCTAATGCAGTATATTCGAAAAACTTAAGCTGACTTTTACACCGGTTAAACAGAGAATCAACCAATGGAGCTATAAAAATATCAGCAGATTGAGTTTGGAAGAACGCTGAAAACTCTTTATAGTTATAAGAGGGAAGCGGTGTATATCCCACTTGAGGCAGAAGACGCAACTCTGTTGGTGGTTGTATCCCCCAAAATTGCAGGCGGATCTTCTTGGGATATCGTTGAACAAGTTCTGACAATATTGGCACAACCAATTCCAGGTCCGGCTTATGAGATTCTCCACCCATGTAACCGATCGTCAGTTCCTCGCCTTCTTGTTTAATTACTGGTGGCCTGAGGCGCCAGAGTGTGTCATCAAGATAATTCGGAAGCACAGCGATCTGATTGTTATACTGACCAAGCACATCCTTTAATTTTGGCGTGGATACAGTAACCAGGTCGGCCTCCCTTAGCGCTTGAAACATGGGCAGAAGCGAGGCAGCATAATATTGAGATTGCCTGTCTGGATGGTCCTCAGGTAAGAAGAACAGCAGGTCATCCAAATCAAAGACAACCGGTTTCCCTTCTTTTCTGGCAGCCTCAACAATTTGTTGGTAATCAATATATCGAGTGGGAAATTCGCGTTGGATAAGGATGATCTCCCCACCTGAGACTTGTTGACTCATTGCCTGTCCATTCTCGATACCATTTACAACGTTTATCCCCGCCTCACGAAATGGCCCGATAATTCGTAAATGTGCCATCGGATCCTGGCCATTTAGAGAATTTGAGTAACAAACGACGTTCTTAACGCTCATAAAGAACATCCGCTTTTCGAAGGAAGACATGGGAAACCACAATTCCAAAACGTTTAGTCATAACAGCAGCATGGATTGATCTATGAAAAATGAATTCAGAGACCATTTTATCGGCGGTCTCTGAACCTTTTTTAATAATATATTAAGTCATTCCCAAAAATCGCCACTTACCCGGAAAATTCCACGCTCAGGGCAAATTAGCATTTCCGGAGAAAGCGGCAGATCTTATCGAATGCTAAATTCATCAACCTGAGCAATTCCTCACCGGTCTGCAGGTAGTTTTCCAACCCATGCCCCGCTGGATCAATTATGTTATAGGGCGGTTCTCCTGCAAGCCGTGACAGCAGGTGTACTTTGCCGCGCACTTGCGGGTATTCCGCTTCCAGGGCTTCTTTTTGCCCTGCTTCCATCACAATTACCAGGCACGCCTCCATAAGTAAATCCCCGTCGATTACCCTGGAGCGGTGTTCTTCAATGTCGAGACCCATCTTAAGAGCAGTCGCCCTGGCAAGCGGATCAAATTGACCTGAAAGGGTCCAAGTGCCTGCGCTTTCCACCCGAAAACCATCCTGCAATCCAGATTCGTTCAAACACCGTTGAAAAATTGCCGCCGAGAGTGGCGACCGGATTTGATTACCGGTACAGACAAATAGGACCAAAGGTGCCATGTCAGGATTCATTAGCTGTAATCATCACCTTTTCAAGGCGCACAGGATGGTTGTTCCCTTATTCCTGGGCTTTCTTTACCTGTTTTTCAATCCAGCCATAGGTTTCGGCAATTCCATCCTTGAGAAAATACTTGGCGCGCCAGCCGGTTGAATAGATGCGGGCATTGCTGAAGTTGCGTGACTGCACTCCCACTGGACCTTCAACGTGCCGTATGTTGATCTTCTTACCGGATGCTTCCACCACAGTCTGAACCAATTCGTCCACGCTGACGTATTGCGGACAGCCTATATTGGCTGGCCCTTCCAGGTCGGAATGCATCAGCAGGTAGATTCCCTCCACCATGTCAGCAACGTAGGTGTAAGAACGGATGGCAGAACCATCGCCCCACACCTCGATCGTACCCCCATCCTGGGCTTCAGCGACTTTGCGGCAGGTTGCCGCCGGAGCCTTTTCTCTGCCTCCCTGCCAGGTTCCTTCCGGACCATAGCAGTTCTGGAAACGCGCAATCCTGACCTTCATCCCATACCGGCGGCTGTAAGCCATGGCTACACGCTCTGAGTAGATTTTTTCCCAGCCATATTCGTTGTCTGGATTGGCTGGAATTGCCCCGTCTTCGCTCATCTCTGGTTCGCCCGGTTGCATATCTCGGTACACACACACCGATGAAGAAAAGAAATAGCGTGGCACACGCATCAGAGCCGAATTGTGTATCATGTGGATGTTGATCAGGGCGCTGTTATGCATGATCTCGGTCTCGGCCGAATGAATGAAACCCATTCCACCCATATCCGCGGCTAATTGATAGACCTCGTCAAACCCTCCCCCATCGAGTTCCAATGCCCTTTTACAATTTTCTTCTTCTCGCAGGTCCAACCGCAAAAATTCATCCGCCTGGGTGGGGGCAAACTCATGCGCCTTGATATCCACCCCTCTCACCCAAAAACCTTCCTTCTTCAATTTCTTGACCAGGTGACCACCAATAAAGCCACCCGCTCCACAAACCAATGCTTTTTTCATCATGTTTTCCATGTAAGTGCTCCACTAATCAGGATTTCTGGCGAGTATACCATTCTATCGTTCGGCTCAGGCCATCATGCCATTAAGCTGCTTTCGATATGCCTGTACGGGTATTTTAATCCATGCTCACCACTTGGCTTTTCCAGCGATGCCAGTTTCCATGATGCTTCTCGATGATTTTTGCTCCCTCTCCCGGGGATTCCTGACCCGCCAATTCCAGGTCAGCATCCACCATGATTCTTACCAGGTCTTTAAAGAACACACGTGGCTCCCAATCCAATATCCGCTGAGCCTTCCCCGGATCTGCCTGTAAAAAGTCCACCTCGTTTGGTCGGAAATATTTTGGATCGATCTTTACATATTCATGCCAATCCATATTCAGGTAGCCGAACGCTTCGTCCAGGAATTCCTTCACCGAGTGCGCCTCTCCCGTACCGATCACGTAATCGCCCGGTTCATTATGCAGCATCATCTTCCACATGGCTGCAACATAATCAGGGGCGTATCCCCAATCACGCTTTGCCTCCAGGTTTCCAAGGAATAAAGTATCCTGTTCCTTTGCTTTGATGGCAGCCAACGCCCGGGTGATCTTGCGGGTCACAAATGTCTCTCCCCGTCGGGGCGATTCGTGATTAAAAAGTATCCCATTTGAGGCGAAAATCTTATATCCCTCCCGGTAATTGTGCGTCAGCCAGAAGGCATACACCTTGGCAGCTGCGTAAGGGCTCTGCGGCTGAAAGGGCGTGACTTCGCTTTGGGGCGGCTTGGCTGCTCCGAACATTTCGCTGGAAGACGCCTGGTAGAAGCGGGTCGTAATACCACTCTTCCGGATTGCTTCCAGGATACGGATCGTCCCTAGTGCCGTAACATCGCCCGTGTACTCTGGCAGGTCAAAGCTCACACGCACATGGCTCTGCGCTGCCAGGTGGTAGATCTCATTTGGGCGGATGTTGTAAACCAGGTCAAGCAAGCTGCCCATGTCGGTCACATCGCCATAATGAAGGTGCAGATTGGTTCGGGAATGAGGATCGTTATAGATATGGTTGATTCGCTGGGTATTAAAAGAACTTGAGCGGCGGATCAGGCCGTGCACTTCATAACCCTTATCCAGCAGTAATTCTGCCAGGTAAGAACCATCCTGCCCCGTGATGCCTGTTATAAGCGCTTTATTCATAATTACTCCTTCTAGACATTAAGATAGTGAGTGCTGAGCACCGTATACTTTCTCGCTATTTTATCTCTTTCCCGCCGCCCTCTTTATCCGAAAGATAAACCGCCCTTCAGATCATTACTTGCCGCCATTTTGGCACGCTCCGCCCTTCCAACAATCTTCTTGGAGCGCTTGCCCTTATGGTTATTACCAGTCTCTCCTCCAGGTCTTTCCGGACCATAAACGGAGACTTTTTTTCTGAGAGTACCAATACCCTCAGCAATTCTCAATATTCCATTAACCTGTATATTCTACTATAAAGATTATCTCCAGTTTGGGTGCAAAATTCTACTCCAGCAATCCTCAATATGGAAATGGCCGCCGGTTTTCATATTGAGAATTTATGCCATAAATCACATCGTCAAGTGATTTTGGATATAATATGTAATCAATTCCATCCTGGATAAATTTCACTTTCAAAAAATGTCCAAATCGATAACCGTCCAACTCTTCGTCACCTGCCTGGTCGATTCTTTTTTTCCGCAGCTTGGGGAGGCATTGGTACATGTACTCAACCGCGCCGGCGTGTACGTGGAATTTCCTGGTGCTCAGACTTGTTGCGGCCAGCCGGCCTTCAATGCTGGCTTGCGCAGCCAGGCTCGCCCTCTCGCTGAACACACGATCAGAGTTTTTGAAAAAACAGCCGGAGATATAGTCATGCCGTCCGGCTCATGCGCTGCCATGCTCCTCCACGGCTACCTTGAACTATTCCAAGATGACCCGCGCTGGTTGGCCCGTGCCCGGGCGCTGGCCGGTCGTGTCCATGAGTTCACTGAATACCTGGTGGACGTGCGGGGCATTTCCGATCTTGGAAGTCGTTGGCCGGGGAAACTGACATATCACCCCTCCTGTCATCTCCTGCGCCTCCTTGGCGTGGATCGCCAGCCGCGCCTTTTGCTGGCTGGTGTCAGGGATGCTGAAATTATCGAACTGCCCGAAAGCCAGGATTGCTGTGGCTTTGGCGGCGTCTTTTCGGTTGAACATCCCGAACTCTCGGCTGAATTCTTGCAGCGCAAGATTTCAAACCTGGAGAAGACCACTTCACCCACCCTGGTGGTCTGCGATACCGGCTGCTTGATGCATATCCAGGGCGGGTTGCAGCGCATCGGGAAGCAACAGCGGGTGGTTCACATCGCTGAGGTACTGGACACACAATGAGCGCCAGGTCTTTCCGTGCCCGCATCCGCCAATCGATTGCGGATGAAAACCTTCAGATTGCCCTGGACGGGAACGCCCAGCGCCGGCTGGTTAGCCGTAAGGAGGCCTTCGCACATATTCCAGACTATCAGGAACGCCGTAAGTGCGCCCATGCGGTCAAAGCGGATGTGATCGCGCATCTGGACGAATATCTCGAACGTTTCATCGAGCAGGTGGCGAAAAACGGGATCCAGATTCACCGTGCCGCAAACGCTGAACAGGCAATCCAGATCTTCCTTGGAATCGCAAGGGATCACAATTCCCACCTGGTGGCCAAGTCAAAATCTATGCTTTCAGAGGAGATTAATTTCAACCATTCACTCGAGGCCGCAGGATTAAAAGTGGTTGAAACGGACTTGGGTGAATATATCGTCCAGTTACGCGGAGAGCGGCCAAGCCATATCCTCACCCCGGCCGTTCATCTGAGGCGTGGCCAGGTTGGCCAGCTCTTTCACGACAAGCTCGGCACCCAATACACCGAGGATATTCCTGAAATGGTCGCCACTGCTCGGCGCGTCCTCCGGGAGGTCTTCTTGTCTGCCGAGATTGGCGTATCCGGGGTCAACTTTGGTGTGGTTGAAACTGGATCGCTTTGCCTTGTCACCAACGAGGGCAATGGGCGCATGGTTACCAGCCTGCCGCCTGTTCACGTGGCGTTGATGGGCATCGAACGTCTCGTTCCAGGCCTCAACGACCTGGCTCTGTTCCTCTCGCTCCTGCCGCGCTCTGGGACCGGCCAAAAGTTGAGCGTTTATACCAGCCTGATCCATGCACCGAAACGTTCTTCAGATTCGGATGGACCAGCCGAACGTCACCTGATCTTGGTGGATAACGGGCGTTCCGCCTTGCGCTCCTCTCCACTGGCCGAATCGCTCTACTGTATTCGGTGCGGTGCCTGTCTGAATGCCTGTCCGGTCTTTCGCGAGATTGGCGGCCATGCCTACCTGGGTCGTGACGGTTCCATCGCCCCCTATCCCGGTCCAATTGGCTTGGTGGTCTCGCCCGGATTGTTGGGCTGCGAGAATTTCGGTCAGATGGCTCAGGCTTCTACTCTGTGCGGGGCTTGTCAGGAAGCCTGCCCGGTGGATATCAACCTGCCCGAACTTATTGTGCGTGTTCGCGCCGGCGTTGCTGGGAAAAATGAGGCTGGCAGGAAAGAAGAAGGGATCGCGGTACCAGGATTACTAAACCTTGGCCTGAAGGCTTTCCGCCTTGTGGCAGGGAAGCCAGTCCTTTTTTCATTTGGTCAGCGCTTAGGTGGCGTTCTCAGCCGAATCTACTCACCACGCAAAGAATATATGCATATCCCTGCTTGGACCGGTTGGGGCTACAGCAAGGATTTTCCGCGCTTGGCAATATCTCCTTTCCGTGCACACTGGAAGAAAATAAAACAGTCTGTTGGCCCTCCTGTTCTTGGTCCAGGCTGGCCGTCAGAACAAGCCGCGCCCGAACTTACCATTATCCCTTCACTGTCGGCCCGATTTGCAGAAGAGCTGGCCAGCATCGGAGGCAGGGTGTACCTCATACCCGAACAGGAAGTGCGAACCAGGCTGGCAGAATTCCTGCGCATGCGCGGAGTCGAGCGTGTCTGCACGGATTCCGTCGGAGCGTCATTGGTTTCATCAATTTCGTTCGTCATGGGACCAGATCCAACCATCCAGGTGGGCATTACCGGTGCTTTGGCCGGGATCGCAGAATCCGGCTCGCTCGTTCTGGTCGGCGGAGAAGGTCGCCCACTCACTGCTTCCCTACTGCCTGATATTCATATTGCCATCCTGCGGGTATCGGACCTTGTGCCGACCTTACCGGATGCGTTGCGCATGCCTGAAATTCTCACTGCTTCGGCTGCAGTCATCATTACTGGTCCCAGCCGCACGGCTGACATTGAAATGACCCTCACGATCGGGGTTCACGGCCCAAAGGAATTGCACGTCTTTCTGATCGAATAAAGGACTCTGCGCACTCCGCCTGTATTGCCTATCCTGCCATTCCTGATAGTGATTGGTAACCAATACAACAATTTCACTATGGCAAGTTTGTGCTATAATACCGCCAACTTGAGGCAAAAATGATTGATATCCATTTCGCCAATAATAATAACGCTAATGATAATCGGCCTCCGGCCGTTGGGCGAAGCCTGCAAGGTTAACGAACTCACTAAGCTGACCAATCGCCCAACGCATCTGCGGAGGGCGATTTATTTTATAAGGAGAGCTTCCTGTTATACAAAGATATCTGGAAATCTTAAACGGACACCTTTGGGAAACTAAAAATAGTATTTTCTTTTGTTTCCATTAGAGTTCTTTGTGTTAAACCGTTGTATTCTTCGTAATGAATCTTTTTCTGGAGGCGGTATATGTACAAGACACATACTTGTGGTGAACTGCGCGGTACTCATGCCGGGCAGACCGTTGTTTTGGCGGGCTGGGTACACCGGCGGCGCGATCATGGTGGCGTGGTCTTTATTGACCTCCGTGATCGTTTTGGCCTTACCCAGGTGGTTATAAACCCCAACTTGCCTAAGGAAACGCTTGACTTGGTTTCCACCATTCGCTCCGAGTGGGTCCTCCAGGTTTCTGGACAGGTGCAAAAACGTCCGGATGGCATGCAAAACCCGCGCATGCCCACCGGGGAGGTCGAAGTCATTGCCTCTTCTGTGGTAGTGCTCAACTCCGCCAAACCCTTGCCGTTCATGATCAGTAGCGACGAGGAAGTCGACGAAAACATGCGCCTCAAATACCGCTATTTGGACTTGCGCCGCGATCGGATGCGCCGCAACCTGGAATTACGCCATGAGGTGGTGCTGTTTATGCGCAGGTATCTTTCCGAGCGCGGCTTCCTGGAAGTCGAAACGCCATCTTTATTTAAGACCACTCCTGAAGGCGCTCGTGACTATCTCGTGCCATCGCGTGTCTATCCTGGCCAGTTCTACGCCCTTCCCCAATCACCCCAACAGTTGAAGCAACTGCTGATGGTGGGCGGCATCGAACGCTATTTCCAAATTGCCCGCTGCTTCCGTGATGAAGATCAGCGCGGCGACCGTCAACCCGAGTTCACTCAGCTTGACCTGGAAATGTCCTTTGTCCATCGCGATGATGTTTTGGAAATGGTTGAAGGTCTCTTTACCGCCATGCTCCCGGTTGTCACCCCACACAAGAAATTATTTTCCACCCCCTGGCCGCGCTTTACCTACAACGAGGTTGTTGCCCGTTTTGGAACCGACAAACCCGACCTCCGTTTTGGGTTGGAGCTGGTTGACGTTGGCGGCATTTTTGCAAAAAGTGAGTTTGTCGTCTTTAAATCCACATTGGAAAACGGGGGAACGATTAAATGCATCGTTGCCCCCGGCTGTGCCGGCTACACCCGCAAACAGCTCGACGACTTGGCAGGTACCGCCAGGGATCTGGGAGCCAAGGGCCTCGTTTCGCTCGCCCTGACAGCCGAAGGCCCGAAAGGCTCAGCGGCCAAATTCATTGGGGAGGCCGAGCTTGCAGAACTGGTCAAATCCACTGGCGCTTCAACTGGAGATCTGCTCCTATTCGTTGCCGATGACGCCAGGGTGGTGCATAAAGTCCTCGGTGCATTGCGTCTGGTTTTCCGCGACACACTTAAACTGGCCGCCCCGGACGTAATGGCTTTTGCATGGGTGTTGGATTTTCCCATGTTCGAGTGGAATGAAGAGAACCAGAAATGGGACGCTGCCCATCATCCTTTCACCATGCCGCGCCTGGAGCACCTGGATCGCTTCGAAACAGACCCCGGTTCGATCCTATCGGATGCCTACGACATGGTCTGCAATGGGTATGAAATGGCCTCAGGCTCAATTCGTATTCACCGGCGTGATATCCAGAGCAAGGTTTTCAGCCTGCTCGGCATCGGCGAAGAAGAAGCCCAGCGTAAGTTCGGGCACATGCTGGAAGCCTTCGAATTCGGTGCCCCTCCGCACGGCGGTGTGGCTCCGGGCATCGACCGGCTGGTCATGCTTCTGGCCGACGAACCGAATATCCGCGAGGTGATTGCCTTCCCCAAGAACCAGGCCGCCCGCGATGTGATGGCAGATGCTCCATCCCCTGCCGAACCAAAGCAGCTCAGGGAATTGCATATTCAGATCAAAGATAAGTAGAAAATGGAGAGTGGAAGGAAGTCACTTTTTTCTGTTCTCCGCTCTCTGGAGGAACCGCATGACACCTCAAAAGCCCTCACCTTCTTTCACGATTGACAGCCACATGGTCGAACATATCGCCTATTTGGTTCGTTTGGGCATCCATGAAGAGGAAGCCCGGGCATTTAGCCACCAGTTTAACTCCATCATCGATTATTTCAAACTCTTGAATGAAGTAGACACTGGTGAGGTGCCTCCCGCCTGCGAAACTTCCAATACTCACAGCGTAATGCGTCCAGATGAAGTGATACCTTCCATGCCACGCGAAGACTTCCTCAAAAATGTCCCACACCGGCATGGCGATTACGTGCAGGTGCCCCGGGTTTTTGACGAACCGTGATATGCGATCATTCCCCCATGGAACTCCATAATCTCTCCATCCGTGAAGCTCACGACCTGCTCACTAAAAAGCAGTTCAGCAGTGTTGAATTGACTACAGCTGTCCTGGACCACATTCACAGGACCGATCCCCTGATCAATGCCTTCGTTACAGTGTCCGATGAACTGGCTCTCGAGCAGGCTCGCCAGGCCGACGCTCGCCTGCGTTCAGGCGGGAACAATACCCCCCTTACCGGCATTCCTTTTGCAGTAAAAGACTGCATTTCAACGAAGAACATTCGTACCACCTGCTCCTCGAAGATTCTCGAGAATTACGTTCCACAATTCAACGCTACGGTTATCGATCGGCTCGCGCAAGCTGGTGCGGTGCTGGTCGGCAAGCAAAACATGGATGAGTTCGGCATGGGTTCCTCTTGTGAGAATTCAGCCTTCTTCAATACCCATAATCCTTGGGATTTGGAACGTGTCCCGGGAGGCTCCAGCGGAGGCTCCGCTGCGGCTGTTGCCTCTCGCATGGGTTTCTTTGCCTTGGGCGAAGATACCGGTGGTTCGATCCGTATGCCGGCTGGTTTCTGTAACGTGACCGGCTTAAAGACCACCTATGGCCGTGTCTCCCGTTATGGCCTGATCGCCCTGGTCTCCTCCTTCGACTCGATTGGTCCAATGGCGCACAGTGCTTATGACTGTGCCGCCGTCCTGCAGGCCATTGCCGGCCAGGATCCACACGATGCCACTTCCCTGCCCACCCAGGCGCCTGATTACCTCGCATGGGCTGGAAGCGCCAGTCAAAAGCCTTCGTCTGGGCATCCCAAAAGAATATTTCCAGCACGGCATGGAGCCCGGTGTGGAGAGTTCCCTTCAGGAGGCCATTCGAAAATTCGAAGAACTTGGTATGCAAGTCCGGGAAGTCTCCCTGCCTCATACGAAATACGCTCTTCCGGTCTACTATCTGATCCTGTTTGCTGAGGCCAGCGCCAACCTGGCCCGCTTTGACGGTGTGCGGTTCGGCCTTTCCGTTTCAGATGGCGCGCAGAACGTCATCGATCAATACCTCCAGACCCGTCGGGACGGCTTTGGTCCCGAGGTCAAGCGCCGTATCATGCTGGGAGCCTATGTCCTCTCTGCCGGATATTACGACGCCTATTATTTAAAAGCACAGCGTGTCCGTACACTGCTGCGCCAGGATTTCGACGCCGCCTTCGAGCAGTGCGACGCACTTGTGGCTCCCACCTGTCCTTCCACCGCCTTCAAGCTCGGGGAGAAGACTGCCGACCCGCTTACCATGTACCTTTCAGATATCTATGTGGTCGCCACCAACCCGGCCGGTGTCCCGGCTTTGAGCATTCCGTGCGGTTTCTCGAATGGGATGCCGGTCGGTATGCAAATCATCGGAAAACAATTGAGCGAAGATAATTTGCTCCGCATCGGCCACGCCTACCAATCCGTGACCGACTGGCACCTCAAACGCCCAAATCTCCTTGCGAGGGCTGATTCTCGCCCGCCCCAATGATCTTCAAACCAAAATGATCACCTACGAACCCGTAATCGGCCTCGAAATCCACGCTGAATTGCTGACAAAATCCAAGATGTTTTGCGGCTGCTCGGCCGCCTACTCGGAAGCGCCCGCTGCCAATATTCTTATCTGCCCGGTCTGTACCGCCCTGCCTGGCGCCATGCCGGTGGTCAACCAGAGAGCCGTCGAACAGGCCATCCTGGTGGGATTGGCGCTGAACTGCACCATCAACCCGATGAACCAGTTTGCCCGAAAGAACTACTTCTACCCGGACTTGCCCAAGGGTTACCAGATCTCCCAGTACGACCTGCCGGTGGCTTCTGATGGATGGCTGGATATTTCTGAAAATGGGATTTCTAATCGGGTACGCATTCGCCGCGCCCACCTGGAAGAGGATACCGCCAAGTTGTTTCACGAGGGGAAATATGCATGGGTGGATTACAATCGCGCTGGCGTTCCTCTCCTCGAAATTGTTTCCGAGCCGGACATGCACTCGGTCGAATCTGTGCTGGCTTACGCCACCCGCATCCGCTCCATCCTTCGCTATTTGGGGGTCAACTCCGGAGATATGGAAAAGGGTGTCCTTCGCTTTGAAGCCAATGTCTCCGTTCGGCCAGCCGGTACCGGTGAACTCCGCACCCGCACCGAGATTAAGAACCTGAACAGCTTTCGCGCCCTGGCACGCGCCACTGCCTACGAGATCCAACGCCAGGCGGCGCTGTACCAGGCCGGCGGCGAAATCGTTCAGGAGACTCTTGGCTGGGATGACGTTCGCGAAGTGACCCTCTCCCAGCGCGGCAAGGAGGATGCCCATGATTACCGCTACTTCCCCGAACCGGACTTGCCTCCGCTGGAGATCAGCCGGAAGTGGGTTGAAGAAATCCGCTCCTGCCTGCCAGAGCTGCCCGAGGTCCGCAGCCAGCGTTTCGTTTCCACATACGGCCTGACGGTTAAGGAAGCTGCCCTGTTGACCGATGAAAAATCCCTGGCGGATTACTTTGAGAATGTTGTCTCCCTGTCCAAAAGTCCGGCGAATATCGTCAACAATTGGGTTGTTGGGGAGTTCATGCGCTACATCAATGATCTGGCTCTTGACATGGACCATTTACCGGTCCCGCCGGAGCATCTGGCCCAATTGGTTGACTTGGTGACTACACGAAAAATCAATGAAAACAGCGCCAAGCTGGTTCTGAAGGAAATGTTTCAAACCAGGCAATCTCCATTGGCGATTGTTGAGGTTAAAAACCTCGCACAGGTCTCCGATGAAGCATATCTTGAACCGGTGGTGGCGCAGATCCTGGCCGACAGCCCCGGGGAAGTAGCCTCCTATCTTGCAGGCAAGGAGACCTTGTTGCAATGGTTCATGGGCCAGGTGGCACGTGCGACTAAAGGCAAAGCCGATCCCCAGGTCGCCCGCCAGTTATTACTGCAGGCATTATCGAAACAAAAATAATCATTAACCCTTGCGAAGGTTTGGCTTGATCCTAACTCATCCTTGGAATGATGCATCTGGTTTCACCAAAATTCCGCCAGAATCAGAGCCTTCGCAAGGATGAACTTTCGCTGGACTGCCAGCCGTTGCCGCACTGATAGTCCTTCTTTCCTGCCACAGTCTGAACGGTTGGGTTTCCGCCGGTAACGGCACCGTTCCAGTTTATTATCCCATTCGAATAAGAATTTACGTTTTCAATCTTCTTCCCCTCCATCCGCCGTTTCGTACCTGGCCTCTCTTGCGTCGCCATTTCCCGCCAGCTGCACTCCGCCCACCGGTTCCAGCGGTTGGCCCGAATTTATGGCAATTATTAGAAGTATCTGTCGGTGTCCGCCAGTGAAATCATCCCGCCAGGTAATTGTTGCATTCCTCCATCTCCGTATTTAGCGAATCACAAATCCAGACACATCTCTGAACTTGAAAGCAAAACCCTTGACAAATCAGAAAAAATGTTCTATGTTTGTTTTGTTTTTACTTCGACAATGTTAGATTTTGTTATTTCACCACAACGGACACCAAGGCGTACGAAGGAAGAACCATTTATTCTTTCCTTTGTGTCCCGCCTGCCCTGCCTGTCCTGCGTTTTGCCTGCCCTATGTTCTTTACAGGGTGCAGGCTGTATTTCCAGGGTATTGCCCTTTGTGGTGAGGGTTTTACCATCCAGCCTTTAATGTAACATTGTCGAGTTACTCGCTCTTACGAAGGTTTATTCGGTGCCTGGGCTTGCTTTGTAGATGGAATTCCTGTTTTGCCTGGCAATCTGCCAGGAATCAAACCTTCGCAAGGATACCATGAGTGGATATTTTTTATTATGCATGATTCTAAACATCTCACTTCTCTCTTCCTGCGCATTGCATTTTACGCATTACGTTTTACGTTTTACGCATTACGTCATGTTCCTCCCCTTTCTGTTCTCTCCTCTCTATTCTCTGCTTCATATCCTGATTGTTCCTCAATTGATCCGCGGAACAATTGCCATCCACAATTCGGGCTCCAATATTCGTTTCCCAAAAACAAATGCCTCTCAAATTTCACTCTTGTGGTTCCTCATTATTAATTTCTCGTTTCGCCCTCCCCAATTCGTTCCTCCGTCGTTCCGCGGAACGAATATTCCATCGTCTCTCGTTCACATTCCATCGTCCATCGTCTATCATCCACCATCCTTCATCCACCGTCCACCGTCCATCGTCCATCGTCTGCCATCCATTCTCTTTCGTCTCCATCATTCCCTTCCTCCCTGATTACCCTTCTGGTACGCTATAATAAGCCCATCTCATCTAGGAGTGCACCATGCCCCCCATTATCCGCGTCGAAGAAATATCCAAATACACAGGTCAGGATGTTACTGTCCAGGGCTGGGTTTATAACCGCACTGACAAAGGCAAGTTGGTCTTCCTGCTCGTCAGGGATGGCTCCGGTTTCGTGCAGTGCGTAGCCTTTAAGGGTGATCTGTCAGAGGCCGTTTTTGACCAGCTTACCCGCTTGCCTCAGGAATCTTCGGTCATCATCACCGGTCCCGTTCGGGAAGACAAGCGCGCCCCCGGCGTTCCAGGCGGCTACGAAATTGGTGTCCGGGATGTAAAGATTGTCCAGCTGGCCGAAGAAAACTATCCTATGGCGCTCAAAGAACAGGGCGTGGATTTTGCCCTCGACAACCGCCATTTGTGGATCCGCATGCCTAGTCAGTGGGCCATTCTGCGGGTACGCGCCACGGTTATTGCGGCCATCCGCGAGTGGTTCGAGCAGAACGGCTTTGTCAACATGGATACACCCATCCTGACTCCCGCGGCCGTGGAGGGCACTACCACCCTCTTTGAGACAGAATATTTCGACGAGGGCAAGGCTTACCTGTCCCAATCTGGTCAACTCTACAACGAGGCGGATATCGTTGCCTTCGGCAAAGTCTACGCCTTTGGGCCAACCTTTCGGGCAGAAAAATCCAAAACTCGCCGCCACCTGACCGAGTTCTGGATGGTTGAGCCTGAAATTGCTTTTTGTGACCTGGAACAGTTAATGCAGATCGAGGAACAGTTCGTCACCCATATCATCAAGCGCGTCCTGCGTGAGCGCGGCCCGGAACTCAAATCCCTGGGACGCGATCTGACAAAACTGGAGAAGATCGAACCGCCATTCCCGCGCATCTCCTATGATGAGGCCGCTAAAATCATCCAGGAAATTTCTGAAAAAGAGACTGATCCAGAGAAGAAGGAATTGCTCAAGTTCGAGTGGGGCATGGATTTTGGTGCACCCCATGAGACCGAACTGACCAATCGGTATGAAAAACCGGTCTTCGTCTATGGTTACCCGACCAAAGTCAAGGCCTTTTATATGGAACCCTGGCCGGACCGCCCTGAGGTCTGTAAATCTGTGGACCTCCTCGCTCCGGAAGGCTATGGCGAGATTATTGGCGGCTCCGAACGCATGTCCAGCTATGATCTGCTGCTCCAACGCATCCATGAACACGGTCTGCCTGAAGAAGCCTACCGGTGGTATCTGGATCTGCGCAAATACGGCAGCGTTCCACACAGCGGCTTCGGCATGGGCGTTGAGCGCACTGTTTCCTGGATCTGCGGCAACGAGCACATCCGGGAGGCCATTGCTTTCCCACGCACAATTAAGCGGGTATATCCATAAAGCGGCTATTAATTTTTACCTACTCATGCACTTGACTTTGTGGTATAAGGACATTGCCCTGCTGTGTTCGCGATGCTGCACTTCCGTTCTGAGCCAACACCCATAAAAAGGGATCCGATCTCGCGACAATGACGCGATAGGCTTAGGCCAAGGCCGATTTGCCGGGTAGGAGCCCGACCTGCTTTTGCAGGTTCAGAACTTTACAGCACACGACATACGCGGGGTATTTTTTATAAGAGACACAGCCATCAGATAGACGCTGCTGGCTGTGTCTCTTATACTATTCTATCTATCTCCCAAGTCATTTTAACTTGAAAGGATTGAAATCCGTCTCTCGATCATAATAATCTTCCTGTTCAACCTTTTTCAGCGCGCCTACCGCCACATATGTGACCGGTGTCATCAGGGCCTCCACACCGCACTTGAATAGGTAATTTGTCAAGGATAGTGTTAAGAAAAGGCTCCATGGAAATACCTTGAAGAGCGAAGCAATTGCGATAAAAACAACTGTGTCGACTAATTCTCCAACGATGGTACTGCCAATGGTGCGTGTCCATAACCATCGGCCGTTGGTCAGGACTTTCATTTTCGCCAGAACGAAAGAATTGGCGAACTCACCTGACCAATAGCCAGCCAGGCTCGCTAAAACAATCCCGCCGCTGCTCATACCGCCTAATATGGCGACATACGCCGCATCCCCGGCATATTTCTGCCAGGCAGCTTCCCCGGGCAATACCTTTATGAGTCCAAAAATGGCCGCACTCAGTATCAAGCAAGCAAATCCGGTCCAAATTACGCGCCTCGAGTTTTTATATCCATATACTTCGGTGAGAATATCCCCAAAGATGTAACTGACTGGGAAGAGGATGGTACCTGCATCGAATGCCATCCGCACTCCAAAGATGCTAAAACCCCAGTCCACGATTTTTGCAGAAGAGGCTATATTACTTACTACCAGGACTACCACGAAGACAGCTAGGATCAGATCAAAATAATGATAGCGGCTTGCAGTGCTCACTTTTGACACCTCTGTCCAGGTCTGAGATGAACTCCAGTAGTTGAAGTGCTATTCAACTTGGATTCACCATCGGCGATAATATCCAGAATTATGGCTGACAGGTGTCGGCCCCTTCTCAAACCTGGGAGAACCGCAGATACTTCTGAGACACTGGATTACAGTTCACGTATTTACCCCGGTACGCTTCTGGCATCAGGATGGCAATTTGACACATAATCTCATCGACCATCGCCTGACGAATTTTACCGTGCATCTTCTCCCCATTTGCATCCAGGGTGAACGGTTTTCCCACGCGAATGTGGAAATTCGTCCGTTTGAAGTGTTTGGCATTCTTTTTAAAATCTTCTCCGCCCCAGTGGGCTATTGGCAGGATGGGTGCACCAGAATGTAAAGCGATCATCACTATCCCGGCCTGACCACTTAGCAATTTGCCATCGTATGACCGGGTTCCTTCCGGGGCGACCCCCAGGATATCTCCATCGGAAAGTGCAGCCAAACAACGGCGAATAGCTTCCAGGTCTGCCTCGCCGCGTCGAATGGGTATCGACTCCCATAGGTCGAAAAGCCAGCCCATGACCTTATTGTCCCAGGTCTCGATCTTGGCCAGGCCAATCAACCGTCGTGGCTGGAGATGAGCAAACAATAACGGTACTTCAAGCGAGTTGATATGATTGACTGCCAGAATCAATGGCCCGCGCATTGGTACCTGTGCGAGATTATCACCTTCGATATTACAAATAATGTTCGTGCCCGCCCGAATCCCCCAGGCGACAAAAGAATTCAGTGACTTCATTCCGCCGGTTTCCGGGTAACGAATTCTATCTGCGCTGGAAGCAGTTCAATCGTCAATTCCTTGGCATCGTAGCCCACCGTCTCGCCATCACAGTGGACCGGCAGGCTTCCTGAAACTGCTGTTGCCACCACTTTTCGGCCTTTATCCATCTGGACTTCTTTCTGGGTTGCCTGGGTACCCTTCATAAAGTATGGGATCAGGCCAAAGATGCGTAACTGGCTGACCGAGCGGGCGATGCATAGATCGAACCAACCATCCCCGGGATCGCCCTTGGGCGCAAAGAAGAAACCGCCGCCCATGCGCCTCCCGTTCATGATGGAGATCATCAAAGACGGTTGCGTTAATTCTTTCCCTTCATATTGCAGGCGCACCGTTGGGGCTTTATAGTAAATAAAGATGGTCTCGATGGCAGCGATGAGGTAAAGCAGCAGTCCGCGCATCCAGCGTATTTTCGCTGCAACAAAACCTGTCTCGGCATCGAAGCCGATTCCGACCCCATTGCCGAAGTAACGTCCTTCAGGATAATCTCCGCCCTTTACGATACCCACATCCATACGTCGGCGATAATTCTCAGCTAGGATTTTACAACCAATCTCGATCCCGCTAGGAATGTTCATGCCGTAGGCAAAATCGTTTCCTGTTCCTACTGCAATCTGCGCCATACTTGTTTTGTCAAAACCAGCCAACTTGGCCCGCATCAACCCATTCAGGACTTCATTTGCAGTCCCATCACCACTGGCAACCACCACTACTTCAAAACCATCTTTGGCTCCTTGTTCGGCCAGGTCAGCAGCATGCCAGGGGCGTTCAGTAAGAACAAGTTCGTAATCTAGGCCATGCTTCTCCATTTCCTGTTTGATCTGTAAAAGTGACCGCCCTGCAAATCCCCGCCCTGATGTCGGATTAACAATCAACAAATAACGGTCCATCGGGATATCTCCTAATTCAGTATGCTTATATTTTACATTACAACACCATAAAACGTGTATTGTTTCTGATACAATACTACGGATTATGCTTATCCTCCTTCCTGTAATCTTGATGTCTTTGACCTCGCTGGTACTCATTGTTTTGCGTTCGATTCAGCCAAGATTTAAATACCCTTGGATACTTGCCGCCGGAGGCGCACTCCTGGCTCTTGCCAGCGTGTTCCTCTGGCGAATCCAATTTCCGACCAATATCTCCTTGCCAACCTGGCAGCTTTTACCAACTTTCTCGTATATGCCCTCCTGGCTTGCAGACGAAATTTCCTGGCCTTATGCGTTGGCCATGGCAACCCTGGCTGCTGCAGCGATCTGGACTTCGGTTGTACGCGCCGAGACTGATTCCATGCCCTGGGCAGGGACTCTCATATTATCAGCACTCGGCATTTTGGCAGTTGCTGCTGAGAATCCGCTTACCTTGCTTCTCTCCTGGACAGCCATTGACATCTTTGAGTTGGTCACGATGGTTCGATCAACGGATGGCGAGGATCAGACTGAGGGGGTCATCATCGCCTTTGTCGTACGTCTCGCTGGGACCGGGTTGGTATTGTGGGCCAATTTAGTTAGCATTGCTGGTGGGACTCCATTAAATTTTCTTTCCATTCCTGCCAGCGTTGGAATTTATCTGCTTATCGCCGTAGGACTCCGACTGGGAGTTTTACCCTTGCATTTACCCTATCGCAGGGACAACGCTGTCAGGCGCGGGTTTGGTACTGCACTTAGGCTGGTATCAGCGGCGGCCAGCCTGGCCTTGTTAGCTAGAATACCGGCTACCGCATTAATATCCACCCTGACGCCTTATCTGCTCATCCTGGCTGCTGTCGCAGCTCTCTATGCCGGATGGATGTGGCTGCGTTCTTTAGATGAAATCCTAGGCCGCCCATTCTGGATTTTGGGTGTGGCCTCATTGGCTGTTGCAGAAAGTCTGCTTGGCGACCCTACAGGCAGCACAGGCTGGGGTGTTTCCCTAATTTTATGCGGAGGAGCTTTGTTTCTCTTCTCAGCGCGCCAAAGAAGCATTATTTGGTTGCCATTTCTCGGTCTCTGGGCATTTTCAACCTTGCCTTTCTCCCTAACTGCTTCATCCTGGCATATAAGCAAAACCATCTCAGAATGGTACATCATCCCATTTCTCCCCGCCCATGCACTTTTAATGGCTGGTTTTTTCCTTCATGCCTTCCACCCTGGTGACACGAGCCTTGAGTCGCAGGCTAAATGGGTAAAGGCTATCTACCCCATTGGCCTTCTCTTCCTTATGGCCGCCGCATTTTTTCTTGGTTTCTGGGGTTGGGCTGGATCAAAAACGGTTGGTTTGTGGTGGTTGGCGATCCTGATCATACTACTCGCGTCAGGGTGGGCTTTCTTGGCTTTAAAAGTCCTGGTCCGAATTCCGCGAGGCAATATTTCCACCCAATGGACGCGTGTTCTTCGCATAGAATGGCTCTACCATTTATTATCCTCACTTTACAACTTTCTCAGCAGGGTTGCAGCTGCTGTCACCACCGCCTTCGAAGGGGAAGGTGGCTTGCTCTGGTCCCTCTTGTTATTGATTCTGGTCCTTTCTATCCTATCCACCCTTGGCCGCTAACGATCATGGTCATCCTCAACTGGACAATACTCTTACTAGTCGCTATTACTGCATCCGGAATGCTTTTCAGCCGCGACTGGCGCTGGAGTCTCGGATTGTTGGCGCTCCAATACGTGGGCGTTTTTTGGATGGTCCAGAACAACTGGCCGGTCTCCATGGCCGCTACCAAGCTTGTTACAGGCTGGATGGCTTGTGCAGTGCTCGGAATCGCTCTACTCAATACCAAAGCAGATGGGGAGAAGGATAATATCTGGACTCAAGGGCGATTATTTCATGCCTCTGCTGCAGCAATGGTTTTGGTTGCCACGTTCGCGCTGTCACTGCGTGCAGTTGGCTGGTTGAAATTGAGTCTACCCGTAGCCTGGGGGGGTCTGGTTTTGATCGGATTGGGACTTCTCCATTTGGGAATCACGTCCAATTCCTTCCAGGTGATCGTGGGCCTTTTGACAGTCTTTGCCGGATTTGAGGTTATTTATGCATCGGTGGAAACCTCGGCTCTGGTGACTACATTATTGGCGCTGGTTAATCTCGGGCTGGCCCTTGCTGGAGCGTACTTCATCGTCAGCTCTCGGGGAAAAACATCATGAGCGCACCGATCCTGTGGGTTTTTATCCCGTTGCTACTGGCCGGATTTTTAATGTTAGTGAATAATCAAAAGGTTATTCTCCTGGTCGCCTGTCTTTTCACACTCTTCTTGACGCTGGCTGCCTGGCTGCTTCCCATAGATACCGCGCTTTCAATTCGAGGATGGACATTCAAATTACTGCCATCCTTCGCAATCCTGGGTCGCAGCCTGACAATTACATCTGCTGATCGTTCACTACTTGCGTTGATTTATGGTTCTGCCTTCTTCTGGTTTATCCCTACCATCTCCTTGCATATCACCCGACGCCTGGTACCGTTTGGTCTGGCAATCACATCCTTATTGGTCGCCGCTCTTGCAGTGGAGCCCACCTTATATGCAGCCTTGATCATTGAAATGGCTATTCTCCTTTCGATTCCAATTCTTGCGATACCACAAGAAAAGCCTGCCAAAGGTGTAATTCGTTATCTGATTTTCCAAACCTTGGCAGTACCCTTCATCCTTTTCTCGGGTTGGATTCTAGCTGGTATAGGTGCGAATCCGGGAAACCTAGCTCTCGTCCAGCAGGCTGCCACTTTACTTGGTCTGGGCTTTGCATTCCTGCTTGCCATTTTCCCTTTTTATTCCTGGATACCTATGCTGGCAGAAAAGACCCATCCTTATGTGGCCAGCTTTATCTTTTGGATGCTCCCGACAACTACATTATTTTTTGGTCTTGGATTCTTGGATCGTTATTCATGGCTGCGTGACGCCACTGCGCTGCCTGCCATTTTGACTGCAGTGGGCGTTTTGATGGTAGTTTCCGGTGGACTCCTGGCGGCTTTCCAACGCCACTTGGGACGTATCATGGGTTACGCGATCATAGTTGAGATAGGATTCAGCCTGTTGGCTCTAAATCCAGGCAAACAAATGGGGTTGGGAACGCTCCTGCTCCTCCTGGTTCCAAGGACGCTTGCCTCATGCCTTTGGGCACTATCTCTCTCCATCTTAAGAAAAAATGCACCCGGATTAAGCCTCAAGGACGTCAAGGGAATGGGACGTAGCTGGCCATTTATCGCATCTGGGCTGGTTCTGGCGAATCTAGCCCTGGCTGGATTGCCACTATTAGCCGGTTTTCCGGCCCATCAAGTCGTATGGCAGGCACTGGCGCGAAGTTCATTGACTCTCGCGTTCTGGGTACTTATTGGCACGTTGGGCCTCCTTATGAGCGCGATCCGCGTCCTTGCAGCCCTTACTCTTGCCCCCAAAGGGACACCTTGGGCCACCCGCGAGACACCTGCCCAGCGTCTTTTTACGGTTGCTGGCGTATTGGCCTTGTTCTTGCTTGGGATGTTCCCTCAATGGATACTGCCCCTTTGGACAAGACTGCCTGCCATTTTCGAACATTTGCCCCAATAGAACTTCGTAAGAGGTGGCCGGGCTTTGTATGGCAGCTTCTGAATATCCTGCCAATTCCCAATTGCTCCCTTCAATTGAAAAAAGGCAAGAAGAAGTATAATTAAGAAATATTCAATAAATATTATTATGAATCCCGCACTGTCGGAGACGGAACAAATGGAATTCGAACAAATCATCAAGAGATTGGATTGGTTGGACGAAGAACACCGCAAGAATAAGGTTGAGTTGGATAACCTGTTGGAAAAACTCGCAGATACTCAAGGAGAACTAAAAGTCGCCAACAAGAAAATTAAGGAACTGAAAACCGAGGTATCGCAATATTCCAACGTCTTGACTCGCATCGACCAGTTTAACAATGCTGTTGCGCAACAAAGGGTGGATATTATCAAATATGTTGATGATATGGATAATAAGGATATTGATAAGCTTCCAGAAGCAGAAAAGCGCTTTCAGATACAGATAGACAACCTCAACAAATCTATTCTAGAACTGCGCAAATTAAAAGAACCGATTGCCGAGATCAAGCGCGAACTTAAGAATACCGCTGCCGAAGAGGTACGCCACAATGATCAGATAGCTGGGTGGGAACCGCGCTTTCAGGAGGTTGTTAAAACTGTTGAAGAAATCAAACTTGCCCTGAAAGCAACCGAGGGGCCTCGCCGTCAGGATAGCAAACGCCTGGCAGAATTGCAGGGGGCTGTAACCGCAGCGCGAAAACGTATGGACGAGGTTCGCGAAAAGAATGATCTTTTCCCCGATAGTATCCGCCGTATCGAAACCCGGTTAAATGAAATCCTTGTCAGCGAAGCTGAACGTCGCCAATCCCAAACCGGTTTCATGGAAACACAAGCCAGGCTTCAAATCGATCGCGACCGTGCCTTAAAGGAAATGGAAGAATATCTGGGCACCATTCGCGCACAGACTGGGACGATGGATCGTCAACTGCAGGAATGGGACGGTATCCAACGCGCGGCCAAACGTGTCCAGGAAACCTACGAGGAAATTGTTCAGAAATTCGAACGTCGGATCAATGAAATCACTGAAATGCAGCGTCTGGCTGAAGACCGTTTCCGCCAGGAATGGGTCACCTTCAAGGCCGACGATCAAAAACGCTGGACCAGTTATACTCTCTCCCAGGACGAGATCCACAAAGACACCCGCAGCAGTTCAGGGAAACTGGTAGAGCGTCTAACTATGCTTGAAGACTTGGTTCAAACGCAGCAGGATGTCCTTCAACAAACCAAAGATGCCAACGAACAGCTTTTCCAGGGCATGCTGTCCCAGATCCATGAACTTCTTTCCGCCTATGAACGTATCATGAGCACAAAATAATCTCATAAGCTCATGAGATCTTTTTCATAGTGGAATATTTCGTGTCCCGAGAAAATGCGAGGCTATATGCATGTAATCGGTACAGCCGGTCATGTGGACCACGGTAAAACTACGCTAATCCACGCTCTCACCGGCATCAACCCAGACCGTCTCAAAGAAGAACAAGAACGTCTCATGACCATTGAACTTGGCTTTGCCTGGCTGACTTTGCCCGGCGGCGAGGAAATTGGCATCGTGGATGTACCTGGCCACCGGGATTTTATTGGAAACATGCTGGCAGGTGTCGGTGGGCTGGATGCCGTTCTATTGGTCATCGCGGCTGACGAAGGTGTGATGCCTCAAACTCGTGAGCACCTTGCCATCCTCGACCTTCTCCAGATCCAGCACGGAATCGTTGTACTTACCAAGATTGATCTGGTGGATGACCCGGCTTGGCTCGACCTGGTCGAAACCGATATAAAGACCTTATTGCATGCTACCTTTTTGCAGAACGTTCCCATCCTGCGTATTTCCTCTCGTACCAAACAAGGCTTTCCGGAGCTCTTGCAAGCATTGGATTTTCTCATGCGAAACCAGCCTGACCGTCCCGACCTGGGACGCCCACGCCTGCCCATCGATCGGGTATTCTCCATCTCCGGATTTGGGACAATTGTTACCGGTACACTCTCCGACGGGAAATTTTCCTCTGGTGATGAGGTGGAAATCCTGCCCACGGGATTGCATGCCCGCATTCGTGGTCTCCAGACTCACAAAAAGAGAGTTGAGATTGCTACCCCTGGCAGCCGCCTTGCAGTTAATTTCTCTGGCGTGGAGGTGGAACAAATCCTGCGCGGCCAGGTAGCTGCACATCCCGGTCAATACACAGCCGACACAACGTCTTGACGTACAGTTCCGCCTGCTTACGGATGTTGCAGTACCACTACACCATAATACCGAAGTGAAGCTTTTTATTGGTGCATCTGAGACTATTGCCACTGTACGCCTGCTCGGCGTGGAAGCAATTAATCCCGGTGAGACCGGTTGGGTGCAGCTTGAATTACGCAACCCTATTGTTGCCGTAAGGGGTGACCATTATGTTTTACGTCGCCCTTCCCCCGGCGAAACCATCGGTGGTGGTGTCGTCGTGGATCCACAACCGAATCAACGGCACAAACGCTTTGATGGATCGGTGATTAAAGCATTGGAAATTCTGGCGCAAGGTTCACCTGTTGATGTACTCTTACAGACTTGTTTCGCCCTCGGTCCAACTCTTCTGAGGAACGCGCTTGCACACACACGGCTTGAGCAACCAATTGCCAGCCTAGCCCTAAAGGAACTGCTCGATTCCGGACAGGTTATCCTCCTGGAAGATGTGTTGATTGTGTCTTCGCAATGGTTGGCACTTAAAGAATCCGTTGTTGATTCTTTGGGTACATACCACAAAAACTACCCGCTTCGGCGTGGAATGCCGCGCGAAGAACTCAAATCCCGCTTGGAACTATCCCCTCGCCTCTTCAATTTGGTAATCAATAGATTAGCATCTGAACATATTCTGACCAGTGAACTAAGGTGGGCCGCCCTTCCGGGTCATATGGTTCGGTTTTCGCCATTCCAGCAGGTCAAGGTGGACAAATTGATGGAGCAATTCGCCATTACGCCATATGCCCCTCCATCAGTCAAGGAATGCCAGGCACAGGTTGGCGAGGATGTTTTTTCCGCTCTGCTTGAGTTTGGCGATTTGATACCCGTCTCGAATGAAATTGTCTTCAGCAAGTCGGATTACGAGACGATGGTGGAAAAGGTCCGTACTACTTGCCGGCAGAAAGGGCAGATCAGCCTGGGTGAAGTGCGCGACCTCTTCAATACCAGCCGGCGCTATGCCCAAGCCTTGCTCGAACACCTTGATTACGCTGGTGTAACTATCCGCTCCGGGGACTTCCGGAGGTTAAAGAAAAACGATGGCTGAAAAAACCATCATGGATTGGAGAAAGGGCAGTCAGAGTTTCGATAAGGTCGCTGCCAAGTATGACAAATTCCGCCCTGCTTATCCGCAGAAAATGGTCGACCGCATAATAGAAATAAGCAACCTGCCTGATACGGCCAGGATCTTAGAGGTCGGATGTGGAACTGGCCAGGCAACACGCTTGTTTGCCAGTCGAGGTTATTTTATCCATTGCATCGAACCAGGTGCGAACCTGGTAGCTCTGGCAGTCAGGAACCTGAAAGCCTATCCTCGGGTCTCGTTCGAGAATGCCTGCTTCGAGCAGTCACAGGAATTCGTTGCTGAATTCAACCTGGTTTTTTCAGCGCAGGCTTTTCATTGGATCAGTAAAGAAATTGGCTATACAAAATCTGCCCTTTCTCTGAAACCTGGAGGTGCTATCGCCTTGTTCTGGAATATGAACCCGGGATTTCATGGACAGATTGCCGTGGATATGGATAGAATCTACCATGAAATAGTACCAGGATTGGATAGTCCTCTTTCTGCCAACCAGGAGACTATCCAGGCTCGGATTGATGAAATCAATCAAAGTGGTTGCTATGGCCCAGTCATAGTTGAGCAGTTTCCCTGGGTCCAGACATACCGAACCCGGGAATACCTCGGGTTGCTCAATACCTATTCGGACCACTTGCGTTTGCCCGAAGAAACCCGCCAGCGCCTCTTCAAAGCCATTGCCTCCGTCATCGATAAGCAAGGTGGTTCAATCGCACGAGATTATGTCACCGTCTTCTATATTGCCCAAAAGAAGTCGTAAACCAGGAGAATTCCATGTGCGGACGTTTCACTCTGACCATTGACCCTGCCGACCTGCATGACACCTTCACCGAATTCAACTTTCCGGCCCAGTTTGCTCCGCGCTTCAATATCGCTCCATCACAACCCATTCTTGTCCTTCCCAATGATGCAACCAACAAGGTCGATTTCTATATCTGGGGCTTGATTCCTTCATGGGCCAAGGATCCGGCTATAGGGAGCCGCTTGATCAATGCACGTGCTGAGACACTTTCTGAGAAACCATCTTTCCGTTCCGCCTACAAGTACCACCGCTGCCTTATCTTTTCAGACGGTTTCTTCGAATGGCAGGCCCAGCCGGGTAGCCGGAGCAAGGTTCCGCATTATATCCATTTGAAGTCCGGTAAACCCTTCGCCTTTGCCGGGTTGTGGGATCGCTGGCAATCTCCGGATGGATCGGAGGTTAGATCGGCCACAATTATCACCACGACACCGAACGAACTAATGGCTTCCATCCATGACCGCATGCCTGTGATTTTACCCAGCCATGCCTATCGGCAATGGCTTGATCCCTTGCCCCGTTTTCCTGTGGACTTGAATGCATTGCTAAAACCCTACCCCTCCGAAGAAATGCTGGCTTTTCCAATCTCAACGTTGGTCAATAGTCCTGCAATTGACGGACCGGATGTACTTGCACCTGTCTAGTACACTTTTCTCGCATGGCTATCAAAGATCGTTTTCCAGCTCTGGCCTCACGCGATTTTCTGATCTTCTGGGTCGGACAGTTTGTCTCGCTGATTGGCACCTGGATGCAGAACACCACTCAGCCTTACCTGGCATATCGAATCACGGGTAGTCCTCTATACCTCGGCTTGATTGCCTTCTCGGCCACTCTGCCGACCTTGGTCCTGGCCCTACCTGGAGGTGTGCTCATTGAGCGTGGGGACAAACGTAAAATTGTCCTTGGAATGCAATTCATCATGATGGCCCAGGCATTTATCCTGGCATTCCTGGCGTTATCTGGAAGAATTCAAATTTGGCACATCATTGCACTTTCCTTCGTGCTTGGATCAGCAAGTACCATTGAGGTTACTGCCCGGCAAGCTATGTTGGTTGAGCTGGTTGGTAAACCTGCCTTACCCAATGCCATCGCCCTGCAGTCCACCATTTTCCAGCTTGCACGCGTGCTCGGGCCATCCTTCACAGCAATCATCCTGGTCCTGGTTAAGAATCAGGGCGAAGGCTGGGCTTTTCTTGCCAATGGGGTCAGTTTCTTGTTTGTTATAGTAGGCTTATTCTTCGTTCGCACGCCCTACCAGACTATGAAGGTAAATCTTTTCAAAGAGAAGCTTGACATGAATGCCGAACTAAAGGAAGGGTGGATCTACATTCGCGGCAATACTGTCGTCCTTTTGATCATTTTACTGACAGCCTTTATCGGTTTCTTCGGTTTCCCTTTCAGCCAGCAGATCCCAGCCATCGCCAGGGATGTTCTATCCAGGATCACCGACACAGAAGAGGTCATTGCAGCTCGCACCGGCTTTCTATACATGGCCCATGGGGTGGGGGCTTTGGTCGCTGCCCTGTTCCTTTCCGCCTTCAGCACATTGCCTCGTAAAGGCTTGCTGGTGACAATTGGTCAATTTGCTTTTTCATTTTTCCTGGTGTTGTTTGCGCTCTCCCGCAGCCTGCCATTGGCAGTCTTTCTCATTTGCCTACTTGGCTGGGCGACAATCACCCAACTTATGTTGATGAATATTTTGATCCAGCTTGATGTTCCTGATGAACTGCGCGGCCGTATCTATAGTGTTTACCTGTGGGCACAACAGGGTGTGGCCCCTTTCGGGAGTCTATTCTTCGGCGGACTGGCCCAGACGGTTGGGGTCTCTACCGCCCCGCTAGTATGCGGTGTCATATGTCTCCTGGGGGTTGTTCTAGTCCATGTAAAATGGCCAGACCTACGTCAAAAAATAGCTTAATCTACCCTTAATGCTCTGCTTGACGGGCTTTTGTGCGCATGTTATGATGCCAATCTATGGATGAAATGCCACTTCAGGAATTTCCTCAAGATAATGAGGCGGCTACTGGGGAACAGCCAAATGACAGACCTAACCTGATCACAAAATGGATGGAATCCCTGGCTCATCTTGGGCTTGGTGAATCCGCAATCCGGATCGGGACGAGCGTACTTACTATTTTGTTCGTTTTTCTGGTCGTTTGGCTGATGCAGACTCTCTACAAGCCAACGGTTCTTGGCTGGACCCCTGGTGTGCAAGCTGCCGTAATCGCTGCAGAACCATCACCTGAACCAACTACCGATTTGGTGCCATTGCCCGCTCCTGTTGCGTTTACAATGGATGGCGTCCCACCACAGGCGGTTCCACATACAACGATCCCTTCCCGTCCTCGCGTCGATGTGGTGAAATATATCGTCCAGAAAGGGGATTCCCTTTTTAGCATCGCCGATAGATATGCTCTTAAGCCGACTACAATCCTTTTCGGAAACTGGAACACGCTTCATGACCATCCCAATTTGATCAAACCAGATCAGGAACTCAATATACTGCCTGTGGACGGGTTGTATTATGAATGGCAAGGAACAGAAAGCTTGACGAAAGTTGCCGAATTTTATGGCGTTGACCCGCAGACGGTGATCAACTACCCCGGCAACCACCTTGATCCGGAGACTATTGGTGACTTGTCCAGCCCCAATATTGCCGGCGGCACCTGGCTGATCGTACCCGGCGGGAAACGTCAATTCACATCGTGGACAGCCCCGGCGCAGCTTGTAAGATCCGACCCTTCGACACGGGTCTGGGGGCCAGGGGTTTGTAGCGGTATAAGTTACGTACAGGTTGGTTACGGCACATTCATTTATCCTACCACCGATCACTGGCTCTCCGGCACTCCTTATACACCTTCCATCGGACATTATGGTGTGGATTTTGCCGGTGCGGAAGGCAATGGCGTTTTTGCAACTGATGCGGGCACCGTTGTGTACTCTGGCTGGAATGACTGGGGCTACGGTTGGCTGGTTATCATCGACCATGGTAACGGCTGGCAGTCGCTTTACGCTCACTTGAGCCAAATAAACGCCGGTTGCGGTCAGAATGTGGGCCAGGGCGACTTGGTCGGATTGGTTGGAATGACCGGAGGTACATCCACTGGTCCGCACCTGCACTTCGAATTAACAAATTCGGTTTACGGGCGAGTTAACCCTCTCGACTACCTCCCAGCCCAGTAACCTTTTTTCCATCCCTACTTCCTTATTTTCTCAGCATCCGCTTTAGTTTTTCTTTTACGCGCGGCCATTCCTGGTCAATAATACTGTAGAGGATCGAATTACGTATCACCCCGTCTGGCAGGATCATGTGGTTACGAAGAACTCCCTCGCGTTTTGCCCCAATTCGCTCGATGGCGCGCCACGAACGTTCATTTCTTATATCAGCTTTAAATTGTACTCGTATAGCGCCTAATATCTCAAAAGCGTACTGCAGCAAAAGATATTTGCACTCAGTATTGACTGCCGTGCGCTGGAACTCCAGCCCATACCATGTACCGCCAATTTCCAGTCCTCTATCCTCCGGATGGATCTCCATGTACCGGGTTGCTCCCGCAATCCGGCCCGAAGCAAGGTAAATGACAGCGAACGGCAAGTCTGTCCCAGCGGCCCGGCTTTCCAATATTTTTTCCACCCATTTGCGCATATCCTCTTCGGTGCGAATAAGACCATATCTCATCAACTTCCATATACGATCATCACAACCCACCGCAGCAAGACCTGGGACATGTGCAGCAGTCAAAGGCTCGAGGCGGACACAATTTCCTGCCAGATTTACGGGCGTCTTCCGAAGATCAAACATCACTTTTGCGTCGGTAAATAAGGCATTTGTGGGCCTGTGATGCCGATGTGTTCCGAAATAGCTGCCCGCATGGCAATCCGATCGTCCCATGGATATTCGGTCGTGCTGAAACACATGGATTGTTCGTGTCCTTTTCCACATGCCATGACAACATCACCAGATCGTGCCAAGCAAATTCCAAGTCGTATAGCCTCGCCTCGATCTGGGACGCGGAAGAAAGATGTTCCTTCCACTCCACCTTTCGAACGGGCTCCTGAAGACATCTCTTCCAGAATTCCATCCAACGATTCGGTCCGCGGGTCTTCAGCGGTAAGGATACTGACATCCGCCAGTTCTGCAGCAACTTCAGCCATCATCCGGCGCTTTTCACGATCACGTAAACCTGCAGAGCCAAAGATGACGATCACTCTTTTCAGAGTCATCTTTCTGGCTGCATTAATGGCTACTCGCAAAGCGTTGGGTGTGTGCGCAAAATCAACGAGGGCAGTAAAAGATTGTCCAAGGTTTATTCGTTCCCATCGGCCCGGAATAAGATTCAGACTGGCGATTCCTTGAGCAGCAATTTCCGGGTCAACTCCAAGTCCACAGACCGCCGCCGTCATCGCAGCCAAGCAGTTTGACACATTGTAATCCCCCATCAGATTGCTGGACACAGGTACATGGAATCCCGGCCCAATTGTGTTGAAATGAGTGCTTTCTTCATAATTTACATTAAAAGCACGAACATCTGCAAGTTCATCGAAACCATAACTTATTTGAGGCCCGGCAATAATATCTGATAGATAACCAAAGGACGAGTCGTCCCGATTCAAAACAGAAAGGCGGATATTTCCTTGTGGCTTCGGCATGGTCCATGCTAAAGACTGAAACAGACGTGCTTTGGCAGCTCGATATTTCTCAAAAGAGCCATGCTGGTCAAGGTGTTCATGGGTGATATTAGTGATTACACCAATATCAAACTCGCAAGCATCCACCCTGTGTTGCGCCCAGCCATGCGATGTTGTTTCCAAAACCACATGGGTTAGACCTGCATCGACCATTCGTGCAAGATAACGTTGTACATCGGGGGCATCGGGTGTGGTGACATGAAAACCGGTATCGAGGACTTCATCGCCAATAACCGCGTTTACCGTTGAGATCAAGCCGGTTCTTTTCCCGGCAGCCAGAAGAATCTTGTACAGCAGGTTGCAGGTGGTGGTCTTTCCGTCGGTCCCAGTCACACCAACGACCGTCAATTTGTGACCGGGGTTGCCATAAAAAGCCGCTGCAAGCCAGGTGAGCGCCTGCCGCGAATCTTCAACTTGAATGTACGGAACGGATAAACCATCCAGGGGTTCTTCGCCGATTATCCCTGAAGCGCCGCGTCGGATGGCGTCCGGTATAAATTTATGTCCATCCACCGAACTCCCCTTCATAGCAACGAAAAGATGCCCGGGCATGACAAGGCGGCTGTCGATGGATAAACCCACGATTGGCGTTTTATCTGGGTTGCCAGCTAGAATATGAACCGGTGCTTCTGCAAAAAGAACAGATAAAGATATTTTGGTTTGACGATTCATTTTAACCTACAGTTAAAAGCAAAGAGGGTCCTGACGGATTATTTTACGCCAAAACCCTCCAATGGACATGGGAACAATAACTTATCGGAGAGATTGTCGCAGGGTCTCCAGCTGGCCGGCTACTGAACCATCCAGGACTATATCTCCAGCGTGGATGACCAATCCGCCAAGGATAGAAGGATCAACTCGAAAATCAACCACACTCTGGGTGCCCATCTTGGACAGGATATCGTTCTTGACAATAGCCTGTTCATCGGCAGTCAGCGGCAATGCAGATACCACATTCGCAGATACCCCTTTCAGTTCCGCCCCTTCCAGAACCACAACCTTGCCGGATTTGACACCCGAGAAGAATTCAGATAAGAGAATGTGTTGCCGGTTCTCATCCAAAGACTCGCCGACCAGTTTCTGAGCGGCGGCAATTGCCAAGGCCGCCACCTGCCCACGCAAGTCGCCAAGCATGCGGTTTCGCTCTTCCTCAACTTCAGCCAGGACCGCCTCGCGCTGCTTTTGAATTTCATTATCGGCGTCAGCCCTGACCTCAACCATGGCCGCGTCAGCTCGATCCGTAGCATCATTAATGAGATGGGCAGCTTTGGCTTGCGCTTCCGTTACAATTCCAGCTGCATCTTTTTCGGCATTCGCACGCGCTTCCGCGGCGATTCGTGCGTCTTCGAGGCTTTGGGCGATCGTTTTCCGACGTCTCTCGAGCATCCCCTGGAGCGGTTTAACGATCCAAGCTCGCACTACCACAAATATGATGAAAAAACAGACAATTTGAACCAGCAGATAACCTAAGTTAAGACCCAATTGTGCCAAGAGACACCTCCTTTATGAACCGCGCATCCCTGATTTAGCCAACAACAAACAGGATAAGCAGGGCAACGACCAAACAATAGATAGCCACTGCTTCAGCGAAGGCGATGCCAAGTATCATATTCGTCTGAATTGTACCGGTGGCATCCGGATTACGACCCATCGCCTGGACTGCACCACCGGTTACGATGCCAATTCCAGCTCCCGCACCGATGGCACCAATCATGGCCAGGCCTGCGCCGATCAATTTTGCAGCTATGATAATATCACCAGTCATTAGAAGTTCCTCCTTTATTTATTCGGGCGGAAGACCCGCCGCTTGAATTTGGGTTACCCAGGCAGTATTGATCCGGAATAAATTTCACTAGCATCAGTTCTCGGCCTCAAACCACAACCACTAGTGAGCTTCCGCGTGCTCGCTATGGCCCTGCGTAGCCTGCGCCATGAAGGTCATTGTCAACAGCCCAAATACGATAGCCTGGATTGCACCGACCAGAAACTCCAACATGTAAAAAGCCGATGGGACGATGGCTATTGCCCCAAGCAACGAGCCCATCACGAACAACAAAACCGAACCAGCGAAAATATTACCGAAAAGACGGAAGGCAAACGAGAGCACTTTCGAGAATTCAGAAACCAATTCGAGTAAACCCACGCCCCAGTCAATTACACCAAAAATAGGCTTGTTGAAGAAAGTTTTTACATTCCAAAACTTCGTGAAATACTTCATACCCTGCGCCCGTATACCAACCACCTGGACAGCTATTACGGCGATAATGGCCAATGCCACTGTAAAGTTCAAATCAGTTGAAACAACACGCACGAATGGAACAAGTTGATAACCGCCTTCTGCGACAGCGGGATTGACCAGTGTGGTAAAAAATGGACCCAATTGCTGTATGCCAAACCCACCCGCTTCGGCGTGTTCGATTACACCAATACTATCCACTCCCGGGATCAATTCCATCCAGTTTGCAAACAAGACAAGAATGGTAATGGAGGCAAACCAGGGAAAGATGGTCCAGGCCCATTTCCCAGCGGTAGATTCAGTCATGTTGTAAAGCGCCTCCAACAAGGCTTCCAGCGCACCAGGGATACCTTTCAGTACCAGGTCACCCTTTTTAACAGCTCGATTGAAGAAAAATGCGATCAGGATCACTAGGATATCTACAAGAAATAGTGCAACCAGGGTATTAGTGAGATATAAATCGCCGATCCCAGGCAAGCTGATAATTGGATGCTCCATCCAATGTTCAGCCGGAAGCGCAACAAATGGTCTGACTGGAGAGAAGAAATACTTTGCAGCAATAAAACCAAAAATGAGTAGTGCGAGCACAATCCATCGGTTTGTGCCCCAACGCCATCCTTTCTTATTGGGAACCAACTCAGTTGTCTTCGACACGATGCGGGTCCTCCTCAGAATTTGCTTTCTTCGCTGCCAGTTTGATCCTGCTGCCAGCCGCTTTCACAACGCGGAAAGTCCCATAAATGGTCACCGGAATGCTGGCAATTATCAAAACAATAGTAAAAAGTGGCTTGCTGTTCAGGAGTCGATCCAATAATATCCCGGCAAACAGCGCTGCAAAGATGATGATTAATGTCAGGCCTGCCACCCAGACGACTGTCATCGTGACGGCCGCTCTGAATTCATCTTGATGTTTATTGCCTGGTTGATTCATGGCTAAACGATTATATCAGATTCTTTCAGTGGCTAAAACAAGCTTATGGCTGCCCTGGTCGCCAGGCTAAACCAGGGCCCAAAAAGGGTGCCGAGCAAAATAATACCAGCAACCAGGAGAACCAGTCCGATCGCCACGGAACTGAACACGGGGATCGGGTGTCGCACCTCGTCCTGCTCTTCCATCCGGAAAAGATAAACGTACTTCAATACGTTCAGATAATAGTAAAGTCCGATAATGGAATTAAGTATACCGACAATTGCCAGCCAAACCCAGCCGGCTTCAATTGCTGCAGAGAAAATGAAGACTTTGGCAACAAACCCAACAAACGGTGGCATCCCGGCCAGCGACAGGAACGCTACCAGCACAGCTAAACCCAGCCCTGGGCTTCGGCGGCTTAAACCTGCATACGCAGAAAAATCATCTGAGCCGGTGACTCGTCCAACGGCAGCTACTATCCCAAATGCCAGCAGGTTGGTCAGGATATAGCCGATCAGGTAAAAGACCACACTGGCAGTGCCCAACTCTGTAAAGGCTACTATGCCGATCATTGCATAACCGGCATGTGCGATTGACGAATAAGCCAGCATGCGTTTGATACTCTTTTGGGCTAGTGCAATCAGATTGCCAACCGTCATGGTCATTGTAGCAAGGACTGCCAGGATAAGGCTCCAATCCGCACTTATGATCGGGAAGACGGCTGCGAACAAACGGATAATCACCGCAAACCCGGCTGCTTTGGAAGCCGTGGACAGGAAACCAGCAACAGGCGTGGGAGCGCCCTCATATACATCTGGCGCCCAGAAGTGGAACGGGAAAAGCGAGACTTTGAAAGCCAGACCAGCCAGCACCAGGAAGGTGATACCCATCGCCACCAGGTTGAAACTGGCGAAATACGTACTTAACTCATAAAGACTGGTCTTGCCGGTGAAACCATAAAGCAAACTGAAACCATAAAGCAGGATTGCCGATGTGAGTGCGCCGAAGAGCATGTACTTGAAACCCGCTTCGGTCGACCTGTCGTCATCTTTTAAGAATCCTGCAAGCAAGTATAGAGGAATGGAGGTTGTCTCGATGGCAAGATACAACATTACCAGATCTGCCGAAGAAGACATCAAGCACATACCCAGTGTTGCCGCCACAAGCAATAAATAAGCTTCAGCACGGCGATTAAGTTGTTCCGTGTCAATGAAAAACAGTGATGTTACACCAGAAGCAAAAACAAAAAACATCTTGAAGACGAAACCCAGCCAATCGAATCGTAACATCCCGCCGAAAACAAGGACGGGGTCTGCCGGTCTTGCGATTAAAAAACTCAGGATCATGATCAAAAGTAGTCCACCTGCGGTGAACCAGCCCAAGAATAAGCGGCGGTAGGCATCTTTTTTAATGAATGGATCAATAGTGAGAATTAAGACCCCAAGAGCCAATAGGAGGATTTCAGGGAGAATTGGAAAGGCAGCAGTCATTATGCACCTCCCAGTAAGGCTAGGATATGCTGAACGCCGGCCTGCACCCATGGGACCATCAATGCTGGGAACAATCCAATGCCTACCATGAGCGCCATTAGCAGTACCAACGCAATTTTATCCAGACCTCGGATTTGCGTAATGTGGCCTTCCATGCCTTCCGGCATTGTTCCAAAAAACACACGCCGGACAACCAATAAAACATACGATGCGGTCACAATGATCGAAATAATGGCTATGACAGCCACAACCCATTGTGTTTTCCAGATACCCATAAAAATGGGGAACTCGGCGATAAAACCGGAAAAACCAGGCATGCCCATTGAGACCAGGCTGCCAACAATGACGCCGATTGCCACTAACGGCAGCGGCTTAACCAACCCTCCCAACTCGGGAATTTGCCGGGTGTGAGCCCGGTCATAGACCATTCCGACGGCAGCAAAGAAAAGCGCTGTCATTACGCCATGCGAGAACATTTGCACGCCGGCACCAATGAGCCCTTCTGGTTTGAGTGTGGCAAAACCCATCATTACCAGCCCCATATGAGAGACGGAACTGAAACCAATCACATATTTAAAATCTGTCTGAACACTCGCGATGAAAGCACCATAAACAATATTGACCAGCGCCAGTCCCATGATCAATGGAGCCCAGAATTTAGCCCCGGCTGGGAGGAGCATGATTCCCACTCGCAGGGCAGCAAAAGCCCCCAACTTCATCAGGACACCGGCATGGAACATTGAAACCGCTGTTGGTGCAGCTACGTGCCCGTCCGGAGACCAGTTGTGAAATGGAAAGATGCCGCCCAGGACGGCAAAGCCCAGGAAGACTGGCAGAAACCATATCTTTTGAAAAGTTGGAGTGAATTTTACGGTTTCCAGAACAAGCATATCGAATGTATGGCTTCCACTTGCCCAATAAATCACCAACGCACCAATGAGGGAGACGACTGAACCAATGAACAGGTACAGAGTCAGCTTCATGGCAGCGTATTCACGTGTTTTGATCCAGCCCCAGATGGAAATTAGCAGGTACATCGGAAAGACGGCAATTTCATAAAAGAAAAATAGCATGAAAAGGTCAAGCGAGGCAAACACTCCGAAAACACCTGAAGCAAGAATAAACAAAAAAGCAAAGAATTCACGCGGCCGGTCTTCGATACCCCAGGAAATCATCACTCCGGTGACCATGACAATGCCTGTCAACAACACCAGCGGTGCAGACATACCGTCCACACCGAAATGCAGACTGATGCCCAGCATCGGCATCCAGTTATATTTCTCGATGAATTGGTAACCAGCTACTGCTTTATCATAAGTAACGTACACCAAAACTGATAGCACCAAGGCCAATAAAGCCGCACATAGTGCTGTGATTCGAACAGCTTTCTTCTGGTCCGGCTTAAAGAGCAGGAGGATGAGTGCTGCCACCAGCGGAGTGAAAACGATGACACTCAGGAACGGAAATTGCATGGGTACCTCTTAATGAAAAAACATCATCATGGCTTTATTGATCACATCCAGAATCCAGGTCGGGTAAACGCCAATGATCAGAATGAGCACCATCAACGGGGCCATCACAATGATCTCGCGCGTATTGATTTCGGTCAGCTTGTGCTCACCTTCTGCCCAGTGTTCATTCAGCGGACCGTGTAAAACATTCTTAATCCCCTTGAGGATGTACGCGCCGGTAAATAATAGGCCGATCATCGCAATGGCAGTATAGAGTGTCAAGATCGGCCAGGCACCTCGCACCACCAAGAACTCGGAGATAAACCCGTTCAAACCCGGCAGGCCCAATGAAGCCATGCTGGTGAAGATCAGGATGCCACCGTATATGGGAACGAGCGGGAAAAGGCCGCCATAATCCTGAAGGTTGCGGGTATGGGTGCGCTCATAGAGAACACCAACAAGAAAGAACATGCCGGCTGCGGAAAGCCCATGGTTGAACATTTGCAGAACAGCACCATTCAGGGCAATGTTCGCGTTAAGCGTACCCGCAGCCTTGGCTGCTGCAGCGATGCCGAGCAGGACAAAGCCCATGTGGTTGACCGATGAGTAGGCCACCAGCCGTTTGAAATCCTTCTGCCCATAAGCGGCAAATGCGCCGAAGACAATCGCCATCACTGCCAGGAATGCCAGCCAACCGGCATAACGTGCAGATTCTACTGGGTATAATGGCAGGACCAATCGCAGAAAGCCATACGCGCCCAGTTTCAACAAGACACCTGCCAGTATCATTGAACCGGCAGTTGGAGCTTCTGTATGGGCATCTGGAAGCCAGGTATGGAACGGCCAGACTGGGACCTTTACAGCAAATGCGATCACAAACGCCCAGAAGGCTAGCGTTTTGACCGTCTCGACCGGTAAGCCGAGCAGGCTACCGGTAGTCAAGGAATTCCACCTTTCGATAAGAACGGGCAGGTCATAATTTTGGAACAACACCCCCAACAACTGGATGGCCAGCAACAATCCTAGTGAACCACCCATTGTGAAAAGGATGAACTTGAGCGAAGCATAATTGCGCGCTTGAACTTTGACACCCTTCCAGATTTCACGTTCTCCCTTCTCGCTGCCCCATTGGTTGATAAGGAAGTACATCGGAACCAGGCCGATTTCCCAGAAGACGAAAAAGATCAAGAGATCAAGCGCCATGAAAACCCCCAGCATGCCTGTCTCCAGGAAAAGGAACAACGCCATGTAAACTTTAACCCGGTCAGAGATATTAAATGAAGCAAGTAATGCCACCGGTGTCAGCAGCGTGGTCAACAACACCATTGTTAGTGACAGCCCATCCACACCCAGGTGCAATGTCGAATGGAGCGCTGCATACCAAATATATTGTTCGTCAAACTGGTAACCAGCTTGTCCTGCTTTAAACTGTGTCCACAAAACAATTGTCAGTAGGAAAGGCACTAGGCTTAGGCCAAACGCTGTCCAGCGGATGTCTTTCGGGTTCGCTTTCGGCAAGCATAAAACCAACAGCGCTGCAAGAACTGGAAAGAACAGGATGAGACTTAGAATATGTTGAATGATAAACGCCATCGATTGCTCCATAATTGTGGCGGCATCAGCCGCCTATAATGAAACAGCTCGTGCCTACATTCCGCTTTTCAGAAAATAATACATAAACGCAAAGATAACCAGCACCACTACAGATGCAACCATATAGTACTGGACACGCCCAGCCTGGATTCTGCGCAGACCGGATCCAGAATCCTTAATCGCCTTGCCAGTCCCGTCACCAAAGAATTCGTTAATTACGGGTTTGTCGAAATAATTACGGAAAATGTGACCCAGGAAAAGCGAAAAACGCGCCAGGTTATGCAAGAAGCCGTCAATCACCTTCTGATCCATAAAGAGGGATGTAAACGTTCCGGAAATCCAATAGGCCGGCTTGACGAACAGGAAATTGTAGATTTCGTCAAAATAGTACTTATTCTTTAGCAAGGGGATTTGCAATCTATCTTCAGAAAGGGAAAATACCCTTCGATAGGCAAGCCATCCGGCAAATAGGCCGCCCAAAGCAACGCCCAACGATGTCACTAAGGGGACCCAGTTGAATTCAACTGCCCCAGGTAGCTCGGACAGGGTTCCTCCGACAAATTCATGGAACCAATTGGGCAATACTCCGCCCAGGACCGGGAAATGCTCAGGGATGCCCACCCACCCAAATCCGACCGCAAAGACCGCCAGGATTATCAAAGGGAGGGTCATCGTCCAGGTTGTCTCGCTGGCATGCTCGGCTGCCTTGGTGCGGGCTTCACCCAGAAAAGTCAGGGTGATTTGGCGCATGGTGTAGAAAGCCGTCAGGAAAGCTGCCAATGCCAGGACAATGTAGACTGCCAGATGCCCATTCCCAAAAGCTTCGGCAAAGATCTCATCCTTGGACCAAAAACCCGCCGTAAGCACGGGGAAACCCGACAGCGCCAACCCTCCGATCAGGAAGGTCCAGAAGGTAATTGGCATCTTCTTGCGCAATCCGCCCATGTTGAACATATCCTGCGCATCCACATGTTTACCGCTATGCAGTACACCGTGTTCCATGCCATGGATTACTGAACCGGAACCCAGGAAAAGCAGGGCTTTGAAGAAAGCGTGTGTGACGAGGTGAAAAGCAGCCGCCACGTATGCATGAACACCCAGTGCGGCGATCATGAATCCCAATTGCGAAATGGTTGAATAGGCCAGCACCTTCTTAATATCATTCTGCGCCACGGCGATTGTTGCAGCGAAAATTGCTGTAAACGAACCGATAAATGCCATTGCAGTCATGGTATTGGGATCCAGGCTCAACAAAGGGAACATACGGACGACCATATACACGCCCGCCGAAACCATTGTCGCTGCATGGATCATGGCACTCACGGGAGTCGGACCTTCCATGGCATCTGGCAGCCAGACGTGCAACGGCCACTGAGCGGATTTGCCAATAGTACCTATAAAAAGAAATAAGCCAATTACTCCAGCTGCGGATAGTCCGAAGAAAGCGGGTGTATTGGCAAGTGCCTGCAGCGTTTGCGTCTGGAATATATCCTTGAAGGAGAGAGAGCCAGTGAACGAATAAGCGAACGCAATTCCCAACAGCATGAATACGTCACCGACACGCGTGGTCATAAAAGCTTTTATCGCTGCGTCACGTGCAGACTTCTTGGCGTACCAGAAGCCGATCAGCAGGTACGAGCACAATCCCATAATCTCCCAACCGACAAAAAGGGTCAGCAGGTTGTTAGATACCACCAGGGTGTACATACCGAAGGCAAATAAGCTGATAAATGCAAAAAAACGTGAATACATCGGCTCAATGGATGAGACCGTGTGCTGATGCCCGTTTTCGGTAATAGTCGCGCCGTGCGGAGGCAGGCCAGGGAGATCGTGTTCGCCTTGGGGCTGACCAAAATTGTGATAACCGACGCTATAGACAAAAATCGCCAACACCGTCCAGGCCACGAAGAACAGTACCACTGATGTGAACGGGTCAACTTGTACACCAATCTGAAACCATTTATCCCCCGTAGGCAGCCAGTTGAGCGATGACTCATAGATGTGCTTGCCGAACTCTTCCACTCCCAATGCTTTTACAAAAATTACCATGCTCCCCAGCCAGGAAAGACCTGCTGCGCCAATCGCGATACTGTGACTCAAGGCCTTGTTCTTGTTCGTGAACAGGATAATTGCAAAAAAAGCCAGTAAAGGCGGGAGAGGAAGAAGCCAGATAAGAAAATTCATGAAGCCTCCAGAACGTGGGAAAGTTATACCGTTTCCACGTTGAAAAGTTCTACCACTTCATCAGATCAATTTCGTCTGCCAGAACTGTCTTGCGGCGGTGATACACCGAGATGATCAGAGCCAGGCCCACAGCCACTTCAGCAGCAGCAACAGCAAAAACAATCACAGCAAATGCTTGCCCGGACATCTTTGCCGGGTCTAGATAACGCCAGAAGGCCACCAGGTTGATATTGACTGCGTTCAACATCAATTCCACTCCCAGCAGGATGGCGATTGCATTTTTACGAGAAACGACGCCAAATAACCCAATGCAGAACAATGCTGCGGCTAGAATAAGATACCAGGAAAGTGGGATGCTCATTTTGACCTCCTATTTCCTGGCAACGGTCGCGACATAAACCGCACCGACCAGTGCAGCCAGCAGAAGGATGGATGCCACCTCGAACGGCAGAACGTAGGCATCCGGCGATACCAGGGCGGTACCGAGCGCCATGACAGTATCCAGCCCTCCGGGGAATGTACCCGCCGTCCGGCCGACACTTGGGACGCTGAGGATAAGGAATACCAACCCGGTCAGTATCAACAGGCCAAGCAGGGCGGGGATCCACCAGTTGGAGCGCGTTTGCTGGCCTTTCTCCATCAACTCACGCCGGGTAAGCATCACGGCAAAAATGAACAGGATGGCGATCGCACCAATGTACACCACCACTTGGATAACCGCCAGGAAGTTGGCCTGCAGGATGGCATACAGGACAGCCACTCCAAAAAGTGAAACCACCAACCATAACGCCGCGTGCAGCAGATTGCGGGATATCACGACCATCAGGGCTGACCCGAGAATCAGCGCACTGGTCAAAAGGAAGATAATTTGTTCAGCAGTCATACCACCTGCTCCTGGGTTTGTACCTGCGATGCAGTATTTTGCTCAGCTGTGCGGTGTTTTCGGCCATATGCACGCAGGATCTCAATCGTCACGATGGCGATAACAATATTCGAACCAAACATACCCGCTGTATAACCCCAAGTCGGCAATCCGCTGAGCACCTTGTTTAGGATTGCCGTATTTACCAACACGACAAGAGAAAGCGGGACAAGGAATTTCCAATTAAAGGCCAACATATGGTCAATACGGATACGCGGCACTGAGTATTTTATCCACATGATGACCCAGTAACCGAACATTGCTTTGGCAATAAAAACCATTGCTTCAATAAAGGGGATGTTCAACCATTTTAAGGCATCCAATTTTTCCAGTCCAAAGAAACCCCCATAACCACCGAAAAACAGGATCGCCATGAACCCACCAAAGGTGAAGGCATGCAGGAGCTCACCCGCATAGAACCAACCGAATTTCATCCCAGTATATTCAATATGAAACCCTGCCACAATTTCGGACTCGGCTTCACTCAAGTCAAAAGGCGCTCGCCCAAGCTCGGCTATGGCGCTGATCAGAAAAATGAGGCACGCAAGTGGCGAAAGAATGGCAAACCACATACCGCTTTGAGCTTCAGTAATTCCTCTTACACTCATGGTATTGGCCAGAATGGTCGGGACAAGCAGGATGATGACCATTGGGATTTCGTAAGAAATCATGTTTGCCACCATGCGAAAAGCTCCCAGAAGGGCGTACTTATTATTCGAAGACCAACCCGCCATGATGATTGCCAGCGCACCCAGCGCCCCGGCAGCAACAATGTACAGGAGCCCTACGTTCAGATCCACACCATAGATCGTGGAAGCCAAAGGCAGGATGGCCCAAAGCACAATGACCGAGGCTGCCGCCAGCACCGGGGCGATGTTGTAAACGATCTTATCCGCTCCAGCAGGTGTAATGTCCTCTTTGATGACCATTTTGATTATGTCAGCTACTGGCTGGATCAACCCAAACGGTCCGATCCGGTTCGGGCCAAGGCGGTCTTGGAATCGCGCCACGACCTTTCGTTCCACCCACACCAGGCCGATATCCAACACCATTGCAAAGACGATCAGTACAGTGATGCCAATCACATAGACAATTATGGTCGCCAATATAGCGGGCAAATGCCAGCCTGTCAATAAGCCGGTCAGCCAGTTGGCAATAAAATTGATCGGGTTATTCCAAAACGTCATGGAGCGTTCTCCTTACACAACGAAAAGGCTGAGAGGAGATTTCCTGTCAGCCTTTATAGATCACCCTTAAGGGTTTAAACCCATTCCAGCATCCCCTTACGCCAGGCATATACCAAGCCAGCTACCAGGATCCCAATAAATAATATGCCTTCCAGAACCACAAACAGCGGCAATTGCCTGAGTGTCAGCGCCCAGGGGAACAGGAAAACCGTTTCCACATCGAAGACCAGGAACACCAGCGCAAAAATATAGTATTGAGCCTTGAACTGCACCCAGGACTCGCCTACCGTTTCAATTCCGCACTCGTATGTGCTTAATTTTACTGGGTTGGGTTTGCGCGGCGCGACCAACCGGGCAAATATCAGAGGAACAAGCGGAACAATAATTCCAATTACCAGGAAGAGCCCGATATACAACCATTCATTCTGCATGATCGCTCCAAGAAAACAATAAGTTGTCTTACAATTGCAAGACTGGCAAATTTTACCATAAAGGCATGCAATAGACTCTTTTTTTCGAACTTATTCTCCAACCAGTTGGCCTGCAGCAACTACCCGAAACTCGATATAAGCAGCAACCATGCCTGGAATGCAATAATTCTTTATAATATATAGTTGATGAAAACGTGTTAGACTGGAACCTATTTAGACCAAGGAGTCTCATGCTCACATATCCTCCAGAACCTTTCCGCATCAAAATGGTTGAACCCATCCGACTCCCCACTCCCGAGGAGCGCCAAATTGCTATCCGGGCGGCTGGATACAACATCTTCTCGTTAAAAGCCCAGGATATATTTATTGATCTCCTGACCGATTCTGGTACGGGTGCAATGAGCGATCAGCAGTGGGCAGCATTGATGCAAGGGGACGAATCCTATGCGGGCGCGCGTTCTTTCCAGCGCCTTGAAAAAGCAGTTAACAATATTTTTGGCTTCAAATATTTCGTTCCAACCCATCAGGGTCGCGCAGCCGAGAACATCCTGTGCGCATGCCTGGTAAAGCCCGGTCAGTACGTTCCTTCCAATATGCATTTTGATACCACGGATGCCAATATCCGGGCCCGTGGCGGTCGCCCAACAAACCTGGTTATCGATGAAGCCAACGACCCATCCAATTTACACCCGTTCAAGGGCAACATGGATATCGCCAGGTTAAAAGCCTTCATCGAGAAGACTGGCCCGGCTAATATACCCTTCGGCATGCTAACCATCACCAACAATGCCGGAGGCGGGCAACCCGTTTCGCTTGCCAACCTGCGAGAAACTTCACAAACTTACCATTCCTATGGCATTCCCTTCTTCCTGGACGCCGCTCGTTTTGCCGAAAATGCTTATTTCATTAAGCTGCGCGAACCAGGATACACTGCAAAAACGCCGCTTGAAATCGCCGGGGAAATGTTTGCCCTGGCAGATGGCATGACCATGTCAGCCAAAAAAGATGCAATCGTAAACATCGGCGGCTTGTTGTGCATGAATGATGAGTCACTCTTCCAGAATGTCAGGAACGAACTCATCCTTCGCGAAGGCTTCTACACCTATGGCGGGCTGGCAGGGCGTGACCTGGATGCAATGGCCATTGGTCTATACGAAGGCCTCGATGAAGCTTATCTCGCTTATCGCCTCGCTCAAACCGCATATCTGGCGCAACGCATTAACGGGTACGGCATTCCCACTATCCAGCCAGCCGGTGGTCATGCCGTCTATATTGACGCCGGAAGCGTGCTCCCCGATATCCCACATGGTGAATTTCCGGGTCAGTCACTGACGGTGGAACTCTACCTTGAAGGTGCCATCCGCGCCTGCGAACTTGGCTCGGTCATGTTTGCCCACCCGGATCCTGACAACGGCGAAATCGTCTACCCGAAGTTGGAGCTCGTTCGTTTGGCCATCCCGCGCCGGGTTTATACTCAGAGTCATGTGGATTACGTTGCCGGCACTCTGGCCAGGATTGCCAAACGCGCCGGATCTCTGCGCGGCTATAAGTTCACCTATGCGCCAGAACTATTACGGCACTTCACGGCTAAATTTCAACCACTTTAACCGTAGAGGTGGTTATGGAATTTCACGATTGAGGTGAAAATGATTCCAAACCAATGGTATGCTATTCTTGAGTCCAAAGAGATTAAGAAGGGAAGAATTGTCGGCGTCACTCGGATGAACGAGAAGATGATCGCCTGGCGTAATACCAAAGGGGGACTTTCAGTGATGAGCGATAAATGCCCACACCGTGGCGTGGCGCTTAGCGTCGGTAAGTTGATTGGCGACTGTATTCAGTGCCCTTTTCATGGCTTTGAATATGACATCAGGGGGTACTGTAAACTTGTTCCGGCCATCGGAAGGAAGAGCGAACCTCCAAAAGCGCTGCATGTACGCAGTTACCCAGTCCAGGAAGAAAACGGATTCGTTTACATCTGGTGGGGTGAACAACAGGGGGAGTTGCCACCCGTACCGTGGTTTGAGTCCATCGGCCCGGACATGGTCTATGCTACGAAAAAAGATTATTGGGGCAACCATTATGCACGTGCCATCGAAAACCAATTGGATACAGTGCACCTGCCCTTCATTCACCACAACACGATCGGACGCGGCAATAAAACCCTGGTCAATGGGCCGATTGTCATGGAAGAGAGCCACTGGCCCGGTGATCACCTGATCAACCTATGGGTCTACAATGAAAGAGACACTGGGCAGAAACCGAAAAAAGCTTCTGAGCTTCCTGAACCCGACCGGCGTCCCTTTCTACAATTTCGCTACGGAAATGTATGGCACAATTGGATCGCTGACAATCTGCGCGTCGTGATCGCCTTTGCCCCGATCGACGACGAAAACACTATGATGTATGTACGTTATTATCATAAGGTACGCATCCCCGTTATTCGCCAGCTTTTCGGATGGATCGGCAGCCTGGCGAACATGGTGATCGAGCGACAGGATCGCCGCGTCGTCATCACCCAGCGTCCTCCTCGTCCTGACCTTGGTATCGGTGAGATTTTGATTCCGGGTGACAGTCCGATCGTGTTATATCGAAAGATAAGGCAGAAATTGATCGAAGAGAAAGTATAAAGAGCAAGGAATATAAAGCCACTTGATGAAATATTCACTTAATTTTTAGAGGTGATAGAATGATAAATAAATCCAAAGTCGCTGTTGTACGTACCAAACCCGAGACCGTTTTACAGGATTATCAACGACTCTTTGAGCTCGCCGGCGGCAGCCAAGTCTTGCACCGGGATGCCACCACCATTCTTAAAGACAACATTTCCTGGCATTTCCCTATGCCAGCGGCAAATACTACACCCTGGCAATTGGAAGGCTGTTTTCTCGCCTTAAGTCAGGCTGGATTTAAAGACTTGGTATGTGTACAGAACCACACGGTGGGAACTAACCCTTTTAAAGGGGAAGACCTTAATGGCTATGTGCCCATTTTCAAGCACTACAACATCCCGGTTCTTTTCAATTTCCTCAAAAAGGATATGGAATGGGTGCCATATCGGCCCAAGACCAAAATGCTTGCGCTCGACCACATTTATCCGGAAGGCATCCGCATTCCGGATTATTTCATAGGGAAGAATATCGTCCATCTGCCTACGGTGAAGACACATATGTATACAACCACCACTGGGGCGATGAAAAATGCCTTCGGTGGATTATTGAGTAAATATCGACATTACACACATAGCTGGATCCACGAAACTTTGGTGGATTTGTTGGCAATCCAAAAAGAGATCCACCCGGGAATATTTGCCATGATGGATGGAACCACCGCCGGTAATGGCGCTGGCCCGCGCCTGATGATCCCCGAGGTGAAGAATATTCTGTTGGCTTCCGAGGATCAGGTTGCCATTGATGCCGTGGCAGCCAAACTCATGGGGTTTGATCCCCTGTCCATCCGGTATATCCGTTTGGCAACCGAGCAAGGCCTGGGAAACGGGGATGTGCGCCAGATCGATTTAGTTGGTGACGAAATAGCAGGCGAGAATTGGCATTTCAAGATTACACGAAATTCGCATACCTTCCTGGCCTGGCTGGCTTGGTATGGACCGACCAGGTTCCTGCAGAAAATGGTTCTACGTACACCACTCGTGGCCGTGCCAATCGCTATTGGTAACGCCGAGCAGGATCTTTTCTACTGGCCATTTATTTATAAAAAGGTAGCCCGCGATTGGGAATCCAATACGGAATGGGGTAGGCTCTTCCATCGGTATCAACAACAAGGGTACCTGAACTCCTTAACGCTTCCAGGATAAACCAAAATGAAAACATACATGTTAAGTCTTGTATGGATGGGATCCTGCTGAGAAAAGGAACTCAATTGGGAAAATCGTTTATTTTACAAACCCAATGGGTGAATCAATCTATTCATCATGGTCTGAAGTATTTCGACAATGCAAATCAACCTGACGAAGGGAAACTATAAGTACTCTCTCGGTTTGATTTTTTTATCATGCTAATGGATGTGATCGGGATTACCATCTTGAATCCCGTCGCGCCCTTTATTGTTCGTCGATTCAGCAGTGCAGCACTGATGGTCAGCATGATAACCATCATCTATGCGGCAGGTCAGTTTGTTGCGGCTCCTCTCATGGGAAAACTCGGGGATCGATATGGACGTCGGCCGGTATTACTCATAAGCATCTTAGGCCAGGGAATTGGGTATTTGATCTTTGGTCTGGGGGGCAATTTATGGATATTGTTTTTAGGACGTCTCATTGGAGGTATCACTGGCGGGAATCTTTCCATCGCAACTGCTTACATCGCTGATATATCCAAACCCGAAAAACGTTCCAAGAATTTTACACTGATTGGAATGGCCTGGAGCTTGGGATTGATCCTTGGCCCTGCTGCGGGTGGATTTCTGGGACAATTCAGCCTGGCTGCTCCTGCCTTAATTGCGGCTGGGCTTTCATTGCTAAATGCTTTATTTTGTTTCTTCATGCTACCAGAGTCCCTCCCTAAAGTACAACGTCGGACATCCCCGATACGCGCGAACGATTTCAACCCAATTATTTCCATATCCGAGATGGCCCGAAAACCAGGTCTGGGCTGGTTGTTGATTGTATCGAGCCTATTTAACCTCGCATTCAACGGTATCAATAGTGCCTCAGCAGTATTCATGATCCAGAAATTCAACGCCCGGGTATTGCATGTTAGCATCCTGACGATGTCTGCGGGCGTAGCATGCGCCATAACAAACTTCATGCTTGTACCAGCCTTGGTAAAGCGATTTGGAGAGAAGGCTTCCGCTATTGGAAGTCTATTAGGGCAGGGCGTAATCAATTTGGCCATCTTTTTCACCCCGATCTTCTTGCCAATTTTTTTATTAAACATGCTGACCGCCTGCTTCAGCTCCTTCACTTTTCCAACGCTTACTACTCTTTGCACAGAACAGGTTCCACACCGTGAAATCGGCTTGCTCATGGGTGTAACAACTGGGCTGGGCAGCTTGATGAATGTCTTCGGTCCTTTATGGGCTGGCGGCGTATATGATCATGTTATGGCAGGTTCACCATACTGGATGGGGGCGATCATCCTGGCATTCTCGGGACTTATGCTTATGCGGCCCAATGGACCTAAGAAAGCCTTCTTAATTTGATTGAAAAAACGTTCGGCATCCCCGAAATCCACCATTTGATCGCCCGCATACCTATGAACAGGGCAACCAAAGGTCGCCCTGTTTATAACGAGCTCAAAAGAAATCAACCCATTTTCTCGGCCCGCCTCATTTCTTGAAAGGCTGCAATCGCAACCTCAAGCATTTTTTCATTCGGTTCACGCGTGGTTAAGGATTGAAGCGCAAGATTGGGTTTTACAATAAAGCGTACAAACGGCGATTTGATATGGTTGGATGTCCAGCGAAGATACTCATATGCTATGCCCACCAGAACCGGGATCATGAAAACCCGACTAATAAGGCGCCATTGCAATGAGAGCGGGCCGAGGATGGTGAAGAAAAACAACGAAAGCACCATCAATGTCAGCAAGAAAGCCGTCCCGCATCGTACGTGGGCAAGCGGAAATTTCGCAACCGCAGACGGCGTCATATCCGCACCCGCTTCGAATGCATTGATTGTCTTGTGTTCCGCACCATGATAGGCAAAAACGCGTGCAATATCCGGCATAAACCCAATCGCCCAGATATAACCGACCAACATGGCCAGGCGTAAAATTCCCTCAACCAGGTTGCTCCACCAGGCATACCAATGCAGGAAATGTTCAGTTAACCAGCCAACTCCCGCCGGGACGAGAAAAAAAATAGCAATGGCGAATAGAAAGGTCAGACCGATAGTCAGGTAAAGCGCCGGTCCCTCCAGTTTTTCATCCTCGCCGGATTGCATGTTGGCAGAATCGGTCAGGGCATGCATGCCCAGACCGAGCGCATCCCACAACATGACCAGGCCGCGCAAGAAAGGAATTTTAGCAATGTTTGTTTTATAAATGCCGCTCAGTGGTTGAATCTTGGTAACAATCTTGCCGTCTGGTGCACGCATGGCAATTACGCAGGTTTTCCGCCCGCGCATAAGTACACCCTCGATAAGTGCCTGTCCACCGTAAGTAATGAGTTTGTCATCCATACAGTTAATCCAGCAACCGGCCTACTAAAGAGACCGGTGACTCGCCTCCAAATTTTATTTTTTCAAGTTTAAAAAGAAATGGATATACGCATCAATGCCGCGGTACCATGTCGGCAGGTTTAGCTTCTCGTTTGGTGCATGTACACTGTCATCCGGAAGTCCAAAACCGCAGATAACCGATTCAACTCCCAGTATGCGTTGCATATCCCCCACCACCGGGATGGAGCCACCCTCGCGTTTGAAATAAGGTCGCAGGCCCCACACTGACTCCAAGGCACTGGCCATGGCCTGTACACCTGGATTGTTCCGATCCGAAATGGAGGCTGGATTCCCGGACAAAGTCTTCACTTCCCAGCGAATATCTTTGGGAGCTCTTTGTTCCAAGTAAAGGAGTAACTGCTGGTGAACTTCTTTATGATCCTGATCGGGAACAAGCCGTGTCGAGAGCTTCGCCATTGCCCAGGCGGGAATAACAGTCTTGGATCCTTCGCCTGTAAAACCGGAAAGCAGACCATTCACGTCCAGAGTGGGTCGCGCCCCAGTTCGTTCGTTGGCGGTAAACCCGGCTTCTCCATGGAGGCTCGGAACACCAGTTTGTTCAAGAAAGTCACTTTCGCCTACCGGGAGACGTGCTAACTCTTCGCGTTCTTCTTTACTCAATCCACGCACCCTGTCGTAGAAACCCGGCAGTTTAACTCGTCCTTCATTATCATGCATTCCAGCAATCAATTCGGCCAACACATTCGCCGGGTTATGGATGATTCCGCCATACATTCCAGAATGAAGATCATGCACAGGTCCATAAACACGTAACTCGAAATACGCCAGACCGCGTAAGCCATAGGTGATGGTTGGATATTCTCTCCCGATCATCCCCGAATCAGGATTAACTGCAAAGTCGCAAGACAACAGTTCCACATGGCCGGCTATGAATGCTTCCAGGTTGGGCGAGCCGATTTCTTCCTCTCCCTCAAATAGCCATTTAACATTAATCGGTATGCCACCCGTGTTTGCCAGGGCTTCCACTGCTTTAAGGGTTATAACCGCCTGTCCTTTCATATCCGAGGCGCCACGCGCAAAAATATCTTCACCTATCACAGTCGGGGTAAAAGGATCTGTTTTCCAAAGATTAATTGGATCCACGGGTTGGACATCGTAATGGCCATAAATTAGCACGGTCGGGGAGCTGGGTACTCCCAGACCTTCACCGTAGACGATCGGGGATCCCGCGGTTGGAAAAAGTTGTACTTTTTGCATCCCCAGGTTCTGTAATTGGGCTGCCAGCCACTCGGCCGCGCGCTGGATTTCTAAAATATGACCCTTTTCAGTTGAGACTGACGGTATAGTCAGAATTTCCTTCAAGCTGCTCAGGAAATTATCTTTATTTTTTTTTGCATAATGCAGAGCGTTTTCACGCTGGTCAGCCATACATACTCCTTCTGCGATGCTCTTATCTATGGGCCGATAGTCGGCTGGGACGTTCTATCAAGGGAGCGGTGGGTGACCAGATACCAGGTGTTAATGCCGTTGAAGCGATCGGCAGACTCAAAGAGTGGTGCAGCTTGCACGCCTTGCAATCGTTGGTCAACGGCATAACTGTATACAGGGTAATATAATAATAATGCTGGTAGCTCTCTTGCAAAAATAACCTGGAAATTTCGATACAAACGGGTACGAATGGCCATATCAGCCACCACACGCGCCTGCTCAATATATTCACTCGCAGGACGGTTATCCCATTGGGAGTAATTCTGTCCGCCGGTTATTTCCGCCTGATGCCAGAAAGGATAAGGGTCCGGGTCGTAGGACCGGCTGAGATCCAAATCCACGAGGGCAGCTTGATATGTGCGCGGTGTCAAGTAATCATTTAACAGGGAATCGTAGGAAACTGCTTTTAGTTTCACTTCAACGCCAATTACCGCCCAGTCCTGTTGTACGGCTTGAGCCAACTGGGTATGCAGACTATCATCCGGATATACCATGGTAAAGGATAACGAAACATTATCCTTGGCGCGTACACTGCCAGTCGATGATAGTACATACCCGGCAGATTTCAGCTGTTCAACTGCAGCATCAGGATCGAAACCTACGTGGTCGAGGCCATCATAATAGGCCCATGTCCCCGGGAGGATCGGGCTGTCGGCTACGATCCCCTGCCCATCAAGCAGTTTATCTACCATCCATTGCCGGTTCAACCCAAGCATAAGCGCATTTCGAACTTTTTTATCCTGGAAAAAGGGTAATTGTTGCTCACCAAGATTGAGCAGGATAAGAGTCAAACGCGGCAAGCGGCTGGAATAAAAGGAAAGAGTTGTCTCCGCAAGAGCAGCAGTAAGAACATCTGGTGTAATTTGGCTGACGCCGAGCACTTCTCCTGCCTGATAAGCACCTAGCGCTGTCTGGGCACTTGGATAATATCGGAATACGATTTGCTCCAAAAACGGAATCTGGCCATAGTAGCCTTTTGAAGCCGCAAGAACAACTCCAGTGATATTTCCTGCTTCGACCATTAAATGATCAAATTTATATGGTCCAGAACCAACCGGCGCCAAGTTGAAACCGGCATTTTCCATTTGATCAGGCGCGACCGTCTCTAACATGTGTTTGGGCAAAATCCCAAATGTCAGGTAATCCAGAAAAGGAACAAATGGCTCTGTCAGGACGAATTTTATATTCTTATCGTTAAGACGGGTTATCTGCACTCCGTCCCACAAATTCCGCACATCCTGAGAGTAGGAGGAATATTGGGTCCGAAGCAAGTCGAGCGTAAATAACACATCATCACTGGTAATGGGGGTACCATCATGCCAGTTGGCATTTCCGCGTAGCGTTACATTATAAATCGTGCCATCTGCTGAAACACCCCATGATTCTGCCAGATCAGGTTGCGGGATACCGCGCGAATCGAATCTGATCAGGCTGCTGAAGAGTAGGCGGTCTACATCGCGATCTGCTGGATTTTTCAAGTCAAGCATGGGATTCAAGCGCCCAAACGATCCAACCAGGGCCTCGGTATAAATTCCGCCACTTGCCGGTTGAGGCAGGGTCGGGCTGACCGATGGCTGTTGTGTTAACAAGAGCACTACGACTACAACCAGAGTCAGGGCGACGACCAGGAATTGCCAGCGCAATTTTCTCATGAATAAGAATTAAAGAAAGGCCACATCCGGGCACATCTACAAACCGGTACTGGCCTCTCTCAATAGGTTTTTCTTATTGGCGGGCAGAAAGAATCACCAGGACAATTGCCAGCAAAAAAAACAAGACGCTGAAAATAATAGTCACCCAAAAAAGCGTTTTTTCGATCCCGCGGCGGGCAGTGAACACACCACCTGTGTCAGAACCCGACAAGCCACCCAGACCAGCCCCTTTGCTCTGCAGGATAATACTGACGACCAGCGCAATTGATGTTAAAATTAAAGCACCATCAAGAATTTTTATCATTGACAAGCCTCCAGAAAATTTAACCGCCAAATTATACCTGTTATACTGGTCAATCGTCAACCAACACTATTTGATCCAAAAAATGATCAAAAACGAAAGTCAACAAAATAAGCGATAAGGAATAACAATGCACGAACTGGTTATTAATCTACATATGCACACAACCTACTCAGACGGTTCTGGCACTTATACTGAATTGGGTCAAGCAGGTCTTAAGACCGGCGTGGATGTGCTCCTGGTCACTGACCACAATATCCTGGTAAAAGGCTTGGACGCTTACTATCGGGACGGAAAGAAACGCACCCTCGTTCTGGCTTGCGAGGAGATTCACGACCAGGATCGCGAGCCGCAAAAGAACCATCTGCTTGTTTTCGGCACAGATCAGGAATTGGCTCCTTTCGCCGATAATCCACAGACCCTTATCAACAACATTTACCGGTTGGGAGGACTATCATTTATCGCCCATCCGGTGGACCCCGCGTTGCCAGCCTTTGGAGAAACGGACATTTCCTGGGAAGACTGGAGCGTCACCGGTTTCACCGGGATAGAATTATGGAACGGTTTCAGCGAACTCAAAACTGTTGCAAAAGGGAAGCTGAGTGCAATTATCCATGCCTTCCTGCCGGAAACCATTCCTCATGAACCACACCCGAAGGCTTTGCGGATTTGGGATGATCTGTTATCCAAAGGCCAGCGCGTGGTGGCTGTCGGCGGCTCTGATGCCCATGCGCGGCATATGTCACTTGGACCAATACATAAGACTATTTTCCCCTACGAGTACCACTTCTCAACCATAAACACGCATATTCTTACACCATCACCGTTGACCGGGACCCTCTCGGAGGACCGGAAAATGGTATTTGACGCCCTGGCTGCCGGCCATTGTTTTATCGGCTACGATTTGCCTGCTCCAACGCGTGGGTTCCGTTTCTCGGCACAAAGCAAAGATTCGAGCGTTATCATGGGCGAGAAGATTTTCCTGGATGGATCAGTCACCATACAGGGAAAATTACCTTCAAAGGCCGAAATCAAGCTAATGAAAGACGGTAAATGTGTAAAGAAATTGTATGGCGATACTCTCACCCACATAACAAATGAAGCGGGGGTTTATCGGATTGAGGCCCATAAGCGTTTTTTGGGAAAGCTGCGCGGCTGGATATTCAGCAATCCGGTATATGTGGAAAGCTTTTTTTAAGTACGCATGAGTCCAATAGCAATTCCCAGATCCACATTCATGAACAGAAAATCGCCCTCCCCAAAATCACTCTTTTAGCTTACAATACAGCCCGTTTGTATACCCGGATAATTCCGGGTCCAAGCCATCAAGTGGCTTGCCTTCCGCCCCCGGCTCACCTACGGTGAATGTCCGGGAGCATATCCCGAGGAAAGGAGGTTTTCCTTATGCATAAGTACGAGTTGGTTTGTATTGTCCACCCCGATCTTGACGAGACCGCATTTAATGGCATCGTCGAAAAGGTTAAAGGTTGGGTTCTTGAATCAAAAGGTAGTGTGGATAAAGTCGAAGTCTGGGGACGAAAACGTCTGGCTTATATTATCAAGAAACAGCGCGAAGGTCAGTATGTCCTTTTTAATCTCGGCCTTGAACCTGCTGCCACCGCTACCCTGGAAAAGAATCTTCGCTTCCTGGAACCTGTCATTCGTTTCATGCTTGTTGTTGTGGACTAAGGAGTATCATCGTCGGTTTTTAGCTTTCCTTCCAAACGAGGAGTAATCGATGAGTCGCGGTTTGAATAAAGTTATGATTATCGGAAATCTGGGTCGTGACCCTGAAATGCGTTACACGTCCACCGGGCGCCCCGTAACCACTTTCACGGTTGCCACCCACCGCTCCTGGAGCACCGCCAATGGTGAACGTCACACAGAAACAGAATGGTTCAATGTTGTCACGTGGAGCAACCAAGCCGAAACCTGCAAACAATATCTGAAAAAAGGCCAGCAGGTTTACATCGAAGGTCGTCTCCAGACACGGCATTGGGAAGACAAGGAAGGCGTCAAGCACGCTACCGTCGAAATCGTTGCCACGGAAATAATAATGCTCGGCGACCGCCGGGATGCTAACCATGGGCCGGCCGCTGAAGAACCGATAGCATCCATGGAACCCGATGGTCAGGCTGGGAACGAAGATGAATTCCCGTTCTAGAATTAATCTCATTAATTGCAGCGGATTCAATAACCACTGCGCCAATTAAGATAGACTGGAGTAAATATTATTATGGATCACCCGATGGATAATGAAATGGAAGGGGGGCAGGAGCGTCGATATTACGCCCGCCCAAAGATTTGCCAATTTTGTGCTGACCGGCATATGACAATTGATTACAAACAGTCAGATGTTTTGCGCCGTTTCGTCACTGAAGAAGGTAAGATCCGCCCTCGCCGCCAGACCGGTACTTGCGCCAGACACCAGCGCGAGCTGGCTGGTGCCATTAAGCGTGCCCGCCATATCGCCCTGCTTCCTTTCACAGGCCGGGCATTCAACGAAGATCGTTGAAACTTGCTGTCTGCAATGGGTACGGGGAATGATCCATTCGATATTGCTGGATCTTGAACCAAAATCCTGTTTTGTTCATGTACTGAAACATCATCTGGTTCACAAACTCAAGCAAGCAGCTGTGATTTCCCATATATAAAGAATTGGCGAGGTTTTTTAAGAACTTCGTCTTGAGGTATTTATGGCTAAAAATAGGTCTCCAAAAATACTAACCAAGAAACATCTGGCTCGACAGGATCGGGAACGACGGCAGACTAGAATGATCACTGGTTTTGCCATTGGGATCATTGCAATCGTGGTTCTTGGCATTGCCTACGGTCTCCTGAACGATACGCTCTTCCTCAAATGGAGACCTGCGGTGACTGTCAATGGCGAATCACGCAGTTTGTATGATTTCCAGAGTCGGGTGAAGGTCTCCCGACAACAATTAATTAACCAGTACTTGCAATATATACAGCTTGCACAAATGTTTGGCATGGACCCGAACAGTGATGCACAAATGTCTCAATCCTTATCCCAGATTAAATCAGAGTTGGACACCCCTGCTACACTGGGTGGACAAGTCATTGATGAAATGGTTAATGATCTGCTTATCCGCCAGTACGCTAAGGCAAATGGTATTACTGTCACATCAGCAGAGGTGGAAAAATCCGCCGAGGAGGCATTGCGATATTACCAGGACGGAACCCCGACTCCCACTCTCACTCCTACAGAGATTGTCTATTCCACGCTTGATGCAACCCAATATGCTTTGATGACTCCGACGTTGGTACCAAGCCCTACTGAAACTCAAACCCCTGCTCCAACTGCAACGCTCCCTGCTCCAACACCAACGCCCAACCAGACAAGTACGCCAACTCCCATCCCCACGCCCGCTCCCACTGCTACACCGTACACACTAAAAGGGTATCAAGAACAATATAAGAATGCATTGAAAAGCTACTCTGCATTGGGTCTCAATGACGCCCAGTTCCGCTATATTTTCTTCGAGAGCGGCCTCTACCGTGACCGTGTACAAGCCAAGGTCACGGCAGATATTACCCATCAACAGGAACAAGTTTGGGCCCGGCATATTCTGGTTGCCGATGAAGCGACAGCCAACGATGTCCGAAAACAGCTTGCAGCTGGGACGGATTTTGCTGGTCTTGCAAAATTGTTATCCATCGACACAGGCAGCAAAGACAAAGGTGGAGATTTGGGTTGGTTCGGCCGCGGCAAGATGGTAGCGGAGTTCGAAAATGCCGCTTTCTCTTTAAAAGTTGGCGAGATAAGCCAGCCGATCAAGAGTACATATGGTTATCACATAATCCAGGTGCTTGGTCATGAAATGCGTCCTCTAACAGAACAGGAATACCAGGATGCAGTCTCGGCTGCTTTCACATCATGGCTCGAGTCACAGCGCTCCAGCTCCAAAGTGGTTATCAATAATAGTTATACGAACTTCATCCCCACAACCCCCACTCTTGCGCAAGCGCAGGCCAATGATGCCGCCACAGCAACAGCCTACGTGGCAACGTATCAGGCAGGAAATGCGAACAAGTAACAAAGAACCGATCTAATAAAAAAAAGTGGTTAGCGGGTAGCTAGCCACTTTTTTATTACCCTTGCTTCCCATCGGGGAAACCCCATTGATTATTTCAGGTACTCTTCGGAAATTTCATCCAGCTTCAGGCTGATAATTTGGCTGGCTGAATCACGCCCCATTGTGACTCCATAGATCACATCGGCTGCCTGCACTGTGTTTCGGTTGTGGGTGATGATGATAAACTGCGTCTCCTTACTTAACTCCAGGAGTAGATCGCGAAAACGGCCTACATTGGCCTCGTCGAGCATTGCATCGACCTCGTCCATCACACACACAGGTGTAGGTGAGACCTTGAGCAGGGAGAATACCAGCGCAATTGCTGTCAGGCTGCGCTCACCACCCGATAGAAGTGAAAGACCCTGCTCACGGCGACCGGGTAAACGGGCCTCGATATCAATACCGGTTTCTGTTAGATTATCTGGATCGGTCAGTACCAAACGTGCTGCCCCTCCGCCAAACAGCCGATGAAAGATCGTATGGAATTGTTCTGCGACGGCCTCGAACGTCTTTTGGAATTCACGTCGTGTTAGCTCATCCAGTTCTGCAATAACTTGATGCAAGTCAATTTCGGCCTTGTGTAAATCCTCCAATTGAGCGGAAAGGAAAGTATGCCGCTCTTTGACCGACTGATATTCTTCCTTTGCTTCGGGATTGATAGCGCCCATTCGCCGCAATTGTGCCCGCAGGCGGCTCATGCTATCCTCAAGATCCAGCGGCAGCTCTTTAACCACCGGTAATTGTTCAACCATACCCTCGAAAGGTAGCGGCACCGGGCCGGAAATATCACTGGAATACTCGAAAGCCACCAGACCAAAATCGTCCTCGATTTTCTGGCGCAGGTTACTCAACATTTCTTGTTTTCGACTTAATTCAAGTTGAATCTGGTTATTCGTCCTCTCGACACGAGATAATGCAACCTGCTTTTCCATTTCCTGCTTTTCTAAATCCACTTCCAGGGTTCCGGAAGTTTCAAGCTCTTTCTCTGCAGGTTCGATCAGATTGCGTAGTTCTTCTAGCTGCACATTGATACCTGAAACCTCACCACGCAGCTTATCCCTCGCGTTCTCCACCTCTTTCAGCGATTTATCTATTCCAATCAAGAGATTTTCCAGAGATAACGCCTGTTCTTGCAACCGGTCTACTACACTTGAACGTTCGACTAGCCTGGTGCGGGCATCTCTCAAGGCACGTTCAGTTACCGCCGAACTTGTCGACCAGAATCTCACTTGCTCTTGATATTCATCCAAGCCTGAGGATAACAAAACCACTGATTGTGTTCGTAGCGATTCCTGTTCTGGCGCTATGTCTTTCTCAATGGAAGAAAGTGCGACAATCGTCTGCTCACGTTCCTTCTCTGCCAGTGCTATCTCAGATTCGACACTTGCCTTCTGGTTGATCTGCCATTCCCACTCCCGCCGCGCCGATTCTACTTGTATTTGTGTCTGTCGCTCAATATTCCGGGCAGATTCCAGTTTGGCATGTTCATCATTTACTATATCTTGACGGCTTTCAACTTGATAACGGGCAGTAGTAATTTGACTTGAAAGGATTAGCAGGTCAGAGTCCAATTTTGCAATCAGTTGCTCAATATCCGAAACGTATTCCTGTAACTCGCGCCGTTGGCGCGGACGTCCAAGCGCAGCAGTCTTGGCCGGTTTTCCTGCCGAGACCTGACCAGTTGCATGGAACACATCGCCGCTCAACGTCACCACCAAGGCATTTCTTGGAAGACCAGCCAGGACACGCCTGGCATCTGAACGGTCACGAACGACAAGCACGTGGCCGAGTAGCAAATCCAGAGCCGGGCGATATTCCGGTGTGGTTTTAACCAAATCAGATGCCACACCGACACAATCAACGTTCTTTTCAACTCTAAGCGGTTCGGCAGGAGCAAGCCAGTCCAGTGGTAAGAGCGCAGCTCGTCCAGATTGATTTCTATCAAGTAGTGACATCGCCTGTTCAGCATCACGTCCAGAATCTAATAAAATGGCATCAGTATATTCACCTAAAGCCGCTGCTATAGCCATTTCCAGTTCCGCTGGAACATCTAACGAGGCTGAGAAAGCTCCTCGGGTTCCACCAATTTTTGAGCTTCGGGAAGCGTCTAAAAGTAATCTGGCACCGTCCGCATAGCCAGCTAATGATTGCTCGGCTTGTTCCAGCACATTCAACTGAGCTTTGAAACGAGCTTGTTCAGCTTGTCTGGCGGAATGGTCGCCTTTTTTTTCATCAAACTGAAAATTCAGATCTGCCTGCTGCTTTCTCGCAACCCGAAGTTCTTTTTCTGCACTTTGTACTGCTGTTTCTGCAGTCTGCCTGTTGGCTACCACATCCTTGAGCTTCTTCGCCGCTTTCCCCGTTTCAATTTCGGCCAATTTTATGGCTCGTTCAAGCGCCTGAAATTTCTGCTTTTGGCCTTCGCTTCGAGAAGCCAATTCATCCAATCGCGCTTGCAAGCTGGCACGTTGATTAATGAATTCATCTATTTTATGGCGAACAGACTGAATTTCTGCCTCTAGGCGTTTCCTTTCAGCCTGTCGACTATCCAAGCTCGCCTGTGCAGTTTTTGTTTGAGTTTGCGCTTCGTCATACTCCATCTGTAGATGCGCCGTTTCAACTTCGGTTTCATTCAATCGCTCCCGGGCGATCTTAATTTCCTCTGAGAGTTGGGATTGTTCACTAAGACCGGACTCACGGTTGTCCATTAGGGTTCGCTGGCGCTCGTCCAGTACCGCCAGCTTGCCGCTCGTGGATTCACGGTTCTCGTGAAGTTGTGCCGACTGTCGGTGCCAGGAATTTAATTTGGCACGCAATCCGTTCAGATGATCCCGATGGGCAGTAAAGTTTTCACGTACACGTTGGTAGATTTCCCGTGCTTCCATCAACTTTGCTCCCTGAGTGCTACTCAGGTCAATGGCATTCCTTAGATCGCTTTGGGCACGATGCCAATGGAAACCATACCACTCTAACAAGAGTACACGCAGATCGGCCTGTACCCTGGCATATTCCTGGGCACGTGCAGCCTGGCGTTCCAGACTTTTCAAGCGTGGCTCCAGCTCAGCCAGGATATCAAGCACGCGGTCAAGGTTGCGCTTGGTGGTCTCCAAACGGCGAAGAGCTTCCTCCCGGCGAGTTCGATATAGACCAATGCCGGCCGCCTCCTCGAAGAGACGGCGGCGCTCATCGGCTTTGAGAGCCAGGGATGCATCTACCAGCCCTTGACCCAGAATGGTATAGGTGCGTTCAGAAAGACCGGATTGGGCCAGGAGCTCGTTGATATCCTTCAGCCGGACATGTTGGCTATTTAGAAGATATTCATTGCGGCCATCCCGATAAGAGCGGCGAGCCAGGGCAACTTCAGAATAATCCACCGGCAACCAGCCATCCGTATTATCGAAAGTGACCCCTGCCGAGGCCATGCCGGCGCGCGGCCGTTGTTCTGAGCCAGCGAAAATCATATCTTCAGTCTTTTTGGCACGTAAAAGGCTATAGGACTGCTCACCCAATACCCAACGGAGGGCATCGGCAATATTGGATTTACCGGAACCATTCGGTCCAACTATGGCTGTAATGCCTTCGGCAAATTCAAAATTCGTTTTGGCAGCGAAGGTTTTATAACCGTGTAGTTCTAGTGATTTAAGTCGTAGAGGCATTTTAAGACAAAGGATCAGAGGGCAGAATTCTCAATGATTTCTAAAGTCGCTTGGGCAGCAAGACGTTCTGCGGTTTGTTTATTTCGCCCGGTACCATGACCGTATGCTTTACCATCAACATGCACGACAACCTCAAAAATTCTTTCGTGATCCGGGCCACTGGCTTGAAGAGTAACATACTGGGGAATGCCAAGTTTCAACCCCTGCGACCATTCTTGCAGCCGGCTTTTTGGATCCTGCAGGTCTGTCTGAAATAAGAACTGGTCGCTTACATCTTCGATCATGGGATGGATGAAACGCTGTATAACCGAAATATCGCTCTGTAGATACAACGCGCCTATCAGAGCTTCAAATGTTGCACAAAGCAATACATCCCGCTGTCGGCCTCCAGCTTGATCTTCGCCATGTCCGAGGCGCATCGCCGGCCCAAGGTCCAATGCGCGCGCAAATTCGGCCAATTGCTCGGTGCATACCAACGCTGATCGCATGCGCGTTAATTCGCCTTCAGCCTTTTCTGGGAAATGATTGTAAAGCCACGCTCCTGCAACAAAATCCAATATGGCATCACCCAGGAATTCCAGGCGCTCATTGTCCTCCAATGCCTCAGGGTGTTCATTAACATAAGATCGATGTGTCAGGGCACGGGTGAGAAGAAGCAAATTCTTATGTGGAAGTCCCAACCTCTGAGCCAACGCAGTGGGCGATTCTTCTCGAACCCCATTTTGGGCAAGATTTATGGAAGCCTCCCGGAACTCAGGGAGCGCCAGCCGCCTCACAAGGTCAAGCGGCTGGCGGTCGCATAGTTCCAATAGAATATTCACTACGATTGTAACCCGATTCAATCAGGCTGACCAGCGTTTATGATAAAATCCTTGCACGTCTTCATCCAAGGAGCGAGCCATGCCCGACCAATCCACCAAGGGAACATTCTTCCTCGACAATGCTGAGATGGGATTGGGAGCTTGGTCCTGGGGAGATCGCACTTTCTGGCAATATGGGCTTGAGTACACCGATGATGACATTGCTGCAGCATTTCGCGCCACTTTGGCCGCGGGCGTGAACTTGGTGGATACTGCCGAAATCTACGGTTCAGGGCGTTCTGAACTTCTTCTCGGACAAATTATTAAAAATACTTCACAGCCAGTCTACGTGGCAACCAAGTTCTTCCCCATACCCTATCGTTTCACCAAAAAAAGCGTTGTGCGCGCTTTACGCAGCAGTCTGGAACGACTCGGAATACAACGTGTGGACCTGTATCAATTGCACTGGCCCAGCACTTTAGTTCCAAATGATTTTTACGTAGAAGGATTGGCCTTGGCTGTTCAGGCGGGACTCACCTTGACTGTGGGGGTATCAAACTATGATTTTAAGATGATGCAACAGGCACAAAGAAGCTTGTTAAAGCACGGGATTCCGTTGGCAACAAATCAAGTGGAATATCACCTACTCGAACGTACGATCGAGAGAAACGGTTTACTAGATCGTTGCAAGGAAATGGGTGTACGTCTGATTGCATACTCTCCTCTGGCCATGGGTTTGCTGACGGGAAAATATACTGTTGATTCGCCTCCGCCCGGAGCACGTGGACGTAAATATTCTGCCATTTTGAAAGAATTACCTCCACTGATAGACCTGCTTACAGAAATAGGCAAAGGCCACGGCGGGAAAACGCCCGGACAGGTAGCTTTAAATTGGGTTATTTGCAAGGGGGGCTTGCCCATCCCTGGAGCCAAGACAGCCAAACAAGCTGAACAAAACGTTGGAGCTATCGGCTGGCGCTTGACCCCTGAAGAAATAAGGGCAATGGAGAGAGCCAGCGACAAAATCGTCTAGGTTCCTTGGGCGAATCAGGTTCCTATTTCCTATTTCAAGACCTTGAACAGATTACTCTAATCATCCGCCCACATGCGAATATGGCAGAAACAATCTCGCATGGGTTCGGCATGTTAAGCTATCGCCGGATTGGTAAGCAAGGCTAGATCACACACCAACCGGGTCCAGGTCGATTCAGAAGTAATTATCCCTGCTTTGGAAGCGAAAAGATGTTCTTGGTGTTATTATTCTCAGGGAGATGAACACGTTAACCCGGACAAAACCCTAATGCCGCTATTATTTTGTTATGCTAAAAGTATATCCCTGCATGTTCACTCCTTCTCTTGATTGATAGAAAATTACACAATTGGTTTTGCCAAGAAGGTAATCCTTATGAATTTAACCCAAACCTGTACATATAAATTAGGTCGAAAACTTATCTGTCTATATACACAATTCTTGTTAAATATGGATGTTTTCTGGCAGACCCACCTGCCAGATGGTCCTAAACTCATTGTTGCCAATCATCCCAGCACGACCGATCCTTTTTACCTGTTGACGCTTTTCCCTCAGCCACTAAGTATATTGATCTTAGAACATGCATTTAGAGCACCCATTTTCGGCGGAATTTTGCGTCACTCGGGCCACATACCGGTTCTTTTGGCAGACCGCCACGCTGCTTTCGATACCGCCAAACAGCAACTACGGGATGGCAAGGCCGTTGCCATTTTCCCGGAAGGCGAACTCAGTCCCCGCCAGGGTGGATCCTTGCCAGCCCGCACCGGTGCCGCCAGGTTGGCATTATTAACAGGAGTTCCGGTCATTCCCATTGGGATCTATTTCCGGCGGGAACGCGCCCACCCATTTGTCTCGAAATTCTACGGCAAATCCGAGACTGGCTACTGGTACCTGCGCGGACCATACGGTATGACGATTGGCAAGCCAATGCGGTTTGAAGGCGATGCGGAAGACCGGATACATGTCAGGTCAATATCCGAACTCATTATGGACGCGATTAATACTCTGGCGCTGGCCAGCCAACGAAGGTTGGAAAATTTCACTTAATTTTTACTATTTTTACAGTGAACGACTGAGCTGGAAAGAATGTTTTCGGTCGAGTTTATGGGGGAAAATAGGTATCCACCGAGGATAGATAGTTCCGAGAAAGGAAATAAATCTATACTTTTCTTCCACCGAATTATTTCTTCCATCAAGATGGAGTAACAAATTCCTCCGACTTCTTCTACAAATGGATGCAGGATCGCTGATCTTGGGTGATTCGTGATCCCAGCATGATAAAATCAGGCATTGAGCCGCTTGGACTCTTGGTAAAGCAAGATGGATCACTCTTAGGAACCTTCCCAATCTTGCCGAACACTTCAACTTGGAAAACGGCATTCACAAACCAGGATGATAAATTGAGCGCCTCTTTTATTAAATAAAAGCGATTATCCGGCTATTGGAATTATGGGTCAGATATGCATGAATAAGCCTCTTTTTATCATCAACAGCGTTGCTCCCATCCGCATCTGTGACAATGGTGGTTGGACGGATACTTGGTTCGCTGGCCATGGACAGATCTTCAATATCGGCGTGTACCCTTATGCTGAAGTCCAGATAGCCGTTTTCCCTGCCGAGCATCGAGAGAATCAGATCGTCATTAATGCTGAGAACTACGGGGAACGTTATATCGTCGTGCCCGAAAAACGCTGGGACAAACACCCACTGCTTGAGGCGGCCATTGAGTATATGCACCTGCCCAATGAGTTGAGCGTGGAGGTGACCATTTATTCTGAAGCTCCCGGAGGGGCTTCTACTGGGACTTCGGCTGCAGTCACCGTTGCCCTTATCGGCGGGTTGGATATGCTTACACCGGGCCGAATGACCCCTCATGAAGTTGCCAGCGCTGCACACAAGATTGAGACTGAACTGCTGGGCTTGCAGAGTGGAATACAAGACCAGTTGTGCTCTGCTTATGGCGGGATCAATTACATCGAAATGTTCCAATACCCTCATGCCTCCGTATCGCCCATCCAGATCCCGAATGCCACCTGGTGGGAGCTGGAGAGGCGCCTGGCATTGGTGTACTTGGGGAAATCACATCACTCCTCTGATGTGCACGAGATGGTCATCCATTCGCTTGAAAATGCAGGGCCAGACTGTCAGCAGCTTAATGATCTTCGCAACACCGCGACCAGGTCGCGGGATGCCCTCTATGCTGACGATTTTTCTGCTCTTGGTGCAGCAATGATCGAAAATACTGAAGCGCAGAGCCGCTTGCACTCAGCCTTGATCAGTCCTGAGGCAGCCAGGGTGATCGAGATTGCCAAGGCTCATGGAGCTCTTGGTTGGAAGGTGAACGGTGCTGGTGGTGATGGCGGCTCGTTGACCATCCTGTGCGATTCCATCGCGCAGGCCAAACGAGCCATGCTAAACGCGATTGAACAGGAAAACCAGCTCTTCAAGAATATCCCAATTTATCTCAGCCGGTACGGCCTGCGGGTATGGAAAAGAGAATATGAGTTTTCCTCGCCAACAATAGGATTACCATAGCCCGATGGGATCCATTGTGGTAAATTTAGTTCCACCATGCCAATCATCGCTATTGCACTGTTGCTTACTTCTGCGGCTCTCCATGCCCTCTGGAATCTAGTCCTCAAACAATCCCCAGTTAAATACATTGCCATGGGATGGCAGGTGATCATCGGAGGTGTTTTATCCTTAATTATTCTATTCTTCACTGGCCTGCCTCCCCGTTCCATGTGGTTGTTTGCTTTGATCAGCACAATCCTGGAAGCCATCTATTTTGTACTTTTATCATTTGCATATAGTGACCATGATTTCTCTTTGGTATATCCGGTGGCGCGCGGAGCTGCTCCTGCTTTGGTGGTTCTTTGGTCTTTCCTGATCTTGCACGAAATACCAAGCATCGGTGGCTTTCTTGGGATTGTCACAATCATAGGTGGATTGGTTATTGTTGGCTCGACCGGTTTCCTCCAGCCTCATGTGGGCAAGCCACAAATCAAGGGAATAGTTATTGCTTTGTTAATTGCGCTGGTCATATCTATATACACACTCGTCGATGGTTTTGCAGTCAAACACGGGCCGGCTCTACCTTACGGCTTGAGCATGTTTACACTCATGCCGGTCATAATAACGCCAACCATTCTTTGCCGCTACGGAAGGGATCAGTTCAGCAGAGCCATAAAAATACAACCGGCCCGGCTTATCCTGGTCGGTTTTTTGGCCGTGATCGCTTATCTTTTCGCTTTATTTGCCTACTCGTTGGCCCCTGTGAATTATTCCGAGGCCATTCGGGAGGTCAGTGTAGTGTTGGGCGCTTTTGCAGGCTGGCGGTTTCTGGGTGAGAAATTGGGAAAGATCCGCATCCTTGGAGCGGCTGTAATTTTTGCAGGAATAGTTTTGATTGCCGTATTTGGATAGTGTCTTTTGGGTGTTGAGCTTTGTTCAAAAAAACATCCGCAATATTGTAACGATTGGCAACAAAAAAATAGGCGCGTTTTTTTTCGCCAATTAAGGCAATTTCTCAGCGACTATCTCTGCCACATCCGCCACGCTGATCGGTTCCCCGACAGCCTTGGCGGCATCCGTCAGCATAATCATGCAAAATGGACAAGCCACAACCATCATCTTCGCGCCGGTGGCCCTCGCTTCGGCTACGCGCATCGCACTAATCCGGGTTGTGCCTTGCTCTTCTTCCTTCCACATCTGTGCACCGCCTGCACCACAGCAGAAAGATTTGTCGGCATGCTGAGGCATTTCAACTAAGGCGGAGTTGGTAAATTTAAGCACTCGCCGTGGGTCAGCATAAATCCCATTATGGCGACCCAGGTAGCAGGGATCATGATACGTTATCATTGCCTGGCGGTTTTCGTCCGGAGTTTGAAGCTCAAGGTGAAGTTTGCCGCTGTCGATTAATTCTTTGATCAATTGTGTATGATGGATTACTTCGTAATTCCCGCCAAACGCCGGGTACTCATTCTTCAAGGCATGCAGGCAGTGCGGACAGGTTGTGACGATACGCCTGGGTTTTACCTCGTTCAAAATCTCCACGTTTGCAGTTGCTAGCCCAAAGAATATATCCTCGCGCCCGGCCCGGCGGGCCGAATCGCCGGTGCATTGCTCGTTCATGTCCGAGCACGGCAAAATTGACCCCCGCGGTGTTCAGGATCTTGGCAAATGCCCGGGCGGTCTTTTGGGCGCGCGCCTCGGTCGCTGGAGCACAGCCCACCCACCATAGTAAATCCGGTTCCGGGTTTTGCTCAATTGTGGGGATTTTCAATCCTTCGGCCCACTTCATCCGTTCGCTCGGCGGAACTCCCCAGGGGTTAGCCGCCCGCTCCATGCCGCGAAAAGCCGTTTCAAGCTGTTTGGGAAAAGTATTATCCATTAGCACCAGGCTGCGGCGGATGTCGAGAATGTCGCGCATCGGCTCGTTGCCCACCGGGCAAATGTCCACACAAGCTCCACAGGAGGTACATGCCCATACCGCTTCAGCCGGGATGGCAAATTCAGTGAGCGGAGGCGATTCATTTAGTGAATCTTATCGTGTTGAGAAAATAGCGTTTATTGATCTCCAATGCGGATGGGGAAAGCACCTTCCCGGTGGAATAAGCCGGGCACGCATCCTGGCAGCGGAAGCACATGATACAAGCATAGGAGTCCATCAATTGCTCCCAGCCCAGGTCGTTCAGCCTCGAAGCTCCGAACTGCTGGATGGAGCTGTCATCCAGGTTAATGTAATCCAGCTCTCCGATCGAGCGACGTTCTGGCTTGAGCAGGTAGTTAAGCGGAGCAAAGAACAGGTGAACGTGCTTGGAATAAGCAAAATAGGGGATGAAAACCATCACCAAACCAATCGCCAACCAGAAAGCAACATGCTGAGTAACGACCAGTGCCGGTTGATTCACGCCAGCAAAAAGGGCAGCCGTTGCAGATTCAAACGGCTGCCAATTGTCGGGCTTCCCTGCAATGGCGATCGCCACAGACTCACCCACAAAGCGTGCCCCAACGTGTACCATGATGAAAGTCGCCACGATGGCAGAATCCCTCAGAATGCCAAACCGAGCCTGCGGGCTGAGCATGATCGTTTGTCGTGTGGTCAGACTGGCAGGCCGAAAGACAAAGCGGCGGATGACGAAATAAACCATGCTGACTAATAAGGCAGCTGAAAGTATATCTGCCAGGAACCGATAGATATCCCCCACCAGACCTGGGATGACAAAGCCAGGCAGATAACCTTTAGCCACTTCGATCAAGTTGACCAGGATATAAAAACCAAAGCCCCATCCGACGAATGCATGGAACAGGCTTGTCCAGAGCCGGGAACGGAATACTGGCTGAAAGGTTACCATGCGAACCAGAATATTGAGTAACCGCTTCCATGCCAGCCGCCAGTCAGGCCGTCCATGGCCGGCGGAAATGATTCGTACCAGCCGGAGAATTGCAAAGTAGATGGAAATCAGGGTGGCCAGGGCGGCCAGGGCAAATATGATCTTTTCTGGTAAGGTCAGCATAATGTTGGCTTCAAGTGGATAGTATTATTTCACCAGTCGGTTCCTAAATGCCAAAGTTAGTGCGGGAACAATTTGAAAAAGGTCGCCGACAACACCGTAACGAGCTAACTTAAAGATCGGCGCTTCTGGATCTTTGTTTATGGCAACGATAAGTTTGCTGGAGCGCATGCCTGCCAGGTGCTGGATGGCGCCGGAAATCCCACAGGCGATATACAGGTTCGGTGAAACCAGCTTGCCGGTCTGCCCGACCTGCATGGCATAGGGTACATACCCTGCATCCACGGCAGCACGTGAGGCTCCGACAGCTCCGCCCAACACCTCCGCCATTTCCTTAAGCAAGCCAAAGCCCTGCTGGGCACGCCAGATTTCGGTTTGTTTCGCATCCATCCCTGCAGGAGGCTGGAGAGACGGGTTTTCGGAAAGCCCGCGGCCGCCGGAGACGATCACATTTGCATCCGTAAGGCTGGCGCCGCCTTCAGCAGTGGTATATCCCTCCACCTTGGTAAGCGCACCGGTCCCTGTAGGAACTTTCGTTATTGACCCGGTTTTCCCGGGTTGAGGCACCGGTTTGGGGAAAGCACGCCCACGCAAGGTGATAATCTGGGGTTTACTTGAGCAGGTCACTTCGGCCAGAACCTTTCCACCAAAAATCGGACGGGTGACAGTCAGTCTATCCCCACTCGTTGCCAGTGCAACGGCATCTACTAGGACACCAGTGTTCAAGTCGATGGCAGCCATCGCCGCCAATTCCCGGCCGCGGCTGGTGGTCGGGAAGAGCAATACGTCGCAGCTATGGTCTGCAAACACCTGCTTCAAGGTGGAAGCATATAACTCGGCCCGATAATCGGTCAGGGTGGCATCATCCGCCAGGAGAACTTCATCCACGCCATACTCGAAGGCGGTTTTCGTTAATGTCTCAAGGCCGGATCCAAAAACCAGGCCCGTGACGGTGCCAAGGGTTTTCCCAACTCCGACAGCCTCCCAAGATGCAGGCAGGGCCTCACCCTTAAAATGGTCAATATAAACCATTGTATTCATAGCAGCTTTTCTCCAAGGATTTTATCAGCCAGACGTTCAGCAATTTCCTGCGGATTACCTCCAGTGACCAATTCGCAGATAACTTCCCGCACTGGCACGTTCATCAGGGAAAGAGTCTCGACCACAGCAGATGGGGCAGGGATGCCAATTTGAGGCAATGACCAGGTTGAAATCTCGGCCTTGGAAGCCCTGCGTATGCCCATGAAGGACGGGTAACGCGGCTCTCCGATATCCTTGACCAGGCTGATGACAGCCGGCATTTTAGCTGAGACGATTTGGCGGCCTTCTTCGATGGCACGCTCCACCCGCAAGCCATCGCCGTCCACCTTGATCACTGAAACCAGGGTGAGTGCTGGCCAGCCCAGCAAGCGGGCAGCCTGGGCGGAAGTGGTTCCACAGTCATCATCGATGGCCTGGCGTCCAAAGAAGGCCAGATCCACCCCGCCAAGTTTTTGAATCGCAGCAGCCAGGACGTGGGAAACCGCCTGGGGATCGATGGCTCCCAGTGCCGGGTCGGAGATAAGCACGGCATCGTCAGCGCCCATCGCCAGGGCGTGTTTCAACGCAATCCTGGCTTCTTCACCGCCGACGGAAATGGCAGTCACTGTTCCTCCGTTGGCCTCCTTGAGTTGGAGTGCGGCCTCAACGGCATATTCATCCCAGGGATTGATCACCAGGGGTGCTTCGCCCCATGTAACCTTGCCGTTTTCGACCTTGACGGCAGCAGTCGTATCAGGCGTGGATTTGACACATGCAACGAGTTTCAAGGTAACCTCCTAAAAAGAATAATATTAGTTCAAGCTGGGGAACTCGCCAGCACTTTACAGAGGCTGGCGAGTTTTTGTTTCACCGAATGACTCAGGTTACTATCGGTTGGTTATCCTTTTAGAACCAGGACAGCCTCGCGTGAGCAGGTGACCTGGTCATTATCGCCAATCTTGGGTAATTCAAGGAATGGGTTGTTGAAGGTATCCATGTAAAATCGGTTGCTTCCGACCATCACCTGAATGCGGACAACAGAACCCAGGAAGGTGATGTTTTCAATCTTACAATCCAGAATATTGGCTTTCTTTTCCTGCGCAAGAAAATTGATACGTTCTGGTCGGATCGCAATAGTAATCTTGTCTCCTTTTTGCTTGCCCTCCAACCCCTCAGCTGCTTCCAGTTGAACACCATCGATTTGGAGCAAGTTCCTGGCTGGGTCAATCACTTCAGCCGTGGTCGTATTCAAGGTTCCTACAAAATTGGCGACGAAAGCGGTCTGGGGGAAGTTATAGATCTCAAAGGGGGTACCCACCTGCTCAATCTTCCCTTCGTACATCACAACGATGCGGTCTGAGATCGACAGGGCTTCTTCCTGATCGTGGGTGACATATATTGCGGTAATTCCCAACTTGCGTTGGATAGCCCGAATTTCCGCCCTCAATAAAACCCGGATTTTCGCGTCCAGCGCCGAGAGGGGTTCATCCAGCAAGAGTACTTGTGGTCGATTGGCGAGCGCCCGCGCCAGTGCCACGCGCTGCTGCTGCCCGCCTGAAAGCTGGTGAGGATAGCTGTCACCTTTTTTCTCGAGGTGGATCAGGGCGAGCATTTCCGCCACGCGCTCCTTGATCGCAGCCTTGGGTTCCTTGTGAATACGTAGACCGTAGCCTATGTTTTGCGCAACTGTCATGTTCGGAAAGAGCGCATATGCCTGAAATACCATTCCCACATTTCGCTGGTTGGGAGCCTTGCCGGTAATATCAACATCGTCAATCGTAACGGTGCCGGATGTGGGAATCTCAAAGCCAGCGATCATCCGCAGGGTGGTCGTTTTACCGCATCCCGAAGGGCCGAGGAATGAAACAAATTCACCTTTTTCTACATCCAGGTTGAAATCTTGGACCACCGTGGTATTGGCGAATTGTTTGGTGATATTGGAAAGTTTTAAGTGTGACATAATTTTTTCACTCTCTGATGAATTAGTGTCCACCGCTAATCTGTGCCTGCTCCCTGCCGCGACCGACCAATTGAATGATCCCCAGGGCCGCCCAGGTTAGCGCAAAGCTGAGAATGGCCATTGCCGCCGGCTCAAAAGCTTTCTGTTGTATAAGATAATTCATATACGGGGCAAAGGCTGGCTTAGCCAGGTATTGGGCCAGTATTAATTCACCAATCACGATGGCGAAGGTCAGGAAGGCGCCGCTTAGAATGGCTACACGAATATTCGGAAGAATTATATCAAAAAAGATTGCTCCCCATCCTGCACCCAGACTTTGTCCTGCTTCGGTCAACGTACGCACATCAATGGATCGCAGGCCAGTGTCTATTGCCCGGTACAAGTACGGCATGGACAACACCAAATAACCCGCAATCAGCAAGGCCGGACTGTTGACGATTAGGAGCGGCGGGTGGCTGAAAGTCCGTACCAATCCAAAGACAAATACAATCGCCGGAACTACGAATGGGAGCAAGGTAATGAATTCGACAGCAGCACGAAACTTCGGCAACTTCAACCGGATCAAGAAAGCCGTAGGGACAAAGAGCAAGATTCCGACCACAATGGTGAGTATTGCCCAAAGGATAGAGTACAAAAAATTATAAACAAAATCCGGATCACTGAAGACGTTCATGTATGCTTGAAAACTCAGAACTCCAAGCTTGGCTTTCAGGGAGAAGATAAAGGTTGCGAGCAGCGGCAGGAAAAAATAAAGAATGCCGATGGTCATCACAATCCACCACCAGACCCGGTTTCCACGTCTCATCGCAACCACCTCTCTGTCCGCCTTTGAAGAATGGTATAACCCGTGATTGCCAGGGCCATGACAACCACCATGCCCAACGCCATGGCATATCCCAGCCCGGCATCACCCAGCGCGTCTCCACGTAGTTGCGCACCAATCGCGATGGTCGCCAGGTTGATTTGGCCACCGGTCAACGCCTGGGCAGTTGCAAAGGCACCAAAGGAGTTACCAAAAAGAAGGATGGTCGTACCCAATATGGAAGGCAGTAGAATTGGCAGGGCCACATATCGCCAATACTGAAAGGAATTGGCGCCCAAGTTCTCAGAAGCCTCTAACCATTCCCGTCGCAGTCCGTCGATCGCCGGGGCTATGATCAGCACCATCAAGGGAAACTGGAAATACATATACACGATGCACAGGCCCCAAAATGTGTATAGTGTAAAGCCGTGGAAGTAAGGGTTATATCCCAGCGCCCGCAACCAGCCAATCAACAAGCCGGTTGGACTCAACAATGCAATGAATGCAAAAGCCAGCGGGACTCCGGCGAAGTTGGAGGCCACACCGCTGAAAGTCATCAAGCTCGAGCGCACAATCTTCGGCAATCCGCCCCTGATGGCCGCATATGCCAGCAGGAAACCAAAGATTCCCCCACCAATGGAAGTGACCAGGCTGATTTTGATACTGATCCAGTATGCCCCAAGAATATAACTGCTTTTGAAGAGATCAATTACATTCTTGGTAGTGAATGCGTGTGTAGTCGAATCTTGAAAACTACGAATGGCGATCGTCGATGACGGATAGAGAAGAAAAAGGAATGCGAAGATGAAAAAGGGCAATATCCCCAGCCATGCCCAGGACATTTTGGGTCGAGCGGGACGCGCCTCTGGCGCGTCCCGCTTTTCTGAAATAAGTGTAGTCATTCCATTAAGGAGCGGGGGTTGGAATAACGATCATCCAACCAGCTTTGATCAATGCCAGTGCAGCAGTGAGCTGGTCAGGTGTAGGGGCAACCGCCGAAGAGAAGGAACTGGAAGCCGGTAACTTGGCTTTCAGTTCGGCCGGGATCACGCCGCGTGCTTCCAAATCAGCCTGTTGAACGCCATGTGCGTAACCCTTCATCCATGCCAACTGGCCTTCGTCAGAGTGGAGGATTTCCATCCATACTTTGGCGCAATTAGGATGAGGCGCATAGGCGCTAATCGCCTGTACATACATACTGGCGATGGACGGGGAAGGATAGAAAACAGTCGCCGGAGGATTCCCCTTCCAGGCATCTACATAACCAAGAGCATTGTAATCCCAGAATAAGGCGATGGGTGTTGCGCCCTGTGCTATGGTACCAACTTTGGCGATCACCGGTACAAAGTTACCCGCCTGGTTCATATTATTGAAATAATCAAGACCCGGCTGGGCATTATCCAGAGAACCACCATTAGCTAATGCAGCAGCGAAAACAGCCTGGGTGGCCTGGTTCGAAGTACGCGGGTCACCTGACAGGGCTACTTGACCCTTATATTCGGGCTTGAGCAAATCTGCCCAATTGGTTGGGACATTTTTCACGACAGCCGTATTCACGATTACAGCCATGACGCCATAATAGCCGCCGATCCAGAGTCCGGTTGGGTCCTTGGCGGGAATCCCCAGAACTTTATCGGGAATCTTATCCCAGTTCGATGTTTTATATGCCTGGTAATCTCCAGCCGCGATGCCCTGCGCCCCGTACGCATAACCGACATCCACGATATCTGGAGCCTGTGGACCCTTGTTGCCCTTGTTGGCTTCAATGGCAGCCAGTTCATCTGCCGAGCCGGCATTTGGATCAAGTGAATTGATCTTTACGCCAGTCGTTGCCTGGAAATCATAAAAGATCTCACCATAATTGGCCCAGTCAGGCGGCGTGGCGATAATCGTCAACATGCCCTCCTTTTTACAGGCTGTAACAAGGTTTTGCGGCACGCTCTTTACCACAGACCCTGTGTAACCCTTGGCTACACCTTCATCTCCTGCTATTTGCGCGGTGGTGCTTTTTGTTCCGCAAGCACTAAGTACAAAGGCCGCAATAACCAGTACAGCGACCAGGTTGAAGACGAACTTCTTGGTGTGCATATTCTCCTTCTCTCCTAATTCTAGATGTCTGTAGATGGATATGATGAGATTATGTATTTGAAAGGTTCAAATGAGGCTCTTGAGTCAGGTCACCTCCAGGACAGAGACTGCGGTCTATTTTAACATCTTCATCTGTCCGAGTCAATCAAAGTTTTCTTCCTCGCGAAAGACCGAGTGCAAGAATCCATTCATTTTGCGACTCGACTTTATGATAGATAACAATCACGAAAGGAGGAGTTGTTTTCAGGTGGGGAATACCTGCCTTGCTCCTCCTTCGCGTGGAAACATTACCAGACAGACGATTACTCCACCGGGATTTCCTTATAAACCTTCTCGATTGCAATGCCTTGGCGTCTTCGGTAGGCACTGAAACCGAAGTAGATGCCAGCCGCAACCAGGTAGTTGATCAACATGAAGACCATCGAGCTGACATTCGACCAGCCTATCGCATACGAGGCGGTTCCAGATGCGGTGTTCGGGTCCCAAAACCACATCACCAGCAGCCAGTCGAGGAAGCCCAGGAAGATCAACCCCGCCAACGTGACCAGAGGCATAGCCTTGCTTCCCGAGACCCCTCTGACAACCTGCACCAGGATCCAGACCAGGATTACCGCATTGACAATGGTAAGCAGCCCCAGCACGATCACCACGAACCAAGTAAGCCCGCTCGCACCCGCGGCTCCCAACCCTCCGAGGATGGTCCAGGCATACTTAATCGAAAGATAGATCAGGTAGATGGCAAAAACTGTGTAAAGAGCTGTGACGATCCAACCCAGCCAGGCAGGCACCTTGTATTTGGCGATCGGCGAGCCATCGAAGACATCCTTTGCTCTCCATGGCATGACGATCCCTGCGATGGTGGAACCGAGAAATGTGATGGCGATAACCACGGTGGCGTCCAGCGCCAGGGTCTGAAAATTGAAGACCTTGAAAGCGTACAGATATGAAATAATTGCCGATGGGATGACCATCAGCAAAAGCGCATTGAGAGGCGTCTTCGTACGAGGTTCAATTTTGGAGACCCACTCCGGGAGCATGCGGTCTATGGCCGCCGCGAAAATCACGCGCGTAGAGCTCAAAAAGAGCGTACCGGACCAGCCGAACCACCACAGGCTCATCAGGAGCACAATAATGAACATGAGTGCCGGGCTTTTAACCATGAAGGCCGCGAACAGGACCGGGTAAGGCCAAATGGGCAGAGGTGGTGTGGTAGTGGTGTACCCAAAACCCCAGTTCCAAAAAGCGCCGTTTGCCTTGTTATAAAAGTCCCATCCAATGGTCTTCCCAATCAGCAGGAACAAGATTACCGCCCCCACGGTGGTGACGATGATCGCCCACAGCATTCCCGAGAGATTGCGCTTATAATCCGATGCGCCGCGCACCTCGCCATATAGTGTGGAACCCCAGTTGGGCCATAAATTGAAGAAAGTCAGCATTGGGACCAGGAGAATGCTGGCTCCAATCGCTAACGGGAAAAGGGGACCGGCAACTGTGCCAGCATCTGCGCCAGCCTGAAGGGTGGCCGCATACGTATCCCCGGCCGTTGCGCCGAAGCGTGGCGCCAGTTCGTTGAAATTGGCGATGAAAGAGGCATTGTTCCCAAACAAGAGCAAAAGAAAAACAACCGCCAGGCCCACAAGCCCGCCATAGAAGCAAAATTTCTGCACCCGGGCATACCATTTCATGCCGACTGCGATGTATATGAATACAATGACGCATACGGACAGCATGCCGACGAATTGTCCAGGTTGGGACAAGAACCATAGAGCTGCATCCTTGAAGCCCGCAATCGCTAGGAGAGGCGTGTACACTTCGTAGGTCAGCATCTGACCATAAAGCGGCGTCCACAGCCATAGGATGAACCACCAGCCGGTGACGGTCAGAACGAAACCGATGCCGCGGTTCAGGATGCGGCTTTGCCAGACGTAATCACCGCCGGCACGTGGCATGGCAGATATCAGGCTGGCATAGACAATCACCTCGAAGACGGTGAAGAAGGCACCGATGACCACGCCGGTGATGAGACTGCCTCCCAAGTAGTAGCAGTAGGAGAAAATGAACAGACCGAGGGTGATCAGGTTGATCGAAAAAGTGGCATAAATGAACGCGTCGAATACCGACCAGGCTCTTACCAGGCCGCTGGCTTTGCGTACAAACAGAGAAACGTCACTCATCTGAATCTCCTTTACTAGTTGTTCCTTGGTCTCCAGCTCTCTTCAGCGAAGACCTTCCAAAGAATAAGGTATGGAACCAATCTGTCTGTAAATCTCCCGGCTCAATTTATCGCTAATATGAACCTCCTTTCCAGGCACTGTTTTCCACTTGGGCTTTATCCAGTGGTTAGCAGGTAATTTCCAACTTTCTGGGGCTTAAGCTCGATTACTGCACCGTTCAGCATGCCTTGCTCGTACATGCTGCCCGGATTGACACACAATGTCTTCTTATACTTGCGCGTTCCCTTCCCTTCGTGGATATGCCCGTGCAAACCGAGCAGCGGTTGGTATTTATCGATCACGGTCATAACCGCATGACTCCCGACTGGTACCATGGAACGCCCGGCATACGCTGGTCGCATATCCTTGGTGAGTTCCGGTGCCTCATCCAAACCACTCCCATAAGGCGGCGCATGAAAGCTGAATACTGCTTGGGAGGGATTTTTGACCTTGCTGATGACCGCCTCAAGGCGCGTAAGCAGTGCTTCATCTGGCTCCTCGCGGTGGGTGTGCCAGGGGGTCGGGTTGGACCATCCTGAATTGGCCAGCTCATGGTTCTCGTCCAGCTCAACAACCTGCCCCTCAACGCTGAGAACACATTTTGATGAGGCGATGATCGCGTCAATTTCAAAAATATCATCATTCCCCGGACAGACGTAACAGCGAATGCCTGTCCCACTCAACTTTGCATCTGCATATTCCATCCAGCGCTGAATGGTCTTGAGCACTTGTTCCATGAAAAGCTGATCCGAATTTTCTGGAGTGGAGGCAATCATTTGAACTTCATCCGGATCGGTTATATAAGGATAATAGCCACGGTTCTGAATAGTCTGGACCATTTTATCCACTGCATCTTTTCCATGCAGGATGCTTTCCTGCTCCAGCAAGGTCACCTTGAAATTATCCTTGCCTTGTGAAATAATCGGGACGATGGCCTTTCCGGTCATGTCACCACCCAGGATTAAGGTGTCAACCTCATAGAACTTGCTGGCAGCGAGGAACTTCTTCCAACAAATTTCGGAACCGTGAACATCCGTGGCAAAATAAATCTTCATCTGGCATCCCTTCTGAAACTAACCACCTTGGCGCATTTCCTACTTACCAGTTACCAAGTTCTTGAACTGCTCATGGAGTCGTTTATCGACCTCGGCAGGGATCAAGTCCGCGCTGGCTTGGGCAAGGATCTCGGAAACACGTTGCATGGCGCGCGCCTGTGTATCAAGCGCGCCTTTCTTCTCCCAGATTTCGCGCGCCTCCCGATCAGCCAACCGGGGCAACAGGGCTTCACTTTTCATGCGCTTGGCGGTATGAGGACTCATCATGAATGAACCGCCTGGTTTTATCTGAGCAATTACCTGCAGAGCCAGCTCCTCTTCGGTGAATGTTATTCCACGTTTCAGCCGTTTGAGCATCTGGCCAATTTCGTCATCAATCACCGCTTTGGCAAAGTCAAATACCTTCAATGCATCCAACAGGCCTCCCATGTTAAGCATATCTACCCCAGCAAGAACTCCTGCCACGCTGGACATGCCCGTCTCGTAACCCGACTGGGCATCATTCAGTTTGGAATTGGAAAGGCCGATATAGCCGCCGCAGGGTACATTGTAAAAGCGTGCCATCTGGGCAAATGCCATATGCAGCATGCCGCATTCAATGCCTCCTGAGGCATATGCGCCGGTGCGCATATCGGCGACAGTCGGCAAGGTGGCATAGATGGTCGGCGTGCCCTCTCGTACCATTTGCATTAGCACCGAGATGGCAAGAAATTCAGCGTTTCCCTGCACCAAAGTGCCTGCCATGGACATCGGCGAAGTGAGGCCTGCGTTGGGTACGATACTCGGATAAACTGGAAGCCCCGCCTCGCTGAAATAAATTATAGCCTCGGTGGAAAGCTGGTCCATTGTCAGCGGCGAAACGACCGGGCAGTAATGGAACGTTACGAATGGGCGCTGCTGGTAAGCCCCTGCGCTTCCTGCAATTATATAAAGCAACCGCATGACTTCCAAGGCGTCTTCCATGTCCTTGGTCGTGCTGCGGACGGGTTTAAGACAATATTTCAGCGCTGGGTAAAGCCGCGCCAGAGTGAATTGTCCTGGCGGCGCATCATCAGCCAGGGTGGAGATCGAAAAAATATCGTATCCGGGCAGTTCCTGGATAAGGTGTGCAATGCGGGCAATGTCATCAGAACGCGCCCGCCTGGCTTGGCCAGTCCCCGGGTCGATGATATCCGGCGCAGAACTGCCCGTAACAAGGACCGGCCCATCCTGTGGGAGCGTGCGATCATATTTCGGATCACGGCCATGGAAAGTGAAGGTCGGTGGAAGCATTGCCCGGTACTGGTTGACCACGGTGGGTGGGAACTTTACAATCAGTGTTTCAGAATCCACTCGGCAGCCATGCTCCTTGAAGATGGATCGCGCCCTCTCGTTTCGTACCTGCAAGCCGACGTTCTCGAGGATTTCCAGGGATGCGGCGTGTGTGCGTTCCACCTGTTGCTCTGTAAGAAAACTGGCAAAATGGATCAAAGGTTCCTCCTAGCGACCAACCTGGTTCACTGCCGCAGGGCGTTCAACCAGGAGCTGGGCAGCCATGTAGTTGATCTCGTCGATCGAAAACATTTGTAACCCGGGACGAGTTACCTTCAAGGATGAGGCGGCAGTGGCAAAGCGGGCTGATTTCTCCAAATTCCATCCATGCAAATATCCATAGATATAACCGGCTGAGAAGGTGGCCCCTGCCCCGCATCCGTCCACAGCACGGACAAACGGGGCATGCACATGCAGTACCTCCGATTCATTTTTCACCAGACAGCCTTGACTGGCCATGGTGATTAAGGCGGTTTTCACGCCTGTTCGTAGTAATTTCTGAGCTACGTCAATGGGCTCTATTTCGCCTCGCTGAGCAGCATCTGTCACCGCCTGGCAGATCATCGCCCGGCTCGCGTATCGTTTTAAAAGCTCAGGATCCGCGTGGCCAAATTCAAAATTAAGGAATATTGGCACGCCCAGACGAAATGCTTCATCCATTGCCCGCAGGATGTGATCGCCATCATACCAATCAACATATAACAACCGTGCTCCTTGCAACAGGGAAAGGTCAGCTGAGTCGAGAGTATTCAATACCTGCGGCGATCGCTCCCAAAAATACGTGCGCGCCCCCGTTTCATCCGACACATCCACTTCCCAGGGCGTTCTAATTTCCTTGGAATGACGTACCTCCCCCTGAATGCCCCAAGATTTTAATTGCTGTGCCAGCATGTGTCCACGTGGATCATCCCCTACCGTAGTACCGATCATGGCTGTCGGGATCCCCCACTGTCGCAGGAGGCAGGCGATGATGGCGGCGTCATCAAAGACGAACTCGCTGACCTCTTTAACCAGGGCACCAGTGTTGTGCTCTGGAAGCTGCTCGACCACCATGATGGCGACTGGGGTGAGCATTCCAAAACCAACAAAAACAGGAGATGCTTGTTTCATCACAACAAAGCTCTCAATTGCAGCAAATACCAGCGCAGGAAACGATCCAGGTTGTATTCTTTGATTGTCGAGAGAGGACCTGGTTTAAAGGCTAATGAGTTCACCCCGCGTTGCTGGTTGGTGCAAATAATCCAATCCTGCTCGGCAGTCAAAAGCCAGAAAGGAAGCAGCCTGTCGAGACTGTAGTCCCGGCCCTCTTCAGCTTTACTGTCCACCAGCCAGATCATGCGTATGCTGGTGTGGGTCAGTCCATTTGGCGTAAGCCTTACCGCAACACTGTGATCGCAGCTGGCGTGGATCCAAAAATTTGGAAGTGAACGGATTCGCATTGTGCCCACATCCGGATCGGTATATTCGCCCATCAGGGTTGATACCTGCTTGCCATCCATCGATTCGCTGATATAACCTTCCTTGAGCGGGGTACGGTTGGCTGCGTACCAGATGCCATGATCCGGGTCAGGGAATTCTGTCATGCCGGTCTCATTTCGGAGAGATATGCCATGGCCTGCCAGCTTGGCTTCCAGGCGAATAGTGACTGCCATCAAGCTCTCCGCCACTCGCACAGTGGTATCGTCTGAGTTGAAGTTATCATAGTTGGCTTTGATGTATTGAGGGTGATTTACATTGCAGTGGTAACATTCCCGGTTATTTTCCCATACAAGTTTCCAATTCGACTGAACATCGAAATCCATGATCTTGGCCACCTTGCCGTGCACCAATCCCTGCGGTTTGGACACTGGAGCCATCGTGGCATAAATCGGGTCAAAATCCGCTGGTGCTTGAGCAAGGCTGATAAAGATCATGCCCTCGACCTCACGGGCCTGGACAGGCTGAAGACCAAGCTTGAACTTATCCAGGTCGGTCTGCATACCATGCTGCAATAGCAGTTTTCCATTGCGGTCATATGTCCATTGATGGTAAGGACATACAAAACGTTTTATATGACCCTCCGGCTGCTGGCAAATAAGCATGCCCCGGTGGCGGCAGACATTGTGGAGGGCGTTCACCTGCCCATTATCATTTCGGATGACGATGATGGAATCAAATTCCATGGAGTAGACAAAATAGTCACCTGGATTTGGGATCTGGCATGAATGGCCGGCAAACAGCCAGCCTTTCCGCCAAATGGTTTCCATCTCCAGGCGGTAGAGTAGTTCGTCGTGGTAGAACTGGCGCGGCAGACCATATCCTGGCTGGCGGGAATCCACCAGATTTCTTAGCGCAGCTAATTCGACAGGGTTGAAGGGTAACATTTCTGCTCACCCTTTCTTATTCAGAAGAGATTAGTGATTACAATTATAAATGCACACGTTCACCCTTGGGATCAAATAAGACGGTGGCACTCACCTCTCCCTGGTAGCGGCCATCGATCAGATCGACCTCGAGACGAGAACCTGGTTTTGCCAGTTCCATCGGCAGATAGGCGTATAGGATGTTTCTCTCTATTGTGTATCCAAAACCTCCACTGCGCACGCGTGTGACCACATTACCATCATAATATACCGCTTCACCCCCATAGATCTGGGCAAATTCATTGCCATCTAGCACAATGGTGCACAGTTTGCGCGTCAACCCGGCTTGTTTCTGCTTGACAAGGGCTTCCTTGCCGATGAAACCGCTCTTGTTGAGGTCAACGCAGAATCCCAGTCCACTTTCGTAGGGAGTTTCCAACTGGGTTACGTCGGCTGTGTAGTAACGGTAGCCTTTTTCCAGGCGCAGAGAATCAAGCACTTTATATCCGCCAACCTCTATGTCAAATTCCTTGCCAGCCTTCAACAACTCATCCCAGATCAACATGGCCCGCTCTGCCGGCACATAAAGTTCCCAGCCCAATTCGCCGACATAACTAACCCGTTGGGCCCAAACCTCTACTCCGTTGATCAGGATCGTTTTCGCATGGAGATATGGGAGGGCATCATTCGAGATATCATCTTGGGTAAGTTTCTTAAGCACCGCACGCGACTTGGGCCCCCACAATGCCAGACACGCATATTCCATGGTGATATCCCGGATCATAACCGGACCATCCTTAGGCTGTCGGTGCAGCTTAAGCCAGGCAAGATCGTTACCGATGAAGGCGGAACCGGTAATAACCCAGAAGCGCGCCTCGGCAATGTGTGAGATGGTCAGGTCGGCTTCCACACCTCCGCGTGAGTTCAGGAATTGAGTATAGGTTGCCGTACCTATCGGTTTGTCCAGGTTACTGTCTGCCATCCGTTGTAGAAGGGGCAAAGCACCCGTACCGCTCACTTCGATCTTTCCAAAGGAGGTAAGGTCAAAGAGGCAAACGCGCTCGCGTGTTGCCTGATGTTCTTTTCCGACCCGCTCAAAGTAAGGCGGGCGATTCCATCCCCATTGGCGCTGGTCGGCACCAGCCCGCCGCCAGGGTTTGCCGGGCTCAAAGTAATTGACCCGTTCCCAACCGAACTTCTCCCCAAAAACAGCACCCAGCTCTTGCAACCGGTAGTGGATCGGGCTGACGCGGTGCGGACGCGCCCATTCGTTCTCGTCGTTGGGAAAGCGCAGGCGATAGTAGTATTTCACACCTTCACGCGTTCGCTCAGCAGCGTATTCCGGATTGGCATAATAATTACCGAAGCGTGTGGCTTTATAGGCATAGACATCCAGGGAAGGCTCACCCTCCACGATCCATTCCGCCATGAGTTTGCCTATGCCACCTGCTCCGCCGTAGCCATTCAGTGACATCCCGGCCGCTATCCACATGCCGCGCGTTTCGGCCATCGGTCCCAGCATGGGCTGACAATCCGGGGTGTAGGCGCCAGGATGGTTCACCAGGGTGATAATCCCCGCCTGGTCGAGGAAAGGAATGCGGCGGATGGCGCCTTCCAGCAGCTGCTCAAAGCGATCGTAGTCCGCTGGCAGGGTGGTTCCGCCGTGCTCCCACGGTACACCATCGATCCAGCGAGCCAGGGGATTTGGTTCGTAGCCGCCGATTACCAGGCCGCCCGCCTCCTGACGCATATACACCAGGTTGTCTGGATCGCGCAGGCAGGGGGTCGAACTGGAGAATTCATGCCCGTTGACCACCTTCAAGGCAATATGCTGGTGGTCCACCGGGGTAGTCGGGATATACAAGCCAGCCATCGCCGCCACCTGAGGCGCCCATAACCCGGCCGCATTGACCACAATCTCGGTTCGGATGGCACCTTTTTCAGTAAGCACCCGTCGAATTTCGCCTTTTGAAGAAAGTTCAATGCCGGTTACACGCGTTCCCGTATGTACCTCCACCCCCATCTCGCGTGAAAAGCGTGCCATGCTTGTGGTGGTGATATACGGATCCAGCTGACCATCCCGCGGCAGGTAAATTGCGCCGTACAGATTTTCCTTGCTTAGTTGTGGCATGATACGCAGGGCTTCATCTGGCGAGATGATCTCAACATCCATGCCGATCGCCTTGGCGCGGCTGACACTGCGGCGCAGCTCATTGAGCTGATCTTCCGTCGAGGCTACTCGTAGGCTGCCCGCATGGTCAAAGAGCCCAAGCCCGCTGTATAGTTCGATGCTGTATTTCCGAAATTGCATCAAGGTCTGTGATGTGGCGAACTGAGTTACCAGGCCGGCTGCATGAGAGCTTTCCCCACTGGCGATTTCCCCTTTTTCGCATAGAACAACGTCCGTACAACCCAGCTTTGCCAGATGGTAGGCAATATTGACTCCAACGATTCCTCCCCCAATGATGACGACACGAGCCTGATCTTTCATTTTCAATTTTACCTTTCCACCAAATTTATTTGATTTTCCCGTGTTTATGGGAAATTTTTAACTAAGCAGACGAATCACGAGGTCATGTTATTTTTGAACGAGTGCTAACAATCTGGATTTCTACAGAATGATCTGCAAGGGTTTCAATGGCCGCTGAGTCAAATTCTTCGTCGGTGATCAGTTTATCGATCTCATCAATCGAGGCAATTTGGTAATTTGAGACTATGCCCCACTTGCTGGAATCTGCAACAAGAATTATTTTTCCCCGGGTTCGTTCGATCATTTGCCTGACAACTTCTGCCTCCGCATCCGAAGGAACAGTGCAACCATGTAAGAGACTGACTCCATCCACGCCCAGAATTGCCTTGTCGGCATATACCTGGTGGAGGTTGTCGATTGCCATGCGTCCTGCCACAGAATTGGAATGGGGTTGAAACTCTCCTCCAATCAAATAATGCTTAAAGCCTGAATTACCCGTCTCGAGTGCTGCATAAACGTTATTGCTAAATATGGTAATCCCGGCATCCGCTCGAATGGACCGAATCACTTGGGTTGTGGTTGTGCCGCTGTTCAAAAAGACAACATCATTGTCTTCTATTAGCGCAGCAGCCATCTTGCCAATCAGGCGTTTTTCTTCGGGATGTTTTTGTACCCTCAGCATATACGCGGGCTCAAATATCAATCTTTGATTGAGGATCGCTCCTCCGTGGGTTCTTTCAACAACGCCCTGGTGTTCCAACCATTCCAGATCACGTCGCACCGTCGCTTCAGAAGTATCCAACATGGCATACAATTCGTCCATTCGGGCGATCTTGTGGGCTGCCAGATACTCCTGGATTCGCTCTCGTCGCTGTGCGGGAATGAGAGGTTTACTCATTAAGTTGCAGATATAAGGCTATTCACTGAAGGAAATTGACTGCCAACACATATAATTATAAGAGAATCTGAAGAAATTTGCAAGTTTTTGCTTTTTTTATTATAATGGCGGTAGTTTATTCCCTCTGTCATCCAGCCAAATTTATATATTTGATCATGGCTGTCCGCTACGACTTTACCGGAGGAGAATGGTATGACCAGTAGTTCCATCGGGATGGGCGAACAAGATCGTACCGAACGGAATAAGTTTGAGAATGAACTGAAGCGCATACTTGAGGCCAGTGATAGTGCCGGTATTCTTCTGAGAGTTATCGGATCTTTAGCCTTCCAAATGCACTGCCAGAAATATGGTTACCTTCAGGCCGCCATGGGCCGGGCGTATACTGACATTGATTTTGCCGCATATCAGAGGCAATCCAAGGAAATTCGGGTGCTCATGGCCGGCCTGGGCTATCGTGAGAATCAGGAAGTTTTCATCATTTCGGAAGGAAATCGCGCCATTTTTGAAAGGCAGGATATTGGCCTGCATATCGATGTGTTTTACGAAAAACTTGATTTCTGTCACCTGATCAATTGGAAGGACAGGTTGGAAGTGGATCATCCGAGCATTCCACTTGCTGAAATGCTGCTCGAAAAAATGCAGATTATTCAGATCAACGAAAAAGATATTATTGACACTATCATGTTGTTGCTTGAACATCCGCTGGGAGATCAAGACAAAGAAACCATCAATATCAAGCGCATCGCTGCGCTTTGTAGTATTGACTGGGGTCTTTGGCGCACCATAACCATGAATCTGGATAAGGTACGCCAACTGGCACAGGGTTATCAGCAACTCACAGGCATGCAGAAAGAAACAATTGATACGCAGGTCAAGGCAGCATTGGAACGGATCAATCAAGAACCTAAATCCATTGCCTGGCGCTTACGTGCCAGAGTTGGCGACCGCGTGAAATGGTACAAAGAAGTGGATGAGTTCCAATGAAATATTGGAGGAGATTATGAGAATCGTCCGAAACTTGATGCATCCTGGGCTGTATACCTGCCATCCGGATGCCACACTGGGTCAAATATCTGTCCTGCTTACCCAATATCATGTACATGCGTTGATTGTTGTTGATTATAATGATCAGCCACTAGGAATTATCTCCGATTACGACCTTCTTGCCGGTGAATGGTTGTCGGCAGATTCGCAAAGTCTCGCTACAATGCGCAGTTTGACCGCCGCAGATTTGATGTCATCCCCTATTGATACTGTTGAAGCAGGGATGCCCTTGGGCGTGGCTGCCCATAGACTTATTGAGAAGGATATCAACCGTCTGCTGGTCACCGAAAAGGGTACCCCGGTGGGGGTTATTTCAATCTCCGATTTTGTGTCCAGTATCGCCAAAGAAGAAAAACCTCTACGTGAAACAGTAGCCGACGTAATGTCCGACGCCATACTCGTCTGCCGGGATAAAACCCCTCTCACCACCGCGGCTCGGACGATGAATCAGGCAGGTTGGCGCTCAGTCCTGGTTGTGGATGCGAAAGGCAAACCCGAGGGCGTGGTCAGCGGTAAGGACTTACTCCCCTATGTCGAGAATGGTATCGACGAAAAATTGACAGTGCGGGACATTATGCACCCGGCACTAACCATCGATATCCGCGCTCGGCTACGCGAAGCCGCCGAATTGATGATTCAAAAGCACTATCATCGGCTGGTTGTGGTGGACAGTGAAGACCCGCTGGCTTTCCCATTGGGGATCATCTCGTCGTTTGATATCGTCGCTGAGATGGCAAGACCCGGATCGATCTGGCAAAAGTGAAAACCCCGGCTTATTGGTACCCTATTTGGGACGATTGAAACAATATTTATCCACTCTTTTTGGAGATTCCATCAAACATGTCTCTCTCTCTGGAAGAAGCAATCGCCCGTGTTCCTCAATGGGCAGGAAGCGGCGGTTACGAGGTCACTCCGCTGGGAGGCGGAATAACCAACAACAATTTTAAAATCGATATAAACGGAGAAGCCTTTGTAATTCGCATTTCGGGAGAAAATACGGAATTATTGGGGATCAATCGACAGTATGAATATTTTGCCAATTCGATTGCCGGCAGACTGGGTATCGGTCCTGAGGTTTTTTTCTTTATCCAACCGGAAGGCTATCTGGTTACGCGTTTCCTTAATGAGCTTCCGATCTCACCGGATGAAATCCGACAGCCAGAAAACATCCTCCGGGTCGCGGATATCCTCCGAAAAATCCATAGTATGCCGGTTATTCCTGGAAGCTTTGATGTCTTTCAAGTTATAGAGGATTATTCTGAGATTGCTCGCCGATTAAATGTGGCGTTCCCCACTAATTATTGTTGGCTGATCGAACACAAGCAGGCTGCCAGGAATGCCTTGCAAAACCTTCCTTTTATACGTCTCCCATGTCATAACGATTTGCTCAATGCAAATTTCCTTTCCAACAGTCAAATCCACATCCTGGATTGGGAATACGCTGGCATGGGAGATAATTTCTTCGATCTGGCAAACTTCTCCGACCATCATGATTTATCCGATGAGCAGGATCGCTGGCTTCTACAATGTTATTTTGGGGGGATATCCCCCCATCAGTGGGCGCATTTGAAGATCATGAAAATCATGTCAGAGCTGCGCGAAGCGACATGGGCGCTTGTTCAGATTGGCATCTCAAAGCTCGATTTCAATTTTTGCGCCTATGCCGACAAATTTTTTAGACGTGCCATGGAAAATATCCAAAATTCTGAATGGAACAAATGGTTAAAGGAGGCAAGTAGAAATGTCTAATTTTCCCACTCATGCTCAAGTTGTTATCATCGGTGGTGGCGTTGGCGGATGCAGCATTGCATACCACCTCACGCTCATGGGATGGAAGGATGTGGTCATTCTGGAACGTCACGAGTTGACCAGTGGATCGACCTGGCATTCTGCCGGATTAGTCGGCCAGATGCGCTCGGATGCCAACCTCACCCGGATGATGCACTACAGCACCGACTTGTACCGGAAATTGAAGGATGAGACCGGCCATGATACCTCCTGGCGTGAGGTGGGTGGCTTGAGGCTCGCTTCTTCTGCCGAACGAATGGAGGACCTTAAGCGGCTGGTTGGGATGGCGCAATCGTTCGGTGTACCAATGAATCTGGTCTCGGCCAAGGAAGCCATCGACCTTTTCCCGATCATGAACCCGGAAGGGATCGTTGGTGCAGCCTATACCCCCAACGATGGCGTCATTGATCCAACCGGCCTGACTATTGCCCTGGCCACCGGCGCCAAACAGCGCGGGGCGCACATTTTCTCGGATACCAATGTGGAGAAAATCAATCTCAAGAATGGTTGCATCCATGATGTGGTCACCGACAAAGGCACGATCGAAACCGAGATCGTTGTGAATGCCGCCGGGCAATGGGGAGGCGAAGTAGGCAAGATGGTCGGGCTCAACCTGCCCATCGTTCCGATGGCACACTTGTATATCATTACCAAACCGATCAATGGAGTGGGACACGATTTCCCTACCCTACGCGACCCCGACCTGCTGGTTTACTGGCGCGAGGAAGTCGGCGGGTTGGTCACGGGCGGGTATGAGCGCAGCCCGGTTCCTTTTGGATTGAACGGCATTCCACGTGACTTTAAATACCAGCTCTTGCCGCCTGACTGGGAACGCTTTACTCCCCTGATGGAGAACTCCATCAAACGCGTGCCGGCAGTGGAAACCGCCGAGGTGATCCAGCTCTTAAATGGACCGGAAGGCTTCACACCCGATGGCGAGTTCCTGCTGGGCCCTACCTCAGTCAAGGGTTTCTGGGTGGCATGCGCCTTTTGCGCTCACGGTTTAGCCGGCGCTGGCGGTATCGGAAAAACCATGGCAGAATGGATCATCGACGGACATCCGGAATGGGAAGTCTGGCGGTTGGACGTCCGCCGTTTTGGCTCGAACTATAACAGCCAGGACTACACCGTGGCCCGTACCATAGAAACCTATTCCCAGTATTACGATATTCATTACCCCGGCGAGGAGCGCATGTCCCGTCGTGGCCTGCGCCTTTCACCCACCTATCATCGCTTGCAGGATCTGGGCTGCTATTTCGGGGAGAAGACCGGTTGGGAACGCCCCAATTGGTTCAAGCCATATGAAGAACTTGCCCGCCACGGACACGAGCCCAAAGGCTGGGCTCATCACAACTGGTCACGCGCCATTGGCTATGAACATCTTAAGACACGTGAAAACGCCGGGTTATTTGATGAGACCTCATTCAATAAATTCGAAGTGCGCGGTCCAGGTTCATTAGCCTTCTTGAATAATGTCTGCGCCAATGAAATAGACCAACCAATCGGAACGATCGTCTATACCGAATGCCTAAATAAACGCGGCGGGATTGAATGCGATTTCACCGTCACACGACTGGCTGAGAATCGCTTCTTCATCGTTACCGGCACGGCTTTTGGACAACACGACCTGTCCTGGTTGTCTTTGAACATGCCGGAAGACGGAACAGTCTCGATCGAGGATGTCAGTTCGGCTTACGCCTGCCTGGGCCTGTGGGGACCCAAGGCACGCAAGATTTTGGAGAAAGTCACCAAGGCTGATGTATCCAATGCGGGCTTTCCTTACCTGACCGCCCAGCGTATTGTGGTTGGGGATGTACCAGCCCTGGCATCCCGTGTGACCTACGTTGGCGAGTTGGGGTGGGAATTCTACTGCCCTATGGAATACGCTCTGCGCCTGTGGGATACGCTTTGGGAAGCCGGGCAGCCTGAAGGAATGGTGGCAGCCGGCTACAAGGCAATTGATTCACTGAGGCTGGAAAAAGGTTACCGCTACTGGAGCAGCGAGATCAGCCCGGATTATTCTCCCTTCGAGGCTGGTCTGGGTTTTGCTGTTAAGTTGGACAAAAAGGATTTCATTGGGAAGGAGGCCTTGGTTAAGCAAAAAGAAGCTGGCGTGACACGTAAATTGTGCTGCATGACTCTCTCTGACGGCCGTACGATCGCCTTGGGCAAAGAACCGATCCGCTCGAAAGACGGCCGGATAGTCGGTTGGGTGGCCGCAGGTGGATATGGATATTCCGTTGAGAAAAGCATTATTTATGCCTACCTGCCAATTGAATTAACCAAGCCGGGTACGGAACTGGAGGTCGAATTCCTTGGAGAGCAGGTTGGAGCCGTGGTTGTGCAGGCGCCTCTATGGGATTCCAAGGGAGAGCGTATCCGGGCATAAGCAGTCGAAATGATATAGAAGCTGTTGTATAATGATATAGAGAGGTTTTTTTCATCAAGGCGTGCCAACTGGCATAATATTTACACAAATGCCAGATAGAATAACACCAAGGAGAATAGACAAATGTCTATAGTAAATGCAAAAGAGATCATGATGGTGGCTGCCAAAGAAAAATATGCTGTTGGGGCCTTCAATATTACCGACCTGGTGCAAATGGAGGCAGTCGTTGAAGCCGCGGTTGCCAAGAAATCTCCGCTGATAATTCAGACTTCGGTAAAGCCTTCCAAGTTTCTGGGTGTGGATGTGCTGGTGGCAATTTACAGGACCATTGCTTCCTCTGCTCCCATCCCAATCTGCCTGCACCTTGACCATTGTACTGATATTGAGCACTGCAAAAAGTGTGCCGATGCGGGTTATACCAATATCATGATCGACGCCTCCAAACTACCCTATGAAGAGAATATCCGCCAGACCAAGGAAGTAGTTGATTACTGCCATAAACTCGGTAATATCTCGGTGGAGGGAGAGCTTGGCACCGTCAGCGGCGTGGAGGATCAGATCAAAGTCTCCGAGGATGAAAGCCAACTCGCCAATCCCATTCAATCCGTGGAGTTTGTTGAGCGTACCGGGTTGGATATCTTCGCCCCTGCCATTGGCACCGCCCACGGGGTCTACAAGACTAAAAATCCCAAAGTGGATTTCGAACGGCTGGGTATCATCAACGAAATGCTCAATGGCAAAGCGATAAAAACACCGCTGGTGGTACATGGTGGAACAGGCTTGCCGGAAGACTATATCAAGAAATTAATCGAAATGGGTGGTGCGAAAGTCAACGTGTCAACCGAATTGAAACGTACCATGATCGACGCCCAATACGATTACATCGCTGCCCACCGGGAAGAATACGATCCCGGCAAGGTTGACGAGGCGGTCAGGGTTTCAATTCGCAACGCCGTTGGCAATTGGATCGATATCCTCGGCAGTGCAGGCAAGGTCTAAGCATTGACAAGGGCGGAGTGGGAGGGGATGGGCAGGAACCCACCTCTCACTCCTTTCTTGCATGACTACTATCACATTTTATAAGGAGAGGTTTATGAAGAAGGTTGATGAATATTTCGTACCCTGGGTGAAAGGGATTCCAATGTACATCTCCGGCCATATCGAGCTGGCCTGGAAAAAGCCTGAACTCCATCGCATGATGTCTAATGAGAATCCAAATCCGCCTTCAGAAAAAATCATGGAGGCAATCCTAAAATATGGCAAGCTGGCTAATCGCTACCCAGACCAGGGTCTGGTTGTACGCGGAAAAATCGCAGAAATCAACGGGCTGGATGGTCCTGAAAACGTGATGCTGGGGAATGGATCCAGCGAGGTCTACGATAACATTTTCCGCTCATTCCTCATGGTCGGAGAAGAAGTCATCCAGCACACGCCCTGCTTTGGCATATATAAATTGCGAGGTACCATTTTGGGCGGCAAAATGGTCTCCGTACCCATGATCTACAAGGAAAAGCAGCTCCTCTATGATGTAACCTCGGTCTTAAACGCGATCACCGATAAGACCAAGATCATCGTCATCGCCAACCCGAACAACCCAACCGGCAACTTTATGGATGCCGGGGATTTCGTGCGTATCGTTGAGACTGGCATTCCATTTATTGTCGACGAGGCTTATGTGGAATATGCCGGACTGGGAATGTCCCAGGTGGGGTTGATCAAGAAATACAAGAATGTGATCGTCACGCGCACGCTCTCCAAGGCATACGGACTGGCCGGCTTGCGCTTCGGTTATGCTCTGGGCGATAAGGATGTGATTGGACAAATCTCAGCTGCTCTCTTACCCTGGAATGTGGGTACGATCCCGATGTGGGCCGCTCTGGCAGCATTTGAAGATACCGAAGCCCTTGACTTCCGAGTGAAATTCAACAACAGTGAGGTGGACTATATCACCACGGAACTCAGAAAGATCCCCGGATTGGTTGTGTTCTCCACCAAAGCCAACTATATTTTCTTTGACTGCGGGGCGACCGGCAAAAAGGGCAAAGACATGGTTGCCTTTGCTGAACAGAAGGGCCTGATCTTCCGTCCTGAAGCCGATAAATATGGCAGTTCCGGTTGGTTCCGCATTACCATCGGCACTAAGGAAGAAAACCGAATGGCCGTCGATGTAGTGCGCGAGTTCTTAACTGGCATTTGATCTTCATACCCCAAGGGTCGTAAGGACCTGTATTATTTTTCAGCGAGAGGAGGCTGAGCATGGGAAAAATTAAAGCGGTATTCTTTGACCAGGATGGCGTGATCATCGATACCGAACGGGATGGTCACCGCGTCTCTTTCAATATGACCTTCAAAGAATTCGGTTTTACCGACGAGTGGAGCGTGGATTACTACCACGAGCTTCTTCAAATCGCCGGGGGCAAAGAGCGCATGAAGCATCACCTTGAAACCAGGGGCTTCAGCAAGCCTGTGCCGCCAGAAAAGGTGGATGATCTTATCAAAGAGATGCACAAGCGCAAGACTGCCATTTTTGTAGAGTTGATCGAAACTGGCAAATTACCGCTGCGTCCAGGGATCCACCGCTTCATGAAAGAGGCCATGGAATCCGGGTTAAAGATCGGCGTATGCACCACATCAAATGAACAAGCCGCCAGGGCGATCACCGGAAAAATCCTTTCGGACATTAAATTCGATATTGTTCTGGCCGGGGATGTGGTCAGCAAGAAAAAGCCCGATCCGGAGATCTACAACCTGGCTCTCTCCCAGACCGGTTTGAAACCGGATGAGGTCATCGTCGTGGAGGATTCCAGGAACGGTGTATTGGCTGGAAAAGCCGCCGGTACACACGTGGTGGTCACCACCAACTCGTATACGGAGAAAGAGGACGTTAGCTCTGGAGACATCATCGTCACCTGCCTGGGCGATCCGGACGGTGTAAAAGGTCGATTGACAAAAGGTGGCGGGAGACTGAGGTTTGATGGCGTTCTGCATGTAAAACAAGCGGTTGATTATTTCACAGGCTAAAGAAAATTCTAATGAGAACATGAGAAAAAAGGGCTGCTTATTTATTAAATACGCAGCCCTTTACTTTTAAAAAAACCTTAGAAAAGCAGCGAAGGACGCAAACACCGCCTCTATCTCGAGAAAGTCCTCATGCCAGACTATGCTCCCCTTGTCTTTTAGTGCCTCGAGCCTGGGACCAATACCGATAAAACCATAACCCAATGCGTGGGAGGCATGCATATCCCATGGTCCATCTCCTACGTAGACAACATCTTTGAACCCAGGACAGGCGTAATAATTCTTGGCTCTTTCGACGGCGATTCCCATGATCCTCTTGCGGTCCTTGTGGTCGTCCGAAGTTGCCATTGGGATTCCGTTGACGGTCAGGCCGCTTACTCGTAGCTTGAACAAGGCCTCGCTGAGCCAACCGCCTGTGGCGATGGCAATCCCCGCCCCGTCAAGCCTTTTTAGCCGCTCCAGGAAACGCGAGGCGCCAGGTACCTCGATATAAATTCCTGGGGATTCCTGGAACATTCTCTCGAGATGCCAGAGCACCCTGCGTTTCACATCCTCGATCTCTTCAGCCTTGGCACTCCTTCTAATGATCCGCTCGAACGCTTCGAGTGTTACTCCTAACGATGTCGTGTTGACATAACTTTCCAAATCCACATCTACAGGATTACACCCGATCACCTCGGAGATGGCAAGTCTAAAGATCACCCGATCATATTCGTAGGATTGGGTCAACGTTCCATCAATATCCAATATGACCAGGTTCATGGGATTAATGCCCTTGGACACATTCTTTTCAGCTCCTTGGACGTTTGGTTTTCCTGAAGACTATCTGCCCTATCGATTTTCCAGTGTTATATCCCGAATATTGAAGGTACGGTATGGTTTCGCAAATAACCTCAAGTATAGAGCATACCTCCTTTCAATTCAATACCCATAGTGGAATGATATTTGTTTTCTCATTCTCTTGATTGATGACAAAGACAGTTTTTTCTAACCCAGAATTTTTTTGCGGTAAAATGCCTGTTATGGCATCTTCGAAGCATCCTAACAAATCATCCAGCTCGATACGTTCGTCTACCGACATGACGGCACGTGACGCCAAAGCCGTCCTTTCCGGTAAAAGCAGGAAAGGCTGGTTTGCCCGCCTGCTGCCCTTTCTTGGGCCGGCCTTTATTGCTAGTATCGCCTATGTAGACCCTGGTAACTTCGCCACCAACATTCAAGGTGGCGCGCAGTTCGGCTACGAACTGCTATGGGTCATCCTGGGCAGCAACTTGATGGCAATGCTCCTGCAGGCGCTTTCAGCCAAGCTGGGCATTGCCAGCGGAAAGAACCTGGCCGAGCATTGCCGGGAGAGTTTCTCCCGCCCGGTTGTCTGGATTATGTGGGTACTAATGGAAATGGTCGCAATGGCAACCGACCTGGCCGAATTCCTGGGCGCCGCAGTGGCGTTGAATCTTCTCTTCGGGCTTCCACTTTGGGTCGCAGGGCTCTTGACCGCCGTCATCACTTTCCTGATCCTCGGACTGGAACGGTACGGCTTCCGTCCCTTGGAAGCCGTGATCACCGGATTCCTTGCCATCATTGCCATCAGCTATGTGGTGGAACTGTTTCTGGGTCGCCCGGAATGGGGCCTCATTGCCTACCACACCTTTGTCCCGCATTTCACCAACTCAGAAAGTGTCCTGCTGGCAACCGGCATTCTGGGTGCCACCGTTATGCCCCACGCCATTTTCCTCCACTCTGCCCTGACACAGGGCCGGGTGGTCGTCAAAAAACCGGAACAGCTGCATCGCTTGTATCGATTCGAGATTATTGACGTGGTCATCGCCATGTTCATCGCCAGCTCGGTCAATGCCGCCATGCTGATTACCTCCGCTGCTACGTTCTTTAAGACCGGGACGACCGTTGGTACCCTTGAGCAGGCCTACCGTACACTTCAACCGCTGCTCGGCCCCGCCGCGGGCATCGTATTTGGTGTGGCCCTGCTGGCTTCTGGATTATCATCCTCTTCGGTTGGAACCATGGCCGGACAGGTAATTATGCAGGGTTTTCTGCACTTCCATATTCCGCCCTGGATCCGTCGTGTCGTGACGATTATCCCGTCGTTGATCGTCATATTTGTTGGCCTCGATCCAACCCGCACCCTGGTCATCAGCCAGGTGGTCCTCTCATTTGGTCTGCCATTTGCAGTCATTCCCCTTGTTCTGTTCACTCGCCGGAAAGATATTATGGGTGTTCTAGTCAACGGGCGAATCACCACGCTGCTGGCTAGCCTTTCAGCTGCTTTAATCATCTTACTTAACTTTTTCCTTCTTTTCAAGTTGTTTATTGGGAGTTAGGCGTATGTTCAAACACATCCTTGTTCCCCTGGACGGATCGGAATTGGCCGAGGCAGCCCTTCCAGCTGCCATCTCCCTGGCGCAAACCTTTAACGCGCCGGTCACGCTGCTGCATGTCATCGAGCAGGATGCCCCGGAAGAAGTCCATCGCGACCGCCATTTGACAGAAGCTGGTGAAGCCGAAACCTATCTGGCGGGAATAGCCAAACGTTTTTTTCCTCGGAAAATCAAAGTGGATCTACATGTCCACACTTCTCCGGTGGCAGATGTTGCCCGTAGCATTGTTGACCACTCTTCGGATGAGATTCAGCCTGACCTGATCATCCTTTCTTCCCACGGAAACAGCGGGATGCATGACCTTTTCTTTGGCAATATTGCCCAACAAGTGGCTGCAGCCAGCGGCACCCCGGTTCTGCTCATTAAACCAGATGATTCGAATACGCCGTTTCAGCTAAAGCACATTCTCGTCCCATTGGATAATGAATCTGTCCACGACAAAGCCTTGCCCACCGCTGAAGCCCTTGCGAAAGCCTATGGCGCCGAGTTGAATCTCCTCTGCGTCATCCCCACCCTGGGAACTCTTTCCGGTGAGCAAGCCGCGGTCAGTAATATGCTTCCCGCCACATCCACCGCATATCTCGATATCGCCGAAGAAATCGCGAAAGAGCATTTCCAAGGCCACTTAGACGCCTACAAAAAAAAGAAGATACCAGCCTCCGCAGAAATTGCACGCGGGGACCCGGCTCCGGTCATCGCTAAAACCGCAGAGAATCTTGGCGCCGATTTGATCCTGTTTGGCACGCACGGCCGCGCCGGCATGGACGCCTTTTGGAACCGCAGCGTGGCTGCTGGCGTGGCACGGCGAACAGAGATTCCCTTGTTGCTAATTCCGCTCTCTGAATAATATAGTGCTAGGATTTGGCATCCTTCGCACAGCATTACCTTGATCCAACGGGGCTAAGGGACGCTGCCAGGTGGGATGTGTGGTTAGCGATAATTACCCCACGGTTGAGACATATACTTTGCCCCACAGCGTAGGCACACAGCCAGCGTATGGTCGCGTCGGTATGATCGGAAGTGCTCGGCGCGTTCTCCGTTCCAAAGGTCCTCAATGCTGGCTACTTTGACATTCCCAAAGGAATAATCGACAAAATCGACGCAGAAATTCGCCGATCCGTCTGGCTGGATGTCGATCATTTTCTCGATATTGAGGCAATACTGATGCCCAACTGGAATCTGTGAATCCGCGAACCAATCCCGATATTGCTCTTCATCCAGGGCCATGTAAGGATAATTTTGGATTTCGCCGAGGTTGGCGAGGTATTGGTGATACTGGCGCTGAAATTCATCAAAATCCACTCCCGATTCTTCGCGGCGGAAGCCAGCCCATGTGAAAGCACTGCAGCCCAGATTGCGTATTTCCTCTTCATAGCGATGACCGGCCGACCCGGGGAAATAATAATAAGGCACGATGGCGATCGTACCAAATCCCAGGTTGCGCGCCACTTCCGGCATCATTCCCAGGCTGCGATAGTTGTATTGGCTGATGGTGAAACAAATAGATCTGCTGATCTTGTTTTCGCTCTGGGCTTCCAATTCAGAGAGATGGTCAACCCCCTCTTTGATCCGCAGGAATGTACCATCCACACCACGTACCGTATCATGAACTGCTTCAGGGCCATCAATTGAAATGGTCAGGTGCATGTTCCCGATGCGCAGAATATCTTCTGCAAATTGCTTGAGCATCGTTCCATTGGTATCAATCGAGATAAACATCCCTTTGGAGTGAATATATTCCATCAATTCAACGATCTCTGGGTACATGAATATCTCCCCGCCTCTCAGCAGCAACGCAGATGTTGAATGGAAAGCCAGCTCGTCCACCACACATTTCCAATCAGTCAGGGACATTTCATTTCGCAGGCGTGCACGGTTACGACGGATATAGCCCTGCTCGCTCCATTGTCCGCACATCTGGCAGCGTAGATTGCAATAATTTGTGATGGTAAGGGAAATGCTCTCTGGAAAATCCATATATTTAGAACCTTGTTTACCGCCCTGGTTCTTTTACCAGGAGATCGGATGCACCCCTTTGCCAGGGCTATTCTATTTCCACCCCGGTCAACCCCGTTAGTATCCGGTGAAATATGAAGAACGGAATAATCAATATTATGTGTAAAATTCCGCTCAAGCCAAAGACCGTTGCCAATGCACGTAAAAAGGAATTAAAGGGTGGGGTTAAGTTGTTAAGCATCCACGGACCTGCGCCGATCAGGATGGCAATTCCAAACAGGGCGCCCATCAGTAATCCTAATGGAAACCAGGCGTGCCTGTCGGAAGCGGAGGGCATCATTGTACTGCTGATGGTAAATGTCAAGTAAAACCATAACCAGAAGTCTGGTACATGTAATACTACTTTCAAACCTGACCAGACTCCATTCCATTCCGCCATACGGATGAAATCCCATAATGGTAGCAATTGCAGCCGGTAAATTCCTGTAAATGCCACAAAAAGACTGCCGCTCACCAGCGGTGCTGCCCCAATGAGGGCATCACGGATAAATCCTCCCGAGACTGTCTCGACATACCCAAGACGTAATCTGCCATTGGCTTGCGCCTGCGGAATAAGCGAGAATCTTCCTGTGCGGACACCCAGCAGCTTTGCCGCAAGAAAATGACTGAGCTCATGCAGAAACACTCCAGGAAAGAAGATAAGGGCAAAAATCGTTTGTGTCAAGCCGGGATTTTTTGTCAAGATCAAAAAAAAAGCTTGTATCTCGCGATGCAAAGTGCGTTGGAAGAATACCAGCAGGATCAAAGCCGCCAGGAGCCAGAATAAGCCGTCAAAAGATGTAAGGTAATTCATGTTAACAGGTTAAGACCGGCGGCGGACGACAGAAAACCATGTCTGTCGTCCGCCGCTAATAATCTGCGCTCTATTTCACTGCTGCTTGTGTAATTCTAATAAAATCATCCACCTTCAAGCTGGCACCTCCGACCAACGCGCCGTCAATATCCGGCTGGCCAAAAAACTCGGCTGCATTGGTGGCCGTTACCGAACCACCATATAAAACGCGGATGGCCTGGGCACTCTGATTACCATACAGATCAGCCAGAGGTTTACGAATATGATCCCGGATCACAGCGTTGGCATCCACCCCGTTGGAGGCGCGCCCGGTCCCGATCGCCCAAACAGGTTCGTAAGCAACCACAACCTTGGATGCAAACTCTGCTTCAAGTTCTTTGAGACCGGCTCGGATTTGACGGGAAACGACCTCTGCCGTCTGTCCAGACTCGTATTCGTCTAATGTCTCGCCCACACACACAATCGGGGTCAGGGCGGAGGCCCACGCAGCTTTGGTCTTCTTGTTCACCGTCTCATCCGTTTCGCCAAAAAATGTTCGGCGCTCAGAATGTCCGATGATTACGTACTGGCAGAACTCAGCCACCATCCCCGCTGCAATTTCACCTGTATATGCACCTTTGGGCTCCCAATAAAAATTCTGAGCACCCAAGCCGATATCCGTGCCCTGGAGCAGGGCAGCCACCGGGACCAGGGAAATAAAAGGCGGACAAAGCACCTTTTCAACTCCCTTAATGGAGCTCAGCGTCGGGGTCATCTCGGCAACGAGGGAACGCGCCTCCGCAACGGTTTTGTTCATCTTCCAGTTACCAGCAACAAATGGTGTACGCATAATGGTAAAATCCCTCAAAAAAGAATGTTCAAAGGGCGAAGGCATAAAATCATCATTCGCCCTTTGTCGTCATTGGTTATTTATTCATCAAAGCAGCAACGCCAGGAAGTTCTTTCCCTTCCAGGAACTCAAGGCTGGCACCGCCTCCAGTCGAGACGTGGGTCATCTGCTTGGCTACGCCGGCTTTCTTGACTGCGCTGGCGCTGTCACCACCGCCAATGACCGTGATTGCGCCAGATTCAGCCAGCATTTTTGCCAGGGCGAAAGTGCCTTCGGCAAACTTGGGCATCTCGAATACGCCCACCGGGCCATTCCAAACAATCAGTTTCGCACCTTTGAGGGTCTCTTTGTAAAGTTCAAGGGTCTTTGGGCCAACATCCATCATGCGCCAACCAGCCGGGATTTTGTCCACATCAACAACCTTGCTGTTGGCTTCTGCTTCGAATTTGTCTGCAATAACTGCATCCACGGGCAGGACAATGCCCTTGTCGGATTTAGCGAGGATGGCTTTAGCTGTCTCAAGAGAGGCCGCTTCCACCAGGCTGTCCTGCATATTCAAGCCATTGGCAGCCAGGAAAGTATTCGCCATACCTCCACCGATAATAAGCTTGTCACACTTTGAAAGCAGTGTCTCAACAACAAGGATCTTGTCGCTGATTTTGGCTCCCCCTAGGATTGCAACATAAGGATGTTCCGGATTGGCAATTGCACGGCCTAGATATTCAAGTTCCTGTTCCATCAGGAAACCGGATACTGCAGGCAGGAAGCGCGCCACTCCCTCGGTTGATGAGTGTGCGCGATGGGCTGAACCGAAAGCATCATTGACATATACATCGCCAAGTGCAGCCATTTTCCTGGCCAATTCTATGTCATTCTTTTCTTCTTCAGGATGGAAGCGCGTGTTTTCCAACATGATCACTTCACCCGGTTTGATCGCCTTGGCCATCTCCTCAACTTCCGGCCCAATGCAATCCGGTGCCATCTTGACAGGAATACCTAGGTGTCCTGCCAGCACTTCCGCAGCTGCTTTGAGGCTGAACTCGGGATCGAATCCGCCCTTTGGACGACCTAGATGGCTCATGAGCAGTAATGAAGCGCCCTGGTCAATTACATACTTGATGGTGGGAAGTGCAGCCTTGATGCGTTTGTCATCAGTTACTTTTCCATCTGCCATTGGGACATTAAAGTCCACACGCATTAGGACGCGCTTGCCCTTTAAATCTATATCACGTACTGTCTTCTTATTCATGGAATTCTCCAGGTCAAATAATAAATAGTCTCATAGTCTTACGACTATGAGACTATTTGTCTCTCAGATTATAGACTTTTCGCCATCAATGCAGCCAGGTCAGCTGTACGAACTGAATAACCCCATTCATTATCGTACCAAGTGACAACTTTGACAAAGTTGTTGGCTTCTTTTCCAAGCACGGAGGTGAAAGGCAGGTCCACGGAGGAGCTGTACGGGCTGCCCTTGAAATCCATGCTGACCAGGGGTTCATCAACAGCTTCCAGGATGCCTTTAAAGCGTGGCAGCTTGGCGGCGTCGCGGAAGGACTGGCGCAGTTCTTCAGTTGTGACAGACTTTTCGAGTTCGGCTGTGAAATCCACCACAGAGACGGTGGGAGTCGGAACGCGCAGAGAATAGCCATCAAACTTGCCCTTCAAGTCCGGGATGACCAGGGAGATCGCCTTGGCAGCCCCGGTGGTGGTCGGAATGATGTTTAGACCGGCCGAGCGGGCGCGACGCAGGTCCGAATGCGGCATATCCAGGACCTTCTGGTCGTTGGTATACGAGTGAATGGTGGTCATGAAAGCACGCTTGATAATAAAATTGTCATGCACGACCTTCGCGGCCGGGGCCAGGCAGTTCGTTGTGCAGGAGGCATTCGAAACCACATGATGGATCTTCGAGTCGTACTTGTCCTCGTTGACACCCAACACTACGGTCAGGTCTTCGCCTTCCGCAGGTGCAGAAATGATAACCTTCTTGGCGCCACCGGAGGTGATGTGATTGACTGCACCCTTGACCGTCTTGCCCTTTTTATTGACGCCATCTTCTTTGATGGTGAATAAGCCGGTCAACTCAATAACGATATCGATACCAAGGTCCTTCCATGGGATCGCAGATGGATCAGTTTCTTTGAAGACTTTGACTTTCTTGCCGTCAACTAAGAGACCTTCGTCGTGAATCTCAACGGTGCCATCGAAACGGCCATAGGTTGAATCGTACTTGAGCAGGTGCGCCATGGTCTTCATGTCGCCAATATCATTGAAAGCGACAACTTCCAGTTCTTCGGGATAGTAATCCCGAATGGCCTTCAAGACCTGACGGCCAATTCGGCCAAAACCATTGATACCAACACGTATTGCCATAACACTTCTCCTTATGAAGTTAGAATATTTTCAACGCTGTTGTCCAGCGTTATCCTTGGTGAGCGGTCCAGTGCGCTCATTATACAAGGCCATCAACGTTTGGGCGAGTTTGGCGGCATCATGGTGCACAAGATTGTCATGATCAACCAACTCGGTAAAGTAGACGCGTGGATCACGGCTTTCACCTTCCTCCACGCGAACCCACTGGGTCTTCCCTACAAATTCTCCATCATAACACGAATTGCATACTATGACATCCACAAGTTCGAAACCAATTAGATCTTCCAGGGCATGGATATGGTCGCCGGATGTATATTTTTCTGTTTCTCCAGGTTGTGTGGCAATATTAGTCACAAACATCTTGACCGCACGGCTGGAATGGACCGCCTCCAGTAAATCCCGGACAAGGATATTGGGCAAAATACTGGTATACAGGCTGCCAGGCCCGATCACGATCATGTCAGCCCCAAGGATGGCTTGTATGACCGGCGGGTAAGCCGATGCATCGTTTGGTTCAAGCCAGACCCGGCGCACACGTCCAGCCGCTTTTGGAATCTCACTCTCACCTTCAACCCTTACTTCTGTCTCTGTTTGGGGCAACTGCACATCTGCCACAAGTCTGACATTATGGAGTGTTGCCGGTAGGACCTGCCCATGGACGGAGAGTGCCCTGCCCGATTCGGCCACCGCATTCTCAAAACTTCCAGTTAGGTCCGCCAGGGCCGTAATGAACATGTTGCCAAACGCATGCCCTCCCAAGCTGCTATCGCCTCCAAAGCGATATTGAAATAATTGCGTCAACAACGCTTCGTCATCAGAGAGTGCCGCCAGGCAATTGCGAATATCCCCCGGGGGAAGAATGCCCAGATCGCGGCGGATTTCACCGGAAGATCCGCCATCGTCTGCCACAGAAACAACCGCCGTCAGGTTGTTGGTATATTCCTTAAGTCCACGTAAAACAGTGGCAATCCCGTGACCGCCGCCAATTACAACAACTCGCGGACCACGTTCACGCCGGCGGTACTCTGCCACCTGATCCACCAACCGCTTTCCGGGCTGCAGGAATGGCTCCAGTAAAGTGCGGTTGAGACCCCAGATCCCTGCTCCGATCAGGGTCAGGCCTAATATCACAAAAATAAGGACACGCACCGGACGAGCCAGGAATTGAAGGGAAATAAAAGTGATGACTGGCAGCCACCAGGTTTGCGGGGCTGTAGTGTAAATACCAACCAGAAAAATCGCCAGGCCAAGACCAATAAGGGTAATCCCGATCAGGAGGAAAAAAAACCAGCGTTTCACTCCCAAACCGGGGACAAACCACCGTAATAGCGACTTAATTCTTCGTCGCACAGAGAACCACCATACCTCACGACGCCTTGACATCGAAGAGATGATAGCAGTCTTTGGGGGAATAGTCAACCATACGCCAGCCGCGCCCAGCTCTGGTGTTGAACCGCAGGCAGCTCCGAAAATCGTAATATAATCGAACCCGCTATTACTCTCTCCGCTGAAACACTTTTTTTATCGTAATTCCTTGCAACTGGAGATTGCCATGTCCCTACCCTTTAAACTGGTAAAACCACTCCACATTCCTCCACTAGATCCTGGTTTCCGTCCAGCCTCACTGGCCAATCGGGCTTTCTGCAAAGATACTGTTGAGGTGGGTGTCCCGCTCGTAATCGGATTGGAACGCAGCGACGGCGGAATAGGGCGGTTTGAGACTCTCGTTTTCCCGGAAGGCCATCCGCGCGCGCCTGAGGATTTGTACTACACTGAACGGATAGTCAAATTCCTGCTTTGGCAGCGTGGCGGTTGGAAGGTCTATATAGGTGGCCCGCGCTTCATCGGAGATCACATTCGTAGAGTCTATGCCCCTGATGGTGAACGCAAATTCGACTATCACTTCATGGGGGAACAGGTCTTTGAAAAAACTTTCACCGTTGTTTTGTGTGATCCGTCCGAAGTTCCGATGGCAAACGAGCCAGCCAGGGAGCTGGGCCGCCACCTCGATGGTTGTCGTATCGGTTTCGACTTGGGCGCTTCTGACCGCAAAGTCAGCGCCGTGGTAAATGGACGGGCTGTCTTTAGTGAAGAAGTCATCTGGGAACCCAAAAAACATTCCGATCCTGATTACCATTATCGCGAGCTGATGGCTGCCCTGAAAACCGCTGCAGACAAAATGCCCCACGTGGACGCCATTGGCGGCAGCTCGGCCGGAATAATCATCGATAACCGACCCATGGTCGCCTCACTCTTCCGCTCCATCCCGCAGAATCGCTACGGAGAAATCAAGAATATGTTCCTGCGCATCCGTGACGAGATGGGCATTCCACTGGAAGTTATTAACGATGGCGATGTAACTGCTCTGGCAGGTTCCATGTCCCTGGAAGATAACGCCATCCTGGGAATCGCCATGGGTTCCAGCGAGGCCTCAGGCTATGTGAATGAAAACGGTCAAATCCTGGGGTGGTTGAATGAAATGGCCTTCGCACCCGTTGATTTCAGTCCTACGGCTCCCGTTGATGAATGGTCAGGCGACCTTGGTGTGGGTTCAATGTATTTCTCGCAGCAATGCGTTTTCCGGCTGGCTCCCAAAGCTGGGATCAACATTCCTGATGGAGTTACTGATGCTGAAAAATTGAAATTCGTCCAGGAAAAGCTGGAGACCGGGCATCCCGGCGCTGCTCAAATCTGGCAGTGCATGGGAATATATCTCGGATACGGCCTGGCCCAATACGCTGATTACTATGACATCAAACATGTGCTTATCCTGGGTCGCTGTACGTCGGGTCGCGGCGGCGATGTGATCCTGGAACACGCAAATCAAGTCTTAAGATCCGAATTTCCCGATCTGGCCTCGAAAATCAATGTTCAACTCCCCGACGAAAAAAGCCGCCGTGTCGGGCAATCCATTGCAGCAGCCAGCCTTCCAGCTCTCCCAAAGAAATCATAGGAGCTCACGATGAGATTCCACCTTCCGACTGCCGAGATATTTATCCCCGATGGCTTGCCGGTCGAACAAGCCTTGGCCCGTACGACCCATTTGTGCATTTCCGCTCACCAGGATGATATTGAGATCATGGCTGCCCGTCCAATCCTGGATTGTTTCCAGCAAAAGGACCGTTGGTTCACAGGCGTGGTGGTTACCGATGGCCGTGGTTCACCCCGCGATGATCTTTACAAGGATTACACCGATGATGAAATGCGCCTCGTTCGTTTCAAGGAGCAGAAGAAAGCCGCGTTTGTCGGCGAATATGCTGCCCAGGTTCTTCTAGACTATCCAAGCAAAATCATCAAGAACGCCGCGAATCCCGGACCGGTAACTGATCTAACTGATTTGATCCTTATTGCCAGGCCCAATTATGTATACACGCATAATTTGGCTGACAAACATGATACTCACGTAGCTGTAGCCCGGCGCGTCATCGAAGCCATCCGCACTCTGCCGGAAGTAGACCGTCCCGAAAAACTATACGGTTGCGAAGTCTGGCGCGACCTTGATTGGATGATGGATGAGGATAAAATCGCCTTCGACCTGACCAAACATGAGAACATCCAATCTGCCATGCTGGGCGTGTTCGACTCGCAAATCTGTGGTGGCAAGCGTTACGACTTGGCCAGCCTGGGGCGCCGGCGTGCCAATGCCACGTATTTCGCTTCGCACGGTGTTGACCTTACAATGGGGCTTTCCTATGGGATGGATTTGACTCCATTGATTAGAGACACCGAAAAAAATGTGAATGAATACGTTCAGGGATATATTCAACGATTCGCAGCGGATGTCAACGCCCGCCTGGAACACGTCGGTTGATCGGTCTAGATCAACAGGCTTTTTTGTGCACGAGGCGCGAACTGAATAAATCCAGTCACTTCTTTTGTCATGTTATAATTTTGGTTATGAGCACAATAGTTGCCATTGATATCGGCGGTACCCAGTTAAGAGTTGCTGTCTATCCGCATAACAGCACCGTCCCGATCAAGATCCAGCGTGCCCCTTCACGCGGTTTGGAAAATGGTGTGTTCGAACGCCTCACTTCGCTGATCGACTCGGTTTGGCCTGACGAGCCAGTGGATATCATTTGTGCTGCCGTACCCGGCCCTTGTAACCCATATACGGGTATCATTATTGAAACTCCCAACATCCCTGCCTGGAAAAATTATCCGCTGGCCAAAATGCTGGCGAACAAATACCATGTCCCATCCTACATCGGGAACGACGCCAACCTCGCAGCTTTGGGCGAATGGCTTTATGGTGCCGGAAAGGGCCATCATGACCTTGTTTTTCTCACCATCAGCACAGGTATCGGCGGTGGAGTAATCATAGGCGATAAATTGATCGAAGGCTTCTGCGGCATGGCGGCTGAGCTGGGGCATATTACTGTCCTTCCTGAGGGACCAGTTTGTTCATGCGGTGCCCGGGGTCATCTGGAAGCAGTTGCTTCCGGCACGGCTATAGCAAAATATGTTTGCGAACAGATAGCAGTCGGCAGAAAATCCATTCTTGCATCTGGCTTGTTGACCGCCCGTCAAATCTCAGAAGCTGCCCAAAAGGACGATGAATTGGCGAAAGAAGCCTTTAAACGCGCCGGAGAATTTCTCGGACAGGCAATTGCGGATTTCCTACAGATTTTCAATCCATCGATTGTGATTTTTGGCGGCGGCGTGTCGCGCAGTGGAAACCTGCTATTCGACCCAGTCAAAGAATCCATCTGTCGTCATCTTATGGATGAATCCTACATGGATGGATTGGTGATCACTACCGCCAGTCTGGGCGACGACGCCGGCCTTCTTGGTGCGCTCGCGCAAGCCCAAATCAAGCTTGCCGGTCACTGACATCCTCTACGAAAAGGAGATTTTTCATGGAACCAATGAAATTACCAGGACCAAAAGCCAGGGCGCTGATCAAGCGCGATTCGGCTGTCATTTCGCCATCTTATCCGCGCAGTGTACCCTTCGTCATGGATCATGGACTTGGCACCGAGGTTTGGGATGTAGATGGCAACCGTTTCCTTGATTTCGCTGCCGGGATTGCCGTTACATCCACCGGTCACAGTCATCCAAAGGTCGTGAAATCGATTCAGGATGCCGCCGGGAAATTTATCCACATTTCTTCAGATTTCTACCATGAACAATGGATTACACTCGGCGAGAAATTGAATGAGATTGCTCCATTTGAAGAAGCAGCAGTGTCCTTCATGACCAATTCCGGGACAGAATCCGTTGAAACAGCCATTAAACTTGCCCGTTATCACACCGGAAGGACTAACTTCATCGGGTTTACTGGCGCATTCCACGGAAGGACGATGGGGGCGGTTACATTTACTGCCAGTAAGCCAAACTATCACCGGGGCTTCTATCCTCTAATGAATGGCGTTGTACACGCTCCATTCCCTAATCCCTACCGGCCCATCCTGGATCGACAACCGGGGGAAGATGATGGTGAAACGGTTGTCCGCTATATCGAGTCAGAAATCCTCGGCCACATCCTCCCGGCGGACGAAGTAGCTGGCATTCTGGTGGAGACCATTCAAGGCGAAGGGGGATACATTGTTCCGCCTGCCGGTTTCTTCCCTGCACTGCGTGAATTATGCGACAAATATAAAATATTGCTCATCGCCGACGAAGTGCAATGCGGCATGGGCCGCACTGGTAAATGGTGGGGCATCGAGCATTTCGATGTGGAACCGGATATTATCACGATTGCCAAGGGCATTGCGTCCGGGATGCCCCTTGGAGCATGTGTCGCCCGCAAATCCGTGATGGATTGGCCACGCGGAGCGCATGGCAACACTTTCGGCGGCAACCCCCTTTCTTGTGCCGCTGCCCTGGCAACCATCGACTTGATCGAAAACGAGTACATGGAAAACGCAGCTGTTGTCGGTCAGTACGCACAGGATGCCTTGCAGGAAATAATGGCACGCCACACTTCCATCGGGGATGTTCGCGGCATTGGCCTGATGATTGGTGTGGAATTCGTAAAGGACCGCAAAACCAAAGTCCCGGCTGATACACTCTGCAACCGCCTGGTCGAGTTGGCTTTCGAACGTGGCCTGATCTTGCTCTCGTGCGGCAAGAGTGTCGTTCGTATCGCCCCGCCTCTAAGCATTTCAACCGCCGAAATTGACGAGGGATTGAAAATTTTCGAAGAAGCTTTGGCCTTGGCAGAGAAAGAAACAAAGTAAGAAACAAATTGCTATAATATATAGAAGAGCTCACCTCGCACCCTGATGGGATCGAGGTGAGTTTTTATAATACTCTATTGTACTGATGACACTCCTTTAACATTCCATTCGGGGCAAGGTGATAGAATTGGTTTGTATGCCTGCTCATTCATCAAATTTCAATCCTCTCCAATGGTAACCATGCTTCCCGATTTCCGTGTTCGCCAACGCGACTATCTGCTCGAAATTGTACGTGCACTTACCCAGGAACTTAACCTGGATAAATTACTGACACGCATATTGCGTATCTCCATAGAAATGCTGGCCGGCCAGGCTGGGATCATAGCCCTGAAAGAGTCTGGCGTCTGGCGGGTTGTAGCTGCTCATGGAATTCCGGCAGCCTTTTTAAGCTATCTCGAGCCTCTCCTGGCTGAAGAAAAAGCTGCCGAACTCAATCTCATTGAACTTAACCGGATGCTGAAGCAGTTGACATACACCGCCAGCATGGGCCTATTAAACGGCGTCGGTATCCCCCTCGTCACTCATGAAGAGGTCATTGGGGTCATTTTTATCTTCCGAAGTTATCCCGATCTTTATTCAAGTAACGACAAATTGCTTCTACAAACCTTTGCCGATCAGGCTGCGATTGCCGTCTATAATGCTCGTCTGTACGGACAGGTCAGTTACGAGAAACAACGTCTCGATGCTTTGCTCAATTCTGCTGCAGATGGCATCCTCATCCTCAACGCCGATCGTACTGTCGAAAGATGCAACATTGCCTTTGAACGCTTGTATGGTCACTCGCGTGCTGACATCCAGGCCAAGGCTCATGCTGACATTATCCACTGGACGCGCAGGCCTGAGGGTCAGACACTTGAAGAGGCGCAGGTTGCGGGTTGGCCTTTAACCTCCAATGCATATTTATATGTTGAAGGCGACCTGGAACGCCCCGAATCAACCAGTCTGCCGGTTGGAATAACCTACGCTCCGTTACTTGCTGCTGACGGCACTCTGCGAAATGTCATTGTTACCGTACGCGATATCTCAAAATTTCGCAACGCCGAAGAGATTAAGAATACTTTTGTCTCCATAGTCAGTCATGAACTCAAGACTCCGGTTGCCCTGATAAAAGGCTATGTCAGCACCCTTCGGCGGGAAGATGCCAAATGGGATAAAAACATTGTCCGTGACAGCCTTGCCATAATTGAAGAAGAGGCCGATCATCTGGCTTCCATGATTGAGGATTTGCTTGACGCCTCGCGTCTTCAGACTGGAGGAGTAATCCTCAACCTGTCCGATATCTCCCTTCCGAATCTGGTTGAACGTCTGGCTGAGCGTTTTCGAACCCAAACCGAAAAGCATACCATCGTGGTAGACTTCCCTGCGAAATTTCCGATCATATTGGCTGACGAAGATCGCATCACCCAGGTAATCTCCAACCTTGTCTCCAACGCCATTAAATATTCCCCGGAAGGCGAAATTCGCATCAGCGGACAAGTACGACCGGAACGGGTTATCATCTGTGTCATTGATCAAGGACCGGGGATTGATCCGGGCGACATTCCCCATGTGTTTGATCGCTTCTATCGTTCTGATAAAGCGGTCCGTAAGACAAAAGGTGCCGGTTTGGGCTTATATCTCGCCAAGTCGATTGTGGAAGCACACGGTGGGAATATCTGGGTGGATCCGCATCCGGCCGGTGCCCGTATTTGTTTTTCACTGCCGCGCCCGTAAATCCAATTATGAAGTAAAATAGGCCGGTTCGTCTGTCGCCATGAAATATCATCACTCCAACATTAGAAATCGGAAATTAAACCATGCCTCCTCAAAAAACACAAATATCCTGCCCGCGTTGCCGTCAACCGATCGCTGCCCAGATTGAACAGCTATTTGACATTACGTCCGACCCCGCCGCTAAACAGCGTTTATTGGGAGGAATCTCCAATTATGCTGTCTGCCAGCACTGTGGATATAACGGACCGTTGGCAACCCCCATCATTTATCATGACGCGGATAAACAACTCCTTCTCACTTATTTCCCGCCGGAGTTGGGAATGCCTGTCAATGAACAGGAAAAAATGGTTGGCCCTCTCATCACCCAGGTCACGAATCGCCTGCCACCCGAAAAGCGCAAAGCTTACCTGCTGCGCCCGCAGAGTTTCTTCACCTATCAAAGTCTGATCGAGCGTGTCCTGGGTGCAGATGGGATCACTCCAGAGATGATCCAGGCTCAAAAGAAACGCGTTTCCCTGGTAGAACGTCTGCTCGGCGCTCCTACCCCTGAAGCGCGTACCGAAATCTTGAAACTGGAAGCTGCTCTTCTGGATGCCGAGTTTTTCTCAATCTTCAACCGCCTGATGGAAGGCGCTGCTGCCAGCGGTCAGGAACAATATTTTGCTCAATTGGATGCCATCCAGAAGCAGTTGCTGACCGATTCGGAATATGGACGTAAAATCACCGCACAGACCAAAGAAGTTCAGGAAGCGCTTAATACCTTGCAGGCTGCGGGAAAAAACCTCGATCGCGAAAAACTTCTCGATATCCTTATTGAGGCCCCCAATGATGACCGAATTAACGCTCTCGTGAGCCTGACACGTCCTGGTCTTGATTATAGGTTCTTCCAATCTCTCACCGATCGAATCACTGCCAGGACCGGCGATGAAAAAAAGAGATTGGAAGGTTTACGCGAAAAATTGCTTGAGAGCACCCGCCGGTTTGATCAACGCACTGAGGAAGAATTTAAACACGCCTCCGAACTCCTGAACACCATCCTATCGGCTGATGACATTCAACAGGCAACAGCCAGTCACATTCAGGAGATTAACGAAGCTTTTGTCCAGGTGTTGAATAGTGCCCTCCAGGAAGCCAACCAGAAGAACGATATAGAACGCATGCCTAGGCTTCAACAAATAGTTGCTGTGTTGCAGCAGGCTAGTACTCCGCCACCGGAGCTCGCGCTGTTGGAAGAACTGCTCGACGCGCCAGACGAGGCTGCTTTGAATAAAAAGCTTGAGGAGCACGCTGAAGAAATTACCCCGGAACTCAATTCTATCATTGCCAATATTCTTGCGCGCAGTGAAGAACAAGCCGGAAACAAAACGCAGGTTGATGACGCCCAGGCGATTGAAAAACTCCGTACGCTTTATAAGGCCGTACTGAGATTCTCGATGAAAAAGAGTATGAAGTAAAAAATCCCCGCTGATGAGCTCATCAGCGGGGATTTTTTACTCAGTTGACGGATTTTCCAGCCTAATGCCATGTCCGCGCACGGTAATGATATAAGGATGCACCGGATCAATCGCAGCAATTCGGTCGCGCAAGCGGCGTATCAGTGCGTCCAGTGCCTGGTCTGACACGCCAACGGCTTGTTCTTCACCCCAGACATTTATGACAAGTTGACGCCGGTCCACAACCTGGCCTTGGTTTTCAAAAAGAACCCGCAGGACGTGAAACTGCAGGGCAGAAAGAGGGGGATCAATCAACAGGTCATCTACCCATACCCGCCGGGATCGCAAATCCAATCGCATCCGCCCGGGATGGGCTTCATCTTCAGTCAAGGGGACAGTCGCGTCCGATGTCAGGAACAGAAATTGTTGTGCGAGCGCAATTTGCACCGTGTCACCATCCTGTAACACCACCTGCCCGACAACCGGGTCGCCATTACGGTGGGTACCATTCTTGCTATCTAGATCCTCCAATAGCACCCCTTCAGGTGTGGGGGTGATCCGCGCATGGAAACGGGAAACCATCCGGTCAGCAACAACAATCTCACAAGTTGTCTCCCGTCCTACCAACAAGGGTTTGCTTAACGTCCAACGCTGGCCCTTTAGCGGACCATTTTGCGCAATCAAGAGCGGAGCCTCTGTCAGATTCCCTTCCATGCTTTCTTCAGTCCTCGCCTTCTGATTATACAACAAGAAGGCAAAAGGCGCTTATAATATGACAAATCTTGAACGGATTTGCTCTGCTGGCTTACAACGCCGAAACCCCTGCCAGCGTCGCGATACTTTTCTCCGTTCGTTTTGAATCGGAATAATATGCCTGTCGCGCTAAAAAATGGAGATGTTCTGCGCGGCCGTTACCGCATTCGTGAGCGTATCGGCCAGGGAGGCATGGGCAATATCTACCTTGCCGATGATCTCCGTCTGGAGGGGCGCCGTTGCGCCCTCAAAGAAGTCGAACACGATCGCACGGTACCAGCCAAACTGCTCAAGGAAGCCCGCCAGCAATTTCTGCATGAGGCCACCGTATTGGCGCGCCTGGATCATCCCAATCTGCCCAAAGTATCCGACTTCTTCTCAGTCGGTCCGCGCGACTACCTGGTTATGGATTACATCCCGGGTAAGGATTTACGCACCTTGATGTTGGACGCCAAGCAGAATAACACCTTCTTGAACGAAGAAAACGTGCTCAGTTGGGCGAATCAGCTAGCCGAGGCACTTACCTATCTGCATGGCCAAACTCCTCCACTCGTTCACCGGGATGTCAAACCCTCTAATCTAAAAATCACTCCCAATGGAATCCTCAAACTGGTGGATTTCGGCCTGGTTAAAGCTCTCGTCCCTGACGAAATGACCATCACCGTCATCCAGGGACGTGGTACTGCGCTCTACACCCCGCTGGAACAATATGGCGGTGATGGTTTGCACACGAATATCCGTAGCGACATTTATGCCTTTGGCTGCACCTTATATCACTTACTGACAAACACTCCTCCATTGGACGCCCGCCAACGTTTCCTTCATCCAGAAAGTCTACCGCAACCGCGGAAACTAAACCCGGCTATCAGTCCGCGTACAGAGCGTGCAATTTTATGGGCCATGGAACTTCATCCGGATGATCGGCCTGGTTCGGCAGAGGAATTCCGCCAGACCCTGGTTGGGACGCGCGATTTACCAGTCCGACCTCAAGCACCGGTTCACCCAAAGGCTTCGGTCTCTGATTTAATCCGCAGGACCCCAGAGCGGGTTCTTATATGGGCATCAATTGGATTACTGCTGGTCAGTTTGGTTGCTTCCTTGATCCCTTAGCAAGTCGGAACCAGGCAAAAGCGCTGCCGAAACCGGCAACTGCACCAAGTAATATCTCCCCGATCATTCCTGGCCATCCACTTTCTCGAAGATAATCAGCCGCTCCTGGCAAACGTGTTGCCAGATAGGTATATGCCACTAAGCCGCCAAAGACTACGCAAATTGCCCAACGTACTCCCCAGCTTGTCCCCCCCAGCCTCATTCCTAACCAGTACGCAAAAAAACCAAAAAGGCTTAGAAGAATGACCATCGCGAACCAGCCTGAAAAGCCGGGATATCCTTGTTCCAGAGGCGTATAGGTAATAATTATGGTTGGAGTAGGAATAACAATCGTTGGCGTAGCCGTGAATTGAGGAATCGGCGTAGGCGTAACAACCGTTACGCTGGATCCCTCGGTCGTGACAGTCAACTGGATGACTACCGAGCTGATTGCCGGGCTACTGGTGGCGCTTATCTCGAGCAAACCAGGCCTGTCAATACTGAACGAAGCCTTGGCCACACCTTGAACGGTGACCGAGTCTATTTGTTGGACTACACCGCCGGCTCCATTCACTGCGATTTTGAACTGTATCGCTGTTCCATCCGGGACGGGATGACCGTTGTGATCAATAATAACTCCCGTGCGGGCCGAAAGGGTATCGCCAACACGGAAAGAAGGTGTGGAAGTTGGTTCAGGAGAGGTTTGAGCACCTGCAGCGGGTGTTGGCGTCGATGGCAGTTCAAGAGATAGATCAATGACTTGATTCGGGTCGGGCGATGTCGCAAAAAGCAGGTCATAACCGATCCCGGCTACAGAGACAGGCAGTGTCCCGTTCGGAGATAGTTCACGAAAAAGCAATCCTGCAGCCTCTTGCACAAATGATGCCGACTTGCTGTAAAGGCAATAATATGCTGTCACCTTGGAAATATCGGTCGCATCCAGAAAATACGGGGCATTAAACGCAAATAGTATGATATGTTTATCTCGCAATAAGTCTTGCCGTTCAGAAAGGAACTGGCGCAAAAGAGTTGTCTGCACCTGTCCAGGTTCGGCATCCAGCATATTGATGACCACCCAATTCGATTGGCGAATAGCGTCTTCGAGCTCTTGATTTCCCAAGCCCCCTTCAAGAATCCCCGAAAGCAAGTTTAGCGGATAGGAAACCTGTCTTCCAGGTATAACCTTGTCGCCAGCCTGGGAACCGTATAGCCGCAGGACTGCATTCTGCAAGGCATCAACAGCCAGCATTGGCTCCTCATCACAAGTACTGCATTGTTTTCCAACCCGCGTATCCGTCAGAAAAATGATATGGTCATTTATATCTGGCGGAGATGGGAGAACTGTTTCCAGATCCAATTTCTCCGGGCTGATTAGAGTCGCTGACTGTCGGGCGACTTCAAATGTGATTGCTTCAGATTGGCCGAGCTGCGCCAGCCCGGTCACTGGCGGGCTAACTCCCTCCGGGTCAAAGCCGCCATACAGGTGGTGTTTCATGGTTAAGATGCGTAGAACCGAATCGTCAACGCGCTTAGCAAAGGCCGGGTCACCGTTGTATTTTTGGGTGAAGAAGTCCAACGTCTGTACAACGGTCGTGTAATTATCCTTGATGTCGCTGGAAATTATGTTCCCCATATTGAGCAAATCATTTCCTGCCAGAAAAGCATCCAGCGCCACATTACGGGCTTGAAAGGATTGTCCGCCTGGATCATAGAACAGCCGCACCGTCGGGCTTCCGAGGTCATCGCTTACCAGCAGCCCTCCCATTGTACGCCAGGTGGAGAGCGCCGGGAGTGCAAGGATCTGCGAGAGAGCCTGGGGATCAAAGCTGACCGGTTTCGTTGTCGATCGGATATTACCCTGGAAACCCTGATATCGGATATGCGAAACAAGCAGGCCATTAACAGCACTTTGCGAATTCTGCGCGTTTCCGGTTACCGCAAAAAAAGGCGCCAACTCGATCTGCTTCAACTGCTCAAAAGATCGGCGTACCGTTGCAATTTCTTCGCCTGATGGTCGGTCTGCTCCGCCGCGACCAGGGAAATGGTCGGCAATAATCGCCATACGCCCATTACTGCCAGAGTGTAAACCGGAAATATACGAACTTCCCATTACTCCAACCCAGTAAGGATTCCCACCAAACACATTCGCATCCAAACCGTTCAACAGCGTAGTTTCAGGGGATTCCAGTACGTCCAGGGACGGCCCTAGGTATAGGTTAAAACCTATACTTGAAAGTTCCTGACCTGCTACCACACCGACCCTTTCGGCCAGGGATGGATCCCATGTGGCGCCCAATGCCATTAAATCGGGAAGAGGCGTCAGACCATTTAGAATCTGATCATATGGATAGCCATCTCCTTCTTGAGATATGCCAACAAAGAGGGGAATGTAGTTTGCTGGAATCGGCGTTGGCGCCGGTAAAGGAGCGGGGGTTCCGGCTTCTGGAGTACTGCTTGGCTGTGGAAGCGAAGCTTGCTTCTCTGCATCCTGTAATTGGGCAATCAGCTGATATGCTGCTGAAACAGTATCAGGCGCAGCAATAAAATTATCGTTTTCGGCGCGCAGTACCACCCCGCCGACATGGTATCGCACGATTAAGTCATAAATCTGTGAATTCTTATCAATGGTTGGATTGGTGAACGCCACCAGGAACAGTTGTCCAACTCTTTCCTCCGGAGGCATCTGATCAAGCAGTTCTTGTGCGCGTTTTGCTTCCTGGTTACCCCGAAAAGCACCCGAGGCGCGAACGTATGTCGCCGGCATTAAGGAAAGGACGAGCAGAATTGATAAAAATAACAAAAAGATGCGCCGAATTATCATTTTTCGTTACGCCAAATAACTCGACTCGAAAGGATCATGTGCCTCTCCCAACTAAATGAAGAGCCAGCTCAAGGTTACCGACGAAAATGCCATCCACACCAAAACCAATCATTTTCCTGATATCGTCCTCAGTGCTGACCGTATAAACTTGGACACGTTTCCCTGCTACGTGAACGCGATCGACCAGCCCGGCATTAACGTCCACAAGATTTGGATGCAATGCAAAATAATCGCCGCGCCAACCAAATGTTCGTCCCCAGGAACCCCATTTACCACGCATGGTCAGGAGTCCGCGTGGAACTCCGGGCAGGAGTAAGCGTGCCTTTCTCAAATTATGAGGAAGAAAAGATGAAAAGAGAGTACGATCTTGTACGCCATGCTTCTTGACCGTTTCAACCACCTTGGATACAAGGTTGTCACAGGGCGTGGAATAATTCTTCAACTCAATGTTCATATACAGGTGTTGACCAACCGTTTCAAAAACTTCATCCAAAGTGGGGATGCTCTCGCCGCGATACTGTTCAGAAAACCAGGACCCTGCATCCAGATCCCGTAAGGCTGCAAGAGGAACTTTGGATACTTTCCCTTTACCGTTTGTAGTACGGTCCAAATTCGGATCATGGATGATAATAACCTGTCCATCTGCGGTCAATTGCACATCGAATTCGACGGCATCTGCTCCCTTTTCAGCAGCCAATTTAAATGCTGCCAGCGTGTTTTCCGGAGCACATGCCTTATCCCCGCGATGAGCAATAATGGCTGGATGAGGTAAATCAATCCACATGCTGTAACCGTCCGGAACAGTAGTTCATTTCTTTTCCCATGATATTTTTTCTCCAGAATTTTTCTTGATTATAGCACGCGGGATTTCTTACCGAATAATATTTCGCTTATAATCCAGTCATGAAGCTTTCAGTAATCATCCCAACTTACAATGAAGTCAAGACCATTCAGACCGTACTGGATCAGGTTCTTGCCACGGGTCTGACTACAGAAATTATTCTTGTTGATGATGGCTCATCTGATGGCACACGTGACTTGCTCGCAACATGGGATGGTTACCATGGTATCCGCGTAATCCTGCTTGAAAAAAACCAGGGCAAAGGTGCCGCTGTCCGTACTGGCATTGCCTTTGCGACTTGCGATGTGATCATTATTCAGGATGCTGACCTGGAATATGACCCGCATGATTATGCTATCCTGCTCAAGCCGATCGAAGATGGATTGGCAGATGTTGTTTACGGTTCACGCTTCCTGCTTGGACCAAGCCGGCCTGTCATGTTCTGGCATATGATCGCCAATAGGCTGCTTACCATCGAAACCAATTTGCTGTATAACACCTCCTTGACTGATATGGAAACTGGTTATAAGGTATTTCGTCGTGAAATTCTACAAGGAGTTGAGTTGCGTGCCAATCGCTTCGATTTTGAGCCCGAATTCACTGCCAAAATCTTAAAGCGCAAAGTATTTGTACATGAAGTACCAATTTCCTTCAACCCACGCAACTATGCGGATGGAAAGAAAATCACGCTGAAAGATGCCTTTTCTGCTGCCTGGAAATTGCTGAAGTACAGGTTTGTGGATTAATCAATAATAAGACGCTCCCGGCATCCCACCGGGAGCGCTTTTTTTGCTTTTCTCATCCTGATGGCTGGGATACTCTATTGCATTCAGCTTCCACCGATTGTTGCCCGGATAACCTTATATCCTTCCTTGTCGAAAGCCGAGGCAACTTTATCCTGGAGTTCCTTCCCGGGGGTAAGCGCGACCATATAGCCCCCCCTGCCTCCTCCGGTAACCTTCGCCCCCAGGGCTCCCTTTTCAAGAGCTAATTTGCACAGGTAGTCCAGAATCTCGTGGGACATTTCCATCTCGGTAAGGAGCTTGTGATTATTCGACATGATCTTTCCAACTGTTACAAACTCACCGGCTTCAAGTGCCTTTTTCATGTCTAAAGCCTGGGCCGTGATGGTATTAAGACGTGCCGCATAAAGTTCCGGATTTTCTTTCTTCTGCCGCTCGGTAAACTCATCCAAAAGGGCCGTATTCGCGGTGATTCCGCTGTTCGCCAGGACAATCTCAAAAGGTTTTGATGTTTTAACCTTTTCAAAATGCTGCTCTTGGTTTCTCAGATAGAAAAGAAGAAGCCCACCATAAGTGGAGGCGGTATTATCCACTCCACTCGCAACCCCATGATAAGGAAATTCCCCCTGCCAGGCCACCCGGTTGATCTCCTCGATCGAATATCCCAGGTTGAATTCTGCATTCAATGCCCGCGCAAGCGAAACACAACTGGCCGCGCTGGCACCTACACCACTTCCAGCTAATAATGTTCCTCCAACGGTAATCTTGATCGGGTTCTTTTTGACATCAATTTTCATGACTTCGAGAATTCTGTCAATTGAACGTGTCTGTTGTTCCTTTTTCTTTTCCTTATATCCTGGGACCTCCATCCGGTTGTCTTCCAGTACCCACCCTTCCCCGGTTATCCTTTCCACTGTTGTCTCTGTTTCAAAGGAAATTGCCGAGACGATCGCTGGTACTTCTTCCAGAACAAACTGATCGCCGATCAAAATTGTTTTTCCAAAACCTGTTCCTTTAGCCATTCGATTCTCCTTGGATGATTTTTTCCATTTCCTCGATCAATTCGTCTTCTTTGCCGATGGCCACCGTGGTGGCAGCCGTCAGACTATGGCACGCGTCAGAAAAGCCCCCAAGTCTGTTGGTCGCCTCGGGAAGCAATATATTAAGTCCCATTGCTCGTGCCGCCCTGATCTCCCCTTCCATGTAAGGAGAAACCCTCATGGAAATCTTCACCTCATTAAATTTAATGGGTTCGAATCCCGGGATTTCATCAGGGATGATCTGAAATCCAGCTATATATTTCTCGGGGTCAACAAGGTCTGTATCCTTAATGGCATCACAGAATGCCCCAATCATTTTCACCCCCATCGGAAAGAATCGCTTTTCGACATGAAACCATTGAATATGCGTTGCTTTTTTCCATTCGCCCGATCTAAGCCTTAAGATCTCTTCCCTAAATATCCTCTCCCTTATGGTTTTTAATTCTTCCACCATATGTTCTGACTCTGGTGAAATCCCTTCGAGGCAAACCCTTACTCCCATATCCGGACCGTTTTGGTAATATCCCACTCCCCCCAAAATATCCAGATAGTCACCAAATTCCACACAGGAGAGTTGACCTTTTGAACTGTTCAATAGGTAATGCTCCCCGTTTTCATGTTCCCGGATCTCAATCTGGCCCTGTTGAACGGCTTCCAGTGCGACTTCACGGTTCTGACTCACCAGCCGGCCATCCACAAAGAAACCGTCTCCCACCGCTCCCACGGTTGCGATATGAGCCATATCACGATTGACTGGATCCAGAGCCCGTGCAAAAAGATAGTTTGTTGTCGATCCGGATATATCCCGATCCCCTTTCAACCCATACAGATCAGGGTCAAGGTTATGAACTCTCGGGTCAGTCGAGGCCTCAGCCACATGGTGATCGAGAATCAGCGTCAAATTTCTTCCACGGTTTAACTCGGATAGCAGCGGCGCGATCCTGCCTGCAAAATCAGCAAAGATTAAAATCCTTCCTTCCTGCTCATAAATCTTTTTCAAAACTGCAGGATAGGGTTTTTCAAGGCAGAAGCGCCGAATCTTAAAGCCTTGCCTTTCAAATGCACGTGTGAGTATTGCTCCTGAAGTAAGCCCATCGGAATCATTATGGTGAAAGATCTGAACTTTCTTTTCGGGCCATTGTCTGATTTCACCAATTGCATTTTCCATCGCCTCAAGTAAATTATTTAGCATATTCTCCTTTCCAAGTCAATCGATGTATCAGTTATTTAGTTGCCGGGAACTCCCGCAGCTTTAACGTCCTTAAGATTCAATTGCAAACTCGTTCTCCCATTATAGTCATTAGTCTCCAATGTGTAGAGAAGGTCCACCTTGGAAGACAACTCACCTTGTAGATGACCAAGCCGGAAACCTATTGCATCGAACGTAACGTGCTCGTCAGTGACGACCAGTTTTAAATGTCTTCCCTCTGCCCCCACAGCGCGCCCATGGGTGATACGTACATTCCGGGTAACAAAAACCGCTTCCGGATTGCCGTAACCAGTCGGTTGAAGGGCTTCCAGCTGTCTGAGCAAATCGAACCGCAGGTTTGATAAAGGCACTTCAGCGTCGGCGTTCATTGTCTGACGCAGATCCTTATCTCTTAACTTCTCCGCCGCAATGGAATTAAGTCGGGTTTTAAGCGCCTCCAGGTTCTCATTACGAACGGTGAACCCGGCTGCCGCAGCATGTCCGCCGTGGCGGACAAGCAAATCCTTGCACTCGTCGAGCGCCTCTGTAATGTGGAATTCGGGAATGGAACGGCACGAGCAGCGCGTTGTCTCTTCGAGAACCTGACCGACAACTGCCGGGCGGTAGTAAGTCTCCACAAGGCGTGCCGCCGCCAACCCGACTACACCTGAGTTGAAATCAGGGTGGACAGCAAATAGAAGGGGGGAATCGGGCTCGCTGGATAAGGCGATTTTCTCTGCTTCCTCTTGGATTTTACGGGTGATTTCCTGCCGTTGTCGATTCTGCACATTCAATTGTTGGGCCAGCTCTCCTGCACTTTTCAAGTCGGTGGTTGTCAGGAGATCATATGCCGCTTGGGCTGATTCCAACCGCCCTGCGGCGTTCAGACGCGGTCCCAGTATAAAACCAATGCTGGTCACCGTGGTACGCGCCAATGCCAGATCGGATACCGCTGCCAGGGAAAAGAGTCCCTGGCGCTTCGTCTCACGGATTTTTTGCAGCCCATTGCGCACCAGGACTCGGTTCTCTCCAACCAGCGGAGCCAGGTCTGCAACAGTTCCAAGGGCAACCAGGTCTAACAAATCCTCCTGTTGAAAACCTGAAGAGGATTTTTGGGTTCGACTTAGCAGCGCCTGCGCAATCTTATAAGCAACCCCCACTCCCGCCAGGTCTTTATCGGGATATCGATCGCCTGCCTGCTTGGGATTAATGATTGCCAGGGCATATGGCAAATTGCCATCCGCAGGTTGGTGGTGGTCGGAGATGATCATATCCAGGCCAATGGAACGTGCATGTGAAGCTTCGTCCGGCGAACGGATGCCACAATCTACTGTAATAATCAGCTTATAGCCATCTGCCTTGAGACTATTCAGCGCTTCGGGATTGAGGCCGTACCCCTCGTCAACACGGTTGGGAATGTATTCCCGTGCATTACCACCGATTGCTCTTATGGCTTCCACCAGGAGAGCCGTGGCAGTTACGCCATCAACGTCATAATCGCCATATATGGCAATAGGTTCCTTTAAATCAATGGCTTGCAAGATCCGCACAATCGCTGTCTCCATATCAGTCATCTGGAAAGGGTCGTTATCAAAAGAGGTTTCGGCATTGAGAAAAGCGCGCGCTTCGTCACCGGTGGCATAACCGCGGTTGAAGAGCACCTGCCGGAGAATGGGGGAAAACTCTGCCAATGATTCATTGGCTTGTGGGGTGATCAGGGAGGCAATTTGCCAGCGTTTTGTTTGCATTGGGTCCAGGTTGTGAGATGGTTTACTTGCAGATTAATAATGGACAATCGGCTTTTCGTAAAAGAAAATTCACTGCACTGCCGGCAACAACTTCCTGCAGGGCAGTACCGCCATAACTTCCTATCACAATCAAGTTGATTTGGTGTTCTCTGATAATCTCCAGGGAAATGTCGAACGAACCGGATTTTAGGACAAAATCGGCATGTATGTCGTGTAATTCAAGATACGATCGCGCATAATCCTGAATGGATTGGATACCATCATTAGCAATTGTCAATACCAGCAGCTTCGTATTCCACTTCTCGGCCAGGTAGGTCGCCACAAAAAGCGCTTCCTTGGACTTATTACTTCCATCAAATGCCAAAAGCGCATTGTCCATTGGGGTGGTTCTCCCCGGCACAGTCAGGACGGGGCGTGCTGAGGTCCAGATAATTGAGCGCAGACCAGACCGCATACTGGAGAGTCCGGGGGACGGAGGGTGCTTGACGTTCAAAACGATCAGGTCAGTCAATAAGGCGCGCTCACATACCTTGCGGGGGATGTTCCCTTTCTCAATCACCAGACTGCCTGTCAAATTGGCTTCTCGGCAGCGTTGATTGAAGCGCGTCTGGATTGCCTGCGTCGAGAGCTCATCCAATTTCGCTCTTGTAGGAATAACATGAAGACCATGGAAAGTGGATCCTTCTTTCTGGCCAACCAGGATCGCCTGTTCGAGTGCCTGCCAGCTCTCCTCGGTGCCAGTAATGGGAACGAGAATTTCTCCGAACAGCCGGTCGGTATAGCGATCCAACATTTTTCTTATCCGCCAGCTTCCGGTATCAGAAAGGTCACTATCGGGGTTTTCCTGGGCTGCCAGTTTTTCTGCGGCGACCTCCGGCCGGACTGACCAACCGAGTTCACTTTCTAGGTTGGCTCGGTATGCTGAAACCCACAAATACATATCCGTCTCGGTACGGCCGGGAAACCATCGTAACAAGCCGCGTTCCCTGACAGGTTCAACGATTGATGTATATACTGCCTCATACCAGTGTCCTACGGCTTCCGGGTAGGGTATATCGCGCTGAAAGTCGATACCCATGAAATAACGGTGGATCTGAATATGTTCCAGCAATTTCTCATATTGACCCGGGACGGTCACACTTAAATCCACTCCGGGACGAAGGCTCGTGAAATCGGTTTTCTCAAGAAAGTCTACGTACTCTGCCTTTATGATCAACTCATCCCGTTGGATATCAGACGTGATCGGGACGGTGGTCTTGACTTCAATTACATGGGCCGAGATGAACTCAAAACCTTCCTCGCGCGCAACCGAAACGCGATGATTTCCATCCAGGACAAAATACGCTTCACCGACTTTGTAGACGTCAATAGGAGGCAGACCGGTACCCGCCGGATCGTCAATCGCAGCCTTGACGCGCGCCCAGCGTTGCTGATCCACTTTTTTAAGCGGCAAAAAATCACGCGTGAATTCAGTATACCTTCCCACGCTGCCAATGATGCCCTCCAATGGAATATCATGAACACCAGAGTCTGTGCGCACATTCAGCTTCAGTTTTTCCGCCACCTCATCATAGGAAAGTAGTTCCCTGGACCTGCCCGTCAGGCGCGCCAGGATTTCCTCGATCGAGGCCTTCCTGCGGGCATAGGTAAAATCCTGTAAGGCGGAAAGGTATGTTTGTCTGTCAGGTCCCATTTCTTTACCCGGTAATGTTATATCACGATTTCTTGGCGATTGCTGTTCGTTTTCATATGGCTTCAATTGTATAATATTTATGGCTATTTTTGTAATATTCCTGGAGCAAGAGATGGAGCCTGTTTTCCGGAAGCAAGTTGGTTTTCGATGGTCTCTTCCAATATAGAAAACAAGGACCGTCAATGATATACTGGATTTATCTAACTTTATTATAGAATCGAGCCTACCTTGACCAATTCATTTCTTCCTTTCGACGATGGGCTGCACCATCCGCTTGCTGATATCAATTTTGATCAATTGCCATCGAATTTACAGGAAGCCGCCGCGCGAGCCGGTTGGACATCCCTTGTGGCCGTGCAGGCACGCGCCATTCCCTATGTCCTGGCCAGGCGCAATATGATGATACAGGCCCGCACAGGCAGTGGAAAGACCGGTGTTTATCTCTTGCCAATGCTGGTGCACCTTGACCCGGCTCGACCGAACTGTCAGGCCTTAATCCTCGTCCCTACCCGCGAACTGGCACGCCAAGTCTGGCAGGAAGCCGAAAAGATCTGCGGTGAAACAGGTTTACATACGGTGGCTGTCTACGGCGGCGTTGGCTATGGGCCACAGGTATCTGCACTCAAAGCAGGTGCACAAATAGTTGTTGGCACACCCGGACGAGTACTTGATCATCTGCTCAAACGCACATTCTCGCTTGAACATCTCAAGATGCTGGTATACGATGAGGCCGATCGGATGCTCTCCATGGGTTTCTACCCCGATATGCAGGAGCTCCAGCACTACCTGCCCAGGCGACCTGTCCATACCTGTATGTTTTCAGCCACCTTCCCCGAATCGGTTATGCGCACTGCGCATGCTTTTATTCGGGACGCGGAATTCCTCAGCCTGAGCACGGATCATGTTCATGTCACTGATACAGACCATATTTACTACATCGTTCAGGGCATGGATAAAGACCGCAGCCTGGTACGTCTGATCGAAGTGGAAAATCCAGCTTCGGCGATTATTTTCTGCAACACCAAGGCTCGTGTCCATTATATTTCCGTGGTCTTGCAGCGTTTTGGCTATGATGCCGACGAGATCAGTGCCGATCTGTCCCAGGCTGAGCGCGACCGTGTATTGGATCGCGTCCGGGCCGGGACACTGCGTTTCCTTGTAGCTACGGATGTGGCCGCGCGCGGGTTGGATATCCCTGCCCTGTCACATGTCATCCAGTACGAGCCTCCTGAAGAGACGGAAGCGTACATCCATCGCGCTGGTCGAACAGGGCGCGCTGGCGCCAGTGGTGTGGCGATCTCGTTGGTTAACCTCGTGGAGAAGGCCGACCTGGACAAAATTGCGCGTGAGTTCAGCATTTCATTTGAGCAGCGCACCATTCCTTCCGATGAGGATGTGGAAGTTGTGGTCGCCGAGCGGATGACCGCCCTGTTGGAAGCCCGCTTGCGCCAGCGCGATAAACTTCAAACCGAGCGCTCGCATCGTTTTGCCCCGCTTGCCCGCAGCCTGGCCGAAAACGAAGATGAATCCCCAATTATCACCATGCTTCTGGATGATTATTACCAGCAGACGCTCCATGCCCCTGTCGTTCAGCCATCCGATGCACCTTCACCCGAAACCATTCGCCATCCGAGGCCGAAGCGAAACTTTCGCCATCGACGGTAGGGTGACTTTGCTTGTTAGGAGATCATGATGCAGCACCTTCAGGAATTTCCTCGCACGACTGTCGCTGGCGTGAGTTTGCCCCGCCTTTTGGTTGGGACCAACTGGTTCCTGGGCTGGTCGCATACTAGTCTCGCCAGGGACAATTTTATCAAGGAATATCAGACGCGTGAACGGATCGTCGCGATGTTGAAGACCTTTCTGGAATACGGAATCGACGCCGTTATGGCACCGCTTTCCAATCATCTCGATAATGCCATCCGTGAAGTTGAACAGCAGTCTGGTAGGTCGATTACTCGCATTTACACCCCCGCCTTTGATCTTAACCCCGATGTCTTTGTGGCAGAGCAGGCCGAAGTGGCTTTCGACCAGTGCGCCGCGTTCGGTGCCACCTTTTGCATGCCGCACCAGTCCGTGACGGATGCACTCCTGGACCGCCGGGCAGGTGTGATCCGTGATCTCCAATTGTACACCCGCATGATCCGCGCCCGCGGTATGCTTCCCGGTCTCTCCACGCACATGCCCGAGTCGGTTATCTATGCTGACAGGATGGAAGCGGATATTGAAACCTACGTTCAGATTTACAATTCCGCCGGCTTTTTAATGCAGGTGGAGGCCGATTGGGTCATGAAAATCATCCGCGAAGCTAAGAAACCTGTTATGACAATCAAGCCCTTGGCCGCCGGGCGCATTCTGCCTGTTGTGGGACTTGCCTTCGTATGGAGCACCATCCGAGATCAGGACATGGTGACGATTGGGACAACCACACCCGCTGAAGCGCGCGAGGTCATCGAGCTTTCACTGGATCTGCTCAATCGCCGCCTCCCGGATAACGTTCTGCAGGAAACCCGCAGCAAGAAATCGTTAAAATAATCGAGACTTATTCCTTGAAGTGTACTCTTGCATTGAGTGTTTTAACAACGCCATAATTCGCCCTATTTTTATCTTATATGTTGTATTTTTTGTCTGAAAGGTTTATAATAGATCCATCCTGAGCGCCCAACTTGATTGCCAGACCCGGCGACGTATAGTTTGGAAGCAATCTGCTCAGAAAGGATGTTGCATATGGAGCGCTACTTGATCGAATCGCCTCATGCGGCTGAGGATTGTGATAAAGTGATCAATGAAATTCAAATGGCCGGTTATCTGCACCATTTTGAATGGGGCTGTAAAGACGGGGTACACGCTGCCTGGGCCATCATCGAAGCAGAAAATCGCGAACATGCCAGGCAGATCGTTCCCTGGATGATTCGCGATAAAGCCCGTATCGTAAAATTGGTCAAGTTCGAGGATGCAAACCCACTGCACCGGGAACCTTCATGAATTCAAGAGCTCCCGAAGGAGACTGTCCATCGGGAGTTCTTGGTTTATATAAAATAGACTTGGCTGATCTTACTTCTTGGCTGCTTCTTCCAGCATGGCGGTTGATAAGGACTTGGGCCTTTCGATTGGTTGACCGAGAGCGCGAGCCCAGACTTGGTTTGCAGTCACACCTAGGGCGCGTCCCACACCGAAAAGCACTGTGTAAAAATCAAAGTCCCGCACGCCGTAATAATATTGTAGCGCGCCGGAAATGGCGTCCACGTTCGGAGCCGGGTTCTTGGCCTTTCCTTGTTCCTTGAGCACCACCGGAACCACATCGTAGACCAGCTCTGCCAGCCGGATGAGTGTGTCTTCGGGGAAGCGGGCTTTGGCAAATTCCAGCTGCGCAATATAACGCGGATCGGTTACACGCAAAACGGCATGCCCATAACCTGGGATGACCTTGCCGCCATTCAAAGTGTCCCAGGCATACTTGTAAAGATCTTCCCGGCTTGGCACCCCGCCAAATTGATCCCGCACGGAGATCAGCCAGTCCAGGCATTCCTGGTTGGCTAGACCGTGCAAGGGCCCCGCCAGGCCATTGAGGCCAGCCGAGAAAGCGTAATATGGATCTGAAAGGGATGAGCCCGCCAGGTGGGTGGCATGCGCCGAGACATTCCCCAACTCATGGTCGGAGTGCAGGATGAAGTACAGGCGAGATAATTCAGCATAGCCCTTCTTGTCCGAGACACCCATCATGCGGGAGAAATTCATCCCGTAATCCTGTCGGGCATTGTATTTGGGTTTTTTGGTTTCGCCAAAGTATTTCAAGCGGTAAATGAATGCAGCAATGATCGGCAGCTTGGCGGTAAGGTCCAGCGAGTCTTCCAGGGTTGACTCCCAGTAGGCGTCTTTCTTTACTCCATCGTGATAAGCTTTGGCAAACTTCGAACCATTTTCCAGCGCTAACACTGACTGCGAAAACAGCACCATCGGATGGGTTTCCTTGGGCATCGAGCGGATCATCTTGAAAACATAATCGGGAACAACCGCCCGGTTGGCCCAATCCTTTTCCACTTCTTCGGCCTGGATCCGCGTGGGGATTTCGCCTGTCATCAACAGATAGTACAGGCCGCCCACGTAAGGTATTTTGGCGCCGCGCGGCTTGGGAAGCTTGGCCAGCACCTCGGGGATGGCCATCCCACGGAACTTGATCCCGGTGGCCGGATCCACAAAGGAAATATCCGTCACCAGGGATTTGATATCCCTCATCCCGCCGTAAACCTGCCCAATGGTCACCTGGTCGATGACGACATCACCATGTTCCTTCACAAGAGTCTTGACACGTTCGCGCCAGGCCGGGAGTTGTGAAGCAATTTTTTCATGCAGAATCATATTTGCCTCCAATGGCGTAAGGGCGGCTAACGGGTCGCCCTTACAATAAGGATTTAGATATTGATCAGACCGTGCATCACGCTGATGCTTTCCTTTACTGCTGCAGACGATTTCTCCAGGGCGGCTTTCTCCTCGGCATCCAGCGTGTATTCTACGATTTTTTCCATGCCGTTGCGGCCCAATTGAACTGGCACGCCAAAGAATATATCCTTCAATCCATACTCACCTTGCATGTACACCGAAGCCGGAATGATCAGGTGTTTATCCTTCAAGATTGCTTCTGCCATCTGCGCTACTGCGACCGCCGGGGCATAATAAGCCGAGCCGGTTTTGAGTAGATTTACAATCTCTCCGCCGCCTTTGCGAGTACGGTTGACGATCGCCTCCAGCTTATCCGCAGGCAGGATTTCACGCAGCGGCACACCCGCCACATTCGAGTGCCGAGTCAGGGGCACCATTTCATCACCATGGCTTCCAAGGACATAGCAGTGGATATTCTCCACACTTACACCCGTCTCGAGCGCCACAAATGCCCGCATGCGCGTTGAGTCCAAAACCCCCGCCTGGCCCACAATCCGTTCTCGTGGTAGCTTGCCAACCTTCATCGCCAGGTATGCCATTGTGTCCAGCGGATTGGTTAATACGATAAAAATAGCCTCCGGTGAATACTTCAGGGCATTCGTGGTCGCTTCGCTGACGATCTTCGCATTAACAGTCAGTAAATCTTCACGGCTCATCCCCGGCTTGCGCGGCACACCTGCTGTAATGATCACGATATCAGAGCCTTTCGTGGCTGCAAAATCATTGCTGCCCACAACTGATACGTCTTTTCCGATTACCGGCATTGCTTCCTGCAAATCAAGGGCTTTGCCCTGTGGCATCCCCTCGATGATGTCCACCAGCACCAGGTCAGCGATTTCTCGTTCCGCCAGCCAATGCGCGCTGGTTGAACCTGTCATTCCAGCGCCAACAATTGAAATTTTTGAGCTCATAGGTTCTCCCATTTCTATATTTCTTGGTAGTGTCTCAAAAAAACGGATTACGTGGATGTGCGAATGACTCTGCCGCTATTTTCACCTCTCTTCTTGATAAGCCGTTCCCTTTATACTATGATTTAGGTCTATAAGGTAGACTTGATAAGTATATTCTTATGTGAATATAAGAAATTGGTTCTGGCACTTGCGCGTTAGGGTAGCCCTTTCGGGATTTCACGCTGTTTCATGTTCGAGGAAATGTGTCGCCTCAATCGCCGCCGCCGCGCCCATCCCCGCCGATGTAATGACCTGGCGGAAGTGTGGATCGGCAGCCTCTCCCGCTGCAAACACGCCTGCAACGTTTGTTTTCATCCGGTTATCCACCTTGATATAAGCATTTTCCATCTCGACCTGCCCCTCGAACATCTTGGTATTGGGTGTATGGCCGATAAAAACAAAAACGCCGTCAATAGGGAGCAGGCTCTCTTCCCCGGTTTGAACATTTTTCGTCCTGACCGCCTCGACTTTCTCCTTACCAACTATTTCGGTTGGGACAGTGTTCCAGATGAACTTCATTTTTGGATGTTCAAGCGCCCGTTTCTGGAGGACCGCTCCGGCCCGTAGGCTGTCCCTGCGGTGAATGACTGTCACCATGTTGGCATACCGAGTCAGGAAAAGACCTTCTTCCAATGCCGTATCCCCGCCGCCTACAACCACAACCTTCTTATCTTTAAAAAACCAGCCATCACAGGTTGCGCAATACGAGGTGCCCTTACCGGTCAACTCTTTCTCGCCCGGAATATTCAAAAGGATCGGACTCGCTCCCGTTGCGATGATCAAAGAATCCGTCTGGATCTCGCCGTTATCAGTTAACACAATGAAGGGACGCTTGGACAGGTCCACTCGATAGGCAGAGTCAAATTCGACCTGCGCCCCGAAACGTTCGGCCTGCTTCTGGAACAGGCTGCCCAATTCCGCGCCGCCCACGCCTTCCGGGAATCCAGGATAGTTCTCAATCGTGTATGTCAGGGATACTTGGCCACCCAGTTCGATACCGGATAGCACAACAGGGGCAAGTTCAGCCCGCGCCGCATAAAGGGCTGCGGCTAGTCCTGCCGGGCCGGAACCAAGGATGAGTAACCTGGTATGCCTTCTTTCTGCACTGGAAGAAGACATTGGAACTTCGTTCAATTCGGCCATTCACCACCTCATAAATTACTATTAATCAATTGTATCAGATGCAGTAAGCAGCCAAAAGTTGCTCGGAGTTGGCGATTTGCAGATGAGTCTCCTTCTCGACAAGTAAAAATATCTCTTTTAAGAAAAAAGTTTACTTGTCCCCGATGCCTATTTGCCTCGCCGCAAAAAAGCCTCCATGAAATCATTCAAATCACCATCCAACACTGCCTGGGTGTTGCCGGTCTCGAATTCTGTTCGGTGGTCCTTTACCATCTGGTACGGGTGCACCACATAGGAGCGGATTTGGCTGCCCCATTCGGCCTTGGTGTATTCACCCCGCAGTACTGCAATTTCATCATCTTTTTCAGCTTTCTTGATTTCCAGCAAACGTGCCCGCAGGATCCGCATGGCGAACTCCCGGTTTTGCGATTGGGAACGTTCGTTCTGGCAGGTGACGACAATCCCGGTCGGGATGTGCGTGATCCGGATGGCCGTCGCGTTCTTCTGGACATTCTGGCCGCCCGCGCCCGAAGACCGGAAAACATCCACCTTCAGATCCGCCGGATCGATCTGTACTTCGGGACTGTCAAACGCGATCTGCGGCAGCACTTCCACGAGCGCAAAGGATGTATGCCGCCGGTGGGCAGAGTCGAATGGGGATAGCCGCACCAGCCGGTGGACACCTTTTTCAGAACGCAAATAACCGAATGCGTATTTGCCGTTGATGGCGATGGTTACGGATTTAATACCCGCCTCCTCGCCCTCGGTCATGTCCCAGATATCTGTCTTGTAGCCTTGCTGTTCGGCCCAGCGCAGGTACATGCGCATGAGCATGGATGCCCAATCCTGCGAATCGGTCCCGCCAGCCCCGGCATGGATGGCTAACAGGGCATCTTCTGTATCGTAGGGACCAGATAACATCGCCGTAAAGGAGCGTTTCTCCAGCTCGGTTTCGAGCGCGGCGATTTCTGCATCCAATTCAACCCGCAGGCTTTCGTCATCCAGCCCGGCCAGTTCCGCTGCATCCTTCAGGTGTTGTTCGAAACCACGCCAGTCCTCTATATACTCGCGCAGGCCGGCCGCCTCTTTGCTCACCTGTTGGGCATGGGTCGGGTCATTCCAAAAATCCTGGCTGTTGATTTCTTTATCAAGCTCAGCTAAGTGGGATTCTTTGGCGGGTAAGTCAAAGACGCACCATGAGCTGCCTTAGTACGTCCCCCGCTGTTTGTAACCGTTCAAGCAGATCTTGCATTTCGTTCATCCCTTCTATCCCAATATGGTGAAAAACGGCTCTTTACTCGGAAAATCCCTTAATCAAAAGAACAGTGGTGTCCGTGTTAATCTGTGGCAAAAAACTTTGATCGAATGGTCTCTTAAACAATAAAGAGGGACGCCTTGTTCTTGAAAACTTCCGTATACGACCAATGCGACTGGATTATTTTCCATTTACCCAGGATCTTTCGATAAACCTCTGTGCAATTCCAGCGATCGGTTTGCTCGCCCTTGTAAGATGCATAATTAAAGGTCAGAACTGCCATATTTTCGACATATTGCACCAGCGGATTGAGCAACTCAAAGCGATCAAAATAAATTGTTCCGCGCAGTGCTTCGTAATCTTTTATCAAGGCTTCCAGGCCGTCCAAACGCCTTGCTAGATATGGATTGAAATATACCACTTCCAGCGCAGAAATCTCCAAAAAACCGGATGGATCACCGTTACCCCATCGCCTCAGGGCTGCTTTCTCCATTTCAATGATCTCTTCGGCTACCTTATCCATGCTCACTCCGCCAGGATCCCCTTGACAAAAGCTTCCGGATCAAACGGCGTCAGGTCCTCAGCTCTTTCACCCAGCCCGGCAAAGAGTACCGGCAGGCCCAGCTCGTGCTGGATGGCAAAGACCATACCTCCGCGTGCCGAGCTGTCCAACTTTGCCAAAATGACTCCAGTCACGTTGACAGCCTCTTTGAAAGCTCGCGCCTGTACCAGGGCATTCTGCCCGGTGGTGGCATCCAGGATTAACCAGACCGCGTGTGGAGCGCCTTCCAGTGCTTTGCCTGCCACGCGTTGCACTTTCTTGAGTTCCTCCATCAAATTATAACGGGTGTGAAGGCGGCCTGCCGTATCCACCAATACCAGGTCAAAATTCTTCGCAATCGCCGACTGGATTCCATCATACACGACTGCACCCGGGTCTGACCCCATCTGCCCTGCCAGGATCGGCAGCTCCAGCCGGTCCGCCCAGACCTGCAGTTGGTCTACTGCCGCAGCCCGGAAAGTATCCGCCGCCACAAGCAGGACTCGCTTTCCGCGGTCCATAAAACGCCGGCCCAACTTTGCCGCCGTAGTCGTTTTTCCGGAGCCATTCACCCCGACCAGCAGGATCACACATGGATGCGCCGATAAATCCAGGACCGGCACCGCATCCAGGCGCCTCCGCAATTCGGTTTCCAGCGCCACTCGTAGGTCACTTGCCCGGGTCAGACCTTGTTTCCGGGCAACGCTTCGCAGTGAATCGATCACCGCCCCGGTCGTCTCGAGCCCCAGGTCAGCCTGGATCAGCAGGGCTTCCAATTGATCCCAGGTCTCATCGGTGATTTCCGTCGCGCCAAAGATACCCGCCAGCCGTCCAAAAGCGGCCTTGCTGCTGCGGGTAAGTCCTTCCTTCCAACGGGCAAAGAAATCTACCATAACGTCGGAATTATACTGCATAGAGTATAAACATCCTGTCTGGGGTGTGCAACTTTTTCCTCCTTCGTGCATCATAAGTTATAATTGCGTGAATCGATATTATGATTGGAGGATCCTTGACCGAAGGTTGGACCAAAATTACAGCTGACTGGAAAAATGAAATGACCTTCGTTGGCAAAAACTCCACCGGAGACACGGTCCAGATGGGCATGTTGGATGGTAAGCCTGGGGTTGGCCCCATGTCACTATTGCTGGTGGCTGTGGCTGGTTGTACTGGTATTGATATCGTTTCCATCCTGCACAAAAAACGCCTCGAGCTGACTGACCTTCAAGTGCAGGTTCGCGGCAAACGCGCCACTGAGTACCCCATGGTTTGGACCGATATCCACCTCACCTACTTGATTTGGGGTAATACCCTTCCACCGGCAGATGTGGAGCAAGCCATACGGCTTTCGGAAGAGAAATATTGCTCGGTAGGAATTATGCTTGGCAAAACTGCCAGGCTCACATCAGAATATCATATAATGAAACCCGGCGAAAATGCTGGATAAAGGAGACAAGCATGAACGAACCAATTCACGTTACAGATGCCGCTTTCGAAAAGACTGTTTTGCAGAATCCCCTGCCTGTTATTGTGGATTTTTGGGCGCCTTGGTGTGGCCCCTGCAAAATGGTTGGCCCCATGTTGGATAAGATTGCTAAGGAAATGCCGGGCAAGTTGATCGTTGCCAAGGTAAATACAGATGAAAATCCTGAATGGGCAACCAAATACGGTGTCCAGGGCATCCCCACCATGCTGTTCGTTTATGCAGGGAAAATTGTCCATCGCCAGGTGGGTGCACTGCCAGAACGGTTGCTGAGGGACGCAGTCAACCAATTCATCGAAGTAACCTCCCAGACGATCAAATAAACCTGGCGTCAATACAAAAAAAATGAGTGCGGGCAGGCGCTTTGAGCCGCTCGCACTCATTTTTTTTGTTTGGGTTGCTTATTTTTCTACCAGTCGTTCAATTCTCGCGCCCAGGGAACGTAACTTCTCGTCCACCCGTTCGTAACCGCGGTCAATCTGTCCAACATTGCGTATCGTCGATTTTCCCGGTACTGCCAATGCTGCCAGGAGCAGAGCCATCCCGGCTCGGATATCAGGACTTTCAACACTTTCACCGTACAACTTGGATGGCCCGGTGACGATGACTCGGTGTGGGTCACACAGGACGATTTGCGCACCCATGGCAACCAGCTTGTCCGTGAAGTACATCCGTCCTGGATACATCCAATCATGAAATAACACGCTGCCGCGCGCTTGTGTCGCCACCGTGATGGCAATACTGATCAGGTCGGTCGGGAAAGCTGGCCAGATATTCGATTTGATCTCCGGTATTGCATTCCCCAGGTCTGGCTCGATCTTCAGTCGTTGTTTTGCCGGAACAAGAATGTCTTCGCCTTCCACTTCCCAGTTCACGCCCAGGCGGCGGAATACAAACCGGATCATGTCCAGGTATTGGCTCCCGGCATTGCGGATGCACAGTTCACCGCGCGTGACCACCGCCGCGCCGATGAAACTGATGACTTCAAGGTAATCCGGCCCGATTGTGAACTCACCCCCATGCAAGCTCTCAACGCCCTCGATATGAAGCGTATTGGAGCCGATCCCCCGGATGTTTGCCCCAAGTGTGTTCAGCATCATGCAAAGTTCCTGCACGTGCGGCTCGGAAGCCGCGTTCCTCAGGATGGTTGTGCCTTTTGCGGTAACCGCAGCCATCAGTACATTTTCTGTCCCGGTCACAGAGGCTTCGTCCAATAATATATCCGTACCTTTGAGCCGTTTTGCCTGGAACTCAAATGCGGAATGTCCGTATTCTACATCCGCGCCCAGCGCCTTCAGCGCCAGGTTGTGGGTATCCAGCCGGCGTCGCCCAATCACATCTCCGCCTGGTGGGGGCAGCCTGAAACCCCCAGTACGCGCCAGCATCGGGCCAGCCAGTAGGATGGATGCTCTGATGCGCCGGCAAAGATCTGGGTCAAGGTCAGCCGGATGCACAGTCCTTGCCGTGATTCGCCAGGAATTTCCCCCCAGGCTCTCCATTTTGACACCCAGGCTCGCTACCAATTTCCGCATATCATTCGCGTCCCGGATATTCGGAACGTTGTGCAGGATAACTGGTTCGTTGGTCAGTAGAGTGGCTGCCAGAATGGGCAATGCCGCGTTCTTGTTGCCCGACGGCGTCATCTCGCCTTTCAGGGCTATTCCACCTTCAATATGAAACTTCTCCATGGGGGCACCTCCTCCACATCAGGTGCGTCTGGATTGTAAGTCAGTTTACCGCTTTCGCCAAGGAAGTCACCCAAATGATAAAATGCCTGTCCTCAGGTAAGCTATAATTCCAAAATGAGCATTTCGTTGATAATTCCTGTCCTGTCTGGTATTCTGACCGGATTTTTGATTAATTACCTCGCCGACGTGCTTCCCGATTCTCTTCGCTTGGGTATTCCGCCATGCCAAAACGTGGCATGCAGGACGCCATATCCATGGTGGGATTACCTGCTTTTCTACAGATGTCGTAAATGCGCCCAGCCCCGCCGATTACGCGCTTTCCTTGTCCTTCCTTTGGCAGTCTCTGCAGCTCTTTATGTTTGGTATAGTCCCCCTGCCAGGCTGGGTTTCGCTCTTGGGCTGCTCTTGCTGGTCTTTCTGTTCCTTATCGGCGTGATAGATATCGAACATCGCCTGGTCTTAAGGCCTTTAAGCATAACTGGTTTCCTGCTTGCAGGTCTGGCCGGATTCTTACTTCACGGTTGGCAGAAAACAATCGTTGGCGCCGTTTTTGCCTTCAGCACCATGTTCATATTCTATCTCCTGGGCACCCGTGTTACCCGCTGGATCGCTAAAAAATATCGTCAGAAACCAGGCGAAACAGAAGAAGCTTTCGGTTCCGGGGATGTCACATTGGCAACGATTCTGGGATTGTTCCTGGGTTGGCCGCTCATCTGGCTTGGTCTGCTTCTTGGAGCGCTTATCCTTGGTCTTGTCATGGTCCCCTTTGCATTTGCTCTGTTTTTTATTCGACGTTCCAACCCACATGTTTTGATATACATCCCCCTTGGTTGGTCATTCATCCTGGGCGCAATTCTGCTGGTTTACCTGCCAGCATGGATTTCCGCCCTGCTTCCCAGGTAAGCCTATGGAACCCGGGAAGGTTGCTTTTTTTCGGTTATAATTCTTGAACGAACTTGGTTTTTGAGGAGGTGCAAGCAAACGAATATTCCAGGGAAAGCTAGCGCAAGGGCTTCAGTTGGTTGGTGGATAGCACATACGCTTATTTAACTATCAGTCTATTGGACTTTAGTCTATAAGACTCGCCCACTGAAGCTGACGAGGATGAGGGTTCTCCGTCCCGCGGCGGAGTTAACAAGGGACCTTCACCACGAAAGGTACTTGGATTAGTCCTTTGTGCCCGTCTTGGTGGGTTCTTTGGAAAATCGAATGATCAGCGGATGCCCTCCGGGGATGCCACAGCCCCGCCTTCTTTCCCTCCAAGAAATATCCTGCCCCAAGGCTCCCGGGTGACCGGTGAGACAAACACGCAGGAGGTGGTAAAAATGAGAGAATAGAAATACGAGAACCGGGACCAAGCGCTGATCTCTTCTCATTGTTCTCTCCTATCATCTACTTTGGAGGTCCCCATGTGTGGAATCGTAGGTTACATCGGCCCGCGCGACGCGACGCCGATACTGCTCAATGGACTCAAACGGCTGGAGTACCGGGGCTATGACTCAGCCGGGCTGGCCGTCCTGGTGGATGGCTGCATACAGGTTCGGCGTGAAGCCGGAAAATTAAACCGGCTGGTTGAACTTGTGGATCAAAATCCCATCAGCGGTTCGCCGGGGATTGGACATACACGCTGGGCTACTCACGGCATCCCCTCCGCTCGTAATGCCCACCCTCACCTCAGTGCAAATGGACGTGTCGTCGTTGTTCATAATGGCATTGTCGAGAATTTCCTGGAACTGCGCGACGAACTTGCAGCCGAAGGCGTCAATTTCCAATCGGATACGGATACCGAGACCATCGTTCAACTGGTTGAAAAGCACCAGGCAGCCGGTTTGGGCCTGGTCGATGCCGCTCGGCATACTTTCCATCAAATCCAGGGTGCGCATGCCATTGTCTTGATGTCCTCCGATGAACCCGATAAGATCGTCTGCGCTCGTATCGGTAACGCCGGGGGTGTTGTGATCGGCCTGGGCCAATCGGAGAATTTTATTGCTTCTGATATCCCCGCGATCATCGAGTACACCCGCCGCGTTATCTTCCTGGAATCTCACCAGATGGCAGTTGTAACCCGCACCAAGGTACGGGTGGAGACTTTGGATGATCTGCCTATTCAGCCCAGGATCCATTCCATCAGTTTTGACGCCGCCGCTGCCGAAAAGGGCGAGTACCAGCACTTCATGCAAAAGGAAATCCACGAGCAGGTGCGTTCGCTGACCGATACGCTCGCCGGGCGGGTGGACTTTAAGGCCGGTCGCATCCGCCTGCCTGAACTGAACTTGACTCCTGAACTGGCCCGGAAGATCCGCAAGATCGACATTACTGCCTGCGGTACGGCTGCCTACGCCGGCATGGTCGGAAAAATATTGCTGGAAAAGATGGCCCGCATTCCTTGCGAGGTCCAAATTGGTTCCGAATACCGCTATAGTGACCCCATCGTGGATGAGCACTCCTTGGTATTGGCCATCAGTCAGTCCGGCGAAACCGCTGATACATTGGCCGCCATGGAGGAAGGCCGCCGCAAAGGGGCCACCATCTGGAGCATTGTCAATGCGATCGGCTCTCAGGCCATGCGGGTTGCAGATGGCAGTCTTTCGATGCAGGCCGGGCCCGAGATTGGCGTGGCCTCCACCAAGGCCTTCACTGCTCCACTCGTTGATCTCTACATGTTGGCGGTTCTCCTGGCAGACCTGCGCGGCTCACTTCCCGATTCGGAACGCCGCGCCCGCGTGGCTGACCTGCGACTGGTACCTGATCTGGCCAGCCGTGTGTTGAACACGGAACCGGGGATCAAAAAAGTTGCCCATTCTCTGAAAAACGTACATGACTGCCTGTTCCTCGGACGCGGGATCAATATGCCGATCGCCTATGAAGGAGCACTTAAGCTTAAGGAAATTTCCTATATCCACGCCGAAGGCTACCCGGCAGGTGAAATGAAGCACGGACCGATCGCCCTCATCGATAAACACATGCCGGTTGTCTGTATTGCTCCCAAAGACCCCTGGCACGAGAAGATGATCAGCCAGATCCAGCAGGTCAAAGCACGTGGCGGTACCGTCATTGCAGTGGCGACCGAGGGTGACGAAATGGTCGCCTCACAGGCTGACCATGTGCTCTGGGTTCCGGATTGTCCCTGGATGCTCTCGCCCGCCATTACGGTCATACCGTTGCAGCTGTTGGCCTATTCCATAGCCACACTGCGCGGCCTGGATGTGGACCAACCCCGCAATCTGGCAAAAAGCGTCACAGTGGAATAAAATACGAGCGTTCTCTATATTTTTCCTTTCAGGAGATAACCGACATGTCGTACAACCGATCCGCATTAAAAAATGAAAGGCAGCGCCGTCTGGCTCGCCAGAGGATTGTTAATTACATCATCATCGCTTTGGTTATCCTGGGCGTGGCTGCACTGACTTGGATCATCATCGCTTCCCAACCTCCCAAGGCAAATACCGCACAGGTTGCCACCAATGCCGGTCAGGTCGCTCCCACCGTTGCCGTGATGCAATTTGAAGCCCCGCCGCCGATGCAGATCGACGTTAATAAGCAGTATTTTGCCACGGTAAAAATGGTGAAAGGCGGTGAATTCGTCATCCAGCTCTACCCGGATAAGGCTCCCATCACCGTGAACAGCTTTGTGTTCCTGGCCCGCAAAGGCTTTTTCAATGGCACAACCTTTCACCGTGTGCTGGAAGGTTTCATGGCACAGGGCGGAGACCCAACCGGTCTGGGAACGGGCGGGCCCGGTTATTCTTTCGTTAACGAACAGAATGACCTTCAGTTCGACAAGGCGGGAGTGGTCGCCATGGCTAATGCCGGACCGGACACCAACGGCAGCCAGTTCTTCATCATGTTTGGTCCATATGGCTTATCAGAAGCCGACTATACGATCTTTGGCCAGGTGATCAGCGGCATGGACGTAGTGAACAGCTTGACGCTTCGTGACCCGCAGCAGAATCCCAACTTCTCCGGCGACGCCATCGAAAGTATCACGATTACAGAGAAATAATCAATATTCCTGTCACACTGGCGAAGCGAATTTGAGCCCTTGACTTATTCGCTCAAATGTTCTAAAATAAAGGCAAGGCACGGGAAGGCATATAGTCTTTCCGTGCTTTTTTTGTTTGGCTGGCTTTCCGGTGTCCTCTTCCATTTTTCACCCGCCTCACATGTTGCTCTCCGTTCCCTGCTCATTATCCGTCTCCCCGATCCTTAATCCCCTTTCCTCCCCCATTCGTTCCGCGAAAAATTCAAAAAGAGTGACTTTTATTCCGTTTTACCTGTTTACCCGTCTACCTTCCTCCTCCGTCATATGCAATATAATAGAATGGATGGTTCCACAAGTCATTTCATGGGAGAAGCAGAATGCTAAACCAGGCTGCGAACTTACATCAGGATTTGAAGGCGGTCATCCTGGCCGCCGGAAAAGAATCAGGCGCGACGGATGTCAGGTCTATTCTGCTCCAGACTCTCGGTTCGCGTAAAGTGATTGATTATGTCATCCAAAATGCACTTCAGCTCGTCAGCCCCGCCAACCTTTATATCGTGGTCGGTCGTGATAGTGAGCCAATGCGCGCCCACTTGGGGAGCGAATATCAATTTATTTGCCAGGAGCAGCCGCTTGGCACAGGTCACGCCGTTCTGCAATTGAAACCCCTGCTTGCGGATTTCCATGGCGACCTTTTCATTATTTATGGCGATACCCCCCTCTTCCGTTCTGACTCCATCCGCGGGCTGCTCAACCGCCACTATTTGAGACAGGCGAAACTGACCCTCTTGAGCGCCGTGGTTGACCAACCCTATGCCTATGGGAGGATCATCCGCGACATCAAAGGCCAGATTGTAGATATTATAGAGGCCTCCGATGCATCCGAGAGTGTGCGTGCTATCCGCGAACTCAATATCGGCGCGTATGTTGTCCATTCTGACACGATCTTTCCGGCATTGGAAAGACTTCCCGCCTCCTCTGAGGCCGGCGGCCTGCGCCTGACCGATTGCGTTCACCAGCTTGTTCATTCTGGTCTGCTCGTCGAAAGTTTCCAGACCTATGACCAGGATGAGGTACAGGGTATCAATTCGCCGGATGATCTGGCCAATGCAGAATTTATCTTGCAGAAGCGTCTCTTCCGCCCGCACCGCCCGGAAGCCGAAGAACAGGTAGCCTTTGGGACCGGCGGCTGGCGGGCGATCATTGGCGAGGGGTTCACCATGCACAACGTACGACGGCTGTCCCAGGCCCTGGCAAATGAGATCATCCGCCAGGCGCAGGAAAAACGCGGTGTCCTGATCGGTTTCGACCGGCGTTTCCTTTCGGATCGGGCTGCTGAGACCGCTGCCGAGGTATTTGCCGGAAACAACGTTCCGGTAACCCTTCTTTCCGAGGACGTTCCCACCCCGTTGGTTACCTATGCCACCTCCCGGCTCAACTCTGCTTATGGATTGGTTTTCACTGCCAGTCACAACCCACCGGAATGGAATGGTTTGAAGGTATTCCGCGGTGACGGCTCATTATTACTCGATGAAGAAACCCGTCTGATTACCGCCGAGACCAACCGTCTCTCTGCCTCCCAGGTCGTCAAGCTGGACCTCGACCTGGCAGTGGAAGCCGGCATTATCAATCGCCGTGACATGACCAATGAGTATGTGGATGCCGTCGAGAAGTTGATCGATATGGATGCCATCCGCAAAGCCAATCTGCGCCTTATTGTGGATCCAATGTATGGTGTGGGTCAGTTGACCTTGGGTATTATTCTGACCGAAGCGCGCTGCCGCGTTACTTTTATCCATGAACGCCGCAACCCACTTTTTGGCGGGCGCTCCCCCGCTCCCGACCTGGAATCCCTGCAACTGTTGGTCAGCGATCTACAGGAGGGGCACTATGACCTGGGATTGGCTACTGACGGTGATGCCGATCGTATCGCCATCATAGACGAAAAGGGCCGCTACATTTCAACCAACGACCTCCTCCTGTTGGTTTACTGGTATCTCCACGAAGTGCGCGGCCAGCGCGGCGGCGTAGTCCGCAATTTGGCGACCACCCACATGCTCGACCGCATGGCAGCCAGTTTTAACGAGAAATGCTACGAGGTCCCGGTTGGTTTCAAACACATCGCTGCCGGTATGGTCGAGCATGATGCACTTTTGGGTGGTGAATCCAGTGGCGGTCTCACCGTTCGCGGCCACATCCTCGGCAAGGATGGCATCTTCGCTTGTGCGCTGGTGGTCGAGATGCTCGCCCGCACCGGCAAGAAGATCTCCGGGATGCAGGCAGAAGCCTGGAAATTATCCGGACGTTTGTTCAGCCACGAGGAGAACCTCCCGGCCACCCCTGAAATGCGTGTTGCCATCCCCAGGCGGTTGAAGGAAGCTCCCATCTCAAACCTCGGAAAATATCAAGTCCTGAAAATATCTCATTATGATGGGACAAAGTTCTTCCTGGAAAACGACAACTGGGCTCTCCTGCGCTTCTCCGGAACCGAACCAGTCCTGCGCCTCATGGGAGAGGCGGATTCGCCTGAAAAGGTACGTGAATTGGTTGACTGGTTGAAAAACTTCTGTGCCACTTCATTCTGAGCAATGTGAGCCTGAATTGATAAAGGAGTTCAACTTATGAACTATGGGTATTTTGATGACAAGAACCGGGAGTACGTGATCATTCGCCCAGATATACCCGTCTCCTGGACCAATTACATAGGCGTGAAAGAGTTGTGTACAGTCTTGTCCCACAACGCTGGTGGTTACTCCTTTTACAAGTCCGCCGAACACGGACGCATCACTCGCTTCCGCCAGAATGGCATTCCCCTCGACCGGCCCGGCCATTACGTCTACATCCGCGACGATGAGACCGGCGAATTCTGGACCATCTCCTGGCAGCCAACCGGAAAGGATCTGTCCAGGGCAAAATACGAGTGCCGTCATGGCCTGTCGTATTCCAAATTCTCGTGCGATTACCAGGGCATCCAGGCCGATCAGTTGATCTTCATACCGGTTGAGGACGACGTGGAACTCTGGGACGTGGAGTTGCGAAATCTGTCCGGTAGATCACGCCAGCTGTCGGTCTTTTCCTATGTTGAGTTCTCTTTTCATCATATAGAAATTGATAACCAGAACCTTCAGATGTCGCTCTATGCCAGCGGTTCTAATTATGCTGACGGTCTCATCGAGTACGACTTCTTCTATGAACCCTGGACCTTTCACTACATGGCGGCCAGCTTCATACCAGACTCCTACGACTGCCTGCGGGACAGTTTCATCGGAAATTACCACACTGAGTCCGATCCCAAGGCGGTCATCCGCGGCGAATGCTCCGGTAGCTCGGAGCTGGGCGGCAACCACTGCGGCGCGCTCCACAAGCGAATCTCCCTGGAGCCTGGTCAGGAAACTCGCCTGCTTTTTATGCTGGGCGTGGGCAACCGCCTCACCGGTCAGGACATTCGATTCAAATATTCCGATTTCGCCAATGTTGATCAGGCCTTTTCGGAGTTGAAAGGATATTGGCAGGCCAAACTGGATAAATTTCAATGCACGACCCCGCATCCAGGACTGAATACCATGGTCAATACCTGGACACTTTACCAGGCTGAGACCTGCGTTGTCTGGTCGCGTTTCGCCTCTTTTATCGAGGTGGGCGGCCGTACCGGCCTGGGCTACCGTGATACTTCCCAGGATGTGATGGCTGTACCCCACACCAACCCTGCCAGGGTGAAGCAGCGTATGGAAGAACTGTTCAATGGTCAGGTACAACGCGGATATGGTCTGCACCTGTTTGATCCGGAAGTATTTAAGCCGGGGGAAGCCAGGCTGCCCGGTGTCAAACTCCCCACCGTGGTCCCGACTCCCAGCCCGGCTGATATCATCCATGGCCTGAAGGATACCTGTTCCGATGATGCGCTTTGGATCGTGGCCTCAGCCTGCGAATATGTCAAGGAGACTGGAGACCTGGCCTTCTTTGACCAGGTTCTTCCCTTTGCTGATGGCGGCGATGCGACCGTCTACGAGCACATCAAGCGTTCGCTGGATTTCTCCGCCGAACAGGTTGGTAGGGATGGTATCTGCCTGGGCCTGCGCGCCGATTGGAATGACTGCCTGAACCTCGGCGGCGGCGAGTCTGCCATGGTTTCATTCCTGCATCACTGGGCGCTCGTCAATTTCATCGAAGCTGCCAGGTTCCTGGGTCGCCAAAATGACGTGGAGAAATATTCCACCATGGCCGAAAAGGTCCGAAACGCTTGCGAAGAGAATTTATGGGATGGTGAGTGGTACCTGCGCGGTTTCACAAAAAAGGGCATCAAGATTGGTTCTCACACTAGCCAGGAAGGCAGGATCTTCCTGGAAAGCAACTCGCTGTCGGTGTTATCCGAAGCGGCCTCGCCTGAGCACGGCCTCCAGTGTATGGACTCAGTCGACCGGCATCTTTTCTCAAAATACGGCATACACTTGCTTTGGCCTGCCTTCTCTCAACCTGATGATGATATAGGCTACGTGACACGTGTCTATAAAGGTATTAAAGAGAATGGGGCCATCTTCAGCCATCCAAATCCCTGGGCGATCGTGGCGGAATGCAAACTTGGGCGCGGCGAACGCGCCATGAAGTTCTATGATTCAACTCTGCCCTGCAGCCAGAATGACATGATCGAAGTTCGCCAGGCAGAACCTTACTCCTATTGCCAGTTTATAATGGGGCGCGACCACACCGCATTTGGGCGTGCGCGTCATCCCTGGCTGACAGGTTCGGCTGGCTGGGCCTATCATGCCGTCACGCATTGGATCCTGGGTGTGCGCCCCGGGTACGCCGCTCTGACCATCGACCCTTGCATCCCGCCGGGCTGGAAAGAGTTCGAGGTAATCCGGCAGTGGCGTGGCGCCACTTACCATATCAAGGTAATCAACCCCAAGGGCGTTCAAAAGGGCGTCAAATCTCTCAGCTTGAACGGAGAATTGATCGAGGAATTTATCCCTTGCCAGAATGTAGGAACTGAGAATGAAGTAGTTGCGGAGATGGGATAAAAAGAAAATTTTTCCGTTTGGCAAGCCAGTGAAAATATTCTCTAAGCATGTTTACGATACAAAATACAAAATCCCGGCCGTCCCCGGTCCGCAGTGGCTGGAGATTACACTACCAGCTCGGGTGACGCGCACCTCGTCGGGAGCGGCGATGCGTTTCACTTCATCCACCAGGAATTGCACTTCTTCTTCACCATCACAGGTATGGGTCACAAAAACTCGTCTTCGATCAAGTTCCGATAGGTGTGATTTGAAATCTTCCAGCATCCTCTGGTGCCCCTTTTGTACAGTTCCGCGCGTTTTCTCCTTTACCCCCAGCGTTCCATCATGGCTGACTTCTATGATCGGATGAATCCTAAGCACACTACCGGCAATCGCCTGGAGCGCCGTACAGCGTCCACCTTTATACAAGTACTCCATGGTTTCGATGACAAAGGATGTACGCACCTTGGAAACGGATGCTAGGATTTCCTTTTCAATCTGCTCTGAGGACAACCCATGGTCGCGCAATTCAGCTGCTTTCAGAGCGAGCAAGCCCACACCAGCCGATAGGTTGAGCAAATCGACCACCCGCACTTTCCCCAATGGAAATGATCCCGCTGCTAGGAGAGCGTTCTGGAAGGTGGCCGAAAGCTTCGAAGAGATGCCTATGAAAAGACTTTCACCGGGTTGATCAAATGCCTTAACAAACTCAACGATCGGTGGCGCAGCCGTTTTTGGCAGTTCACCATATTTATTTACCAGGGAAAATAGGTCTTTTTGCCAGATGTCTACCCCATCCCGGAATACTTCGCCCCCCATGGTCACAGATAGTGGAATAATGGCTATTCCATACTCGGCAGAAATATCTGCCCCCAGGTCTGATGTACTGTCTGTAAGGATATTTACCATTTTATCTCTCATTATGAGAATAATGCCAAGCCAATATAATGGATTACTTGCTTTAGTGGCAATATCACCTATCCTGATTAATCGTGATTATGTCATCTCTTTACACGATTTGTCGATTACTAATGACCTGGAAAGCACAAATGGGAAATCCCTTGGCGCCTGTCTGCAACCTGCCTGTCTGTTCGACCGCTGAACCGGTCCATTGTTCTAGAAGGTATGCATCCACCCGGCATAATTCGGGATGATTGGCGATGATCGCCGCATATGGGCAATACCCCAGGATGATGTTCGGCCCTCTCACGCCCGCCTCCCAGCGTGCTTGATAATGCATCTCATTTAGTCGGTCAACTAGTCTGCTGAGCCGTTGTGTTGGGAAGATATCACGACCAGGCGGATTGTCCCCACCCAACTGCGCCGCCACGGATCTTAAGTGTGCTTCAAGCTCGGACTCGGTTGCATTCCTCGACCAGAGAGTCAGCAATGACTTTGCAAGTTCATCCAGCCCGTTGCCCAGCACCCGCCGTGAAAGACCGTAAATACTACCCGGTCTGCCCCGATCCTCACGCCGCTGGCTGATGATCTCGATCAGGTCATCTGATTCCAACACTGCCAGGTGATGGCGGATATTGGCGCCGGTCTTGGCCAGGGCGCGGCTCAAATCACCAACAGAAGCTGCCTGGTATTTACGTAAGTAATCCAGGATTCTCGATCGAGTCGTAGGATGCATGAGTATATTATACTATTTATGCAAATAATGATTTGCATAAATAAATTGACAGGGCTCACTCCGGCGGCTATAATCTGCTTTTGCCAGACAATAAAAGGGTATTGTCTGGCAGCATATTTGCACTAAGAACGCCAGGAGAATTTGCATGGACTCAAGTGAATTGAACTCGCCCGGTTATGAAATTCCGCCCGAAATAAAAGGACAGGTGGCAATCACTAGCCTGGATCGTCTTTACAACTGGGGTCGCAGCGCATCGGTATGGCCAATGATGTTTGGACTGGCCTGCTGTGCCATCGAAATGATTTGTACCGCTGCCAGCCGTTTCGACTTGGCCAGGTTTGGCATGGAGATTATGCGCCCCTCACCGCGGCAGAGCGATTTGATGATCGTCTCCGGCACAGTGACAAAAAAAATGATGCCTCTCATTGTCCGCCTCTATAACCAGATGCCCGAGCCGAAATACGTCCTGGCCATGGGTGCCTGTGCATCCGGTGGTGGACCTTTCAAAGAGGGTTACAACGTTGTTTCCGGCGTCGACAAATTCGTCCCGGTGGATGTCTATGTGCCTGGCTGCCCGCCCACCCCGCAAGCGCTTCTGCATGGGTTGATGAAGATTCAGGAGAAGATCAAGGGTGAATCCATTAGGAATTCTCGCTGGTACAAAAAAGGCCCGGACACAGTAGAAATCCCCATCCCCCTGCTCGGCCCGGATTTGATCGACCCGCGCAAGATTGATCTGATCCAGAACGGAAAATAGGTCCAGGAGAAAAACATGGCTAACCCATCCTCCGTTCAAGCGCTCGATTTTCCCGCCCGGTTTTCGGACATTCTCAGCGCAGATGCCCGGCCCGGGTACTCTGGTTGGTTGGTTGAAAAATCCCACTTGCTTGAATTCGCGGCTGCCCTGCGTGATGAGTTCGGATACGATTATCTCTCTTCGGTCACTGGGGTGGATTATCTTCCCGATAATAAAATGGAAGTTGTTTACCAGGTCTACAAGACCACTGGTGGTCCGGGTTTGATTTTCAAAGTCCAGGTGCCTCGCCAGGATCCAGTGGAAGTCCCATCACTGGTTTCCATCTTTCCCGGTGCGGAATTCCAGGAACGTGAGGCCTGGGACTTGCTCGGGATAAAATTCACTGGTCACCCTGACCTGCGCCGCATTCTGATGTGGGAAGGTTTCGCCGGCTTCCCCTTGCGTAAAGACTGGCATGAGCCTTACTTCGAGGAAGAAGCAAAGCCTTTTACAAGCCGCTGGCCTAATGGCAAAATTGTCATGGCGGAAAGCAAGAATATCTACGCTGACAATATTGCTTACCCGGATGGTTTCAACCCTCAAAATCAGGCCTTCAATCCTGAGAAAGCCCTTTATGATGCCTTGCGCACTTACCAGGAAAACGAGATTGGCCTGGATACTGATCACATCATCGTCAATCTTGGGCCGCAACATCCGTCCACGCACGGCGTATTCCGGGTTGCGGTAATGCTGGATGGTGAGACGATTATTAGTCTTAAGCCAGTCATGGGTTATCTGCATCGCAATCATGAGAAAATCGCCGAACGTAACACTTACATCATGAACATGCCATATACCGACCGCCTGGATTATCTAGCCTCCATGAGCAACAATTTCGGCTATGCGATAACTGTCGAAAAACTGATGGGCATTAAGCCTCCCGAGCGTGCCGAATACATCCGCGTGATCATGGCGGAAATGACACGCATCTCCAACCATCTTTTCCTGATTGGCTCTTTGTTGAATGACCTGGGAGCCTACTTCACGCCCATGCTTTATGCATTGGAAGAGCGCGAACTTCTCCTTGACATTTTTGAAGCTGTGTCTGGTTCACGCATGATGTGCAATTACTTCCGCTTTGGCGGTGTTGCGCGCGACCTTCCGGACGGGACACTCCAAAAAATCAAGGAAATCTTCTTCGAGCGCCTGCCTGGGAAGATCGATGAAATCGAACGCTTTCTTAGTGAGAACGAAATTATTCGTTCGCGCGGTGTTGGACAAGGCGTGTTGACAGCCCAGGATGCCATCCGCTATTCAGCTGCCGGCCCATTATTGCGTGCATCCGGTATTCCCTATGATGTCCGCCGGGCTGAACCCTACAGTATTTACGAACGCTTTGAATTTGACGTATGTACACGCAAAAATGGCGACATCTACGACCGTCTCTTACTGCGCTTCGATGAAATTCGCCAGAGCATTCGTATCATTCAGCAGGCAGTCAAACAAATCCCTGAAGGCCCCGTCATGTCAGTCAAACCGATGTACCAGGTACGTGTCCCACCGGGTGAGGCTTATGGACGGGTGGAAGGGCCGAAGGGCGAATTGGGGTTCTACGTCATCTCAAATGGCAAACCCAACCCCTGGCGGTATCATGTACGCGCCCCATCATTCATCAACCTGACTGCATTTGGTCCAATGTGCATCGGCCAAAAGATTGCCGATGTGGTGGGCGTCCTCGGTTCAGTTGATATCGTACTCGGCGAAGTGGATCGTTAGGAGAAACATATGGCTGGAATGTACGGTAAGGGTATTGTAAAAGGTCTGATGGTCAGCTTCAATCGCTTTGTGGATACTTACCTTGACGATCTACGTTGGTTTGGTAAACGCTATCGCACGGAGCAGGGTATCGCACATCGTGGCAGCAAGGGAGCGCGTGGGATTTTTACCGTCCAGTACCCTGAAGAGAAGATCCCGGTTCCTGAGGAGTTCCGCTGCATGCCCTTCCTGGTTTACAACGAAGGGCCTAACGGAGAAAAGAATTTGCTCTGTACTTCATGCGGCATCTGTTCAAAAGTTTGCCCCCCGCAGTGCATTTGGATCGTCCGTTCGACAGATCCAGCCACGGGCCGTCCCATACCGGACCCCGCCGAATTCTACATAGATGCCGATATATGCATGAACTGTGGATTATGCGCTGAATATTGTCCATTTGACGCAATCAAAATGGACCATGATTACGAGCTTGCCTCCTTTGGCCGCGGTTTTTACGAGAAATCAACCCTCTCCAAGCCAACCAAATACTATGAGAGCATCCGACCGGCCAATGCCGCGCGTGAGAATGCTGCCCGTGCAGCCAAGTTGGCTGCACGCACCAGCTCTTCGTAGGCAGAATAACTCTTCTTCATGTACAACCTTGATACCGAACTGCTCTTTCCCCCGCACATTTTACCGGCATTGCGTAATATTCGTGGCGCGCCTTGGCAGAATTTGGTCGATTCTATCATCGCTTCAGGACCAGATAGCCTCGAACTGATTGCTTTTGTCCTCATGATGGCGCGGATGAATAATTGTGCTTCCTGTAATTCCGACTCGTACCGGGCTATGAATGGCTGTACTGTTTGCACAAAACAATCGCTAAAGCGCTTCCACGAAACGGATCAAGTGTTGATTGAGATATTTATTACCACCAGGAAAGAAGTCGAACAGCAACTTCAAAAGAGAGCAATACCTTTTTCAAGGTGATTCAGCAATTAATTTTATAACGAAGAACAGGTGAAAATGTCAAATACCATTACAACAGAAAGCATTTTAGCCGCCCTGGGCAGAGTTCAAGAACCCGAATTGCACCAGGACCTGGTCACATTAAATATGATTCGTGACATTGAAATCGAGGGTCACAGCGTCAGCTTTGCAATCGTGTTGACCACTCCAGCTTGCCCACTCAAGGGCAGTATTGAGCAGCAGGCCCGCGCGGCTGTGATGGCTGTTCCGGGTGTCGGGACGGTCAACATCAAGATGGAATCAAGTGTTCCAAATGATGGTCGCAAGCGCGAACTGCTCAAGTTGCCCATCCGTAATGCGGTGGCAGTCGCTTCCGGGAAAGGCGGTGTAGGGAAAAGCACTGTCTCTGTGAATCTGGCTGTAGCATTGACGCAAATGGGTGCACGCGTAGGCTTGCTGGATGCCGACATTTATGGTCCCAATATCCCCACCATGATGGGCGTCCATGATATCCCCGGAACGAAAAATAATAAACTCATTCCAGCACAAGCCTACGGCGTCAAGCTGATGTCTATGGGATTCCTGGTCAAGCCTGGACAGCCGCTCATTTGGCGTGGCCCCATGCTAAATTCTGCCATCCAACAATTTCTAGCCGACGTGGAGTGGGGTGAACTCGACTACCTTATCATTGACCTCCCACCCGGTACCGGCGATGCCAGCCTTTCCCTGGCACAGATACTCCCACTCTCCGGTGTCGTCATCGTGACCCTTCCACAAGCGGTCTCCCTCGAAGATGCCAGCCGCGGCGTGAGCATGTTTCAGACTCTGGAAGTGCCAATTCTTGGCGTGATTGAGAATATGCGCGGCGAATTTTTCGGCTCTGGAGGCGGTGAAGACCTGGCTCGTATCGCCAAAGTTCCGTTCCTGGGTGCAGTCCCAATGGAACAATCCGTCAGGATAGGCGGTGACACCGGCGAGCCAGTCATCACATCCCGTACTGCTTCGGACGCAGCCATAGCATTCAGAGACATCGCCTGTCAGGTTGCTGCTCGTATCAGCGTTGAGGCGCATAACCAGAAGAACACAGCTGGAATTACCAGCAAATAATTTATCTAGAAAGCGTTTCCTTCATGGTAAAAGTTCTTTAAGGAAGATGCTATAATCATGCCCATGCAACCTCTTGTTGTTGGAATCCGTTTCGCAGAGATCGGGAAATCCTACCATTTTGATGCGAATTCAGTACCACAGATCAAAGTTGGTGACCGTGTCATTGTTGAAACCTCGCGCGGCAGGCAGCTTGGTACGGTGGTGCAAATAATTAAAAATGCCACTCCTACGACCGAGGGCTGGAAGCCCATCGAACGTATTGCCACGCCGCGCGACCTTCTATTACGCCGGACTTGGGCCCAGAAGGAAGTGGAGGCAATGATCGCCTGCCGCGAACGCGCTGCCCACCTGAAACTCCACGGCGTTAAAATTCTTGCCTCGGAATTCTCATTTGATGGGACTCATCTGACCTTCATGTTCAGTACCGAATCCGAAGATAAGGCTGATCTCAAATCCTTGCGGCACGATATGCAGAAACAATACCAGCCATCTGTGGTTGAGATGCGCCAGATCGGCCCACGCGATGTGGCAAAAATGTTGGGAGGTATGGGGGCCTGTGGGTTGGAATCCCGCTGCTGCTCGAAGTTCCTGACTGAATTCAGCCCCATTTCTATAAAAATGGCTAAAGAACAGGGTATTTCACTAACCCCGCAGGAGATCACCGGAATGTGCGGACGCCTACGCTGCTGCCTGGTGTATGAATACGAGCAATATGCTGCTGCCCGTAAAGAACTGCCCAAGCATAATAAACGAGTTATCACGCCAATGGGTGAAGGAAAAGTTGTGGACGTGTCACCCCTGCTCATGACGATCCGCGTGGAATTACTTGGTACCGGCGTGCGTGAATTCCAGCGTGATGAAATTGAACCGTGGGATGAGCTGGAAGCCTTGCGGCGAAAATCTCAGCAGCCCTGTGAGAATTGCCCCAATCCGACCAAAACGAAGCAATGAGTAGCAACAACCAAAATGCTCCCGAAGGATGGGAGACCCCCCAAAAAATCCTGGTTATTTTGGCTCATCCAGATGACCCGGAATTTTTCTGCGGCGCCAGCTTGGCGCGCTGGGCCAGGGCCGGACACGAGATCCACTACTTCTTACTTACATGCGGTGATAAAGGATTTAATGATATTCACGCGAGTGCTGAGCAAATTTGCCAGGCTCGTCGCGCTGAACAGATAGCTGCAGCAGCCATCATCGGGGTAAAATCTGTTCGCTTTCTGGGTCTGGAAGATGGTTTCCTTTTTCCAGGCATCGACCTGCGCCGCGAGGTTGTCCGCGTCATCCGTCAGCTTAGGCCGGATATCCTGGTCACCTGTGACCCAACCCATCTCTTTGCTGGGGATTATTACATTAACCATCCTGACCATCGGTATGCTGGTCAGGTGGTACTCGATGCAGTTTTCCCTGCCGCAGGTAACCCGTTCTTCTTTCCGGAACTCCTCCAGGCAGAAGGTTTGCAGCCACATAGACCACGCGAAGTCTGGATCTCTTTGACCGACAATCCAACGCTAATTCTGGATGTAACCGAAACCTGGGAGATCAAAATCCAGGCGCTGAAAGAACACAAATCCCAGATCGGTGATCCAATAAAGTTCGAGGAACGTATGCGGGCACGCAAATCGGAAAGAAGCACTGAAGAAAATGAGTACTATGAAGAAAATTTTCGGGTAATTAGATTCAGGTAACTTGGTATTGAGCAATTCCAGTTTCAAGGAGGACGCTGTGTCCGATTTTGTTTTTGAAGCTCAATCATTGTTTGAATATACCCGATCTCTGCGTCGTGATTTTCACGCCCATCCCGAACTTGGTTTCCAGGAAGTCCGCACAGCTGGGATTGTTACCCGGGAACTTAATGATCTTGGATTGGAAGTCCATACCGGCCTCGCCGGGACGGGTGTAGTCGCTCTTTTGGAAGGCGCGAAGCCGGGCCCGGTCGTCCTTGTCCGTGCCGATCTGGATGCCTTGCCAATTACAGAAGAAACTGGTGCTGCATATGCATCGCAAAATCCTGGCATCATGCATGCCTGCGGCCACGACGGCCATGTTGCCGTTCTTCTGACAGTGGCGAAATTGTTACATGCACACCGGCACGAACTGGCTGGGACGGTAAAATTCATGTTCCAGCCAGCTGAGGAGGGTCTGGGGGGCGCAGAAAAGATGATAGCAAGCGGGGTCCTTGAAAATCCCAAAGTGGATGTGGCGCTTGGCATGCATGTTTGGAACGAAAAACCCGTTGGCTGGTTTGGGATTGCAAATGGTCCCGCCATGGCCGGAGCAGAAATCTTCAAGATAAAAGTAACTGGTAAAGGCGGACATGGCGCAGCACCGCATCTCGCCATGGATCCGGTGCTTGCTGCCGCACAAATTATCAACTCCCTGCAAGGGATTGTTGCCCGTAATGTTGCCCCTCTTCAGACTGCTGTGGTAAGTGTTTGCACCATCCATGGTGGGGAAACCTTCAATGTCATACCACCATCAGTGGAACTGACCGGCACGATACGCTCATTCGAACCAAAAGTCCGCGCCCTGGTACTTGAACGTTTCGAAGAGATCGTACTCGGGGTTGCAGGTGCGCTCGATTGTCATGCTGAATTGGATGTACAGCGTCTTGGTCCGGCAACGATCAACCATGCGGGAACATCCGCAATCGTTCAGGCCGTCGCCCGGCGTCTATTTCCGGAGGGTGATGTTGACTCATCCGATTTCGTAACAATGGGCTCGGAAGATTTTTCTTTTGTGTTGGAAAAGGTACCCGGCTGTTTCTTCTTCATTGGATCGGCAAATAAGGAAAAGAGCTTGGATGCTGCCCACCACCACCCAAAGTTCGACTTTGATGAGGGAATTTTGCCTCACGCTGCAGCCCTGATGAGCGCTTCAGTTATTGATATCTTATCAACCAAACCTTAATTACTACTATTGAGCAGTATTCTTCCTCTTGACCCTCAAACCTGTATGAATTATTATAATTACGCTTGTCTTAGTCAGGTATTGTATACTACAATCCAGGAGTATTCATGACCAGGAAAATTATCAACAATTTTAGCATTACCATCGCCACCATCAACGGATCCGGTTCTCAGACTGCCAACGTGACCCTTTTGCGAGCTCTCTTCAAAATGGGGATCCCTGTCTCCGGGAAGAATATCTTTCCTTCCAATATTCAGGGGGAACCGACCTGGTATACAATCCGCCTGAGTAAAGATGGACATATCGCTCGTTGCGACGAGACTGAAATTGTGGTGACTTTGAACCCGGCCTCGTTTGCGCGTGACATTGCGACAGTGTCTCCTGGTGGGGCATTTTTCTATGCTGATGATATTAGGCTTCCGATCACCCGCACAGACATTTCAGTTTATCCAATGCCAGTCAAGGTCATTTCGCGCCTTGCAAACGTCGCTCCCGCTTTGCGGGATTATATTGCCAATATGGTTTACGTTGGTGTCCTGGCACAAATGCTTGGCATCGACTTGGATAGCATCAAGCAAGCGCTGGACTTTCACTTCAAAGGCAAGACACAAGCAGTGGATTCCAACTTTGCTACCATTGAATCCGGTGCGAAATGGGCAGCTGAGAACTTAAAAAAGGCGGATCCATATTCCGTGGAGCCAATGGCGGCCACATCTGGTTACATCATGGCAGACGGAAATACGGCCGCGGCGCTGGGTGCCATCTACGGTGGTATCCAGTTCGAAGCCTGGTATCCCATCACGCCAGCATCTTCTCTGGCAGAAACGCTCAATGTCTTCCTTCCCCAACTACGCAAGACGCAGGACGGGAAGGCCACCTTTGCTGTCTTGCAAGCGGAAGACGAACTGGCAGCCATCGGCATGGCCATCGGAGCCGGTTGGGCCGGTTTGAGATCCATGACATCCACTTCCGGTCCTGGTATTAGCTTGATGGCTGAATATTCCGGCTTGGCTTACTTTGCCGAAGTTCCCGTTGTCATCTGGGACGTCCAACGTGTTGGCCCCAGCACCGGACTGCCCACCCGCACAGCCCAGGCCGACTTGACTGAAACATATTTCCTTGGGCATGGTGATACTCAATTCGTTATTTTATTGCCCGGTTCAGTCCAGGAGTGCTTCGAGTTCGGATGGAGGGCATTCGATCTGGCTGAGCGCCTTCAAAGCCCTGTTTTTGTTCTCAGTGATCTGGATCTTGGTATGAATCAGTGGATGACCAAACCTTTCGAGTACCCTGAAGTCCCAATGGACCGTGGCAAGGTCCTGTGGGAGAAGGATTTGGATGCGCTGAACGGTGTTTGGGCAAGGTACAAGGATGTGGACAAAGACGGCATCCCCTTTCGCACCGTTGCCGGAAACAAACATCCTTCCTCAGCCTATTTTGCTCGGGGGACCGGTCACGATGAAAATGCCCGTTATACGGAAGGCGCTGAAAATTGGGAGGCTAATATGGCTCGGCTCAAGCGAAAATATGATACCGCCCGGTCTCTGGTTCCCAAACCGGTACTTTCAACGACGAGAGGAGCCAGAATTGGTATTATCGCCTACGGTTCAACCCTGCCCGCAGTGGAAGAAGCGCGCGAGTTGATGAGACAGGAAGAAGGCCTTAAAAGCAATTTCATGCGGATGCGCGCCCTGCCCTGCACAAATGAGGTCTTCAATTTCATCAAGAAGCACGAGCGACTTTATGTAGTAGAAGCTAATCGTGATGGACAACTGCGCCAGATCCTCAGTATGGTCATGCCCGATCAGGCGGAAAAATTCCGTTCCGCCGCCCATAACGATGGACTTCCCCTGACTGCCAAGTGGATCAAAGATGCCATAATGGCTCAAGAGGAGAAATAATATGACAAATCCTGCACCTTCATCCAGTCCGGTCAACAAGGCCGGTTTGACAAAAAGTGATTACCGCGGCCTGCCCAGCACGCTCTGTCAGGGTTGTGGACATAACTCAATTGCCAACCAGATTATTGCTGCCTGTTATGAATTGGATATCGTACCGGAAGAAATTATGAAATTCAGCGGTATCGGTTGTTCATCTAAAAGCCCTGCTTACTTCCTTAATCGTACTTTCGGATTTAATGGTTTACACGGGCGTATGTCCTCTCTTGCAACCGGTGCGCTTTTCGCCGATAAATCTCTGCGTGCCATCGGCATCTCTGGCGACGGCGATACTGCCTCCATAGGTATGGGAGGTTTCAAACACTTGCTGCGTCGTAACTCGCCGATGGTTTATATCGTCGAGAACAACGGAGTCTATGGCCTTACCAAGGGGCAGTTTTCTGCAACCGCAGAGGTAGGCTTGAATTTGAAGCACCAGGGCACTAACCAGTATATGCCAGTTGATATTTGTATGGAAGCCCTTGCATCCAATGCCACCTTCGTGGCGCGCTCCTTCGCCGGCGATGCCAAACAAGTAAAAGAACTGCTCAAATCCGCTCTCAGCCATGCTGGCATCGCCGTTCTTGATATCATCAGCCCTTGCGTCACCTTCAATAACCAGGAGAATACTTTCCACTCCTATACCTGGGGCAAGGATCACGAAGCACCATTGCATGAGATATCTTTTATTCCAGCACTCGACGAAATTGAATTGACAGGCGATTTCGAACAGGGCAGCGTCCGTGAAGTTACTATGCATGACGGCTCGACTATCATCCTTAAGAAACTCGAAAAGGATTATGACCCGACCAACCGGGCCAACGCTTTCCAAATACTGGAAGAGGCTCAGCAGAAGGACTGGTTGATAACCGGGTTGATTTATATAAACACTTCCAAGCCAACCCTGACGGATATTTATAATCTGGTGGACACTCCGCTAAACCGCCTGTCCGAGACGGACTTGCGGCCAGCCCGTCAGACCATAGAGAAGATCAATGCGACGATGTTTTAGGTGATGGTTTAATGGAAATCACCAGTGCCCTTTCCATCCCTGACGACGAACTGGTCTTCACATTTGTCCGTGGATCCGGCCCTGGGGGACAAAATGTCAATAAAGTAGCATCAGTTGCCCAATTGCGTTTCGACGTACGCAGCTCCCCCTCTTTGCAAGTGGAGGTGAAGGAGCGTCTGGTAAAGCTAGCCGGTTCTCGAATGACTCAGGATGGAGTGTTGGTAATTGAAGCCAGACGCTTCCGCACACAGGAGCAGAATCGTCACGATGCGGAGGCAAGGCTGGTGGCTTTGATCCTAAAAGCGCTGTCCAAGCCGAAGCAGCGCAGACTAACGCGGCCAGGCGCTGCCGCTAAGGCCAAACGTATTGACACGAAGAAGCACCGAGCCACGATAAAACACCTTCGACAGATACCATCTGACCAGGATTAGCAACCTGAACTCCAAACTGCTGGCTTCCATCACTGCGCAAATCCCTTCTATGACCCGACTAACACATAATATATCCAAACCAACTAGGAAAGGAATCCAAAATGCTAGATTTTCTGAAAGGTGGCAAGGTCGGCCTGACCGTCGCGATCGATCGCCCATCAGGAAACTATTTTCCTGGCGAGACCGTCCACGCGATAATATCCTTGAAGATCGATAAGGAAATAATATTTCAGGAAGGCAGAGTGGCGTTGCTTTACCAGGAAAAGTACCAATATCGTACCATCCGCCATACAACCGGCTCAAAAGGCCATGGTCAGACAGAAACCGCCTACCTCTGGCAAATCAATGAACAGGAGATTGCACGGCAGGTCTTCTTAAACGCAGCAACCCTTCCCCAGGGGACAGCCCAGACCTTCAGATTCGATGCCCAGATCCCGCTATCTGCTCCACCAACATGCCCAGGAAATATCATACAGGTCAACTGGTTGGCTAAAGCAACTCTTGACCGAAAGTTATCCAACGATATCAACGCAGAAACTCCCCTGCTTGTTCTGGTCTCACCAAAGGGCACCCAGACCCCCGGGCGTTACGGTCAATCAAACGAGCCAGGTGAGGCACAATTGGCACTTGAACTGCCCGGTACTGAATGGGTGGCCGGAGAAACCATCGACGGTATATTATTGGTCACCCCCCAGAAGAATTTTGACGCTACTGAAGTGCGGGTCGAGGTGGAACAGACCGAATATGTTTCTTATGACCGGGGGAACCAAAAAGTGAATGTTGTCCAGACCAAGCTGGCAGGGAAAACCAAATTTTCTGCCGGTGAAACCTTGAGATTCCCTTTTCAGATAAAAATACCTCAGCCTTGTTCTCCTTCCTGCTCTTCAAATAATTGGTCCGTAACCTGGAAATTAAAGGGCATTCTCGCCCGTTTTTTGCGAAAAGACACCGCTGTTGAGCAAGCTATGAATATCTACACTGGTCGCCCAGCTTGACCTCTGTAAAGAATCATTTTTAACAAAAAAGCCCCCGGCCGTTGATCCAGCCGGGGGCTTTTTTCTTATTCCAGGTCTGTTATCACATCTGGAATTGCTTCCAATACATCCCCTGCCATGACTGCGGCAGCATTACCCAGGAATTCAGCAGCGGTCAGACCTGCTTGCGCATGGATCCAAGCCCCGGCACGCGCTGCGTCATAGGACTCTACTCCCTGGGCGCGCAGGCCGGTAATAAGGCCCGCGAGTACATCACCAGTTCCGGCACGTGCCAGAGCGGGGCTTGCGACCGGAATGGTGGTTGTGCGTCCATCTGGAGCAGCAATAACGGTAAAAGCACCTTTCAGAACGACCACATGTCCCCATTCCTGAGCAAACTTACGCGCCACACTGAGGCGATCCTTTTGGATTTCATCAATCGACATGCCAGTCAACAAAGACATTTCTCCTGGGTGAGGTGTCAGTATCGCTGGCGCAGGGAGTAATTTCGACCAATCCGGTAGCCTCGCCAACAGCTTCAATCCATCCGCATCGAACACCATAGGAGGCAGAGTACCAGCCTTCTGGTCCGTTTTTTCTCCACTGGCCTGTAGAAAACCCATCCGTCCGTGGACAGACTTTTCCGTTGTCCCATTGAGCAAATTCACAATAAAATCCCTGGTTGTATCTTCCAACCCAAATCCGGGGCCCACTAAAAGTGCAGTGGCACGTTCGAGGTTTTTCATTATCACTTCCGCTGCACCCGAAGAAATCACACCCATCTCGTGAGGCAGGAGCACCCAGGTTGCCTCGGGGAAATGGCCTGCCAGGGTCCCGTGCAGGCTGGCAGGGATGGCTAAAGTTACCAATCCGGCACCGATACGGTAGGCCGCCTTGCCTGCCAGCAGTGCTGCGCCGGTATAATTGATCGACCCGGCTGCAATGAGCGCAGTGCCAAAGGTCCCTTTGTGCGCATCGGTCGCACGGAGCGGCAGGATTGACGCTGTCAACTTTTCATCCGCAATTTCATTTTTGATTTCCTGCCAGGAATGTAGGTCATCCAAGCAGCCAATCTCAACTACGCGCAATTCACCCACCAAGTCATATGCAGGGATTTTTAACAAGCCCTGTTTGACTGCTGCCATTGTAACGGTCGCGTCAGCCGGGATCGCCTGGGGAGCAGCCTGCCCGGAATCACAATCCACCCCCGATGGGCAATCCACAGCAATAATGTATGGAGGCCATTCCATATCCGCGACAATTCCTTGGACAGCCGCAAGAGTTAATCCGATATCATCTTTGAGAGGCAGCTTGAAGCCTGTGCCGAGTACGCCATCCAGAACGATGTCCGCGCTTTCAAGGAAGGCCTGCAGTTGCTGATAGCTCTCATCCTTCGCGGCCTCGTAAACTTCCCCATCGGCTTCTTCCAGACGCCTGATCAAGACATCGCCAGAATCTTTGCGATGAATCAGATAAGCACGTGCTGTCCAACCTTTCTCCGCTAGGCGCGCAAGGGCCACCAGGGTATCCCCACCATTATTTCCCGGGCCAACCAGGCCAAGAACCTGGATTTCTCCTTCATCATCCTGGGCATAGGCTAATCGCAACACCTCACGTGACAGGTTATATCCGGCATTTTCCATCATCTTGTCGTAGGTAAGGCCGCTGCCATCCGCTTCCTTCTCGATAAGGTGCATTTGGGGAACAGTCACCAGCTTCATATTTTCTCCAATTCTTGCTTTATTCACCCAATTCGATTCCAGGTGCAAATTATGCTCATTATATCTTTTTTCAGCAAGCATGGCCTAGTATCCATCAAATCCTTTAATAAAACCTTTATAAATAGATTGGCAATTCCTCTTGCAATAATTCGAAAGTTCGTCTATGCTTAACCATCAACGGAGGCGGGCACCTGGTCCTGGACTCCAATGTCAGAGACGGTCGTTACCAATTTGAAAAGGAGAAGAGATGAAGAAATTCACAATACTGCTCATTGTTCTAATCCTTGCCAGTCTGATCTTGACAGCCTGCGGAACGAAGAAACCCACCCTGGGTGGCAAGGCCATCACCGTCGCGGTGGAAAACGCCTACCCGCCATTCAACAGCATTGATTCAGCCACCGGCGCAGGGGTAGGCTGGGATTATGATGCTGTCAACGAAATCTGCAAACGCATAAATTGTGTGCCTGAATTTAAGCAAGCTGCCTGGGATGGCATCTTCCCGGCCATGCAGGCTGGTGAATATGACATGCTTGCCGACGGCGTTACCGTAACTGATGAACGTGCAAAGATCGTTGATTTCTCAACTCCCTATGTTGAAGTCAACCAGTACCTAATGGTACGTGCCGCCGAGACTCGTACGGTCGATCAAATGAAGGCCGATCCGAATGCCAAAATAGGAACACAGATCGGAACGACCAACGAGATCGCCGCCAAAAAGTTCTTTACTGACAAGACAATTCAAGCATTTGAAGATTTTGGTGCGGCTGTCTTGGCTTTAAAGTCGAACGATATCGACGGCGTTGTCATCGACAACATTGCGGGAACTGGATTTATGACCGAGAACAAGGGCGTATTCAAATTCGCCGGCCAGATTGAAGCCGGTGAAAAATTGGCATTCGTCTTTCCCCCAAAGAGCGCCTTGAAAGCTGCGGTCAACCAGGCCCTGGCAGATATGCAGGCGGATGGCACGCTCGAAAAGCTCAACAAAAAATGGGGACTTATCCCTGAATAACTTTATCCACCGTTTCTGACATAATCGAGATGGGGGGATTCCCCCCATCTCGTTCAATCTATTTTATAGTAGGAGTAATCGATGGAAAAAACGCCTGAATTATCTACTCCTAGTCTTATCCCGGGTAGTGAGAGAATTTCCAAATTGCCCTGGTGGGCAATTGCCTTGGTGCTTGCAGGTCTTGCATTTGGATCATTGTACTTTACATCTTCGAATTATCATGAGACATTCACCTATCTGATCCAGGGCGTGTACACCACACTGCGCATTACCTTATTCTCTTACTTGATCGCGACCGTCATCGGGCTTTTGGCAGGCCTTGCGCGTGTCTCCAAAAATATTATTCTTTTCAATGTGTCAACATTGTATGTAGAACTTGTCCGCGGAATTCCGCTGGTTGTATTATTGCTTTATTTTGCTTTTGCACTTTTCCCCTTATTTGTAACCGCAATTACCAGCATAGGAACCTGGGGGCTTGGTCTCATTCCAAACAGCGGGTTCTTTCAAAATATGTCCGTTTTCAGTATCCGGGCAGTGCCAATGGAGGGGCGTGCCATCATTGCCTTGGGATTCGGATACGGAGCATATGAGGCCGAGGTATTTCGAGCGGGTATTCAATCGATTGGAAAAGGACAAACCGAAGCAGCTCGTTCCCTGGGTATGACCTATCTCCAGGCGATGCGCTTCATCATCCTGCCGCAAGCTGTTCGCCGTGTGTTGCCCCCTCTTGGTAATGATTTTATCGCTTGTCTAAAAGACTCATCTCTGGCCACTGTTTTGGCTGTGGATGAATTGACCCAACTGGGACGCATGCTACGCGCTGCCAACTTCCGGGTACTGGAAGTATTCAACGTTGTCGCATTCTTATACTTGTCAATGACATTACTGCTGTCAGGCGCAGTTCGTTGGCTTGAAAAGAAAATGGCGATCGAGGAATAATAACAATTAAAGAAAACCGCCAGGCGACGGTTTTCTTTTTCAAGGTGCGCTGGGGGGGACTTGAACCCCCACGCCTTGCGGCACATGGCCCTCAACCATGCCTGTCTGCCAATTCCAGCACCAGCGCTTGAGCAGGTCGTATTATAATCGGGTTCAGTTGCCTGTCAAGAAACGTATATCAGGTTCTTTTCGGAGGTTGCATGACCCGTATCGTAGTTGACGCCATGGGAAGCGACGAATTTCCCACCCCGGATGTGGTTGGAGCTGTGATGGCTGCCCGGGAATACGATGTGGAGATTATCCTTGTGGGCGATGAAGCTAGAATCAAACCCGTTTTAGCTGCTCAAAATCCTGAAGGTCTCCCCATCCATATCATCCACGCCCCGGAAATGTTGACCATGGAAGATAAAGGCATGGCACTCGTTTTGAAGGCGCGTCGTCCGAATTCAAGGAATTCAATGGCGGTCGGCATTGACCTGGTGAAAACAGGCGAGGCGGATGCATTTGTTACTGCCGGCAACACTGGTGCTGCTTCGGTGACTGCCTTTTTTCGGTTGGGGCTGATCCCAGGGGTGGACAGGCCAGGTCTGGCTCCAGTATTCCCAACCGCAACCGGTTCCTGTGTCGTTATTGATGTCGGTGCCAACCCGGATTGCAAGCCCGAAAACTTGCTCCAGTTCGGCATCATGGGCGCTGTCTATGCAAATAAAGTGCGCGGTGTGCAAAATCCAAAGATCGGGTTGCTCTCCAACGGCGAAGAAGCTGGAAAAGGGAACGACCTGGTCAAGCATACCTATCCTTTGCTCAAGGACTCAAGCCTGAACTTCTACGGCAATGTGGAGGGCAAGGAAGTAATAGGCGGCGTGGTGGATGTCGTCGTCACGGATGGTTTCACTGGAAACGTCATGTTGAAATCATCGGAAGCCGTTGCAAAATTGATCCTTGATAAAGTAAAAGAATTGATTAATAACGGTCCAATAGCTGCAAAAATAGGCGGCGCGCTGGTCCGCCCCACCCTGCGCAAGATCAAGAAACTGCTTGATCCGGAAGAAGAAGGCGCTGCACCATTACTGGGCGTTGACGGTCTTGTGTTTATCGGGCACGGCCGCTCTAACCAGATTGCCATCAAGAATGCCATCCGTCTTGCCAGGAACGCAGTTGAAATCGGTGTGCTGGATTCCATCCGTACAGCCATCGAAAAATCCCTCAAAGAAAAGTAGAGAGAAAATGAAAACCGTCACGAACGCCAAGTTGATTAAACGGAACGCAAAAATTGGGCAATACACCAGTCTGGGAGCTCTCGTCGTTCTAGGTATCGGTCTTTACATAACCTTCAAGATGCCGGATAAGTTCGCATTCTCCCTGGCTGCCCTGTTGATTGGCTTCTTAATGTCGCAGGTTGGCATCCACTTCACCAATCGCTGGGGCCGCAACCCTCGCCCGGATGATATTATTGATAAGAGCCTGAAAGGGTTGGGGCGGGAATTCACCATCTATCATTTTGTAACCCCGGTATCCCATTTGCTTGTCGGTCCTTCCGGCATCTGGACGATCATTCCGTTTTTTCAGAGTGGAACCGTGGTTTATGATAAAAAACGCTGGCGCGCAAAAGGGGGCGGATTCCTTCAATCCTATATGCGCCTGTTTGGGCAGGAAAACATAGGCCGCCCTGACCTGGAATCGGAAGCAGAGATCGAATCAGCCAAACGTTATTTGAAGCGCATACTGCCCGAAGGCGCAGAAATTCCGCTGGTGAGGTCTGCACTTCTTTTCGCCAATCCAAAGGTTGAACTTCAAGTGAAAGATGCGCCCATCCCAGCCATGACGCCCAAAGACTTGAAGGATTTCCTGCGTGAAAAAATAAAAGAAAAACCCATCAGTGATTTAATGCTTTCATCCATCCGCGCTGCACTTCCACAAGCGGAAAAAGAAGAATAGTCAAATAACAACCATCAAATCTGTTTTTTCGGCCTGACAGGTCTTCCTGATTTGTCAGGCTGAATTTATGGTACACTTGTTCTACTATGATTTCCATCGTTGCTTTGGACATCGAAACTACCGGCCTCGACCCACAGGCGGATGCCATCCTCGAAATTGGTGCACGTCGATTTGATGGCAACCGTGTTGAAGACGAATTTACTGCCCTCATCAACCCGGGTCGTCATATCCCTGATTTCATTACCGGTCTGACCGGCATTTCGGATGAGATGGTCCGCCAGGCACCTCCCATTCGTGATGTGTTGGATGCATTGGCAGCCTTCATCGGTGATTTACCAATCCTGGGACACAACATCCAGTTTGACCTTTCCTTCTTCAAAAAGTATGGACTTTTCGAACTGAACGAACGGATTGACACTTATGAGTTGGCTGCAGTGTTACTGCCTTCCGCAAGTCGCTACAATCTGGGTTCGCTTGTCCAACAGCTTGGCATTGCTCTGCCTGCCACCCATAGAGCGCTGGATGATGCCCGCGCCACGCATGGCGTCTACCAACGGCTAATCAGCCAGGCGAGCGAATTACCACTTGATTTGCTGGCCGAAATTGTCAGGCACAGCGAACCTATCGAATGGGGCGGTGCCTGGGCGTTTCAGCAGGTATTACAGTCACGATCCCGGGAGGGGGTAAAGGCTAAACGAGTTCCCAAGCATGCGGAAGGGTCCGGTTTCAGCACTAATCCGGAGGATCCACTTTACGAAATTGGAGAGGCGGAAAAGCGCAAAGGTCCACCCATCCAGATTCCCAAGGAACCTAGCCCGATTGATCCAGAAGAGGCTGCTTCTGTTCTGGAGCATGGTGGTCCATTTGCCAGGTATTTCGAGAATTATGAACACCGTCCTGAACAGGTCGAGATGCTTAGAGCTGTGGCAAATGCCTTGTCCTATGGCCAGCACCTGATGGTCGAAGCGGGAACGGGTGTGGGAAAATCCTTTGCGTATCTCGTCCCGGCTGCGCTATTTGCTTTGCAGAACAACACGCGCGTGATTGTCTCGACCAACACGATCAACCTGCAGGACCAGCTCATTAAGAAGGATATTCCCGACCTTTGCAAGGCGCTCGGCCTGGACCTGCGGGCGGCGATTCTTAAAGGACGTTCCAATTACCTCTGCCCGCGCCGCCTGGAACTCTTGCGCAAGCGCGGACCGTCCACCGCCGATGAAATGCGTGTATTGGCCAAAGTCCTTGTCTGGCAGTTGGAGAACACCAGCGGTGATCGTACTGAGATCAACCTGACCGGCCCATCGGAACGCGACGTATGGGTGCATGTCTCTGCCGAAGACGACGCATGCACCAACGAAACTTGTCTGGAGCGCACCGGGGGAGCTTGTCCATTCTTCCGGGCCAAGCAAGCCTCGCAGAATGCCCATATCCTTGTAGTCAACCACGCTCTCCTATTAACGGATGTGGCCGTCGGCAACCGCGTTCTCCCGGATTACGACCACGTTATCATAGATGAAGGCCACCATCTCGAATCAGCTACCACTGACTCTCTATCATTTCGGCTTACACAATTTGACATTGATCGTTTGATTCGGGAGATAGGTGGGTCCAGTTCTGGAATTCTAGGGCATCTTCTCATTACAACCCATAACCAGGTCCGTCCTTCCGATTTTGCCGTAATAAACCAGAAGGTTGAACGCGCCACCGACCTGGTCTGGCGGCTTCAAGAACAGGCGCGCATTTTCTTCGACTCCCTGGCCGAGTTCATCGCCTTCCAGCGCGAAGGCCAGCCAACTAGTACTTACGCGTACCAGGAACGCATCCTGCCAGCCACACGTACCCAACCGGGCTGGGATGCAGTGGAAATCGCCTGGGGCGCAGCTGCCGAGACCCTTGCCTTATTGGTAGCTCTCCTTGGAGAGATCCAGAAAGGCGCAACGGATTTATACGCGGAAGGATTAGAAACACTTGAAGATACCATTGGCAGTCTGGGCAATCTTTACAGGCGGTTGACCGAAGCCGAAAGCATGATCGGTTCGATGATCTTTGAACCGGCAACAGATTATGTTTATTGGGTTGAAGTCAACCCAAATACAAATCGCCTGGCCCTCAATGCTGCCCCCATTCGTGTGGGACCGCTTGTGGAAAAGTACCTCTGGCACGAGAAGCGCAGCGTCATCCTGACTTCTGCCACGCTGACTACGCACGGGGAATTCAACTACATCCGCAACACACTGACTGCTGACGAAGCCGATGAACTCGCACTTGGCTCTCCTTTTGACTTTGAGACTGCCGCGCTCCTGTACATTGCTAACGACATCGCCGAACCCAATGCTCGCGAGTATCAGGCACAGTTGGATCGGACACTCGTCAACCTGTGCAAGGCGAGCGGTGGGCGGACTCTGGTCCTGTTCACCTCTTATGCACAGCTGAAACGCACAGCCAAAAACATAGCCAGTCCACTTGCCCAGCAGGATATTGTTGTCTACGAACAGGGTGAGGGAGCTTCGCCGAATGCATTGCTAGAATCATTCAAAAGTTCAGAACGGGCCATTTTGCTGGGGACGCGTTCTTTCTGGGAGGGTGTGGACATTCCCGGAGAGGCACTTTCCGTTCTGGTCATCGTCAAGTTGCCCTTTGCCGTTCCGTCCGATCCTCTGGTTGCCGCCCGCTCCGAAACTTTTGAAGACCCTTTCAACGAATATCACCTCCCGGAGGCCATCTTGCGCTTCCGGCAGGGTTTCGGTCGGCTCATCCGTACTCAGTCTGACCATGGGGTTGTCGTCATCCTCGACCGCCGTGTGCTTACGAAGTCCTATGGGAAACTCTTTATCGAGTCCTTGCCACATTGCACTCTGCGGGTCGGCTCTTTGAATGATCTGCCGCGCTCGACGGCCAAATGGCTGGGATTATAATAGTTCCAAAGGAGTGATAAGCATGGATACAATGAAATGGGAAAAGCTTTCTGAAGTCCAGGGACGTTTGGAGGCTGAATTGATCGAAAGTTACCTCGAGGCTAACGGGGTGGATGTTGAACTAATCCAGGAATTTATTGGACATTCCGCATATCCGGTGGCCGTAGATGGGCTTGGGCGTGTTCAAATTTTTGTATCCAAAGACAATATTATGGAAGCGCGTGAATTGCTCAGAGATTTCAGCGAGGGTGTAAACGAGGCGGAGTAATGCCAGATCGCGATGCTGTCATTTGTTCAACCAGTTTGAATTAATTCGGCATCGCCTAAAAAGTAAAGGTCAGGATTGTCGGCGATATGGAGGGATATTCTCGAAGCACTATGGAGACAGGAAAAGTTATCACTCATTAACCAGATAACTCCCCCTGTATTGAGTACAGTAGATTACAGTACTAAATCAAAAAGAAAATTATTCTTGGGATACCTTTTCTGCAACAAGAAAGAGATTGAATTCATCTGAATATATGCCAATCTTTACTTCTGGGGCGGTAAAAAGAGATGATATCTCTCCTCCAGTGAGGAAGTGGCTGCGCATCAAGAGAAGCTTTTCCCCAATGGCTATCAGCTTAGCATAAACCTTACGGATATCTGGTTCAACAATCAGGATCCGTCCACCAGGGGCAAGAACGCGCCAGAGTTCACCAGCCACCAGGCGCTGGTCCCTGACATGATGCAATGCATCCATCATGAGGATTTTGTTAAAGCTCGTGGACGGGAATGGGAGTGATTCTGCAGGAGAACAAACCGTAGCCAGACCTTTGCCTGCAGCGTGCCTTATCATGCCACGTGAGATGTCCACAACAAACACTTCGCGCACCAGGCCTTGCAAGGCCGCCGCAACACGCCCTGTGCCTCCACCTGCATCAAGAAAAAAATCATTCGGGGATAAAGAAAGCAATTCAAGCAAGGGCTCGGATAAACGAAATTGTCCAGCCCGGTCATATAAACCGGCAATTAGATTAAAATGGTCAAAGTGCATGTTACGGACCAACGCTTATGTAATCCTTGATGAGTGCATAGGTGGCAGGTCCGACACCCGGGACATTCTGAATATCTTGAATAACTTGAAAGAGTCCATTTTCAAGACGATAATCGACGATGGCTTGAGCAGTTGTGGGCCCGATGCCCGGTAAGCCATTCAATTCTTCCACCGTAGCCGTATTAATATTGACTCGTCCGACATTGACATGGCTGGTGGTAGTCACAATACCAGGAATGTTTATTTGCTGGCCGTCTTTAAGCTGATCAGCCAAATTAATATTACTCATCTCTGCACCAGGAATACTGCCACCAGCTGCCTTTAAAGCGTCGTCCACCCGGCTGCCTTCCGGCAAGGTATACAGGCCTGGTATTGCCACCGCCCCATTGATATAGATCGTCAGCATGCTTGGCGTTGCAGTCGGGAGTAGTGTAACTGGCTCACCGCGTGGGCGTGAAGCTGCCAGCCAGATAATTCCTGCCGCTAGCAGACCGATTAGAACTCCGTAAGTGATATTGATGAATGTTTTCATATCTCACACCTCAACTAAGATAACTTCAAAACAGACAGCCGGTCCTCTGATCGTGCTTTCGGGTTGAATATTTGTTCAACGCGGCTGATACGCTGGAAGTGCATCTCCTTCGGCTGGAAAGTCTTCCAACGCGGCCGTTCGAACCGAATAATCAACCAAGCGAACCTGCTGCAATGATAATCGTAAACGAGCTGACAAACCAGTGAATGAGCAGTGGATAAACAAACGACTTCGTTCGCCAGGCCACCCAGCCGAAGGCAAAACCACCAAATATGGTTGAAAGAGTCTCTATTTCCGGCTTACCGATATGTGCCAGGGCAAATGGCACCGCCTGAAGCCAGATTGCCTCTGGCCCGAACTTGCGCGCAAATCCAAAAAGCAACCAGCCGCGGAACAGAAATTCCCAACCTATTAGGTCTAGCAGAGTGTTCGATGGCAGGCCTGCGAGCAGTGGTTTGTAATAGTCTCGCATGGTCGCACTCCCGCGCCCCACCAGCCACAGGATTGGTGCGATTAAAAGGATCCCGCCCAGAGTCAGGAAAATCCCCACCTTCCAGTCTCCAAATGTAAAGCCAAATTCACCTGGTTTTTGCTTGAAAACCAAAAGGACGATGAGCATGGGAATTATTAAATAGAGAATAGTCCGGTCGATCACCTTGGTCGAAAGACCAGTGTCTTTCCAACCCGGGAACCATTTCGCCCATGGCGCAAGCTCCACATGATAAGAATCAATCATGATCAATAAAGTGCTGACCACTATGAGTACAGCGATTTTCCAATCAAGTTGAAGTCTTTCGCCAAATAGCTTCTTCATGTCTCGCCTAGTATGGAGAATGAGTCAAGATCCCGTTTGGGCCAAGCAATACAGCAAGTTTACCCGCATCTCGGCATAATTCCAACCCCCATTTGACAAACAATAATATGACCGCGACCGAAGCCAGAAGAAGGTGTTTTTCCAGAGCGAGTCTGCCAGAGCTTTCGATTATTAAATCCCACCTGTTCGTCCAGAAATATTCCCCGAGAATTGCCAGGAATGGGAAATTGGCCAGATGGAAATAGCCCTCGTAAGGATAAACAAATGTAGAGTGATGATATCTTTGTCATTTCTATGCATGTGCCGGCAAAAGCCAGATTTACCTTCATAAGACAGAGAGTCTTTGTGTAAGCCTTAGCTACAACCCTACAATTTGATGAAAAGGCGCTGTATTGCAGGACATTATCAGCCATGCTATAATCCTACGAGTTATTTGTTGGTCAAAAGGGCTTTATAACTCAAAACAAACCTCACAATAAGATACATTGGTCAAATGTCCGTTGGTTGACAGCGTTAATTGGGTTGATACTACTTATCTATGGCGAGCTACAGACCACAGGCTCAGCGATACGGATAACATCATCTAACAAACTGGGGGATTGGCTTACAAATACAATGCATTTAGGTGTTCCTGATATAAATAATGTCATCTTCGGACTCCCGATCCTTCTTTTTGGCGGGATACTTTTGGCTGTTTCGTTACGTGGTCTATCCTTGTTACCAGTTCAGACAGCTGATAAAGCAAACAATATACCCTTTGCTATACGCAAGATTAGATCCGCGTGGCCAGGGATCTTGGCAGGATTGGTTATTTTCATAATCCTTCTCATACAACTTGGCACCCTTCAGTATGGGATTTCATCTCCAATATTTTGGATTACCGCAATAACAATATTTGCTTTTACAGCATTAGTCTGGGATCATCGGCGGGGAGTAGATCTTTCACCAGGGATAGATCGCAAAGATATCTTATGGCTGATGGGATTACTTATTGTTGGATTTATTATTGGCACATATCGCTTACAGGGTTGGCCCGATCAACTTATGGGCGATGAAGGAAATTTCTGGACGGTTGCCCGCGATATCGCTACAGGTACGTTCAAACCTCCCATTTTTGGTAATGGTGTATATTCTTTTCCAGTGCTGAGTTCCATTTTACAGGGATGGGTGCTGAAGCTAGCTGGTGTCACTCTCTGGGGTTGGCGTTTTGGATCAGTTTTATCGGGAGTTATCACGGTTGTTCCTCTATATCTTTTCACACGGGATGCATTCAATAGAAGAGTCGCCGTTATCTCTTCAATAGCCTTGATTACAAGTCCTTATTTTCTTGTCTTTTCCCGTTTGGGTTACAACAATATTCAGGCTTTATTCATCACAGTCCTTGCACTTTACTGGCTGTATATCGGTATAAATCGGAATAGTAGTTTCTTAATTTTTCTGGCTGGTTGTGCTGCAGGATTGGGTTTCTATACCTATTTCGGCGCCCGGGGAACCTTGATCATTGCTATCCTTTACATCATTCTCATTTGGATAACAAAAAAAATTAAATTTCAACAAGCGTCGCACGCATTTATTATGTTGGCCGTGGGCTTGATTCTCGTTGTGGCTCCTTATTTCGTATTTGGGTTCCATCAAGATGCCCAATCAATGGGATTTAAAACCTTTGAAAGCATCTTTTTCAATGTTTTCAATGGACGACAATTTTATCCTGACGCGGTTCTCTTTAAATACACTCCTCCGATAAAAATCGGGGGTAACGAGCTTTTTTTCAACCCTAAAATCTACATTATCCTAATTGCACAGGGATTTATCCGGACTATACTGGCCTTTATTAAACCCTGGCTCATCTCCGAGCATTTCATTGCATTTCCATTGGCTGGTACTTTCGGAGCTATTTTCTTTCTAATAGGTCTCGGCTATTCTTTCAAAAATATCAAACAACCTCGCATTCAACTTCTGATTATTTGGTTTTTTACTATTGTCCTTGGATTCAGTACTCTGAATACCGTCCCCCCTCGTCATACCCACATGGTTGCTATCATCCCGGCAATGGTATTGCTGATCGGGATTGGCTTGGCTAAAATTGCGCGCGCCTTTGAGTATCTGCATTTCTGGCTAAGAAAGCACAGGAATTTCATCCTTTCCGGTCTCCTGGCTGTGGTAGCAATAGGAGGTTTGTTTGATTATTTCGTTATAGCTCCAAAGAAGTATCACCAACAACCAGATCAAATCATGTCGTGGGCAGGGCTGGAATCTAAGGACGAATCCTTTGTATATATATACCAGGACGCGTCCCAAAAAGATTTCATCCCCTACACCTTGGCCGAATTTCGAAAGTCGGTCCCATTCAAGGATATTTCTTCAGATGATTTGATCAGCAGAAAAATCGTTTTTACGCCAAATCAAAAGACTGTTATCTTCTATCCTCCTGAATCTGCTGAGAAAATCGCCCTGATCCTGAAAGCGCAATGGGGGGACCAGCTTATACAACGCATGTTTTATAGCACTGACGGGATCCCGGTTCTGGCTGCAGGCATGAATACACCCTTTACCTTTGAGCGGGATCGATCATTCCCAAATACTTTGTTGGATGCCTTCCAACATCCTGTTTTCATCATTCTTATATCCCTATTATTTGCATTGTTGGCATTGGTTGCTTTCCTCCCCGCCGCCCGATTCTCCCATCTTCCAGTCTGGTTTACTCGGTTGGGGAATTGGTTCAATCGTCCCGATCAATCCCAATTAGAGAAAGAAGAAAAAGCTGAAGAAGACATCCTGTTGATTGAGCCATCCGACGAAACGCCCCCAGAAATAATCGTCAGCGAACCACCATCATGGGCAATCGAACTATCTCCATCTGAACGACCGCAAAATCATAATTGGTTGGATGGAAAGTTCAAGTCAGTATCTACTTCCCAAGGAAAAGATTTTTACATCAGGATTCATGTCCCATCCATTCATCTCATCTGGCCTCACCTTCCCCAGGGAATGGAGATTTCTATACCAGCCATTCGCATCCCCAATGGCGTTCTCTTGATTCTCTCTGTATGTCTGGCCATCGCAGCACAGTTCATCATTTCACACAAAGCGTTTATAGTCGGCATCCTATTCTATTTTGCCAGCGCACTATGTTTGATTATCTGGGCACGCAGGAATCCGAAGTGGTTAAGGGTATTAACCAATCAATTGCGGATTTCTCCACGCGCTGAAATACTTATCGCATCTTTGCTCCTTTTAATCATTGCGTTTACCCACTTTTACGACATTGGCCATCGTGTGTATGGGCTGGAAGCTGATGAAACCAAATGGACCGTCCAGAGTTGGTACTCAGCGATATTACGCGTCGACCAGGGTGAATTCGCCTCTGCACATTATAATTTCCTGCCTGTCAGTTTCTGGATACGATCCATCTTCTTGCGCGTGTTTGGCATGAATTTCATTTCAGCTCGTATCGAAACTGCTTTCCTCAGTCTGCTTTCTGCTGTTTTTCTTTACCTCCTGGTACGTAGATTAACTGCAAGCAAATCCATTGCTTTACTTTCGACTCTCCTGTTTTCTTTTTCTTTTGTTGAATTGAACCTTTCACACCAAGCCTTGGCTGAAACAACACCGGAGGTTTGGATGATGAGCGGATTCTACTTCTCCATATTAGCGATCCAACAAAGACGGTGGTGGCAATTCCAAACTGCGGGCATATTACTCGCTTTGGGAATGATGACTTACGAAACTTTCTTTCCATCAGTACCCATCGTGCTCTTATTCTTATTCGGGTTCGCCCTGATAAGAATCATCAGGAAGAAGGAATCGGCGCGCACCTGGCTCATGAGCCTCTTGCTGATAATCTGGCCTATTATTATTGTCTATCTCACATTTACGAATAGGTATCTTGCGGCCCGCAGTGGATATCATTTAGGGGTGTTATTGAGTTTCTCCAAGAACGGCACAAATATTGGTGCACTTTTTTCGTTCCTGCTGGGGAATATCAACAACCTGTTTCAGACAATCTTTTCTCGAATTGTCTGGACAGACGCACTTATCAATTGGCAAGGCCCCTTCGTTAACCCTATCCTTCTCCCCTTCCTTGTGGTTGGGTTTGTTTACAATTTATGGAATATCCGCCGGCCATATTTTGTCTTTATCCCGCTCTGGTTTCTGATCCATACCATTATTGCCCCAATATTCCTGGGGGCAGTCTATCCAAGAGTGCTTTATACCGGCTTGGCTCCCTTAATGATCTGGGGAGCAATGGGGCTTTGGACATGCCTTGCGGCATTACGGGCATGGATCGATGGTCTCAAACTCAAATTTGCACTGCCTATTTTTGCATTTTTATTGGTTGCCATTATTGTCAGCGACTATCACATCTTTACTTCATCTTTGATCGATCCGATAGACCGACAAAAACGCCATGAATTGGCCGACTTGACTGCCAAATCTGCAAGTTCAGTGCAGATGGTATTATTTCCATACGAGCCTAACCAGCATGACGCGGTTGAAATGGAATCCCATGTCATCCTCTTCTCCGTCGCTGGAGGACGCCGCACGGGGTTGGATGCGAAGAACTTCTTCCAACAACTCTCTTTTGACCAATCCCTCCAGGCTATCTGGCAGGACCGTCAATTAACCAGCCTAGATTTAATATTTGACAAAACTGCTGAAAACATGTTGGATCAACGTAAGACAGCGCTACAGGTGATCCTGCAATGTTATCCCGAAGCTTTACTTAGCAATTCCAAACAATTCTTTGATGTTTACCATTTCGATTCAAAAGCGCTCAGTCAACCGAAATGTTACGAGAGTCAAACCTCCCACACCTTTATTCCCTCAGGATGGAGCTATAATTACATCAAGAAACCCGATAACGATGCAGTGGGATACCAAAGGTCTTCAATCCACCAGCCACATCCTCACAGTTGATCGAAAAGAATCGGATACTTTTTGGATTGAAGCCGAAGATGCCTTCAGTGGCCCCGGCTGGTCCAAGTCTTCAGAATATGTAAATGGGTTCAGTGGTGATGGTTTCCTATTCGATAATTGGGATGCAGCCACCATAGAATATAAATTGTTACTTCCCAAAGAAGGTCAATATAGAATTTGGATAAGATCCTTCAAACGCGAGCAAAATGACCAGGTCAACTTCATCACCATCGCCGGAAAGAAGACTGAATTCGCTTCTAACAGGAATACCCTCAATGCATGGGTTTGGGACGATCTTGGCTCTTATTCTCTGCCCGAAGGATCCCTACCCATCTTCTTGAGCCGCATTTATGGAAAGGACCCGGAATTTAGCGTCTTTATCGACAGTATCCTGGTCACTCCTGATTTGATCAATCCTCCTGATCAAATCCAGATTTGGAAAAACATATTAACAACTGGCGATATCTCTTCGGCTTCTGCTCAATACTCTTTTGCTGAAGCCCTTCCTCCCGGTGAATATCGATGGAAAGTTCGCATCTTCGATGGAAACCGGCTTATCGATTCCGGCGGAGCACCAGGTGTTGAATCTCAAACCGCCGTATTTCGTGTTTCTCCTGAGTAATATCATAATTTTGCCCAATAAAACTCGTCCCCTTAGCATTACCGTCCTCGTGGTGCCGGTACTCTGGCTCGCCTTTTGGAATGGTTTGCGCCTGGGCGAAGTAATTTTCTATTGGAAAACCCTGTTAGAATATGGCACATATCCACTCTATATTGCCATCAGCGGCGGAGCATGGTTATTCATTGGACTGTTACTATTCTGGTGCATCTGGCAGGGTAAAAGTTGGGGACGGATGGCAGTCCTTTGTGGAACAATTGGTTACACCTCCTGGTATTGGCTCGATCGATTGATCCTTCAGTCACCTCATGCCAATTGGCCATTTGCCCTGACCACGAATACTATTTTACTGTTCATAATTTTTATTATCTTATATTCACAAAAAACAAAACGCTATTTTAAGAGAGATGTTCATGAGCAACAACCCGAAACTCCAACAACTGCGTGACCGCAAGGCCGGCACCCGTCTGGGCGGTGGTCCAGAACGGATTGCAGCCCAACACCAGAAGGGAAAATTAACTGCTCGCGAACGACTTGATTTGTTGCTGGATAAAGGTTCTTTCCATGAGACGGACCCTTTCGTTGTCCATCGAACGCACGATTTCGGTTTGGAAAAACAGAAATATCCGGGTGACAGCGTAATCACTGGCTGGGGAACAATCAATGAAAGGCTCGTTTACGTCTTTTCACAGGATTTCACCGTATTGGGCGGAAGTCTGGGTGAAGTGCACGCTGAAAAGATATGCAAGATTCTCGACCAGGCGCTGAAGAATGGAGCACCTGTTGTTGGATTGAATGATTCCGGAGGAGCGCGCATCCAGGAGGGAGTGGTATCACTGGCTGGGTATGCAGAAATATTCCTGCGCAACACGCTGGCATCTGGAGTCATTCCCCAGATCTCGGCCATCCTTGGACCCTGCGCCGGCGGTGCGGTTTATTCACCTGCCTTGACCGACTTTGTGTTCATGGTGCGTGGTACTTCAAATATGTTCGTGACTGGTCCGGATGTAGTGAAGGCCGTTACGCACGAACTGGTATCAGCCAACGATCTTGGTGGGGCAGATGTTCATGCTGAAAAATCCGGAGAGTGCCATATTACTTCTGAGAGCGAAGCGGACGGGATGTTTCTTATTCGAAAATTACTTGCTTACCTGCCTCAAAATAATATGGAAGACCCGCCCTTCCTGTCCAATGGTGATGATCCGCTGCGTACCGATGAGACACTTGACGTCATTATTCCTGACGATCCCGGTAAACCGTACGATGTAAAAGAAGTTATCCATCGCGTGGTGGATGGCGGCCAGTTTTATGAAATCCAAAATGCTTTTGCCCAGAACATTGTTATTGGCTTTGCCCGTCTGGGTGGTCACTCAGTTGGGCTGGTAGCGAATCAGCCGCAAATATTGGCTGGGGTGCTCGACATTGACGCCAGCGAGAAAGCCGCGCGTTTTGTCCGTTTCTGTGATTCATTCAACATCCCTGTCGTCACCTTCGTGGATGTACCGGGATTCATGCCCGGAACGCAGCAGGAACATGGCGGAATTATTCGTTCGGGCGCAAAATTATTGTATGCTTATTGTGAGGCAACAGTCCCAAAAGTGACCATTGTTCTACGCAAAGCCTACGGAGGTGCATATATTGTCATGTCCAGCAAACATCTGCGCGGGGACGTGAACCTGGCCTGGCCGAGCGCTGAGATCGCCGTAATGGGTCCAGAGGGAGCTGTCAGCATTGTTTTCCGAAAGGAAATGGAAAAAGCTGAGGATCCTGTCCAGCGTAAAGCAATTTTGACCAGTGAATATCGCGAGAAATTTGCCAACCCCTACGTGGCCGCCGAACGCGGTTACCTGGATGATATCATCGAACCAAGCGAGACCCGCCCGCGGTTGATCAATGCCTTGGAAATGCTTAAGAATAAACGTGATACCAACCCTTCTAAAAAACACGGGAACATTCCTTTGTAAGGTCAGACTGTCCAAGAACAGGAAATAACAAAATGACCACTAAAACAAACGCCCGCCTTCTTAAAATCGCTGAGTACACGCACACCTATCTGACAGAAAGTTATCAAAAACGCTCCAAGAAAGATAAAGCCAACCTGGACCGCTATCTCTCGGGAGTCGATTACCGGTGGCAGCACACCTTGCGCGTGGCGCAATTTGGGAAGGTGATTGCTGAAAACGAAGCCGCAGATGTGGAATTGGTTGTGGCTGCTTGTCTTTTACATGATATAGCTTGGTTTGACACCGATGCCTCGAACAGCCGTGAACACGGACGCATTGGCGCTGAAAAAGCACAGCTTATATTGGAGAACCAGGGTTTTAACCGGAAACAAATTAAGAATATCTGTTATTCGATTGCTTCCCATGTGGATGAGGATAATCCTGAAACATCCGAAGCAAGAATCGTAAGTGACGCCGATAACGTGGATCGTTTTGGACCATACCGCATACTTCAATGGTGTTATTCTGATATCGGCGATTACGAAAAATTGGCTGCCAAACTGAATGAGCGAATTCAGCGCCTCGAGCAGTATAGGGAGGAGAATCCCCTTTACACACTAACCGGCCAGCAGCTTTTTGCCGAACAACTTAATTTACAGCTCCGATTCTTTTGTGAATTTGTCGGTGAAAAAAAGTTGAGTGTAATGCCTCAGATTTGATATGTTCAAGAAATTGCTCATCGCCAACCGTGGCGAAATCGCCGTTCGAATCCAACGTGCCTGCCGTGAACTTGGCATCAAGACAGTCGCAATCTACTCTGAGGATGACCGCCACGCGATGCATGTCCGCTACGCAGACGAGGCCTATTTGCTTGGGCCATCCCCAGCCCGCGAATCTTATTTGCGGGGCGATAAAATTATTGACATTGCCCGGAAATGTGGAGCAGATGCCATCCATCCTGGATATGGATTTCTGGCAGAACGCGCAGATTTTGCCGCGATCTGTGCAGATGCCGGGCTGGTATTCATTGGACCAAGGCCTTATGCAATTGCTGCCATGGGCGATAAGACCATTGCGCGTGCCAAGGTTGCCAAAGCGGGCGTCAGGATCGTTCCCGGAACGGAAGGCGAAGGGACTCTCCGGGATGAAGAGTTGCTTGCGATAGCACCGAAAATCGGCTTTCCGCTGCTTGTCAAGGCAACTGCCGGGGGTGGTGGAATGGGCATGCGCGAGGTTCGGAACGTAAAAGAAATGCCCGATCTGCTTCAGGCAGCACGGCGCGAGGCCGAAGCTGCCTTCGGGGATGGGAATGTGTACTTGGAGAAATCCATAGATGCAGCCCGCCATATCGAGTTCCAGATTATGGCCGACCAATATGGAGATGTCATTCACCTTGGAGAACGGGAGTGCTCCATCCAGCGTCGTCACCAAAAGATCATTGAGGAGTCTCCTTCGCCTCTGCTCGCAGGCAACGAAGATCTGCGACAACGCATGGGAGCCGTAGCCATTCAAGCAGCACGTGCTGTGGAATACGCCAACGCAGGGACGATAGAGTTCCTGGTGGATAAAGATCAGAATTTTTATTTTTTGGAGATGAATACCCGGCTGCAAGTCGAGCACCCCGTGACAGAGGCTGTCACAGGGATGGATATTGTGGTTGAACAAATTCGGGTTGCCAATGGCCGCCATTTGAACCGCAAACAGGAGGACATCCAGAGGCGGGGGGCGGCCATTGAATGTCGAATTAATGCCGAAGATCCGTATAATGATTTCCTGCCGTCAAAGGGCCGCATCACAATGATGCAGTTACCATCCGGCCCCGGCGTACGCATTGATACCGGGGTATATGTCGGTTTTCAGATCTCAACATTTTATGATCCGCTTATTTCCAAGCTGATTGTTTGGGGGGAAACCCGTCCTGAGGCCATCGTTCGGATGCGGCGTGCATTGGAAGAATATCGTATCGTGGGAGTGAGGACAAACATCCCATTCCATCAAACCATGATGAGCACCTATCCATTCATCACTGGCAAGTATGACACACGCTTCGTGGAAGAACAGTTCTCCATGATGGACGCAACCGAGAACCGTGAGCTCTTTCTGGACATCGCCGCGCTGATGGCAAGTCTGGTGGCGCATGGACAAATGGAACGGCGTACCCAGGTCTATCCCAATTCTGAGCAAAAATCAAATTGGAAGTGGGCAAACCGCGTTGAGAAGCCTGAACGATGAGATATATATCTGAAGTTGATGGTTTAGAATTCCCGGTGGAAATCCTGGATGAACATCATGTTCTTTTTGGTGGTGTTGTACTGGAAGTGGACTTGGCCGCTGTCAGTGGCGAGCCGCTCTATTCTCTTATTGTAAATGGTGAGTCCTTTGAGGGATACGTTTATCCAGACGATGAAGGGTGGCAGGTCCTCCTGCTGGGACAGTTCTATCAAGTGCAGGTGGAAGACGAGCGCGAAAAACGACTGAGAACAGCCTCCCAAAGCGACGTCCGCTCAGGAATAGAATTAATCCTCAAAGCACCTATGCCAGGCTTGGTAATCGCAGTGCCGGTAAGCGAGGGCCAATCCGTGGGAAAAGGCCAGACATTGGTCATCCTGGAATCAATGAAAATGCAAAACGAGTTGCGCGCGCCATATGCCGGGAAGGTGACTCGCCTGCGCATCAAGGCGGGCGAGAGCGTGGAGCAGAAACAGATTTTACTCAACCTGACAGCTGCTTCCCCTGGCGCCACCAGCTGAAATCCAGCAGTGCTGCCAACTTTCTTACACACAATGCCAACCGGGATGCCGTTCGCTGCGTTGGTTGAGATTAAGATTGGAAGAAAACATGACAAAACTTGTCCTTGGTCCCATAATAGGCGGTCTCTCGGATAGATCCGCTAATCTATGGGGGCGTGCCAATGACACAGGCAACTTGCATGCATGGATTGGTAAGAAACAATATATGAGCGACGCGCGACTCGCTGGAGTCTCCCTACCACTCCAGGCTCAGGACGGTTATACAGGTGTCGCACCGGTATCGGGTCTCGAACCGGAAACAACTTATTTCTATGACCTGCGTCTTGATGATCGGTATCCTCCCGTTCAAAAAGGGTACCCTAAATTCACCACTTTTCCTGTCCCTGGCAAGACATCCAATTTTAGTTTCATGTTTGGCTCATGTTTTCGACCGGAAAATAATGAAAATGGCGGAAGGATTTTCTCCAGCCTGGAAGCCCAACGTTCCGCCTTGGATAATACGCCCTCCGAAAAATTGCGTTTTGGTTTATTTATTGGTGACCAGGTTTACGCTGATGATTGGGAATTTAATGGCCTGGGGAAAAGCGCTGCAACCCTTGAAGAATACCGTGCTTTATATGAGTACACCTGGTCAAGACCACCTTTCCGTAATCTACTAAAAAACCTGCCAGCTTTTATGACCCTCGACGATCACGAGGTGGATGACGATTGGCGTTGGACCGATCAAAACCGAAGCAAAGCTGCATTCTCCATTGTGACTCGCTTAGCCCGTTTCATGGCAGGTCGGCCGTATGAAGAACGAATCTTGACCATCGATCGTGTCCGTAATGCCCTAAAAGCCTACTGGGAACACCAGGCAAATCACGCCCCGCTGATTACCAATCCGCCCATCTTTGATGATCAAGGTAAATATGTCCTTGAACCTCAACATCCAGGTTCACTGGCTTATACTTTCAACTATGGTGCAGCAGCTTTCTTTGTCTTGGATACACGTACAATGCGCGTAAAGAATTGGCAGGAGCACCGCATGTTGGGGGAAGGTCAATGGCAGTTTCTCAAAGCATGGCTGCTCAGCGTGCGTAATAAATTTCCAGTAAAATTCCTGGTCTCTTCTTCTTCTGTAATGGATACCATGTTCGGTGACTTCCTCGGCGACCGCTGGTCAGGTTTCCGCGCTGAGCGTGATGCACTGCTGAATTTTATCGGCAATAATTCCATAGAAAACCTTTACATCCTTGCTGGAGACCTACATTCATCCCATTCCATGACCGCCGAATGCGGCCCCCAATCCTCCCCAGTGATCATCCGTGAACTTTGCTCCTCACCCTTCGAGCAAGCCTGCAATAAATACGCCCGCCTGCTTTATACTACCATCAAGACTGGCGCGGTCCATCATCCTCAGCGGCATTTCACCCTGGCCGAACCCAACTTCGGCATCGTCCGTGTCCGATTTCAAGGTGGAAAGCCGCGGGTAAATTTCAGTCTCTATGGGACAGAGGGCGAATTGCTGGCATCCAAATAATGGGTATTATTTTTCGCCCAGGCAATTTGTTGAACTTCGCTGCTTTCACCTAGAAGCACCGGCAGTAGCTCCCTGAATAGTTTTTCCTGTCCGCTGGTATAAAAGTTCAATACACCAGATGTGGGACCATTTCTGAGGTAACCCTTATTTTCCAATAATCGCATTGTCTGGCGTGCCACTGCCGGGGCAGGATCAATAACCCTGACATCTGGACCGACAATTTGATTGATCATCGGGATAACAAATGGGTAATGAGTGCAGCCGAGTACGACAGTATCCATTCCCATACTTAGCATGGGCCAAAGGGCTTTTTCCAGGATTTCACGCGTCAGTGGAGAGTCAAGTTCGCCTGTTTCGATCTGCTTAACCAAGCCTGGGCAGGTATCCTGCAAAATTGTGAGGCCGCTTCCAAAGCGCTCTACTACGGATGAGTACAGCCTGCCCTGAAAAGTAGCCGGGGTCGCCAGGATGCCAACCACGCCCGAGTGGGTGGTTTCTGCCGCCGACTTGACTGCTGGTTCCATACCAACAAATGACATTTCGGGGAAGGTCCGTCGCAAATGATGCAGGGCCGCCGCAGAGGCGGCATTACAGGCGACCACGATTAGTTTTGCTCCCAGGTGGATCAGGAACCTGGTAATTTCTTCCGAAAACGCCTGCACTTCCTCCAGAGTACGCTGCCCGTATGGAATATGCGCCTGGTCCGCAAAATATACTACTGACTCAAACGGGATTTGAACTCGGATTTCGCGGAGCACAGATAATCCGCCAACACCAGAGTCAAAGATCCCTATTGGAGCATTTTCTTGGGTCATGTGCTTATGCACTCCCGGCTGCCTCGACAAACGCCCGAAACAAACGTCGGGTAGCCGGTTGGTCTGTCAGCCATTCCGGATGCCACTGGACAGCCATCCCAAATGGATGATTCGGCAATTCCACGGCTTCCACCAGGCCATCTGGTGCATGGGCTGCCGGTCGCAGCGCCGGCGACAGTCTTTTTAGGCCCTGGTGGTGCAAACTATTCACTTTTATTCCGGTTTCACCCAGAATGACTGCCAGTTGAGAGGACTTTTCCACATTTACCTCATGCACAAGGAGCTGCCGTTGCAAACCGGAATCATAATCATGCTTAATGGCGCCTGGAAATTGGTCCGGAATATGTGTATACAGGTTCCCACCGAGAGCTACATTGATTACCTGAATGCCACGACAAATGCCAAGAAAAGGTTTGCCAGATTCTGCCGCAGCCTGAAGCAGGCCGAATTCGATCGCATCCCGGTCAGGGTCCACTCCATCTACGCGTCGATGCAATTCGCCTTCAAAACGTCCAATGGCGATATCCCCACCGCCAGTCAGAAGTAGACCGTCTAAACGACCGAGAAGAGATTGGCGGGCATCCTCGGTTAATCCTGATGGGATCATTACCGGTACGCCACCAGCTTCGCTCAAGGCGAAAATATATGCATGCATCAATGCAGCAAACGGAAAACCATACTTGTTTTTATTGTTATATGTTGTCAGGCCGATGATAGGAGAGGACATATTCACTCCTTATAAAACGTAAAAGGGCGCAGTGTAGAATCTGCACCCTTTTATTGTAAGCTATTTCTGCTCTATTCAAATTTCTGTTTGAGGTGGGCTTTTTTACCCGTCAGCCCGCGCAAGAAATATAACTGCGACCTGCGGACGTGGGTATGGCGCTCCACAACTACTTTGTCAATACGCGGTGAGAGCAGTAAGAAGGTGCGCTCCACCCCAATCCCGTTGGATGCCGTACGCCTGACGGTGAAATTGGCATTGTTACCCCCCTTGCGCATGCGAATGACAGTACCCTTAAACTCCTGGATACGTTCGCGGTCACCTTCCTTGATGCGAACATGCACGCTCACCTGGTCACCAGGTTTCAGCTCGGGAATATTCGAATTCTTGGTCGTGTTGAAGTTATTATTTAAGTCAATCATGTTCATTTACCTCTCAGAGAATCATTGCCTTCCGGCGCGGGGCGAGATTATAACATGCGTTCTGATTTGGAGCAAGCCCACAAATTCGAGTATAATTTCTTTTCTGCCCCCGTAGCTCAATGGATAGAGTAATGGACTTCGAATCCAGTGGTTGAGAGTTCGAGCCTCTCCGGGGGCGCAGGGAACAGGAGATCAATTAGGCGATCTCCTGTGATCGTTTAGTTGGGAAAACTCTGTATTTTTATTGAAATATCCGATAAAATCAAACCAATTGGAGAAAAAATGAAAAGGATCACTCTGGCGGTCATGTTAATTCTCCTTTTGACAGCCTGTAATGGAGGTTATATTCCGCTGGTAGTCGCATCTCCTATTTCATGGCCCTCGCCTCTACCGGCAATTCTTTCACCGACTCCCCCATTTATCCCATCTGCAACGCCGAAGATTATCAGCATACCTACTTCGACAACAATAAACGAAAGCTCGTCTGCCACCCCAACAGTAATATTCACATCCACACCCACGATCATTCCCACTGTTATATTCACATCCACTTTCACACCTACTACCACACTGACCTCCACCTTTACATCCACACCTACAAATACCCCACCCCCAACTTCTGATTTGAGCCTGGAAATCCTCGGCTGTAATACCAGTCTGGATATTCTTCATCAAATGGGCGAAGTAACCAATGCTTATCCCATCGTTCGCAATTTTTCGGATCAAAACCTGACCAACGTTTGTGCAACCCTTTCAGCCTCAGATGAGGCGCGTGTTCATCCTGATAAAACTGTCTGCGTGGTAATTCTGCCGGCTGGTTATCAGGTCACCTTGAAATTGACAATTGACACGGGCGCCGGGGAGGACACTGCCATCCAGGTGGTTGCTTCCACAACCGAAGGTCTTGCGGCAACCGCATCCCGCTCCAGTTGCCTTGATATCGGTTTGCCAGGCTGGCTGCCCGACAAGGTGGGCGTGATCGAACCAATCCAATGAAAAACCATTGCGATCCCGGATCTCTTTCTTCCAGATTTTCCCACCTCACTAGAACAGTCTACAATGTGTGTAAATAAGAAAACGCTTATAATGGTGTCATAATAAGGAATATTCGATTTGTCTCATTCAAGAAAGAATAAACAATGCCCGATGAACAGCTCTCTTCAAGACACAAGATCGCCATCCTGATCGATGGCGATAACGCCCAGGCAAACCTCCTGCCACAAACGCTGGTGGAGGCCGGGAAATATGGTCTGGTAACTGTCCGCCGCATTTATGGAGATTGGACCACTCCCAGCATGAACTCCTGGAAAGACGTGTTGAATTTCCATGCTGTGCAGCCCGTCCAGCAGTTCCGTTATACAGTTGGTAAGAACGCCACCGACAGTGCCATGATCATTGACGCTATGGATCTGCTCCACTCGGATGTGGTGGATGGCTTCTGCTTGGTATCGAGTGACAGTGATTACACCCGTCTTGCTACCCGCATTCGCGAATCAGGTGTCTTTGTGATGGGCATCGGCGAGAAAAAGACTCCCAAACCCTTCGTCAACGCTTGTGATGTGTTCGTCTACACATCCAATCTGGTGGCCGAGCACAAGACAGCCCATCCTCCCGCACAGAAGCTAACCCGCCGCAGCCGGAAGCCGGCCTCGACAACCTCATCTGCACCTGCCGCGATACCCGCAGTCGTTCCTCCGACAATAATGCCCGTCTTGGACTTGGAGAACGAGAACGACCCGATGCCGCTCATCCGCCAGGCTTATGAGATCGCCCAGCAGGAAGATGGTTGGGCACGCCTTGATCACATGGGCAATGCCCTCTATCAGCTGGATCCCGGTTTTGACCCTCGCACCTATGGTCACCGTCAGCTATCGCGTCTTCTCGCCAGTTACAAGGATTTATTTAATATGCGTACGCAGGAAATTGACGGATCGACATTATTTTATGTGAAGCTGAAAGAGTAAGTGAAGACGTCCAACCCAACCCAGAATGGGCGGCCGATCGGGATCCTATGACCCGAGCAATATATCTTGTCGCCGGCGCACGGCCGAATTTTATTAAGCTGGCACCGCTTGTGTGGGTGTTGAATTCCTGTAATGAAATACCCTTCCAAATAATACATACAGGTCAGCACTATGATCGCGCCATGTCGCAGACGTTTTTCGACGTGCTGAATATCCCGGAACCAGATATAAACCTGGAAGTCGGCTCAGGTGAGCAGAATATTCAGACGGCACGCATCCTGGAACGCTTTGATGGACTCCTACAAGAAAAATCCCCTGGTGCAGTGGTGGTATTTGGCGATGTAAACAGCACGCTGGCTTGTTCTCTGGCCGCTGCCAAACGGTTGGTTCCTGTGGTGCATGTTGAGGCTGGACTGCGAAGCTTTGATCGCAGTATGCCTGAAGAGATCAACCGGCTTGTGACAGATGCACTATCAGACTTGCTCCTGGTCTCGGAGAATTCCGGGATTTTGAATCTCAAGCATGAGGGCGTACCTGATGGAAAAGTCAGGCTTATTGGGAATATAATGATCGACTCGCTTGTCCAAATGCTGCCAAAAGCGCTCGATAGACAAACCGCTGCAAACTTGGGATTCCAGCCCGGGCAATATGCGCTTCTGACACTTCATCGCCCTTCAAACGTGGACGATCCGGCTTCGCTCTCGCGCCTTCTAAACCTGTTTGCTGACCTTTCCAGGAAATTACCAGTCATATTCCCTGTTCACCCACGAACCAGGAAGCAGATCGAATTACTGGGCTTTTTGGCGCCAGCCAGTTTCCGAATGATTAAGCCTGTAGATTACCTGGACTCGCTTTGCCTGCAGAAGCAAGCCATGCTGGTCCTGACCGACTCGGGTGGTATCCAGGAAGAGACCAGTTACCTGGGCGTCCCCTGCCTGACACTGCGTAATAATACTGAACGTCCGGTTACCGTGGAGTTGGGTACGTCTACCATTGTTGGGAATGACGAAAACCTTATCCGTAAGACGTATGAACAAGTGATGGCTGGCCGGTACAAGCGTGGACGCTCCATCCCACTCTGGGATGGCCACACCGCAGAAAGGGTGATGGATTGTCTACAGGAATTGCTGCAGGGGAATTGATCGGGCTTTAGTGCTGATTACATCCTTATAGACCCCTGCAATCTGCGCAGCAATTTTTTTCCAGGCATAGTTCTGGGCATATTCCGCTGCTTTCCGGCCCATCTTCTGTCGAAGCGAAACATCACTAAGGAGCCCAGTGAGTTTTTGGCACAGAGCCTCATCGTCGTCATCCGGAACGTGATAACCCGTTACACCGTCCTGCACAAGGAAGGCCAGCCCTCCCACCTCCGAAGCGATCACAGGCGTTCCGCAAGCCATGGCTTCTAGTGCTACCATCCCAAATGACTCGTAGTGCGACGGCATTACCACAACTTCCGCCGCCGAATAGTAATAGGGCAGGGTATCCTGGCTGCGTTTACCCAGGAAAGCTACCATCTTTCCAACCGTCAAATCATCACACATCTTTTGGATACGCGCCATCTCAACAGACATCTCTTCAGGAGCAGCATCCGGATCACCGCCAATAACGGCAAGGTGCACCGGTTCCGCCAGGTCCTTGACACGCAAACAGGCAACTGCTTTTATGAGAGTATCCAAACCTTTCAGCCGCTCGATCCTTCCAACAAACAGGATCATGCGGGTGTCTGGAGTCAGGCCAATGAACTGGCGGGCTTCATCCGCTGGGATGGGGTAGAAATGGCCTACATCCACCCCGGGCGGGACAACAAATACCTTGCGCATATCGGCATTATATAGCCACTCGAGTTGTGCCTGTTCTGCTGGTGTAGCTGCAATAACGATGTCAACCCGCGCCAACACGTGCCGTTCACCTTCCAGGCGGTAAGCTCCTTCTTGTTCCGCCTCGCTGCGGGCAACCCTGTTTTTCATTTCGCCCAGGGTGTGGAACATCTGGACAATCGGTATTCTCCCCCAGGCATCAGATAGTGCTTCGGCAGCTAGGCCTGACATCCAGTAATGACTATGGATGAGGTCGTAATGAATGCCTTTTTCTTTGGCGAATTGCTCGATTCCTTCCACGAATTGAGGGATGTGCTCGGCTAATTCATGTTTCGGTAATGGATGTTCTGGGCCGGCTGGCACATGCACGACTCGGTTGCCAAAACCAAGATCGTGCAGTACATGCGGTACGTGTTCATCCTGAGACCGCGTGAAGACATCCACATGGATGCCCATCCGGCCTAATTCAAGCGTCAGGTCGCGCACATAAACATTCATCCCGCCAGTATCTTTACCACCCAGGGTGGCAAGCGGACAAGTGTGATACGAAAGCATGGCTACCTTCATGGTAATGAGTATAATCGCAAAGGTCAAAACTTGCCTGATAATAATAAATACTGGTATAATCCCGCCGCTATAATGATCGCCACCATAGCTCAGTCGGTAGAGCAGACGTTTCGTAAACGCCAGGTCAAGAGTTCAAATCTCTTTGGTGGCTCTGCTTACGTATGGCGCATAACGCCACAAAGCCCTTAATAATGGGGCTTTTTTATTTTTCAATCCAAAGGGGGTTGCTTTTAAATTAAAGGTTGATAAACTATAAATGAATATTAAATCGAATCAGTGGAAACCAGGCCAGAAATTCAAAAGCAAAGAATCATTTCCGGTCATGAAAGAGAAAGGGATAAATGAAAAATGATATTTCCGCATTTGTGATCGAAGTATCAATGATTATCGCGATGTTTTCTGCATGTAATCCTCAAAGCACCCAGATCAACGCCCCTGTTCTTCCCACCTTCCAAACCACTCTCGACTCCGCAGCATATGCCACGCAGGGCAACACCCCTGTTCTCCCCACCGCCCAAAGCACAAAAGACGCTGCAGCAATTGGCCTTTCAGCCCCTTTGTGGCGGTTTGGTGTTTCTTTGGCGCGAGCCCCGCTTTCGGCTTATGATGCTTATGGTATCGCTTCCATGCGCTTCGGGTGGTATGTGGACTATTCTGTGAATCCTGGTGCCCCAACGCCTTATGGGATGGAATACATGCCGATGGTGCGAGTCAAACAATTGAAACAGGATGGTTCCTCCAAGTCAAAGTGCTGTGTTGCTTGCGGTTACGTGGTTCCATACGAGTATTCTGTTTCGCCTGGCATTGACCAGATTCAGGCTGTTGCAGCGAAGCACCCTGGGATGGCATGGATCATTGGTAATGAAATGGATCGCGTGGATTTCGGCTCCGGGTACTGTTCCAGGCAGGACGAGATGTTACCCGAACTCTATGCACAGGTTTATCACGAGTTATATTTTGCAATTAAAAGTGCAGACCATACCGCCCAGGTCGTCATCGGCGGAGTGTCTGAGATTACGCCCTTGCGAATCCAATATCTTTTAAGGGTTTTGACTGAATACTCTCGCTTGTATGGTCTACCGATGCCGGTGGATATCTGGAACATCCATGTGTATGTGCTGCAGGAAGTGAAGGGCAGTTACGGAGCAGATATTCCAACCGGATTTCGAAAAACGAGCGGCGTGGGCTATACCATTTTGGATAACAAGGACTTTTCGAAGGCATGGGCCCAGATTGTCAGCTTTCGGATATGGATGAAAAATCATCGGCAGCAGGAGAAGCCTCTCATCATTTCTGAGTATGGTGTCTCTTACCCTGCCTGGGTTGACAACCAGTGCCCGGACTACCCGGATACAACCGACTGTCCACTTTCCCCGGAACAGGTGCGTGATGACTTTATGTTTCCTTCCTTTGACGCTTTCCTGAACCAGACTGATGCCAATATCGGCTACCTCATCCGATGGAAATCGCCTGGTTCAACGTTGGAATTGGTTCAGCGTTGATTATGATGACGGTGAATGTAGCGATGGGGTATTCTATGAACAATATAATGGGTCTCTGTTTCATTCTGGCCAAGGTCCATCCAAGCAACCGGCCGATTGCCCTTTCCCAGCTAGAGGGTTAACTCCTTTAGGGACCTATTGGATGCAATATGTGCAAAACCTACCATAAGCTACAATAAACCTTGGCAATTTTCTTTACCCAATTTTTACCCATATAAATAGCACTCTTATTTGAGATATTAAGCAGGTAACTCTCCATACTTCGTACCGGCTTAAAAGGGCACTTTCATGGGTGGCGATATGGATGATGTCAGCGTTATGATGCACATGGATATTGTATTTTGCTTTATCCACAGGTGACGGACATGTCTGGCACAGAATGTTTCAAGAGTCTGATGGATCCATTTCTCTCATTAATTCCTGGGAGAAGGTTATGAATTTAAGACAGATTTTCAAGCTATTTGGTAACTTCGCTTTTTTTCTCAGTGGAGCATGTATTCTTGCTTCTTTGTCAATGAATTTTTTCCTGGCACAGCAGGCTTCAGCAGCAGACAAGGTCAATTTTACAACCCAGGCTGGATATGCGATTTCTGGCAAAGGGGATGCCAGCATTCAAGATAATGGCTGTCAAAAATCTGCAGTCTCAATAAATACTCCAGTTAATCCCAACACACCTTTAATATGCAAGGTTTCTCCTACTCCCACTTTCATTTGGGTTTCTCCCACACCAACTTTTGGGTGTAAAGCTTCTCCTACTCCCACCAATAACCATTGTCATCCTACCCCCACGAGTACCCACCGTCCGCCCACACGAACGCTTACCCCTGTCGCTCCTACTCGCACATCCATCCCCATTCCTCCCACCCAAACGTCTTCTCCTGTACCTCCCACCCAAACGTCTTCTCCTGTACCTCCCACTCAATCATCTACCCCCATCTCACCTACTCCTACTTCTACCGCCGTCTCACCTACCCCTTCATCTAGTCCCATCCCCCCAACCTCTACGAATACCCTGGTTCCTTTTATCATAACAAATACTCCTGTTCCTCCAACCCATACCTTTACATCTGTACCTCCCACCGCAACGAAGACTCGCCGTCCACCGGTGCGCACAGATACTCCGATCCCACCAACCCTCACGAAAACCCGCATCCCGCCAGCTCGTACAAATACTCCCATCCCGCCAACCCTCACGAAAACCCGCATCCCGCCAACTCGTACAAATACTCCCATCCCGCCAACCCTCACGAAAACCCGCATCCCGCCAACTCATACAAATACTCCCATCTCGCCAACCCTGACAAGGACCCGCATCCCACCTACCCGCACTTCTACTCCTGTTCAACCCACGCTGACACGGACTCGCCTTCCACTTACCCACACATCTACTCCTGTTCCACCCATCCCTGAGATATCCTATATTGATCCTACCGCTACGAATACAACCGTTCCACCAACCCTCACATACACGCTGCTTCCCCCCTCTCCTACGGGGACGCCGCTCCCACCTACTCTCACGGATACCCCTGTCCTTCCCATCCCCACATTGATCTTGGTCGCAGTGGTCTCACCTGCAGCTGGCGATTCGAATGTGCTTTTTCCAGTTACCGGTGTGGATCAGGGTGCATTTTCCCGGGAATTATCCGGAACATTTACCAACTTGTGTCTGGGGTTCCTTGGCCTGGGCTTGGTTATGAAGGGCATTGCCCGCCGGTTCGAAAAATAACTCTGTCAGTAATCCAAACATACCAGATGTGTCAGGTATACATACATTCGACATACTGTGGCCATGTTATCTGGAAAAAGGCTGGTTATGTGATACGATTTTCAAGCTGGATCAAGAAGGTAAGATTAAAGACAGGCAATATTATGATTTTTATGGGGGTTTTGATTCTGACCTTGGGTGTAAATAATACCTGGCAGCAGTATCACATCAACCATTCCGTAATTGACATAGTGGATACTTCTCCCCGGGTGCAAAAACCAAACAAAGATATCATGAGGGCAACCGCGTTTCCGCCTACACGCACTCCCTTCCAACCATCTACTCTGACCCCATTCCAGCCGCAGAATTATCCAGGCGCTACCAGGGTGTCAGCTACCGAAGAACTGGCCGGTGCGATCCTTGTTACTCCAGCGGCTTCGCCAGCAACGTCTCGTAAGCCCTTATCACCTGGGATCGGTCTTGTGCCAGATCGACTGGTCATCCCGACCATCTCGTTGGATTCTCCGGTCATCCCAATACATTATAAAGAAATTATATATAAGGACCAGATTTTGGAACAATGGCTTGTGCCAAACACATATGCAGCCGGCTGGCAGGATACCTCGGCTTTACTTGGGTCCCCGGGTAACACCGTGTTGAACGGACACCATAATGCGTACGGATTAGTGTTTAAGGATCTTGTCAAGTTGGAATTGGCTGATATTATCGAAGTGTATTCTGGCGACTATGTATTTAAATACCAGGTGGCCGCCAAGATGCTTTTCCCGGAGCGCTATCGTCCCCTCGAGGAGAGAATTTCCAATGCGCGCTGGATACTCCCTTCCAGCGATGAACGCCTGACTTTGATCACTTGCTGGCCGGCCGATAGTAATACAGGCCGGGTTGTGATCGTTGCATTTCCAATTAATTAGCGTCTTTATCAATGCGTCGGATCAGTCCTGGGGCCTTCTTGGGGAAAAGGAGTTTATTGTGCTAAATTGAGAGCGAGTATAATCATAATATGTCAGAACGCTTAACCCCACTTGTTATCGGCATTGCAGGCGGCTCTGGATCAGGAAAGACCACAGTCGCCCAGACCATCCTCCAACGCGTTGGCCCGGACAGAATCTCCTTCCTCCAACATGACGCCTATTATAAAGACCTGAGCGGTTTGCCCCCTGTTCAACGCGCTGAAGTCAACTTTGACCATCCCAACTCACTCGAAAATGAATTGTTGATTTGGCATATCCAACAGCTTAAGCAGGGTAAAGCAATCGAAGTTCCCATCTATGACTTCTCCACCCACAGCCGTACGGATCGGACGTTCAAGGTCAAACCACGCAGCGTCATTCTGGTCGAGGGAATTTTGATTTTTGCGGAAGCAACCCTGCGGGAGTTATTCGATGTCAAGATTTTCGTGGATACCGACTCAGACCTGCGCCTGATCCGTCGTTTACAGCGTGACATCACTGAACGCAGCCGGACCACAGAATCTGTCATCAAACAATATCTGACTACGGTCCGGCCGATGCACTTGGATTTCGTTGAGCCTTCCAAGCGTTACGCTGATGTCATTATCCCTGAAGGCGGGTTCAACACCGCCGCTCTGGACATGGTTGTGGCGCGCATCGAGACAATGCTGCAGGAAGTAAAACCCTGAGGTTATTTTTCAAACAATATTGAAAGGAAAAATCATGAGCAAACAATGGAAAAATCCGCCTGAAATGGTCATTGACCCTGCGAAGAAATACACAACTATCCTGAGCACTGACAAAGGTGATATTGTGATGGAACTCTTCGCTGATAAAACCCCTCGTACGGTCAACAATTTTGTTTTTCTGGCGCGCGCAGGTTTTTATGACGGCACCATTTTCCACCGCGTCATCTCTGATTTTATGGTCCAGGGCGGCGACCCAACCGGGACCGGGACAGGCGGCCCAGGTTACCGTTTCTCTGATGAGTTTCACCCCTCCCTGAAACATGATAAGCCGGGAATTTTATCAATGGCGAATGCCGGTCCTGGAACAAACGGCAGCCAGTTTTTTATCACCCATGTCCCAACACCCTGGCTGGATGGGAAACATAGTGTTTTCGGGCAAGTCATTAAAGGCATGGATTTGTTGCTATCCATTCCTCCTCGTAATCCGATGAAGACGGCCTCACCGTCAGTGAAACTAAACAAAGTCACCATCCAGGAAGAATGAACGAAAATCGCCACCTCACCATTTTGCGGATTTTCGTACTGGTAGGCGTCATAGCATTCATCGTTGCTCTTTTTATTTTCCGCGATCAGGTAAAAAAGCTCGAAGATTATGGCTACGTTGGCATATTTCTGATTTCCATCGCAGCCAATGCAACCATCATCATCCCCTTGCCAGGAGTGGCTTTCACTACCGCGATGGGTGCCATCTTCAACCCAATCGGTGTGGCACTGGCGGCAGGCTTGGGTGCGGCCTTCGGGGAACTCTCTGGCTACCTGGCTGGCTTCAGTGGACAAGCTGTAATGGAAAGGGTTGCACTCTACGAGCGGTTGACAAAATGGATGAAAGACCACCAAAATCTGGCCTACTTGATGATAGTTGTTGTGTCTTTCGTCCCGAATCCCCTTTTTGACTTGGCTGGAATGGCCTCTGGAGCCCTCAAGTTGCCAATTTGGAAATTCTTGATTGCCTGCGCCATCGGCAAGTTTTTGAAAATGCTGATGTTTGCTTATGCAGGTTACTATTCCATAGGTATTGTTAACAACATGTTCCGTCGCTGATTTGATCAAAATCGGCCTCAGCGGCCGGTCTTTGGTTTTCGTGAATTAGCAATTGGCTTTGCTGCCGTCGCCGGCTTGTTTAAGGCCGAAATTTCCTGGGTCGTAAGATAGCGCCATTCTCGCGGCTTGAGACTCCCAAGGCGCAATTCTCCGATTCGAACACGCACGATTCGTACAACAGGCAGACCGGTCTGGATACCCATCTCTCGGATCTGGCGCTTGTGTCCTTCTTTAAGAGTAACGTTCAGCCAGGCACCTTTCCCATGCTTGGATACCACATACACCCCGGCCGGCCCCGTGCGGAAACCATCTTCGAGCACAATGCCGCGCCGCCAAAGGTTCAATTGCTCCGGATCCGGGTGTTTCGCCACCAGCACGCGGTATTCCTTTTCGTGTTCGTAACGTGGATGGGTTAATTTGTTCGCCAATTCACCATCATTGGTCATCAAGACCAGGCCTTCAGAATCGAAATCGAGACGCCCCACCGGGTAAAGTGTTCCAGGCACAGGCACTAGGTCGCGCACCGCAGGCCGCAAATCCGGATCGGAAACGGTGGAGATCACACCCCGCGGCTTGTACAGCGCCACATAAATAAGGGTCTCGGCTTCCTTGACTGGTCGACCATCCACCATGATTTTATCAATTCCGGTATCAGCTTTATCACCCAGGTTGACCACCCGGCCATTCACACGCACCCGGCCGGCAGAGATCAGTTCTTCGCAACTCCGTCGTGAGCCGTACCCGGCACGAGCCAATATTTTTTGGAGCCGCTCTTCCATAATTAACCTTTCAACGCCTGGTCGTGATCGTTCTCGCCTTCCGGTTCGGGCAGAGCCAGCGCCGGGAGTTCAGCCAGGGAATTCAACCCAAAGTGCTGGAGGAAATCGGGCGCGGTACCATATAAAATGGGACGGCCTGGTCCTTCGGCTCGTCCAACCTCCTGGATGAGCCCCTTGCTGAGCAGGGACCTCATAACGCCGTCGCTGCTGACACCTCGTACTCCTTCAATATACGGACGCGTAGTCGGTTGTTGGTAGGCAACGATCGCCAGAGTCTCCAGTGCCGCCCGGCTTAGGCGGCTGGTGGCTTCCAGACCGAGGAAACGTTCCACAATTTCAGCCATTTCCGCTGCAGTGGTCAACTGTATGCGCCCGCCATGTCGTTGGAGGCGTAATCCGCGTCCCTGGAACTCGACGTCCAGTTGCTTCAGACCTTGCTCAACTTCCGCAATTGAAATTTCAAGCACTGCAGCCAATTGTGAGGCAGCCACCGGCTCTGCTGAAACAAAAAGAAGCGCTTCAAGGGCCGCCGGTATATCCATCATGGGATATTCAGATTCGCTCATGCTATAATAACTCCGTAAAGAGAGGTGCTATGAATGTTCGTAAACTGCCGCTTCTCATCGGTCCTGTTCTTCTAATCCTGGCAATAATGGCCTGCACGCTAAATATTGGCGGACCGGCCTACCCGGATCAACACATACCGGTCTCGACAGAGTCGGCGGGTGAACTCGAGTTTGCCCTGCAAACAGCCGTGGCTGCCGGGAAGATGACTGGTCAGGAAACACTGGTCATTAGTGAACCGCAATTGACCTCCTACCTGGCTGACAGGCTTGCAACTCAGGAACAACCGTTCTTCACCGATCCGCAGGTTTACTTGCAGAACGGTCAGATTCAGATCTACGGAACCGCTCAGCAGGGTTATTTCCAGGCAAATATAAGAATCGTCGTGACTGCCAGCGTGGACGAGCAGGGGCAGCCCAGGATTGAAATAACTTCCGCCAACTTTGGCCCGCTGCCTGTTCCAGCCGGGTTGAACGATGTTACCACAGCCGCCATTCAAGAAGCTTATACTGGTACGATCGGCCCAATTGCCACCGGTTTTCGCTTGGAAAGCATCACAGTCGCAGATGGAAAATTGACCATTGTCGGCCGGACGAAATAGACCATTTGGATTATACCAGCAACCCATTACGGAGTAATTCATGCGCATTCTTCTTACCGGCGCCGCCGGCTTTCTAGGCTCCCACCTCTGTGACCGCCTCCTGGCGGAGGGTCATGAAGTGGTTGGGTTGGATAATTTTGTCACCGGCGACCCTGAGAATCTTGCTCACCTGGTAGGAAATAAGAATTTCAAATTCATCGAACAGGATGTTTCAGAATATATCTTCGTACCCGGCAGGTTGGATGCTGTCCTGCATTTTGCCTCGCCTGCCAGCCCAAATCCAGATTCTCCATTTGGATATTCCAACCTTCCTATCCAGACAATGAAGGCTGGGGCGCTTGGGACGCATAATTGTCTGGGGGTGTGCCGTGCCAAGGGGGCCCGTTTTTTATTGGCATCCACATCCGAGATATATGGTGACCCTCTCAAACATCCCCAGACAGAAAGCTATTGGGGTCATGTTGACCCGGTCGGACCGCGCTCAATGTACGACGAAGCCAAGCGTTTTGCGGAGGCCATGACCACGGCCTATCATCACATGCATGGGTTGGATACGCGCATCGCCCGAATTTTCAATACCTATGGCCCGCGTATGAGCCTGGAGGATGGGCGCGTCGTACCCAATCTCCTCCAACAGGCTCTGCGCGGCGAATCCCTGACCATTTACGGGGATGGAAGCCAGACGCGTTCTTTCTGTTATGTGGATGATCTGATCGACGGCATCTATCGTTTACTACTTTCTGAAGAGCATTTGCCGGTTAATTTAGGCAATCCTACCGAAACATCCATTCTGGAATTCGCCCGGATCATCAATCAACTCGCTGGCAACATTGCCGATTTGAAATACCAGCTTGAAAAAAGGTATGGCAGCGACCCTCAGCGTCGCTGCCCGGATATCACGCGGGCCCGCACCCTTCTTGCCTGGGAACCAAAAGTGAACCTTGTGGATGGTCTCACGCGCACGTTGGCATATTTCAAAAAAAAGCTGAGCGCCCCGTGACTGCAATTATCACCAATCGCAAGGAACGTACGCGTTTCTTAAAATTCATGGTCGTGGGCGCCATCGGTGCTATGGTCGATTTTGGGATTATGAATTTGCTAACTAGGCTGTTTGGCATGTCTCTCGTCTGGGCCGGGACGATATCTTTCATATCTGCGATCATTAGCAATTTCATCTGGAATCGATATTGGACATATCCTGATTCCCGATCACGTCCCATCTCAAACCAGTTGTTCATGTTCTTTATAGTCAACGTTGCCGGCCTCGCCATTCGCATCCCCATCCTTCATTTCCTCGAACCACCCTTGCGAACCATATTCCAGGATTTAAGCCTTGGAATTTCCCTGACACCAGAATTTTTGGCAAAAAACATCACCCTGGCGGTGGCAGTCGCCGTGGTAATGTTATGGAATTTCTTCGTAAACCGCTATTGGACGTACAATGATATTGATAAGGTGACATAATGGCACATTCCCATGAACCCAAGCCTATTCGTCTCTCCCGCATCCAATTGGCACAGTTGATGCAGCCGGAACACGCCAACCGAATGGGCAATGTGCATGGCGGCTGGATCATGAAACTGGTGGATGAAGCCGGGGGATTGGCTGCCACCCGGCACGCCGCCCACCGTACCGTGACCGTGGCGATAGATCAGATGGTTTTTCGGCAACCCATCCACATTGATGACCTGGTGATTCTCAATGCCGAAGTGACTTACGCAGGCAATTCCTCAATGGAGGTGGAGGTGAATGTTATTGCCGAGAATCCCATTACCGGCTTGCAGAGGCACACTAATACTGCCTACTTGGTCTACGTGGCCATCGATGATAATGAAAAAACCACCCGGGTCCCGCCCTTGCTGGCAGAAACCCCCCAAGAGCAGGCCCGCATGGACGCAGCCAGGCTGCGGCAGCAAAGCCGTCTGGCACAAAAGGTACAGCAGCCATAAAAATAAACCATGCCTGCCATTCAAGTTTCCAATCTCACCAAGACCTTCCGCACCAAACACAAAGCCGCCGGGCTGGGCGCCAGCCTGCGCTCGTTGTTCAAACCACAATACAGCACAGTCGAGGCAGTGCGAGGTCTCTCGTTTGAGATGGAATCCGGGGAACTGCTCGGCTTTATCGGTCCGAATGGAGCCGGCAAGTCCACCACGATCAAGATCCTGACCGGCATCCTCTTCCCCAATTCTGGCAACGTCAAGGTTCTCGGCTACATCCCCTGGAAGCAGCGTCGCCAGTTGGCGTATTCCATCGGCACGGTTTTCGGCCAACGCCCACAGTTGTGGTACCACTTGCCAGCCATCGATACCTTCACACTGTTTGGCAAGATCTATGAAATGGATGATCGTGAAACTAAAAAGCGCGTCTCTTACCTGGCCGAAGCCTTTGAAATCGAAGAACTACTTGAAACCCCTGTTCGTAAGCTTTCCCTGGGTCAGCGGATGCGCTGCGAGGTGGCGGCCTCCCTTTTGCACAAACCCAAATTACTCCTGCTCGATGAGCACTCCATTGGGTTGGATGTGGTCGCCAAGCAGCACATCCGTGACGCCATTCGGGAAATGGCCGCCAAAGAAAACGTTGGCGTGCTGCTGACCTCGCATGACGCCGGCGATCTGGAGGCTCTCTGCAAACGCGTCATCATCATCAACCATGGGCAGATTGTTTATCAGGACAAAGTTTCGGTTCTGAAGCGGTCTTTCCTGACCTCGAAACTTGTAGAAGTTCGCTATGCCCAGCCGGTTTCTCCTGATTTCTGTGTTGCCGGAACTGAAACCCTGAAATTATCAAAGGACCGCTATGCCATCAAGCTGCGCTTCGACACCCTGCAAACGCCCGTTGAAACCGTCATGGCCCATCTTTCCTCTGCCGGCACATTGCGTGATATTACTGTTTCCGATCCACCGCTGGAAGAAGTCATCGCTGCAATATACGAAAGTGCGGAGAGGAACGAGTAGATAGCCATTCCCTTAACATATTCTCTGTTCCTTATTCTCTACTTTCTGCTCGCACCAATGAAAAAATACCTCGCCATTTTCAAGATCAACCTGCTCAATTCCCTGGCTTACCCTGCTGAGCTCGCTACGCGCAGTGGCATGATCCTGATCTTCATGACCGTATTCTTCCAACTATGGCATCTGACCTATGCATCTTCCGGAGCAACGGTGCTCAACGGCCTGACACTGCAGAACACCATGTGGTACCTGCTACTGGCCGAGACCCTTGAGCTTGGCCGCCCGCGCCTGGCCCGTGTTATCTCCGATCAGGTCAAGGATGGTTCCATCGCCTACCTGCTCAACAAGCCCTATAATTTCCTGCTCTACCAGCTATCCAGCGGGTTGGGAGAAAGTTTGCCGCGTATGGGCCTGCTGTTCATTTTAGGCGGTGCGCTGGTTTGGGCCATGGCTGGGCTGCCTCCACAGCTGCAGAACTGGCCTTTGGCGGCTGTAGCTCTCGCCGGAGCCTGGCTTCTGCATTTCTGCTTCAATTGTCTGATCGGACTGGCAGCTTTCGTGGCCGAAGAAGTGGCTCCTTTTGAATGGATATACCAGAAATTTGTCTTCATCCTGGGCGGGATGCTTGTACCGCTAGATTTTTATCCGATCTGGCTGCAGGCGGTCGCGAAATCTCTGCCGTTCGCTTATATGATGTATGGTCCTGCGCGCCTTTTCGTCAGGCCGGATATGCAGCTTTTTACCCAGATCATCATCGGACAAATCCTTTGGCTGGCTGTGTTTGGCGGATTACTCGCCCTGGCTTTCTCACGTGGTATGCGCAGGCTGGCTATCAACGGAGGCTGACGATGAAAGAGCTTAAATTCCTCGTCGCCCTCTGGAAGACCAACCTGACTTCGGCGATGGAATACCGGGTTGCCTTCCTTTCGCAATCCATCGGCATGATCTTGAACGATGGCGTCTATTTCCTGGTCTGGATCATTTTCTTCGATCGGTTCAAAGACGTCCGTGGCTGGCAGTTGACAGATATGTTCATGGTTTTCGGGGTATCTGCTGGTGCATTCGGATTGGCAGGCATGCTTTTTGGGAACGCCTTCAATCTGGGCGACATTATTGTCAATGGACGTTTGGATTATTATCTTTCCCTGCCTCGTCCTATACTGTTGCATGTTCTGGCAAGCCGGGCTGTTCCAAGCGGCTTCGGGGATTTCCTTTACGGTTTCATCAGTTATTCCGCTTCCGGACAGTTCAGCCTGGAAGGATTGGGGCGCTTCATCCTTGCATTGCTCCTGGCAATGGTTGTCTTTGTCTCCTTCCTGATCATTGTCCAAAGCCTGGCCTTTTGGCTGGGGACAGGTGGCACCCTTACCGGGATTGCCATCAACGCCATGATTACATTTGCACTTTATCCTATAACGCTCTTCAACAATACGGCCAAGCTAATCCTTTTCATCATTATCCCGGCTGCCTTCATGGGCGCCGTCCCGGCCGGTTTTGTGCGCAGTTTCTCCTGGTCTTCTCTCGGCCTGATGGCCCTGGCAGCTGCTGGATTTCTGGCTCTGGCTTTGTTCCTCTTCCAGCTCGGCCTTCGACGCTACGAGAGCGGCAGCGCCATCCAGGTCGAAGTTTAATTTACTAAGAGCAAGATAAAACCTGCCTGAAAAGATTGGAGGCAAAATGTCTGCTGGCGAAAGAGAAATCCTGCTCATACGTCTGGATGAAAGTCGACTGAAGCTCGAAAAACTGTTGCCAAAAATTGATCCGTCAAAGGAAATTCACACGGGCTGGTCGATCAAGCAGATGCTTGCCCATATCACTGGTTGGGATGCTGCTTGTATAGATGCCTTGCGGGCGCATGGCGTGGATCGTCCCCCTTCTATCCCTGCCGTCCACAGCCTGGATGAGTACAACGAAAAAACTGTTTCCTCCCGCAAAGGCTTGACCTATGACCAGACTCTGAAAGAGTGGCGCCTGACTCGCCAGATATTGCGTGAAATTATTGAACAGCTTCCAGAAGAAAAATTCCTTGAACCGGTTGCCGTGCCTTGGGGCAGGAAAACAACTGTGACAAATCTTGTGGATATTTTCAGCGGCCACGAGGAAGAGCATGCACAGGATATCATCGAATGGCTCAAGCACCCGGAAAAACCGCTTGGAAAGGCGGGGAAATAATGTCAGCCAACCTGAGAGTCGAACAATTCGTCAAAGCCACTCCTGAACAGGTTTATTTCGCCTTCACACGCGCCATCGGTCTGACCGAGTGGTTGTGCGATTTCGCCACCGTCGCACCGCGTCCAGGCGGACGTGTGTACCTGTGGTGGCACGGTGATTTCTATTCAGCCGGCGAATACAAATCCCTGGAGGAAAACAAATCCATTGTCTTCATCTGGCATTCTCACCAGGATCCGGCTCCCAGCCAGGTTGCCGTAAAACTGGAAGGGAAAGATGGTGGTACACTGGTAAGCTTGATTCAAACTGTCCCGGATGGGAAATACTGGGAAGAAAATTCCCGGGGATTCCTGCAGGAATGGACCAGGTCTCTCACCAACCTGGCTCAGGTTCTGGAAACGGGTCTGGATAAGCGCACCTTTGACCGCCCGATGCTGGGCATCAATATCAGTGACTTCAACCCCAGTATCGCCAAATCCATGGGCGTGCCGGTCAGTGACGGCATCCGTCTCGATTTCCTGCCCGAAGAAATGTGCGCTTTTCGGGCTGGATTGTGCAAAGATGATGTGATTGTCGCATTGGACGGACAGCCCATCACAAGTGATTATGGCTCTCTGGTCATGGCCCTGCAGGAGAGAAAGGGTGGCGACAAAGTGCAGGTTGACTTCTATCGCGGTCCAGAGAAGAAAACCCTGACCATGGAACTGGCTAGCCGCCCGGTCCCGCAAATCCCCTGGGAGCCGGCCGTTTTGGCGAAGGTCATCCGGGTCAAATATGATGAAGGCCTGGCCGCCCTGGAAAAGTCTTTCGAAGGCGTAAGCGAAGATGAAGCAGAACAACGGCCGGACTCGGCTGAATGGAACGCCAAGGAAGTTCTGGCGCATCTCATTCAAACAGAGCGGCATTGGCTGGAGAACCTGGATGATGTGATTGGTGGCTACCCGCGCCTCTCTGACGAATGGGCTGGCAACAGTTCCCTGCATGTCTCCGCCACCTCTACAGCCTATAAGACCGTGCATGGTCTTTTGGATGAGATGAAACGACTTTCTGATGAGATGGTGGCATATGTTACCATTCTGCCGGTGGCTTTCGTCGCCCGCAAGGCATCCTATTTCCAGGCCGCCATCATGCTCCTGGAAGGATCCCTGCCGCATATCCTTTCTCATATTGATCAGATACAGACGGCTATCACCAAAGCTAAAAGTCAATCAAAAATCAATTGAGCATCTATGCAAGCCTTTTCCATGAAACCTAAAGTCTTTCTTCCGGTCATATTCATTACGCTCATTCTGCTGGCTTGTAATTGCAGGACCATCGCTTTTCCTTTCGTCATCTTCACTCCTACCCCGCCTTCTGTGCAGCCACCCTCCGCTACCAAAACGGGCACTCCTACGCCTCCTTCGCCTATTTCAGCGAGTGCATCGCCCTTCAATATCGCCTGGAGCGATCGTTCGCTATTCCGGCAAGGACTGGCAGCCTCCTACCAGAGAGTCCTCGACCGACTGGACGGAGCCAGTATGTACCATCTGGCTCTCAGTTTCTCCAACCCGCCCACTTCTGTCAATGGTATCGAGGAAGTCCATTACACCAACCAGGAAATCGTGACGCTGAATGAAGTGGATTTCGCCATTTTCCCGGAAATTCTGGGGGGTGGAATAAAAATAAATAACATCACGCTGGATGGTCTGCCGGTAGCTCCCATCTTCTCCACAGGACTGATGCGCGTCCCTCTGCCTGACTTGCTCCAGCCAGGTCGATCGGTGACATTTCACATTGAATTTTCCATCTCGGTCCCAACATTGGGTGGGGATTTGTATTACGGTATTTTTGGATTTAACAATGGCATCCTGTCACTTGCCCACGCTTACCCGACCATTCTGGTTTATAACGAACAGGGCTGGAACAGCCAGGCACCCGACCTGAATGGGGATCCGCTCTTTTCCGATACTGGTTTCTACCTGGTTTCCATCAATGCCCCGGCAGACCTGGTTCTGGTCGCCTCTGGTGTGGAGGTAACCAGACAGGAATCAGCTGGCCGACAACTGGTTCTTTATGCCGATGGGCCGGCGCGCGATTTCTACCTTGCGGCTGGCAAAGACTTAAAAAAACAATCTGAAAAGGTAGGCAAAATCACCTACAACAGTTACGCCCCGACCAGTCTGGGCCGGTTTTCACAATCCGCGCTTAAGACCGCCGAAGCTGCCATTGACGATTTCGGCCAGCGCTATTCTCCTTATCCATATACTGAATTCGACATCGTCCCGATTGTCACTTCAGCTGGAGCAGTGGAATTTCCGGGCATGACTGCCGTGGCAGAGACTCTCTACAGCCAGGACAGTTACCTGGAATCGGTAGTGACTCACGAAGTTGGCCACCAATGGTTTTACAACCTCGTCGGGAATGAGACCCAGCAGCAACCCTGGCTGGATGAATCACTGGCTCAATTCGTCACCTGGCAGTACTTTCTTGATCGGTATGGTACCCAGGCTGCGCAATCCTTCTCGAACGCAATACAGGCCAGATGGGATAGGCTCAATGACCAGAAAATCCCCATAGGTGAGCCAGTATCGGCCTATACAAGCGAAAGCTACAGCGCCATCGTCTATGGGCGGGGTTTTTTCTTCTTCCTGGCACTGCGTAAGCAGATTGGCGAGCAGACTTTTGACAGCCTGATGCATGACTATGCAACAACCTTCGCCTGGGACATCGCTACCACCGACAGTTTTAAGCAGTTTGCTGAACAACATTGTAATTGCGACCTGACTCCACTGTTTAAAGAATGGGTGTATCCATGACCAGCTTGCGCAGCCGTATTCTCCATCAAACCCTCCGCCGTGTTTCCGGAGCACTGGCCTTGAATCTGACTATCCAGGAACAACGCACCCGCATGGATGTATTAGCTCGCCGGGGTATTCGCATACCAAGAGACGTGACTGTGCAAACCGTCCAGGCATGTGGGATTCACGCAGAATGGATAAAACCCGTCAATTCAGATACTCAGAGAGTCATTCTGTACCTGCATGGTGGCGGATATTGCATCTGCTCACTGGATACGCACCGCGGACTGGCAGCCCGCATTGCGTTGGCCAGCCAGGCACGTCTGCTGTGCATTGACTATCGTCTCGCCCCGGAGAATCCTTATCCTGCTGCGTTGGAGGATGCCCTGGCAGCTTACCGCTGGATGCTGGCTCAGGACATTCCTGCAAAACAGATTGCTGTTGGTGGGGATTCAGCCGGAGGCGGCCTGGCCCTGGCAACTGCGGTCAGCCTGCGAGATGCAGGCCAGGCGCTTCCAGCAGCTTTGTTCTTGCTCTCCCCTTGGACGGACCTGACGTTCTCAGGCAATTCCATCCGGGTTCGAAAAAAGGTTGATCCCATCTTCGGAGGCGAGGGCAACCGCCTGGCGTTCGCCCCCGCGTATTTGGGAATACACGATCCTGCCAATCCACTTATATCTCCGCTTTTTGCGGATCTTCACAACCTGCCACCAACCCTGATTCACGTGGGTAGCGACGAAATCCTCTTTGACGATTCGATCCGGCTGGATGAAAAACTAAAAGAAGCTGGTGTGGCCACCCGGTTGAATATCTGGGAAGGCATGTGGCATGTGTTCCAGGTCTTCGCCCCCTATGTGCCCGAAGCACAGCAGGCAATCAGCCGGATTGGAAATTTCGTCTGTGAACAAATTCCAGGGGAAGGTGTCTGAAATGGACCTGGGAAAGCCGATTGCAAGCGGTCGGACTGCAAATATATACATGTGGCAGGAAGGGCAAGTACTCAAACTGTTCCATGCTTGGTTTAAACTGGAGGACATTCAATACGAACAGCGCATTAGTCGCGCCATCCTTACTGCTGGTTTACCTGTCCCCGCAGTCGGTGACATCCTGCAAATTAATGGATTCAACGGGCTGGTTTATGAGCGCGTCTACGGACAACCGATGTGGGAGGTTCACAGTAAACAACCCTGGCGCATCTTTTCCTTTGCATACATGACAGCAAAATTGCATGCCACGATGCATTCTTTGCAGATCCAGGCAAATATTCCTTCCCAGGTCGACAGGTTGGAATACAAGATTCATCATGCGAATGCATTACCATCTCGTCTGAGGGAATCCGTTCTCAAATCTCTGGCAATATTTCCGTCTGGTGACTCCCTTTGCCATGGTGACTTCCATCCCATGAATATTCTAATTTCGGCAAACAGACCTGTCATAATTGATTGGACCGATTCTTCATACGGCAACCCCCTGGCAGATCTGGCCCGCTCCACAATTCTCATCCTGGGCGCGGCCTCATCCACCCAAATCCCGAAAAGCCGGGACCGTTTTCTTGTCCGTTGCTTCCATGTGATCTATTTGAACCGCTACTTCCAGCTGCGTCCCGGAGGAGAAAAGGAATATCGCCGTTGGCTGCCAGTAGTCGCTGCGGCTCGATTAAGCGAAAATATTCCAGAAGTGGAACAGTGGTTATTGAAACAGGCAGAGAATAATGATGGATATTTCAATATGGAGGAGTGATTATGGAATACCGTGAATTAGGGCGCACAGGTTGGAAAGTATCCGAGGTCAGTTTTGGCACATGGGCTATAGGTGGTGCCTGGGGAGATGTGGATGATAGGGAATCGATTTCAGCCTTGCATCGTTCACTTGATCTTGGTGTCAATTTCTTCGATACCGCTGATGTTTATGGCGACGGACGTAGCGAGCGTCTGCTGGCCATGCTTCACAAGGAACGTCATGAAGAATTCTATATCGCCACAAAAGCCGGACGCAGGCTCGATCCGCATACTGCCAAAGGGTATAACCGGCAGAATCTGACCGCATTTGTGGAACGCAGCCTTAAGAATCTGGGTATGGAAGCCCTTGACCTGCTGCAGCTCCATTGTCCTCCTACCGAAGTTTATTACATGCCGGATGTATTTGGTATCCTGGACGATTTGGTTAGAGCTGGAAAGGTCCGATTCTATGGGGTCAGCGTTGAAAAAGTGGAAGAAGCCCTCAAGGCTATTGAATACCCACAAGTGCAATCTGTACAGATTATCTTCAACATTTTCCGTCAGCGTCCAGCTGACCTGTTTTTTATAGAAGCTCAGCGTCGCCGGGTCGGGATTTTGGCCCGCGTCCCGTTGGCCTCCGGGTTATTGACTGGCAAATTACGTCCTGAGAGTAAGTTTTCCGCAGATGACCATCGGACTTACAACCGGCATGGTGAATCCTTTGATCGTGGTGAGACCTTCTCCGGGCTGGATTATGATGCAGGGTTGCAGGCAGTTGAAGCACTGCGCCCCTTGGTCCCATCCGGTTATACCATGGCCCAAATGGCACTCCGCTGGATCTTGATGTTCCCGGTGATCACCTGTGCCATCCCCGGTGCAAAGCGTCCACAACAGGCAGAAGAGAATATCCAGGCTGCCAACCTGCCGCCTCTTTCCGACAGCACGATCGCAGGAATAAATAATGTGTATGATCAATTCGTCCGCCCTTTTGTACACCATTATTGGTAAGGCGCTGGTCTGACTATTTCCGATTAACTCAACCGCTTTTCCAGGATTGACAGTCATTGGCATTATGGCAATTGAGAATCCCTGGCCGGCAGGCAGTTGATTTCTGCCACCCGAACGTATTGAACATGACATATTGGGCGTCCCGGATTGGCCACCACCACAGTCTCTTCAAAGGGGAAGGGACCGGGTAAATTTAAATCAGGATATGTGCTTCGCAGTGTCTGCAAGTACCAGCTAAATCCAAGCAAGTCGCTCGCTACGATGATAAGATCGGGACGATTCTTCTGGGCATATTGGAAATACCATAATGCAAAGATTGCCTCGTCTCCTTGGGCGAACACAATTGCTCGTGTTGGCGCTATGGAGAAAACACTCTTTCCTAAAGATTCAGCCCGTAAATCATGAGATGCATCCACCTTTGGCCAGGAATTCCAGGCTTGAATCACCAGAGTCAAAATAAGGATCAAGCTGACCAGTAGTCCACGTATTGGAAGCCGTTTGGAAACTGCGTGCATCAACCCATCTGATCCCGTCCCTATCCAAATGGCGAAACACAGGAAAGCCGGAATCAAGTACATGAAAGCATCCCTCGTTGCATATCCAATCGCAAACCCCGATGAGACAGCCACGATCCAGAGCATGCTAAAATTAAGGCGGGTTGGTTTATAAAATACTATCAAGCCGGCCAAACCTACACCGAGGCCGATAATCCCAAACTGCTCAAGCAACAACGCGGCAGCTGTTTGAACACGTTCCAATACGGATGCGACACTCAAATCAAGTAGTAGTCCCTGGTATAGTTTTCCAGATACCAGCCACGTGAAGCCATCCAGAGTGACCGGGTTGCCCCAATTGACCGGAGGATTCGACAAGGCGCGCAGGGGTAAGGCGATATAGACCAGTAGCCCGATCCCACCCCAAACAATTCGTCGTAATAAAGAACGAACATCCAGATGCCAGCTATTTATCCAGTGTTTTTCCTCTTCCAGGACTGGCTTTCTATGGAACGTACCGAAGAAAACAACAGGCAAGAGCAGAATGGTGGTAATGTGGTTCCCCATTGCAAAGCCAAATGTGAGTCCCAGAGCACAATCCATGCGTTTCTGTATAAAATTCTTGGGTGGAGTACCAACAGATAATAGAAGAATTAACCCCGCAAACAGGGAATGCAGTCCATATACTTCAGTTATCACTGCCTGCGACCAAACCAGGGGCGCAAGTCCAAAGGCGCTCCCGGCAATCAGGCCTGCTGCCCAATATTGGTGTGGATTGGATGGCGATAGCGACCGGGTTACTAGCACATATACCACCACTGCAGCAGACACCACAGCAATCGCAGACATCAGGTTGGTACGGTATGCCAGGGAGCCAATCGGTATAAACTGGAACAGACGAGCTAGAAGCAGATAGACCGGATATCCGGTAGGATGGGCGATTCCCCCTGTCGCCGCAGCTGCAATCAGGTCACCGCCATCCATGCCAAAATTTGCCCAAGTCAATCCGGGCGCCATGCTTGCCAGATATACCGCCATCAGGGACACGACCAGAATCCCCGGTGGAATAAACCTGATGATCAATTTGGTGCGTTGCATCTGGTTATTATAATAACACGATAGAGGCTTTCGCCTCTATCGTGTCACTTCTTAATTGAATTTTGTTGATTCTTATCACTTACCAGCTGGCGCATAAACAGCCGAGAAATCCACCAGGTCTGCACAAGCCATTCCATTGGCGGTCGTTGTTACAAGTTTGGTCCAGGGCGCAGTGACCTTTTTTAGGTTATCATCATAATAGTAGATCGTCATGGATTTATCCGGGATGGCAGCAAAACAGATCTGCCAGGTACCGTCCTTGGGATTCCCCTTGTTCATTTGATCCTGGATCTGTTGATTTTTGTAGTGTATTACATGGCAGCCTGGGAAATAAATCAAGTTACCATTGGCGTAATCGCCAAAAGGTACGCTCAAAGTATTTTCGGTGTAATGCTTTGTCGGATACTCCACCTGAACGGTATCTGTAAGGCCTGTTACGTTGTACTTGGCAGTGATCAAGCAAACCCCACCCACAGGATACGTTCCCGATCCTGTGATGGTGATCTCAGAAGGAGGCGTTGTGACTGTGCAACCTTTACATGGCCGTGGGAAAAATGGATTGTCAATGGAGACTGGCACCGTTTCAGGCGGCGGCACAACCTTTCCAGCCGGCATATATACGCCACCATAAAGCACCGGGGCGCAGACAAGTCGCCCATTATCTTCCAATGTCGAGGGAAGCGGCGCCCAGACACGGCCTTCGGGACCGGCATTATCCAGGTAATAATAAATCCCCATTTGCATTTCCTGGCTCGCGCCAAAGCAAACTTTAAGGGAAGCTATGTTAGCCATGCTTCCCTCGACAAACACAAAATGACAGCCCGGGAAAAGCAGATTGCCGTCGCCGGAAAAAGGTACCACCACTGATTGCATGATGGGGACTTCTGCGTCTGCCTTTACTTGATTACCAACTGCATTGAAAGCGATTGAAATCTCGCAGACACCACCGACGTTGTAGATTCCATCAGAAGTTATGGTTATGAGGGTCTTCAGAGGTGAATTGGCTCCCGAGATTGATTTCGGGCTCGCCCAGACCGGGTTCCCCCTGGCAATTCCGATTACCGTAAGAACCAGAACGATCACAACAAGAACAGGTATATATTTTTTCATAATAATCCTCCTCATCAAATGGGCGATGATTTGCACTTGCCTGTTTATATTATATATCTATTACCCCAAACCACATACCGGATTTATACCGGATTTATGGAATTTGAAATTCGATCTCGAACTCAACATCCGTTTGCAGGTTGGTCTGGAAGAGGATATTTTGATCCTGAACAACCGCTCCGGCTGGTGCTGCTTTGATCAATGTGTTGTTCGGAAGGTGCACGCGTATGGTAATCGGTACAGCCTGGGTGCCAGGTTGTTTCTGAACAAGAAGATGATAAATGGATTGACCGGTTCCTGATTGGACAATGTTGGCTGGTAAGGAAAAGTGAAAATCTGTCACCACGGATTCGCCGCCAGGTACTACCTGCAAGGTACCAAAAGCCTGTACACCGTCGATTTCTTCATTAAGTTCGTCCACCCGCCCATCAACATCCTGTTTGATGATCATCCAATTGGCCGGGACATATTGTGGCGTAGCCTCGAGAAGTTTGGTCCCGCTTGGAGAATATACGCGCATGTAATTCCAATAACAGTCGGTCAATAGATATAATTCTTCACCCGCTGGTGTGGATTTATTTTTAGCGGGTTGTATACAAATAACAGCACCAGCATTATTAGTATGAACAACCGTTAGCGAACCCATTGGAGAGTCTGGGTTGGTTAGGTCTACATCATAAACCAGGCTGGATTGAACCAATGCATTGGTTTTATTGAAACCGACATTCGTGTCCACCACCATCAAGAAATCCCCACCCTCTGGACGGACTGCTCCATCCCAGCGACGCCGGGCTAATATTTTTGTAATCGATGGGCTATCTATTTTTAATAATAAGTGCCTCTCGTTCAAAGCCTGCAGCAAAACAGGGATCAATTTTTCTGGTGGAATAGTACCATTTAACAATTTTTCCGCCAACGCATCGGCAATTTTCTTTGTGTAGATGGCTTTGGTGACATACGTTGGGCTAATCAACTCTGATTCAAGATCCGCTGCACTGGGTGTTTTTGCAGCGCGTATATACGCAATGACATTGCTTGCATCAATTGGGTATGGAACACCTTCCAATTCTATTGGCCCTACTGCCCCCAGTATCTCCACTAAGAATTGTTGGTCGAAAGCGATCACCCCATCGACTGTATGGTCATCAACATATGAAAACATCGTCTCCGCATACAGCGCAGCAGTAGGATAATTCGTGAACCAGCTCGTATCCCGAAGTACTAGTACTGATGTATCCATGTATTGTTGGAGTTGCCAGGGAGCAGCTGGATAAGGCTTTGACCAATTATCCAGATCGTATGAATTGACGAAAGTCAGATTGCTGATTTGGCCATTATCCAACAGCAAAGTACCGACAGCGGTAATAAATCCTCCAGTTGGGCGCAGTTCATCTTCATTTTGAGCTAATAATAAATATGACTTGGGACCTTCACCTGTTGCACCCAGCAAGCGCGGGAGATCCTCAGCTACGCTCAATCCATCCCCCATCATGGCAATCAACGGATCCAGGTCTTTCTCGATCAGATTACGAACTTTTGGGGTCAGTCTTTCCGTTTTTAAATGACTGCGAGCCACTATTGCCAAATTTATTTGACGATCAGCTTCAATCAATTGGGGCTGTGCCCTAACCAGCACCTCGGTCAGGCGTCCTGGAGTGATTCCGGATGTACCACCTTCCTCCAGGAGAGGTGTCATTGCTTTGTAGGATGAATCTGCAGAGGCAAGCAAGGCATCGGCAATGCCCACCAGTTGCTTTACAGATGCTAGATCCCCTCCGTAGACCGGGACCCAGCTTAACGCGGATCCGATCAAGAGAAATGGCTCGGTTTGATCCTTGAGGGTTTTAAAATCCTGTCTTAGTGTTGATAGAGCCGGACCAGCGGACTTTATTTGTGTAAGTTTGAGGCCGGGGCCTGTTATTAAAGCGCGTATTTGCGTTAAATCCTGCCGGACCAGCATAAATTGTTTATATATTCTCCAGGACCTGATCCCGTCAAAAAGCAAGAGTCCCAACAAGATGATACTCAGCAAGGCGAGTACAAGACGCCCTTTGCCTTCCTGATAAGGCTTTGATTTACGTGTTGATTCATCATTTGGTTGTACACCCTGGATGATTACGGCTGGCATGGACATGGTTCCGGTCAAATAACTCTCTCGCCTTAGGATCATTTCATTAAGACGTTCCAGCCCTTTTCGATGCCAGTCACTCAAAGTACTATTGGGAGCGATGCTCAATTCATTCCCGACCAATTTATAAGCCTCTTTTTCGGCTTCGGAAAGGGCTTCCGACGGCTTCCCGTATACAAAAAGCAGGATGCTCTGGTCTATATGTCCCCATGCCTCGCGTAATGATGCGGGAACGAGCTCCCCAAATATAATGGGAGCAAAGTATTGGGCTGCCAGTATCCCGAATTCCCCCCAATGCGTATCCAGGCGTTTGCCGCGCCTTGGAGGATTGGAGGGCATCATTTGGGCGAATAATCTCGAGATGACAACAACAAGTCGTTGCCCCGGGCTCTTTTTCAATAATTCAGGCGTTTCTCCGCTGGCTTGCCTGACTATCAGGCTTCTCGTCCAGGGATGGGAATCGAGCAGCTCGGGCTGGTTGTTTTTTTCAAGGATGCTCTTTAAGATTTCAATGTTGTTGGCATTGGCTGGCATACCGCCTCGTTTTGACCATGTTTGTATTCACAGAATTCTTTCAAATAAATAATGCATTGTTCAAGGCAACCCCGCTTTTCCTGTCCAGAATCTACCCGCCTGAATAATTGTCTTGTCTGGTACATCAGCCAGAAGGATGGCGCCGTTCCCAATCCGGACTCCATCGCCGATCCTGACTCCGATTGCAGTTGTCACCCCCATGCCCACCAATGTACGCTCCCCGACGTGGACATGACCTGCCAGCAATGCGCCGGGGGCAATATGGGTATAAGACCCGATTATGCAATCGTGCGAGACCACAACGTTGGTATTGACCATACAGCGTGGCTGGAGGAATGCTTCCGAGCCAACATAGGCATTCGCAAATACCTGAACACCTGCCTCAACCTTCGCGCTCGGCTCAATAGTGGCATGTGGGTGGATAAGTGCAGGGAATGAAAAACCGGCATCTTCGAGTAACTCAAAAATCATTACTCTAATATTAATATCTAGAATACCACCTACGCCATTCGCCGCAAGTTGGACACCCTGATTTATCAGTCTTGGAAGCAGCTTCCGCGTCCCCAATACCGGGATGCCAAGTACTTGCTCGCCTGCCCGGTGTGGGTCATCATCAAGGATGCCAGCGATGGCATATTCTCCATTCTGTAACACCATTTCCATCACAGACTTGGCATGTCCACCGCCGCCGTAGATTAAGATCAGCGGTTTATCCGAGACAGGCAGTACAATTTCTTGCGTGAATCCGGCAAGTTGACGGACTGCTTCTTCGGTTACCAACTGATCGGTGGGAATTGTTTTCAGATCCAAACCGAGCGATTCTGCCAGTGCGCGGGCTGGTGTGGTGATGCGCAGTCCGCCCACAGAAAGTGAATGATTCAACCCCGGAGCGATTGTCCCTGCGCCAGGCACCTGTTTATCATTTTTGTTATCAACAAATATTTTTTCATCAGCCTTATCGGTGATTAATGCCAAGCGATCTCCCACTGTCAGTGTAGCGCCTTCTTCCACATACATATGAATGAAACCAGCTTCTGGAGCCTCAATCTCAGAGGTGGCTTTGGTAGTCTCGATGGTGAAAAGGCGTTCGCCTTTTGCCACTGCCTGCCCATCCTTGACATGGACACTCGCCAGGCGTGCCTCGGGTTCGTTTGCATTTAACAGCGGTACCAGGATTTCCGATTTGATCATTGTTTCACCAGGTCAAGGGCGGCACGCATGATTGACTCCTGTGACGGTAATATCGCGTCTTCCAACACACGGGCGTTGGCAACAGGAAAATCCCGCGCTGCCACACGTTTTATCTTTAATCCGTTGATAGTTTCAGCAGCCCGGGCTGCCAACTCCGCTCCCCAGCCAAGCGCCAGAGTCCCTTCTTCAACAGTCAATAATTTCCGGGTGCGCTTGAGTGAATCTAATAACGGATCTAAAATAAAAGGACTGAGTTGGCAGAAAAGCACAATTTCCGTAAAAATTTCATATTCCATTAGTAATTCAAGTGCAGCAGCTCGGGTAAGTTCAAAATTGTAACCGTAAGTTGCAATGGTGAGTTGATGGGTATGGCCAGGAAAGCGTAAATTGTAAATTGGAAAGGTTTTACCGGTTTGTTGATATTCAAAATCGACCAGATCTCCCTTGCCCGGCTCAAGCAATCTGCGGGTGTAGAGCAGTTTGTGTTCCACAAAAAGCACCGGATCATCATCAGTAATGGAAGCTTCCAGCAATCTGCCGGGATCATCGAGTGTATTCGGCGCAACTACTTTCAGGCCGGGGATACCTAGAAATATCTTCTCCAACGACTGGCTGTGGGTGGGACCATAACCACGTCTGCCGCCCATCGGAGTTCGCACAACGATGGGCACATGCACATTATTGTTATACATCCAACGGAACTTGGCTGCATGATTGACCAATTGGTCGGCGCTCAGAGTGAGGAAATCCCCAAACATGATTTCCGCCACCGGACGTAAACCGCGTAGTGCCATTCCATTCGCCACACCGATAATGGCCGCTTCGGAGATGGGCGTAGTCAGGACACGCTTGGGAAATTTTGTAGACAACCCCCGCGTCACCTTGAATGCGCCCCCATAGGGATCCAGGATATCTTCGCCGATGATATAGATGCGTCCGTCATTTTCCATCGCATGATGCAACGCGGAGTTAAGGCTTTCGAGAACAGTAGGCATACTTTGCTATTTTTTGATCGTCTAAAAACTTGCGTTTGACTTTTGGCTTTCGACAGGAAGAATTGGAAACGGATCAGAATCGGCTCGTTTAAACGCATCCTCAACAGTCGCCAATACTTCGCTCTCAGCTTGGCTGCACTCCTTCGGAGTCAAGCGCGTCGCCTGAAGCGGCAATGGATCGTACATGCGGATGCGGGCAAGCTCCTCCGGCAGACGCGGATCGTCACCCTTACTGTGGGCGGAAAAGCGGTATGTGTGCAGGATCAGGCCTCCTGGCCCCAGTCCTGAGCGCACATGCTGAAAAACCTCCTTGGCGAGAATGCATACTTCCAATACATCAGTGGTATCCCGCTCCCAGGCCGGGATTCCAAACGCGGAAAACCTTCCAGCCATGGTCGCTGCCACACCTTTTTCAATCGGGGTGGTTTGGGCGTACCGGTTATCTTCAAGAACAAACAGGATCGGAAGTTTCCATAATGCAGCAATATTAAGGCTCTCGTAAAGAACGCCCTCTCCAAGTGTCCCATCTCCAATGAAAACCAGGGTGACTTTTCCAGTTTGTAGAGCTTTTTCAGCCAGCGCCATGCCGGTTGCCACCGGAACTATTCCGCCTTGAACGCCGTTCGAGTAAAAGTTGTGCCATTGGATGTGCTGGCTGCCGCCGCGTCCGCCGACCAACCCGGTGGACTTTCCCATCAATTCGGCCGCCAGGCGATACGGCTCCCCACCATAGGCCAGGAAATGGCCGTGACAGCGATGGTTGCTGAAGACCACATCGTCTGGGTCAGAAACGGAAAAAACACCTGCCGCGTCAGCCTCCTGTCCAATGGAAACATGCGTAGTGCCGACCAATTTACCAGCACTGAACTCAACCAGCAAACGCTCCTCAAAGCGCCGAATAAGCAACATAGTCTTATACAAAGTGTAGTTATTGTCCATGACGATCTTATTATAACGCAAGGTCACCTATGCCTAATATTCGTATGAGTGGTTATACGCATATACAATTGCAGCCTGTCAATCCGCCTCATGGTATAATGCCCGGATTATGAGCCCAGAAACAACCTCTACCAAACTTTGTCCCACTTGTGGTACACGCCTGGCAGAAAATGCCACCCGTTGCGTGGTATGTGGAACCGAATTCAGCGCCACGACCAAACCCAATGCGAAATCCACTAAAGCCGTTCAGGGATCCCGAATGCCTGAAGTGACCCTTAGTTTGCCGGTTGCTTTGGGCATACTGATAGGTTTTTTGGCAATTGGCGCAGCCGCGTTATACTTCACCCTTCAAGGGACACATCAAATTCAAGCCCCGACTGCAATTCCCAGCCCTACGATTACATCGACAATTTCCCCTACGCCGACTGAAACCCTTGTTCCTTCCGAGACCCCCACGCTGACTCCCGAACCACCCATTGATTATACCGTCCAGGCTGGCGATAGTTGTGGCGCTATTGCCAGTCTGTATAATTCTTCCGTGGCGGCCATCATTTCCTTGAATAGCCTTAACAGTACTTGCACAAACCTGAAGATCGGACAGATAATCAAGGTTCCGCGTCCTACTCCAACGCCTCTGCCTCCCGCCACCGCGACCCTCGAACCGGCCGCAGCGACCCGGGCTGCTTGCGAAACTGTGCAGTACACCGTTCAGGCAAACGACTCGCTCAGTACAATCGCGACCAACTACGGTGTTTCGATGCAAGCCATAAGGGATTTCAATGGAATGAGCACTGATAGTGTTTTCTTGGATGCGAAATTATTGATCCCGCTTTGCATGCGTGCGGCCACCCCTGGCCCATCCCCAACTCCGACTACTCCACCTCCATATCAGGCTCCCAACCTGTTGCTGCCTGCCGATGGTGCACCTTTTACACTCGCAAACGATGCCATAACACTCCAATGGGCATCCATAGGAATATTGCGCGAGAACGAATCATACCGGGTAACCATTGAGGATGTTACCTCCGGGACTGGTCGCAAACTTGTTTCATTCGTAACCGATACCAAGTTCATTGTACCTGTCACCTTTCGCCCGCAGGACAACACTTCACATGTGATGCGCTGGACGGTTGAACCTGTCCGTCAGACCGGCACTGATGAGCAGGGTAATTCCATTTGGTCTTCTGCCGGTGCTGCCAGCACGCCGCGCACATTCACATGGACCGGCTCTGGGCTGATACCCACGCCAACGAAATAATTAGCACGGGATATCCTTACCATCCCCGCGAGGTTTCTCGCGGGGTTTCGTTTGGTTTTTGGAAAGTGCCAAAAAAACTTGGATATAAATTGAATTTGACCCATCTCTTGTTCTTATACCGTAATTCTAAATGGTCAATATTTCCATCGGTGTATAATGATTGCAGGAGCAGCCTCATGTCAAAAAACGAACCAACCCTGAACGTCCGGAGGTACAACCGTTATGCTTGGGATAGGCAGGTGGATAAGAACAATCCATTTACCATCCCTGTTACTCCTGAAGTCATTACCGCCGCGCGGCAGGGTGAATTCTCGGTCTTATTGACCGAGACCAAACCTGTGCCGCATGGGTGGTTCCCACCTTTCCAGGGGCTGGACTTGCTCGGACTCGCCTGTGGCGGCGGCCAGCAGGGGCCGGTCTTCGCTGCTTTGGGAGCTAATGTCACCATATTTGATAATTCTCCAGCTCAACTGGAACGCGACCGCATGGTTGCCAGTCGGGAGGGGTTGGCTGTGAAGACCGTCGAGGGTGACATGCGCGATCTTTCTGCCTTTGCGGACAAGACGTTCGATCTAATCTTTCACCCGGTATCCAACGTCTTCTGCCCTGAGGTCCGGCCCGTTTGGCAAGAGTCTTTCCGCGTTCTGCGCCATGGTGGGCTCTTGCTGGCGGGTTCCGCCAATCCGATTTATTACATGATTGGGACTCATGCAGATGAACAGGAAGCCCTGCAAATCAAATATTCCATACCATATTCTGATCTGAAAAGTATGGATCCAAAAGACCTGGAAGTATGTATCGAGGAAGCCACGCCGCTTGAATTTGGCCACAGCCTTACTGACCTGTTGGGAGGCCAAATAGATGCCGGGTTTATAATAACCGGCTTCTATGAAGATGTCTGTCCCGACTCACCCATTAGTAAATATCATCCAACCTACATCGCCACCAGGGCTGTCAAACCATAGACGACTACACGCCATTTGTGAGCGCGCGGCTTTCTCGCATACACATATCATGCTTCCGATGGTTTTTCGCTTAGGCTCTTTGTAAGCATGTTCTTCGAAAAACAACCCCGATGGATGAAAGAAGGCCATTTATGATAAACACCATGATTGGAATTCAAAAACACATTGCGCTGGTTGCTCACGATAACAAGAAAACCGACTTGCTGGAGTGGGCGGAATTCAACCGGGGCACTTTGGCCCAGCACATTCTCTATGCTACGGGCACGACCGGCGAACTACTGGCAGTAAGGCTTGAGCTTGAAATAAACCGTTTCACATCCGGGCCACTGGGCGGCGATATGCAGATCGGTGCGAAAATTACCGAAGGCGGGATCGATTTTCTCATCTTCTTCTGGGACCCGCTCGAACCTCAACCCCACGATCCCGATATCAAAGCCCTGCTGCGCCTGTCTGTTTTAAGAAATATTCCCACAGCCTGTAACCGTGCCACGGCAGACTTCCTGATCTCCTCTCCGCTGATGCGAGAAATATATGAACATCCCATGCCGGATCTTGCGAGATATGCAGCAAGACGCAGTGGGAGACTGGAAACCTAGAAGATACCATCCTCAATGGGAATGGAAAAAAACAGGTTGAGCCAACAATAGCGCCAACCGCTGTCGAGTATAATCGTCCCGATGTTTGAATATAGGATCCTTGCTTCCCAGGGCCGTGCCCGTGCCGGAGTATTCCACACCCCTCACGGCGACCTGGATACACCTGTCTTTGCACCGGTCGGCACGCAGGCTACCGTGAAAACCCTCACGCCGGCTCAATTGGAGCAGCTGGGTGCATCGTTGGTGCTCTCTAATACCTATCATCTGTATCTGCGCCCCGGCGATGAGCTGGTAGCCAGGTTGGGCGGGCTGCACCAGTTCATGCACTGGTTCCATCCCATTCTTACTGATTCGGGCGGTTTTCAGGTATTTTCTCTTGCACAAACTCGTAAAATCGACGATGATGGTGTTACATTTAAAAGTCATATTGACGGCTCAATCCATCGCTTGACCCCTGAAAAATCCATCCAGATCCAGGAGAATCTGGGGGCGGATATCATCATGGCATTTGATGAATGTTCCAACCCCAACGATCACGCCTATAGTAAAACGGCCATGGATCGGACACACCGTTGGGCAGAGCGCAGCCTCTCTGCCAGGAAACGTAACGACCAGGCCCTGTTTGGGATAGTCCAGGGCGGTGTCAACCCGGACTTACGGGTTACCTCGGCAGAATTCATTTCCGCAATGCCGTTTCCAGGCATAGCCATCGGCGGTTTATCAGTCGGCGAAACCAAAGCCGAGATGCACACCATCCTAGACCTCGTAACTCCCCTCTTGCCGGAAAACAAACCGCGTTATTTGATGGGAGTTGGCACCCCCGAGGACTTGATCAATGGAATTGCCCGGGGTGTTGATATTTTCGATTGCGTTCTGCCTACCCGCCTGGCACGTCATAACGCCGCTTTTTCTTCTGAGGGTCGTCTCAACCTGATGAATTTTACTTTCGCACAGGATAAACGCCCTATTGATGAGGCTTGTACTTGCTACACATGCCAGACTTTCACGCGCGCTTACTTGCGGCATCTGATCGTTGCGAAAGAGCTTCTGGCTGGTACATTGTTGTCCATTCACAATCTGCATGCTTTGATCCAATTGGTTAAAGATATCCGTGCATCGATCATGGACAACACATTCGAAAACAAAATTCCGTCCTGGCTCGAGCAATGGCAAGGCAATGCTGAAAGAACATCCCCTAAACAAACGGAGCCCTCATGACAATATTTCAATCCCTCTTACTCGGTGTCCTGCAAGGCTTGACGGAATTTATTCCTGTCTCATCCACTGCTCACCTGCTGATCGGACAAAAGATCCTGGGCATACCCGCCGATGATGCCATGTTCTCATTCCTGGTCCTGGTTCAGCTTGGGACGATTATCTCATTGATCGTCTACTTCTGGAAAGACCTGTTGGTACTTGTCAAAGCATTCTTTGGAAGACCTTTCTCCACACCACAGAATCGCCTGGCCTGGTACATTATCATCGCGACTATACCAGCTTTGATTTTTGGCTATCTACTCAAATCTGCTGTGGAAGCTCTGTTTAGGACGCCGCTGCTCGAAGCCGGTATTCGCTTGTTAATTTCCGCAGTGGTCCTGTCTCTGGCTGAATGGTTGGGCAGGCGTGATCGCACTCTTGAAAAAATGACCTGGTTGGATTCCTTGATAGTCGGTATCGCCCAGGTGTTGGCCGTTTTCCCGGGTGCTTCTCGCTCTGGTACCACCATCAGTGCCGGGATGGCACGTGGCCTTGATCGTCCGTCTGCTGCCCGCTTTGCTTTTCTAATGTCTGTGCCTGTTATGCTGGCAGCCGGCGGCTACCAGTCTCTCGATCTGCTCAAAATGACGGGCCTTGGCTCTTTCTTGCTACCGTTGATAATTGGTGTGGTTACCGCCGGGGTTGTAGGCTGGTTGGCGATCAAGTGGCTTCTGGGCTATTTGAACAAACATTCGCTCTATATCTTTGCAGGCTATTGTGCGGTTTTGGGTCTTGGAAGCCTCGTGATTGCCTTGGTCTGATGATGGGTATTTCTAACTTAGAAGACCGCCTGCCCGATATGCTGGCCTTGCTTCGGCGGCTGGTCGAAACCGAATCGCCTACTCAAGACAAAGCATCCGTGGATCGGCTCGCTGGCATCATCCGCGCGGAATGCCTTCGCCTGGGAGCCAGGGTGAAAATCCACCCCCAGGTCTCAGTCGGAGATCAAGTTGAAGCGCACTGGGGAGAAGGTCCAAATGGGTTCCTCATTCTCGCCCACATGGATACCGTCTTCCCGCTCGGAACGCTCCGAAAAATGCCTTTTTTTACTCAGGGAGAAAAAACCTTTGGCCCGGGCGTTTCGGACATGAAGGGTGGAATTGTCGTCGGGTTGACTGCCATTGCCGCTTTGCAAGAGTCTGATCAAATTCCGCCGCGACCGGTTACCGCTTTGTTCACATCCGACGAGGAAACTGACAGTGCTTACTCTCGCGCCTTGATCGAGGAGCTTTCCAGGCAGGCCAGTCTGGTACTGGTTCTTGAGCCTTCCATGCCGGATGGTTCTGTAAAAACATGGCGGAAAGGGGCGGGCGAGTTTCGGGTCCATGTCCAGGGAAGGGCTGCCCATGCTGGAGCCGATCACATAAGCGGTTGCAACGCGATCGAAGAAATGGCGTACCAGGTCCTCGCAATCCAAAAGTTGACTGATTATGCCAACGGCACCACCCTTAATGTCGGTGTCATCCGCGGTGGGATTGCCAGCAACGTCGTTCCTGATGAAGCCGTCATAGAGATCGACCTGCGGGTTATGCAGCCAGGTGAGGCGGAACGGATCATAACCGCCTTATACTCCCTCAAACCGGTCTTGGATGGCACAACTATTCAGGTAACCGGTGCCCTGAATCGCCCTCCGATGCCATTTGACAATATAATGAAATTTACGTTTGAAAAAGCGAAAATCCTTGCCGCGGCTATCGGGATCGAGTTGAAAGCAGGCGGAACAGGCGGTGCGTCTGATGCCAATTTCATTTCTCCATTGGGCATTCCCGTTCTTGATGGTCTCGGCCCTGCCGGAGGAGAATTCCACTCCATGCGTGAATTTATAATAACTGCCAGTCTTCTGGAACGCCTCAGGCTGCTCTACTCTCTTTTGCATGATTGGTAGTTGATTATGAAGCCTACAGGCTTTCTTGGGCTTTTCACGATCCTTTTGTTTGTCTCATGTGCTTCTCCCGCGCCGGCGATAACACCGGTTCCCCTAAGCATCCAATACTCATTCGCGGCCAATCCTTGGCTGGAAGAACTATCTATTTGTGCCGGCAATCGTGTTATTAATTCTGAGCTCCGCCCTGCAGATCTTCAAGAGCTTGATTCCTCTGATTTGGTTATGCGCATCGGGATGCCTACTGAACTGATTACCCCTGCCTATCAGATCGGTTCTGACGACCTCCTGGTTATCATTAACCCTCAAAATCCGGTTAAAGAGCTCACTTTTGATCAGGTATTATCGCTTTTCACCGGCCACATCCAGACTTGGAAATCCATTAACAACGCCAATAATCCCGTCCAGGTATGGGTCTTTGCCGCGGCCGAAGATGTACAGCAGGTTTTTGAGAAGGCGGTTCTGGGCGAAAGTCCGGTCACCTCCCTTGCCCGGCTGGCGAACAGTCCGGAAGAGATGTCGCAGGCCGTCGCAATCGATACTGGTGCGGTTGGTCTCATTACCCGGCGCTTGAAAACTAAAACCACTTCGGATGTCTTCACCGTTGCCAGAAGCATTCCGATCCTGGCTATCCCTCGGTCTGAGCCAACCGGAGCACTGGCTCAAATGCTCGCCTGCCTGCAAAAGTAGGTCTGGATGATTGAAACGATTATCTTTGTTATAGGATCTCTCGGCATTATCTGGATTTCCTTCCCATCTCTCCGCCAGCCAGGTTCACACGGCTTCTACCGCTTTTTTGCATGGGAGATCATCCTTGGCATGTTCGCCCTCAACCTGCGCAGTTGGTTCAACCATCCATTCGCTTGGTATCAGGTTCTATCGTGGGTATTCCTTTTTACAAGCCTTTTTCCAATCATTTATGGGGTTATCCTGCTTCGCACCATCGGCAAACCAACCGATCAGCTCGAAGCGACTACACAGTTGGTAACCACGGGGATTTATCGGTTCATCCGCCACCCTTTATACGCTTCGTTATTTTATCTCGCTTGTGGCATTTTCTTCAAATCTCCATCCCTCCTGGATGGTTGTCTTGTGATCGTTGTCACGGCCTTTCTTTTCGCCACCGCACGAGCGGACGAAGCCGAGTGCCTTGTCAAATTCGGGGAAGAATACGCGGTTTACATGAAAAAAACAAAGATGTTTATTCCGCTCATATATTAAACTCTCGGATGAAGCTTATGCCAATCCGTTGCCAGCTCAAATGCATTCCCTGCTTGTAAAACCTTTGTTTCAGCCCAATGTTTTGAGACAATTTGAAGCCCCAACGGCAATCCCGTTTCATTAAAACCGCATGGCATAGACAATACGGGCAGCCCAGTCAGGTTGAAAGGTGAAGTAAAACTGGTCAATAGTCTGGCAGCTCTAATGGGACCGGTATCTTCAATTCGCGGCGCAGGGACGGGAGTGGTGGGGAGCAGCAGGATATCGAATTTATCAAAGAACATCTCGAAGTGTCTGCGGCTTTCAACCTGTTTCCGCCTTGTCAGAGCATAATCGCTGGAACTCATTGCAGCTCCAATCCGCAGGCGTTCGAGTACATCTGTACCAAATCGATCGGGATGTTCCCTTAACCGCTCTTGGTGGAAAGTCGCTGCATCAGCCTGGGTCATCTGGCCGTTTGCCAATGCCAGCTCCGCAAGCCAGGACATATCCACTTTCTCCACTTGGGCGCCCAGGTCTTTAAAAACCTGTGCTGCCCTGTCCAATGCCGCCACCACCTCGGATTCCGAGGTCTCTATATACTCTCCAGTTGCCAATGCGACCCGCCAGTCTCTGACGCCATTTTCAATTCGTGCAAGATAATCTTCCATCGTAATATTTGCCGAGGCAGGATCGTGCGGGTCAAAGCCGGCCATCACTGAAATCATCATCGCCGCATCCCGAACCGTCCGCGTGAGTGTCCCAATATGGTCAAGGTTCCACGAGAGCGGAATTACGCCGCGTGTGCTCACTCTCCCATACGTTGGCTTCAATCCAACCACTCCACAAAACGCCGCCGGTATGCGAATCGAACCACCAGTGTCCGTGCCAATCGCCGCGAGGCACATTCCCGATGCAACCGCCGCGGCTGACCCACTGGAAGAACCTCCCGAGATATGCGAAGTGTCCCAGGGATTCTTTACCGCCCCAAAATGCGGGTTGACTCCGGTTACACCCAGGGCGATCTCATGTGTATTGGTTTTACCCAAAACTACCGCGCCGGAGAGCTTGAGTTTTAGCACAACCTGGGCATCTTCAGCAGGTATCCTCTCCGTGAAAAATCTTGAACCGGCAGTGGTGGGTTCTCCGGCTACATCAATTAGATCCTTTATTCCCAGAGGCAATCCAAGCAAAGTCAATTCGTCCAGATTGGATGGATTTCTTGCAAGAAGCACATCCGCCTGCATGGCTCCTTGGACAGCCAGTTCGGTTGTAGGGGTGATGAAGGCATTGATTGTCGGGTTGAGCCGTGCAATCCGTTGGAGACAGGCTTCGGTCAGGTCAAGGGCCGAATACTCCAGGTTGCGGAGCTGCTCATGAGCAGTGAAGAGGGTAAGTGTGGAGAGGTCGGGGTTCATTGATCAACTAAGCTCCCAGGCGCTCGATGAAAGTATCATGTAACCCTTGCGAAGGGTTGCTGGCGTCTTGGCTTGCCATTCAGGCAAAAAACCGGATTTCATTAGGTTCTTTTGCCAGAAATACAACCTTCGCAAGGGTTGCCTGAGAAGTCACCTATAGGATTGATTCTAGAAAAGCCCAACCACCTTGCCTGTTTTTAGATCGAGATCCACATCATAAAAGATGGGTCTGGTGGGCAGGCCGGGCATGGTTCGCATTTCACCTAACAACGGGTAGAGAAAGCCCGCTCCGACAGAGGCGCGCACGTCGCGAATAGGTATGCGATAACCACTTGGAGCGCCCTTGAGCGTAGGGTCATGACTGAATGAGAGGTGGGTTTTGGCCATGCACAAGGGGAGTTGATCAAAACCAAGCCGTGTATAAAGGGCAATTTTTTGCTCAGCTTCAGGTAAATAATCCACACCCTCTGCGCCATAAATTTCTTTACAGATTGTCTCGATTTTCTCCTTGATGGAGAGCTCGTTAGGGTATAGAAATTGGAACTTGGTGGGTAATTCAGCTGCTTTCACCACCGCTTCGGCCAGTGCTTTGGCGCCCGCGCCACCATCCATCCAGTGGCTGGCAACAACTGCATCCACCGCTCCCATTTCAAGCGCAGTGGTACGGATTAGTTCCAATTCTGACGGAGTATCGGATGAGAAGGAGTTGACCGCCACAACCACATTTACACCAAATTTCCGCGCATTCTTGATATGACGTTCCAGGTTGGGCAATCCCTTGCGCAGCAGCTCGAGGTTCTCGTCCGTATATTCAGGAGCAAGGGGTTTTCCAGCAACCACCTTTGGACCACCCCCATGCATCTTCAAAGCCCGGACGGTCGCGACCAACACCACTACCTGTGGGATTAATCCGGAGGCACGACACTTGATATCAAAGAATTTTTCCATACCAATATCAGCTCCGAAACCCGATTCAGTGATCACGTAGTCAGCCAGTTTTAAAGCAATTCGATCGGCAATGATGGATGACTGGCCATGGGCAATATTGGCAAACGGTCCGGCATGCACGAATACCGGAGTCCCTTCCAGTGTTTGCATCAGGTTGGGTTGGATGGCATCCTTCAATAATACGGTCATAGCCCCGGCTGCTCCAAGATCTTCAGCAGTGACTGCATCACCCTGTCTATTCATACCAATTACCATGCGTCCGAGGCGTTCCCGCATATCCTCCAAACCGGTGGTCAGTGCCAGGATGGCCATGACCTCACTGGCTACACTGATGTCAAAGCCCGTATGTCGCGTCCGGCCTTTTTCCTCGGGTCCGAGACCTACCTCGATCTCGCGTAAAAAGCGGTCATTGGTATCCAAAACCCGCTTCCAGGTGATCGAATTCGGGATCAATATCCAGGCGGGCAAAACGTGTCCGTTCCTCAGGAGTCAATTCGTTCGGGTCGGTTTTCTGGATGCCTAGTTTTAGCAGTCTGCGCAGCATGGACGGAGAAAAACTGCGCCGGCCTTGCTTATCTGCCGGACAAAGTGCATTGAAGAGCTTGGCGTCATCTTGCTCGGATTCATGGAAAACCCGCGCATCAACGGCTGCCGCCAGCAGATTGTTGGCCGCGGTGATCGCATGGATGTCCCCGGTAAGGTGCAGGTTGAAATCCTCCATCGGTATAACCTGCGAGTAGCCGCCGCCCGCCGCTCCACCCTTGATCCCAAATGTGGGTCCCTGCGAGGGTTGGCGCAGACAGGTAAAGACCCGCTTCCCCAGATGCACACCCAGTGCCTGGCTCAACCCGACCGTGGTGGTGGTCTTGCCTTCTCCCAACGGCGTGGGCGTGATGGCTGTTACATCCACGTACTTACCGTCAGGCCTATCCTTTAAACGGTCCAGGATCTCCAGTTTGACCTTGGCTTTGTACGGTCCGTAAACCACGAGTTCATCCGGCAGGATGCCGCATTCCTCAGCGACGCTCAAAATGGGTTTTAGCGTAGCCTCCTGGGCAATATCGATATCTGCAGGTACCGGCCGGCGGATCATGAGTTTTGTTGGGATGAATGGTTTCATATTGGAATCTCCTTGAAAATGGTCTTGGCTCTATTGTCCATCATCCTGGTTATTTTTACAAGAGGCAGAACTAACTTTTTTCTCAGCCGGGTGTCATACACGGTAAAGATTGCGTGCCCCTTTAATTCTATCTGGGCCTTTTTTGACAGATCCTACCCTACATGATAAACTAATCGACACCATGCACAATGATCCCTCAATAATTTCCACAACCGAACTGACCGAGCGCGAAAAGGAGATTCTGCGGCTGGTTGCCACGGGAACAAGTAACAAGGAAATAGCTCGTCAATTGTTCATCAGTTCGAATACGGTCAAGGTGCATGTTCGTAACATCTTTGCCAAAATCGGTGCCAGTACACGCACCGAGGCGGCAATGTACGCAGTACGTATAGGGCTGGTGCAGAGTCCTGGAATTGAGGCCGATGGAATCACTCAGGCAAAACCTTCCAGCGAAGATCTCCATCGCTCCCCCGATTCGCCCAGCCGTGAAATGGGTGATTCTGTCAGAGAAGATGGCATCCTGACAGCCAGCCAGGAGTCCCCCGGCCCTTCAACGCTGTTCGCCTTGCAAGAGTGGCCGTGGTGATCGTAACACTCGTTGTGGTGATTGGAGCAGGGTTCTTGGCAACCAGGCAAAAAGCAACTTTATCCACGGGAATTATCCGTTTAACACCTACCCCTGAATCACGCTGGCACACGCTGGCCCCTTTACCAACTGCCAGGGATGGACTGGCAGTAACTACTTACGAAAACCAGGTGTACGCCATTGGTGGAGAAACTGCATTTGGGGTGACAGGATTAACGGAAAAATACGATCCAGCAACAGATTCATGGATAGAGTTATCTAAAAAGCCGGTTCCGGTAACGGATATAAATGCGGCAGTGATAGGTGGCAGGGTTTATATTCCGGGAGGTCGCACAACTTCTGGCGCTGTAACTGCCACGCTTGATATCTATGACCCTCGCCTGGATACCTGGGAGAAGGGTACCGACCTGCCTGTCGCAATGAGCGCTTATGCCATGGCGGCCTTCGAGGGTCGTATTTATCTATTTGGTGGCTGGGATGGCCAAAAATATCTGAACTCAGTATATATTTACGATCCTGAATCTGAGAGCTGGTCCACGGGCAGATCCTTAAAAACGGCAAGAGGCTTCGCGGGTGCGGCGATAGCGGGAGGAAAGATCTATGTCGTGGGAGGAGAGAATCAGCAGGGCAAATTATCGTTGACCGAGGTAAATGATCTACGCTTGGATAGCAGCGATGGTTCGGATTGGCAAACAGACGAACCGCTGCCAGCCTCTGTCTCAGGGATCAGTCTTATCAACGTCGCAGATCTGGTTTATGCGGTGGTTAGCGAAAATGGCGCGAATGGGATATATGTGTATCATAACGTTCCGGTTGTAAAAAATAGATCCTGGGAATTCCTCCCAATTCCATTTGAGTTTGGGTCACGATTTAACACAGTCATGCTGGGCACGCGGTTGTACATCATGGGTGGGTATCTGGACAAAAAACAACTTTCTATGAATGTTGCTTATGATGCCATCTATACGATTATTTTACCGATAACCAAGTAAAGCCTGGCGTACCTAAGGATTCATGCACATTTCGACCACACAGGAGATTTCATGAGGAAGGTAGCAATCCTTGGCGCTGGCATTGCTGGCCTTAGTTCCGGCTGGTTGCTCAAACAAAGCGGTGTCGAATTCAAAATCTTTGAAAAGCAGAGCCAGGTGGGTGGGCTGGCACGTAGCTTTTTGTGGAATGGGTTCTATTGTGATTTTGCTGCACACCGTTTATTTACCACCAATGAAAACGTGTTGCACGAATTACTTAAACTGGTACCAATGGGCAGGCATGTCAGGCGTAGTAAAATCTATCTACGAGGCCACTGGCTTCGTGACCCTCTGGATGTTTTTGAACTAAGCACTCACCTGCCCGTCTCCGAACGACTGAAAATTCTATGGGCATACCTCTTCCGTCCAAAGAATCTACCGGAAGATAGCTTTGAGTCTTACGTGCTCAAACGATATGGAAAGGGTTTATACAAATACTTCTTTAAACCTTACACTGAAAAGTTATTTGGGATCCCTGGAGAAGAAATCTCTGTGCTGTGGGCGCGCCAAAAAGTCAGGTTGGCTAATCCGCTGGATTCGCTGCATGAAAACACAAAAAACAAATTCCAATATTTTTATTACCCGATCCAAAAAGGATATGGAGCCATTGCCGAGGCGCTTTACGCTGATATCCAGGGACAGGTTCTCTTCAATGCAAGTGTCAAAGGGATTGAAACGATCAGCGATCAGATCACGGCGATCCAGTACGAAAAAGATGGGCAGTTGGTTCGGGAAGAATTTGATGCAGTCATTTCGACTTTGCCGTTGACGATCACGGGCAAAATGCTGGGATATCATTTTCCATTGAATTATAAGAAGGTGGAGGCCGTTTATCTTCACATAAACCGGCCATTTCTATCAGACTACCACTGGATTTATTTCATCGATGATTCAGTTGCAATTAATCGCTTGGTAGAGTTCAAGAATATGAGCGCCGTAGATACTCCTGCTTCGACGACGGTTGTCTGTGCAGAAGTTACCCAGGAACAGGACCACGTGGTTGAGAAGGTTATCCAGGATCTGGTTGGAGCAGGATTGCTGCAAACCAGTGAAGTGTTGGACTCTCTGGTAGTCCGTGAGGATTACGCTTATCCGGTATATGACCGGGCTTACGATACTGTTCTGCAATCTGCGCAGGAGAGATTGGGCCGCTACAAGAACCTTTTCACAATCGGTCGGGCGGCGGAGTTCTGGCACCGCGAGGTGGATGACAATTTCGCCGCCGCTGTGCAACGGATCCCGGAAATTATTAGTTTCCTGGAAGAACAGGAACCCACGCTCGAATCTGTGGTGATGGAAACAATACCTCTAAAGGAAAAAATAATGGAACCTCTGGTCATCGCCGTTGTCCTGGCCTGGAATAATTATTCAGATACCAGGGAGTGTTTGCAAACACTATCCACATCAGATTATCCAAATCTTCAAATCATTCTGGTTGACAACGGCTCTGAGGACGGTACCCCTGAGCATGTTCGCCAGGATTTCCCTAATATCAGCATTATCGAAAACGGACAGAATCTGGGCGTTCCAGCTGGCTATAATATTGGTTTTAAACGTGCACTGAAAGCAGGGGCCGATTATGTGCTTATGCTCAATAATGATGTCAGTATTCCTTCCGACATGCTCACAGCGCTGGTTAAAATTGCTGAAGACGATCCTGAAACGGGCATAGTAATGCCAAAGATTTTATACTACGGCAGCGACTCTGATGTCTGGTCCAGCGGAGGAAAATACCGGGCATTTCCTCCAGCCATCCTGATGACCGATAAAAAACCTGCTGCGGCTGACACATTACGGATGATCGAGTTTGCGCCAAGTTGTGGGTTATTAATTCATCGGCGTGCTTTCGAGCAAGCCGGCCTATTTGACCCGGGTTACCTGTTCATGTTCGACGATTGGGATTTTTCACAGCGCGTTCGGGCTAATGGATTGAAGATCTGGTATACCCCTACAACCCATTTGTGGCATAAGGTTTCGCGAACCACCAAAGGTCCTTCTTCTCCAAAGTTCTGGCATTCTTTGGCCTCGAGCAGTGTCCGGTACTATCGCCGGCACAGCCGCTTCTTATGGTTTTCGTTGCCACTCCATATCGGCTACCTGATCGCCCGCGAATTTTTCTGGAAAAGGAATTGGGCGTTCTGGCCGTATTTTTGGGATGGAATCGTTGAGGGATTGCAAAAACCTCTAGGACCATATCCCTTGATGGATTAGATCCAAAGCGCTGCGTAATCTTTTATTAACTTTAGTGCCTATCCGAATATTATCCAGGATTTTGCGTTTTGAGTGTGTGCGGCCCCATCGGCCATACTCAAAACGCATCTCATGATGATTTCCCGGATAGGTTTTTATTTCACCTTTTGGGCAGCAACAGAGATGTTTGTAGTAAGGTTCAAACGGTCAAGTAACGCAAGCGATGGGAGCAAACCCAGCCGTGCGAACCACGACCGGTAGAAACTGAATAGAACCTGGTGGACTTTTGGGTGGTCGCCCGCCCAGCTCTGGGACCAAAACTCAAGGCTGTGCCCTAATGCATCATAACTGGACGAGATACATCGTTCTGAGATATGGCCAAATCCGATACGGGTTAATATCTGGCGCAGAACCGGGCGGGGAAAAATATAAAGATGGCGCGGCAGGTCCCACCCAGACCAGAAGCGGCCAAATACCTTGGCATCCAGGCTTTCAAAATTGGGCATCGAGAAAAACAACCAGCCTCCATCCTTGAGTAAAGAATGGATGCGATACAGGTCTTGTACTGGCTGGCCAAGATGTTCTAGTACGCACCAAAGCACAATCGCGTCAAAAGAGGCTGGTTCAAAATCCAACTCTGAAAACCGTCCTTGATGAATGGGGACCCCCAGCGTTTTGGCCGCATATGCATTGGCCGAATGGGTTGGTTCGATCCCTTCAACCTCCCACTTTCCTTCCTTGACAAGCTCCCTTAAAAAAGCCCCGCTGCCACAGCCTACCTCAAGCAATCGTCCACCTGGCTGGTGCTTTTCCACAAAATGCCGTCTTTTTACATTCCCATAGTTGGCAATTCCCTCTTGCAATGAAGAGTTCATTTCACCCGAATTGTAGGCATATGCAGGATAATCCTCAGGGTAATAAGCGGAGAGAAACTCCCAGGTTAATCGCGGTTCCTGGCGGAGGATTCCGCATTTCCTGCAACGGCAAAGAGTGAACAAGCCGGGTAGATCGTGCAGTCGGTCTGGCCCTTCGAAAACCACATTACTTTCGGTAGTTCCGCACCAAGCGCAGGTTGTATGTTCCCACTCTAGCTGGACTGCATCGATCATGGTCGCCTCTGTATCATTTATGACCGTTTTTATTTGAGCGCCCAATATGTGGAACAGACAGCCGTCTTGCCATTTGGGCTCCCCTGACAATCTGGGACATCGGAAAAAAATTGCGCCGAAGGGAAGGGGTTGATTTTCTCAATAGATAGGCTAACTGGATGATCGGCGATATCCGCTTAAGTGGCTTTAAATCCTTGAGTGTCAGGACCCGGTCATTATGACACGCATCGGGAACACCGACCAGGCGAATCTCATGAATATCTCCTCCGCCGGGAAGGATGAGCTTCTCAACCGGCTGGAGTGTAGTCCGGTCCAAAATCCAGATTACCGCATCCTTCCAATATCGTTCCAAGCGTGGGTTTATTGAGGAACAGCCAACAAAAATGTGATCTTTCGAAACAGCCAACCCCCTGGTCATCACTGGCTTTTCTTCTGATTCCCAAATCGTCCTGCCGGATATCACCTCGTTCAGACTGCCATTCTTGGAATCACAAATTACCATTCCCCTTTCTCCGATCCAAATGTTATGAGCCCACTCCGCGCCAGTGGTTTGTGAACCAATTAACTCGAGTCCTGGCCAAGTGAGTGTCCAGACTTCCGAAGGTCGCTCATAATTATGGGCGACCACATAGATCTTATTTCCTTCCCGATGGACGCTGTTGAAATGGTTCCCCTTGCGGTTCTTTTCTTTATCGTCTTCTCGAATGGGATTCATGTATACATCTTTACTAAAATTACCGTTCTCTTCGAAAACCGAGAGACAGTTCCGTCCGGTGTTGGCGACTAGAACGTTCTCATCGATCCATTCAACTTGGTGAGGTTGCACCAGGTTCTTGATCGTTATTTGAGGTTTGGCTTGACCACGAAAATATTGCAGGTAACCACCTGTGTGGGTTAAAACAACTGTCCCCTCTTTGGCAGTAATCCCATAATAATAGCCGTCCCCTGAGCGGAGGCAGGAGATTTGACCAGTGGTAGGATCGAGTAAGAAAAGATGAAGAGGGGTGCTGATTAATAACTGCATAGGTGGTAAGAGAGATTGTACCAATAAATAATGGATTGAAGTGAAAAGTCTTTCAGTATGTTTATGGCTACGGTCTTGATCAGGGCAGAAACACCCTGATCAACCTGTAGAGAATCTAATATACAGAGTTTTTTAGCCTATGGCAGCCGGCCTCAGGAGATTATCCAAAGGCAAGGCTATTAATGCCCAATTTCTTGCGGACGGCCCACCATAAGAGGATATTCCAGATAATAAGGGATGATGAGGTTGCTATGGCAGAACCGTTAATCCCCAAACGAGGCAGCAGTAATAAATTCAGCACAACGTTCAAGATGGCTGCAATTGTCATTCCTCTTGCCGTTTCCCGTTCGTGGCCGCTCATATTAAGCAATAGGCCAACCGAACCCGCACCAGAATTGATCAGCTGCCCAACCAATAGAATCATCAAAGGTGTATAACCGGCCGCATAAGGAGACCCAAAAGCCAATACCAGGAATGACTTACCCCAAATAATAAAACCCACGGTCAAGAGTAAATTAAAGGCCAGGATTACCCTTGCACTGGCTGTAACCAGTCGCTGCAACCTTGCCAGGTCCCCTTGAGCATACAAAGTAGCAAAGCGCGGTGTAAGAACAATATTGATTGTTGTCAATCCAAATGAAGCCAGCACGGCTACCTGCGAGGCAATGCGATAGGTTCCTATGGATGCATCTGGTAAAAATAATCCTTGCAACAAAATGGAGGCTTGTTGGTCAATGAGCTGCATTCCTCCAATGAAGGCCAGTGGCAGAGCACTTAATAGCCAGGTTCGGCTGCTAAAGCTTGGGCGAGCCTTCCGCACTGTTAAAGGAGTTGTCCGCCAAAGCAACCAGGCGCCAACTACAAATGTCACGGCCGAAGAAAACACGTAGAGCCCCATCGCTATCGGTGCGGAAAACAAGGAGTTCCCAGCGAGGGCAGCGATCACAAGCAGCAAGGCAAAAATGCCGGGACGGAGTAAAAATTCCGGTAATTGGCCGGCCATCACGTGGTGGAGCCCTGTCAAAGCCGCACCACGTAAATCACCCAGGGCGATTAGGGGAACCAGGGCCAATGCACATAGAAAAGTGATCAAACGCTGGCTGGTCAAAGGCTCTCTGAAAAGCCAGATTACTACAACTGATAACCCAACCAACGTTAGCGAAATTAGTGTTGCTGCACGCCCTGACCATCGCCAGACTCCTTGCACACTGGCGTAATCCTGGCTCACCATGCCTCGCGCTGTCTCCCGGGCCACCAGCGTTGTTAATCCAAATTCTGAGGGAACGGACAGCAAAGAGATCGTTGCATATACAAATGTATAAACCCCATAATCCGAAGGACCCAATAAACGCGCCAAAAGAACTGTTGTTAAGAAGGTTAACCCGACACTGGCAAGTTTCAGGCTCATGCTTCCCAAAGTCTCACGCCCAATTTTGGAAGTTAGGAGCCGTCCTATGGGTGATTGCAATTGTTCACGTTCCTCATCACTAAATCTTGCTAAAGGCGCTAAAAGGCACTCCAGTAACGCGCTCCAAATAATCTTCGTCTATATCTGGTCAAGATATTAAAACAAAGACCTGCAGAAGGCTCGTTTCTGTAGGCAAGTCTATCATAATTGAAGAAGCTGTTCGCCGGCAACTTAAGGGATGAGCAGCAGAGACCTGACCGGACTTGCGATTGAGAAAGTCAGGATGGTTTGAACCGATGGGACCATCGATATTCGTCAGGGCACGCTAAGGTAATCTAATTGCTTGGTCGTATTGCGATCCGTCTCTAGAACGTTGATCACAGCTAGAGACCCGTCCTTGGTATGGGCAGGTATTTGTCCGTTGGAGATTGTCAGCACCATGACAATATACTTTCCAGGTTCAATGTTTGTAAACACAAAATCCCCATTTTTATTGTTGACACGCGCCTGAATGGGTTTGTCAGTCGGAATCGTCGGTATCGACACTACCATCTGGTCTGGCGGCAGCGGTACAAGGTAGATGGCATTGTCCGCTGCTGGCATGGCGTTATCTGGGTCTCTGACTAATAATACACCATGCAGTGTGACCAATCCATTTTTGGATTGCTGGCAACCTGTGAGTAGAACAGCCAGCAAAAGAAATAAGACGAGAATACGTTTGAACATATTTTTCCCTTGTAAAACTTTTTTAAACTAAAGCGGGCACGAGATGTATTCTTTACAAAAATCCCTCAAAGAACACATCTTCCGCCCGTTTTCGAGAAACTACTTCGCATGAGGATACAAATTCAATGCAGTCGAGGGTTTTGCCTCGCCCTGCAAAACCAGAGAAGACTCCCCGGGACCGGGGAGTCTTCTGGAAAATCCCCTAACTTTGAAGGTTTACGCTCCAGGTTACTTGTTGAAAGCGTTGTATTGAATGGTCCAGTCGCCAGGTTGCGTCAGTATGTTGGTTGGATTGCTGTTACCGACTGTGCAGATGATTTGCGCGCTGGTGTTATTGGCTGTAATGGTGGCGCCGCCTTGCCATGAAGCAGGTAGGAAAGCCTCGTTGGCAACCAGGATCTGCTTGGAAGCTCCAATGGCCAGCGATTCGGTGTCGTACGCATTCGCCGTAAAGCCGGAATAGACCACGTGCAGCGTGGAAGCGCCGCCTCCGATGACCTGGCAGTTGACAGCTGAGACCCAGCCAAAGTAATTCTTGGCGACATTCGCGATATTTACTTCAGCTGTTCCGATTGCGACTGCGGATGTGGCGCCGGATGAACCACCATTGGTTGAACCGACAATAGCCATCAATTGAGCGCCACCGGTTGCGGAAATTGTTGCCGCATATCGACCGGTTAAAACATGTGTACTTGGTTGGTAAAGCTTGCAGCCAGGCGCTGCATCTGTCAGGTTGCAGGTATCATCAGGATCGCCGTCGCTGTATTTTACGGTGACCGTTGTGTCGCCAGCGCTCAACTTCAGGATGGAGAGATTGGAGTTCCAGCCGAAGAAGCTGTTGGACAGGTTGGGGGCATAAAGAGGATTGCCGCCGGAGCTTGCGCTCTCGAAGGTGTTGGTTGCTCCAGTGCCCGGTTTATTTTGGTTATTTACTGCGAAAATATTCTGGTTGGCTGTTACAACAGCTGAACCATCGCATACCGTACTGGTGGTGAACCCGGTAGGTACAACATTCTTCAGTGCCCATGTGAAAGAAGCCATGGTTGGAATACCAGTTTGGGTCAGTGTGCCCTCTGTTCCGCCCGAGCATTTGAGCGTCACGGTAACATCCGCAGGTCCTGAACCCAGGTTTTGAACTGAGATCATGCTAAACCAGCCGCTAAAATTGTAGGCCACTGAAGGAATATACACCGTTGTAGCACCCGCGTCGGTCCCGATATAGGCACCCGCGAAGTGCGAGGCGCCTGCGCCCGAAAGGCCAACCTGGGCGATCACCTGGGCTGTCGAAGTGATCACAACAGAATATCGCCCGGAAGGAAGCTGGGCGATGGGAATATTGGCGGTGACGATCTGCTGTGAGGCTCCATCAGCCAGGGTAAATGGGTTGGCGATGGTGCCGCCCAGGCTGGTGGGTGTAAATTTCGTGCCAGCTTCATTGTAGAAATCCACTGTCACGTCTGCCGGTCCACCAGAAACATTCTGAACGGTGAAGGAAGACGTATCAGTGGTTCCCAATTGGGCACCAACAGGTACAACCGCCACCAACATCACGATCAGAGTAACCAAAGTTGCAAGATATTTCATGTGCTTCATAGCAAAACCTCCTCTGAAAAGTAGGAAATGGAATTGAACTGCTTACAGTTTATCGGTTCCAGGTTTGTTTGTCTATAATCCTTTTGGGGTATGTTAGCTAAAATGACTCAATTGTCTCCATTAGATTGCTTCGGTAGTCCACAACGGTAAAGTAGATCCATTTTCAATGCCAATTGGTCCCAGAAATAGGTTTTTACCCGTTCAAGGCCGCGTTCGCGTAGTTCTTTGGCCACGTTTTGGTTATTCAGTATTTGTAGGATAGTCTCGGCGAGAGCTTGGCGGTCGTCTGGCGCGGCCAGCAATCCAGCCGGTGGGTCTCCGAGCAGGACTCGCCTGTCACCAACATCGGCCGAAACGAACGGGATTCCGCACGCCCAGCTTTCGAACAATTTGAGCGGCGAGCGCCCACGAGCGGCAGCGTCATCCTGGACGGGATCTACCGACACATCGGCCAGGTGATAGTAGAGCACTGCCTGGTCCGGAGAAACGCGCCCGGGCATCAGCACGACCTCCTTCAATCCCATTTCTCGGACCTGCGCTGACAGGGTATCGTAGTCATCCCCTCCACCAACCAGCAATAGCCGGGCCGATGGTTCCACCTGGCTTATTTGCTTGAAAGCTTCCAACAATAGCCCCACCGGATGGCTGGGCCGGCTGAGGCTTCCTAAAAATAGAACCACCTTTTTATTATCCAACCCCATTCGATTTCTTAATTCCTTCAGGATTTCAGCGGGGGGAGGCACAAAACGATTTCGGTCTACTCCATTTGACAAATAAAAAACACGTCCTGCCGGGACACCATTGCCCACAATTCGGTCGCGATTGCAGTATGTATTGGTGGTAATCATATCCACCCAAAATGGCATCCTCTTCTCAAAGAATTCAACTCCCAGCTTTTGCCATCGCGAATTAAAATGGCCCGCATCAGCTTCAAAATCATCACAATCCAGAAAAACTTTCCGCCCTGGTAAGAATTGCCCCAGCAGACCAGCCACACCATTCATCGGGTGCGGTTTGCCAATGTGGATTACATCTGCAGGCACGCGCAGCACCGCCCAACTTAGCCCCCATGTGGCCCGCAGTACTACCCAAAACAGGCTAAGTGTTGAATAATAACTCTTGATATTGCCTTGTTTGTGCACGTGCATGGGAGCTACGTACCAGATATTTACCCCATCCTGCGTGTAGCGTTTGCATGGCAAAGCCCCATAATTTGAGTGCAATGCCGCCACTGTGACAGTATGTCCCAGCCATGCCATTTCTTTCGCCAACGGCCAATAGCGCCCCAGACCACTCGGGCTTTCCAGATCTTGGGTGAGTAGAAATAACATTTTCATTGGGATTAATGGGTACTGATTTTCGGTGAGCCCGTTGCATGATTGATCGGGCTGAGATTGCAAATTTGCATGGAGATTTCTGAGTTTACCATTGAATCGTTTTTTCTCAGCAATTAGATTAGCTGGGCATTTTCGGGGAAATTTTCATGATCTTCTCAATGATGGCGACCACTGCTTCCCAACCGCTTGAAGCCGGCAAGCGCGCATCTGAATCTGAGGGCTTTGGACTCTTAAAAAAGACTCGATCGCCCCGGCCAATGATTTGACGTCGCCCGAAGGGACCACACACACCAATCCAGCGTTGGCTTCATCAATCCCAGCCGCGCTCCATTCCGTTGCTACCAGCGGAGTACCAAACCCCAGAGCCAGCGCGGAAACGGCACTCTGGGTGCCTCCCACATAAGGCGCAATTACCAGATCGGCTGCCTTGAAGAACACGCCAATTTCATCATCAGGAATGTAACGATCTTCCAATCGCACTTGCTTGGAAAGCCCCATTTCACCCACCTTCTTCAGATAGGATTTCTTATCTTCCCAGAACTCTCCGGCGACAACCAGGAAAAGACCGGGATCCTTCTCCCGCAGCAGAGTCAAGGCCTCTAATAAAAAGGTCAGGCCTTTGTATGGCCGAACAATGCCAAAAAATAACAAAACATGTCCCTTTTCATGGATATTCAATTTCCGGCGTGCTTCTTCCTGTGTCAAGTGAACCTGCTCGACCATGTCGTACACCGGAAACGGGCAGACTTCAACTTTCGCCTCGGGAATTAACTCGAGAAGACGTTCGCATTCCCGGGAAGTATGCACAATAAAATAACTGCCGTACCTCAGTGTGTTCTTCGCCAACGGTCGATGAAAAAAGCTGTCTTCATGGGGCAGAACATTGTGGATCAAGAATATTAACGGGATTTTTGATTGTCGGCATAGGAAAGCGATGGTGGCAAACGCGGGGGCTAAAAATGTCACCCACCATTCAATCACGAGCACATCCGGTCGGTATTTGCGGATCTTGTGAGCTGTGTGCAGCCAGCTAAATGGATTAAGTGAATCAATCGTGTAGGCTGTGCTCACTTTGATGGTTTTTGAGCCAGGATCTTTATCCGAGCGACCGGGGTACAACCAGGCCGGGTACTGCCTTATGAAGGAAAATACCTTCACATCGTGATGTTCGGCGAGCGCCTGCGCGAGTCGGGTTGTGTAATGGGCTATGCCACCGCGATAAGGATAAACCGGGCCTATAATGGCAATCTTCATTATTTACTTCCAGGTAACTTCTTCGAGGTGGTCTGCCTCGTAACTGAGCCCAACCGTGACCTGATAAACAGCTCGTCTCTTGATTGTCATGGCGCCTGCTGGATTTTAAAAATCCACACACGATCCTGATGGTAGACCGGTAGAAACATCTTGGGTGCTGCTAATAGTTGATCCACTGTGAGTAATGGCCCCATTGAGTTTACCAGACCTTGTCGCTGCCCAACGTATATGTAGGATATGTTTCGGTCATTCAGCATGGAAATAATTTCAGGATTTTGTACCCCTTTCGCCTCGATTTCAAAAGTGAGGGCATTCACCTGGACTCGGTAACCTGGCCAGGGATCCCGTTCGAAAGCATAATTAATCGGGGGCACTGAGGTCTGTCGATGCGCCAACAGAGGTAGCCACCCACCGCCATCTGAGCCTATGATAACGTAGTTGCTGAACTGATGACGGCTATTGATGAGTAGTTCCGCTTCAGGACCGGTATTCTCCTGTATCCATTTGGCTGCCAGGATATCCGGACGAGTTGCCAGCGCGTAGGTTGACATTTGTACATCATTCTGCCGTTGGCGTGCTCCCCAAATGCCCATCCCTAAGCAAAGAATGACCGCCCCGAGGCTAAGCCCTGCACGGATTCTTGATAGAGGGCCGGGAGTGAAGGTTTTTTGCTTGTCAAGCCAGCTCGCAGCTGCTCCTAGAAGAATGGCAGCGGGAAAATACGCCGCGATTAATACAGCACCTGTACTTATTACTCCAGCTCCTGGCAGCCCCAGCCAATAAGGGTTGCCTGCCAATAAATTCACGAACCACCATAAACTGATCAGTACAAGACCTTTCTCACGGCGCCATGCTCCCAGCCCAATGACAATCGGCAGAGCCAGCCAAATGAGGAAAGGCATGTAGAAAGAAACACTGCCGATATAAGCAACTTCAGGGTCGGTTTCAAGCGTTGTGACGGCCGAGGTGGTTACCTGGTGTGAAAAAATTTCCATCATCCGGCCGCCAAACGCACGGACGAACCAGGGCAGGAATAACAGGCCAGCCCCAATTCCAGTCCATAAGGTTTTCAGGAACATTAGCCGGATAGTCATTCGCCGCGCATAAAGAATCCATACGGTTGCCAGGAATAGCAGCGCTAAAATCAATACCCGGTAATGGGTCAGGGCCAGGCCCCCAATCGCCAACCAGCAGAGAATGAGAGTGTTGATTGTCCCTCTCTTAACTGATGGAACACCCGGTAGGGATGATAAGGGGTCCGGGACGAGCGTATTCCACATCAGCCATACCACAACAGGTAGGATAACCTGCCCGGCTAATTGTGTATATCTGCCCCAGCTCACATAATGCATTGGCATTGGTGAAAACAGGCCTGCCACTAACACAGCCACAACCCCGGCCCAACGGTTATGTCCAACTTTTGTGGCCAGCGGATAAAGCGCGATCACAGCCAATATGTTCAACAGTTGACCAACCCAAAGCACAGCCTTGGACACATCCAGGGCTGTGATCCAGTCAAACACAGCTACGGCAGCATGAAAGCCAAAATGGTATGTGAACGTCTTCAATTCTGCATAAGGTTGCCATGAGGTAAACAACCCTCCGTGATCCACCAATAACTGGGATATCATAGTGTGTTGGTACGAATCCCACCACATTGGTTCATCCAGTGAACGGATTGCCCAGAAACGCGTGAATACAAGCAAAGTCAATACTACCAGGAAGGCCAGGTCAGGCCATAAAGTTGCCTTAATATATTTGAATTTCGGAAGATTGAAACGAGTCAGCTTGCCGACGTGAAAACGCTTTCGGTTCCGCCACAAGATCAGTCCCAGACCTGCTAGCGCCGGCAGCCAGGCATAAATCGCGCCCAGGTGCAAGCCAATCAGGTCTGTCCATAACAGCAGGAGAGGATAAATAGCCAGGCTTAAACCAGCGGACAGACCCAGTTTTTCAGCCCAGGCAAGTCCCCCCCAACCAGGCCATAGCAGGTTGAAAAGTCCCCAACCCGGAAGGATGAAAAGGAAGAAACCTGCAATCAGAATTGCCCCCCAGGCAATGACTTCTCGACCCAGGCCCGGGATGGCTTTACGCCATGAGTAGAGCAATTGAAAAGCTGATTGTGCATCTTCGGGGGCTCCATTCTGGTAGAGTGCCCCGTTCAAGTATGTGCCGCCAGTCGCCTTGCCGACTTGAATATCTCCGCTGCCAACCACATCCAGGAAAGCGTAGTAATACTTTTGGTTTGATGATGGAAGGGCTGGGATTAAGAAACCATAAAAACCAGGATCTTTTATCGCCTTGATCGACAGCGAGTTCACGGATACTGCCAGGTCACTTTCAGCCATCGGTTCAGATCGTACATGCAGCTTGATTTGCCCGTCGCCGGAGGATTGGGGGGATAGATAAAAATAAATCCCCGAGAGTCCGTCGTATTTCGCTACAAAGGTCTGACCCACCGTATTGGCCTCTGATAGGAGTGCCCAATCCAAAACTGACGGTTGCTCTGTCCTTACCAGCTTTGCGCAACCTGTAAGCAGTAAGGAGAAGAAAACCAGGAATAGTAGTTTTTTCTTGGCAGAAAGGTGATTATGAAAGCTGCTTTTCATCAAGTTCTTCTTATCAGAAATTACCCCTTCTCTATTCTTCCATCATCCTTCATTTCGCGCTCTTCCAGCTCGATCTTCCGAACGCGGTACAGCACTTCCTCCATGATTTTCCGGTTGAAGCCGATTAGGTCAGCAACAAGTCCGATGAGGAATACCTGGAAGCCCACGATCAACAGCACTGCTGCCAGAACAACAGATTGAACATGACCTATTCCCTGCCCGTTAAGGACGAAATAGAGATACCTTATTCCTAAAGCCATACCACCCAGTACCAGTACACCGCTCAGCGCGGTGAAAACCCGCAACGGACGATACATGGTATAGGCGCGCAGAATGGTGGCAGTCTGGTAGGCCATGAAATGACGCAGACTTGACATCAAACGCGAGGGACGGATCTGTGGATTCGTGCGCACCGGAACGTATTCCACAGGAATGCTCCGATGCGCCCCCGCCTGGATTAGTGTTTCGAGTGTATACGAATAATTGCTGAACACCAGGGTGCGCAACGCGGCTTCCCGGCTGATTGCCCTGAATCCACTTGTCGCATCGGGAGTATTGATGCCGGAAGTTAGGCTGATCACCCTGCTCCCCAGGCGTTGCAGCAGTCGTTTGAATGGAGAAAAATTTTTTTGGGTCGCCACTCCACGATCACCCACTACCAGTTGGGCGCGTCCCGCCAGGATCGGCTCTATCAGGCGTTGGATATCGTTGGCATTGTATTGGTTATCTGCGTCAGTATTAACAATGATGTCAGCCCCGCGCTCTAGGCAGGCTTCTATGCCGGCAATGAAAGCACCGGCCAACCCTTTAACCGGCAGATGGATGATGTGCTGAACACCTTCAGCCCGGGCTACATCCGATGTGTGGTCAGTGCTGCCATTGTCGATCACTAGGTACTCGATAATATCGATACCTTCCAGACTACGTGGTAGGTCGCGCAGGGTCACAGGCAGGCTGTCTGCCTCATTATGGCATGGGATTTGGATGATAAGCTTCATGAGACCGTTTTTTCTCACGCTGGCAGTTTCGCCATAACTATCGTGATCGGCGTTTCCATAACACATAAGCAAGCACGCAGAGTAGGATCAAAATGATTGCAACGATTTCCAAAGCTGTTGCGTTCTTCAAGGTGCTCGCCGGGGGTTGCGTGGCCGGAGTTACAGCGGCCATTCCTGCGGTTACACTTGGTATGGCCGCTTCCTCTGTTGTCGGTGATTGTGTGGCAGTAGGCTGGGCGATGGTCGGCGTATAATCAACTTGAATTGTTTGTGTGGCCGATGGGGTAAAATGCAGCTGTGTTGCCGTTGCAGTCTGATTCTTGGAATCGGTTGAAACCTGCTCTGGCGTTACCGTTGGAAGGGTTGCCGTTGGGCCGACGGGTGTACTGACTTTGGTGGGTGTCGATAAATTGGGTTTTACAGTGGGAATCTTGGATGGAATCACCGGCAATTTTGTGGATGTAGGGGTATTTCTTACCCGGGTCGGGACGGTTTGATGATCCGGGGAGAGTTCCGCGCTCGCCCATGCGTTGCTTCTGTTTGATAGCAATATAATCGAAACAAGCAGAAACGCCGCTATTCCGATTTTCAGCCGGGATCGCTCCATCACCTTATCTCCGATTGTCAAGTTATCAATGGATATTGGATAGTCTATATCAAGGAATCTGAAGGCATTTATGATTATACTGTCAAGTGAGTATATATCAAAGGCGTCTGTAACCAGAAGTTAGAGCGTTCTTAAAGCCCGGCAGAAATGCGCTTTTACCGCAAAGAATTCAACACAAATTGCATGAATGAAACGAACAACACGAAGAATTCATTATAAATTCGTGTTATTCGAATATTCGTATGTATTCAGCAGCTGTCTTTTGTGGTAAATTTCTTCTATGGAATTCCTCCCGTCTCGCTCTTTCGCAGAATACTTGGATAGCCAGGACCGTCTCGCTTCCCTCCGCGCCCATTTCATTATCCCTGACCCGGATCTCATCTACTTGGACGGCAACTCTCTCGGCCGTCTCACCCAGGCCAGCTTCGCAAGGATGCAGTCGCTGGTGGAACAGGAATGGGGCCGTGACTTGATTCGCGGATGGAACACGAATTGGTGGAATGCGCCTGTCCGCATCGGTGAAAAAATCGCCCGGCTGGTGTCTGCCGCTCCTGGTCAACTGGTTGCCTGCGATACCGTCTCGATCAACCTCTTCAAACTTGCAGCCGCTGCCCTGGCCTTACGCCCGAACCGCACCTGCGTCATCACCGATACGCTCAATTTTCCTTCTGATTTGTATATCCTGCAGGGCCTTTCGCACACGCTCGGCAATCGTCACACCATCCTCAGTATCGGTTCGCAGGATGGCGATATCACCCCTGACCTGGGTGCCCTGGCCTCAGCCATTGATGATAACACCGCACTGGTTACTCTCTCGCATGTCACCTTCAAAAGCGGATACTTGTATGATATGGCTGCCATCACAGAGCTGGCTCACCGGCACGGCGCCTTGGTTATCTGGGATCTGAGCCATTCCGCCGGAGCGCTGCCAGTCGCGTTGGACGCCTGCAACGTTGATTTTGCCGTCGGCTGTACCTATAAATATTTGAACGGCGGTCCAGGTTCTCCGGCATTTCTCTATGTGCGCAAGGATCTACAGGAGCAGGTTGTTTCCCCCATCTGCGGCTGGTGGGGCCAACACTCTCCGTTTTCCTTCGGTCTTGATTACACTCCCGCCTCTGGTGTGGCGCGCTTTCTGGCCGGCTCTCAGCCCATTCTCTCCTTGCTGGCCATGGAAGCCGCCCTTGATCCCTTGTTGGATGTTGGGATGGAAGCAGTACGGTCGAAGTCTTTGCTCTTGAGCGAATATTTGATCTCTTTGGCGGATCTCCTGCTCTCGCCATTGGGTTTCAGCCTCGGCTCTCCCCGCACACCCGGCCTGCGTGGCTCGCACGTAAGCCTTCGACACCCGGAAGGCTATCGCATTAACCTGGCCTTGATCGAAGAAATGAACGTTCTTCCTGACTTTCGCGAACCCGACAACCTGCGTCTCGGACTAACCCCGCTTTATACTACTTTCACTGATCTCTGGGAGGTCGTAGACCGCGTCAGTCGCGTTGTACAGGAGAAACGCCACCTGAAATACTCTTCCGAACGACACACCGTTACCTAGGTGCTTTCAGGGCAAATTCCATGATTGTCAAGAATGAGCCGGCGTTTTCGCCTCCGGCTCATTTCGCAAGTCCATTACGTTTTACATTTTACGTTTTGCGTTTTACTCATGACGTTTTACGAATTCCGTTCAACGTAAACTTCCACCGCTTCCCGCATAAACTCTGCCAGTCGAGGATCAATTTTGTCAAAGTTTGCCTTGAAGCGTGGATCAGAATTGTATAACTCCGTCAATCCGACCAGCTGCTCCAGGTTCGGCGTCCAGAAATAATCCATGTGCTTGCGCCAGAGTTCCACACCGGCCTGGGCTTGCGGACTCGCTGCTCCCAAGGGGATGGCCGCCACGATTGCTGCGTAGGCCGCGTTGCCTTCCTCACCAATTCGCTGCTTCTCTTCTTTGGTATAGGATTTCCACTTCTTTTGGGAAGCCTGTACGATCTCAGGATCGTACATACGCTCTGCTTCCGCGCTGTATTTTCTTTCTTCTTCTTCTGTAAAACCGTCAAAGAGTTGTTTTTTGCTCATTTCTTTTTTACCTTTCAAATGGTCGATGGTATTCTCAACAGTACTGATCAGGCGCTTCAACCGTTCCACACGTTCGCCCAGGACCACCTTATGCGCTTGGAGCGACTCCATCACGTCAAAATCCGGGCTTGAAACGATCGATTGAATCTCGTGTAGACTCAGATCCAGTTCGCGGTAAAAAAGGATCTGCTGTAAGCGTAACAGGGCATCATCTCCATAATACCGGTATCCGTTCTCGCCCACCGCCGAAGGCTTGAGCAGCCCGATTTCGTCATAGTAGTGTAACGTTCGCCTGCTGATCCCTGCCAGCTTGGAAAGTTGTTTTACAGTGTACGCCATTCCCCCATAATAAACCCTAACGTTACGTTAATGTCAAGGGTGGAATTTGAATGACGAATGGAAGACCTCCGGGTACAATAAGCCTATGGATGTTCTGTATGTTGACTCCTCCATTCTGTTGGTAAACAAACCATCCGGCCTTGCAACCATCCGCGGTGGTTGGGAAAAAGATATGGGTTCACTGGTTGAATTGGCGGAGGCAGGTTTCGGACGTATCTGGGTTGTCCACCGCCTGGATAAAGTCACCAGTGGATTGGTGGTTTTCGCCCGCAATCCTGGGGCGCATCGGACCCTGAACATGCTGTTTGAACACCACGAAGCCCATAAGGTTTACCACGCCATCGTGGTCGGATCCCCTGCGTGGGATGAACACACCGCCCGCCATCCATTACGCATCAACGTGGGACACAGCCATCGAACCATCGTCGATCATGGAAAAGGGAAGCCATCTGAGACAACCTTCCATGTTTTGGAGCGATACAATGGCTATGCGCTACTTGCGGCAAGTCCCGTCACCGGGCGAACTCACCAGGTACGCGTCCATGCCTGCGCGCTGGGCTTCCCCCTGCTCGGTGATACGCTTTATGCTGCCCCCCAGACTGACCTGATCCCGCGTCCTGCCCTTCACGCCCAATCCCTTGCTTTCCCCCATCCCGTTACTGAAGAACAAATGACGTTTTCAGCCCCTTATCCCCAGGATTTCCAAAACGTCCTTAAATTTCTCCGTCCGAATCGATAAGAGCCGATTATCCATATCGGCTCTTATTCTCTCAAAATAAGTTCTTTTCCCCATTGAATTCTCCGGCCTCTCTGGTTCCTCTGGTTCTTTTAGCTCCTTTGGTGCCATTAGACCTTTATTTCTCTTTTGGTCATTCCAGTTAAATAATTCTTCTTGCTTCCATGTAAAATCGCTTTTCCTTCGCTTCCCCCATCGAAAACGTTTTGCGCGGCAGGGCGCCATCCAGGATGACCGTCTTGAATAGTTCAGACTTGTCCATCCCCGGCACATAGAAACCGGCATTGCCAGGTTGTGCCCCCAGCTTGCAAACTGCCTCCTCGCCGTGCACATAATCGATCCTCTCCGCTCCACCATTTTTCAGGAAGGGATCTAGAAAAGCCTGAAGTGTACCGACTGGCAGATTGGTCGATGGGTTGGCGATTTCGATTACGCTGAAGGATGCCGGGGCTGAATCACCCACAATTCCTATGGTTTGTTTTTCTCCTCGTGAATGTTCCACGCGCTCAACCATTTCATGTTCACCGGCAACTCGTGAAAAGCTCATATTTTCGCCGAAAAATTGTTGCATGGCGGTAAGGATATTTCTCTTCAAACCAAACAAAACACGGTGGATGGGTTCGAACTCCAATCCTTCATCATGGATATTTTCGATCTCAACCAGCGCAAAACGCGCCGGGTGATCCAACCCAACTTGAGGTTTCATCTTTTCCCAGACAGCCTTGGCGGTCGCCAGTGAGTGGTTTCCATCTCCCATGGCAAAGAGCAGCACGGGTTCCTCGATGCCAAGACCATATTTGGCAGTAAAGGTCTCCGGTTTGGCTAATCCGCGCAGGTTCTCGATCACCATCTTTTCCATTTTTTCGCTAACGGCATACCCGCGCAAATGGCCGCTCCCCAGCATTAACTCAAAATCATAAAGATTTTCCAGGTCTTCTCTGGCAGCTTCCATTGGCTCGATGACCGTCCGCCTTGGATCGTCAATCAGCACCAGGATGTGCGGAAGCTCCAGCGCTGCACCTTGGCGGATTCTCATGCGTGGAGGCAGGCGTTCGACAATTGTCCCCTCTGTGGCACGGATCAGGCTGGTGGAACCTTTGGTGAAATCGTAACATTCCAGGTCCAGACAGAGCATGAGTCCCTTGCGAGTCTTGCCAGCCACGTTGCGCTCAACATAGATCAGGCCTTCGCGCCGCTGGAGTGTGCCGTTATCCAGGTATGCCCGCATATTGGACTGGATCTGTTGGATGCGTTCTGCTTCGCCCGGTTTTTCGAGAAATACCTCGGGCAGGATAAGGTTCAGGGTTGATGGCGCTCGGCCGACATACTCTTCAACCTTCCGCCAGTATTCCGGTTGGGAAGTGAATTGGTCGCAGGCGATGACAGCCCACCTGTTCAGGTCTGTGCCCGGTTTTGGTAAATAAATATGAGGTATTTGGATCCCGATATCGGAATAGTTTTTCATGGAATGATTCCTGTATGGGGCACGGCACCACCGTGCCCCATACATAGGCGTACAACGATTTACTTTTTCGAGAACTCGATTAATTTCTCAGCTACCTCGGCTCCCACTCGCCCCTGGGCTTCCTTTGTAGCCGCGCCGATGTGCGGCGAACAGATGACATTATCCAGCCCGGCCAGCTTCCAATCCGTGGGCGGTTCTTCTCCATATACATCCAGGGCAGCCCCGGCCACCTTGCCAGTGGTTAAGGCTTCGTAAAGCGCTGCTTCGTTGATAATACCGCCTCGTGCGCAGTTAACGATCCGCACGCCAGCCTTCATCTTGTCAAATTGGGGTTTGTCGATCATGTTCGCAGATTCTTTGGTTTTGGGCAGGTGTAGGCTGATATAATCCGCCTGTGTCAAAAGGTCATCCAGTGAAACAAATTTGACCCCGGTTACATCATTAACATATGGGTCATAGACGATTACATTCATGCCCATGGCTGTCGCTCGTTTTGCAACTTCTTTTCCAATATTCCCGATACCGATCAAGCCTAGCGTCTTTCCGCCGAGCTCATCGCCTTCGAATGCTTTCTTTTCCCATTTTTCAGCCTTCATGGTCGCCGAAGCCTTATAAAGGGACCGCGCCAGCATGAACATGTAACCAATGGCAAGCTCTGCTACTGAAGCTGAGCTGGCTTTGGGGGTATTCATCACAGTGATACCCTTGGAGCGGGCATATTCGGCATCAATGGTATCAAGGCCTACCCCGCCTCGCACAATAACCTTTAAATTAGGGCAGACATCGATCAACGCTTGGCGTACCTTTGTTCGGCTGCGCACAACCATGCCATCATAGGCGGGCAATACATTCGGCAATTCCTCGGGTGTTATCTCGAAATTGGTGTCCACCGTCAGACCAGCCGCGCGCATGCGCTCAATTGCATCGGCTTCGGTTTTGTCACATACTAAAATCTTCATGGGTTCCTCCTTGGAGTTTGGTTAATCATATCTCAAAAGTATAAAATTGGGTCACGTGCCGCTAAAAGCACGCACCCTGTTAACCAACTTGGGAAATTTTACACAATCGATTGAATCAATTATAATCTGTTTCGGCTATAATCTAGTCAGGCAATCAACCTAAAACCACATCCGAGTTTTATAGAGGAGAATCTATGTCACCCAAGCGCGTTTTCAACTTTAACCCTGGGCCCGCCGCCTTGCCGCTGGAAGTGCTCCAGCAAGCTCAGGCCGAATTGCTCGATTACAAAGGTACCGGCATGTCGGTCATGGAAATCAGCCATCGCTCCAAGGAATTCGAAGCCATCCTTTCCGATGCGCAAAATGATCTGCGGGACCTGTTGAAGATCCCGGCCAATTACAAGATCTTGTTCCTTCAAGGTGGTGCCAGCCTGCAATTTGCCATGATCCCGATGAACTTCCGCCCTTCGGGGACAAGCGCTGATTACATCGTCACCGGAACCTGGAGTAAAAAAGCTTATAAGGAATCTCAGAAACTAGGCATTACCAAGGCTGCAGCTAATATGGAGGCAGATAAATTCAACCATCTCCCGGCTCAGTCAGACCTCATCTTGGATCAACAGGCTGCCTACCTCCATTTCACCTCCAACGAGACCATCCATGGTGTGGAATATTTTACCGAGCCGGTCCCGCCTGCGGATATTCCCCTCATCTGCGACGCTTCGTCCGATTTCATCAGCCGCCCAATTGACGTCTCCAAATATGCCATGCTTTATGCCGGCGCCCAAAAGAATGCCGGTCCTGCCGGTGTGGTTGTCTGCATTATTCGTGAGGATCTGCTTGAAAAGGTGCCCGCCAACCTGCCCAACTTGCTTGACTATAAGGTGCTAGCCGAAGATAACTCTCTGCTCAACACCCCTCCGTGCTGGTCCATTTACATTGTCGGGCTGGTGCTGAAATGGGCCAAGGATCTGGGTGGCTTGCAGGCAGTCGAGAAACGCAACCAGATCAAGTCCGACCTTGTGTATAAGGTAATCGATGAATCCGGTGGCTTCTACAAAGGTCACGCCAGGTCGGATCGCTCCCGCATGAACGTTACCTTCCGCCTGCCAAACGAGACCTTGGAAGACCAGTTCTGCACTGAGGCTAAGAAAAACGACATGATTGGTTTGAAAGGTCACCGCTCGGTCGGCGGAATGCGGGCTTCGCTTTACAATGCGCTGTCTGTCGAAGCGGCCGAGGCTCTGGTTAAGTTCATGAAGGAATTTCAGCAACGTAACGGTTAAATAATCTTTCCCATTTCTTCTTGCATGGTATAATGTCGCCGCTTTCCCTAGGAGACGGCGACATTTATGTTAAGCGTATCTGAAGCCCGTGCACGCATTTTGAAAACCTTCAGTCCGGTTGACACAACCAGCTTGCCTCTCAACCGTCTTTTTGGCCGGGTGCTGGCACACGCTATCACCGCACAAACTGACCTCCCCCTTTTTGACAATTCAAGTGTGGACGGCTTTGCCGTGCAGGTCTCCGATATTGCCGGTGCCGATCATGTCTCGCCCAGGACCTTGGCCGTTGTTGCCGATATTCGCGCCGGAACCTCCTCCGCCATTCCTCTCCAATCCGGCCAGTGTGCCCGCATTATGACCGGCGCACCCCTGCCCCCTGGAGTGGACGCGGTCATAATGGTCGAAGACACTGACTTCCAGGTTCGTACTCCCGGCACACCCGCACCACACACGGTAACCATTTACAAGTCCGTCCAACCTGGAGAAAACGTGCGCCGCCACGGCGATGACTTGCACACAGGCGAAAAGGTTCTCGCTGGCGGAACATATTTGCGCGCCCAGGAAATCGGACTGCTTGCAATGCTTGGTTATGCAGAAGTGCCTGTCCGCCGGTCGCCCAGGGTTGCACTTCTCTCCAGCGGGGATGAACTTATACCTGTCGACGCGCTTCTCACCCCCGGCAAGGTCCATGAATCCAATTCATATATGCTGGCTGTCTTGTCTGAGGGCGCAGGTGTCGATTTGATCCGGTTGGGCATCGCCTCCGATTCCGAAGAAGATGTTCGGTCACGCTTGGAACGGGCAGTGGATGAATCTGCGGACGTCATTATCTGCTCGGCAGGCGTCAGCGTAGGCGCATTCGATTATGTCAGGACTGTCATTCAAGCAAATGGCAATTTGGATTTCTGGAAAGTCGACATTCGCCCGGGCAAGCCGCTTGCGTTTGGTGATTTTCATGGCATTCCATTCTTCGGATTGCCTGGTAATCCTGTTTCGGCATTTATCGGTTTCGAAATATTTGTGCGCCCGGCGCTCGAGAAGCTGTCCGGACGGACCCCGCGCCCACATCCTCGTCAGATTGCCCGTTTGGTGGAGCCTGTGGAGTCAGATGGGCGCGAATCCTATCTGCGCGCCATCGTCACCGAAGAGAATGGTGCCTTGACGGCTCGCCTCACTGGCCATCAGGGATCTGGAAATATCTTTTCTTTGGTTCAGGCAAATGCTTTACTGATTGTCCCCTCTGGGGTAAAATCGCTGCCTGCAAACTCGGAAGCTGAGATATGGTTCATCGAATAGAAAAACCCGTCATAAACAAGAGTGACTTTGCATTTTTCTGGGGAAGTGCTGTCTTTGCCGTTTTGGGTGCCCTGGATGCATTGTACCTGCTCATTTTCAAATTGACAGGCAATAGCCGGATGTGTCTGGGGAATGGTGGTTGCCACGATGTAAATTTCAGTTCTTATTCGGAAATTTACGGAATCCCGGTGTCCGTATTTGGCATGGCAGCTTTTCTTGCCATCCTGTGTATCTTGTTCTTGGAGGGGCGCCTGAAGGTTGCAAAAGAGTACGGCCCTTTGGCCATCTTTGGAATCAGCCTGGGTGGTGTGATTTTTACGGCTTACCTCACCTATCTTGAACTATACGTTATCCATGCCATTTGCCCATTCTGTGTGGCTTCGGCAATCCTCATCACATTGATATTCATTCTGGCCATCATCCGGCTGGTCAAACAAACTGTAAAATAGGAGAAATTCATGCCCCGCATCCGCTGCCATTACACTGACTGTGTATTCGTAGACGACGGTTACTGCGGCGCCGCGGCGGTCGAACTGGACCCCGACACAGGTTGCGCCACCTATACCCCCAATGAAGAAGCCGCTGCCAAAGGGGATGATTGGGAGGAGGAAGAACTGGAGGAATGGGAGGAAGAGGAATTGGACGAAGATGAAGACGATACTTGGGAAGAAGACGAAGACGAAATCTAGTCAGGCTTCGTACCTGTTTACTCCCCTGCAAGGGCGCAAATTTGCGCCCTTGTTTCTTTAAATTCTCTTTTGAGAACCTTCGTGGTCATTCGTATTACTTTATGTTGTGAGTTTTTTATGGGTAAAAATTGACCTATTCTGCAATTGCATATAACAATATTCCGGCCGCGACTGCCAGGTTCAACGAGCTGACCCGCCCTTTCATGGGTATCGTCAGGCTGACATCGCATGCGGCCAATTGTTCTTGAGACAGGCCTTTCTGTTCATTTCCCAATAACAAGATGGTCGGCTGGCTCCCTCGCCTGAAAGAGCGATAGTCGGTAATGGCATGTGCCGAGGAGCCGATGAGTTGATAACCATTCCGGTGCGCCCATTTTACGAACTGTTCAAATGAAGCCTGCACAATCGGTTTCCAGAAGATCGTCCCCATGCTGGCTCTTACCGATGATGGATGATATGGATCCACACCACCTTCAATTAGGAATAATCCATCTGCTCCCACTGCATCCAGGCTTCGCAGGATTGTCCCCACATTGCCGGGATCCTGCGGCGAGATGAGGGCTGCACCATAATGAAAGTCTTCCACGGTTACATCCTCCAGGGTCTGCCGTCGCTGGCGAATAATGGCCAGGATCCCCTGAGGATTTTCTTTTTCAGCGACCGCACTGAACAAGTTCGAGCTCAATGCTGCGCAGCGAATATTGGCTTGGAACTGCTCGTCCACCAGGCGGCGGGCAAAATCGCTGGTCAACTGGTCAGGAGCATAGACAAGCGTGTCAATCCCCCAGCCAGCTTCAATGGCTTCGCCTACATGATGGATTCCTTCCACGAGAAATAAACCGCTCTCATCTCGATTTTTGCGCTGGCGTAAAGCGCGAATTCGTTTGATAAGTGGGTTGCTGGAGCTTGAGATGAGTTCGGCCATGCCTTGATTTTACTCGAATCGGCTATAATCTCCCAAATGACAAACTCGAGAATTAATACGGACCGGTATTTCCAATACGCTCTCTGGTTGGGCTTCTTTACCGTCTTTTATAACCTGCTAGAGGGGCTTGTTTCTATTTCCTTCGGTATTAATGATGAGGCTCTGACACTCTTTGGATTCGGAGTGGATTCGTTCATTGAGGTTCTGTCAGGCATCGGTATCATAGCCATGGTGTATCGTATTCGGCGCAATCCAGAAGGCCCCCGCACAGCTTTTGAGCGTTCCGCTTTGCGAGTGACTGCAACGAGTTTTTTCTTGCTTTCTGTTGGATTGGCAATTACTGCAATCTACAATCTTATCATCGGCCATAAACCCACCACCACCTTGCCAGGAGTGATCATTTCGCTTATTTCTATTGCGATGATGTGGGCGCTCGTGGCTGCAAAAAACAAAGTTGGTAATACCCTACATTCAGCGCCCATACTGGTTGATGCCAAATGCACCTTGGTATGCATTTATATGTCGCTTGTACTTCTGGCTTCAAGTATGGTCTATAAGTTGACCGGATTTGGCTTTCTTGACTCCATTGGTGCACTCGGTTTGATTTATTTTTCCCTTAATGAAGGCCGCGAATCTTTAAAGAGAGCCAGGGGTATGGACTATCCTGATGATTAACTTTGCTGCGCTGCTGGGCTTGATCATTCCCATCCTGGAATTCTTCACTTGCAGCTTCAGCGGGAAAAACCGGCATGAAGAATCTTAGGTGGCTGTTTCCGGTTCTTTTGGCAGTCCTTGCCGCCTGCCAGACCTTCAAAACTCCCGTCACAATATTTGCGGATGGTCATACCTATTTTCTCAATACAACCGGGCGTACTCCCGAAAAAATCCTCTCGGAAGCGAAGGTGACTCTTGGTTCAAATGACTGCATTCTTTACCTTGGCTCTACCACACCGTTGGATTCCAACCTACCGGATGCAGGGTCTTATACTCTGACCGTCCGCCGAGCCGTCGCCCTGACCATCGTTGCCCCGGTTGGGAAGAGGACCATCCAGACTTGCGCCCAAACCGTCGGCCGGGCATTAGCGGCGAATGGCTACACGTTATACGCCGCCGATCGCCTTGACCCTCCTGCCGAAACGCCCGTAGAAGAGTCCCTTACCATTAATTACCATCCATCCCAACCTTTGGCTGTAACTGTGGATGGAACTTTGCTCCATGGACGCTCCGCTGCATCCAGCATAGGTCTGGCCTTGGCCGACGCCGGTATTCCGCTCATCGGTTTGGATTACAGTAATCCGCCCGAAAATGCCCCGCTGCCCGCGGATGGGAAGATTCGGATAACCCGTGCCGTCGAGTTTGTTTCCCTGGCACAGAAATCCATCCCATTTTCCACCCGTACCGAACCTTCCGCTGACTTGGAACTCGACCAGCAGGCCCTCCTCCAGGGCGGAGAGCCCGGCCTGGCTGTTACACGCTTGCGTTCCCGCTCCGAGAATGGTATCCAGGTCTCGCAAAAGACCGAAGGCGAGAGCATCGTTCGCCCCCCTCAGGATCGCATTCTGGGTTATGGTACCAGGGTTGTCATACGCAGCACCACCGTGGATGGTGAAAACCTGGAATACTATCGGGTTTTGACTCTTTTTGCAACTTCCTACTCGCCCTGCCGGTCAGCCACTCCCGATGGAAGGTGCTCCTATGGCACATCCAGTGGTCTGCCGGTGCAGCGTGGCACGGTGGCAATGGTCTACTCCTGGTACCTGGCTTTTGGATTCGATCGGCTTTATATCCCCGGCTACGGCTATGCCACCGTGGGGGATGTTGGTGGTGGACCTTCTGGCAACCACTATTGGGTGGACCTGGCCTGGACCGATGCCGACTACCAACCCATCACTGGCTGGACAACAGTCTACTTCCTTACTCCTGTACCTAAGAACCTCGTTTACATCCTGCCATGACTGGACTCTCGCTTCCTCCCCTGAATATCCCTGCTCTCATGCAACAGTTTGGGCTGCGTCCCATCAAAGGCCTGGGACAGAATTTCCTGCAGGATAACCGCGCCCTGCAGGAGATCGTTAAAACCGCCCACATTCTGCCTGCCGATGATGTCCTTGAAATCGGCGCCGGCCTGGGGAATTTAACACGCTATCTGGCGCTTGCAGCTCACCGCGTCATTGCGGTTGAATTGGATAAGCAACTCTTTCCAGCCCTTGAAACAGTCCTTGAGCCTTATAAGAACGTTCATCTGGTGCATGGCGATATCCTCAAGTTAAACCCCTCTGAACTGATGGACAGCTCGGACTATCTGGTTGTAGCCAATATCCCTTACTACATCACATCAGCAGTCATCCGCCATTTGCTTGAAAGTGGAGGGCACCCGCGCTGTTTGGTTCTCACAATGCAGGAGCAGGTGGCTGAGCGGATTTGCGCCAAACCGGGAAAAATGAGCTTGCTTGCCTTGAGTGTTCAGGTTTATGGAACCCCCAAGATTACGGCGTATATACCGGCGGAGGCCTTTTTCCCCTCTCCGAAAGTCGATTCAGCCGTGTTGCGCGTGGAAATCCTTTCGGAACCAATTATCCCTTCAGCCCATCTGGATAAATTCTTCACACTGATAAAAGCTGGATTCTCCCAAAAACGGAAAACGCTTCGCAATGCCCTCTCGGGCGGTCTTGGCATCGCAACGACCGAAGCCGAAAAAATACTCTCCGCAGCCGGAATTAACTCGATGCGGCGTGCGGAGACATTATCCCTCAACGAATGGAACAAGTTATGTGTTGCCTTTTCTTGAGCTTAGATTGCGATAATTCCACAAAACACTCCAGACCCGGAACGCCGCTTCAATCTGGATTTTGAATGACATCTTTGACTTTCCCCAGCGCCGGTCGGCAAAATAAATCGGTGTTTCGCAAATTTTGAATCCCAGGCGGCTGGCCAGGTAGCACATCTCCACCTGGAAAATATAACCACCCGATTTTACCCGTTCCAACGGCATGGACTGGAGTGTTTTTCGCCTCCACATCCGGTATCCTCCGGTCACATCCCGGACTTGCATCCCAAGGATGGCGCGCGCATACAGGTTACCCCCAGCCGAAAGCGCCTTGCGCCAGAATGGCCAGCGTGCATCTGTGCTTCCCCCGGGGATGTACCGTGATCCAAAAACCACATCACACGATTCGATCAGTTTTGCCATTTCGATAAGCACTGCCGGGTCATGGGAGAAATCACAGTCCATTTGGGCGATGGCATCTGCTCTGCTGTTGAACAGGCTGAAGTATGCTTGTTGGTATGCAGACGCAAGTCCCATCTTCCCGGGCCGATGGAACACGTTCATCCGTCCGGGATAGGCTGCTGCTAGATCATCGGCTATCCCTCCGGTACCGTCCGGGCTGTTATCATCGACGATTAGGATATTCAAATCCAATGGAAGGCCGAATAGCGCAGAAACCATTTTGGGCAGGTTCTCTGCTTCGTTGTAGGTTGGAATAACGACAACAATATGCAAGGCTGCTCCTGGTATACTTTTCAACTGCCAGTTTTCTTCAATGAATGCCTCAACTCCCCTTCCATTGACCACTTCCTGATCCAAAATTGGCAGATGATATCTGTAGGTGCAGGGCTAATTTAGCACAGGCAGGATGGTGTGTCAAGCCGACCAGAAAGCTAATTCCATTTTCAGCTCGGCTGTTAATGAACCATGCTATAATCTCTCCTCAGTTTATGGATAATTTAGCTATGCGCAAATCACTTCTGGTCACTTTATTACTGGCGTTTCTAATCCTGTCTTGGCATTTAACCGTTAACGCGCAGGGCAAAGGGATCGCGTCAATAGAATCCGTATCAGGCTCAGCAGTCTGTCCACCCGGCCTGTATAATGATATTCCTTCTGACTGCCTTCCGCTTGGCCCATCCGAATATCTATCCCGGTCCGCTGCGCAGGGATTGCCTTGGCCGATCGTGCCGTTACCTGCCTATTCACCCGATCAAAGCCTGAGTGATCTACCATATCAATATTTCAAAGTGATCGAAACCGGGGCCGCGCTGTATGACTCCCTGGATGCAGCCCGGGCAAATACTCCCGCTAAAAAACTATTACCTAGCAGCCATTTATACGTTTCTTATACTGGTGATGCAGTCCAGGTGGGAAAGGATTATTACTACCCCCTGCGTTCAGGCTATTGGGTCTTTGCCGATGGCGGTCGCCTGGCCATGTATCACCCCTCCTTTCAAGGTCTGTTATTTAGCTCCACGCCGCGAAACGCTTTTGGTTGGATCCGGATTCCGGAGGGAACACAATCCCGCACTGCCCCCGGGGTTAATGGTTCCGAAAGCGGCATAACTTATAGCCACTTTCAGGTGGTACAGGTCTACTCTACCCAGGATGTTGATAATCTTTCTTGGTACCTTGTCGGACCGGGGGAATGGATTGATTCGCGCCTGGTCGCGCTTGTGGAACCCAACCCTGTCGCGCCGGCTGGTGTGACCGGCAACCGCTGGATTAGTGTAAACTTGTTGGAGCAGACGGTAGCCGTTTATGATAACAATCGGCTGGTTTTCGCCACCATGGCCTCCACCGGCGTGGATCGTTTTTGGACACGCCCGGGCCTCTTCAATATTTATAGAAAGCTGGAGACGGAAACCATGAGCAATAGCATCCCTGACGATTTTTATTACTTGGAAGATGTGCCTTGGACTATGTATTTTGATCAAGGACGTGCCCTGCATGGCGCATACTGGCACAACCTCTTTGGCTATCAACTCAGTCACGGTTGTGTCAATCTGTCCCTTGGTGACTCACACTGGCTCTACAACTGGGCTAACGAGGGTGATTCTGTTTATGTCTATGACCCGTCTGGGGAGACTCCGACAGATCCTTCCCTTTTTGGAACCGGTGCGCCTTGACGCCTGAAAATGCCTATGGTATATTCAGCCCGCTCCTGGACCCGTGGTGTAGCGGCCAAACATGCGGCCCTGTCAAGGCCGAGATCGCGAGTTCGAATCTCGTCGGGTCCGCTGGAAACAACCTGGTGAAATCACCAGGTTGTTCTTTTTAACCCCTTCCTTCATGCTCCCGTTTCTACCACCTATGGGAATACAACTGTATAATCGAGGCCATGGAGAATCCCCAGAGCCTGATCGAAAAGATCCGCACCGTCAAGCATTTCCAATCCCTTGGTCTCGCTGAATTGCATACGATCGTCACCGCCGGTAAAGTCAGACGCTACCTGGCCGGGCAGACCATCTTCTTTGAGGCCGAATCGTGTTCAGGCATGTTTGTGCTGATACACGGTTGTGTACACTTGTGTAAGTTCAGCCGGCAGGGACAGGTGAATATCATCTCGGTGATTGAGCCGGTAATTATGTTTAACGAAGTTGCTGTACTGGATGGAGGTCCAAATCCTCTGACGGCCATTGCTTCCAGGGATAGCTTGTTATGGCAAATTGATTACGCCGCTTTCCAGGATTTACTGAAACGAATTCCCCAGGTTGGATTAAGCCTGTTGCGTGTACTGGCCATGCGCAATCGCCAGATGATTGCTCATTATGAGGATCTTTCCTCCCGCCCCGTGGTGGCACGCACTGCAAAATTACTGCTCGACCTCAGCAAAAATGGCTGTCAGGTGATTAAGCGCCATGATTGCTCCCTCGAGGTGATGGCCTCACGTGTGGCAACCGTCTCCGAGGCTGTTAGCCGTTCTCTGAACGCCCTCAAGAATGCAGGCGCTATCTCTGTAAATCGTACCGAAATTGTTGTAGTCTCTGTTGAGAAATTGGTTGAAATGGCCCAGGTGGGTCCGTTATTGGCTGGATGAAAAAACTCGGGGGATCTATCCGGAACTTTCCGCAATATGCTTCAAGCCGTCTCTATCCGTCAGGACAAATTCCGTCCGGGTGACGTCGATTAGCTTTTTGTCCGCAAAACGGTACAGGGCACGACAGACCATTTCGCGGGTTGTCCCAACACGGGACGCAATCTCATCCAGGGTCAGCGAACGCAGCATGGCTTGCTCTCCAGTGCCCGTAAAATGATCCAGTAATAGTCGGGCCAGGCGTCCAGCCACCGGCTGGAAGGCCAGTTCATCAACGATTGTGCTGGCTCGCTGCATTCGCTGGATCATCAAGCGGCACAGCTCCCAACTCATCCGGCCATCTTCAAGAAGGACTTGTCCAATATGCTCGCGGGACCAGAGGTAGGCTAGCACGTGGCAATGCGCTTCCAGCGTCGCCGGCAAAGGTGCCCCATCCTGGAAAAAAGCCACCCCCCAGAATAATTCTCCTGCCCGGAACGTTGTCACCAGCAGGTTGCGTCCTTCGCTCGACGCTTTAACAGCTTCCACCTCGCCTTCTGCCACCAGGAACAAATACGGCCAGACATCTCCTTGCAAGGCCAGCCTCTCACCCTTCTTCAAATCGCGCCTGAGCGCTTGCCCAACCACAAGATCCAGTTCAGCCTTTCCCAGGGATGCAAAGACTGGGTTCCCAAGCAGAAGAGTTCTCAATGGTTCCATATCGATCATTATATCAAGAGCAACGTCATTCGGCATCCAATTTGCCTTAAGGCAAAGACTCTCCTCTCCCTTTTGTGCTACATTTCACACAAGAGTGCGCTCAATGAAACGATGTCTCTTTCTCCTGACAGCAATCACCCTGCTTCTCCTTCCGGCCTGCCAGGCCCGTAAGAACGTTTGCCTGCCGGTGACCGGTACCCCGCAGTACTTGACAACTCCGCCCGGAGCACTCGCTACCCCCACGCCGGGCCCTTCACCCACCCCCTTCCTGATGAAGATCAATGGGCAGACCGTTTCGATCGACAGGGTCATTGAGGGCACCCTTTGCAACGATACCTGGAACGGGACCGTGTACGTCGCCTGCAACGTGCAGGTTTACCCCTGGCAGGAAGACCCCACATTTCTAAAAGATTGTAACCTGGCCATCGCACCCGGTACGGTGGTCTATGTTGCATACCACAACAATACGGCTTACTACAATGGTTGTTCGTGTCATACCGGTGAAATTGCTGAACCTTAATCCAAACCTGCAAAGGAGATAATTATGAAAGACAAAAACTTGCTTGGTGGCATCCTGGCTCTAATTGCCAGCCTGATGGGAATTATCGGGCACATGCTGTTATTCCTGAAATGGTATTATGTTGGGATGCACACGCAGTCCGCCGAACCAGGCTGCGAGATTTTGCTCAAGTACATCCACCCGCTTATGGCAGATTTTGGCATCCTTGCCGGCGTTCTGTTCGCTGTCAGCGCCTACGGTTTCTTTACAAAGCGGAATTGGGCATTCTTTCTGTCAGTTGTGGCGCTGGTCCTGGCCCTGCTGGGCAGTTGGTTCATCAACGTACCTTACCTGGCCGCCGGCCTGCCGCCAGTTTATTTCCCGCTCTTTTGGCCCTACGTGCTGCTCTATTTCATGTTCCTGAAGCTGGTGGGGAAGATTTCCTGGAGCCAGACTCTTCTGGCCCTGTTTACTGGCATTGCCTACATCTTCTGCTGGATGAACGGTGTTGCCAGCACCAGCCGCATCATCACCGTCGGGGCGCCGATCTTTAGTCTGGTGCAACGCCTCCACTGGGTTGCCATGCTCGGCTGGGCTGTTGTTACAGTCGGCATCATCATAAAATCAAAGGAATGGATGCGGGTGGTCGGGATCATTGCGGCTGCAACCGAACTGGTGGTTGGAATTCCCCTGGCCATTGTCACTGCTGAGGGCCTGGGTCGCTTCTCCCTGTTTGCCCTTGGGCCGATTGCCTGCCTCGGACTGATCATCATTCTTGTCTGGCCCGGCCTGTGGTTGCGCTGGACAAGATCAGAATAGCGCCCGCTATCTCATCGGCCGGGCTCTCAAAGTTCCTTTCAGGGGATGCCCGGCTACTTTTCGATATACCATTACTAAAGGCAAGGGTGGGCAGCGGTTTTAACCGTGCCGGAGTCATGCCAGATACGATGGTTCGGGGACCTCGTAGCGGCAATTTTTTACCTTTAATAAATGGCTGGATTTGCTTATTGACAAAAGTCAAAGACATTCTGATTTGACTGTGGTATTCTTTGTTTATTATCGTGCTTTTCTTCACAATCTGTAAAGGAGAACACATTTGACCCACTTGTTGTGACAGGGGTCGTGGTTTGTGTTATAAGGAGCCGTCCATGCCTTTCTTGAAAGACCGCTTCAATTACCTGTTTAAATCCACCAAGGGGCTGATCTTGGTGGCAATTGCCATGATTGCCCTGGAGACTGCCATCTTCGGCATGCTCTCCGGCCCGATGGCTGAAATGGGCGTCCGTGACTTCATGATTCGCACGCTGGGGATGAAGATTGTCCAGGCTGAGCGCGAGGGCCGCATCATCATCCTCTATCACTCCATCGCCATGGCTGTGGTTGCCATCGAAACCTACATGATCACCAGCCTGCTGAAAATGAAGGAGTTCTTTAAGCAGGCTGTGCGGGTTCTCATTACCGTGGGCTATCTCATGGCCATGCTGTTCGGCATTGCTTTTGCCTATTGGGGTCACAACTGGGCCTTGCATGGTCTCTACATCACAGGTCTGAGCTTGATCTTCTTTGCCGGTGTTTTGTTGGTTATTGCCCTCTGGCCATGGAACAAGGAATATTACCAGCCGGATGGTTCATACAGCCGCACGAAAAAGGGCGTTGATTTGGAACGCACGGCCTTCTTCGCCACTGCGCTTACCACGGTCATATCGGCTATGTTCGGAGCCATCCCTGGTTCATTTTTCGGCAATGGTTTTGAGGCCTTCCTGGCCGAGAACATCATCCGTCTGCCCGATAAAACCACCATGGAATATTCCATCATCGGCCATCTGCATATCATGCTGGCCCTGATCGCCATCATGATCACGCTCATTGTCGGTCGTTGGATGGATTTCAAAGGCATCTTGCATAAGATTGCCATGCCTCTTATCATCCTCGGCACCATCGTGCTCAACCTGGGCGTATGGGGCGTAGTCACCCCGCTCGAACCGGTGGCGCACATGATCATCTACATGGGTGCAACCCCCGCCATGCTGGGTGCTTTAATGCTGGTCATCTTCGCCTGGGATAAACTCATCCGCCAGGGCACCGCCGGAGTCAGGAAGGCCTCCGGCTGGCAGAAGCTCAAGGCGCTGCTGAAGGATCCGCTCAAATTTGGCCCGTTCTGGCAAATGGTGTTCATGAACTTTACTGTTAGCGGAATCGGCATTTTTTACGCCGTCCGCCTGGATGAGATCTTCCGGATGTGGGCGCACCGGGACGAGCGCGTCGAGCTGACCGGTCATTGGCACGTCCTTTCGGCCATCATTGCCACCATCATCCTGCTCTACTACGGCGATATGATCGGCTTGAAAGGCAGGGTTCGCAAACTTTACGGCTGGGGCATCATCATTCTCTCCGACCTGGCGTTCGCCTCGGTCACCATCTTCGAGACCAAGCGCCTCTTCGTCACGGAGGCCGGGCAGCAGCCGCTGGTCAATACCGTCATGTACTTGATGGATTTTGGCCTCGGTATGCTCCTTGTCATCCTTGCCATGCTGCTGGTCTGGCGATTGTTGGATTTATTCAAGAAGAAAGGCCGCTGGGTGGAGGAAGTTGAACATGAGCTTTCAACGGAGGTGGGCAAATGAAGCGTACCATTGCCATGTCATTGCGAGGAGTTTTTTTTGCGATGTCATCCCGGATCACTTTCGGGACGAAGCAATCTCTCCGCATAAAGGTATGGTTTCGGGTAATGACCCTTATAATAACACTTGTCGTTTTGGTCTCCTGCGCCCCTGTGGATCTGAACACCTCCGTCCCCATTTACGAAACAGGTGTTGACCCTTCAGCCTGGGTTACCATTCCAACCGGGAACTTCTATCATGGGCAGGCGGCTGAATTGGAAGAGATCAACTCCGCTTTTGAGATCATGGTTACCGACGTGACTGTTGCCCAGTATGTGGATTTCCTCAACGCCGCCCTGGCCGGTGAAACCCTCAAGGTCAGTGGGGATCAGCTGGTCGGACCCTACCCCGGTGATGAATTTCACGCTGTCAAGCATGAGATTAAGATCAACGCTGGCGATTACATCTATGTGCCGCTGAAGGATCCGGCTTCGCGCTTTACCTACGATGGCGCCGCTTTCTCCATATTGCCCGGATGGGAGAATCATCCGATGACGAATGTCTCTTGGTTTGGCGCCCGGGGCTACTGCCTGTATTACAATTCACGCCTGCCAGGTGAACTGGAATGGGAGAAAGCCGCCCGCGGTTCGAAGGACGACCGTCCCTTCCCGTGGGGTGAAGAGATCTCCCAAAAGAATGCCAATTTCTATGCCAGCCGCGACCCGTTCGAAAATATGAGCTCGTTTGGCTCGCGCACCAGCCCGGTCGGTTTCTATAATGGTAAAAATTATGCTGGCTACCAGACACTTGACTCCGCCAGCCCTTACGGCCTGTACGACATGGCCGGGAACGTCTGGCAGTGGGTCGGCGATGTGTTACCGGGCTTTAGCGACCGTTTCATGCATGGCGGCTCAAAGGGCACCTATGACATGGATTTGCGCATCTGGGTCCGTAACAGTGCCCCGCCGATGTACTTCAGCCCCAGCGTTGGATTCCGCTGTGCCAGGTGAATATTGTTTCCTGCTTGACAGATCAGGGTTACAATCCCAATAAATCTTTTCTTGGTTGTGAATAGCTCGACAATGTTGGATTATGTTTTTTCATCACTACGGACACCAAGGCGCACGAAGGAAGAACCGTTTTTTCTTTCCTTTGTGTCCCGTTGTGCCCTTTGTGGTGAGGGTTTTTACCATCCAGCCTATAATGTAACATTGTCGAATTAGGTATTCCGGAGTCTCCTCGTTTATGAAAGCCGAATTGAAAATACAAAATCTAAAATCAAAAATCCGGTTGTATTGGTCTCTCACCAAATCCTTGCAGACCGGCCTCCTGCTATCCACCGGCCTGGCAGGCTACATGTCTGCCCGCTGCCCGGTCATGCACTGGTATGATTTCCTCGGCCTGGGCATCAGCCTGTTTTTGGCAATCGCCGGTTCAACCATCCTGAACATGTGGTACGACCGGGATATCGACTCGGTCATGAATCGTACCCATCACCGTCCGCTCGCGGATGGGCGTGTGTCACCTGCTGAAGCCCTCCGGCTCGGACTGGTATTATCGCTGCTGGGCGTTGGGTTGGCAGTGGCGATATCTCCGCTCTTTGGACTGATCGTCTTTGCCGGTCTTTTCTTCGATGTGATCATCTATACCCTGTGGCTCAAACGCCGCACCTGCTGGAGTATCGTCTTTGGGGGGATTTCAGGTGGGATGCCCATCCTGGCTGGACGCTCATTCGGCCTTGGCCACATGGACGGCATAGGTATCTTGCTGGCCCTGGCCGTGCTGTTCTGGATCCCCACTCACATCCTGACCTTTTCGATGCGCTACCATTCTGACTACCAGACCGCCAAAATCCCCACCTTCCCCTCCATATATGGCTTCCCGTCAACCCGTGCGACGATAGCGGTTTCAAGCATTCTCGCAGCGCTTTCCATCGCCATCGCCGGAGTTTTGATTGGTGTGCAGTGGGGCTTCGTTCGGTTGTTGGCTGTGCTCTCTGCCGGTCTCTTAACGCTTGCAATCACGAGCGTCTTCCGCCCAAGTGAGCGCCTGCTCTTTGGATTATTCAAGTACGCTTCCCTTTATATGCTCAGTGCCATGATCCTGTTATCTTTATAAAAAAAATGAAGATGTCACCCCTTGATCGCGTCCTGCTGCTCGTTACCGGGCTGCTGGCCGCCTACCAGATTGCCGTTGGCATTGACCAACTCAGCACCCTGCCCATTGTGGTGTATACCGTGGGTTTTGGGGTCATCCTGGTGGCCGGGTTGCTGCTCATCATCCTGGGCTTCGACGCCCTGGACAGTCCGCTGGTGGTTATCGCCTCAACAGTCATCCCTCTCAGCCTGTCCTTGGGACTGATCTGGCAGCACTTGCCTGCCTTTCGATACTCGTACTTGACCTTTGTTGGGATTGGCTTCATGGCGATCCTGCTGACTCGTCTCCTGCCGGTGCAAGGCAGGCTGCCGACGTTCATACTGGCGGTTGTCCATGGCATCGCCGGGATGGTCATCTTTCTACTGCCAGGCATCCTGGCTTTCAATGGAACCACCCGCCCTGGGTTTGCTCTGGTGGGCTTGGGCGGTGCTCTGATCGGTATTGGAGGATTATTTCTATCCTTCTTAAAAGCCGGCAAGCCGATCCTCTCGCGCCCGACCATCTTACATATTCTGCCCGGCCTGCTTCTTCTCACGACCTTGGCCTTCGTAATCGGCTTTTCGGCAATCTGATTTTTTACCAGGAGTTTTCAATGAGACTTTGTCCGGCCGTTCGTAAGATCTGGCTTCACCTCCTCGCCGGTGTGATGTGGGTAGGGGTGGGAATCATGCTGGTTTCACTTGCTGCCCGTTGGCTGGGTCTCGTACTATTCACCCAGGAAATACTACTTATCCTGGCAGGATTGATTCTTGCGTTGGGAATTTACCTCCGTTTGTTTTCCCCAATTCCAAAACCGTATCTGGCCATCTTGTACATCGGGATTGGCGGTGGACTGTTCCTGTCCAGTTTGCATTACTTTACCCGGGTGGTCCATTTGTGGTCCGTTTCTCATCGGACCTCGGTGTAAACCAATCGCAATGAAAAAATTGTTACAGATCTGGCATCTTATCCAACCCAATATTCGAAAGGAGAAACAAATGGCAAGAAATAGGTGGTGGGCAAAGTTGTTACGCATCCTTGGGATCTTCTTCATGAGTCTGACAGCAGCATTTACGTTGATGGGCGGTGCAGGGACTTCCTGCGTGGCCATAAACCCGACCGGCTTCGGCGGGAAATTCTCCGGGATCGCTCCCTATCAATGGCTGTGGATTTTGTTCGTCTTGGTCGGAGTTGCAGCCGGCATCATGGGCGTACGCGCCGTCATCCTGCTCATTAAGGGGAGGAAGAACGCCTGGCGCTATGCCTTGATCGCCCTGATCATCGGGACTGTCATCAACCTGGTCCACGTCTTCGCTTCGCGTGCCCTGCGGAATGGGTCATCCATGCCTGTGGACATGGTGCTGTACACCAATGTCCTGACCTTGGTGATCTTCCTGCTCTTCCGCATTCCCGCCGTCTGGCAGGGCGTGAACTATGAAAAGCCCGCCGCTGAGAAGGAAACCGGTAAACAGGCTTCTGCCATAGCCTTGGTTGCCACTGGCCTCTTGACCCTGACCATCCAATTCGTCATGGCTCCTACCCACACCATAAATGGGTTCAATTATGCGGATGTCTGGCACGCCGCGCTGACTCTCATTGGCGTCGCCTTGATCCTGGGAAGCGTTCTGGCAGCGGTTCATGCCAGGTACGTGGTTGCCCGACGCCCGTCGATTGAATTACAATAGTTCTTTGGCGGGTAAGCGGAAAAACGCTAAAAAACAGGCCTCTCCGGAGATGAAACTCTTCCGGGGAGGTTTTATTTGTTCTACTAGAGTCCCTAACACGTGGGCCGCCCTTGGACCGCCTGCGCCAGCCTGCCCTGCCTGCGCCAGCCTGCCCTGGCGGCCAGTCCAGGGTACCGCAGGTACAGGTGGCGGGCTGTCCAGGGTACCGCAGGTACAGGTGTCCATCTAGGACAGGCAGGCACACGTGTTAGGTGCTCTAGGGTCTTATCTCAACTGAGGACAGCGGCTGGAGCCATAATATGGCACCCGTTTAATTTGTCAAAAAACATCAGTCGCTTTTTCGGTGCTGAAAGCCGCTACAGCTCTCATCCAACTTCTCTAATATTTGCCAGTTTTCAAATCGAGGATCGCTGCGTTGGTGAGTGGGAGGCAACGCGGGAAATAATGCTGGGGTATAATAACCGCTCAATTTCATTTCTTGACAAACCGGTGGATTCCGATCTGATGGTTTTTGAACTCAAAGAACCTTTACCATAACCATGTATAAAACAATTTTCCTCACCGTCGCCAGCTTGCTTGCAGCCATCCTGCTGATTGTTGGCCTCCCTTTCATGTCCAAAGTGCGTGCATCTTCCGTGGAAGCATTCAGTTTTGCCTCTATGGGTGATGGACAGGCAAAGTCAGCCAATTTCACCACAACCGTCAACCAGATCGCCTCACTGCACCCCGATCTCGTTATCTTCAATGGTGACCTCGAAAATAATGGGGTGACATCCACCGAAATGGCCCCTATGATAGCGGCGATAAAAAATGCTGGCTTGTTCGATCAAACCTTCCTGGTTCGGGGCAATCACGACAATGTTATCAGTGGAAGTGCGGCCCTTTGGGAAAATTATTTTGAGACTCCTCCCAATGTGAAAGTCCTTCCTGCTGGTGTAACTGAATATGTCTCACTCAATTCAAGTTCGGATTATTTGATCTACAGTTTCATTTACGGAAATGCCATGTTTATCGGTTTGGATGTGCCGGGAAATATTGTGACTTACCTGACCTCTGCCCAATTAACTTTCCTGGATACGCGCTTGACCTACGCCGAAAGCATCGGCTTGGTTCATGCGTTTATTTTCTTTCATGGACCTCTTTACTGCGTGGATAGTCTGGAATGCACTTGTTCCTCCAGGACCAATATTAATTGCACCCCCTCTGCATTGGTGACCGTGTTGAATAAGCATTCAATCGTATCTGCAACATTCCACGGGCATGAACATGTTCTGAGTTGGACTCACATGGACAAAACCCGGTTGCCAAAATTGACCCGTAGTTTTGAGCAATTTATCACTTCCCCTTCGGGTGGAGTAACCTATAACGACTACATCTATCCTGCCCGAATGGATTACACCTATATGGGAACGTTGCAAGGCTTTTCGACCATCGACGTGAACGGATGCTCATTCACTTTCAATATATTTGAAGACGGAACGACCGCGCCCGTCTGGTCACGCACCTTCACGAAAAGCACCTGCCCATCACCTACCGCAACATTTACTTTCACTCCATCCAGCACATTAGCAGAAACTTATACTCCCACCCTGACCGAAACATTTACACCCACCAGCCTGGCCACTTCCACTCCTCCTTCCAACTCGTCCCCTGTTACTTATTACCTGCCGCTGGTCATAAATGGGGAATAGAAGCGCCCTGTGGGTTAGCCCCGCGAACTCCGAGAATATTAAAGCCTTGGTAACAGGGTCTATAGTGTGTTCTTAAAGTCTGGCAGCAATGCGCTTTTTCCGCGAAGAATTCAACACGAATTGCACGAATGAGTCCACTGAAAAAACGATTGGACGAAAAAGGTAAGAGTTTAATATAATAGAGACATCCTTCCTGCGGAAAAAGTGAAGCATGTTCAAAGCGAATAAACGTCATCTACAACCCTTGCTGATCAGCAATGTGAGCGATCTTCCCGAGAAACACCAGCAACGTCTGGATCGATCCTGGGCAGGCGTATTCTATCGAGAGACCTTCTGTCGTTTGAAAGAAGAAGCTTTTGCAGTTTTATATGATGATCAACCCTCCCGGCCAAACATACCGGTGAATGTATTGGTGGGCCTGGAAACGCTCAAGGCTGGATTTGGCTGGAGTGACGAAGAATTGTACGATCATTCTGTTTTTGATATGCAAGTACGCTATGCCTTGGGCTACCGAGATTTGAAAGAAGGCGAATTTGATATACGCACGCTGTACAATTTTCGACAGCGTTTGAGCCGGTACAATCAAGCCCAAGGGGTCAATCTCCTGGTAAAGGCATTTGAAGAGATCACAGATCAGCAGATTAGCGACTTGAAAATTCAGACGCACATTCAACGAATGGATAGCACGCAAATTGCCAGTAACATCATGGATATGAGTCGCTTGCAGTTGTTGGTAGAAGCCATTCAGCGTCTTTACCGCATTTTATCCGAAGCTGATCGACAAAGCTACAAAGAGATGTTTGCACCCTACTTGAAAGTCAGTTCTGGGCAGTATACGTATAGCATCAAAGGGAAAGAAGAAACCCATCGGAACATTCAGCAGGTAGGCGAGAGCATGTATCGGGTCCGGAGTGAGTTGAAAGAGCGTTACGGGTCAGAACCCGTCTTTCAAGTTTTCGAGCGCTTTTTCAGTGATAATTTTCACCTGGAAGGCCAACAGGTGCGGGCCAAGAAAAACGAAGAGATCAGTGCCGAGTGTTTGCAGTCCTGCGATGACCTGGAAGCTACCTTTCGGCGCAAGCAGGAGCAGGAGTACAAAGGCTACGTGGCCAACCTGGCTGAGACCTGCGAACCAAGCAATCCTTGCCAGCTGATCACCAAGGTTCAGGTGGCACCCAATCATGTGGAGGATTCTGATCTGATGATTACCGCTGTACCGGATTTGAAGCAGCGCACGGACCTGGAAACCCTGCATACGGACGGCGCGTACAGCAGTCCGGAAGCCGATCCGGTCTTACAGAAAAACCATGTGGAATTAGTCCCAACCGCCATCAAAGGCCGTCACCCAGATCAAGGTAAATTCGGTTTGGCAGCCTATACCTTCCAGGTTGATGAACAAGGAGTGCCCCTCCAGATGACTTGTCCACAGGAACAGGTTGCTCGCATTCACTGGGGAAACAAGAAAGGCGCCCTGGTTGCTGATTTTGAACCGCTTCATTGCGAAACCTGTCCTTTTCATAAAAGTGGTCAATGCCGCGTCAAGCCAGGCAAACGCGACAAACACTATCACCTGGATTTCAACCTGCATGAGGTTCAAGTAGCCAGGCGCCGCCGGGCAAAAGATCAGCAAAAACACAGCGGCAAAAACTTGCGGGCTGCGGTGGAAGCCACCATGCGCACAATCAAGCATTCGTTCCCGGCAGGTAAATTGCCGGTCCGCGGCTTGTTCCGGGTCACCAGTTTGATCGTCGGATCGGCTTTGATGAGCAATGTGCGCAGTATCTTGCGTTATGAAAAAGCCAAATTCAAGAAGGATCAGTTGCAAATCGCTCCTAAAGAGCCTGAAATAGGCTCCTCGGAACAACCTTTAGTCTCTTTTTTGCGTTTGTGTTGGCTTCGCACGGAAGTCTTTATGCGGCTTTTTGAGAGGCCATTGTCGTGCTTCACTTGTTAAAGTGCTGTTTTTTCAGTGGACTCATTCGTAACATTCGTGATTAAGAATTTTTGACTTAAAGAAAACCCTGACAGGGCTTGAGTGGATTTGACATCGAAACCAGTCGATATTACAATAGTCTTTGAAGAATTGCAGCTAAGTCCTGCTTGAAAAGGAGAAAATATGCCAAAATTCGAACGCGAAGTGGAAATTAATGCCCCCGTGGAAAAAGTTTGGCAGGTCATCACGGACCCCAATAACTGGTCTCACTGGTTCCCTGGGATCGAAGCCGTCTCAAACGTGACTACGATCAGCGCAGGTGGCACCTTCAATTACGTTTCCAAAGGCCAGACTGGGCAAGGCGCCATTGTAAAAATGGAACCAATGAAGCATCTCGAAATCCGTACCCAGTTGGGCAATGACAAGGACGCCCATGTTTTCGCACTTCAATCGAGTGGCGGATTCTTTGGCCTGCGTGCCGATGAGTGCAAGCTGGCCTACACATTGGATACGCTCGCAGGGGGCGGCATTCTGGGCAACTTTGTGATGGGCGGTAATCCTGCCGATCTGCTGAGCGTCAAAAACACAACCAACTTGTTGAGAAAACTGGTCGAAAGTCTCTAAATTCTTCCACCCTGCCCCTGGGATGGCCTGGGACCAGCCGGCAGGCGCACATGCAAGTCCCGATCCGGACGATCTTCAGGCATGATTTATAAAAAAGGAGAAAACGACATGGGTATACTGGCAACAATCATTGTTGGGCTGTTAGCCGGGTGGCTGGCTTCCTTGATTATGAAAGCCAGGGGTGGCCTGCTGATCGATCTGATCCTGGGTGTGGTCGGCGGCTTCGTGGGCGGATGGTTATCCAGTTTGATTCTGGGCGTCAACACGATGACCGGCATTACCATTACCAGCATTATCACGGCGCTGGTGGGCGCGATCATCGTTCTCTTCCTCTACCGCCTGATCTTCCGCAGGCGCTGACATCCCGGGATTCTGGCGGACCATATTTTCCAGGCTCGCCAGCTAATTTCACCCTGTACAGTTGGTGCGGTGCCCATTTGAGTGCCGCACACTAACTGTATTTTTTTATCCAGATTAAATACTCTCCCCCCTGGCGCTCAATTCCGAGAGGCGTTGGCGCAATGTCTCCAGCTGGGTCCGGGCTTTGTCCACCCGCTCCAGTTCGCCGTGCACAAAGCGCGTGTAAGGCGCCACACCTTCTTTCATCCGCGTGATATCGCTCTCGGCTTCGTGGTTGAACTGTGTCGTCAGTGCCGTCAAAAGCTTATCGCGCAGGGTTTCCATCTTGTCTTTGAATCGCTCCTTGGCCTGCTTGCGCTTGTAAGGGATGATGAAAAAACCGACGATCGCCAGCACGCCGGCTGCCAGCATGCCGGTGATATCCAGGGCGGAACTGGTGACGGCGAATGCCACCAGCGCACCCAGTCCAACCGCACCTGCTTCCACTAGAGCCACCTGCGCGACGGCATTTTCGACGTCCACAGCCAATTCCCTGGCTTCCTGGGTCCTGTCATAAGTATTCACAATGGTCTGTGCGGTTTTGCCCACCGAGTCGATCAGCGCATCCCGGCGAGCCTCCAACGCTGTCGCGCCTCCCCCCACGATTTGCTCGGCATGCTGCATCTGTCGCCGTTGCAAATAGGTCATCACCTGCTGCCACTCATGCAGATCCTTGTCGACCAGCCAATCGATCAGCCGTCTCACGCGTTCTTCGATCTGTTGTGGCACATCCGCCAGCACCTGCTTTTCGAACTGTGCCCGCACCTTGTCTCCGCGTGCCAGCTCAGCGATCTTGGTCAGGCGCATCTTGCTGTCAAAAAAGTCCAGGCCGCGCGCCTGTAGCTTGCTTAGGATATTGTCCACTTCCGCCAGGCGTGGTCCCAGCTCGCTGTGCAGTTCCTGGTCATACGCGTTGATGACCGTTTCAACCGCACGCACCGCCTCCTTGTCTTCGTCTAGATCGTTCGCTTGCCCGGATAGGCTTGCCTGCGTCTGCTCAATGATATGCCCGGCTACCCCCAGGGGACTGGCAAACTTGAGTCGCAGTCGTGTTGCATCGTCCAGGGTCACATGGATATAGTCTGCCAGCGCATCCAGTCCGCTGGCCTGGCGTATCTGCGCTTTCCGCTCGGGGTCAGGCTCGACCTCCGCCGCCTGCGCCAGCCGCGCCGAGACCGGGAAAAATTCGGGCGTGATTCCCAACTCCTTTATCGCATATTGGAGCACAAAATCGCGCACTTCGGTTTGAGCGGCCTGGTCCTGCAGGATATCCGTCTTGTTGAGGGTTATGACCACTTTTTTCCCCCACACTCGGATGCGTTCCAGGAATTGGCGTTCGCTTTCCGTCATCGGGCGGTCAGCCGAAGTGACGAACAGCACCAGGTCGCTGCGCGGTACAAATTCCTCGGTCAGGCGCTCGTGTTGGCGCAGCACCGCATTCGTTCCGGGCGTGTCAACGATATTGACCTCATGCAGTAAGGGCAGCGGGTGCGTGAAGACTGCGAAACTCTGATCGACCACCTGTTCCCCCACCTGCTCGCCCCACTTGACCAGCGTCACCCGCGAGGTCGTTGGCGTTACGCCTTCAGCCAGGATCTTCTCACCCAGCAGCGCGTTGACCAGCGCTGATTTTCCGGCATTGAACTCGCCCACCACCACCAGCAAAAAGAGCTCATCCAACTGCAAAATGGCTTTTTGCAGCGTGTCCAACGCCTCGCGCGGCACATCCAGCTCCGCTAAAGCAAGTCTGATCCCTGCCAGGCCATCTTTCTCATCTCGCAGGTACTTTGCCTGTTGTTCAGTCAGCATGGATTGGAGCATTACGCCTCCTATCGAAAATGGAACAAACGTTAAGATTATACCTTTCCGTACCCCATCTTCCCAACCCTTTTTAATACCCAAATTCCTCACGCGCCTATTCCCTGAGAATCATCAAAAAAGTCACCCGGGGCGCAGACGGTGCAGACGCTGTCATCGCCGCGCAGACCAAGACCACAGACCTGTTATGAAAATACCCATCGGATCACCGGACTCCGAAGTCTTCGCGAAGCACCCCCGAGGGGGCCAGACTTCGGAGTCGCCAACGTCAGGAGACGTTGGACTCCGGTAACAAGATTTTCATCCTTCGGGGTGACCTTCGTTCATGAATACTCAGTGCAGCCACTGCCAAGTCAGTGGACGAGCACAAGATCGTACTCACCATCACCACGCCGTTCTGGATTGACAATGACGAGTATGTCCTGGTCGAGTGCGCGCTGGTAGCTGGCCTCGGAGGCAATACCGCAGACTTCCTCGGCGCGGTCGCCAACTACACCTTCCGTGTCTAGACTGTTCATTGCGAGGGCCGGTGTTCGTGTCCGCCCTTGATTTGAACCAACCCCATCATTTTAGGGGCGGGCCTTCATGCCCGCCCTTTTTTATTCTTTACCGAAGTCTGGGAGAGTGATATAGTAATGAAGTTTTCCTTTTTTGGTAATTTCAAACCATATTATTCTAATGCCGTATAAAAGGTATTATGCGATCCGCTCCATACACGTGGGCTTATAAGATGCGAAATCAAAATAGAAAATGATTTAAGCCCATACTGATGGCGAGGTAAGGGGTGTGGTGATGATGGAAAAAATGGAGGTCTTTATGTCAGAAAAACTGAAGGCAATTCGCCGCAACAAAAAATTCCAAAATGTGATGTGGCAATTACAGCCACGAACCCCGAATACCGGCAGCATATTTGGTTTGGTGATGGTAGAACTTGTGGAGGACTAATAGGATGGCTGGCATTTTGGTTTTTGCCGCCGCTCTTTTCGATGACATATTGGAAAGCTTTTTCAGAAATGTGGTTTCTGATCATTCCCGTATGTTTTGGTTTACCTGGGCATTGTGTTTATTTAATTATTCAATCAAATGCCCAGCAAAAATTCGTTTCAAAATGCCCTTATTGTGGAAAAAAATATATGTTTTCTAGTGATGTCCGCAGCTATGTTTGTGAGGATTGCGCACATGTTCTTAAGTTTTCAAAACCAGAAAATTATGAACTTTTCCAAATAACCTGTCCATTGTGTTACCTGGAGTGGGCTGTGCAAAAAAACACATGGGAGGATACTTGTTTTTGCTGTGGTATACAGGTCTCGATTTCGAATAATAAAGCGATCGCTAAACAGCCAAACGATGCGTGTGGTGCATGCAAACAACCACTAAATTCAAGTCAATATTTTTGTCCAAAGTGCGGCAGCCTACACCGTAAATTCGAAGAGCCACCGATGGTCAAACGATATATAAGTACTGTGGAAACACGCCAGGACAATATGAATGAAATAACTCTTATGGCAAATTCCGGGTTGGGTTTTCTCATTCGAGCTGCTTGGAGATTGAAGGATAATCAAGCAGAATTGGACGAAAAATGGATGTCTTATTTTGACTCACCAGACCCATTGTCCGGCTTTGGATTAAGACACTCATTTATGGATGCAAGTCTGCGGTGTAGTAAACAAGAAATTGAATACCTTAGAAAAGCAATTAGCCTAGATAAACGACTTGCTCCGGCAGTAGCAGATATTCTACCGTCATTCGCTGACACGATCGCCCATATCCTAAATTCATATTTGGATTGGGCAATTGGGGATTTCGTAGAAATAATTCCAAATTTGGAAGAGGTAAGAAAGTATTGGACGAATTACCCAAAAGAACACAATTCCCTTGTAGAAGAATTGCGCAAATACAACCAAACACAAGTAGCGGCAATTCCTGTTCCTTTCATCCTTTTATCTATTACAAAAACGTATACAGTTGGCCAACAGGTAGTAAATAATGTAAAGATATCTAATCTTAAAGAATTGCATACATGGGTCACTAAACAATTAAACTCATCGCGAGATAGGCGAATTCGTATTCCACCTACAGCTCTATCTATCCTTAATCAAAAATTTCTAGTAGCTACTCAGGCATAACAGCCTGTTTACCCTTACCATTGTTAAAATCGTGCAAGTCGGTCAGAATTAGGGCATGGAACTGCCCACCGGCTCCACCTGACCGCCTTCGGCGCGGGGATGCGGCGGCCATTTAGTAGAAAAAGTGATTTTGGCGCTTTGTCGCCTTGCCAAAATCGGCGGCAGGTGAGCCAAATTGTTGGTGCGGTTTGAAAAGGGAACAAAATGAGGATTCGAGATGAAAACAGCACAAGATGTCGTGAATGACTTGGGTTATCCACTGCAATTACGTATCGAACAATTGATAGAAGAATCTCGGCAGAAACATAAATGGCAGGTTCTGGCCAGGGAGCACCGGTGGGTTAATGTCGAGACAAAAGATGAAGGCTATATTGACCTGATACTTGAACGGCCAGGATGGAATCTGAAATTGGCTGTTGAATGCAAAAGAATAATAGGCAGTTGGACTTTCTTGCTTCCCAAGGTACAGCCCTTCCAAATGTCTGAGGTTATGGCACTTTCTGTAGACCACAAAACATTCAAGTATTTGTGGAGTAAATTCCAAATCGAACCTGAATCTTATGAGGCGTCATTCTGCGTGATGGAAACGGGAGGGAAGAAAGACAGTAGGACATTGGAAAAGCTTGCTGGTGAACTATTGTTATCGCTCGAATACCTTGCGATAGAAGAAACCGAACTTGTCAAATCGATCTATAGTGAACTACCACATCCACCTTATGCTGACCGACAGATCTTTCTTCCAATCATCGTAACCACCGCAGATCTGCAAACCATGAGGTTCAATCCCCTGAAAGTAGATATCAAGGACGGAAAGATAATTGAGAGCACTGTAGAACCAATTGAGTTCATTCGCTTTAAGAAGAACCTGGCAACAAATATAAGTTATGAAAAGCCCAAGATGAACACATTGCGCGAACTAAATCGGGAGAACGATCGCACTGTATTCATAGTCAAAGCCGAGGGCTTCATACACTTTCTGAGTATGATTGAAGGTTATTGATTCAAATTTATTAACACTATCTCCATCGGATGCTCCGTTTGCGAATCCACGCCGCTGAGTCAATCTATTGGGCGCTCATTATTACGCCATGAAGGTACACTTATGAAACGAAGGAATAAATGGATAAAGCGACTTTCTTTCAACAAGAGGATTTTGATTTTCGGTTTACTAGTATCGGCATTAGCCATTTTAAGCTTATTTGGTGCTTTATGGCTCAATAGAGGTTCTCCGGCTGAATTTTGGGCTAACTTTCTAACCAATGCAGGAACAGGGTTACTTAGCATTGCTATTACAATACTTGTTCTAAATGTTCTCTATCAAAGGGCCGAAGACGAAAGATTAAAACAACAGCTCATAAGGGAATTGGGTAGTCCTGAGAATAGCATTGCTTTGTATGCTAATCAAGAATTAATTGCGTATGGGTGGTTGTTTGATGGTTCCTTAAGAGGCGCCCGTCTGGGAGGAGCGAATTTAAAGAATGCTAATTTAGTAAACGCAGACCTAGAAGAAGTAGAACTCTGGAGAGCAAACCTTAGTCACGCACGGCTTAGAGGCGCGAATTTATCAAGAGCCAAACTTCAATCAGCCAATTTGTCAAGTTCAAGAATAATTGAAGCAAAACTAGAGAATGTTGATTTGTCCCATGCTACATTTGAGAGGGCGGTATTGTGGGACACAAGTTTACGAGGATCAACCTTAGAAAATACGAATTTTAACTTCGCAGACGTAAGAGGGGCAAACTTACTTGAAACTCAAATTTTAGGATGTGAGTTCATTGAAACAAAATACAGTAGCAGGACATTATGGCCCGATGGCTTTTCTCCAGATTGGAGTTTTATGCCAGATGAGTAATCGAAATCTAAAAAGTGCCCACCATAGGCTCCACCTGACCACCTTACCCCTCCGGGGCACAGGTCGGCGCGGGTACGCGGCGGTCAACTGGTAGAAAAAGCGATTTTACTCATTTTTATTCAGTTCAAATCGGCGGCAGCTGAGCCAATCCGTTATCAATATTAGCCCTTTCTAAATTTTCTCTTGACTTTCTAGCTCATTAGTTCTACAATTATTTCAGGCACGGCGAGGCTCATCACTCGCCGTGTTCCTGTTTAACAGGAAGCCTTGCCGTGTCTAAATCTCAATAAGGAGCTCATTCATGACTGATCTCACTCAACTGCTCGTCGGCGGCATCCCCCTCCTCGTCGTCATCTTCGGCCTGGTGGAGTTCATCAAGTCCTTCGGCCTCAAAGGCAACTGGCTGACCGGCACTTCCCTGTTCCTTGGCCTGGTCTTTGGCTTCGCCTACAAGATCGCCGAGACCGGCCTCCCAGCCACCTTTGCCGGCTGGTTCGTGATGGTCGTCTTCGGCCTTGCCCTCGGCCTGATCACTTCCGGCTTTTACGATTTCGCCGACAAGCGCATGCCCAAGGTAGGTCCCTAATTTTTGCTTAGGGATTGATCTTGAAAGAAAGCCCGATGCTCACGGGCTTCTTTAGGTTGGTTGGGTGTTCCACCTGCACCCGGTTCTTTCGGGCGCCCACCCCGCCAGCCATCCTTCCGGGGAGGGTGTCCTATACCTCCTACGCCCTCCCCGGCCCTAATCTCCTGGTTGCCTTGTTGCCTAATCCCTTTCTATCCGACTAACGACTATCAGACTGGAGACTTAAATGCACTTTCCTCTCGGTATCGGTGATGCAAATTCGTACTGCACGAACAAATACACAGACTGGAAGATTGCCCGTAAGCGTGGCTGCGAGTTCGGGATTGTGCGCGCTACCACGACCGGCCCCTGGTCAAATGGCAAGATCACCATCATCCAGGACGCCAGTTATCTTGATGAATATTGAGAGGCATGGCCGCAGCCGGCATCAAAAGAATGTCGTATGCCTGGTTTGATCCACGCGTGCGCTATGCTGATTCCCTTGCCCAGGCGGATAGTTTCCTCGAAACGCTGGACATGTTCGGCGGTGCAGGGGAACTCGGGCCGATGATCGACCTCGAAGACGCGACTGGCATCTATGGATACATCGGTGTCGGTAAGCAAATCAAAGTGTGGCTGGATACGGTGGAGCTCGAGCTCCATGTCAAGCCGCGCATCTATACCAATCTGGCTTATGTCTATGCCTATCTTTTCAATTCCTCAATCCGTGAAGAATGGCTGTGTGACTATGGCCTGGTGATTGCAAACTGGGGCGTGACAAGTCCTATGGTACCGCAGCCGTGGGGACCGATGAATTGGGATTGTTGGCAGTATCGAGCAGACGCACCCGGAAAGTATTATGGTTTTTACAATCAATTCGGCCCAGCCTACGCCGCGCCAAATATGTGTATGGCAGTATGGAATGGCCCTCTTCCGTAAATCTGTGTAATCCAATAATCTGCGTAATCTGTGGTTCAGACAGGTGATTTATGTCCGACACTCTCACCCAGCTTGTAACAAAATTGCAGGCTCTTCTCCTCGGCGACAGTGACACATTTTCAACTGCGACCTGTACAGCCGCCATACGCCAGGCGTTGAAGCAACTCAATCTTACCGTACCCCAGCACGCAGCCGAGACACAGGATGCAGTGAGCGAGCAGTATGAATATGAGCTTGAGGATGGCAGCGCGCTGACTGTCATTGACGTTCTCTTGCAGGGGACGGATACCTACGCCGATTTCAATACGCCGCTGCCTTATGACTGGTACTTCGAAGACGACCGGCCTTTCATCCGTCTCCAGACGCCGCAAGTAGATGGTAGTACGCTGATCATCCGTTACACCAAGCCTTATACGATCAATGGCCTGGACAGTGCCACAGCCTCCACCATGCCGGCATTGTATGACGTGGTTTTGTTGGATGGCGCAGCTTGGATTGCTTGCCTGGTGCGTGCTGCTGGTCGCGTGGAAACGATCAACATGAATGCTGATGTTACTGCCAACTTCGAACGCATGGCTCAACACTTTATGACCGCCTTCGAAGCCGGCATGGCAAGCTTGGAACGTCGGCCGCCGCCTGTCTCTGAACGTGCTGATTATGGCTGGAGCGTGTAATCTGCGTAATCCGATAATCTGGTAAATCTGCGGTTCAGAAATTATGAGAACCCTAAACGCCACCCTCCAGGCCGCCATGGACAGCGGCAGTTTCAAGCCTATTGTACGAGCCGCCGTTCTTAGGCAAAGCAAACCCATTCTTTGTAGGGTTGGATCAATGCCTGTATCACGAAGCATGTACCACAAAATGGCTTGGCATGCCCGCCTATTTTTATTCTCCTTGACAAATATGAACTTATGTTCTATGTTTATGGTATGAAAGCCATACCCTTATTGCCTTCTTATCACAGAACCACTGGAACACATTTGACCAGCCACCCGTGCGCGCAGCTCATT